>NZ_JBFAYV010000050.1:0-1021 GCF_040681495.1 Nocardia sp. NPDC051756 | reverse complement strand
GCCGGAGAACTCGATGGTGGTGACGGCGAGCGTCGGGGTGGCGGTGTTCGACGGCGGCGGTGATCCGCCGAAGCCCGGTTCGCTGATCCTGCGTGTTCGTCCGAGTAAACTCACGACTGAGATTGATTGTTATGTGAGTACACGTCTTAAAGAAGACAAGGACTCTTTGGAAGTCATTCATCAGGCTCTAAAAGGAGTTTCTCTGAGCAGCCTCTACAATTGGGTCAACTGGGGCTGGTTAGAAGCCAAGCGTCATCATCTTTTCTATCCGCAGTATAAGGCGGCAAAGAAAATCAAACCTCGTGCGCCAAAGCATCCTTTTGGTAAGTCTATTGAAGAACGGCCTGAGTTCATTAACAATCGCTTAGAAGTGGGGCATTACGAGATTGACACGGTCATTCTTACGAGAGCTAAGAACAAGGTGCTTTTGACGCTCACAGAGCGAAAATACCGCACGGAGATCATTCGCTTGATTGATGGGAAAACAGCACAGGCGGTCAATGATGAGCTGGTGGAACTTCAAAAAAGTTATGACTTCAAATCCATTACCCCTGACAATGGCCATGAATTTGCAAGGCTCTCTGAGGTCGTAAGCTGTCCAGTTTACTATGCACACGCCTACGCGAGCTTTGAGCGAGGGACGAATGAAAACCATAACCGAATGATTCGTAGGCATCTGCCAAAAGGCACAACAAAGACGACCCCTGAAGAAGTCGCCGCTATCGAGTATTGGATGAACCATTATCCAAGAAAAATGTTCAACTATAAGAGTTCATATGAGATGAGCTTGGCTGGCTAACTTGGACTTGCAATTTGCGATAAAAAATAAAAGGAGAAAAAATGCAAAGAAAATTAACATTAAATGATGGCAATGTCATTCCCCAATTCGGTTTGGGACTTTATCAGCTTCCAGAAGGAACAGAAACGCAAAATATTGTAAAAACTGCCTTGGAATTAGGTTATCGTCATCTGGATACGGCACACGCTTATCAAAATGAAACTTCTGTCGGTCAAGCAATTC
>NZ_JBFAYV010000049.1:0-1027 GCF_040681495.1 Nocardia sp. NPDC051756 | reverse complement strand
GACCGAAGCGAGTGGTCATGTGCCGATCGAGGTGCCCCGAGATCGCGATGGCAGTTTCGAGCCGCAGATCGTGAAGAAACGTCAGCGTCGGTTGACCGGGGTCGATGAGATCGTGTTATCGCTGTATGCCAAAGGCCTGACGACAGGGGAGATTTCGGCGCATTTCGCTGAAATCTATGGGGCGTCGGTGTCGAAGGAAACCGTCTCACGGATCACCGACAAGGTGATCGAGGAAATGCAGGATTGGGTCAACCGGCCCCTCGATGGCGTGTATGCCGCGATCTTCATCGACGCGATCGTGGTGAAGGTCCGCGATGGTCAGGTCGCCAACCGGCCGATCTATGCCGCGATCGGGGTCAGCGTCGAGGGCGGCAAAGACGTGCTCGGGTTGTGGGCCGGCACCGGTGGTGAAGGCGCGAAGTTCTGGATGAGCGTGCTCACCGACCTGCGCAACCGCGGTGTCCGCGACACGTTCTTCGTGGTCTGTGACGGATTGAAAGGCCTGCCCGAAGTCGTCGCGAATGTCTGGCCGTTGGCGATCGTGCAGACCTGCATCATTCACCTGATCCGCAACACCTTCCGTCTTGCTTCCCGTAAGGACTGGGACGCGTTGCGCCACGACGTGAAACCGATCTACACCGCGGTCAACGCTACCGCTGCCCGGGCTGCGCTCGACGACCTCACCGACAAGTGGGGCACGAAATATACTGCGATAGCCCGTCTTTGGGAGACTGCGTGGGAGGAGTTCATCCCGTTCCTCGACTACGACGTCGAGATCCGGCAGGTGATCTGCTCCACCAACGCGATCGAGAGCCTCAACGCTCGCTACCGGCGCGCGATCAAAGCACGAGGTCATTTCCCCACCGAGCAAGCCGCCCTGAAATGCCTCTACCTCGTCACCCGGTCCCTGGACCCGACCGGGCGTGGTCAGACACGATGGACCCAACGCTGGAAACCCGCGGTCAACGCCTTCGCGATCACCTTCGCCGACCGCTGGCCCAACGCACAAACCTACTGAGAGAAACCG
>NZ_JBFAYV010000048.1:0-1121 GCF_040681495.1 Nocardia sp. NPDC051756 | reverse complement strand
TATGAATATAAATGAAAGGACATAATTAAAATGTCAAAGAATATCCAATTAACCCTAACTGATTTGCAGTATGAAACCTTGCTAAAAAAAGCAGGAAGCTTCTCTATCCAGCAATATCTGATTAAAAAAGAATTTCCAAACCACGAATTTTCTCATTGGTTTAACGAAATAACTGGACTAATTGAAAAACTTCCACCTGACACAAACTTTTCACTAAAAACTTTATTATCTGTAAATTGGGAAACTATTCCTAAAGGAGTACGCCTATCAATAGGAAAACAATTTCTAAAAGAAGTCAATGAAGGAAGTATTCGAGCAGTAAAATATGTAAAAAAAGACTCTGCCAATACTACCATCTACAAAAAAACACTTTAAAAAACTTCGCAACAGAACCTATAATATCCTTCTAACTATATAATAACTTGAAAATTACTAATTTATCTGTACTGTAGTATATTAGAATTGAAGGAATTGTAAATAGAATAGTTATTTGATATACTTTAGAAAATACATGTTAATAATGTGAAATCAGACTTTAATTACGGTGAATAATATGAGATTAAGTCTGATGGGTCTTGTTATTATTCTAATATCATTATAGAAATATAAATCGGTAAATTCAGTTTAACTAGGAGGATTATATGAAGCCAATTGTTTTTATCTATCATTCAGTACTTGGAATAAGAGGGTCTGAATTAAATTTGTCAGAGGTTATAAAAAAAGAAGGTTTTGATGTTATCATTCCTGATTTGTATGAAGGAAAGAAATTTGATGATTATAAAACAGCTATGGCTTTTTTCGGAACATTTGGAGAAGATGGTTTAGAAAAGAAAGCCTATGCGATGTTCGAGGAAGAACACAAGAAGAATGGTAAGAAACCGGTTATCTTTATTGGTTTTTCAAATGGTTGTAATTTAGCAGAGTGGCTTTCGCTAAAAATTCCAGAGACAGTTGGAACCATATTGTTACATGGTGGAATGCCAGTTAAAATGTTTGGCTATGAGGGGTGGCCATCAAATCTCCCCATCCAAATCCATTATTCTAAAGAAGATCCGTGGAAACTAGAAGATGAAGAAATTTTACAAGAATTCCTGAATGAAATAGAAAATTCAGGCGCTAAG
>NZ_JBFAYV010000047.1:0-1198 GCF_040681495.1 Nocardia sp. NPDC051756 | reverse complement strand
TGAAATTGGCGACAAACTCTTAGTAAAAACCGGACGTCAAGTTCCTGTTGATGGTCGTATTTACCAAGGATCTGGCTATGTCAACGAAGCCAGTATCACAGGTGAATCACGTGAAATCAGAAAGGAAGCTGGTACCAAAGTTTTTGCAGGTTCTATCTTAGAAAACGGTACAATTTACGTAGAAGCAGAAAAAG
Source organism: Nocardia sp. NPDC051756 (assembly GCF_040681495.1). Classification (NCBI taxonomy): domain Bacteria; kingdom Bacillati; phylum Actinomycetota; class Actinomycetes; order Mycobacteriales; family Nocardiaceae; genus Nocardia; species Nocardia sp. NPDC051756. The sequence continues at coordinate 1,004 of NZ_JBFAYV010000047.1, read as the reverse complement.
TCGGCGAAGATACAACCTTTGGTAAAATTATTGAACTTGTCGAAGAAGCCCAAGATACCAAATCTCCTGCTGAGAAATTCATCGACCGCTTTGCTAAGTATTACACGCCAGCGGTACTTGTTATTGCAGCTATTACTTGGGTTTTTAGTCATAATCTAGAACTAGCCATCACGATTCTCGTACTTGGTTGCCCTGGTGCCCTCGTGATTGGTGCACCTGTTTCAAATGTTGCAGGAATCGGGAATGGTGCAAAAAGAGGCGTCCTTATCAAGGGAGGTGATGTTATGAATACCTTCAGTCACATTGATACGCTTCTGTTTGATAAGACGGGTACTCTGACGAAAGGCAATACAGAAGTTGTTGTTGTCAAAAATTATGGTGCTTCAAAAGAATTGATTGATGCAGTTGCTTCAGCAGAAAATGAATCTGATCACCCATTAGCAACGGCAGTTGTACGCATGATCGGAAAATTCAATCCTATCAAATTTGAAAAAACGGACGTTGTTAAAGGACAGGGAATCATCGCAGACAACCTATTGATTGGTAATGAAAAAATGATGGTGGTTAATCATATTACGATTTCTCCCGAGCAGAAACAGGACATCACAGAAATCACTGATTCAGGTGCATCAGTTGTTTTGGTCGCAGCTGATAACAGATTGCAACTAATTTATGGTATTGCGGACGAAATACGTTCTGGTGTCAAAGAATCCCTCGAAGAACTACGCCACGAAGGTATTTCTCGTATGATTATGCTGACTGGAGACAACGAGACAACAGCTAAAGCAGTCGCCGCCCAACTCGGCATCGATGAAGTACGTGCCAATCTCATGCCTGAAGAAAAAGCTGAAGTTGTCAAATCACTCAAAAACTCTGGTAAAAAAATTGCTTTTATCGGTGATGGTGTCAACGATTCTCCTAGTTTGGCACTTGCTAATATAGGTATCGCAATGGGTTCTGGTACTGATACTGCGATTGAAACGTCCGATATCGTGCTAATGAAG
>NZ_JBFAYV010000046.1:0-1210 GCF_040681495.1 Nocardia sp. NPDC051756 | reverse complement strand
GTGTGTTGTTTCAGATACTGCACAGTGGACGCGTAGCTTCTTTGTTGGTAAGTCCTCGGCCGATTAGTACCAGTCACCTACACCCGTTACCGGGCTTCCAGTTCTGGCCTATCAACCCCATGGTCTGTGGGGGGCCTTAACCACTCGAAGGTGGTGAGAAACCTCATCTTGGAACAGGCTTCCCGCTTAGATGCTTTCAGCGGTTATCCCTTCCGAACGTAGCTAACCAGCAGTGCTCCTGGCGGAACAACTGGCACACCAGAGGTTCGTCCGTCCCGGTCCTCTCGTACTAGGGACAGCCTTCCTCAAGTTTCTGACGCGCGCGGCGGATAGAGACCGAACTGTCTCACGACGTTCTAAACCCAGCTCGCGTGCCGCTTTAATGGGCGAACAGCCCAACCCTTGGGACCTACTCCAGCCCCAGGATGCGACGAGCCGACATCGAGGTGCCAAACCATCCCGTCGATATGGACTCTTGGGGAAGATCAGCCTGTTATCCCCGGGGTACCTTTTATCCGTTGAGCGACACCGCTTCCACTTGCCGGTGCCGGATCACTAGTCCCGACTTTCGTCCCTGCTCGAGCTGTCGCTCTCACAGTCAAGCTCCCTTGTGCACTTGCACTCGACACCTGATTGCCAACCAGGCTGAGGGAACCTTTGGGCGCCTCCGTTACATTTTAGGAGGCAACCGCCCCAGTTAAACTACCCACCAGGCACTGTCCCTGAACCAGATCATGGTCCGAGGTTAGAAGTCCAATACGATCAGAGTGGTATTTCAACGATGACTCCACAAACACTGGCGTGCCCGCTTCACAGTCTCCCACCTATCCTACACAAACCGTACCGAACACCAATACCAAGCTATAGTGAAGGTCCCGGGGTCTTTTCGTCCTGCCGCGCGTAACGAGCATCTTTACTCGTAATGCAATTTCGCCGAGTCTGTGGTTGAGACAGCTGAGAAGTCGTTACGCCATTCGTGCAGGTCGGAACTTACCCGACAAGGAATTTCGCTACCTTAGGATGGTTATAGTTACCACCGCCGTTTACCGGGGCTTAAATTCTCAGCTTCGCGCCGAAGCGCTAACCGGTCCTCTTAACCTTCCGGCACCGGGCAGGCGTCAGTCCGTATACATCGTCTTACGACTTCGCACGGACCTGTGTTTTTAGTAAACAGTCGCTTCTCACTGGTCTCTGCGACCACCCCCAGCTC
>NZ_JBFAYV010000045.1:0-1242 GCF_040681495.1 Nocardia sp. NPDC051756 | reverse complement strand
CTTGGTCTCAATAGGTCAGCGCAACACTGGGAATCTCCTGGTGAGGAAGGGATGTGATGCGTAATGGCCTCGAGCAGACCGCTGTCGGAGAAAAGAACCCCGTTGACCGAAGCGCAAATCGAGGAAGTGTGGCGGCGGTGGCGATCCGGGCAAGCGATCAAAGTCCTCGCCCGGGAGATGCGCCGGCACCCTTCGACGGTGCGCGACCTATTCAAACGCTGTGGCGGGGTCCGGCCGGTTCCTCGCCACCGCGGCCGGCTTCGTCTGAGTCTTGCTGAACGAGAAGAGATCTCGCGCGGATTGGCGGCCGGGGACTCGCTGCGCGGTATCGCCCGCCGCCTGGGTCGAGCACCCTCGACGATCTCGCGTGAGGTCGCCGGGCGCGGCGGTCGTTTCGCCTACCGCGCCTTGCCCGCCGACCAGGCGGCGTGGGCTCGGGCAACGCGACCGAAACCGACCAAACTGTCCCGCGATCCGCGATTGGCCGCGGTGGTGGCCGAGAAACTCGCCCTGGCGTGGTCGCCACAGCAGATCGCGGGCTGGCTGCGCCGAAATCCGCAGTCCAGCATGGGTTATGTGTCGCACGAGACGATCTACCGAACTTTGTTCATCCAGGCTCGTGGCGAGCTGCGCCACGAACTGACCCGCTACCTGCGCACACACCGGGCCATGCGCCGCCCGAAGGGCAAGCGCGAGCCCGACGGCCGCGGTCAGCGCCGCGGCGTACTCACCATCGCCGAACGCCCCGCCGAGGCCGCTGATCGAGCGGTGCCCGGGCATTGGGAAGGCGATCTGGTGTTCGGGCGCGGCATGTCTCCGGTCGCCACCCTGGTCGAACGGTCCACCCGGTTTCTGCTGCTGATCGCCCTGCCCGAGGGCAAACGCGCCGATCTGGTCGCCGACGCGCTGGCCGCCAGGATCCTGACCCTGCCCGACGCGTTGCGGCGAACCCTGACCTGGGACCAAGGCTACGAAATGGCCGAACACGCCGCCTTCACCGTCGCGACCGGCGTTCCGGTTTACTTCTGCGACCCGAAAAGTCCCTGGCAACGCGGCAGTAATGAAAACACCAACGGTCTTTTGCGCCAATACCTTCCGCGACATCTCGACCTACGCACCTACAGCCAGGCCGACCTGGATGCGATCGCCGACGAACTCAACGGGCGCCCTCGACAAACCCTCGGATTCCGCACACCATCAGAAGCACTCCAAGAAGTGTTGCGTTGACCGCCTGAGCCCGCA
>NZ_JBFAYV010000044.1:0-1377 GCF_040681495.1 Nocardia sp. NPDC051756 | reverse complement strand
CTAGCCAGGCGGAGATGGCGTTGCCGAGGTTGAAGGCGCCGATGTTGACGGCGGAGGCCAAAGTTGGTGCGCCTGAGGCCTGATCGAGCACGCGTACGACGTGGCCCCTGCAACAATTTATAAATGGATAGACCTCTACTCTAAATCTAATGAAAGCTCCGTCTCTAAAGCTGATTTTCTAGAATTAAAAAGACAACTGGCTAAAGTTAAGGAAGAACGAGACATCTTAAAAAAAGTATTGACCATATTCGCCGAGAAAAAGAAGTGAGTGCTGCGGATATGGCTCAAACCATACAAACTTTAGCACTCAATGTCAGACTAAGCTGTCAACTCCTTGGTGTTACTGAATCAAGTTATTATGAACGGATTAACCGACATCCATCTAAAACTCAATTAAGGAGACAATACCTGTCACTCAAAATTTCTCAACTCTTCAATGCTAACCGAGGAATCTATGGTGCTACTAAAATTCATCATCTTCTACTTAAACAAGGGGAAAAAGTCGGGTTAAAACTGGTACAGAAGCTAATGAAGCAACTTCAACTCAAGTCTGTAGTCATTAAGAAATTTAAGCCTGGATACTCACTAAGTGATCACATCAATCGAAAAAATTTCATACAGACTGAACCTACAAAGAAAAATAAGGTTTGGTCAACCGACATTACTTATATTCCTACTCACCAAGTATGGGCTTATCTCTCAACCATTATGGATCTTTATACTAAAAAAGTCATTGCTTGGGATTTGGGCAAGCGAATGACTGTAGAATTAGTGCAAAGAACTTTAAATAAGGCCATTAAATCACAAGACTATCCAGAAGCTGTTATTCTTCATTCTGACCAAGGAAGCCAGTATACGAGTCTAGAGTATGAAGAGTTGCTTAAGTATTATGGGATGACTCACTCTTTCAGTCGAAGGGGATACCCTTATCATAATGCCAGTCTTGAATCTTGGCATGGACATTTAAAAAGAGAGTGGGTGTATCAATTTAAATATAAGAACTTTGAAGAAGCCTATCAGAGTATTTTCTGGTACATCGAAGCCTTTTATAATTCAAAACGAATCCATCAAAGTTTAGGGTATCTTACACCTAATCAATTTGAAAAGGTAAGTGCTTAAAATAAATAGATTAAAATTCTACGTTTGTTACTCTAAAAACTTGACTTAACGTCAATGGGTAGAAGGAGTTGTTTTTTGGAAAAAATTTATAGCAAAAAATTAACTCAGATTTCTAATTATTTAACTTTTTAATTTATGTTCTTTACTATAGCTAGTTTAATAAAAAAATTTGCTAAAAATTTGGAGCAAGGTATTATAAAAATTTTAATTAAAATTTTTATATTTAAAAAAATAAAGAATACTAAAAGTAAACCTTAT
>NZ_JBFAYV010000043.1:0-1445 GCF_040681495.1 Nocardia sp. NPDC051756 | reverse complement strand
GCCCCGTCTTACTTCAGCTAAATTTGAGAACTTACGCTCTTCCCAATCATCCGTAAAACCTTCAAACCTTAATTGTGGACTCTTTTTACTCATCATGCCCACCTCTCAAAAGAAGACGCATCGAATCAATTAAGGCTTGATTCTCTTCACTTTCTGAAAAATCGTCAATCAACGATAAGAGCACTTGCTCTTGTTGAACTAATTCTTCATTGACCTTAAGGAGATTGGTATTTACTGCAACCAAATCAACCGGTTCCTCTTCCTCAAAGGTATCGACATAACGAGGGATATTTAAGTTAAAGTCATTTTCTTGGATCTCATCAAAACTTGCAACATGAGCATATCTTTCAATATCTTCTCGTTTTTTGTAGATAGAAACAATTTTATCAATATGTTCATCCAACAGGACATTTTTATTTTTTTGTTTTTCAAAATCTTGAGAAGCATCGATAAATAAGACATCACGATGAGAGCGGTTTTTCTTCAAAATAATAACCGTTGTCGGAATACTCGTTCCAAAAAAAATATTGGCCGGCAAGCCAATGACCGCATCAATGGCTCCCATTTCTAAAAGGGCTTGACGAATGGTTCCTTCTGCGGCTCCTCTAAAGAGCACGCCATGCGGAAGGACAATTCCCATTGTTCCCGATTCTTTCAAATGGTAAAAACCGTGAAGGAGAAAGGCAAAGTCAGCTTTAGATTTAGGCGCTAATTTTCCAAAACGCTCAAAACGAGGGTCAGAGAGAAACTGATCTGCCGCTGACCATTTTGCAGAATAAGGTGGATTCATGACTACGGAATCAAACTGATAAGGCTCTTCTGAGGGCCAATCGGCATCTAAAGTATCTCCGTTATTCAGGTTCATGCGTTCTTTATCCACCCCATGAAGAATTAAGTTCATACGTGCCAAGTTAAAGGTCGTTGTATTTAACTCTTGTCCATGATAGTGCACTTGATTTGGATTGATGAGATAGCGACGAATATTAAGCATCAAAGAACCTGAACCCATCGCAGGGTCATAGATATGAAAAGGTGCTCGAGATTCTTGGCCGATTGAAGTGATCTCTGACATGATGCGTGAAACAGCTTGTGGGGTATAAAACTCGCCTGCTTTTTTACCCGCACCTTCCGCAAACATCCCAATTAAATACTCATAAGCGTCCCCAATCACATCGCCATTGTGTTCAAATAAGTCAATCTCATCTAAAGCACGCAAGACCTCAGTAATCGTCACATTACGTTGTTGTGCATTTGAGCCTAATTTTGTGGAGTTTAAATCAATATCCGCAAACAATCCACTGAATTCTTCTCCTTGACGTTCCAACTCATTAAAACCTGCTTGTAAGTCGGTCAAGTTAAATTCATAGTTATCAGCTTTGAGGCGGTAGTGATAAAACAATTGATCGGGTTGGATAAAGTAGCCTTGTTTGGGTTGGATATTTTCG
>NZ_JBFAYV010000040.1:0-1600 GCF_040681495.1 Nocardia sp. NPDC051756 | reverse complement strand
GCGGTCGCTGGGTCGGTGTAGTGGGTATACATCGTGCGGGTGGCTTCGGTGAAGCGGTCCGCGATCGGGCGTAGGGCGGGACGGCGGATCGCGGCAAAAAGAAGAGGTCGATGACTAACATCATAGTAATTGTAGTATTATTAATTGCTGTTTCTGTGATGGGCTGGAATTTAATGAGTGGAATTTTTAAATGAGGGATAAAGGAAAACTTGAGTTAAAGAATAGGTTAAAAGTGGCTCGTGCTGAAAAACAAATAAACCAGAGTAATTTGGCTAAAATTGTTGGTGTTTCGAGACAGACAATTAGCAATATAGAAACCTATGAGTACGTTCCATCTGCTAAATTAGCATTATTACTTTGTATAGCGTTGGATATAGAATTTGAAAAATTATTCTATTTTGAGTAGTGAAGACTTAAGTATATTAAAACGACTTAGGTCTTTTTTATTTTAGGGGCGCAAATGTCAGAGTTTGCGTTCTTATATTAGTGAAATAGCAAGGAGAGTCTTTATGCAAGTAACAGGAAAAACTAAAACTGGTGAGGAAAAACAGTTGACAGTTGAAATTCGTGATGTTGAAATCGTGAAACCTAAGATTGAGAAATCGGTTCTGTTGCAAAGTTTTCTGATAAGTCTATTTTAGTGTAAAATGAATAAAAATGACAGCGAGGATATATCAATGAACTATTTTAAAGGTAAACAATTTCAAAAAGATGTGATTATTGTCGCTGTTGGTTATTATCTACGTTACAATCTAAGCTATCGTGAAATTCAAGAACTCCTTTATGATCGTGGCATTAACGTTTCTCACACAACAATTTACCGTTGGGTTCAAGAATATGGTAAGCTGATCTATCAAATCTGGAAAAAGAAAAATAGACAGTCCTTTTATTCGTGGAAAATGGACGAAACTTATATTAAAATTAAAGGGAAGTGGCATTATCTCTATCGTGCAATCGACTCAGAAGGCATGACACTGGATATTTGGCTACGCAAGAAACGGGATACTCAAGCTGCTTATGCGTTCTTGAAACGACTACATAAACAGTTTGGTCAACCAAGAGTAATTGTCACGGATAAAGCGCCCTCTATTGGTTCTGCATTTAGAAAGTTACAGAGTAACGGTTTATATACTAAGACAGAGCATCGAACCGTGAAGTATCTCAATAACCTCATTGAGCAAGACCATCGACCAATCAAACGACGCAATAAATTTTATCGAAGTCTACGAACTGCCTCAACCATGATTAAGGGCATGGAAACAATTCGAGGAATATACAAAAAGAACCGAAGAAATGGAACGCTCTTCGGATTTTCGGTGTCGACTGAAATTAAGGTATTAATGGGTATTCCTGCATAAAACATCTAGGACTTAACATTCATTGCTTTTCATTTTTGAATTTTGCAACAGAACCATGCCACGATCATATAACATCTCTTGAACATCACGATAACTCAAATTATAGCGAAGATAATACCCAACAGAGATAATAATCACGTCTTTTTGGAATTGTTTGCCCTTAAAATGATTCATCTGTTGTCCTCGCATTCTTTTTTATTACATTTTACAATAAATCAGGTGTTATGGGGAACTTTGTAACA
>NZ_JBFAYV010000039.1:0-1791 GCF_040681495.1 Nocardia sp. NPDC051756 | reverse complement strand
TTGCTTTTGATAATCAGACATCCATTCTTTTGTCTGATTATTTTTATTTTCGTTTAAATGTTTAGCAATTTGATTGATATTATTTCCGATACGTTTTAGTTCAGATTTTGTCGCAGAAATTTCAGAAATAATATTTTTATATTCTGAAAAATCAATAGAAAAAATCTCTTTATTGCAACAGGCTCGTCTAGCAAAAATAGAAAAATTAGTGATACCAGTTTTTCTCATCATCAATTTAATTCTTTCGTTCTCTTTTTCATTTACAGAAATTTTTTCTGTATACTTCTCTCACGATTTTCGATTATTTTCATCTTGTCAACCTCACAAATATCTGTCAACTCTAAAAGCTCAAAATAGGGGGTTAGTGTCTTTAGTGAACTTCGCACTTGGGTACCCAAGTACAGTAAAAAGTATTCATCTTTCACTCACAAAAGCTAAAATTTCCAATTTTATTTTTGTTCGTTTCAGACGAATATTTTTATTTTTGGTGGTGTCCCCCAATCCCCCTTTTTGAAAAAAATTAGAGCTTAATTTCAAATTCTTTTAAGACATCTTCGTATAAATCTTTGACTTCAAAACACAAATTTTTAACTTCATCTTCGGTCAAAGTTTGAACATATTTTTTTGCGTTAATGTAATTATGAACTTATCACTCCATTCAAGAAGTTCAACTCTCTTGCTTTGAATACATCGAACAATTTTATAACAATTATAATCCTCATTCCGCCAACAAGGGTTTAACTCCAAATCAGAAAGAAGAAAATTATTTTAAGAAAATATAGCTCATTTTGTGTCTAAATATTTGACATTGGTCCAGTGTACAATTGATTCATTCCGATACAAATGAAATGAAGGCAAATAATATTAAATTAGGCGATGTTTATTTTTTTTTAGGTTTGCCTAATATTTTGCTTTAATTTTATAAAAAAGAGGTGTATACTTATAATATTCTTAAAGGAAGGTGGAAATATTTTGAAAGATACAACAAGTCAGTCTGGTAAAGAGCACAAACCTCGATTAATTCAGCATGCGAATGGTCCCTCTTTAGAGGAAATTAACGGAACTGTCGAGGTACCCAAAGGCAAAGGCTTTTGGAAAACCCTGTTCGCCTATTCTGGACCGGGAGCATTAGTTGCTGTGGGATATATGGATCCAGGCAACTGGTCTACTTCGATTACGGGTGGGCAAAACTTCCAGTATTTATTAATGTCGGTCATTTTAATGTCTAGTTTAATTGCAATGCTATTACAATATATGGCTGCTAAATTGGGAATTGTTAGTCAAATGGATTTAGCTCAAGCAATTCGAGCGAGAACGAGTAAAAAACTAGGAATCATTTTATGGATTTTAACGGAATTAGCGATTATGGCAACAGATATTGCGGAAGTAATTGGCGCATCAATTGCTCTTTATTTACTTTTTAATATTCCGCTTGTCGTCGCAGTCTTTATTACGGTATTTGATGTTTTAATATTATTGTTGTTAACGAAAGTTGGTTTTAGAAAAATTGAAGCAATAGTTGTCTGTTTGATTTTTGTAATTCTTTTTGTGTTTGTTTATCAAGTAGCGTTGTCTGATCCTAATTGGGGGGATGTACTTAAAGGATTGGTTCCGACTGGTGAAACGTTCTCCTCTACACATTCAATTGGTGGTCAAACGCCTTTAACTGGTGCATTAGGGATTATTGGTGCAACCGTTATGCCTCATAATTTATATCTACATTCGGCTGTGTCTCAGACTCGAAAGATAAATCGTACGGATGAAGATGAAATCGCCAATGCTGTAAGATTT
>NZ_JBFAYV010000038.1:0-1832 GCF_040681495.1 Nocardia sp. NPDC051756 | reverse complement strand
TGTACCCATTCTACCACTTCAATATTATTTGTCAATAAGAAAAACATCAATAGTTGATGTTTTTCATGAGTATTTATGAAAAGTTTTTCTGGAATAAGCATAGTCTATCATAATTATATTAACATTCGCTTAATGGAAAGTCAACGAAAAACTAGACACGGAGTTAAGAGAATTTAAGAATTATATTTTTCAAAGTCTTTTGGAGACTTGTAATCAAGACCTGAATGCATCCTTTTTGTATTGTAATAGGTCTCAATGTATTTAAATATTTCTTGAGTAGCCTCAGCTCTTGTCTCAAAATGAGCATCATTAATAAGCTCCCTCTTTAGCGTCTTATAAAAAGACTCCATCATTGCATTGTCATATGGATTTCCTTTACGACTCATGCTAGATTGAGCACCGACTTGACGAAGAGTAGATTGATAACGAGAGCTTGTATATTGACTCCCTTGATCAGTATGGACAATCAAGCCAGGCTGAGGATGTTCTTTCCCACAAGCTTGCAAGAAGCAATCCCTCACCAGTTTATCTTGCATCCGTGAAGACATTGACCAGCCTACAATCTTACGTGAAAAAACGTCGATATTCACGGCTAAGTATAAGGTGCCTTCTTTGGTAGGGATATAGGTCATGTCTCCCAGCCATACTTTATTAGGAGCTGTTGCTTTAAAGATCTGATTAATTAAATTGGGTCTTGAAAGCGAAGCTCCTTTTCTGTTGTAATGTTTATATTTATAACGGCTTCCCTTGGCATAAAGTCCCATCAAGTGCATCAGTTTTCCAACACGTTTCGTGTTGGTCATAATACCAGTATTATGAAGTACCTTGGTAATTCTAACCGCACCATAGCGTCCCTTATGCTCATGAAAGACAGCTTTTATCTTCTCTGAGAGAATTTCTCTCTCCACTTGTTGTTTTGAAGGACGACGATGCATGTATTCATAGAAACCTGAGCGAGAAACCTTAAGAACTTTTACTGCATGTTTAATTTTTATCTTCCCATGATGTTTCAAGAGAAATTCAAAACGTTTTACTTGCTTCGCTTCAAGAAGACCCGGAACTTTTTTAGAAGTTCAAGTTCCTCCTGAAGATAACGATTTTCTTTCTCTAACAATTTAATCTTATGTTGGGCATCAGCTAGGGCTGTCCCATTGCCTGGAAAAGCACTTTCTCCATATTCTTCAACTTCTTGAACCCAGCGATAAAGACTATTGGCATGAACCTCAAGCTCTTGGCTGACTTCTTTAACAGAGTAACCCTCTTCAAGAATGAGTTTTACTGCAGAATTTTTAAATTGTTTATCGAATTTTCTTCTTGCCATAATAAACCTTTCCACGATTTCTCTTAACTTTGTGTCTAGTTTATTATAACCTTTCCACCTTTCATTTTTGTGTCTTAATAGACAGATTATAACACCCAATTTTCTGTCCACTTTTATAGTATAGCTCCAATTCAAGATGACTTGGAAGAACTAGAAGTAATCGCTAAAGGTGTGTTTGAGTCTTCCATACGTGCTATCTTTCCATTTGACGGAAGAGATAAATACTTAACTCTATCAAAAAAATCAAAGTAACCACGACCGCAAGGGATTTTTCCTAAAGGCAGAACGTCCGATTTTTTCAATTGAGGTGGACAAGCGGAGCGACAAAAGCGAACAGGGAGACTTTATGCTATAATGAGTTTAAAGAAAACTGACACGCAGAGCATGCGGTTAAATTGTTCCATAGAGAAGTCTATCGAGCAACAGGCGAGTTGCTATGGACTGTCATCGTCGAATGCGTACAGCTGATGTGGGTGCGGGGCGACCGCACATACGCGGAGGGAACGCGGTG
>NZ_JBFAYV010000037.1:0-1941 GCF_040681495.1 Nocardia sp. NPDC051756 | reverse complement strand
CTCTCCTGCGGGGAGTACCTAAACACGCGGGACGTCGTTCTTCCCGACTACACATAATCGGAACCACCAATTGGTCACCCGCGGTTAACCATTGACCGGCGACGGCGCGTGACTGGTGTTCACCGAATACGCGCGCTTTGTGTCAGCAGCCGAGCGCGAGCGCGCGGCGTAGGTCGGCGACGTAGGCCGCGGGCTGTTCCCAGGCCGAAAAGTGGCCGCCAGCAGAATGTTCCACGTACTCGCGGATGTTCAGGAACGCTTCGGCGTAGCTTCGCGGCTCGGGTTTGATGTCGCGCGGGAATACGGAGAGCACGGTCGGCGTATCGATCCGGCCGGGAAGTGCGGCAGGTTCGGCGTAGGTGGCGAACGAGGTGCCGATCGTTCCGGTCACCCAGTAGGCAGAGACCCAAGTCAGTAGCTCATCGTTCGTGAAAGCCGCATCGTCGGACCAGGATTCGAGTTTCTCGATGATCCAGGCCGCGAGACCGGCGGGCGAGTCGCCGAGGGCGACGGCGAGGGTGTTCGGCCGCGTCGACTGCTCGGCGATGTAGCCGCCCTCGGTCCGAAACCACTGCGCCGAACGGTCGAGGTAGGCGATCGCGTCGGGTGCGAGTTTTGCCCGGTCCGCGGTGAGCGCGCGCAACGGGGCGACGTTCGTGAGGTGCAGCGCGGCGAGCCGGTTAGGGTGTTGCGCCGCAAGAATTTCCGCGACCGTGCCGCCAACGTCACCGCCGGACACCGTGTATCGCGAATAGCCGAGCCGATCCAGAGCGTCTGCGACGATCTCCGCGATTCGATTGACCGACATGCCGGGAGCGGTGAGCGGGGCCGCGAATGGGAAGCCCGGCAGCGCGGGCACGACCACGTGCAGGTCCGCGAGTAATGGCAGCACCCGCTCGAACCGCAATACCGAATCCGGCCAGCCGTGCAGCAGGGCGACGACCGGAGCGTCCGGATTCGCCGCCCGCTGGTGAATCACGCGAAGTTCGGTGTCGCCCGCTTGCGCTGTCACCCAAGGGAACCCGGCGATGCGGCGCTCGTGCATACCCCAGTCGTACCCGTTTGCCCAGCGTTCGAGAAGTTCGTCGAATCGGCCGCCGGTGATGCCGCGCGTCCGGTCGTCCTGCCATGGACTCGCAACGCGCCGCGTCCACTGGAGTCGTTCCCGTAGGTTCTCGATCATGTGTATCACCGTACACACGATGTGTATGCTCGTACACATGAGTTTGCGCAATGCGGCCGCCACCCGACAACGGATCCTGGAGCACGCACAACGCCAGTTCGCCAAGCACGGGTACGCGGCGATCACGGTCAAGGGAGTGGCCGACGCGGCCGGCGTCTCGCCCAACCTCATCACCCGCTATTTCGGCGGCAAGGAAGGCCTTTTCCTGGCCGCGACCGAGGTGGAGATCCCGGTCTCGGACTCCTTCGACGGCGATCGCTCCGCGCTCGGTGCGCGCCTCGCGGCGAGCATCGTCCAACGCTGGTTCGGTGCGCCCGTGGAAGATCCGCTGCTCGTGCTGCAACGCGCGTCGGGTGAACGCCCGGCGGCGGCGGAGGCGCTGGCCGCCTTCCTCGACTCGAATTCATTGGAGCCGCTGCATCGCTACCTGCGCGACAGCGGCCTGGACGATGCGGACGCCCGTAACCGCGCCGCGGCGATCGATGCCTTCGTGCTCGGCGTCTCCACCCGCCGCCGAGTCTTGCGTGCCGAACTCGGCGACCCTGCCGAGCTGGAATCCTGGCTGAGCGTCACCATCCAGCGCCTCGCCGACGGGTGATGCGCGACAGTCGGATTCGCGTGCCGTCCATCTCGTAAACCCGATATTCGCTTTGGCGCGGAGATTCGGTGAACGGAGGGTGTACTGATCCGTTGGCAATTCCCCGCGTCATGCGCCGACACGAATGGATGCTGCTAGAAACTCACTGCGACGCAATGGA
>NZ_JBFAYV010000036.1:0-2142 GCF_040681495.1 Nocardia sp. NPDC051756 | reverse complement strand
TTAGGATGACCACTGTTGCTGGAACCCAAGTCCAAGGCTTATCAGTCATTGTTTCTGGATTAGTCGCTTCATTTATCATTGTTCCCAAAGATGGTGTCCCCGCTGGAAGTCCAAAACCTAAGAAAGAAAGCCCTGTTTCTAAACCAATATTTCCAGCAAAAACAAGCGTTGCTTCAGCAATGACTAAGGTGGACAAGTTGGGCCATATTTCCCGAAACATAATTTTAAAATCAGAGGTTCCCGAAGTTTTTGATGCTCGAACATAATCTCGATTGACTTCCGTCATTGTTCTTGCCCGAATCAGACGCGTTGTCCCTATCCAACTAAAGATACTGATAATCCCAATCAAAGACCAAGAATTAAACCGTGGGATGATAGTTACAAAAACAATAATGATCATCATTGATGGTAAAATCATGACAAAATCAGTGAAACGCATGAAGATTAAATCAAACCTTCCGCCAAAGTAGCCCGTAATTACCCCTAAGATATTTCCTACAACTAAAGTAATGAGTGTAACTGCAAAAGCGATATTGAAAGAGTTTCGTGCAGAAATCATTAACATCATGATAATATCTCGTCCACCATTATCAGTTCCCAGTAAATGTCCATTCGTCAGCGGTGCCAGATATTGGTCCATGATATTCACATCAACATAATTTGATTGTTTTAAAAACATCGAGTAAATATAAACGATTAGAAAGACAGCAACTAGAAAAATTGTTGAAATCATCGCTAATTTATCTTTTTTTAGTTCTTCTTTGATTGAGTGAACTAATGATAAAGAATTTTTGTGTTTTTTTTCTGTCATTTTCACTCCTTATTGAATCCGAATTCGTGGGTCAACCATTGCCATGATAATATCCGACAGGAGGGCTCCAAGAAGTCCCAAAAAACCATTTAATAAAATCAAAGCCGTAATCATTGAATAATCTCGCCCAGATATTGAAGTAATAAAAAGTTGTCCTAAGCCAGGATAGCCGAAAATTGTTTCAGCAAATATTGCTCCTCCCAAGAGTCCAGTAATCACAAATCCAAAATTAGAAGCAATTGGTAATGAGGCATTTCTCAAAATATGACGTCTAAAAATCACTTTTTCCTTAACCCCTTTGGCTCGAGCCGTTCGTACATAATCTTGTGTTTGTTCATCTAAAATTCCTGAGCGGAAGTAAGTAAAGATTCCAACTGTTCCAAAGACCGCCAAACTAAAAGCCGGAAGAATCATGTGATAAATCTTACTAAAGAAAACAGGAATTATTCCCATCGCATCTGGACTTACCGTCCCACCTGTCGGAAACCAATTAAGACTATAACCAAAGATAAAGATAATCAAGAGATAGAATACGTAAGGTGGAATACCAAAAGTAATTGAATTATAGGTCAACCACAATTGGTCTTGCCATTTTCCTTCATTTCGAGCTGCAACTATCGACATCGGAATAGCAAATAAGTAAGTTAAAATAACTGACAAAAGTGACATCCAAAAAGTATTAATCGCTCTATGTCCAATGACAGTCATCACAGGCTCTTTGAGATTATAGGACATTCCTAAATTCCCATGTATGGCATTCCCTAGCCACCTGAGATACTGCTCCCACCAAGGGTCATATAAACCTGCTGCCCGTCTTAATGCTTCAACTTCATGTGGGTCGGTATGAGGACCAATCAACCCTGAAAAAGGATCACCAGGCATCAATTTAGCAAAGAAGAAAACAAGAATACTCAAGATAAATAATTGAGGGATCATCAATAAAATACGTCTAATAATTACTTTCCACATTTTCCCCTCCTTTTGGCAAAGCAGCCCAATGACTTTCACTTAATTTTTTTAAGGGCAAAGCGTGTCCATCTTTGTCATAAAAATTTGCTTTTTTATCCTCAAAGTCTTGTTCAACTTTTAGACGGTTTTTCCGATTTTCCGCTCTTCTTGTAACATCAATCGAAGGGATAGCAGATAAGAGTCGTTTAGTATAAATGTGCTGTGGCTCATCAAAAATATCTCTTCGTGTTCCTTTTTCGACAATTCGACCGTTGTGCATGACTGCAATATTATCAGTCATATGGCGGACAACCCCTTAATATTGTGATATAATTTGATATGCTATTCGCTTGTAGTTTTGAATGAGCTTCATGAATTTGAAT
>NZ_JBFAYV010000035.1:0-2707 GCF_040681495.1 Nocardia sp. NPDC051756 | reverse complement strand
GCGCCGCAGGCATCCCACCACGTCATCGGCCAGAGCATGAGCGGTCTTCAGCAGATCCGGACGTTCATGAAGCGCTGGTGGACAACCAATCCGAGGCCGGCCACTGTCCACTCGGATCGCGCGCTCCGCGGCATTACCGCTCACTATTGTCAAGTAAAGCCAGCGCTGTCGCCCTCGGATTTGGCCTGCGTCGGCCGTCCACGAGGTCGTGATCATGGAATATCGTGCCGGTCATGACCACGAATGAATGGTTGGCCGACACCCGAACCTCTTATGACACGGTCGCGGTCAGCTATGCCGACCAAGTGCGCGGCGCCCTCGCCGGACACCAGTACCTCCGCGCGGCTCTGGCGTTGTTCGCCGACAGCGTGCGGGTCGCTGGCGGCGGGCCGGTCGCGGACGTCGGCTGCGGCCCCGGTGAAGTCACCGCCCACCTGCATGAGCTCGGTGTCGACGCCTTCGGTGTCGACCTCTCCCCGGCGATGATCGACGTGGCCCGGCGCGACCACCCCGGCCTGCGGTTCGAGGTGGGCTCGATGACGGACCTGGACCTGCCCGTCGCTTCGGTGGCCGGCCTGCTCGCCTGGCAGTCGTTGATCCACATCCCTGACGACGAGGTGCCGACCGTGTTCGGGCACTTCCACCGAGCATTGCGTCCCGGCGGACCGCTGCAGCTGCTGTTTCACGTCGGCGACGAGTCGCGGTTGAAGACCGACGGCTATGGCGGTCACCCGATGAAGGTCCATGTCCACCGCCGTCAGCCTGACCGGGTGGCATCCTGGCTGCGCGATGCCGGATTCGTGGTCGAGGCTCAGATGCTGCTCGACCCGGACGCGAAAGCTCAGCAAGCGATTCTTTTCGCACGCAGTAAGTCCTGACTTCTGCATATGTCGGCTCGCCAGTCGGATCCGGAGCCGATGCCCGAGATGGACGCCGACACTGCGCTATACCCTCGGCGCGACCGTCGTGACCACGGACGCGCTCTACACCCTGCAAGCCCTGTGAATCCCGCCCGCGGCGGCGATCAGAACAGGGTGTCGCGGACCCGCAACGGCCGATATCCGGTTGGGCCGAGTGCGGCGAGTTCGGCGTCGATGTCGACCTCGATCGCGCCGAAGAAATTGATGTTCTCGCTGTGCGCCGGGGAGATGTGGGCAAGCACATCGTCATCGATTCGGCGGCCGGACCGCCGCATCTGCTCCACGGCGAGACCGTAATACTCTCTGGTCCCGAAACCAGGCAAAGCGCAGATGGACACCACCCACCACCAACTCCGGGATCGTCTGATCGACGAGTTGGGGCCGATAACTCCCTACGCCATCGGCGAGGACCTCGACACCGACTACTGGCGACGTTCAGATGTGGTTGTCTCCGTTGCTTCGCACGACGATTTCATCCTGATGGAGTTCGTCAATCCCAGATATCAACGGTGGATGGATGAGGATCGCGCCTACAGCGAGATGTATGGCGACGACGAGGATGAAGATCCCGGGCTCCAGCGAGGATTACTGGCCCGGATCAGGCGGACGTTCCGCAGGAACCGCTGAGTCAGGACAGCTGTACGCGGTCACTGTCTGGCCTCGAATATTGACCACGCCAACGGCGTTGCGAATGCACGGTATTCGGCATGAGCGCGCACTGAAACGGCCCGAGTTCACCTCAGGCCATTGATCTTCCGCAAAGAGCTACTCAACAGGGGTACGAATCGATAGCCTGCCCGAAGTCGGCTGCGGCACCGCCGCAGATCAGATCGCCTCGCCTGAGGTAACTGGATGGCACATGTTTGTGACCCGCCCTAGGGGCTCGGTGACACTCCCATCCGGAACCGTCGTAGGTCCGAATACGGGACGTACGGTGAACCGGACAGCTGGTCCACCTCTAGGGATGGGAACCAAAATGCGTCTTGATCGTGCTCGAACAACCGCTCTGTTCGCCGCTGTTGTCCTGACGGCGACAGGCTGGGTAGCCACCGCTCCGGCTGCCTCAGCGGATCCTGTGGACAGTTGTATCGCGTCGTCCAACACCTACAAGGAATTCAAGGACTGCTACACGACGGAAAAGAACAAGGCTGCTCCAGCGGACAAAGGCACGCAACAGAAACCGAGCCGGGAAGAGCAAATACAGACCGCCAACAAAGAACAATGCGCCAAGCTGGGCGGCACGTGGGTTACAGGTCCCGCTGGCGCTGGGTGCACCGACCTCTAAAATAGACCTATCTGTGTGTTGCAATCGAGCCCGGTCCGCTTGTTCCGGATCGGGCTCGGCTCGTCGTGAGTGAAGACGCAGCAGGTGTCAAACTGTCGGCGTCTATTAGTGGTCACGTGTTGGTCCTCGGTCACGACCGTGGGTCTGCCCGGCACCCCACGCTCGACGGTTCATAGCAGGTGCAGCCTCCACCGCCGCAGCGAGAGGGTTGGGCTCGATACGGTAATCGGCATTTGCGTGCGTTGGGAAGCACTGTCAGCCAACGGATTTGGACGACTGACCAACGCCCGCCATGCGGCAAGAGCGGACGTTCAGCCAACCCCGTGAGTTTGGCGGCCCGAGACTCGGGATGGACAGGCATCCCGGAGACAGGGCATCGACCGGCTTGAGTTCAACAGTGTCACCCCCAACGATGGCAACGACACTCGCTGTCGAGATGGGCCTAGCCGTGGAACAGGGGCAGAGAATTCGCCGGAGCACCCGCGGTCCCCCTGCTGCATCG
>NZ_JBFAYV010000034.1:0-3037 GCF_040681495.1 Nocardia sp. NPDC051756 | reverse complement strand
GTCGTGCTGCGCGGCGACACCGACCCGGCCGAGGAGACGCCGGAGGGGGAGGGCGGTGTAGGACTGCAACGTGGACTTAAGCATTATAGTCGAATAACCTGGGAAGGTTAATCAAAGAGGGTAATAATCCCGTAG
Source organism: Nocardia sp. NPDC051756 (assembly GCF_040681495.1). NCBI lineage: Bacteria > Bacillati > Actinomycetota > Actinomycetes > Mycobacteriales > Nocardiaceae > Nocardia > Nocardia sp. NPDC051756. The sequence continues at coordinate 2,902 of NZ_JBFAYV010000034.1, read as the reverse complement.
ACGAAATAGCGCTTATACCTAGCAGTATCCTGAGTAGGGCTGGACACGCGAAATCCAGTTTGAATCCGGGAGGACCATCTCCCAACCCTAAATACTCCTTAGTGACCGATAGTGAACCAGTACCGTGAGGGAAAGGTGAAAAGAACCCCGAGAGGGGAGTGAAATAGCACCTGAAACCGTGTGCCTACAAGAAGTTCGAGCCCGTTAATGGGTGAGAGCGTGCCTTTTGTAGAATGAACCGGCGAGTTACGTTATGATGCGAGGTTAAGTTGAAGAGACGGAGCCGTAGGGAAACCGAGTCTGAATAGGGCGACTTAGTATCATGATGTAGACCCGAAACCTAGTGACCTATCCATGAGCAGGGTGAAGGTGTGGTAAGACGCACTGGAGGCCCGAACCAGGACACGTTGAAAAGTGTTTGGATGACTTGTGGATAGCGGAGAAATTCCAAACGAACTGGGAGATAGCTGGTTCTCTCCGAAATAGCTTTAGGGCTAGCGTCGAAATGTAAGTGTATTGGAGGTAGAGCACTGTTTGGGTGAGGGGTCCGTCTAGGATTACCAATCTCAGATAAACTCCGAATGCTAATACACATGTTCGGCAGTCAGACTGCGAGTGCTAAGATCCGTAGTCGAAAGGGAAACAGCCCAGACCAACAGCTAAGGTCCCAAAATATATGTTAAGTGGAAAAGGATGTGGGGTTGCACAGACAACTAGGATGTTAGCTCAGAAGCAGCTATCATTCAAAGAGTGCGTAATAGCTCACTAGTCGAGTGACCCTGCGCCGAAAATGTACCGGGGCTAAACATATTACCGAAGCTTTGGATTGATATTTTATCAATGGTAGGAGAGCGTTCTTAACCGCGATGAAGGTATACCGTGAGGAGTGCTGGAGCGTTAAGAAGTGAGAATGCCGGTATGAGTAGCGCAAGATAAGTGAGAATCTTATCCACCGTAAGACTAAGGTTTCCAGGGGAAGGCTCGTCCGCCCTGGGTTAGTCGGGACCTAAGGCGAGGCCGAAAGGCGTAGTCGATGGACAACTGGTTGATATTCCAGTACTAGATATGATCGTGATGGAGGGACGCAGTAGGCTAAGAGATGCCAGTTAATGGATTCTGGTCTAAGCAGTGAGGTGTGAGATGTGTCAAATGCATTTCTCTTTAACATTGAGCTGTGATGGGGAAGCAACTACGGTTGCGAACTCTCTGATGTCACACTGCCAAGAAAAGCTTCTAGCGTAAAGTCATATCTACCCGTACCGCAAACCGACACAGGTAGTCGAGGCGAGTAGCCTCAGGTGATCGAGAGAACTCTCGTTAAGGAACTCGGCAAAATAGCCCCGTAACTTCGGGAGAAGGGGTGCTGGTGTAAAAGCCAGCCGCAGTGAATAGGCCCAAGCAACTGTTTATCAAAAACACAGCTCTCTGCTAAACCGCAAGGTGATGTATAGGGGGTGACGCCTGCCCGGTGCTGGAAGGTTAAGAGGAGTGCTTAGACGTAAGTCGAAGGTATGAATTGAAGCCCCAGTAAACGGCGGCCGTAACTATAACGGTCCTAAGGTAGCGAAATTCCTTGTCGGGTAAGTTCCGACCCGCACGAAAGGCGTAATGATTTGGGCACTGTCTCAACGAGAGACTCGGTGAAATTTTAGTACCTGTGAAGATGCAGGTTACCCGCGACAGGACGGAAAGACCCCATGGAGCTTTACTGTAGTTTGATATTGAGTACCTGTAAGTCATGTACAGGATAGGTAGGAGCCATTGAAATAGGGACGCTAGTTTCTATTGAGGCGTTGTTGGGATACTACCCTTGACTTATGGTTACTCTAACCCGCTGGCATAATCGGCCAGGGAGACAGTGTCTGACGGACAGTTTGACTGGGGCGGTCGCCTCCTAAAGAGTAACGGAGGCGCTCAAAGGTTGGCTCAGATTGGTTGGAAATCAATCGTAGAGTGTAAAGGTAAAAGCCAGCTTGACTGCGAGAGCTACAACTCGAGCAGGTAGGAAACTAGGACTTAGTGATCCGGTGGTACCGCATGGAAGGGCCATCGCTCAACGGATAAAAGCTACCCTGGGGATAACAGGCTTATCTCCCCCAAGAGTTCACATCGACGGGGAGGTTTGGCACCTCGATGTCGGCTCGTCGCATCCTGGGGCTGTAGTCGGTCCCAAGGGTTGGGCTGTTCGCCCATTAAAGCGGCACGCGAGCTGGGTTCAGAACGTCGTGAGACAGTTCGGTCCCTATCCGTCGCGGGCGTAGGTAATTTGAGAGGATCTGTCCTTAGTACGAGAGGACCGGGATGGACTTACCGCTGGTGTACCAGTTGTTCCGCCAGGAGCACGGCTGGATAGCTATGTAGGGAAGGGATAAGCGCTGAAAGCATCTAAGTGCGAAGCCCACCTCAAGATGAGATTACCCATTCGTAAGAATTAAGAGCCCAGAGAGATGATCTGGTAGATAGGCTGGAAGTGGAAGAGTTGCGAGACTTGGAGCGGACCAGTACTAATCGCTCGAGGACTTTACCAAAAGAGTCAAATATAATATGCTTATGGTTTAAAAGTTAGAAGAATTGTTATTTAGTTTTGAATGTTCAAGGTAACATTTAATGATTTGGTCATCATTGCGATGGAGATACACCTGTTCCCATGTCGAACACAGAAGTTAAGTCCATCTACGGCGGAAGTACTTGGGGGTTGCCCCCTGGGAGATAGGCGAGTGGCCAAGTTGAAAGTATGGTCCGTTGGTCAAGGGGTTAAGACACCGCCTTTTCACGGCGGTAACACGGGTTCGAATCCCGTACGGACTATATCTGGAGGATTACCCAAGTCCGGCTGAAGGGAACGGTCTTGAAAACCGTCAGGCGTGTAAAAGCGTGCGTGGGTTCGAATCCCACATCCTCC
>NZ_JBFAYV010000033.1:0-3132 GCF_040681495.1 Nocardia sp. NPDC051756 | reverse complement strand
CCGACGAACTCAACGGGCGCCCTCGACAAACCCTCGGATTCCGCACACCATCAGAAGCACTCCAAGAAGTGTTGCGTTGACCGCCTGAGCCCGCAGGCAAGAGCGGACGTTCCGCGGCGCGGCCGACGTTCTCATCCGGGATCTTCGCTGGTCCGAATACATGGTCGTACGGCGAACCAGACTGACTGGTGCGCCCTCGACGAATAGGAGTCCCAATGTCTTCGAGCCCAGTCCGAACCGCCGCGGTGATCGCCTCCATTCTGGACTGCTGACCAACGCGCGCCACGAGTGCCATTACAGCGAGTTCGGACGACGTCGCGATGCCACCCTCCGGAGGATCAGGAACGACGGACTGCACGCGGCCGTTGGACAGCGTGACCGGTGTCTGGCTGTCCAACGGCCGCGTTCGACTACGCCGGATCGTAATGGGCGGCTGCGGCTTTCGGCGGTGAGTCGTCCCAGGCGGCCCGCGCCTGGTTTCGATCCTGGCGCGAGGCTGCGCCGGCCTTCAGCCCTTCGATGTGGCGGGGACGCAGTGCCGCGCCTTCGCTTTGAGAGTTTGCACCATCTCTGCGATCTTCTCGCCCTTCAGCTGCGGGAGGGCCTTACGCGCGGTGTCCTGGATTTCCGAAAAATTCTTCGCCTGTTCTTCTTCGGTAAAATCCTTGGGAGGGTTTCCAGAGAATTGTCCGTTGATGATCTTGATGAAAGTCTTCAGTTCTTTGTCGTTCAGTCCCATTTGTTCCTGAGCGGCCGTGACCTCCTTTTCGAGACACTTGGTGAATGCTTTATTCCGTGCTGCGTTGTCCTCCTGACCGTGCGCAGCAGCGGGGCTGATCAGGGCAAGGGCCACCACCGCCAGTGTCGCGGTGAGTATGCGGCGAGATGTCACAGTTCCTCTACCTTCCATTCGGGCGAGCTCGGTCGATCAGGGATGGGCGAATCTTGGGTGTTGTCCTGCGCTCGGTTCGGTCTCGGTGGCTGGCAGTCTGATGTTTCTTTGCCGGTAGGCAGTCCGTGGTTTGTTCGGCTACGAATGCTGGTCGTTGTTGTTTTCCGCTTGTTCCGGTTCGAATCCTGATCATCTCTGGAGGACACGTGTTCATTCTGCGATCTGCACTCGTTGCCGCTAGTGCCGCGGCCATGATTTTGTCCGGTACTGGCGTGGCTGTGGCCCAGGACCGGACCGACGCCGCGCCCGGTGTTCAGGCGGTCCGCGCGCAGACACCCGACGAGAAGACCAAGAAGGCTTTGATCACCCAGACCCAGGCCCGCGCCAAGAGCGCCGCCACCCGCGCCGAGGCCGCCGACCTCTTCTCCGAGGCCGACGCCGCAGACTTCGGCGCCGACGCCTCCCCCAGGGCCGCCGCCGCGGCCGCCGAGGCCGCCGAGGCAACCACGACCAAGGCCGCTGCTGCTGCCGCTACAACATCCGCCGGTATGGCCAGTTCCGCCGCCCGCACCGCCGCCCGCTTCGCCACCGAAACCGCTGCCGGCGCCGCCGTCGTCAAGGCTGCCGACTTCGCCGCCCACGCCGCCCACGCCGCCTATTTCGCCGCCCAGGACGCCGCCGAGGCTCCTGACGACGCGAAGGCGGCGAATGCCGCTGCGAAGGCGGAGGATAACGCCGTCGCGGCCAGCAACGCCGCGTTCGGGGCTCCGGAAAAGACGACGATCACACCGATCTCTAGTTAGCCCGCAGCGACGAGGGTGGTTGCTGTGGCGAGCGTTTGATCGCGGTAGGTCAGGGCGAGTTTGTCGTAGCCGGTGGCCAGACCACGTCACTGTTCGATCGTGTTGAAGTGATCGAGCACAGTCACCGACAGCGCGCCCCAAGCGAACTACAGCACCCCCTGAACACGCCGCGAAACATCTTGTAATCGGCATGTGCGCGCGTTGAAAAGCTGTGCCAGCCAACCATTCTGGACCGCCGACCAACGCGCGCCCAGCGGCAATATTGCTCACTCGTATCGACTGAAGTCAGCTTGGATGAGCGCTACGCAGAATGCCTGACGCTGATTACCGGGCGTTCAAATCAGACGGGAGTGCCTTATTCTCAGACACTCCCGATCAGACCGCACCCATCTACTACTCCTTGGCAAGTCGCGGGATCTCCACCAGGTCGGGCCCGCGGAAAGCCTTCATCGACTCTGCGGCAGCCTTCTCCTCAGCGACTGCTGCCTTATCGGCGAGCTCCACGTTCGTAGCATCCTCCGACGCCGCCTTGGCGGTATCGGCGGCGGCGAAGGAGGCTTCGGCGGCGGAGTAGGCGGCCTTGTAGGCGGCTTCGGCTGCGGCTTCGGCTTTGGCGAAGCGGGCTTCCTTGGGAGTGCCGTTGGCGTTGACTTTGTCGCGCTTGGCGGCATCGGCGGCTTCGAGGGCGACGCTGGAGGCGTGGTCGGAGGTATTGGCGGCGGCTGCTGCTGCGGCCTTGGCGGCGGCGGAGGAGGCTGCTGCGGTGGTGGCGGTGGAGGCGGTGGCTGCTGCTGCGGCGGCGTCGCGGGTGTCGTGGGTGCCGTCGTCGTCGCCGTCGTCGTCGTCGAAGTCGTTGACGGCGGCGCGGGCAGCGGCGCTATAGGCGCGCTGACACGCTTGGATGATGAACTGTTTTTCCTCCGTTTTTGCAGCTTTCTCACCAGTGCAGTGAGTCCCCCACGGCGGTTCCGCGGACGCGGAACCCGCGGCACCGATCCCAGTGCAGAGCACCGCCGCGGTCACCACCAATACCGAGCCGATCCCGCGCATACGAGCGTTCATTCCAAGCCTCCTGTGTCGACGGCGAACTGAGGACGACCGATCACACCGAACAAGTAAGACCAGTCGGGAGCCTATTCGGAACCACACCCACCACGGATGGAACACGCCCTCTCCATCGCCGGTACTCAGTAGCAACATCGACCGCCTACGACCGATGAGAGCATCGGACCCACCGGTGTGGGCATGGTCAGTGTCCCCGGATACACATCACGATCGGCTGGCCAGCTTTCACGGGCCGCCGCGCGGTACTCGGCTAGATAGAGACTGTGTGTACATCACATAATCGGCAGATGCGGACGTTTCAGAGACGTTGGTGGCCGACCGTCCGAGGCCGGCCACTGTCCGCTCGGTTCGCGCGCCGGCGGAATTACGGGA
>NZ_JBFAYV010000032.1:0-3276 GCF_040681495.1 Nocardia sp. NPDC051756 | reverse complement strand
AGGCGCGCGTCGAGCACGTAGACCCGGGTGTTCCACTGCGGCAACCCGATCGGCACCGAGCGGGTTGCAACTGCTTTAGCCGCGATTAAAATACTTTTCTCATTCATTTTAAATAAAGGGCTATGATGGGGATAATTTCCGCCGTCTTCAGGCTGTGCACCAATGTAAAAGAAAGTACTTGGTACAACTTGCCCATAATATGAAAAATCTTCAGAAGGATTTTGTGGTCCTAAATCGACTATATTATTGACTTCTGAAATATTCTGATCTTTTAAGCTGTCAACTACAAAGTGAGTGAGATTTTCTGAATTAAAGAGTACAGGATAGTTATCGTCATAATCTACAATCACTTCAACCCCAAAGGTTACTCCAACGCCTTTAGCAATTTGTTTCACTTGGTCTCGGATGACTTTTCTAGTTGTTTCTTTCATCATCCGAACATCCCCTTTTAACACTACTTTATCTTGTATAGCATTAAAACTTCCTGCTCCATCAAATGATCCAATAGTTACAGTACCCATGTCAAATGGATCTATTCTTCTTGAAATTACTGTTTGGAGTTCAGTTACAAAGTAACTAGCGGCTACTATTGCATCATTACTTAATTGTGGCATAGAAGCGTGACCTCCGTTTCCTTTGATTGTAATGGTGAAATTAGAACGTCCCGTTTGAGTTTCTTTATTATGATAGGCAATGACCCCTGTTTTAATTGTAGTCATCACATGAACCCCGATCATATTATCGACACCGTCAAGAGCTCCTGCTTTAATCATACCTTTGGCACCACCAGGAGATACTTCCTCTGCTGGTTGATGGACAATTCTAACTCTTCCCGGAAGTTCTTGTTTTATTTTTACTAGTTCTCTAGCAAGTACCATCAAATATGCAGTATGTGCATCGTGTCCACAGGCATGCATTACTCCTGGATTGACCGATTTAAAACTTAAATCATTATCTTCAAAAATAGCAAGAGCATCAAAGTCTGCTCTCAACGCAAGAGTTTTTCCGGATTTTCCACCTTCAATATCAACGATGATTCCAAATCCCTTTCCGATAAGTTTTGGTTCACAGTCAAGTTCTTTATAAAAGCCCATAATATACTTAAATGTTTCTTTTTCTTGAAAAGAAATTTCTGGGTATTGATGAAGATGACGCCTAATTTGAATCATTTCATTCTCATATTGTGTTAAGCTAGTCAACAAATTATTAAGTAGTTTCATATGATACCTCTAAACTTTCTACCCGAATTGCTAGTTAATTTCATTGGAAAATAAATAAGTCGTGCTATCCTAATCTTAAAGCACTAAGCATTAGAAAGCTCACGACTTATATGACTTATAATAGCACACTTCCAAAAGTTTTTGTTTATTTACTGACAACCATTGAGACGCTTTATCAAACGAGTGTTCCCCTTGAGGTTCAAAACCGAAAAAACGTCCATCTCGCAACATCAGATTGCTTAGTTATCGCTTGTTACCTCTGGGGCGTACTGCATTTTAGTGAAACACTTAAAGCTAAGCACCAATTGGCTCAAAGTTTATTTCCTAATTTCCTAGAATATTCTCGCTTTGTCCGCCGTTGTAATGCCCTCTTACCGAGTATCCAAGTCATTCGCCAAGCACTCGTCTTTAAAGAGGTTGAAGGAATGAGTGTATCCATTATTGATAGCTTCCCCCTTCCTTTGTGTCAGCCTATTCGTAACTTCAGAAGCAAAGTTCTTGGAGATTATGCCAATGTTGGCTACAATGCTACAAAGGGACAGTACTTCTATGGATGTAAATGTCATGCTTTAGTCAGTGAATCAGGCTATGTCATAGACTACACAATTACTCCTGCTTCAATGGCTGATAGTTCAATGACCGAGGAAGTGTTGAGTCAATTTGGGACACCAACAGTCCTTGGAGATATGGGATATCTAGGTCAGTCACTGCATGATAGGCTGGAATTAAAAGGAATTGATCTAATTACACCTGTCAGGAAGAACATGAAGCAAAAGAAAATCCTTTTCCCTAATTTTTCAAAACGTAGAAAAGTGATTGAGCGAGTTTTCTCTTTTTTGACAAATCTAGGAGCTGAGCGTTGTAAAAGTCGTTCGCCTCAAGGTTTTCAATTGAAATTAGAGATGATACTTTTAGCGTATTCTTTACTGTTAAAATCAGCTAAATCACTGGAACCAGAGACTTTAAGATATTCTATCGGGTATCAAGTCATGGCTAAATAATCAACTAGCAATTCGGGTCGTAATTAACATAATTGTATATGAACCCTTTGCATTTTCATTTAACGGCTTAATGGTTTTTCGCCTTAATAATAATAACCTTTGTTAAAAATTTGATTTTTTCTTTTAAGGGCCTAGAATTTATTATTTCTTTGGTTCTGTTGCAAAGTTTTCCAAAAAATCTATTTTAGTGTAAAATTGAGAAAAAAGACAGAGAGGACAGAGTAATGAATCATTTTAAAGGCAAACAATTCAAAAAAGACGTCATTATTGTCGCTGTTGGTTACTACCTGCGTTACAATCTAAGCTATCGTGAAGTTCAGGAATTGTTATATGATCGTGGAATAAATGTTTGTCATACTACGGTTTATCGTTGGGTGAAAGAGTACAGCAAAGTCCTCTATTATCTTTGGAAGAAGAAAAATAGACAATCCTTCTATTCATGGAAAATGGACGAAACCTATATCAAAATTAAGGGACGTTGGCATTATCTTTATCGTGCAATTGATACGGACGGCTTAACCTTAGATATCTGGTTACGAAAGAAACGGGATACGCAAGCAGCCTATGCTTTCTTAAAACGACTCCATAAACAGTTTGGTGAGCCGAAAGCAATTGTGACTGATAAAGCACCTTCTCTTGGCTCCGCCTTTAGAAAGTTACAGAGTGTGGGTTTATATCCTAAGACAGAGCACCGAACTGTGAAGTATCTTAACAATTTAATAGAACAAGACCATCGACCTATTAAACGACGGAATAAATTTTATCAAAGTCTCCGTACAGCCTCTTCCACGATTAAGGGCATGGAGACCCTTCGAGGAATATATAAAAAGAACCGAAGAAATGGAACGCTCTTCGGCTTTTCGGTGTCTACTGAAATCAAGGTATTAATGGGAATACCAGCCTAAGATATTTGGAGTTCAGAGAGGGCGCGTTTGATTTTCAAACTTCGCAACAGAACCAAATAGGGTTAATCTCATCAAGAAAAGGAGTTAGAAACAGTTGCGAAAATATATGATCTACCTCAGCAGTTTATTGGTCACATTTATCCTGAGTTA
>NZ_JBFAYV010000031.1:0-3785 GCF_040681495.1 Nocardia sp. NPDC051756 | reverse complement strand
CGTCGTCGGACGCTGGAAAGGCAACCCCCTCAACATGTGGGGACCACCCCAAGACCCCACCTGGGCCGCCAACGACCCCTACCTCCACGCAGACCGACTCCACAACACCACCCTCTACATCAGCACCGGCACCGGACAACCCGGACCACTCGACACTCTCGACCAAACCCACGGTGACGCAGGCAAACTCGTCGGTCAGCTCACCAGTGGCGCGCTCCTGGAAGCGATCACCGGCGCGTGCACGCTCCAGCTCCGAGACCGACTCCGGGAGCTGAACATTCCGGCGACCTTCGACTTTCGCCCGTCCGGCACTCACTCCTGGGGCTACTGGCAACAGGATCTGCACAACTCCTGGCCGCTGTTCGAAGCGGCACTGGACAGGTAAACGCGGACAACCCTTTCCCCACTTCGACTGGGGTTTCACCGGGCCGACATAGAGGCTTAATCTCCGCCCATAGGGAATTCACCCGTCCCTTCGGAGGAGCCGACATGGCCCGCATCGAACAACGCCACGCCGCGAAATATGTTGCCGGACAGTGGCGCGAGAGACAAGGGAAGTCTATGAGCAGATCTCGGAAATTGCTCGCCTGTATCAGCGCAGTGGTTGTCGGTGGTTTTTCGACGGTCGCGCTACAACCGATGTTGGCGCAGGCCGCCGATGACGCCCCCTACTACTGGGATGTTTCGGTGCCCTCGCAGGCGCAGCGCGACATCATCGAAAGTGCCGGAATCGAGATGGTTCCCGCAGGTCCGGGCAAGGTGACCATCGCGGTCGACGAGGCGGGCGCGCAGGCGCTGCGGGACAAGGGCCTGAAGCCGTCGAAGCGGGAACCGGTGTACAAGTCGACGCCGGGGGAGTTGCGTGCCCCGGAGGCGAACAAATCGTTCTACGGCGGATACCACACCTCGGCGGAAATGCTGAAACATACCCGCGACGTCGCCGCCAAGTATCCCGGAATCGCGCAGGTGCACGATATCGGCAAAACCTGGCTCGCCGGAAGGGGTTCCGGCGGCAGCACCATGAACGTCATCTGCTTGACCGGAATCGCGAAGCAGGCGACCGATCAGGAAAAGGCCTCGGCGAAAACGACTCTCGCACCGAACGGCTGCGCTCTGTCACCGACGTCGACCAAGCCGCGTTTCCTGCTGACCGCGCAGATTCACGCGCGCGAACTGGCGACCGGTGAAATCGCGTGGCGCTGGATCGACTATCTCGCCAACGGATACGGCACCGACAGTACGGCGACCTCGATCCTGGACAACACCGAGGTCTGGGTGGTCCCGGTGACCAACCCGGACGGTGTCGACGTGGTGGCCAGCGGCGGCAATCGGCCGAAGATGCAGCGCAAGAACGTCGACAATAGCCAGACGCCGTCGTCCTGCTCGGTCGTCGACGGGTCCGGCAACGGTCCGGGCGTCGATCTGAACCGCAACTTCACCGTCCGCTGGGGTGGTGACTCGCGCAACCCGTGCTCGCAGACCTTCCAGGGTCCGCGGGCCGCCTCGGAGCCGGAAACCCAAGCGATTCAAGGGCTTTACGCGAAGCTGTTCACCAATCAGCGGCCGGCCGGCAGCGCCGACGTCCCGGATACCGCGAAGGGTGTGGTGATCGATCTGCATTCCTACGGGAATTACGGGATCATCCCGACCGCGGCGACGCCGAAGAACCGGGAACAGTTGCGCGCCTTGATCAAGAAGGTCGTGCCCGCCGGATTCACCGTCGGCACCGATGAGGAGACCGTCGGCTACTCGACCTGGGGCACCACCGACGACCAGGCGCACGGAGCCCTCGGCCTGGCCAGCTTCACCATCGAGATCGGCCCGAACGGCGGGACCTGCGGCGGCTTCATGCCGCGCTACACCTGCGTGGAAAGCACCCTCTGGCCGCAGATGAAGAAGTCCTTCACCACCGCCGCCCAATTGGCCGGCGCACCCTACAAGCAATCGCAGACCAGCCCGGTTCGCTGATTGCCCACACCACACGTTCACCGGTTCGGTCCTTGTGATCGGGCCGGTGAACTGGCGTTCTTTGTTGATTTCGCCTAGCGGCAGTTGACGGAATGGTTGATGCTGGAGCAGTCGTGCCACGGGTCGTGTTTGGGGAACGGCTCCGGGTCCTGGGTGCTTGGCTTCGGGTCCGGCACATAGTCCCAGCGGTCCGGGATATCCGAATTCGGCACGGCCGCACCGAGTCCGGCGCCGATGGCGCCACCGAGCAATGCGCCGCCGAGGAACCCGACCGGGAGGGTGATGAGGGCGAGCACGCCCGCGCCGGCGATGCCGATGGCGAGGCCGATGATGCCGCCGGCGAGTGCGCCGGTGAACGCGCCGATGGCCATTCCGGTCTGGATGCTGCGTTCTCTGGGCGAGGTTTGGTGCCAGTAGCCGACGGGTTCGGCGGTGAGATGCGTGCCGGTCGCGTCGAGTTGCGGACGCAGTTCGACGGTGCCCTGGTCGAGTTCGATGGTCAAGGGCAGGCTGGCGATCGCGGTGCCCGCCGCATCGGTGACGTTCACCGCGTCCTCGCTCATCGCGAATGTGCCGCCGAACAGATTGGCGGACAGGCTCTTTCCGTCGGCGGACCTCGATACGGCGAAGGCAACGTCCTGTTCGGTACCGGTCAGCGTGCTCGGATACGCACTGATCGCCGGCGCCGGCTCGGCCTGCGCGACGCTCCCGACCATTCCCGTGGCCGCGAGGGTGAACGTGGCCGCCACCGCAATCTTCTTGATCCCCATGATCTTCCTTAGACTCTGCGGCGCGCTGTTGTACGCGATGCGACCGATCTATCCTCGAGGGACAGAAGCAGTTCCGAGCCTACGCAAATCCGATAGGTGTTCCACCGCCCCAATTCCATTGGCACCGGAACCGCTGCCGGATGTTCAGCTGTCCTGCTTGTCCCAGGCTGTTTCCAGCACACCAGGGTAGGTGCCGAGGAGTGCGATCAGCGCGAACATCAGCCGTAGATCCCACCGCCCCTCGGGGACCTCCAGCCGATCGTCCTGATAATCGAGCACCACATCACCGGTTGTGTTGTCGCGCCACCGAATTCGTCGCGGCGGACGTGCGAGATCACCGTCGCCACCGCCGAGTACCAGCGCCGCAATCATGACCACGCCGAGAATCAGCTGAATTGGGAACAGCAACCACCACACGATCCACCAGCCGAGCTGCCCCTTGTATCCGACAAGCGGTTGCGCACCGGCCGGCGTAACAGTCCATCGGGTCCGCACCCGCCCACCCCGAGGCCCCGGCTCCCGAACCACCGTCCCCACCAATTCCCCTGCCGCACCCCACACTTCGTAGGTCGCGGCACCCCGCCTAACCGCCTCCTTGGTCACCACCCGCGCGACCAACCCCCGCCGATCAGGATCACCCCACACGACAAACGCCCGCCGACCCTCCTTACGCGCCGCCCGATACTCCTCGAACCCATCCGGCGCCATCTCCCGCTCTACATAAACAGCGCCAAACCCAACTGTCGGCTTCTCGCTATGCCGCCCCCGCTGTCCAACATCAGCGATCTGCCAAACCTCTCCCCGCCGATTAGCCCGCACCCCCACCGCCCTGTTCAACGCCAGCCGCATAGCAATCCTCCCCATCACCCTCGTTCCCACCGGCGCTGAGAACCCTACCTCCACGGTTCGTATGGTCCACGTGGCATTGGGAGCATCGGCGATATGCCGATGGGGGACTGTCTCGCTAAGGGTGTTTCCGGCGGTTTCTCTCAGTAGGTTTGTGCGTTGGGCCAGCGGTCGGCGAAGGTGATCGCGAAGGCGTTGACC
>NZ_JBFAYV010000030.1:0-4827 GCF_040681495.1 Nocardia sp. NPDC051756 | reverse complement strand
CTAATTTAGATACTTGATAATGAATTTTCTTTTTTGATACACCCAACTCATCCGCAAGCTCTTTGATCGTTTTTAGATTCTCACTCATGGCTTGCTCCTTTACCTCGAACACTTGCACGTTCTGGTTGGTCAAGGTCTTGTAATTTCACAGTTGGCAAATACTGATCAACTGCCTTTTTAAGATACTTTGCAACGTTCCCTTTTGAATAAGGTTCTTGCTTCTCACGAACGTATGAGAGGTGCTTTTTGACCCCCTCAAGTCCTCGTAATGTTTTGAGTTCGTCATACTTTGGATAAACATTTTTTTGCAAGCCAGCCATAAGTGATGTATCTGTCATTTCATAAGGCGATAAAAGGAAATTTTCAAGCAATAACCTTGTATATCTACTTTCTAACGCTTTACCTGCAAGTGTTTGGTTTGATAATTCTTTTTCGGCTTTCGCTTCCTTGTAGGTCTTGTCCTCTAGCTTATAACTGTTATCGTCTGCTCGACGTTTTTTCGTGATATGAAAGACAATAGAATCAATGCTTTTACCTTTTTTCACTTTCTCATAGGCAATATTAAATGAGGTCCGATCATTGATTTCTTCAAGGGGTTTATCTAAAACTTTCTTGCTAAAGTTAGTGAATAATTTGTATTCATTGACCGTGTCCGTCATTTCTCGTAATTCTCGCATGGAAATTGAAGGATTGCGGTAGGCTTCCACTTGTTCTTCTCGGCGCCCGCCCTTGTAACTATAATGCTCGTACTGGTTATAATTCATAGATAACCAGCGATACAAGATAATGGAATACTTGCTATTGAGTTCTGCAAGATCAGACAAAGCGTGTTGCGTGAAATTTTGTTTTAAATTGATTAAATACGGCATAATTTCAGGACTAAATCGGATCGTTACCTCATCATGATAATCCGTCCACTTAACATAGGGAATCGGCACAATATTTTCAAATTCAAATCCATGTTCTTTTTTTTCTTTAATTTTGAAAAAGGCTTGTTTCTGCATATTCTCGACTGCCTGTTTAAAACGTGTGTGTTTATTGCTGTCGTCCACTTTAAAAAAGGCAAACAGTTCTGCTTTTGACAAATAAACCGTATGATCTTTTGGTGGTTCTTCTGTATCAATGCACGATACGGCTAATTCAAACATTTTCAGTGGGGTTTTATCCATTTTGGCAATAGATGTGATTAAAGAATTATGCTCGACCACTTTACGTTTTGATAATTCGTTCAAGATTTGCACCTGCTTCTGATTTTGTTCATTTTTTGGTATACTAGTCATAGAAAACTGCTCCTTTGTGAGTGATTTTAGATAGGCATGAAGAAAATCTGACCAAAGAATTGTTCTTCATGCTTTTATTATACCACAACATAAGTACTTACCTAACAAAAAAGTACTTATGTACATAGTTTTTTGTACTTATATAATTCTATAAACCCTTGAAAACACTCACTTTTTTTTGACGCAAAAGATTAAAAGATTAAAATATATAAGATAAATATATATATAGGCTTCGCCTATTTTTTATTTTTTTCAAAAATGTAAAATCCAAAGTCAAAATCATCAAAAAAAGGAGTGAGCGAAAACCACGCTCACATTTTACTTGCAGCGTTCACTCGCACTCGCTAAAAGAAAAGATCAAACCCTCTCTTAGGACTTTCTTGGATTCCCTCTAATTGCTCGTATACGCTGTTTTAACTATTTGACTAGCTAAATACTCATACTTTGCAATCAAGCGTCTTACAGACGGTCAGGGCAAGCCCTAACAACCCTTAAATGGAAAACCTATACTTTGTTTAACTTGTTTTTTTACAACTTAAAACAAGCTATTCAATTCAAAATCACTTTAAACCCACTTAAAAGCTCGTTTAAGCATTCTTAATGTTCCCTTTGAACAAATAGACAGTTTCGAATTAAAGTCGCTTAAATCGAGTTTTAGAGCGTTTTAAAATAGAATGATGAAAAACTAAAAAGTTTCAAACGCTGGTCGGCTTGTTTCGTAAAAAAAGAGTGCAATGCGCACTTACACATCACTCTAAAAACGAGTGATGTAATGGCTAAAAATCGTGTATCAGAAGTTGCTTATCGCAACAACAAAATTTCATGCTAGTAGCGTCTCTTAAATGAGTGAGTCTTTGTTTCAATTTGTGATACTTCTTTCTGATCCATAAATAGCCTCCTCAAAGATAAAATGCCCCAGCGCTCATTCCTCAATCGCCCTTTGTCATTGATTTTGTAATAAGCATTGCGCCCTATTCGGTTACAATCATTATAACAAAATAGCAAATATAAAACCATAAATACTGCAAGCTATCACATTGTAATACAAATTACTTCGTTCTTGTATTACAATGTGGCTTGAAAAGGGGGAAGTTTCACTTTCCCCTTTTATCCCCTTTGGATTGTGTCGATTTGCTTTACGCAAACGCCACCTACCCATTTTATAAAAATAAAATGGGCAAAAGATCTTTCTTTTTGTCATACAAAAAGAAGAAAAAGAGGGACGATTTTCTTCTTCCGAAATCGTCCCTCTTTTTGGATGAACGAACAAAAAATCTCTCGTATTTTGTTTGTTCATCCACTAAAAATATGCGAACAGTATGGCTTCATTCAATTCTGTTCTTACAAGTCAAAAGCATCGAATCGTCCAAGGACGATTCAACAAAAAAAGTAGTCGTTTTTGGACGACTACTAAGTTCTAAACATTCATTACCCAAAATCAATTTGGTCTAACATCGTTTCTCGACTAGCTTGATCTAATCCAAGATACGTTAAGGTCATGGCTTCACTTGAATGGTTTAATAAATTCATCACTAAACCAATATTATAGTTTGACTGCGTATAGACCTTATAAGCGCCTGTTTTACGCATGGTATGCGTTCCTAGATAGTTAATTCCTACTTATTGTCGGCGGAGCTGGACGCTTCTTTCACAACCTCTATCCTCGATCTTTTTGGTCATACACTTCTTTGACGTTGATAAATTGATCAAGTATTGGATTTTCTCCTTTTAGGTCAGCTTCGAAACGGATACCGTCAATATTGATTCTGGCGTTACGGTAGTAGTCAGTTCCTAGTTGTCCCCATGCAGGAGTTGAGGCATCGACATTGCAGAAGATATCAAATCCTTGTTGTTTCAAGTAAGCAAATTTTTGATTTGCTTCAGAATAAGGTTGCCAATCGCTGATGTCAGCGCCAAATGGGTAGATCAAAATATTTGTTTTGCCTAAAATAGGTGCAACTTCATTTTGCCAACGTTCATTATCTTGTTGGATATCGGCTAAAGAAGCTTGTGTCATATTCAAGTGTCCCCAAGTATGAGAAGCAAAACTCCAACCATCTTTCTTTAATTGATCAGCAACTTTTTTGGCTGCTTCGATTTCTTTGTTTGTTTTTTCGTTATCACCATATTCTGATTTTGATGTACGGTAACCTAATACACCATTATAGCCTGTTAAAGCTAATGTTCCTTTGGCGCCTTGATAAGAAAAATCGGGATGTTTTTTAATGAATGAATCGATCAATGGAACCATATCATAGTCACCAACAGTTTCCTTCTTATTGTCGATATAAATATTCTTGATTTGGTTCTGTTTATCGACAATCAACTTACTTGGAAATCCTGAATTGTCCATGTATTCATAATAGCTGACATCGTCTTGCGAAAGAATTAACGGTTTCTTTCCTTCTGGAAGAGAAACACCTGTAAAGGTCAGTTTTCCATCTGTTCCTTTTTTGACTAATCCATTTAGATTAACAAGAACATAGTTATTTTTATATAACTGATCAATGGTTTTATTGAATTCGGAAATAGTGACCATATAATCTTTATACCCTTGTGCTTGCTGGGTATGAAAAGCCTTAACTGGATCAACAATCAGACTATGAAAGAAGACGTGTGAGATTTTGGTCGGGTCTTCCCATTTTACCAAGGATTCTTTTTCTTTTTTCAAAGTTGCTAACAATTGTTGCGCTTCTTTGGCGTCGTCTTTTTCAAGTAAGGCGATGGCTTCATCATAATGATAACTTGCAGCAAGCTGTTTTGCTTGATCAAGCTGTTTCGTCGTTTGTTTATCTTCAACAGGTTTTGAGCTGCTGCTTGAGTGTTGAGTTGTTTGACTAGTGTTTTCTAATTTATTGTTTGTTACTGCTTGTGTAACAAAAAAGATACTTACACCTAGAATAATAACAGTGCATACAGAAGTGACAGCCAATATGATTTTGTGTGTATGTTTCATTTTATCGTCCCCTACTACTTTTTGATTTCAAAAACCCCCGTAAGCTTTTCTTAACCTTTTGAAAAACTTCCCATAACCATTGTAACGAATATAGGGTTCTGTTGCAAAGTTTTAAATCTACTATCAAATAAGGTAGAATAATAGAAAAAGATAGCAGGAGGAATGACGATGAATCATTTTAAAGGAAAGCAATTTCAGCAGGATGTGATTATTGTAGCCGTGGGCTACTATCTTCGTTATAACCTTAGCTATCGTGAAGTTCAAGAAATCTTATATGATCGTGGCATTAACGTTTCTCATACGACGATTTATCGTTGGGTACAAGAATACGGTAAAGTCCTCTATCATCTTTGGAAAAAGAAAAATAAAAAATCCTTTTATTCATGGAAAATGGATGAAACGTACATCAAAATTAAAGGAAAATGGCATTATTTGTATCGAGCCATCGATGCAGATGGTTTAACCTTGGATATTTGGTTACGTAAAAAACGGGACACTGAACGGCTCCCCCTTGCCGAAGGCGAGCACCTTGGCCGGCGCGATGGCGTAGACGAGAGCGGTGTGTCCCGCACCGTCGTCGAAGCCCGCCTC
>NZ_JBFAYV010000029.1:0-5436 GCF_040681495.1 Nocardia sp. NPDC051756 | reverse complement strand
TCTCCGACAGCGGTCTGCTCGAGGCCATTACGCATCACATCCCTTCCTCACCAGGAGATTCCCAGTGTTGCGCTGACCTATTGAGACCAAGGGCAGATGCGGACGTTCTGCGGGGCAGTCGATCTCGCCGCGCAGAACGCCCGCACCGCGGCAGAAGCGGCCGTTCGTCGGGGCCATGCACAAACATCCTCGTCAGGTGCTAGCCCACGAAGCACTCCCCGATGCGATCCGCCAGCACCGGCACACAGTCGCTGAGCCGCCGAAAAATGTTGAAAGGGCGTTCCAGCCGCCGCAGCGATTGCCTGGCCCTGCTCATCAGATACTTTTCTCCGACGGCGTAGTCGCAATATGCCATTCCGCAGGTCAGGTAAAACATGTCATTTAGGTCGTTGCTGTTCCACCTGGTTTGCTTGTCTACCAGCTTGTCATGGAATATCTCTCTAAACAACCCGAGGCTCGGCATTTTGCTCACTTCGGTCTCCATGTGAGACAAAACCCAAGAACGCATCAGATCCGGAGACACATCGGCGGCCTGCGCGGCTGTCGCTATCTCCTTATGCGTGTCTGCGAAGAAGAAAGCGTATGTTTGCTTGCGAATCAACTCTCGCCCGCAATTATCCTGAGCTCCGAGCCAATCAGTGAACCTCTGATTGCGATCAACCCAGCCGGAATCTGCATTCTGACTTACCGATTCGGTGTCCAACAACGTGTCAAAAAGGGATGAGGTTGATATCAATGCGTCTAACTCAAAGCTAATTGCAGCCAAATCATTGGCAACGGGCTCACTCGGTTGCTGACGTCCCGCATGGGTGGCAAAAGGTTCAAGAGTTACGACTGGAGGAAAGACGGGCTGATCATGATTTCCGATCACACCCAGCATAGATGCGGTTAGTTCGTCCTGACGGACCGCCAGTGGATCTCGAAGTTGCCAACCAGCGCTGAGTCTCAGCATCTGCACTGCGAGCGCGTATCGCTCACCGCCGTTGCGCCACTGGCAAGTTTCGGACATATGACCTGAGGACAGGGGTAGAATCACTCGTTTTTTCTCAGTTTGCTCAATCAGCCATTCAGCGGCTCGCTGTTCCTTGGGGGCTATGCCACCGATGACCTGCTGAGCTTTATAGAGGGCACTCCATTGGTTTTGATCGAGATAGACCGACGGCCGATCCCCGCGCGGATTGACGTCGCCGCGAGTGGGCATCTCAGCGGCAATTTGATCGCCAGTGGTGGTCTCGATCGTCAGGGTGCGCTCTCGCACTCGGTATGTGGTTCTCGCGATTTGCGATGTCGGTTCGAACGGTGTGTCATCACTCAGAGGGAAAGCCACGGCTAGGTGACCAGGCCGAAGGATCTGACCAGTAGCGGTCTGTCGGTCAAGCACTATCTCATAGCCGTCTAGCTTTGCGATCAGCTGAGGTTCACCGGGCTCACCCATAGATTGCCATGCTGCCAGCCTGTATCTACAAACTCCAGTCGGTTCGTGGGCTAGCGCAGAGGTCGGTGCCGCGTGCAGCCGCGAGGAAAGTCGAGCCAGATTCCTGCCGAATGTCTGGCCGATATCGCCACGTACTCGCTCATCGGCATGATGGTGCGCTCCGGCTGAGCGAGGCTTGGCCGGTTCTCTCAGCGCGCTCCGCGGCAGATGCGGACGTTTGCGGGGCAAGGTTCGTGCCAAGAGAGGTCGTTTCCGGGCAGGTCCAGCCGACCTCCGGCCGACGGACGGTGCGACTCGCCGACCATGGGTGCGTTTGTTAAACCAACCGCCCCGCCAGAATATGTGAGCCTGGCAGACCCAGAGATGGCCCCATCCAGGGCCGTTGACGCTACGAATACAGATTTGGCGTGACTTTCGCAGTACCCATCAGCAGCTAATGCTTGGCGTGTTCGCTTCGCGTGCCCCTATATGTTTCTGCCAATTTCGGAGGGTTTGACCTACATGTTCATTTCCGGGAATGGCACACGCGCGCTCCTCAGGGCGGTGTGTCCGGTGTCGTTGGTGTTGCTGCTGGGTATTCCCGCCCCTGGTGCCGGTTTCGCGGAACCCAGTATCGACAAGGCCCAGACGATGCAATCCCCGGAGGGCTGGGAGATCTCGGTCGCCAAGACCGAGGAGACTCTGGACCCGGTACCGCCGTTGAATGCTGCGGCGTTCTCGCGTGAGGCGTTCTTGTCGGTCACCGCCAGTGCGACGATCGGCGGGCAAGGTACCCGCGACGACTCGGTCACCGTCTACGGCGAACCCCAGTCGTTCTGATCCCCATCACCGACCTCGCGCAGTGATCGGATCGTTGCAATCTGCTGCCATTGATGCAGGTAAAAGCACTGCGTCGGCGGCGTAGCATCCCGACAGTACTGATCTTGATGATGCTGTCGCGCGAACAGCTCTCCCGCATTCCCCAGTTCGACCACGGTTGCCAGAGCAGGCGAAGGGAACATGGGCAGTGACTACAGAAACATCCACCACGGCGGGCAACTCCGATGGGTCATCCACAGCAGATTCCGGTGAAGGTCCGATACGTCCGTTGGCCGCTCTGGTGATCGGGTTGGGATTGTTGATCGCGGCGTTCGCACTGTTGAATCGGATACCCGGATGGGCCGATCAGTACGGTGCGATCTGGGTGTATTTGGGCTATTTCGTGGTCATGTCGATCGCGGGCCGGCTGTTCTGGCAAGGCGCCGACGCACTGATCGCACGGATCCGTACCGGTGGGGCCGGGCCCGGATCAGGCCGGTGAGGACCTCCACCACAATGTCGTCAACGAGGCGGCGAGTAGCTGGGTACGTGATGGCGGCCGCGGTCCTCGCTGGTGGTGTCGCCGCATTGTGGGCCAGTCCTGTTGCGGCGCAGCCGATCTGCATTCCCTCCCCGATGGTGTCGTGCCCACCCCCGCCACCACCGCAACCCCAGCCCGGCGTGCCGAGCACCGCGCCGGTCCCGACACCGGTCATGCCCACGATTCCCGATCAGCCCGGAACCGGTGGCGGACCCAACGGCGGCGCTTTCATCCCGCCCGCACCCGGCCCCTACAACGGGACCCCCATCATCCCGGTCCCCGGTGCACCCGAACCCGTCCTGCCCGGCAATCGACCGCCCGCACTACCTGCTGCGCCAGCTCCGCTGGCCCCCGCACCGGCGCAGCCGGGACCGCAACCAGCCCCCGCACCTCCACCACCGGGTGCAGATATCGTGTCCCAGCTCGAACGTGCCGCGAAACTACACGAGCAAGGACTGCTGTCGGATCAAGAATTCACCGACCTCAAACAACGACTGCTCAACGGCACACTCACACCACCGCAACCACCAGCACCCGAACAACCCGCACCACCTGATCGAACGACCTCAGCCGATTCCAACCGAGGCGGTAGCGACAGACGCATTCCGGCGCTGCTCCTTGCCGGACTGACGGCATTTCAGGCGGCCGGTCTGCGACGGCCGGTCAGAAATGGCCCCGATACACCTCAAGGCCCCAGCGGAGATGGCGGAGGCGGCGGGACCACCTACAACCTCAACGACGGCACACCGGTCCAATTCGACTCCAACGGCAACTTCGTCACCCCGGACTGGGCCGACGGCGGCATGGACACCGCGACCAACGTCCACATGTTCCCTAGCCCCGTCACCACCACAAATGATCCACAACTCGGTGGCAAGGGCCTGCCACCCACCATCAACGGCGGCATCGACCTTCCCAGCAGCCCCAACGACCCCATGTATCTCTCCCGGACAGACGGCCCACCGGGAGACAACCATCAATGGTTCGTCGCCTACACCTTCATCGACCCCCGACTCAACGACCCCGCCGCGACGGAAAAACCCGGCTGGGTCCCCTACGCCCTCATCGTCCAGGACCAGAACGGCTACCACCAAGTCACCGACCCACCAGCGAAAGGCAGCGGCGCCGCAGCAGCGATGGCCGCCGGACTGGCAATGTGGGGCTTCCAACACGAACCTCCCGGAGCAGGAACAGCACAAGGCGGACGCGGAGGCGGAGGCGGAGGACGCGGGGGCAAGACCCCACCCAAACCGGGTACCGGACCGCCGGCCGCCAAGTCTCGCGCGGAGGCTGAAAAGTACCTCAATGAGGGCGCTGTACTGGAGAAGGACAAGGACTCGATCATCAGCCGCAAGGAAGGCGGAGCGGAAAAAGCCACCAGAGACTTCGAAGGGCTGACCAAGGGCCGCGAAGTAAGAGAACAACCGAACGGGTCAAAGGTAGCGCAACTCGAAGACGGCAGCTACATCACCCTCCGAGGCTCGTCGGACGGCCGAACGACGATCTCTCTTCAAGAAAAAGGCACCAAGCCAAGCAAGTTTCGCTACCAATAATTACCGGGAGAAAAAGTGCAGAACCTGGATCCTCAACAAACAGCGCGGCTACGGTCTACCCTTCTCTCCTCGGCTCAACAGTTCAATCCGGACTGGGCCAACAGTGACGGCCGGATTGTGGTGCCGGCTCCGGAGATCAATAACATCGAAGGAGATCCAGAGGCCGAGGCCATCCTCCACGCCTTCGCATCTGCTGGCTATCGGGAAATATATTGTATGACAACAGAAGAGATAGGACCTGACGACCCGAACCAAGCGGTCCTGGCCACTCTCGATGAGGTGGCCGACTGGCGGTGGAGCACGGCCCCTTTCGACGCGGTACTGGTATCAACGGACGTTCGCGCCGCAGTCTTGTTCTCGGTCGACGAGTTCCTTTTAGTGGCGGGTAACCCGACGTTTGTGGAGTCAGCCCTGAACAAACCCATCGCCGCAGCACTGGAAGAATTCACCGCCTATGCCGAAGAAATGGCGGAAGCTTCACGCCACCTTCCGAGAATAGCGCGCGCCTACAATCAATGAAACCACCGTCCGCGATATTTCCATCATATTCGATGCCCAACGCCGCATGGATGGGTCAGCCCGCGCACCGCGACACCAGCCCTCAAGGACCTATCCCCTGAGGGCTGGTGCGGTTACTCAGTTCGCCGTCAGCTCGGTCGGCTCCGTCCCCGTTGGTCCTTGCTCACTCAGCGCGATCGCGACGCGACTTGTTGTCTCCCTCCTGCTTGTCGTCGGCCCCCGAGTCCCTCGCGCCTTTGTTGGCTCCCGCTTGCTGGTCGTACTGCACGCCGTCCGACTCATCTGATACGCGCCCGGTCTTTTCCGGCCGAATGCCGATGAACGCACGGTAATCGGCAGATGCGGACGTTTCAGAGACGTTGGTGGCCGACCGTCCGAGGCCGGCCACTGTCCGCTCGGTTCGCGCGCCGGCGGAATTACGGGAGTTTGGCGATGGACACCCGCCTCCGATTCGAGCCGAGCGGCGAGTAGCGGGAGGGGTCGACTGCGTCTTCTGGCCAAGGCGCTCGTCGCATCGGGCTTCGATCTGGTGGCACAACAGCTTCGGTAAGGCTCAACCGCGAAACGGCCTTCCGCCGATGCCTGCACGG
>NZ_JBFAYV010000028.1:0-6539 GCF_040681495.1 Nocardia sp. NPDC051756 | reverse complement strand
GGTCTTGTCGAGCCAACTGCCGTCGACGCCGCCATTGGCGCCGTTCAATAGATACAGCGTGGGGGCGGGGGCGTCCGGGTCGACGGCCCGCAGGACTCGCACGCGGACGACGGAGTTCATCGCCGCGGAGTAGACCCCGGCATCGATGAGTCGCGGCTGTTCGAAGCGCAAGTGGTCGATGTGTGGGGCGGTCGGGCTTGGATCTGCCGAAGCTCCAACAGGATTCGTAGCAGCCAGCAGCACGCCTACGATGAGCGCGATCAATCGTGCGGTGCCGCGGCGAGTGTGTGCCGAATTCGTCGGTGACATCAGTGGACTCCGATCTCGGGCGCGACCATGAGGTCGGGATCGATCAGCTCGGCCATGGGTGGGCGATCGAGCAGCGAGAGTTCCGTCTCGGCGGTTCGCCAGCTCGATCCGTGCGGAAGATATTGCCGCAGTGCCACTCCCGAATCCGGGATGCCGATCCGGGCGAGCAGGGTGGCGACGACCTGGCGGCTCATCACGGCGAGTTCGTGCGTCGGGCGGTTGCGGTGCGCGCGGATACCCAGATCGACCTGCCCGATCGCACGGGAGCCGTGGCGTTTCCAGGCGTCCAGCAAGATCCCGATCTCGACGCCGTAGCCGGGTGCGAACGGGATGGCGGTCAAGAACTCTCGGGTGGCGGCGTACTCGCCGCCGAGCGGTTGGATCAGGGCGGCGAGGTCGGGAACGAGCGCGGTCAGTAGCGGGCGGGCCAGCAGTTCGGTGACCCGTCCGCCGCCGAAATCGGCCGGGCCCGCGCCGGACAGCGGACGTCGATAGAAGCCCTTCACCAGGTGCAATTCGTCGTCCAGCAGGAGCGGCGCGAGCAGGGACGGCACGAACAGCGGGCTCGGCGCGATCAGATCGGAGTCGACGAACACGATCAGGTCCCCTTTCGCCACCGCCAGCGAGCGCCACAGCACTTCGCCTTTGCCCGGGCGCGGTTCGACCGCGGGGAGGGCCTGTTCGCGGGTGTAGACGGTGGCACCGGCGGCGCGGGCGTCGGCGACGGTGTGGTCGGTGGAGCCGGAGTCGATCACGATCAGCTCGTCGACCAGGGTGCCGAGCAGGCCGCGCATCGAGGCGATGACGCCGGGGATGGTGTCCTGCTCGTTCAATGCGGGCAGCACGACCGAAACGGTGCGGCTGCCTTTGCGTTCGAGCAACTCTTCCTGGGACCAGGTGGGGTGGAACACGGTTGCGCCGAGAGGCGAGGCGACCATGCGATGGTCCTTTCAGTGCTCGGTCAGAGGCCGGGGTCGAGGGTGAGTGTGCGGAGGTGGGGCCAGATTTCGGTCCAGGGGCGGGTCGGACCTTCGCCGCGCCACACCGTGACGCCGCGCGAGATACCGGGGAAGCCGAGCGGGTCGTCGGCTCGAGTCAGTACGTGCAGTTGGGAGAACAGCGGGCGCAGAGTGGGTTCGGCGTCGCCGACGGTGACGTAGAGGATCGTGGTCGCGGAATCCGGTGGTGTGCCGAAGTAGGCGAACCCTCGGTTCGGGCTGTAGACCGTGGGCCTGCTGGGATCGCCGAGTTGGTCGATCGCGGCTGCCTGCCAATAAGTTTGGGTGATGATCGCGGTCTGGCCGCGTTCGGCCGCATCGATTCGGATGTAGGCGTCGGTGACGGCTGTGATCAGTTCGGGCCAGCCTGTTGTGCCGTAAATCCTCAGTCGCGTGGACAGTTCGCGTCGATCGGCTGTCGGTTCGGACAGTCGCGAAATGTGTTGCGGCAGTGCCAGGGCCGCGACGACCGCGATCGCCACCGTCAGGGCGGTCACTGCGATCGCACTGCCGCACCACCATCGTCGTGGCACGGAGTCCTGGGTCGTCACCGCTCCCGCGGCGAACAGCACCGGCAACAGTGCCGCCAGATAATACGGTCGCCCACCGGTGACCAGCACGAACCCGAACTGGGTGAGAACCACGACGATGAGGAACCGGTACCGAGTCAGGGAAAGATGGCTCAGTAGACCCCAAAGCCCGTACAGCGCAAGCACAGTGCCGAGTAGTCCGGCGAGCGTGGCGAATTGGACCGGCAGACCGAACGACCCGCCGGTGGCGGCGAGCTGCTCGGCCCGGATGACCGCGCCCATCTCCAGCTGTGGCCAGCCATGCGCAGACTGCCACAGCAGACCCGGTGTCGCGGCTACCGCGACGATGAATGCCGCAAGCCACACAGCGGGCCGACGCGCCAGTTCGCGCGGACCGAACAGGGCGACGCCGAGCACAATGCCCGCCAGCAACACTGGTAGCAGCAGCTTGACCTGGATGTCGACCGCCGCGACGACGGCAGCAGCGAGGATGAAGCCATCGCGTCGGCGACGGACCCATGCCACGACCAGCCACAACACCGTCGCCGAAAGGGTCGCGTCGAAAGCGAAGGTGGACAACGTCGCCGACTGAGTGATCGCGAACGGGCATGCCGCGTAGGCAATGCCCGCCAGCAGCTGAGCACCGAGCCGACCGCCGAATTCGCGAGCGAGCGCCGCGGCCACGAGGATGCCGACCACGGCCATCAATATGGAGGGAAAGCGCAGCACTACAAGGGAATCCGGAGCGAGGACATCCGCAAGTCTGGCCACGAGTGGGATCAACGGCCCTTGATCGGCGTACCCGACCGCGAGTCGACGTCCAGCCGCGAGGAAGTAGAGCTCGTCACCGAAGTATCCGTATCGATTCGCCCTGGCGATCAGAATCGCCGCAGTCGCGACGGCCACCACAATGACCGGTACGGCCGCGAACTCTGGGACCCGACCGGCACACAGTTGCATGCCCCGACGATCGAAACTTTCGAGGAAAGACGCCCTGTCCGTCGTAGCGATGCGTGAAGTAGAGCTTTCTGCGCCGGTAGTCACGTGCTGGTCCGTGCGGGGCGGCGGGGCATCGCGAGGGTGACCGCGGTCAGCGCGAAAGCGGTGGCGGCGACCACCCACAGCACCGTGGTGTACGCGGTGAGATAGGAATGGGCCGTGGCGATGTCGGTTGCCGAGTCCAGCGCTGGACCGAAGATGTCACGGCCGGTCGTGCAGCTGTGCCTGCTGAGGGTCGGGGTAGGGGAGGTCAGTACGCGTTCGGTGCAGTCGGCGAAGCCGGTGAGGATCGGCTGTTGCCGGTCCGCGGGTACGCCGGCGACCGTGAGTTGTTCCGCGAGAGCCGCTTTCGATTGGGCTGTCGCCGCCGACGCCGTGCCGCTGACCCGGTGCAGGAACAATCCGCCCAGCGCGACCACTCCGGCGGAGGTGCCGAGTTGTTGCAGTGCGGGCACGGTGCCGGAAGCAGAACCGGTGATCCGGTCGGCGACGCCGGCCAGCATGAGGGCAGGTAGGGGAGCGGCGAAGCAGCCCATGCCGGCACCCGCGAGAAACACCGGGCCGCTCAGCAGCAGGGTGTCGACGCTCGCCTGATTCGGGTCGATCAGCACCGCGATACCGACGACGGCGATCGCGAACACGAGCATGCCGACGGTCAGTGCACGCGAACCGCAGCGGGCCACGAGCAGCGGTGAGGTCAGTGCACCGAGCGCGCCGCCGAGCGCGAACGGCACCATCAACCATGCGGTCTGCATCGCGGTCATGCCGAGCCCCGATTGGGCCGCGACCGACACGCTGAACAGGAATCCGCCGAACACCCCGAAGAACCCCACGGTCAGCACCGCGCCGAGGGCGAAACCGCGATCGGCGAACAGCTCACCGCGCACCAGCGGGCTGCCGCCGCGGCGGGTGAGCCGGTACTGGCGTAGCGCGAAGAGCGCCAGGACCACGCAGCCACTCAGGACGAGTACGAGAAGCGCAGGCGGCCAGCCTCGTTCGCGTCCGATCGTCGCGGGACAGATCACCAGGAACAGTCCGAGCGTGGACAGCAACGCCCCAGGCAGATCCAGTCGCTCCTGGTCTTCCGAAAAGTCCTGCCGCAGATACCGATACGCCAGCGCGAGTCCGACCAGGCCGAGCGGAACGTTGATCAGGAAGATGGCGTGCCAGCCGGCCCCGAACGGATTGATCGCCACCAGCACACCGCCCGCCAGCGGACCGGCGATCGCGGCGAGACCGGCTGCCGCACCGTAGATTCCGAACGCGAGCGCTCTCCGCGCCGGCGGGAACGACGCGGTGATGATCGCGATCGTCTGTGCCGACATCGCCGCCGCCGCAAGGCCTTGTACACCCCGCGCCAGGATCAACTCTTCGCTGTACTGCGACAACCCGCACCACAGCGATGCCGCCACGAACACGGTGAGCGCCGACAAGAACACCCGTCGTCGCCCGACGATCGCGCCCACCCTGGCGGCGGTGAGCAAGGTGCAGGCGAAGGTCAGGCTGTAGATCGAGACCACGAGCACCTGCGCCGCACCCGAGGCGGTGAGGTCGTCGGCGATCTCCGGCAGCGCGGTGTTCACGATCGTCAGATCCAGCATCTGCAAGAACACGGCGAGCAGGCAGGCACCCAGAGATCCCCACGCGGCCAAGGTGATTGCGGTGCGCTCCGCCTCGACCGGCAGCGAAGTCGACGTGGTCACGACAACGCGTCGACGCGCGGCGCGTAGTCGCCGTCGGTGGCGACGGCCGCGAAAATCGTTCTGGTCGCGGCGATGTAGCGATCGATCGCGGCGTGCGCCTCCGGTGTGTCCGGGAAGAGCAGGCTGAGCTGCGTGACGTCGTTGAACCGGTTGATCCAGATGTAGACGTCGCGCGACCTACCGCGGCTGGCGTACATGCCGCCGTTGATCTGATCGAACATTTCGACGCCGGGGATCTTGCGCACGTCGACGTAGGACAGCATTCGAGCGGTCCAGCCGAGTTGCGTGCGGATACCCAGTTCCGGCGGCGCCAGCTCCAACGCGCGATGCAGGGAAACGTCGGTGAGTTCCTTGCCGCGGTCGTAGGCCTCCTGTGCCCGCGACACGATCGTTGCGAATGTGTCGGCGCGGTCGACCTCGAACTCCACCGGAATCAGGCTCGTGTACCAGCCGATCGAACTCGTCTCACCCGCGGTGCTGCGGGTGTTGACCGGGGTGAGTCCGAAATACCAGTCGCTGCCGGACATTTCGGCCTCCACCAAGGCCGCCGCGGCGAACAGCCCGCCGGTGAAACGGGCGCCGTTGGCCTGGCAGATCTCCTCGAAACGCAGCGCATCGGCCTCATCGATCAGGTGCACCGTGCGTTGCGCGCCGCGTTCGGTGCCGTCCGACAGTTCCACCGGAAAATGCGGGACGTCTCCGTCATTGCGCCGCAGCAGGTCCAGCCAAGCGCGGATTTTCGGTGACTGCGCGGTCAATTCCGAGCTGCCGAAACGTTCGCGCTCACAATAGGTGAGGTGCCCGTCCACCGGCTGTGGTTCGAGTTTGCCGTCGGACAGGGCATTGCCGTAGAGCAGCAACAGATCGACGCAGGTCAATGCCTGGGCAACCCCGTCGGTGTGCAAATGGTCCACGCCCGCGTACACGGTGAACGAATCCGCGTGCTGGATTACGCCGAAGCTGAAGCAATCCCACCACAGGGCGCTCGGTGTCTGCATTTCCACGTGTGCGCGAATTGCCGCGCTGTCGGGGAGATCGCCGTGCTCGGTCGGCTTGAAGTCGATGTCCGACGGGGACATCACGTGGCGCAGGACGCCGCCGTCATCGGCGACGGAGAACCAGCTGCGAAACGTGTCGTGGCGGCGCAGGAACGCGGTGAAGGCGCTGGTCCAGGCGGCATAGTCGGGCGATCCCGGAATCGTGAACGAGATCATGCACAGGCGTGAACTGCCGAATCCCGCCTCCGCGTCGCGATGTAAGGCGCGCAGATATTGCTCCTGCTGGTGGGAGGGCGGTATCGGATGGATCGGCGCGCGGCGCGCCGCGTCCAGGGATTGTGGCGTAGCGGTCCAACTCGTGAGCCGTCCCGGCGCTGGAACCCATTCCTCGATGAACCCGAAACCAACCACAGGTACCCTCAATTCGTGCCGATGGGGAAACCCCAGAAAAGGCGGTGCAACCGCCGTCACAGTTACCGAGTTAACGATATGAACCACAGCGTGGTCCATGAAGAACGGCCGATTCTGTGAAGTGCACCAGCCGCGAGGCCGCGTGACTGGTCCGCTGTCCAAACAACCCGCGGATACCTTGTCGGTGCTCACCAGTGCGTCTTACGTTCGGTGCCACACCAGCACAATCATCGATCGGCCAGGAGGCACCCGGTGGCGACCTTCGCTGCGAATATGCCGGTGCGGCAACGCATTCGCCGCGTCGCGTGCCGCCTGGCCGCCGCCGTCGTGCTGTCGATCGCCGGGGCGACGCCCGTCGCGGTCACCGGTCCGATGGCGGTTGCCGCTCCCGAATCAGACGGATCACATATCGTCTCGGTACGTCCGGGTGTGGGACGGCAGCTGTTGGTGACGGTGTACTCCACCGCGATGGCCGCGCCTATAGATCTGGAAGTCTATCCGGCGCAGGATGTTTCGCGCCCCGCGCCGGCCTTGTATCTGCTCAATGGTGCGAGCGGTGGCAGTGAGGGCAGCAACTGGACGAATCAGACT
>NZ_JBFAYV010000027.1:8748-11791 GCF_040681495.1 Nocardia sp. NPDC051756 | reverse complement strand
ACCAGACGCTGGATCTGGTTGGTGCCCTCGTAGATCTGGGTGATCTCTCCGCCGGTTTTTAGCGGCCAGGCGAAACATCGCGGAAATACCCGTTGAGCAGGGCGAAGGGTGCTCAGCAGTTCTCACCCGTTCCGGGTGCTTTCTGGCCTCTCACGGCCTGTAGACGGCCTGGTGTTCGCGGCGGATAGATTGCCTATCCGCCGCTTTCGCACGTCTGGGGACTTCTCTTCCCCCTGCGTCCTCATACTGGCGATCCCTGAGCGGAGGGAGGTCGTGTCAAGGGCGCTGTTTCCCTTGACTCGTCCGAGTGAGGTCAGACAATTGGGCCATGAGGAGGCAGGGATCTACGGAACCACGCGCAACCACCTCGACACAGTGCCGGCCGATTCCTCGCTGACTCCGATGATCGGCACCACAGCCAGTCACCCCGTCACGAGCTCCGCGGCTTCGATCCTGGCTGCGGAGGTAGGTCGGGAACGGCTCTCGTCGTGCCCACACTTACTCGGATATGCCCAAAGCGACCAAGAGTGTCGTGGAGCTGACCTTGCGGGCGCAACCGTGCCCGCCGACGAACTCGACGCGCCGGTGCGACGCCTCATCAGAACCGGTGCGCGTCGAGCGCGGCGGCGGGCGCGGTAGCGCCCGCCGTAGGCGCTCCTTGATCCTCAATGGCGGAATTCGGCAACAACCGTCGTACATGAGGCGCGCGCGGAAGCCTGGGACGGCGAAACTCACGCAGCCTGATCAGGCATCGCCTGCGGCTCCGGACGGCGGGATGGGCTGCGTTCCGACCGACGATTCAGCTGAACTGATCGCGAATCGGGTTGTGTCCAGTCAGAATCGGATACATGGCTGAGCTTGCGTTGACGGCAGACCGTCGTGATGAACTGGCCGCGTTGCTGGGTGATGAACAGCGTCTTCGGGCCGAGTATCCGCAGGTAGCGGAGTACCTGGACACGGCACCGATGTTGCAGGGAACCGGCAACGACCATGCGGACGCGGCGTTCGATCTGCGATTCGTGCACTACATGACCGGGGGAACGGACAGCTCGAATCCATACTGGGACATAGTCGCTCCGTCGGTGTTCGAACACGACAACCGGCGGGTGGTGAACGGTGGCCGCCCCACCGGTAGTGCGCGACTCGCCTTCGCTCAGACGATCTTGCAGGCTGCCTGCGCATACGCGATTCCGTCGCCGGAGACGATCGACTGGATGTCTCGGTTTTGCGATGGCCGCTCGGTAGTCGAGCTTGGAGCTGGGCGGGGGTATTGGGCGGCGCAGCTAGCGAATGCGGGCGTAGATGTCCGGGCGTACGACTCGGAACCACCGGACCGGATCGAGAACGTCTCGTTTCGACGGGCAGAGGGGCAAACCGACGTGTGGCATAGCGTCGGTGATCTCGATGAGTTCGCTGCTCGGCCCAGTGACGGGTCGAGTGAGGTGCTGTTCCTCTGCTGGCCGCCCGGCTGGGGAAACTCGATGGCATCAGACGCGCTTGCGGCGTTTGGGGCAGCAGGTGGCGAGCGGGTGATCTACGTCGGAGAGCCGAAGGGCGGGAAGACCGGCGATGATGCGTTCTTCGACGCCCTGCTTGCCGACTGGGAGTTGAAATCTGAAGACGCTCAGTATGTTTCGTGGTGGAACCTAGCGGACCGCGCACAAGGCTGGGTTCGGCGCTGATGC
This sequence comes from Nocardia sp. NPDC051756, assembly GCF_040681495.1. Taxonomy (NCBI): domain Bacteria; kingdom Bacillati; phylum Actinomycetota; class Actinomycetes; order Mycobacteriales; family Nocardiaceae; genus Nocardia; species Nocardia sp. NPDC051756. The sequence continues at coordinate 10,106 of NZ_JBFAYV010000027.1, read as the reverse complement.
ACGCCAACCTGACCAATGCTCAGCGTCAGGTTGGCGGCACACGAGCTCGCTCTATGCTTCGACGCTGGTGTCTGCTGTCGGATTCAACGCCATCCGAAAGACAAATGCGTCATAGCGGTCTCGGGGGTAGGAAACGTCGGACATCATGATCACCCGACCTTCTGTGGTGACGAACCGCTGGCGAACGGTCTTTACGAGATCACCGGCGGTTGTCCGCAACCAGGCGGCATGAGACGGTGCCGGGAGCCGATCTGAGACGGTCTCCTCGAGAACGGTTGCGCTGGATGTGTCGGTGATGTCGATTGGCTGAAAGGTGTCCGACACGGAGATCGGTCTCCCATCGTCGCTGGCGCGAGTGAAGATATGCGTAACCTCTTGGCCGACTGCGAGACTGAATACCTCTGCTAGTTCTTCGGTGGCGGGAACCCTCGTGGTTGTCCGACTGATTTGAATGTCGCTATCGGACTCATTTCCGAAGGTCACTTCGGGATCCTCCATTTGGCGTTCCGGCGATATCCGAACGAGGTTGGGTCGGTCGGAGACGAAGACGCCGCGCCGCCGAACGGATCGAACGAGGCCCTGGCTCTGAAGCAACTCGAGGGCCTTTCGAACGACGATGTCCGAGACGTTGTTACGTGCGGCGATCTCGGCGTAGCTCGGAAGTTGCATGCCGGGGGGTAGATCGCCGGTGCGAATCCGTCGTGCGTATTCGCCCGCAATCGAGACGTAGGCCGGTTCCGCCATTGAAGACAATCCCTTCGATCCGTGTGTCAGCTACGGAGTGACTAACACATCCAGTATACCTAACTTCGTATACGCAAGTCGGACTTTGCCCAGGTCAGAGGGGTCTACCGGCGTTGACGCTTCGCGGTTCGGGCATCCCCGTGCGGCCGTCTTTTGGGAGCTCACTCGGGACGGTCCTCTTCGTTGCGCCGCCGAATCGCCTGTGCGGATCCGTCTTTCGGCGGTCGTTGCGGCCAGTACGTGATAGCGCAGTAGGCGATCACCGACAGCATGAGAGCCGCGAGCAACAAGCCGAGCTCTGCCCAGCCACTCATGCGAGTCTCGCTACTGGAGGCACCGTGGCCCAGCGCGCGAATGACATGCGGGGGGCGATGGCTTCCACATCGGCGATGTCCATAAGTGCGCGCAGTACGACCACGCCCATGCGCTCCAGCGATGGCACGATCACCGCGTCTACGTCGGCGGCGCGCACTTGATCAACCAGCGGCACTAGCGATACTTCGGGCGGCCAAACGAGGGCGTACCCCAACCGTTTCGCCAACCGGCACGCCTCGGTGCGGTCCCGTTCCGGAGCGGGGCTGACATCAAGGTCTATCCACGCGAATGCGGTACGA
>NZ_JBFAYV010000027.1:0-8657 GCF_040681495.1 Nocardia sp. NPDC051756 | reverse complement strand
TACGTTACGATGAAATCATCACCTCCCCCGATGGACGGTGAAATTCGAAACATAAACGGAGACAAGGGAGTTGAGCGCAATGGCACTTAAGGACATGTGGCTGTCGACTGATTTCCGCGCGGCGTTCCCGATGGGGGTGTTCCTGCTCGGGGGCATCGAGCCGATGACGGAGTTCAACCAGGATCGCAGTGCGCCGAAGCGTCACCAGTTGGATTTCGACCGCGACGGCAACGGCACCGGCCTGCGGTTGTGGAAGGCCACGATCATGGACCCGAGCGGTGGGAACGCCCGGCAGTCCAGCTTCGATGTGGTCTTCGTTGCCGATCAGCAGCCGGTCCCTGCTACGGCGGAGATTTCGCCGGGTGTGCGGCCGATCGAGCTGGAGGGTTTGCAGCTCAAGCCGAAGGTTGTCGGTACGGGTGAGTTCAAGTCGATCGGCTGGAACATCCGTGCGACCGGGATCAAGGGCGATAACTCCGGTGTGAAGGTCAACACCCCGGCCGCGAACAAGGCGGCCTGATCATCATGGCGGCGGATCAGCAGTCAGCGGGAATGCGGTGGGCGCGCTGGTCCGCCGTCATCATCATCGTGATCATCGGGACAGCGGCATTCGTCCTGAGCTTCGCAGCGTTGCGTGATCTGGCGATACTGGCCAACACTCCGAAGCAATGGGCGTGGCTGTTCCCGGTCATCGTGGACGGCACCATCATCCAAGCCACCATCTCCGCGCTGGTGCTGGCGGCCTGTCCCGAACGGCGCTGGTTCCTGTGGGTCCTGGGCATCGGTGCCATGGTCTCGATCGCGGGCAACTCCCTGCACGCGGTCGCGGCCGGCCGAATCCTTCCCTGGTGGGCTGCGGCCCTGGTGGCTGCGATCGCCCCGATATCCCTACTCGTGGACACGCACGGTCTGGCGATGCTTTTCCGTGCCGCACAACGTAATTCGATCCCCCTACCCGAACCGGTAGCCGATGTGGCTGTCGCGCCGGTTACCGCGGCTACTGCATCGGTCGCTGCTCCCGCTGTTCCTCGGCGGGGTGCGGTGTCTGCGCGTCGTGATCCGGCCAAGGTCGCTCGGGCCGTCACGATGCACGATGACGGCAAGACCTACGCCGAAATCGGTAAGGCGCTGGGTGTTTCGGCTCGCACCGCCGCGAACTACGTCCGCAATCCCTCACCGAAACCTGCCCCGGTGGCCGCTGCTGCCCCGGTTCCTGCGGCACCGATACCGGTGTCTGCTCAACGACCGGTCATGGCACCGATTCGCCCTATTCACCCTGCGCGACCGGTGCAGCAAGCATTGCCGATCGCTGTTCCTGTCAGGAGTAACTGATGTCTTCAACTGTATTCACAAGTGCCACTGCCGAATTCGAGAAGGCCCTGTATCTGCCTGCTCATCCGTACCGCTACGGGCCTGATGAGCGGTTCGAGATGGCCGTTCCGGCTTACGTGCGGGTCGATCTCGGAGCTGATGCGTGGCTGAGGCTGACCATCGAGGATGCGCGCGCCATGGTGGCGGGATTGGTGACGGTGCTGGCCGAACACGATGCCGTTACGGCTCGCGTCGATCTGGTGAAGGCGGCGGCGTGATGTCGGAATTGATGCACCAGTGCCAGGACTACTGGGTCACCCGGAACATGTCGGATCGAACGTCGATGGAGATGGCACGCGACGGGGTGCGCCTCGTGGGTGACGGTGCGATTGGTGCCCGCTACGACAAATGCCGGGCTGCGGTCATGGTCACCCTCGGCGGAACCGGGGCAGGGTGCCAGGGCTTGTGGAGCGCGTTGTATCTGCGACCGGAAGACCTTCCCGGCGTTATCGCTGTCCTCGAGGCTGCCTACCGGGATGCGCTGATCGCCAATGGCGCTGACTTGCCGCCGATTCCGTACACGGATATCACCCTGCGGGCGCGTGAGAACAGCGAGGTGGCGTGATGTCCACGACTACTCAACGCGTTGTCCATCCGCCGTTCCTGGTGGCCGTGCTCGGTGTGCCCGCGGTCGCGATCATGGCGACAGCGGTACTGCTGACCCACGACCGCTCACCGGCACCGGTGGCCTATCAGACCAGTACCCGCCCGGATGGGTGCGTGATGTTCTGCGAGGACGTCCCGAAGGCATCCTTCCGTGACGCCAACTGCCCCGACGGGCCTCCGTTGATCGGGTTCACATTGTGGACCTGCGCGCCGACCGGCACCCCGAAGCCGGAGGGGGCACGGTGATGAGTACTCCGATCGTCGGCGGGTTGCGGCACGTGAAATATGTTGCGGCGTCACCGTTCCAGTCGGTTCAGGCCGCGGCTCGGATGTCGTTCCTGGTCGGCGGGACCGAGGTCCGGCTGTCCATCGAGGATGCCCGCGTGCTGTGGGAGGTGTTGCCGAACGTGCTCGCTGAGCATTCGGTGTCGCTGTCGTTCGAGCCGTTGCGGGGGTTGGTGTGATGATGCTGTCTGATCTCGCTGTTCTCGGTAGTGGTGCGGTGATCGGTGGGTGTGGGCTGATGTGGCTGCGGTCCCTCGGTGCCGGCGTCCGCCCGATCACCGTGGCCGATATCGCCGCGGTTGCTCCGGCCGAATTGCGTACCGCTGTCACGATTCTGGCGGATCCGCACCAAACCAACATGATGCTCGCCGCCCTGGACCTGGGTTCGCCCGAGACCGGTTTCCCGTATGTGGATGGCTGGGACTACGACGTGCACGGCCTCTACGCCGACGTGGTGATGCTGGGTGGCCAGAAGCTCAAGGACTGGAACAACGAAGACGTGCGCGCCCAGTTCGCTACCTACCTGGGGGTGGCCGAGGTGACAGTGTCGTCGCCTGCGCCGAGCTGGGTTCGTCTCCAGGTGAGGGTGTTCGACACTCTCGCTGCTCCGACATCGGCGTCGGTGGCGGTCTCCAATGATGTGGACCTGGAGGCGATCCCGGTCGGTGTGCTGGAATCCGGGGAGACCTGGCGGCTGGCACTGCTGTATCGGCATCTGCTCCTGGCTGGCGGCACGAATGCCGGTAAGGGCGGTCTGGTGTGGGCGATCATCGCCGGTCTGGCTCCCGCGATCAAGGCCGGTCTGGTGGAACTGTGGGTCGCTGATCCCAAGGGCGGCATGGAGTTCTGGCGGGGCCGCAAGCTCATGACCCGGTGCGAGTACACCGACGAGGGCATCGTCACGATGATGGCCGACGCCGAACAGCTGATGCTCGAACGCGCTGAGCGTTGCCGGGAAGCCGGTATCGAGAAGCACGTCCCGAGCACTGATGAACCGCTGATCGTGATCATCGTTGATGAGGCCGCCTCGATGACCTCCTACGCCGAAAAGGCGCTGATCGAGAAGTTCGAACGTCACTACGGCAAGATCCTCACCCAGGGTCGCGCTCCGGGGTTCTGCGTGATCACCTGCGTGCAGGACCCGTCCAAGGAGACCCTGCCGATGCGGCAGCTGATCCCGGTGCGGATCGCGTTGCGCCTGGACGAGAAGACCCAGATCAACATGGTGCACGGTGATTCGGCTCGTGATCGTGGTGCCCGCTGCGATGAAATCCCCTACAACACACCAGGTGTGGCCTATGTCCGCGAAGACGGCACACCGAACATCGTGCGGGCACGCTCCTACTTCGTCTCCCGCGATGACATCGCGTATCTGGTCGAGCACTTCACCCCGGACTACAACCGCGAACACGAACGGCCCGTGCTGGCCGAGTACGCCGATTTCGACCCCGATGACCTCGGTGACGAGAACGAAGACGGGGTGGCGGCATGAGGCGCGGATTCGTGGCAGCAGGCCCGGTGCTGGCCACCTGCTGTGAGTGCGATAGGTGCTATGGCCGACCCGGCGAGCCGGAAGAGTTCAGCTCGATCGATGAGGCCGCGGACTACTTCGTGGACGGTGCCGATGGCTGGGAGTTGTACGGCGACAGGCTGATGTGCGCGAACTGCCTGCCACTGTCGCCGTGCTTCAACCCCGGTCACGACTGGCACACCTGCATCGGTGTCATCGCCGACAACGCGACGTTGGTGACTCGCCAATGCACGCGGTGCGGGCTGTCCGTGGCGGAGGTCCTGGCATGAAGCGAGGGTTCGTGACCGAAACTCACGTCGTCGTCTACTGCGACATGTGCGGCGACGTCTACACCGAAAACACAGGCGAATCAATCTGTTTCGACACCGTTCAGCAGGCCGTGGACTACATCCAAGCCCGTTCGGCCGGCGTCGGCTGGATCTATGACGGTGACCGGATCTGGTGTGACGGCTGCATCGCCGCGGACTACTGCGACCGCAACGGCCACCACTTCCCCGACACCTGGCAGGCCACCAAACGCCTGCTCGGCATATCCACTCGCCTGCGCACCTGCACCGTGTGCGGCATCCCTGAAATCGAGGCCCTGCCATGACCGTTCACCTCTTCGACGACAACGACGGATTCGATGCCGACGAGATCGATGCCGCAATCCGGCTGCGCTCGGTGCGCCTGCTCGTAGACAACGGGTCTACGGGATGGGACGACGAAACCGGCGTCGATGATCAGGTCTGGGCGGCGTGAGCGACCGCAAGCAGGTGCAGTGGGGCGTACTGATCGGACTGGCGGTACGCCCCCCTGCCCAAGGCCCGCAACGTCACCGACGCGACTCTCTACGCCTGCAACCTCAAGGCCAACAAGAAGATGAAAACCAGTGTGGTGTACCGAGATTCGGACACCGAGAACTGGCGCAAATGGATCGATGAAACCCCGGTGCCGACACAACTGGCACTGGACCTGTTCGACAAGGAGGCCCAGTGATGGCCACGAAAACCACTGACACACACAAAGAACCGGCCGAGGTCATCACCGAAGCCCTGCTCATGCTGGTCTGGCAGATCCTCAAACTCGCCGTGGTGACGGCCTGGTGGGCGGTGTTGTTCCCGATGGTCTCGATCCCGGTCGGGCTGGCTGTCGGCGCCGGCCTTTTCCTCGGCTGGCCGTGGGCGCTCGTGGTGGTCGGGGTGTCCATCGCGGGGATGGTGCTCTGGCGTGCGAAGCATCCGGAGACCTTCGAGCGGTGGCTCACCCGGCGCGCCCGTGCCCGGTTCCTGCGCTGGTTCCGCTACCGGCTGCGCTGGGACAAACGACTGGACGCCTGCAAGCTCACCGTGACCGGTGGAGCGTCGACGTTGGTTCCGCGGCTGCTCCTGGCCGAGATCGGCGACGGCCTGGACTGGGTGCGGGTCAAGATGCTCGACGGCCAGTGCCCCGCCGACTACGAAAACCGTGTCGAGCCCCTGGCCCACACCTTCGAAGCTCTGGAATGCCGCGCCCATGTCGTCGGTCCCGGCGTGATCGAGCTGGTGTTCCGCTACGCCGATGCCCTCGCCGAAACCGTCCCGATGCCCCGTCCCGATGCTGGGCGTTTCCGGAAGGACGCTGCCTGATGAACGCCACCGCCGAACTACCCAAGACAGGGGCGACAGCGGCTCAACGCCGTGCCCTACCCAACCTCTACGAGGTCGCCCAAGCCGCGGCTGATCAGTACAAGGTGTGCAAACGACCGATCGCGATGCGGGTGGAAGATCCCAAGACCGGCACGGTCACCTACGAAGGTTCGCCGTGTAAGTCCACGATCGAATCGGTGTGCCCGGCGTGTGCGAAGGCCAACCGGCTGCTGCGGATCGCTCAGTGCCGTGAAGGCTGGCACGCCGCAACCGAACCGGTTGACCCGGCGGGTGACCCGACTGCTCGGCAGGTCGAATTGCTCACCGACAGAGCAGATCTCGTCGCTCAGTACCGCAATGCTGTTGCCGACGCCGATGAAGATCTCGCCACCGCACTGCGCGATGTCATCCGGGCTCTGGATGAGGATCTGCGAGAGACGGGGCTGCGTGGCCGTCTCCCGGCTCTGGACGCCACGGGCAAGGATCGGCGTCGACGCTCCACTCGCCGGCGTCAGGACGTTCCGGACCTGCCTCGCCGCAAGGTCACCAAACGCACTGTCGGCAAGGCGATCGGCGGGCACCTGTCCTCGATGTTCGTCACGCTCACCATGCCCAGCTACGGCAAAATCCACGACGACGGCGCGGTCAACGACAAGGGCGAACCCTGCTCGGATGGCTCTCCGATCGCCCCGGATAACTACGACTATCCCAGTGCCGCACGCGATATCGTGTTCTTCTCCCGGCTGGTCGATCGCTGGATTCAGAACCTGCGCCGCTGCGTGGGCTATGACGTGCAGTACTTCGCCACCGTCGAACCCCAACGGCGGGGTGCTCCGCATCTGCACATCCTGATCCGAGGTGTCATCTCGCGCGAGATCCTCAAGCAGGTCACCGCGGCGACCTATCACCAGGTGTGGTGGCCGCGCTTCGACGCCGAGGACCAGGTGTACGGCGGCGCACACATGCCGGTGTGGGATCACAAGAAGACCACCTTCGTAGACCCCGAAACCGGTCGGGCACTGACCTATTGGGATGACGCGCTGGACATCCTCGACGCTGTCGATGACCTGGAACCGGCGCATACGGTGCGGTTCGGGTCGCAGATGGACCGCAAGCAGATCACCGGAATCGCTGCCGGGACCGAAAAGGCCGGCCGGACCATCGGCTACGTCACCAAGTACCTGGTCAAGTCCATCGCCGAAATCGTCGAACCGCAATCCGACCGTGCCGCAGAGCATTACGACCGGCTACACACCCAGTTGCAGCACACCCCGTGCTCGCCCCGCTGTGCGGTCTGGCTGAAATACGGCATCGTCCCCCAGGGAGCCAGCGATAAGACGGTTCCTGGTCGCTGCCGGGGCAAAGCACACCGCCGCGACACCTTGGGGCTGCCAGGTCGCCGGGTCCTGGTTTCGCGCAAGTGGTCCGGAAAGACCCTGATCGACCACAAGCAGGACCGAGTCGAGTTTGTTCGGCAACTACTCGCGGACGCCGGTATCGAGAAGCCGGATACCAGTCACTACAAGGTGACCCCGGTCGAACCGGGTGACAAGTCCAGGCCGTTGCGTGAGTACCTGATCATGGGCGCGATCGCCAAACGCACCACTTGGCGCGCGGAACTCTTGAAAGCCCAGTTGGCTGCCGGTCCACCGGAGCCACCAGAAACTTCGGCAATTCAGCAAGCAGTGTAGGGAGGGACTTGGTCATGGAGCTACCCAGCGATCGGTTGTGGACGGTGGAGGAAGCCTCGTACTTCCTCAACGTGCCAGTGAAGACGCTTTATCAGTGGAAGTGGCTCGGGGAAGGCCCGCCGGTCCGTAAGGTCGGCCGGCACTTGCGCTACAACCCTGTCCGGCTGCGGGCCTGGGCTGACCTGGATGAGGCTGCCTGATGGGGCATGTCGATGATCGCTGGTGGCGACCTCAGCGTGACGAGAACGACAAGGTGGTCGTCAACGGGCGTGGCAAACCGGTCATGGAGAAGACCGAGCTGTACGGGCGTGGACTGCGCTACCGGGTCCGCTATATCGACCCCGACGGCGTCGAACGGTCAAAGTCGTTCCCAGACCGGGAGAAGAAGCGCGCCGACGACTTCCTGATCGAGGTCGAATCTGACAAGCGCGAAGGCAAGTACATCGATCCGCGCGCTTCCCGGAAGACCTTTCGGCAGCAAGCGGAGAGCTGGTACAAGGCCCTACCGCCTGATCCGGCTACACGCGAGATCGTACGGTCGCGGCTCGAGCATCGGATTTATCCGAAGTTGGGCGATAAGACGTTTACTGACATCGAAAAGCCCTCCACCATACGTGATTTCGTTGCATGGATGGGTGAGGAGAAGTTGTCGGACAACTATCAGGCGGTGATCTTCACCATCGTCTCGTCGGTATGTGATTCGGCAGTAGACGACAAGATTATTCGCACGAACCCGTGCAAGGCGAAAACGGTTCGTCGGCCGGTCGCTCGCAGTCCGAAGATCGTCATCTGGCCGGAAGATAAGCTGCTCGCGGTTCGGGATGCCTTGGTCGAGCGGTTTCGGATCGTCGTGCCGCTCGGAGCTGGTGCTGGCCTTCGGCAAGGCGAAATTCTGGGCTTCTCCCCCGACGACGTCAATCGTGCTGCTGGCGAGATCAGCGTGGAGCGGCAGATCAAGACCGTGAAGGGCGTGATGATGTTCGCGCTGCCCAAGGGCGGTAAAACACGGGCGGTGCCGGTCTCGGACAGTGTGCTCGCCGAGATCGAAGAGCACGAAAAGTCTTTCCCCGCAGTACATGTCACGCTCCCATGGGGGAAGCCGGATGGCGAACTGGTGACGGTGCGGCTACTGATGACGGGCGAAAATGGACGGCTCTATACCGGTGACCTGTTCACGAAGGTCGTATGGCAAGCGGCATTTAGGTTCGGCGGAATCGAGTACCGGGGCCGCGGCGATGGCATGCACGCCTTGCGTCACTTCTTCGCATCGATCTTGCTCGCTGACGGGTGCTCGATCAAAGAACTCGCGGAGTTCCTCGGTCACAACGATCCAGGCTTCACCTTGCGGACCTACACGCATCTGGTTCCGTCCAGCTATGCACGGGCTCGCAAAGCGATCGATCGGGTGTTCCGGTCTATCCGCTCCTCACGGCCTGTAGACGGCCTGGCGGAGGAGAGATAGCCAATGTGGAACACCCGATCGATCTGGGAATCAGCCCCTGAGCAGCGCGCGGGACATGACCAGACGCTGGATCTGGTTGGTGCCCTCGTAGATCTGGGTGATCT
>NZ_JBFAYV010000026.1:0-12627 GCF_040681495.1 Nocardia sp. NPDC051756 | reverse complement strand
ACGGCGAAGAACCATTCGTGCCGGGCGCGCCGTCCACCGGGCGATGGCGCCCACCACCGCTCAGTGGCGTCCGCGATGATCGTGGCAATACCCGCTGCCGGGTGGAGGTCGGCGATGTAGCCGAAGATGCGCGCCGCGGCCGAGCACGCTGTCGAGCGGCATGGTGGTCACCTCCCCCAGCGTGCGGATCACGCCGGTATTCGCGATCTCACCGGCCCACCCGGTCCGGACCGTGTCGGCAGACAGCGCCGCAGGCATCCCACCACGTCATCGGCCAGAGCATGAGCGGTCTTCAGCAGATCCGGACGTTCATGAAGCGCTGGTGGACAACCAATCCGAGCCCGGCCACTGTCCACTCGGATCGCGCGCTCCGCGGCAATAGCGGATGCTCAATTACGACTGTGCCTAAGAGTTGGGCGAGTCGATCAGCCCAGATATCGTGGCTAAATGGGGCATCCTGGTTCGCAGTACTACAACCCAGATCTGACGCCGAACGAGATAGACACACTGCTCCGCACCAACTACTTACTCGTCCAGGCCAGCCAGGCAGCGCTGGGCCTCATCAGCAGTGAAATCGTCGGCATGGCCGTCGAACCGCGCCCCGGTGCGATAGTGATCCACGTGGCGGCCACGCGGGAAACACCGGCGCTAGCAGAGGACCTCGACGACATCGTCAGCGATCTGCACGCGTTTCTGTCCGGCGGCCCCGAGCAAAACTCGGTCATCATCACTCAAGTGCACCTCGGCTGGCCCGATGCTACGTGGCATAGAGGCTCGTACGCACCGTTCTACATTGCCAAACCCTACGACGACTGATGCCGTTGCGCTCTCCCGCCGGACATGCCGCAGATGTCAACGGATTGGGTTCGCTGGCCGCCCGGCCGTCTCAAGCCGCCCGATTCCGAGGCAGCGTCGATCGGTAGCGACCGCCAGGCGGCACGATATTCGGCAAAATCGTGCGTTCGGCCGACATTGGCCGCTTCAGCCGAGGCACACAGCCGCCGGATCCGGCAGTTGCGCGACGAGGTGCACCGGTTGGTCGATGAGGTAATCGACTCGGGCGTCTACCACGGCGGCCGCCACCCCAAAGCGCTCGAACAGACCGTCGACAGCATCTGGGGCGGACACTCGGTAGCGGTCACACTGCCGATCGACTTCGCCGACCGCAACCACACCTATGACAAGTATCCGATCGTGCTCGACAACGCCGATCGTGCGCTCGCCCTGCTACGACACCTCGACCGGCACGACGTCGTGGCCGAGCAGGTCTATCCGGTTCTCGTGCACGAGCAGCCCGCTTTCGACGCCGCGAATACCCGCCCACACCGGGTGCACGCGGTCCCGCACGCGACCCACTTCGCCCTGGACAGCGGGCCAGCCAGGCGCACTCAATCGGCATTACCGCGGGTTGGGAAGTCTTGTCCGCCAATCATTCTGGTCGATTGACCAACGCGCGGTAGGGGGTGCCATAACAGGACGTTCGTATACCAGCGATCGGGGTGGGGCGGGAAACTCCGAGCCATCCGGCCTGCCCCTGGCTCGAATAGTGGAACGTACGGTGAGGCGGATCGGCTGGTGTCCGATATGCGGATGTCGGGTTGATCTATGCACTTGTTCACCTATGGAAGCGCTGGTCGCGCTCGACCAGACGGACAATGTCTTCGCAAGTTCCCCGGTTGAGGGCGCGCGGACATCCCGTCACTGTGATCGATCGTGGCATCTTCATCCTCCTAGCTTTCGGAAGTCCCAGCTGCGGATGGTCTCTGGCCGGATCCGGAGCCAGGCGTGCCGCTCGTCGTACGGCAGGGTGTCCAGGCCGACGTACTTGGTGGCAAACAGGCTCTCGGGGGTCTCCAGGGCAGGCTCGGGCTGACCGGTGCGGGGTACCTCGCCAACGACTTCGGCCTCGCCGACGAGCTCGACGCCGCGCAGTTCCAGGTAGTCGTGACCGGTGTCGACCACGACCGCGATGCGCGGCTGCCTGGAGATGTCGGTCCACCGCTGGCTACGCGTCAGGGAGTAGAGCCACAGGCACTCGTTGTCCCAGACGAACCACAGTGGAGTTGCGTGCGGACCGGACGGGCCGTTGGTCGCCACCCGACAGACGCGCTGCTCGGCTAAGAACGCGTCACGTTCGTGATCTTCCATGGCGATGCTGCGGCCACGCCGCTGAGTGCTCATCGACCGCTCCACTGGGGCGCACGCTTCTCCGCGAACGCGAGGAGACCCTCGTGGATGTCCTCGGACTCCAGCACGGCGGCGCAGGCATGCTCGGTGGCCTGCCACTCGAGTCCGGCGGTCATGTCCGCGTCGATGGCGTTGCGTCGGGCCTCGCGGAGCATGGTGATGATCAGTGTCTGTCCGTCGCGGTGGAGGTCGACCAGGTCTGGCATCGTCTGTCTCCTTCTGCAGATGGCGGTGGAAATCGCACCGCCGGCGTCACTGGTGAGGGGGGCGCGTCCGCCCTGGAGGTTTACGGTCATGGCTGCTTCCCTTTCTTCTCGGGTCGGCGCTTTCAGGTGGAGTTGCCGGCGGTTTGTCGTCGGCGGAAAGGAACTCGCGGATCAGATCAGCGACGCGGTCGGGCGCCTCGATCATCGGTGTGTGCCCCACGTGCTCGAGGACCGCGGTCGTGATGGTTCGCACTGCCCGGTAGCGCACCAGTGCGGCATCCACGTTGTAGAAGCGGTCCTCTCGGCCGAAGACGACGAGTGCCGGCAATGCGAGTTTGTCCACCCGTGCGTCCAGGCCGAGCTGTCTGGTCCACGTCTGCCGCTGCCTCATGGATTGGGTGAAGGCGGGGTAGTTCAGGCTGCGGGCGTCGTCGAGGCCCTGACTGGGGTTGGCAAATGCTGTGGCGATGTCGAAGCCCGGCGCGAATGCTCGCCGCACCACGCGTTTGGTGACGAACGCGGGACCATGGTGCTGCAGGATCGGGCCGATCCACGGGGTGTGGATCACCCACTCGCCTGGTGGCAGCGTTCCGGTGCTCGTGTCGGGCCCTTCGCCCATCAGCACGAGTCGGGTGATGCGGGTGCTGTGCTCGGCGGTGGCCACACCGAAGATGCTGCCCATCGAGTGGCCTACAACCGTGACGTCGTTCTGGTCCAGGTCTGCGAGCAGACGCGCATAGAGCCGCCCTTGGCTGTCGGGGTCGTAGCCGGACGTGGGTCGTGCGGAACCGCCGTGTCCGAGGAGGTCGACCCGGATGGTCCGGCATTCCGGCAGGCGGGCAACGATCTGGTCGAACCATGCCGTGGAGGCACCGAAGCCGTGCAGCATCAGGAGTGCGGGTCCGTCGACCGGGCCGTCCGCTCGGACGTGCAGGTCGACGCCATCGACGGACATCACCGTTCCCGCGCCGCCTGTTGCCGGCTCGGCGGTGATGCGACCGGTCATCCGGCTGCCGACACGCCGCCGCCCGGGTCGCGATGTGTTCTTGGTGCTCATGCGCTTCTCCTCGGCCGGGTGTGTTCATGTCGTGGCGGCATGGGTTACGCCCCTGCCTCCCTCGCTGACCTGTACAAGCCCTTGGTGGCGGCGGGCCGCCCGGGTGGGGATCGTCATCCAGCGTTGCCGGGTCGTCAGCCGGCTGTCTTGAATTGGAGACCCAGCAGGCGGATCAGGACGGTCCCGATCGTGTCGTCGGGAACGCTGCCCGGATCGGCGAGCTCTTCGATGGCGAGGCCGTTGTTCAGCGCGAGCATGGTGAACATGAGCGTGCGCGCGGAGACGGCTGCGCCCGCACCCCAGCGGGTGAGCGCCTCGTCGGACAGATCGGTCAGTTGCTGGTAGTAGTCGCGGCGTTGTTTGACCCAACGCTCGCGTAGCTGGCCGTCGCGGGCGGCACGAAGCCAGAACTCGGTGAACAGCAGCTGCCATTCGCGGTTTTGCTGCATTGCGGCGGTCAGTTGCCGACCGGCTGCGTGTGCGGTCGCCTCGTTGGTGACGGTGAGGTCGGCCTGGCCGAGGATCGCGCGGACTGCTGCGATGCGCCCCGTTACCTCTCGGTCGAAGAGTTCGAAGAACAGGTCGTCCTTGTTCGCGAAGTTGGAGTAGAGCGCGCCGGTGGTGAACCCGGCGGCGGCCGCGACCTGTTGCATGGTGGCTCCGGCGAAGCCGCGGTCGGCGAACACGGTGGAGGCCGCTCGTAGGAGCCGGTCGCGGACCTCGGACCGGGGCGTGCGGCGGTTGACGGGGACTAGGGCTGCATTCATGAGGACCATCCGGCGTTAGAGTGTGTCTTTCCTGCTCGCAGGAAGGATCCGGAGCGTTGCGTCGTGCCGAACCCGTCGGCGAAGGTGCCGTAGTGGTAGACGAGGTGACCGCCCACGATGGTCGCGGCCACTGCGCCGTCGTTGCGGTTGACCATTCGAGAGACGCGCCCGAGCCCGTCGAGGATGGCTTCGGCGTAGTCGGCCGAGGCCTGCGAGAGCCCTGCGGGGTCGATGACGGCGATGTCGGCGCGGTCCCCGAGACGGAGGGTGCCGGCGTCCAGGCCGTACCAGTCGCCGAGTTCGCCGGTGAGCCGGTGCACGGCGCGTTCGAGGCTGAGGAACTCGTGGCCGTCCTCGGCGGACTGCTTGACTCGCCTCAGTAGCCGAAGGCCGGCGTTGTAGAACGCCATGTTGCGCAGGTGGGCGCCGGAGTCGGCGAAACCCAGCTGGATCTGAGGGTTGTCCGCGATCTTGTCGAGCACATAGGGACGGTGGTTGGCGATCGTCGTACGCCAGCGCAAGGCGGCGCCGTGGGAGACCACCAGGTCGAGGAAGGCGTCGGCGGGATGAATGCCACGTTCTTGGGCGACGCGGCCGAACGACTTGCCGATCACTTCGGCGTCTGGGCAGCTGACGATGTCGGCGTCGAACAGGTCGCGGTGCCATAGCTTCGGACCGAACCGACGCTCCAAGTCCTTGCGGAACTGGCGCCGGTAAGCCTCGGTGTCCACGAGCTTGCCGCGCTCGACCACATCACGCACGTTGAGAGCCGCAGCGCCGGAGCCGAACTCCTCGAAGACGACCAGGTCGATGCCATCGGCGTAGACCTCGAACGGCACTGGCAGGTGCTGCCAGCGCAGGTCCGAGGCGATCGCCCGGTTCAGCAATGCCGTCGCCTTGGTCATCATCCAGATCAGCTTCGGGTCTGCCTTGAGATCTGCCGCGGTGAGCATCGTGGTCTTCAAGGGCGCCCTGCCTCGACCAGCGCTTTGGGCGAAGAACTTGCCGATCTCGGTCTTGCGGGCAGCGTTGGGCGTGCACTGGTGCACGCGCCCGTGGTCGCGGAGCACGCGGTTCAGTGCTCGGTATTCTCGCCAGGTCGCGTAGGTGGAGGGAAGTTGGCGCGATGGGTAGCGCACGCCGTCCAGCTTCGAGAACGAACTCCTGATGGTCGATAATCCCAGGAACCCGGCGTCGAGCGCATCGGTCAGCATCGCGCGCATCCGGTCCAACTCCGCGGGAGTCGGGCGTTTGCCTGGATCGGTGGCCCGATCCATACCCATAACCGCCGCACGGATGTCGGAGTGGCCGATGAGCGCCGCGACGTTGGGTCCCAGCGGGCGAGACTCGAGTGCTTCCACGTAGCGGTGTGGATCTGTCCAGGTCTGGCATTGTTTGACCGCCGAATGGACAGCGTCCCACGGCAGGGCTTCGACGCGTGAGAACAGGTCCGCGCAGTCGTTGGGGGAGGCGTACACAGTGGAAAGGGAGCAGTTCCCGAAGACCACGGTCGTGACGCCGTGGCGCACTGATTCCGAGAGCCCGGGGGCAACCAACACCTCAGCGTCGTAGTGGGTGTGGACGTCGATAAGGCCCGGCATCACCCACAAGCCCTCAGCGTCGACGACCACCGCCCCCTGCGTCGCCAAAGGTTCAGTGCTGATCGCCGCCACCCGTCCCGCGCGTACTCCTACATCGCGAATCGCGGGTTGTGCACCGGTTCCGTCGAAGAAGTATCCGCCCCGGATCACCAGATCGAAGCCATCCATGACGTTGCCTCTCAATTTCGATAATCGACGTTATTCAGTAATGAACGTTATCGAAGGGCGCTTGGGCCGTCAAGATGGCCATCCGGCTGTGCGCCCGCCTGGTCTTGCCCGGGCAGCGCCGCCTGCACTAAAAGGACGAGAGCGACTCGCACAAGCGGTCCATCGCGACTGCGATCCCAGTGAGCGGAGCCCCGGCAACGATCTATGACGCCGGCCGCCGCTACGGACAAGGCGCGGGCCGCGCATACGAAGAGCCCCTCGGCGCAGTTCGAGAGGCTCTTTCACTCTGCCCCCTGTGATAGCGAAGCAGGCTTACTACTTCCTTCCTTGGAATCGGTGAGGAAGCCGAGACTTCCCGCGCAGTAACACAGCGGGGTCTGATCGAGACTGGCCCAGGCTGGACACTCCCGTCCAGTTCGAAGTTCTGGGCTGCGAACACCGCATAATCGGCATGTGCGGGTGTTGAGTCCTTATGTGCCCGAGGCCATGTAGGCGGCCAGGATGTAGTTCGGGTGGCGGTCGAGGTTGGTGCGGGCGCGGTCGTAGCGCATCGTGGTCCGCGGGTCAGCATGCCGGGCGGCGATCTGAACATCGCGCAGGTCGACTCCGGCATCGAGCATGGTCGTGACGAAGGTATGGCGCAGCATGTGCGGGTGCATGTGTGGCAGTCGCATCGGTGACTGCTTGGCCAGGTGCCGTAGTCGCCTCGTGGCGCAGTGACGATCCATCCGCCGTCCCCGGGTGTTGAGCAGGAGCGGACCGCGGACCCGATCACCTGCAGCGCGGTCGATCGCTCGTCCGACCGCCGGCGGGAGCGGGATCAACGCGAGTTTGGAGCCTTTACCGATGACCCTCAGGACGCGGTGGCCGTGTTCCTCTCCGATGTCGTCGACGTCGGACTTGCACGCCTCGAAGATCCGCAACCCGAGCAATCCGAGCATCGCGGTCAACGCGAAATCGCACGGGCTGGCCGAGTCACGGGCCGCGGTAAGCAGCGCTTCGAACTGCAAATGCGAAAGACCCAGAGTCGGGGACTCGTTCGGGACTCGGGGTCGGCGGACGTACTCGGCCGGCGAGTGGTCGATGATTCCGTCGATCACGCAGGTGCGGTAGAACCCCGAAAGGACCGCAGCGCGGCGAGCGACGGTGGAGGGCTTGAACCGGCGGATCTCCTGCATCCACCGCACATACCGTTCGACCTCAGCCCGCGCCACCGCTAGTGGCATCAGTTGATGCTCGGTGCACCAGGTGAAGTACAGGCGCAGGTCCGATCCGCAATGGATCCGGGAGCTTCCAGTGAACCGGCCGAGATAGGCCGCGCAGGCCAGCCGCAACACGAGATCATCACCAGCGAAGGCGACATCGATATCGGATGAAGTACCCATGCTCCACGATGCCCACCGGACGCGGCAGATTGAAAGACAGAGCCCGACCCGATTGTTGAGCCAGGGCTGAGTCCGAGCGAAGGGCTACTTCGCGGCGCCGGTGAGGTCGACGACCGCTGCGCCGGCGGCGTTGGTCCGCACCGACCCCGACCTCACCCGCGCCCAAACCTCCTTCCGCATCTCCGACCACTACCCACTCTGGGCCGAATTCCGTATCAACCCATGACATTCCGATCGGCGACCTTCCACTGACCCGGCTGACAGCACACTCACCTGCGCGGGTCATCGGCCTGCGCGGATGTCTTAAACCACAACTAATCTCGTATGCTCGGTGGCAGAAGCACACGCTTGCGAACGCGCGGGTTGCGGCAATGTCGGATGCTCTGGACATGACCGGGGTTGCCGGGAGGACGACCGCCGTGGGATCAGTAGTTGCAGCGGGGATGAACCTTGCGAGAGTTGGACAGCCCGCGTTCCGAGACGCAGTTGGTGCATTCGTTGTCGAAAACGACGGTGCCGTCCGACCGGACGTGGTACATCGCGCTGTCGACGACGCCGTGGCCCTCGCTGTCGACGACCGCGTACTCGGGATTCTGTTCGCGGATGTATCCACCGCAGTACCGGCCCGCTTCCAGCTTCACCTTGCTGATGGTCGGTTCCGCGCCGCCTTCGGCATCGTCGTCGTCTTCGTCGCCTGGCTCTTGATGAGGCTGGTAGACGAGCTGAGCATGCGCCAAGACAGGCACCGCACGTTGGGCGTGGGCCGGGGCGGCCGCAACGCCTCCCACCGTGCACACGGCCACCATTGCAGCCAGTGATACGGCACTTGCGAACGCGAACATCGAACTCCTCCGAGGATCCAATGATCTCTCCCCTCTTGTCGACTACGTCGAGACTCGCCATCACCACTTCGATGGTGTGTGCACCGGTCAGTTATTCGTCGCCGCGAAAGTTCCGGATGGGGTGGATCTGGATCGCTCCTCACACCGCCTGTACGCGGTAGTTGGCATGTGCGCGTTGGAAGGCTCTGTGAGCCAGCGATTCTGGACCGCCGACCAACGCGCGCTCCGCGGCAAAGTAGTGCGTTCGGCTCAAGGACCCCGGGTGACTCGCCGACCGGGGCAGCTGGTGCGTGTCGGATCCGATGTCACGTCATGCGTCGACCATGCTGTTATCCGGCATCACATGGCGACGATCGGAGCCAGGGAGACCCATGACCGATGAACGGAACCCTTTCACCGACTTCGACAACTACGCGGAGTATCAAGCGCTGAAGCCAGAGCGCGAGGCGCACAAGCGGTTTGTCCAACAGGCCCTGCGGGAAGCTGGACAGCACCACTTGGCGCCCCAGGGATTTCGGGCTGTTGGCTCCAGTGGTCGTGAGTGGATCTACGACGGCGGCTGGTGGCTGTGCAACGTGTTCTTCGAATCCGGTCGATCGGTCTCGGCCCGGCTGAACGTCGGCTGCCAATATCTGTGGAACGCCCATAGCTCCCCCTTAGAAGGGAGCACGTTCGTGATGGGTTGGGGTAGCCGCGACCTTGCCACATCGGTGAACCTCGAGGTCGATCGGAACTCGGTACTCGACAAGACCGATTCGATCGTCCGGTCCGCTCACCACGTGGTGTCGGAACTGTTCTGCGATACCGAGGATGATCGCAAACACCTGGCTTTGTTGGCCGCCGCGAAGCGGCCGGGCCCGAAGTATTGGGCGGGCAAGCGCGTCGATGGTGAGCACTGGAGTATCGATGCCTACAACCATGCGACGGCGCTTGGGGTAACCGGAGATATCGAGACCGCGTTGGAGGTCCTGACCGCTGCAGCTGCCGTGGTGAGGAAGCCGGGACAGATACCCGCGCCACCAACCGCAGAACAGCTCAAACCACTACGGCTCGCGATGACAAGTACAGACGCGGTCCGCCGCTATGTCGACTCCGTTGTCCTGACCAGCAGGCAAGCGCTGAAGTCACTGCGGGCGCAGCCCGATACTGAACAATTCCCCTGGCATTGAATAGTAGTACTGACACGGTCCCGAAGGCGTCCTGAACCGCGCGCCATGCGGCATTATGGGGCCCGCCGGATACCAGCAAGGCGTTGAGCGGGGACCGGGTTGCGGAGATCCGGATCGGATGCGGCGCTGCGGGATCGGGGTGTTGTGACATGTGCTCTACGAATCCTCGGCGCGCACCGAGGAGGTGCTGCTGCTGGATGTGCCCGAACTCGATACGGCGAATCGATGGCCGTTCGAGCCGAATCCCACAACTAGAAGGCGCACTCCTGCACCAACCGACTGCTGGCGTTGCCCATCTTTACCTGGTCCTGCGGGCTGAATTTGAGGTAGGTCGAGTCGTCCGGTCCGCCGTTGGCGAAGCTGTCGCGGATTACGCGCAGCGCATCTTGGGACAGTCTCTCCTGGACGTAGATTCCCGCTATGCAGTCCGCCACTCTCGGGTTGGTACCGCCCTTGCTCTGCAGCGCCCTGGACAGCTCGGCCGCCGTAATGCCGCCCTGGGGCGACGAAGTACTCGAGCTCGATGTGCGCGCTGACTCGGTGGTCGACGCTGTCGAGCCATTGCCGTCGTCGCACCCAGCCAGCAGCGGCAGCACGAGCAGTGCTGTGGTAATCACCGTAAATCTCATGAATTCTCCTCGTTTTCACCGTTTCGGTGTGAGTGCAACCGTCCCACGGACCCACTGGCGTACGAAAGCCCATTTAGGAAACCCAACCGGTTGTAGTCCCGACACCGTCCCGCGATCAGCTTCCGGGCGTCGTCATCGAGGTAGAAGAACCGCTCCGCTAGCCCGGGCTGGGACTGGTGCGGTGCGGCTGTGTCGGCAAATCTGACGCCGTTCATCGGCTAGTGCCGACGGTGGTCCGGACAGCCGGCTGGATGTCGCATCGGTGAGATCGGACGTCATGTCCGGCTCGACAGCCATCGGTGGCCCCTCCGAACCGCGCTCAATGCGGCATTTCGGGGCGTTGTGGGCGCGGCATGCGAGCTCAGCTGTTGATGGTTTGTGCGATCCGAAGGGCGGCTTGGCCGGGTGTCATGAGCGCGCTTTGCTGGTGCAGTGCAACCGTCGGCCTTGTAGGCTCCTGCTGTGAGCGTAGGTGGGGCGGGATCGACTGTGTCAGCAGGGCGGAAGAAGCGCTATTCACAAATCATGTGGGTTGCGACGCTGGTCGTCATCGGCCTGTACTTGGCTGCGTCGACCAGGTTGGTTGGCAGCGGAGACTTGAACGATCATGTGGCGACTCGCCTGAGCGCCTTCGCGATGCTCGGCACTGCCCTGGTGTGGTTTCTTTCGCTTTTCGGGCAGGAACCGGCTGAGACACGTGGCCCGCGGAAACGCTGGACAAAGCGTCGCGTAGTTGCCCGTCTTGCCGTCGCCTGCCCGGTCCTGGCCGGGGCTATTTGGTCGATGATCAACTCGGGCACGCTCATGGGTCAGCTGATGTGCCAAACGACCGCCATCGTCGTCTTGCTCATCTTCGCATGGAGCTCGACCGCGCCTCAGCGGCAATGATGCATTGTCCTTCGACGTGGTCCGAGATGCTCTCGGGCCGTTGATCTTCGGGCTGGTCGCGCGGCCGTTTCGGACCACACGGCATTCGCACTACCGCGCGTTGAGAAGCACTGTCAGCCAACCGACTTGGACCACTGACCAACGCGCACCCAGCGGCATTTCCGCGCACCCGGAACGGCTCGGGTTCCCTTCGGGCCGTTGGTCTTCGGCGGAGCGCTGCCTACCGCGCCGGAACGCGCGGGCCGCGGCAATATCGTGCGTTCGCAGTATCCGTTGCCGCAGTGGAGCCGACCATCGCTCAATCGATCAGTGCGAATTCCCGCGCTCGATGATCGACATGCCTGCGCCAGTCCCGAGATACCACCAGCCATGAGGTGGATCAGCAGCCAACGTGCCATTCAGCAACCCGAGGAACCCATCGGCCACCTCAAGGATTCGGTCCACGCCAACCCCGTCGGGTGTGCGCGAGAAACCATCCGAGACTGTCGAATCGCCAAGAATCACCCACTGGCGCAACCGCTCGACCGACACATCCCCTCCCGCCCGCGCGGCACCGCGTGCGCGCTCAGCAATCCCGCGCACCCGCTCGCGATGCACCGCCACCGGCAACCGCATCGCCACCCCGATATCAGCGAGTGCGGAGCCACGGCGCCAATCATCAACCAGGTCGCTCAGCCAAACTTCCGCCGAGCCGGCATCTCCGACCGCCTCGACCAGATATGCCAGCCACACATCCAGCGCATCATCGACCGCCCAGAATCCGCGGTCATCGATTCCGACGAACTTGGTTCGGCTCATCCGACAATCATCCCTACTGCGAGCCACGAAATGACACACGGAAACACCCGCTCTTCGGCATGACGGTGCGTTCGGCCGACCTCGGCCCGACCGGTCCCGAAGCGACCCGTCAGCGGCAATATCGGATGCTCTGGACATGACCGGGGTTGCCGGGAGGACGACCGCCGTGGGATCAGTAGTTGCAGCGGGGATGAACCTTGCGAGAGTTGGACAGCCCGCGTTCCGAGACGCAGTTGGTGCATTCGTTGTCGAAAACGACAGTGCCGTCCGACCGGACGTGGTACATCGCGCTGTCGACGACGCCGTGGCCCTCGCTGTCGACGACCGCGTACTTGCCAGACCGGAAACCGGTGGGGCGGGCCGGATTCGGCCCGCCCCACCGGTTTCGATACCGACGCCTGCCTGGCTAGTAGTAATGAGCCCGGCCGGCCACCGGTCGTCCCAGCGCGCCGAACAAGGCCAGGGCCGCACCGACCACCAGGGCGACAATGCCCAATGTCCACAGAACCGGGATCCCGAGCAGGAAACCGAGTACCAGCAAGACGACACCCAACGTAATAATGACGAACTCCTAACCGTGACGCTCTCGCATCGCATCCGATCGGCTGCGCTGGTGCGAGACTCTGTGATCGACCAGCTGATACCCGGCGTTGTTGATCTCAAACTGCCGAAGTGACTGCATCTGCCACGCAGCCGATCTCGCGCCGGAGATCGCCCGCCCAGCGGCAAGAGCGGACGTTCTGCCAACCCCGTGAGTTTGGCGGCCCGAGACTCGGGATGGACAGTCGTCCCGGAGACAGGGCATCGACCGGCTTGAGTTCAACAGTGTCACCCTCAACGATGGCAACGACACTCGCTGTCGAGATGGGCCTAGCCGTGGAACAGGGGCAGAGAATTCGCCGGAGCACCCGCGGTCCCCCTGCTGCATCG
>NZ_JBFAYV010000025.1:0-14213 GCF_040681495.1 Nocardia sp. NPDC051756 | reverse complement strand
TCGTTCCCATCACCCCGCCGGGGATCGAACTGAAAGTCCCGTTCAAGGGTGGTTACGAGCACTTCAAGGTGACCCGCAAGGAGAAGGACACCCCGCTTCGGCCACTCGGACGCGAGACGGGCCGCGGGCGGCGCTCGCCGAACTCGCGGGTGGTGGTCAGGGGAGATATGTCCGGCAGCTCTTCAGGTGGAAGTGCTTTATCGCGGCGCAGCGGCCAATGTGAGCGAGGTCGCCTTCTCGCCGGTGCCGTATCGGCCGGTGCCGCCGTTGAGCTGCTCGCTCAGGGCGAGCACGGTGGTGACGCGGCCGATTTCCCGGTCCAGGTTGTCGACGGTGCTGACCGAGGTGGCGAGCGGGCCGTCGGAGCGGACGACGGCCAGCGGTCCGGGGTTCTCCGCCGCGCCGGAACGTCCGGCGAGCACAACACCCGCGCCGCGGCCGCGCAGCGCGCCGGCGAAGCGGGCGATGTTCGCGCCCTGGCTGTTCTCGGCGGACTTCGCGCCGTTGCCGGTGATCACGACCGCGGACTGGGCCGGACGCACCTGGGTGTCGCCGTAGGCGAGGAAGCCGCCGCCGCGCAGGGTCTCCAGCACGAGGCCGAGTTCCTGTGGGGTGCCGCGGGTTTGCCCGTTGGCCGGATCGAGCAGCATCACGGTGCCGAGCAGGTCGCCGGCCAGGCTGCCCTGATCGACTGCGCCGGTGCGCAATTGGCTGCCGGCGGGGATGACGTTGGTGAGGGTGGTGCGCAGCCGGTCGCCCTCGGTGGCGTCGACGAACGCGTCGGTGAGCGAGATCCGGCCGGTGATGGCGGCGCCCGAGGTCTCCAGCGACTTGGTGACGCCCTCGATGTCGGCGGGATCGGCGTCCGGGGTGGTGAACACCGCGACGGTGCGATCGGTCAGGGTGCCGCCGAGGATGCGGCCCGCCGAGCCGGCGATGAACCGGTCGGCCGAGTTCAGCTGATCGGTGAGCCTGCGGTTCTGGTCGGAGACGGTGTCGACCTGCTGACGCAGATCCGACTTGTCCGCACGCAATCCCGACAGCAGATCCGCGGCCAGCGTCTGCGAGCCGAGCACCACGCCGATGGCGAGGGCCAGGAAGATCGCCACGATCGAGACGGCGTGCTGGCGTAACGAGATCATCGTTCTCCCTTGGTCATTTGTCGCCGGCGCCGACCAGACCCTGCGCCCACAAGGCGAACCGGTCCCAGGTATCGGTGGCCCAGGCGAGGGCGTCGGTGCCGGTATTGGAGGCGAGCAGCACCACGATCACCGCGATCAGCGCGGCCAGCACCACCAGCGCGATGCCGATGCCGGACACCCGATTCCGGTACAGCGTGGCCACGGCCTTCGCGTCCATCAGCTTGGTGCCGAGCTTGAGCCTGGTGAGGAAGGTCGCCGGGTTGCTCTCGCGGCGGCTGCGGTCGAAGAAGTCGTCCAGGGTGGCGGCCGCGCCCGCGGTGACGATCAGCGACGCGCCATGGTGATGGGCCAGCAGCAGCGCCAGGTCGGCGGGCGCGCCGGTGGACGGGAAGGTGGTCGCGCCGATGCCGAGATCCTGGATGCGTTCCAGGCCCTTCGCGTGGCCGTCGGTGTCGGCGGGCAGGATCACCTCGGCGCCGCATTTCAGGGTGGCGGAGGTGATCTCGTCCGGGTCGCCGACGATCAGGTCGGGGCGGTAGCCCTGCTTCATCAGGGTGTCCGCGCCGCGGCCGACGCCGACCATGATCGGCACATACTCCTTGATGAACGGCTTGAGCCGCTTGAGGTCCTCGGCGTGGTCCGGGCCGTCGGCGACCACGATCACGTGCCGATGCTTCATCGACAGTTCCAGCTCCGGCACGCCGATGCCGTCGATCAGCAGCGCGCTCTCGGTGCGGATGAACTCGATGGTGTTGCCGGCGAACGCCTCCAGATGATCGGCAAGGCCGTTGCGCGCCTCGATCATCCGCTCGGCGATGTCGGAATCGGTCAGCTCGATGCCCTTGACCAGGACCTCGGGTTCCTTCTTGATCACCCTGTCGGCGTAGACGACGCCCTCGTCGATGCGGACCTTGATGCCGTCCTTGATCTTGCTGAACGCGTCCGAGCTCACCGTGTCCAGCAGCAGAATATTGTTCGCCACCAGCACTTCCGGGCCCAGGTTGGGATAGCGGCCGGAGATCGACGGCGAGGTGTTGATCACCGCGACCACCCCCGCCTCGACCAGCCGGTCCGCGGTGAGCCGGTCCAGGTCCATCTCGTCGAGCACGACGACATCCCCTGGTCCCACCCGCTTCAGCAGACGCCGGGTGTTGCGATCCACCCGGGCTATCCCGGAGAGGCCGGGCAGCGTTTCGGTGTTCCTCGACAACAACGCCAGCATCTTCATGGCCCCGATGCTGCCCCCA
Organism: Nocardia sp. NPDC051756; assembly: GCF_040681495.1. Taxonomy (NCBI): domain Bacteria; kingdom Bacillati; phylum Actinomycetota; class Actinomycetes; order Mycobacteriales; family Nocardiaceae; genus Nocardia; species Nocardia sp. NPDC051756. The sequence goes on along the minus strand of NZ_JBFAYV010000025.1, from coordinate 11,824 downwards.
AACCCTCAACCGTTGGTGGAGGCGCGCCGTACCACCTACCACATACGTCACTGTGATAACAGTGACACGACTTACGACACGCGGAAGAACTCGTTGCAGTGCGACACGATGTGGCGCCGATCACATGTCAGGGTTTACTTCGCGCGTCTAACGAGCAGTACCGCTATCGTTTCGTTACCGTCGACCAGCCCCGACGAGATCTCGACGTGACGTGACGAAGGACGACTGCGTGATGTGCCTCGAAATAGCCAGGGAGACCAGGCTTTTGCGCCGAAGACCAGACATTTCTCCGATATCGCCAGGTTCTGGACAATGCCGACAAATGCGGTCTATTCGATGAGCCGGTATCGGGTGGCCGACGCCGATCGACGGTTTGGTGCGGATCTGCGCAATTCGGGCAATAGTCAGCAACGTTATGGCTATCACGCGGAGCGGGTCGACTCGTGGGCGTCGTTGGATGAGTCGTGGCCGGCGGAGGAACAGTGGGCGGCCGAGGAATCGTGGGCTGCGGGTGATCAGTGGGCGCGACCGGCCGATCAGTGGCCGTCGGTGGAGGATCAGCGGACGAGGGATCAGCGGTCCGAGCCGGATCGGCGGCCGTCGTCGGTGGACCGGCCGAGCGATCGGTGGCCGTCCACGGACCAGCGCGGACGATCCGGCAGTTCGTGGCCGTCCGCCACTCAACCACCGAAGCGGCGCAGTTCGTCGGCCGATCGAACAGCACTGCCTGACAATTCCTGGCCGCCGGCCGATCAGCCTGCGGCGCCAGACGATTCGTGGTCGTCCGAGGATCAGTTGGCGGCCGACGATCAGTGGTCGCAGTCGGCTGATCCGTGGCCGCCGGCAGCCCCGCAGCGATCGACGGTCGCGGATCGTCCGGTGCAACCCAAGCGCCGCGGTGGCAAGCACCGCATGCCCCCGCCGCCCGCCTCGTTGAAGGGTCGCGCGGCGATCGTCGCGGTTGCCGCCGGTGCGCTCGTCGCCGCCGGGCAGAACTTGATGACCACGACCGACAAGGCGCCGGTGGAGACCGTGGCGCCGATGGCGCTCGGCCAGCCGCAGTCGCTGGACGCGACGCCGGCCGCCACCGAGCCCGGGCTGCTCGACGAGGGACCCGCCGACCTCGGTCAATTCAGCGACATCCTGAACAACGGCAGCAAGGTCGCCGAGGAGATGACGGCCGAGGCGGAAGCGAAGCTGCGCCCGCTGTTCATGAAGTTCACCACCGGCACCTTCACCTCGGGCTACGGAATGCGCTGGGGCGCACTGCATCCGGGCGTGGACATCGCCGCACCCATCGGTACCCCGATCGTCGCGGTCGAAGACGGCACCGTGATCAGTTCGGGGCCGGCCGCCGGATTCGGCATGTGGGTGCGACTGCTCGGTGACGATGGCACGGTCACGGTGTACGGCCACATCAACACCTCGCTGGTCAGCATCGGCCAGCGCGTAATGGCCGGCGACGAGATCGCCACCGTCGGCAACCGCGGCGAAACCACCGGACCGCACTGCCACTTCGAGGTCTGGCTCAACGGCACCAACCGCATCGACCCGCTCCCCTGGCTCGCCACCCGCGGCATCAGCCTCGGCCAGGAACGCGACTGACGGCACTTGCCTTCGATGCCTCGAGCGAACTGTCTGTGACACCGGTTACATCGGCGCACGGGTCTCCAAGGTAATACCTATATGCTGCCCGTCACAGGTAACTCGAAGAGGAGACCCCATGGCCAGCACGACTGTCGACGCCGTCATCGCCGCCCCGCGTGATGTGGTGTATCGGCTCTTCGCCGACCGCGAGAGCATCAGCCCGTACCTCCCGATCAAGGTCAAGCTGACCAAGCCGGGGCTGACCGAGCGCGAAGGGGTCGGCGCGCAGCACCTGCTCGGCGTCGGCCCGGTCGGCGTCACCGAGGAGATCACCAAGCTGGTGCCCGGTGAGCGGATGGAATACAAGATCGTCAAGGGTGCCCCGGTGAAGCGGCACGTCGGCGTGGTGACCTTCACCGACGCGGACAACGGCACGCTGGTCTCCTACACGATGGAGTCCGAGCCGAGCCTGCCCGTGCCCGCCAAGGTGCTGGAGTTCGGGTTGAAGAACCTGATCACCCAGTTCATCAAGGCCGCGCAGAAGGCCGTGCGCTAGTTCGCCATACCAGCCGCACACCTTCTGATTTCCCGCACACAGACTTGCCGCGCTGACACGCGTGCGGATATCACAAGGTGTGCGGCTGCGAGCGCTGAACAGTCGCGCCGCGCGAGGCTCCAGCAAGCCCACCTATTGCGGCGGCAGCAGTGAGCCGTGCGCGTCACAACAGCCGCACACCTCCTGACTTCCCGCACACGGACTCGCCGCGCTGACACGCGTGCGGATGTCAGAAGGTGTGCGGCTGTCGGCTAGACGGTCGCGCCGGACTTCTCCGTGCGGGCGAGTTCCAGGAGTTCCTCCGCGTGCGCCCGGCCGGTTTCGGTGTCGTCCAGACCGGCCAGCATGCGGGCCAATTCGATGACGCGCTCATCCTTGGTCAGGGCGTGCACGCCGCTGTTCACCTTGCCCTTGCCGTCGTCGGACTTGTCCACCACCAGGTGGGTGTCGGCGAACGCGGCGACCTGGGGCAGGTGGGTGACCACGATGACCTGGTGGGTGCGGGCGAGCCGAGCCAGCCTGCGACCGATCTCCACCGCCGCGCGGCCGCCGACGCCGGCGTCGACCTCGTCGAACACCATGGTCGCGCCGTGATCGGAACTGGCCAGCACGACTTCGAGCGCGAGCATCACCCGGGACAGCTCACCGCCGGACGCGCTCTTGCTCAACGGCAGCGACTGCGCACCGGAGTGCGCGGACAACCGGAACTCCACCTCGTCGATGCCGGACGACCCGGCGTGCACTTCTCTTCCGTCGACGGTCAGCGGCGCGGAGTCCTGCGGGCTCGCGGGCATCGGCCGGACCTCGACCTCGAGCCGGGCCTTTCCCATGGCCAGGCCGCCCAATTCGGCGCTCACCGCGGAGCCGAGCTTGCCGGCCGCCTTCTTGCGCGCCGCACTCAGCTTGCGCGCCGCCTCCCGGACCCGCTCGGCCGCGATATCGACCTCGGCCGCCAACGCGGCCAGGGTCTCCTCGGACACATCGAGCGAGCCGAGCTTGGTGCGAGCGTCGTCGGCCCAGGCGATCACGCCGTCGATGTCGGGCGCGTACTTGCGGGTCAACGACTTGAGCTCGGCCTGACGGGTGAGCAGCGAGTCGAGCGCGCCGGGATCCGACGGCAGGTCCGACAGGTAGCCGCTGAGTTCGGTGGTCAGGTCGACCACCACCGCGATCGCCTCGCCGAGCCGGGGTCCGAGCGCGGCGAGCGCGGGGTCCTCGGCCGAGTCGATGCGGGCGAGCGCGGTGCCGAGCAATTCCAGTGCGCCGGAACCCTCTTCGGGCGAATCGACCGGACCGGCGAGCGCGTCGTGCGCGGTGGTCGCGCCCTCGCGCAGCGAATCGAGATCGCTGAGCCTGCGCACCTCGTCGACGATGCGCACGTCCTCGCCGGGTTCCGGTGCGATGGCGTCGATTTCGGTCAGCGAATGCTGAAGCCGGTCCGCCTCCTGCGCCAATTCCCTACTGCGCGCGGTCCGTTCGAGCAGTTCGGTGCGCGCGTCCAGCCAAGAACGGCGCTGCACACCGTATTTGCGCAGCAGCGGACCGACGGTCTCGGCGGCGAACTGGTCGAGAGCGGCGAGTTGCTGTTCGGGGCGCTGCAAGCGCAGCTGGTCGTTCTGGCCGTGCACGGTCAGCAGCGACGCGGTGAAATCGGCCAGGACCGAGGCGGGTACGCCGCGACCGCCGAGATGCGCGCGGGAACGGCCGTCGCTGCCGACGGTGCGGATGGCGATGATGCTGCCGTCGTCATCCTGTTCGGCCGCAGCCGATTCCAGCACCTGCGCCACCTCGGCGCGGGCGGCGTCGTTCACGTCGTCGACGGTGAACCGGCCCTCCACCACCGCGCGGGCAGCACCGAGCCGCACCCGGCCCGGATCGGCCCGCGCACCACTCAGCAGGTGCAGGCTGGTGACCACCATGGTCTTGCCCGCACCGGTCTCACCCGTGAGAACCGTGAGACCCTCGTGGAATTGCGCCGTGGCCGTTGAAATAACGCCAAGACCATCAATCCTGATCTCTGTCAGCACTTGTGCTCTCCGTTCGCCGTCGGCCACGCCAGCCTGTCACGGGCAATTGGAACTTGCGCACCATCCGGTCCGCGAACGGCGCGGAATCCAGCCGCACCCAGCGCACCGGTTGTGCGCCGCGAACGGCCTCCAGGCGACCGCCGCGCGGTAGCTCGATGCTGCGCCTGCCATCCAGGAAAACTATCGCATCGTGTCCAGTGGCCACGCATTCCACCGCGATCCGCGAGGCCGGGCTGGTCACCAGCGGCCGCGCGAACAGCGCGTGCGCGTTGCTCGGAACTACCAGCAGCGCTTCGAGTTCCGGCCACACCACCGGGCCGCCCGCGGAAAACGCGTATGCGGTCGAACCGGTCGGGGTGGAGATCAGGATGCCGTCACAGCCGAACGACGACACCGGCCGCCCGTCCACCTCCAGCACCAGCTCCAACACGCCGGTGCGCGAGGCGTTTTCGATGCTGCCCTCGTTCAGCGCCCAGCCGGTCCGCACGATCTCGTCGTCAACCCGGACGGTGAAGTCGATGGTCATCCGCTGTTCGATGCGGTAGTCGCCGCGCACCACGTGGGCCAGCGCGTCATCCAGGTTCTCCGCCTCGGCTTCGGTCAGAAAACCGATGCGGCCCAGGTTGATTCCCAGCACCGGCACCTCGGCCGGGCGGGCGAGCTCGGCGGCGCGCAGGAACGTGCCGTCACCACCTAGTACCAGCACCATCTCACAGCCGACCGCGGCGTCGGGGCCGTGTGCGACCACCCGCACCGGGTAGCCGCCCGCCGCGGCCTCGAACCGCGTGTCTACCGCCTCGTCGGCCAGCACCCGCAGGCAGATGCCCGCGTCCGCGAAGATCTTCGCCACCCGATGGGCGGTCTCGATGATCTCCGCCCGGCCCGGATGCGCCACCAGCAGGATCTCCCGGCCATCCGACCTGATCGGCGCGTTCACTGTGGACCCTCCTCGACCGCACGCTCGACGAGAGCAGCGACTCGCTCACCGTCGTCTTCCGGCTGCTCGTGCTTGCGCAGCCACACGAAGTATTCGACATTGCCCGACGGGCCCGGCAACGGGCTCGCCACCACGGCCTCGGTGCGCAGGCCGAGCGCCGCGGCGGCGGTGGTCACATCGCGGACCACCTCGGCGCGCAGCGCCGGATCCCGCACCACGCCGCCCGTGCCCACCCGGTCCTTGCCGACCTCGAACTGCGGTTTCACCATCGGCAGCAGATCGCCGCCGGGCGCGGTGCAGGCGGCCAGCGCGGGCAGCACCAGGCCGAGCGAGATGAACGACAGGTCGCCGACAACCAATTCGACGGTGCCGCCGATGGTTTCGGTGGTGATGCCGCGCACGTTGGTGCGATCGACGACGCGCACCCGGTCGTCGTTCTGCAACCGCCAGATCAGCTGGCCGTAACCGACGTCCACCGCGATCACCTCGCGGGCGCCGCGGGAGAGCAGCACGTCGGTGAAACCGCCGGTCGACGCGCCCGCGTCGAGGCAGCGTTTGCCGGCGATGGTCAGCCCAGCGGGTTCGAAGGCTTCGAGTGCGCCGAGGAGTTTGTGCGCACCACGCGAGGCCCAGGAGACCTCGTCGGGCTGCTCACGGACCAGCAGCGGGGTGCCCGCCTCGACGGCGGTCGCGGGTTTCACCGCGACCGTTCCAGCTATCAGGACCCGACCGGCGCCGATCAGCTCGACCGCGTGTTCCCGCGATCTCGCCAATCCGCGGCGAACCAGTTCGGCGTCCACGCGCGCGCGTCTGGCCACCTCAGATCTTGTCCACCGTGGCCAGTGCCTGCACGAGCACGTCGTGCGCCTGTTCCAGGATGCGCGCGCGGCGGGTGATGTCGGTGCCCGACTCGGCGCCCTCGGCCGCGGTCGGCGAGCCCGGCCAGCTGGTGCGCGTGGCGAGTTCGGTGAGCAGGCCGTCGATCTCGCTGCGGATGCGCTCCGGGTCGGCCGGCTCCGGACGCCCTGGACCGCCAGGCAGATGCTGACCGGGCAGCGGAGGTCCCGGGCGGGGCATAGGAGTAGTCATCGTGGCGTCAACGCTATCGGATTTCCGAACCAGACGCGCGTACCGTCACGGCTCGTCCCGGGTTGCGCCGCAACCGGTCGGCCAGGTCCGCGGCGAGGTCGCTCGGGTCAATGTCCGATTCGGCGGGAATCGGCGGGTAGTTGAGCGCGTCGAGGGAGTCGGCGACGTAGGTGGGGATGGACTCGGCGGCCGCGTCTTTCAGCTCGTCGAGGGTGCTGACGCCGGTGAGCACCAGCAGGGATTCGAGGCCGACGGTGTTCGCGCCCTCGATGTCGGTGTCCAGGCGGTCGCCGACGACCAGGGCGCTGCGGGTTCCCGCGCGCACGAGGGCGTCTTCGAGCAGGGGTGCGTAGGGCTTGCCCGCGACGATCGGTTCGCGTTCGGACGCGGTGCGCAAGGCGGCGACCATCGAGCCGTTGCCGGGGGCCAGGCCGCGTTCGTTCGGCAGGGTCTTGTCGGTGTTGGCGGCGACCCACAGCGCGTCGGCGCGCAGGGCGTAGGCCGCTTCGGCGAGATCGGCCCAGCAGGTTTGCGGTGAATGTCCTTGTACGACAGCGGCCGGTGGGGTGCCGTCGAAGCGACGGATCGGGTTCAGGCCCACCGCGGTCACCTCGGCGGCCAGGTCGTCGGTGCCGATGATCAGCACGTCCGCGCCGGGCGCGAGTCGTTCGGCGAGCAGGCGAGCGGCGGCCTGTGCGCTCGTCACCACCTCATCGGTGCTCGCGCGGAAGCCGAGTTCGGTGAGATGCGCGGCGACCGTTTCCGGGCCCCGGCTCGCGTTGTTCGTGACGTACATCAGCCGCTGCGCGGATCCGTCGTCGGCCAGCGCCGCGGGCGCGCCCTCGATCACCGCGTGCCCGCGGTACAGGGTGCCGTCCAGATCCAGCAGCAAGGCCTCGTAGCGATCTCGTAGCCGCTCCACACCACTCTCCGTGTCACCGATCGGCCCTGGGCCGAATTCCGTATCCGCCGGACGTCCGCCACCGCGCCGAGGCGGTTGCCTTCGGCCGGTCCGAGACATCCGAACACTACGCCAGGAGGGCGACAAGAAACGCAGGGCATCGATCGCCCACATGTCCCGCAGCGGGCGATATCTGGCGTTTCGCTGGTGCTGAAACGACGAGCGGGACACGACGGGTGCGGTATCTCACGATCTACCGCGGTCATGTCCCGCTCGGTTGTACCTAGCTGGTGACGCAGTTGCCTTCGCCGTCGGCCTTGCCCGACTTCGGCGACATGATGCCGGGGACCGAGCAGTCCGTGTCCCTCGGCATCGGGACGAACTGGACGACGTCCTCGCCGGCCTTGTGGCAGGTCGCCTTCGCGCTCACGCCACCCGGCAGGTTGATGCTTTCGGTGTACTCGAGGCCCGCCTGCTCGCAGGCCTTCTTGGCCTCCTGGCCGTAGTTGGTCGGCTCCGCGCTGGCCGAAACGGCACCCATCGCGGTCAGCGCCGCGGCGGCCAAGCCGACGAATACAGTGGCCCGAACACTACTCATCCTGCATCTCCTTGAAATCAGACAGTCCCGTGACGTATCGCTGACCCGCATCGCGACCCCGGGCACACCAACCGAAGCCGGCACACCCCTGGCGATTTCGCGCCACAAGAACCCTACGTGGTCCCCTCAAGGCTAGTTGCGCATTCCACCGAAGAGTTCAACGGGCACAACGAATCCCACTGATCGACCCCCCATTTCAAAGAACTGGACCAGCTCGCTTTTGGGGTCTTGACGGATTCCCCCAGGTAGTCATGGCTGTGCGCTTGATCGGCCTCGCCGATAGGTATGCGAGGACACAACGCCGGCATGCGACGGTGCCCAATAACAGTGCGCCACATGACCTGAGCGAGCCACTCCCAAAGCCAACACGTCAACCCCCGTAGAAATCCCATCCGACCCCCCAGCCCGAACGCAATGCAACTGACCCGCAACGACCGCCACACCCCACAACCCGCGCAGCTCGGTGAGGCGTCGCACAAGCCCAAGATCGAGCCACAGATCAGCGCGACGCAACCGACAGCCAGCCGCAGTGATCGCCCACCAATCACCAACAGCCGCACACCTTCTGACCTCCCGCACACCGACTTGCCGCCATAACACGCGTGCGTTTGTCAGAAGGTGTGCGCCTGCGATGGATGGCCATGAACCGGATCGAACGTGATGCCGCAAGAGTCGATCGTCTGCGCCGAGGCGAAGCGGTGCCTACTCAACGCCAACAGCCAAGAAACAAACCCACTAATCTCCCGCACGCACACTCACCGCATCAACACGCGAGCGGATGCCAAGGCTGCGCCTGCGATAGCAGTCCATGAACTCAGTCGCACCTGTCGCAGACACGGATTGGTCGTCGGCGACGAGAGGCGGAACCTGCTCCACACCAATAGCCAACAGACGCACACCTTCTGACCTCCCGCACACCGACTTGCCGCCATAACACGCGTGCGGATATCAAAAGGTGTGCGTCTGTACCGCTCGGCCGCGTGCGAACCCAGCAACGAGGCTAAGCACGTCCGCTCGACAGCTCGATTCCGCCAGCGAGGAAGCACCCAGCCGATCACATGGGCCCACCCACGTCCCGTTCAGCGCAATGCGGGTCACCGAGCGGGGACCTGGTGGCGGCGACACGCCGATTCGGGCGCCATCATGTCCCGTTCAATCATCAGAGACCGGGCTGCCGCACTGCGGCGCGAAAGTCGCGTGCCCGAAAGCCGAGCCTCGGCAAGCCAACTACATGTCGACCGAATAGGAAAGAACCCGGTCCGACGATGAGTGGTCCGCTGGCGCACGTCGCGATGAGTGGTTCGCCGACCGGAGTTTGGCTACGATGCCGGCTGCGGCTGCGGCTGCGGCTGCGGCTGCGGCTGCGGCTGCGGCTGCGGCTGCGGCTGCGGCTGCGGGGAGCATCAGTGGAATGGCCACTGCCAGTGGGCTTCTCGGCGCTTTGCTATGTCAATTCGCTGTCGGAGCTGGCCAGGTCGGCCGAGTCGGCACCAATGAATCAGGTCAGTCGCTGAATTGTCCGGCGGCGCGTCTAGGTAACTTGTTTGCCGACCGAGGCGGCAATGACCGTCGCTGAGTTACAAGCTCTAGGCAGTCCGCAGCTCGGCCGTTGCAGGTGGTTGCTCAGCGCATCCTTCTGCGCCGATTCGCCGAGCTGGATGCGCCGACGCGGCAGTCGTGCGCTGCGGAGTTCGGCAGCACATGTATCGGCGGCGAGCTCGCCGACCGAGGTCGACGGTGCCAGCTGCTGGAGATTACAGCGCCAGACCCGGCGGCTGTTCGGCCGTGCTGGTGGGTGCTCGACGCATCTTGTGCGTCGGTTCGCCGACCGGATGTGCCGATGCGGAGGTCATGTACTGCGAAGTCCGGCAGTGCATGGTGCGGGGCAGCATGACCGACCATGGTCGACGGTGCGTCCTGCCGGCTACAGCTTCAGACCGTCGGCGGTTCGGCCGTTGCCGATGAGTGCTCGGTGCATCCCACTGCGTCGGTTCGCCGACTAGGCGCGCCGGTCGTGCGCTGCGACGTCCGGCAGCGCTTGGCGCGGGCTGCGGCGCCTGTCGGGGTCGACGGTGCCACCTGCTGGGTTACAGCTCGAGGTCGTCGGCGGGTTGGGGGCCGCCGGTTAGTTCTTCGGCGCGGTCTTCGGCGTCGGTTTCGCCGTCTAGGTCGGCGGAGGCCGCGTTGAGGAACCAGGTGAGGCCCTCTTCGGTGCGGCCGGCGGCGACGAGGGCGTCGGCGTAGGCGTAGAAGAGGCGGGCGGCGGCGGAGCCGGTGCGGGACGGGTCGAGTTCGGAGGTTTGCAGGGTTACTACGGCTTGGTCGTATTCGCCGAGGTCCATGCGGGCGCCGGCGACGACGATGCGCAGTTCGGTGGCTTCGTCGCCGGTGAGGGCGCGGGCCTCGTCGCTGCGGCCGAGTTCGATGGCGCGTTCGGGGCGGCCGAGGCCGCGTTCACAGTCGGCCATGACGGCGAGCAGGCCGGAGCCGCCGGACATGCGGCGGGCGGTGCGCAGCTCGGAGAGTGCCTCGGCCCATTCACCCGCGTGATAGGCGGTGACGCCTGCGGTTTCGCGGACCACGGCGATGCGGCCGGCCCGTTGCCGGGCGGCGCGGGCGTGAGCCAGAGCCAGGCGCGGGTCGTCTTCGATCAGCTTGGCGGCCATCACAAGGTGACGGGCTACGGCTTCCGCGTTGGACTTGTCCAGGCTCAGCAGATCGCGGCGGACCGCGGGATCCAAGTCGGCCGGCTGCACGTCATCGGGAAGGTCGGGCTCTTCGGGACGCGGCGGACGCCGGTCCTGCGAGCGATCGCCACCGGCACCGGCACGGGCGCCTTCACCACCGCGACGACGATCATCAGGTCCGTTGCCCCGCGAATCGTTGCGGTCGAAACCGCCACGGCTGCCAGAGTCTCCACCGCGCTTGAAGCCGCCCCGATCGCCGGAATCACTCCGACCACCGGAATCGCCACCACGCTTGAAGCCCCCGCGGTCACCGGAATCACTCCGGCCGCCCGAGTCGCCACCACGATTGAAACCACCACGGTCACTGGAGCCACCGCTGCGATTGAAACCGCCACGATCACCCGAGTCACTACCGCGATTGAATCCCCCGCGATCGCTGGATCCACCGCGGTTGAACCCGCCGCGATCACCGTCACGGTTGGAGCTGCCACGATCGCTGGAGTCGCCACCGCGATTGAAGCCGCCACGGTTTCCTGAATCGCCGCTGCGATTGAAACCACCGCTGTCGCCGGAGCCACCGCTGCGGTTGAAGCCGCCGCGATCGCCCGAGTCACTGCCACGGTTAGAACCGCCACGGTCGCCCGAACCGCTGCGGTTGAATCCGCCGCGTTCATTCGAGTCGCCGCCACGGTTAAATCCACCGCGGTCGCTGGAGCCACCACTGCGGTTGAAACCGCCGCGGCTGTCCGAGTCGCCACGGTTGGAGCTGCCTGAGGTGCCGGCGTCATCACGGCGATTGAAGCCGCCGCGGTCGCCTGTGTTGCCGCGCGAGCTCGAATCGCCGCCGCGGTTGTAGCCGCCGCGCTCGCCGGAGCCCTCGCGGCGCTGGTAGCCGCCGCGGTCGCTAGAGCCGGATCGGTCGCCGGAATTGCCGCGCTGGTTGAATCCGCTGCGGCTGTCCGAGCTGCGGTCGCCGGTGGTGTCGCGCTGGCCGGAGCCGCTGCGGTCGCCGGAATTGTTGCTTCGTTTGAAGCCGCCGCGCTGGCCGCTTTCGCGGTTCTTGGCGGAGTCGCCTGTGGTCCCACCGCTGCCCTGAGCTGGGCGGTCGGATCCCTCGCCGCGCGGGGAGGACTTCCGGTCGTCGTTCTGTTCCGACACGGTGATCCCTTTCTGAGGTCCGCAAGAGTGGTCGGGGCCCCACAAATTCAATCACGTGTCTTGGTGGGGGCCTGACACGACTGATCTTTTCGAGCGACCTGCAAGCAGTCGCAAGCGGTGTCGTTTCCGCACGATCAAGGTGCTGAAACGACGATAGGGGACCCAGAATCTGGGTCCCCTATCGTGAAGGATGTTCCGGCGGTGTCCTACTCTCCCACACCCTGTCGAGTGCAGTACCATCGGCGCTGGCAGGCTTAGCTTCCGGGTTCGGAATGGGACCGGGC
>NZ_JBFAYV010000024.1:0-19982 GCF_040681495.1 Nocardia sp. NPDC051756 | reverse complement strand
ACGAACTCAACGGGCGCCCTCGACAAACCCTCGGATTCCGCACACCATCAGAAGCACTCCAAGAAGTGTTGCGTTGACCGCCTGAGCCCGCACCGCGGAGCGCGCGTTCCGGGCGGACAGTGGCCGGCCTCGGACGGTCGGCCACCAATGCCTCCGGAACGTCCGCAACGTCGAAGTCCAGATCCGGACTGTCGCCAGCTGAGCCTCAGCTCCACCGGATGAGACTGATCCCCTGGCCGCGTCGATCGAGCTGACTGTCGGAGGGGTGCAGGGTCGCGGAGCGATAACCCAAGCCGTCGGGTTCGGGCTGCCACAGCGCCAGGTCCAGGATGTAGCGGGCGGTGTGCAAGAAGTTGCCCGCGGTGCCCAGCAAGATCAGAGTGTGCGCCTGCACTTGCTCGTGCAACCGATCCCCGGCGGGCCGCCGCCAGCGCCACTCGGCGTTGTCGCGGTGCACCTCCTGCCAGGTCAGCACGTCGTCGGGGTTCCATACCACCGTCTGCGACCGGCCGCGATCGAGGCTGCGGCGCAGCGCTTTCCATCGATGGGGTGCGAAACCACCGTGGGAATGGCCCAACACCAGATCGAGCTCGCCAGCCGTGGTCGAGGAATCGGGGTCCGGTGGCTGGTTACCGCGCAATGGAATATGCACGAGGCTGTGCCGGGATCGGGCCGCGAACAGCCACAGACCGGTGACCTGGAAAGCTGCCTCCGCAGTCAATTCGAAGCTGTACCGGGGATTTCTGTTGGTGAGCACAGCACCCCTGATCGGGCGGGAAGGCCGGATGACCCGGTATTCGTCCCGTCCCAGTCGTGCGCGGTGGACGGTGATCTGGAGCTGCACCGGTGTGAGGCTAGACGGACCGGTTCGCTCGGGGCCAGGGGTTTCGGGTGATGGTGACGGTCGAGCGGTCGTGGACTGCCCCTTGCATCAGAGCACGAACTTCACGTCCAGGTCCTGTGGGAGCTGCTCGACACTTTCCATACCGGGCCTGTCAGGAACCCCGCTATGAACGTCCGCAGAGGCCACATGGCGCGTGTTGGCCCTTCGTCCGAATCGGTTGGCTGGCAGCACTTCTGAATGCGCGTAGCCGAATATCGGTTACCGGCGGTGGTTGCTGCGTGGCCTGGCAATGTTGAGACGTAGTGAGGTCGTCTGTCCGCTTGCTGAACAACGGCTTCGGTCTCGCGCCTCGTTGTGGGATATCGCCGGATCGGGCTCGCCGTTGCGCTATGCCCATCGCCGGCACCGTCATGGCTGGTCCGAATCCGGGGATTCGTCCATGGTCAAGTAGGCCACCGCCATGAGGACAGCACAGTGTCATGAGCAACATCGCGCTCTATACGTTCGGCGTTCTCGACCCAGCCATGGAGCCGACCGCGCTGTCCGACTTGTCCAAACGGGGCGATGAGATCCTCAGCGCTGTCGACGACGTTCCGGGGTTCGTCGGCCGGGCCGGGGGAGACTATGAGAAGTATGCGGACCATGCACCCGGCGAAGATTTCGGCCGCTGGGGGTCTACGTACTGCCACTGGGCCTTCCGGACTTCGCGGGTCACGACCCGCTTGCGCACATCGCGACATTGAGTCTGTGGCAAGACATCGAGAGCGCACGCCTGTTCGTCTACAGCAGCCTGCACCGCGAGGCCCTGAAGCTCAGATGCGACTGGTTCCTGAAGGGGCCCTGGCCGGGTCACGTCCTCTGGAGCATCGAGGACGGCTCGGTCCCCCGCTGGTCGGACGGCGTAGCAAGACTCGAAGCTCTCGCCCGAGACGGAGAGTCCGCACAGCACTTCACCTTCGGCTCGCGTTCGGCCCGAGCATGACGCCCCCGACGGCGCAGCGAGGTCATCACCTGTAAGCCGACGTGGCGTACGCGCTGGTCGCACAGCGACCCGATCAGGGAACAGCCCGATTCCACACGGATACACCCAAAGCCTGACTACAGCTGGGTGAAGCGTCCGCTCTTGCCGCTGAGTGCGCGTTGGTCAGGCGTCCAAATCAGTTGGCCGCCAGCGCTTCCCAACGCACGATATTGCCGATGACCGCGCATTGCAGATACTTGCCGGATAACGACTTTCTCGCGATCCGGCTCCGATACTCGGTCGATAGTTGCTGGTTTGCGGACGATGTGGCCGGCGATGAGCAGCAGGGTCTGCCAGGATCTTTTCGGGGCTCGCAAACAGCGGACAGACACCGATAGGCTGGCGGCGGGTCCGAACGCGAGGAGCTCAGGGCACACGTCGCACGAATGGATAGATCGTTGGCCGAGAAGACATTCGAGGACCGGTCACCCGCATCGGAAGATGCGCGCGTGAGCGAGTCGGATCAGAGGCCGAGCCGAGTACGGCTCGTTGGGTTGCTTGCCGCCCCCGTGTTCTTTGCCGCAGCGATCGCGGCGTGGTTCATTGCCCGGCCCGACGACGGTTTCGCAATCCGCTTCTACCGGTTCGACGTCATCCCCCTCATCGCGGCCCCGATGTTCTGGACGGCTGCCGTGGTGCTCTGCTTCGTGTGCGCGCCTAGGCTGAGTCGGTACCTCAAGTGGGTGTGGACAACGTTTGTTGCCATCGTGACGCTGGTGGTGATACCGCTATGGATGTTGACGGCGTTCATAGCAGCCTGGTCCGACGAGGACGGCAATGTCGAGGACATCGTGGTCAGCCCCGACGGTCGTCATGAAATGGTTTCGGTGCCTTACTACGCCTTCGACTCCGGCTGCTATGTATGGCTGCGGGAGCGCGGCGGGCTGTTCAGCAGGCAAGCACTGGCATGGACCGAGTACGAAGGGCCCTGCCCCGCACAGATATCCTTCATAGGTGACAACACGATCAGCGTCACCCAATTGCGCGGCGGAAAGACCCTGACGACAACCTACGACCCCGATCGAATTACCGTGGCTACCGTCCTGCACTCGTAGCGAAGCTGCCCGTTCTCGATCCGCAATCGCAGCTCCGCCCCGCCACAGGACCTGGCCGGTCTGCTGGGCACGGCTCGAGATGTCTTTGCATCAAGCGCCGATCCTGCTGCACTCCCGACGCCCTCTGAATGGGTTCGGTTTCCGCGACTTCGGAATCTCCTTCCAGACCCACACGATTTCTCCACACTTGGTAACCGGATCGGACACAACTGGTCGATACAGTGACCGCGTGTTTGCTCGTGATACATCGTGGAATCGCTTGAAACTCACATACATACTGCAGGTCGTTGCCGTCGGCGTGCTGGCTGTGGCGTGGTTGGAGATCGGGCTCGGACTGTACTCGGAGCCGGGAGTAGATCCACGGTTCGAGCTCGAAGCGGGCGGCAACTTCGCCGCCAACGTCATGGTCTATTGGCCGTTCCAGTTTGTGATCAGCCCGCTGCTGGTCGTCACTGGCATTTTCGGGCTGATGCCGCACCGGTTCGCACCTGGCGGCACCATCGCGGGTGGGATAGTTGCCAGTTGGTTCGCTCAGCGAGTGGGAACCGAACTGTACTTGTCCGACTACAAGCCGGAGCTATCCGGGCACCTCGACGCGAGCATCGTCGCGGCGTGCTTCGCACTTGCCGCAGCGTTCGCGGCAGCCTTCTTGCATTGGTATGACAACCGAACCGGCCGGACACGCGCCGCCTCGATGCGCGGCGGCGCAGTGCTGGTAGTTGCCATTCTCGTCAGTGTGGTGCTCACGATTCCGCCGCTGATCGCGGGCAGCGGCACCCCGTCCGGTGTCCGAGCTTGGCTCGTCACCAACCCCCATTGCGGCAGGAACTTATCGGACTGGACCGACGAGGGACAGACAACCGTCTACACCGGCGGCGCGACACAGTCGTATCCGCCGAAGGATGTGCCCGACAACGTGTTCGGGGTGGTGGTCACACTGCGTAACGGCACAGGCAGCGTCGAAACTACCCCACCTACCGCGATCTCGTTCCGAGACGAGCTGCCATTACGGTCCGGTCCGCCGGGAACCGCCCTGATGCTGCATCAGCCTGGTACAGGCGACAAGCGCGCGTTTACTGACCTGCACACTCCGAATTGTGAGGCTGGCAGTAACCGGGTGGTTTCGGCGACCTACAAATATGCGGATTACGGCGGAACTGGCACGTCTGAGATACAGGGCACGGTATCTCGTAGCGACTAACGCGTCTGCAGAGGTGTTTGATGGCCGTCGCTGATCTGGATGTCCGCACATGCCGCGGAGCGCGCGAGTGTGAGGGCGCGGCGCCTGCCGACGATCGCACTCAACTGCCGAATATCGTGCACGCTCAGGTCCGCTTGAGAACCGCTTCTCAACGCATGCACATGCCGAACTGCATGTGCGCGATCATCTTCGTCTGTCAGATCTACGCACGTTTTCGAAGATCGGCTGAGGGAGGCTGACCGTCGGCGGCGTCGACCGTCAGCGTCACAAACAGCGGAGTGGCCACAGTGTCTGCTGGTGTGCCTGGGGCGATGTCGGCCAAGTTCCACCCCCCTAACGTTGTCGCGGTGGCGCTGCTGACCTGACCGGCCTGCCCGCGCACGACACCACGTACTGTCGTCCGCTTGTTCAACAACGTGAGCTGCGGATCCGACAGGTCGACACGCACTCGATCACCACGCCCGGGCACTACAGCCCCGAACACCGACGCCGGGCCGATCAGCTCAACTGTGCGGGAAGCACGCTCGAGGTCGGCATGGTATTCGCTGAGGACCTCGGCCGACGGTTCCTCGCACGAACGTATCCGGATTCCTGCCAAAGCACCGGAGACGCCTCGCACCAGCCCGTTGACTACCTGTTCCGATTCTGCTGCCTTCGGGAAACGTTCGACGGCAGTCATTCTTGTGTATTCCATGGTGTCGGGCATTGGAGTATAGAGATGACCGGTGACGCGATACTGCACCGACGTCTGGTAGACGGCGACGATGTCTGCGACCATGGCCGGAGTCAAGAGGCCCTGGTTGTGCCAGGAAATGGCTAGCCGGATGGGCCGCTCTCGAGGGGCGCCGTGTATCGGGTCCCAGCGTGCGGAAAAGCCGGTGAATCGCACCAACTCCAAGCTTTGATCCCACTCGAGGATAGGAGGCGCGCGAAATCGTCCACCCGTTTCGTCCGGCGCCGCGGTCACACCCGCGCGTAGCGAGCCGCCCTCAGCTGGGACTTCACCACAGCAACCGTATTCCCATGAATCGACCGAGACGTAAACCAATTCCACCGCAGCGGATTGCGTGATCATCACTGACATCAGGAGATTGACGACACGACGCGAAGGCCGTGGATCCCGATGCACCCCGCAGCCAACTCTACCGGGCTTCGCTGGCCGTTTCGCAGACACCCGGTAAGCCGCGTGGCGCGCTGATCGAACCGGCCAGGCGGCTCGCTGGAAGATCAACGGGCAGAGACTATCTCGGCCCGCCGGAGGTACGTACTGCCGAGTTGAGTGGGATCTGCTGACCCCGCTGACTCATCGAGCCTGCGGTTGTCTCCACAGCAGCACGATCGCCAAAAGCCCTGCCAGGCAAGGCAACATCCCGATCCAGCCGAGCAGTGGCGCCAGGCCGGTGTCGCCGGAGGTGTCCTCGGTGAGCAGTGCGGCCAGCGCGACGCTTGTGCCGAGCGCGAACGTCGCCGTCGCGACGGGGCGAGCCCATCGCTTGCCCGCCTTGACTGACCAGGTCGTCCCGAGCCAGGCGACGACGCCGAGCGCGCCGATGCTGGACAGGATGATCAGGTAAGTGGTGACGGCCGAGTCGATGCGCGCCTGGGTGTAGTCGGGATAGCCCGCCCGGATGTGCTCGGCCAGCAGATGAGCGGAGTCGAGGTACGGGACGATCGCCGCTGCGACGGTGAGCCCGAGTCCCGTGTACATCGCGACGAGGACCCCTCGTCCGGATCGGCCCGGCGTTCGTCGATCAAGGGCACTCATGTTCTTCTCCTCCAGTAGTTTCGCAAACCTACGTCGTAGGTTTCGCTCGACGCTATAACCTACGACGTAGGTTTGACAAGCGAAGGGAGCAAAGGTGGCCAAACGCACGCAGGGCACTGCGGTGGGGCTCAGCCGTGAGCGCATCGCGGAAGCCGCAGTCGCACTGGTCGATCGCGATGGCCTCGAACGCTTCGGTGTGCGACGGCTGGCCGAGGAACTCGGTGTCGACCCGATGTCGATCTACAACCACATCAAGGGCAAGGCCGCGCTGCTGGACGCGGTATCCGAGACCGTGCTCACCGAGATCGCCGCCCCCGACGACACCTCCCTCGATTGGGAAGCCCTCGCCCGCGCAACGGCGCACAGCTACCGGACGACCGCCTACCGGCATCCCCACGTCGTGCCGCTGCTGGCCTCGCGACCGCAGACCTCACCAGCCGCCCTCGCCGCCTTGGAGCGGCTGGTCACCGCGATGCGCGCGGCCGGACTGCCCGACCAAGTGGTCGCAGACGCACCGCTGCTGCTATTCGGTTTCCTCAACGGGTACCTACTTGCGGTGGTCAGCGCCGGACCCGAAAGGACCGGCGAGTTACCCGCGATCGACGGCACGCGCTACCCGACGATGGCCGCCCTTACCACCCGGATGGACGACTTCGGCTCCGCAGCGGAATTCGACCGAATGCTCGATGCCGTGCTCAGCGGCATCCGGGACCGAGCCGTTCGGTCAGTGAATACCTGATCGAATCCGATAGGTGGCCGCCGGAAGTAGTCAACCCGAATGCAATACAGACGTGCGGGTCCTGCCCTACGGATTCCTGTGGTCACATCCCGTTCCTGACGGGTGGGAACGCTGCGCGGAATGCGTTGCCCGACAACCACTCCGAATTCCACTGGCAGGCCCATGGCTCGACATCCGCGCATGCAGTGCAGAGCCCGTCAGCGCTGAGACGATGCGGACTGGTTGGCCGAAATCGTGAGTGACCGTGCGGGATTGCGGCTTCAGCGGGCGTGACCGCGCGGCACGACGCTAGGGCGCGAGTCCGAGGACGGCCTCCAGGTCTTCGAGGCTGGCCAAGTGCGCAGCGAGCTCGATGCGTTCGGCTTCGGTGAGGGGGACGGCGCGGGCGCGGATGAGGGCATCGGCCGCGGCCGTGGCGTCGTCGGCGCGGATGGCGAGTTCGGCGCGATAGACCAACGCCTCGACCAGTTCGACAGCCGGTGCGCGTCCCTGCTCCCGGGCCAGCATGGCGTCCAGGATCTTCGCCGCCTGCTGATTGTCGCCTTTGGAGTCGCCGAGCACTACGGCGTTCTCCAGCGCCCTGGCCAGCTTGCCGATCGCGGGCGCACCGGTGCCGCCGGTAGCCGGGGACGAGAAGATCCGGATCCAGTTCCCGCCGGGGTCGATGACCGTGAACCCGGAGTGGTTGTCGGCGTTCTTGCGTTTCCGCGGGCGGGTCATCCGCGGGATCCCGGAGACCAGGAGCTTGCCGTGGACCGCGCGCATGCCGGCGGCGAACGCCTCGAAGAGCTGCTGAGTGTCGGGCACTAGGACCACACAACTGCCGTAGGAGTCCTCGGGCTTGAACTCCGGCAGGCCGAAGAACTGCAGCTGGAGGTCTTCTCGCTGAAGGCCCACGCACGGATACGGGCGGACCTGATAGTAGGTCCGGGTGAAACCGAGCATGGTGTAGAACTCGAGGATCTCGTCGATGGATCCGCAGGGAAGCAGCGGGACGGTTATCTCGTGGGCCATGACATTGCTCCGTCTCGAAGGGCTCCCGAGACCGGAAGTCGTACCGGCTTCGTCGAACACCCATCCGCCTGAGTAGACAAATTTGGCTACTTCGGTAGTGTAGACTCCCAGACCGCATTAGCCAAATTTGGTTACACCGCGTCGTGCATCGTCCGGCCATGCACGAACATGCGGCTATCGGCCTCGAACTGGTTGGCCACCAACGCTTCTCGAACGTCCGCGACTGCCGGATACCAGCCGTGACTCTGCTACCCCGCCTTCTTGGCCGGGCACAGCGCCGCATCTACCACCGCCAGCATGTCGGTCGCGGCACCACCGTTGCTGGGGTGTGCGTTCACGGTCACGGTGACCGCGTCGCCGTCGGTCGTCGCGCCGCCACGGGTGCGGAACCCGAGGATGCTGCCGCCATGGCCCCATACTTCGCGTCCGCACGACACCGGAATCCGGGCAATGCCCAGCCCGTACCGGAATCCCGGGCTCATTTCGTCAGCGGGCACGGTGTGTTGCATCTCGGCGAGTTGCGGGGGCGGTACGAGCCGACCGGCGAGCAAGGCCAGGAAGAACCGATTCAGTTCGGCCGCAGTGGAGACCATTGCCCCGGCTGCACCGGCCCACGAGGGTTCGAAATCCGTGTAGTCGAAAGCTTGTCCGTCGGCAAGGGCGTATCCGACCGGGTGCGGGTCGTCGAGCCCGGACTCGCCGGGCGCCGGAAACCGGGTGGCCTGCAAGCCGAGCGGAGCGACGATGCGTTCGTGGACAGCTTCGGCGATCGAGGTGCCGGTGATCTGCTCGATGATCATGCCGACCACCAGGTAGTTGGTGTTGCTGTACTCCCACCGCGCTCCAGGCTCGAAATGCGCAGGCGCCGAACGCAATGCGAGATCGACCAGATATCGCGGTTCGAACACCCGGTACCTGGCGGACTCGGCGTCCAACTCCGGATTCTCGGTGTAGTCGGGTAACCCGCTCATGTGCTGCATCAACTGCCGCACCGTCAGGCCGGCCGGTCGAGTTGCGGCCGAGTCGAATACGGCGGGCAGGTACCGCGTCACCGGCGCGTCGAGTTCGAGACGACCCTCCGCCGCCAGCTGCATAGCCACCGTCGCGACGAAGGTCTTGGTATTGCTGCCGATCCGAAGGTGGGCGTTGTCCGGAAATGGCGCCCCCGTGGCACGGTCACCGACACCGCTGTTGACCAGACGTTGTTGCGCCCCGCTCGTCAACGTCGCCTGCGCACCGGGTACGCCGTTGTCGCGAGTCAGCTTTTCCGTCGCTTGCGTCACCGCATCCATGGGGATCTCCACCGGCTCGGTCGTCGTCCGATCCGTCGAGCACGCGACCAGCAGACAGGCCGACAGTGAGATCAGAACCCGCCGAACGGAATTCATCGAGATCATGGTGCGCCTCCGAGAAGTGTGCGACTTGCTCACAGTGCCTGGCCGATGCCCGCATCGACATCCACCGCGCGGGGTATTTGCACCCTGAGTCGCACCCCGAACCAGTCGAGCGGTGGAAGCTCCTGGCGTCGCGGGCTCCCCCACCGCCGAATACCGTTGTGCCATCGACTCGGGAGGGATTCGCCACAGCGCCTCGATGTCGTCGCCGACGCGCAGGGCTTCACCGATGCTGCGAATCATCACGGTGGCCAATGGATGTCCTTCGGAACGCCCAAGCACTGCTGTGCAGATCAACAAAGCTCCGGGCGGCCCCACCGTCAGTGGGGGCATGTTCTGGCGGCTGTATGACAGTACGGTTGAGGGTTGTTGTCGTGTGCAGAGATGGTGAGTTCGTGATTTTCGACAGTCTTGATGTGTCTTATGGGGAGACGTGGGGTTTAACACTCGGAGCGGCTCATCCGCAACCGATCTCGCGTGCGAGTGCCGCGCGACGACATGCCGCCGGGTACGGGTACGCGGTATTGCTGGCTGCGCAGGGGCAGCCGCTGGCGATGGTCGAGTACTACCAGCACGAGGGGCACCAGTGGTGGAAGGTGTATTTGTTCGACGACAGGTCCTATCGCACGCAGTTGATCGGCCTCGAGAGTCACAGCAACGGCATGTTGCGCGTTTACCAGAAAATACGCTGGCAGTATTCCAGTGAGCGGCAGTACTTTTCCCGTGAATGGGATGTCTACGAGACCACGACCGTCTCGGCTGACGGGCAGGTCGAGATCCGATCCGAGTTCGACGGGTCGGACAAAGCCCTGTACCTGCGGCGCGTGGCCCGAAATAGCGGACAGTCCACCGTTGAGCCGGAAAACAGCACAGTTCAACTGTTTTCAGCTCCCGTCGAGGACTTCCTCTGCCCTGCACCACAATTCGGCGACTGGCAGGTCTTCGTTCGGTTCCTCGCCCAGTATGGCCACGAACCCGCCGCAGCGGTGACCCTGAACGAGGCATCGCCAGAAGATTCACGGGGTCCGTTGCGCGCCAACGGAATCGAGCAAATGTTCGTCCCAGGTGGACGCGACACCCCGCATGGTCCGGCTGTTGTCGAGCTCATCGATGCGGGGCTGCTGCAAGTCCCGTCCGGGCGACTGGTTGCCATGGACCCTGGATGGCCCGATCGGGTCTCGGCGACCATTCCTGTCCCAGCGGGTGAGTATCCGGTCACGGTGTCGCTGATGCGGTTCGCCGACACCATGTACCCGCCGAGAGTCGCTGCGGCCCGGGTGACTCTCCTGGACGCCCCACCCATCGGATGGGAAATGAGTCTCCGGCCCGACGAGGACCATCACGGTCTCGGCGACGGCGAGTTCTACGGAGTCGGTGTCGATACCGGCATCGCGGCCTTCCTCGACTTGACTCGGACTGTGGACGAAGACGAGTTCAACGACGAGCTGGTCGTGCCCCTCGACAGCAGCTTCACCGTGGAATTGGCCGGCGCGGCGTCCGCACCGAACCTCATCGGTTTCCGCGCAGGCGCACCCGAGGGTGGAACCTTTCCGGTCTGGATCGGTCGCACCGAAGATGAGCAGGTGAGCTGCGTCGTTATCGACTTTCAGCTCTATCCTCCATTACGGCAGAGTGACTAGCCGCAAACAAATGCCCGGATGAGTTATACGTGCTCACGGACATCCGCGCCGGCCGCGGTGCGGTCGTTCTGCGCGGTGAGATCGACTGCGGCGCAGAACGTCCGAGATTGCCGCGACCCGCGCGTTCCAACGCCTCTGGAACATCCGATAGTGCCGAGGAGCACGCATTGCAGATACTTGCCAGATAACGACTTTCTCGCGATCCAGCTCCGATATTCGGTCGATAGGAGTTGATGTGCGGGCGATGAGCAGGCAGGCCTGCCTGGACCTTTCGGGGCTCGCAAACGGCAGACAGGCACGGATAGGCTGGCGGCATGTCCGAACGCGAGAAGCTCGGGGCACACGTCGCACGAATGGATAGATCGTTGGCCGAGAAGACATTCGAGGACCAGTCACCCACATCGGATGCACGCGCGAGCGAGGCCGATCAGCCGACGAGCCGAGCACGGCTCGTCGGGTTACTTGCCGTCCCCGCGTTATTTGCCGCAGCGATCGCCGCGTGGTTCATTGCCGCGCCCGGAGGTGGTTTGGCAGTCCGCTTCTACCGGTTCGACGTCATCCCTTCGTCGCGGCCCCGATTTTCTGGACGGCTGCCGTGGTGCTCTGCTTCGTGTGCGCGCCTAAGCTGAGTCGGTACCTCAAGTGGGTGTGGAGTACGTTTGTTGCCGTCGTGACGCTGGTGGTGATACCGCTATGGACGTTGACGCCGTTCATTACAGCCTTGTCCTCCGAGGACGGCGATGTCGAGGACATCGTGGTCAGCCCCGACGGTCGTCATGAAATGGTCTCGGTGCCGTACTACGACTTCGACTCCGGCTGCCACGTATGGCTGCGAGAGCGCGGTGGGCTGTTCAGCAGGCAAGCACTGGTATGGACCGAGTACGAAGGGCCCTGCCCCGCACAGATATCCTTCATAGGTGACAACACGATCAGCGTCACCCGGTTGAGCAGCGGAAAGACCCTGACGACAACCTTCGACCCCGATCGAACTTCCGTGGCTGCCATATCGCACTCGTAGCGAAGCTCCTCGTTCTCGATTCACAATTACAGCTCCTCCGCCCCCGCCACAGGACCCGGCCGGCTTCGCGTGTGGCAGCGTGTCCAGACCTGGACTGAACGTAATGGGTTGGGCAGCAAGGGAAACGCTCTTGTCGAGATCATCGACCGCGACTTCGACGTGACGGCTCCGTTGAGGTTCCCGGCCGATTGACGCCGCAATACAAGACTCTGGTCCGCGTGTTGGCCAGGGCTGCGGCACGTCCGACAATGCCGCCTACAGCGCGGTCGCTAACATCCGTATCTGCCGATGCGCGAGCCGCGTTCGGCTCAACGGCCCATTCCCGCAGGAGGATTGACCAGATGCCTGACTGGCCGACGCTCGACCCGACCGAACAGCACGACAAGCTCACCGAGATCACCAGCGAGGTGCTCCCTACCCTGCCAATCGGTTGGACTCGACTTGTAGTGCGCGCCAAGATGATCGGGACGCATGCCGAATCCGATTCCGGAGTGCGAATGCCCGACGGCACGATACGAGGCTGGTCCTTCCCGCCTGATGTCTGGCGGAAGTTCCAGCAACTGCGGAAAGGGATGTACGTTCAGGGGCTCGGATCATGGATCGAGTTCGAGTACATTCTGGATCCGCCCGACCGCTTCGCCATTCGATACAACCGAGATCAGGCGCCGGCCTTCTCGACACCGCCGACGGCTGCGCACTTCGGCACCGAGAACAAGTGGTTCCCGCGATCGGACCAAGAGATGCCGGAGTGGTTCCGCCAGGGGCTGGGTCCAGCCTAGGTTTCCTCGTTACTCCACAGCGCCGATGAGTTTGTGGCTCCCGGTCGGTCAAAGCTTGTGACGCCTAGGAAAGGACAACGCTATGTCGGAGCTTCTCGTCGACTTCATCACCTCCCTCGACGGCTACGCATCGGGAGAGGGATGGCCCGGGTTCTGGGGCCTCGAGGGCCCGGAATACCTCGCATGGCTCGGCGAGCAGCCCGAGGCCACCTACCTGATGGGAGCGAACACCTACCGCCTGATGTCGGGCTTTGCCGCCGGCGAGGTCCCGACTGGCCAGGACGAGTTCAGGCCGGAAGAAGAGGCGTCCGTCGACGAGCTCACGCAAGCGTCCAAGGTGGTGTTCTCCTCCGCGCTCGAGGATCCGCTGAAGTGGGCCAATTCCACGCTCGTCCGCGATGACGCCGTCGAGGCGGTCCGCGCCATGAAGTCGAGTGGCTGGGGGCTCCTCAGCACGATCGGCAGCCTGAGCCTGTGCCGGTCCCTGCTTCGAGCCGGACTCGTCGACCGGTTCCGGGTCGTGATGTTCCCGGTGATCACCGGTGCCACCGGCGCAGAACGCATCTACGACGGCTATCCCGATGTTGCCCTCGAGCTGATCGAGCACCGCACCTTCGACAACCGCATCCAACTGGTCGAGTACAAGCCCCGCGTGCTCGAGCACCCGCCGCTCAGCGCCTCTGCGTGACGTCGCCCGTCTGCCGGTCCGGATTGCCGCCCCGCCGGCATCCGGCTCGGTGTGCACAGTGGCGTCGGCGGTGGCTGGACTTGCGCGACGCTGAACCAAGCGGAGGAGTTCCCCTCGTCGCCACTACTTGCTGCGGCTGACAGCGCTTCCCAACGCGCACACATGGCTCCGATGACCGTGCAGTCATCCTTACCGTCCGTCGCCGCACGGACTCCTGCTGGTCAGATGATCAGAAGGAACTAGTGCTGGCATCGTTCGAGAAGCGAGTTGCACCAGTTCCTCCTGATCGCTTGTCCAGTAATGGATCTCGGAGTTTGCGAGCCAACACGCGCTAACCAGCATGCGACGTTCCGTTCCGCACTCAACCGTGCCGCCTTCAGTCAGCGCGAGTGCGTGCCCTACCTTCTAGTTCCCCGTCGCGGAAAGGCCCCCGGTATTAGGCTGCGCTGATGCGTGTAGTCGCAGACCGAAGCGAGTTGCGATCGCTCCTCGAGCTGGCCGTCGGCGGTGCTGGCAGGGAACACGACCGCTATGCGACGGTCGAATTCACCCACGGCGTCGTAGCCGCGCAACGGGTGAGCATGTGGGTCGAGGACAGTAGCGTGGTCCTCGGGTCCTGGGTCGGCGAACTCAAACCCCAATACAGTCAGTTCTATTCGAATCCGTCCGCGGTCGGCGGATTGCTCGCCCTGGCTGATCGCGGCTGGAGGGTAGATGCCAACCTGCATCTCGCCTATTTCCGCTGTCCACCGCGCCAACGGTGGTACCCACCAATGTGCCTCAGCGGATACGACTATGCCCACCGCTGGATGCAGGATCTGAGTCCAGCGGGCCGCAAACCTCGAGAAATGGTCGCCGGTCCGGCGTTCGGCAAGTGGCTCGTTGACAGTGGATTCGTCACCGCTGATGAACTGACCGGTTTACGGGACTGGATGGACGGACACTCTCGCCACGATATCGATATCCGCCCGAGCATGGCGGTCAAATGGTACTGGGATGAGCCGCGTCCCTCAGTGCCCGCAGTGCGCAGGATGGTCGATGAATTCCTGACTGCAATCAGGGAACCAGCATTACCGCCTGCATAGTTGGCGCGGTTGTCTAGACCTGCCCGCGTGCCGAGACGATACGACCCGCTATCTTCGAGCTCGACTGTTCAGACGTCGGCCACCTGAACTGGTTGGCTGGCAGCACTCCCAAGCGCGCTCACACTGAGTAAGGAAAACAGAGCACATGGCTAGTCGGCCGTAGCAGTGAGCTGATGCGACTGTCGGCGTGCCAGGACTCCCTGGTAAGACGCCTAGGTACCGCGCGCGCCTGATGATCACGCTCAGCTGGTCCCGTTCACCGGCGGTGGCTTCGACTTCGCCCGCAGCACCTTCGAGACACCGTACGGAAACATCGCCGTCACCACATATCCCAACGACGGCGATCATGCACTGCACGGCCCGCTCAGCGACCACGTTCAGATCATCATCACCATTCCGGTCGAGCGACTGCGAGCTTACGTCGCATCCGGACGATTCGATGAGCTCCACCAACTCCTGGAGGTCGTGGAGCTGTTCGAACACGCAGCCGATCAGTCGGATTCGCCGAGTTGAGGGATCGCTAGGCCGCCGAGATCCAGATCACCAGTCCCGCAAGCGCGAACAGATAGGCCGTGCCGGTAAGGGTTCCGACACGGTGCACGCGGGTGCCCACGGGCGAATTGGCTGTCCGCTCATCGAGAATCGGAATCACCATGCCGTTGTCGCCGCCGTCGGCCAGGGTCAGTGCGGTGATGAGGAGCAATACGTCGGCGATGATGAGCAGCGGCCAGGCCGCGTGCGGCGCATAGAATCCGGCGAATACCAACGGCCCGAACAGGATCAGTGGCGCCAGCCCCAGCGAGCCTACGACGCCGATCAGCAAAAACCAGCCCGCCGAGGTCCACCGCGCCAAGACGGCGAGGGCGACCACGACGAGTTGGATCAGTCCCATGATCATGTCCGACTTCTTATCAGCCGGGCCCGACAATACGGCCCTGCTTCCACAACACCGGCGACGCCGTCCAGTACACCGTTACGCTGTGTCAGCACGATCACCGGCGGATCAGCAGCCCCAATACCGAACTGTGAATGGCTGCTCAGCGGGGTCGAGTGG
Source organism: Nocardia sp. NPDC051756 (assembly GCF_040681495.1). NCBI lineage: Bacteria > Bacillati > Actinomycetota > Actinomycetes > Mycobacteriales > Nocardiaceae > Nocardia > Nocardia sp. NPDC051756. The sequence continues at coordinate 4,685 of NZ_JBFAYV010000024.1, read as the reverse complement.
CTGGTTTGCGAAATACGTGCGACTGCGGACGGTCATCGGCAGGCTGCGCTCGAGGCTGCAATAGGGGCCATATTCGCCCTCGGATCGGAGATAGACGCGAGGGTCGGACGTCACCAGGTAGTCGACGTCAGGCGTACCCAGCTCCGCCACGATCGGAAAGTGCTTCTCGGCCAACAGTTTTGCTTCGCCGAGATCCTGCGACCGGAGCTGCTCGGTAACTTGTGGTTGTTTCGGATTTGCCGGTGACACGGCTGCCGAAGCCATCAGCACGTTGTGGGGCAGGGTTTGGTCTTCGTTGAGGCGGTGCCAGACGGAGAATTCGAGCTCGGTCGGGTACCGGTTGACCACCTTCAGTGACCCACTTCCCGGGGCCGAGGAACCGATCGTCCATCGAGCCCCCGCCAGGTCAGGGAACTCCCGCATCAGACGTCGGTACGTTTCGCTGACGGCGTTGAAGTCGTTTGCGTGCAACAACTTCAAGGAAATATCGCCGACGCCGATGTCCATCCTTTTGAATTGATCGGATCCTCCGTAGCTGTAATAGGCCCACGTGTGGTAGGTCCATCCCACCTCATCCTGCGGAAAGGCGTCGGTCAGGCCGAACCACAGCCCGGCGCGTTCCGGTGCCGTGGGAAACCCCGACTCCCCTGCGCGAAAGGAGCTATTCGAGTCTGGCCGGCGAACTTCGATCTCTGTCTCCCAGCGCTCGAAGTCCGGTGCGGCTCGCGTCCGGTCGCGGAAAGCCTCGATCACTGCTCGGGTCTGTGCCGCCGACGCTTCCTCGGACAGCACGACTACCGCCGAGAACAATTGACCGACCTCGGTGGAGACCTGACGGACTCCGGGCATCCGGCCGAGTGCAGTCTCGATGTCCCTCGCCTCCCGCGTGAGCGCGGGTCGACCGTCGAAGACAGTGGCGGTCATGAATTTCCAACCGCTACAAGAGGAAACGAGGACACCGGCCAGCGCGATCACCGCCCACTTCAATCCAGTCCGCCCCCGATGTCCCGCGCGATACATCATCGCCGCGGCCACGATCAGCGTGAGGCCGATGCCGCCGTAGGTCACGCCGGTAGCGACGGGCAGACGTTCTGCCTCGTCTCGGCACTCCAGGTAGTAGCAACCGTCGCCGAATATCACCGAAAACGGCGCCAGCACACCGACAACGGCCACGACCCCAAAGAAAATCCAGGCCGCGCGAAACCCACCGTCGCGGTGCCAGGACTTCAGCGTGAACATGCCGCCACGTTACGGGCCACGATGGACTCACGGGTTTGCCACTTGTGGAGATTTCGTGCAGAAAGGCTCAAAGCCGAGGACGGCGGGCCATGGACATCGCCGGTGCCACCCTCGCCGCGACGGCCATGCGGGCCGGCTGATCGACGAGTACGCGATCGTCACCCATCCGGTCCTGGTGGGAGGGTGGCATGCTGTTCTTCACGACCCTGGACAACTGGGCGAACCTGGCCCTGGTGAAATCGGCCGTAGAGCGTACATCGGTGGCCATCAGCCCGCGGGCTGGCCGATCCGGTCACGCTCGAGCTCGCCACGCAACCGCGAAAGAGCCTGCGCGACAACCGATAGCGAGGATTCCGAGACACTGCCACCGAGCAGTTCGGCCAGCTGCTCGGTGAAGGTTTGTTCCGCCGCCTCGACCAGGCGCACACCGTCATTCGTCAACGCCAGCAGGGATGACCGGCGGTCCGCCGGATTCGCTTGCCGCGCAACCCATCCTTGCTTCTCCCAACGGTCGACACCTTTGCTCATGGCCCCGACGCCCGCGGCGAATTCGTTCGCGAGATCGGCCACCCGGGCTCCCGGGTGATCACGCAGGAAGCGCAGGGATTCGAACTGCGCGGTGAGGATCCCGTGCCGTTCACGAAGGCGATCGTTGAGTGCGTTGTACAGCCGCGTCTCGCACCGGACGAGGTCGGAGAACAAGCTCGGCAGGTTGACGACGGCTCCAGCCGGTGTATATTCCATGGCATATAGTGTACAGGAAGATACTTCCCAGGAAGGTTGAATTATGAGCAGGGAACAACGCGCGAAGATCGACGCACTGCTACGTCAGCCACGGTCCGCCGAGGACCCCTCGGTCGAGGAGATCCGCGCGGGATTCCGCGCGCTGATGGCCCAGATGAACGTGCCGACCGAGATACGCACTCGAACCACGACGCTCGGCACCCGGCCCGCGGTACTCGTCGAACCGACCGCACCATCGCGCCCCGGCACGATCCTGTACTTCCACGGCGGCGGCTGGGTCTACGGCTCCCCGGAGACGGCAATGCCGCTGACCGCTAACCTGGTGACTCGCACCGGATTCCGCGCATTCTCGCTGGACTACCGGCTGGCGCCCGAACACCCCTTCCCGGCCGCGATCGAGGACACCCTCAACGCTTACCGCGCCCTGCTCGACCGCGGCGAGGCTCCCTCGACCATCGTGTTCGCCGGCGATTCCGCCGGCGGGGGCCTGACCGTCACCACGTGTCTCGCGGCCCGCGACGCCGGATTGCCGCTGCCCGCCGCGCTCGTGGCGTTCTCCGCGGGTCTGGACTCGACGCGTTCCGGCGAGAGCATCGACACCAAAGCCGGCATCGACCCGCTGTTCACCCGCGAGAGCCTCGAACGCACCGGCGCCATGTACCTCGCCGGGCAGGACCCCCACCAACCGCTGCTCAGCCCGGCGGTCCTCGCCGATCTCCACGGCTTCCCGCCGATACTGCTACAGGCCGGCGGCAACGAAATGATGCTCGACGACTCGACGCGCCTGGCCGCCCGCGCCCGCGCAGCCGACGTGGACGTCATCCTCGACATCACCGCCGACGTACCCCACGTGTTCCAATCCTTCACCGGCGTACTCGAGGAAGCCGACCAAGCCCTGGACCGCGCCGCACTCTTCCTCAGCCAGCACCTCCGCAGCCCGGACACCGACGAGGCACCATAACGCCGCTGGGCGCGCGCCGGGCGAACGTCCAAATCGGTTTGCTGACAGCACTTCTCAGTGCATGCCCATGCCGATCGCGGGCCGTGCCCGGCGGTAAGGCGCTCCGACCGGGCTTTGCCGTCATCGACCCCGGTCAGTGCGGCATGAGTCGGGAAGGGCGGGGCCCGGACCGCGACGTCAGGTGAGCTTCGATTACCTGCGCCACCTGGTAGGCGTGATCGGTCTTCTCGAGGAATGGCAGGTATTCGACCGTGCGCGCCAGTGCCGGAAGATCGACGGTCATGTACATCGCCATGAGCGGGTTCACGAACAGTTCGGTGCCGCGGGTCCGGTCGGTGGCTTGGATATCGCCGAATTCCCCGCGCAACGCGCTGGCGATCTGGGAGTGGACAATGCTTGGGCGCAAAGGTGTTTCGGCCAATGAGTGGGCGACCGCGGCGAGGTAGGCCGCGCCTTCCGGGCTGTCCAGCGGTATGGAGAGCACGCCGAGAAACGCGTTCTGCCTTTGCAGCGCAGCGAGATTCTCGAGCACATGTGCGTGACAGACGCCGTGATAGGCGTCGATGCCGAAGCCGACCGACACCACCAAGCCGGCGATGCCGTCCAGCCCCGCCACGGCCGCGAGGCTGGTCATGTCCTCCTGCGGAGTGCCGAGGCCGGTCTCGTCGCCGCGCAACAGGATGTCTGTGCCACCATCGACCAGCACGAGGGCGTCCACGTCGAGTTGCTCGATCAGCGCGGTATAGGCCGCACGTAAGGGCCGGACACCGGATTTGGGGAACGCGTACACGATCGGCTCGCGACCAGTGCTTGCCAGCCATCGCGCCAGGCTGCGTTCGGGGAAGTAGTCATCGTTGCCAACGGTCTCGGGATCAACGGCGGCGACGCCCGGCGCCAGCCAGTCTTCCAGCGGGGTCCGGCGCAGGTCGCTGAACGACAGGTTCGCCAGGTACACATTTTTGCCGAGCCCTTCCAGTGCCACGGCGAGCGGCAAACCACCGTAAACATCGAATCCGCCGCCCGCCCCGGCGATCAGCACGCTCGAGGCGTCGCGCAGGCGAGTGAACAGCGGCGGCTCGCCCAAGTGATACGAAGTCACCTCGCCATCATGGCGACGGCGGCAACATGGCGCCATAAGTCTTGATCCCGGCCTACCGCGCATCTTCGTACCGCTGTAGAGAGCGAGCGCAGCCTGGCAGCAGGAGCACAGCATCCATACTGGCCCTGCACCCAGGGGCTCGACACTCGCGGCATCCGAAGTCGTTGTCAACTGCGGGTTTTCGGACAACCCCACAAGGCGACCACCGTCGCCTGTCTCAAATCTGTGGCACTTCTTCGAACAGTGGACGAGAGCCTCCACCGGCATGGCTGCGAGTCGGGCAGGATCCGTTGCCGGTCTGAGGTCGCTCCCCCACGCGGCTCCCGGAAAAGATCGACGGGCCGAGATCATCTCGGTCGATCGGTTGATCACACCGGGCCGGTCGAGTTGCCGTTGCCGTAAGGGGCGACACGGACAACTCGGTCGGCTAGCTTTCATCCTATGTATTGGTCGGTTCGTACCGGGACGGACAGCGGCGCAGTCGGCCGCGGCCGACCGGACCGTTCCGGCATTCGGGCGCGCGACATCGAGCGCGACGACACGAAGAAAGTGAGGCGCTGGCATTGACTGACGATTCCCGCACCGCAGAGCTGCGCGCGAAGGTGGCCGCGCTCATGCCGCAGGCGAAAACCGATCTGACGC
>NZ_JBFAYV010000023.1:0-34441 GCF_040681495.1 Nocardia sp. NPDC051756 | reverse complement strand
GACTGGAGTCATGCCTGCGACTGGGTCCAATCACACCTTGGAGACTTTTTCCGGTGCGCTACACACAGTGAACGTGAACAGCGCACACCCCCCCTAGCAGGGGGTCGCGAAAAATCGGCGGCCTCGCCGCCGGCCACGGCGGAAACTCCACACGCTGACTGGCTCGCACGAGCAACCGCCTGGACGCACGCCACCTGGCCGGGCCAGAACCGCCGCTGGCAAGTCCTCGCGGTACTGCAAGCCCTCGCCTACGCCGCCTACGTCGCCGGGAGGATCGCGCCGGACGGCACCCCCTGTGTCGAAGTCGGGGTGCGCTCACTCGGCCTGCACGCCGGCCTGATGGCGCACGAGACCGTCGCCTCGGTCCTGGCTGAGGTTCGCGAGATCCCGGGTTCCCCCGTGTTCCGCACGCGTCGCGCCGCGGGCACCCTCGCTGACGAGTACAGCCTGGTCACCGCCCGCCGCGCCGAGAACCTCGATGAACTCACCGACCCGGTCCCGCTGGAGCGGATCAGCGTCGGGCCGGTCCACGACGCCTGGCTGGTCCTGGGCCTGCACAAACGCGCCATCTACGAACTCATCACCCGCACCGGACTCACCGCGGCCGCCGACGTCATCGCGGCTACCCACGTCGCCTCCAGCACCGGCCACGACGTGCTCGCCGCCCTGGCCCGCGACGGGCTGATCACGCGCGGGCGCGGCACCGTCGCCCCGGGCCCGCGCTCCCTCGACGATGTCGCCGACCGCCACAACCTGCACGCCCAGCGGGCCATACGTCTCGGCGAGGTCAAACAACAGCGGGCCGAGTGGCGGACCTGGCTTGAGATCCGCTTCGGCATGGTCACAGACCCCACCACCGACACCGAGTCCTCCACTGTCCCGGCCGCGCCTTGGGACAGTGACCACACCCTGAACGAACTCATCTGGGCCGCCCAACTCGCTGCAGGCCCACCCGAGCCGCCTTACCCAGGTCTCGACGACCCGCCCGACCCCGACACTCTTGCGCTCGAACTCCTGCACGACCAGCTCGGCGCGGTCCTGCTGGTATGAGCTTCCCTACCCACACCTTGCCCATACACGCCCCATACCTGAGTTTGGGCGTGTGTTACTCGGCTGAGGTCTGGAGCGCAGCCAGGCGGGCGGTGAGTTCGGCGGCGCGCTGCTGAGCCAGCTCCTTGGCCACGGCGTCGACTTGGTTGGCGCCGGCGGTCAGCAATGCGGAGAGGGCGACGTGGCGGGGTGTGTCGTCGCCGAGCAACTGCATGATCTGGTCGGTGGCATGTTCGAGGGCTTCGGCGGCGGCCGCGCTGATGTAGAACGAGGCGCGGCGCATTCCCTCCGGGTCCGGCCGGGTGCCGCCCTTACCTGTCCGTACCCGGCCCTCACCCTTGTCTACCTGTGTATGGGCGTCTGTCTGACTCTCGGGAATCTGAGGGCCGAGCCGGGTCCGCAAGACCCTGTCGAGGTCGGTGCCAGACACATCCGGACCGGGTAGGGGATTTCGTGAGCTCACGCCACCACCGCCAACTCGGGATCCAGCCGCCCGACCAGCGCCCGGAAACCCTCAGTGGTCTCGCTCTCCGGTGCATGTTCGAACACCGTGGTACGCAGCCGCCAGGCTTCCCGGACTTCCTTCTTGTCCTTGAACACCGCCAGCAGATCCAGCGGGTGCTTCTCGAACGCCTCCAGGGTCGACGTAGCGATCCGCCCCTTACGCCCGTCGTACATGTTGACGACCAGACCGGCGATGTCGAGTTCGATCTTGAGTTCCTCTTGCAGGGTGGCGACCTGGCGCAGGAACAGCCGCAGTGCACGAAGGCTCGAATCCTCGGCCTGCACCGGGATCACGATGCGCCCCTGCGGCCCCTCATCGTCTTTGCGCCGCCGCGCCGCGACCAGCGCGTTGTCGTTGAGCAGGCCCAGCGACGGCGGGCAATCGATCACCACATCGTCGAAGACGCCGACCAGGTTGTCGAGGAACTTGCTCAGGATCCACTCCCTCATGCGCAGGGCGTGCAGGTCCGTCTCCAGCAGAAACATCTCGTCGCTGGTCGGGATCACGAACAGACCCCCGGCGGTCCGCCGCACCAGTTCGCCGAGCTCGCCACTCCACTTACCCAGCAGCGCCTTCGCCAAGGTCGCGTCCTCGGCCGGTTCTATGCCGAGCGCCTCGGTCAGGTGTCCCTGCGGATCCCAGTCCAGGGCCAGCACATTGCGACCCCGCGCGGACAGCGCCGCCGACAGATTGACGGTGTCGGCTGTTTTGCCCACGCCACCTTTTTGGTTGGCGATCGCGTATATGCGCACGGGCCGGACCTTACCCTCAGTCCCTGCCCATACTGAGGTAAACACACCTCTGTTGCGTGTATGGGCATCCATACACGACAAGAAATGCTGACGAGTGGCAAGCGGACTTGCCAAAGGTCAAGTAAACTTACCTCATGGGTTATCAGTACTTCGAGACCACCGCTGACGGTTACGTCCCCGTCGGCACCGATATCGACGCCGTCCTGCGCGACGGTGATGAACAGATCCTGCACGCGACATGGACCACCTTCCATCACATCGAGTTCACTCGCGAAACACTGAAGGAGATCGATACGGACCAGGCCAAAGCGACTGTTGCCGCACACATGCGCGCCAGGCTCGCAGGCCTCGCCGACGTCACCGCCGTTCAGGCACTGGAAGCCAACCGTCGCCTGGTCGGCCTGCTCACCGGTCGCCGATGGCACGTGATGCGTGCCGCGCGAGAGGCCGGCGAGAGCTGGGCCGCAATCGGCACTGCGCTCGGCATGAGTAAGCAGGGCGCTCTCGACTGGTACAAGCGCAAGATCGAAGACCAGGAGAAGTACGCAGGGAAGTTCCACGACATGGACCGGGCCCGTGCCGTCCTCCCTGAGGACACGAAGTGAGCACGCCCTTACCTGCCCTTACCTATCCGTACCCGTGTATGGGCAGGGTAGGGACCCGTGCTCTGCGGCGGTTCGGCCCCCGACCGCCCGTACACCGACACGCCCACCCGCAGTGCCAGGTCTGCGGCAACGGCACCCACTTCCGTGCCACACTCCACGCTTCCGCCGAACGCGCGAAAGGTTCGTTTCGATGAAGAACCCCACCAAGAATCCGTCCAACTCGGGCACCGCACCCACCAGGGACGCAGCCGATTCCGTGCAGGCCCTGGCCGAACAACTCCACTCAGCCCGCGAACGGCTCGCCCTCCTCGGGGGAGACGCGCCCCAGGTGCTGGCCGAAGTGCCCTCAGAAGCCGAACTCGCTGCCGAGCGTGAGCTGGCCGAGTGGCGGCGCTCAGCGCTGCGGGCGGCCGAACGCGCCGAGCTGGCCGAGCAGCTGGCGGCCGCGGAGTCGCTACGCAAGGCGCAGGCCGAGATCCGGGAAGCCGACATTCGCGACGCGGTCGACGCCCGCAAGGCGCTGGCCGAGCAGCGGCGCGCCGACACTCCGGTCTCGAACATGGCCGAGCTACGCCGCGCCGGCCGCTACATCCGCATCGCCTGCGCGACGATCATCGCCGCGGGCATGCTGTGGAGCGCGATCAATGTGCAGCAGAACATGGCACCCGGCGGCACCGGCGATCCACTGTTCTGGGTCTCCTACCTCATCGAGGCCATGATCTCGGGCCTGCTGATCGTCATCGCCCTGGGCGTCTCCAAGGCCCGCGAACTCGCCGATCTCGATCCACCGGCCGCGACGCGCATGGTCGAAGTGGGGCTGCTGGTCCTGACACTCGGGCTCAACACCTACCCGCACCTGAGCGAGGGCCACTGGTACGACGCCGCGCTGCACGCCATCGCACCGGTGATGATCGGCGGCAGTCTGCTGGCACTGCACGGTCTAGGCAGCCACTACATGAAGGCTCGCAAACGGATCGCCGAACGCATCCACGCCCAGGGCGGCACCGACACCGTGCACCTGCCCGCTATCGACACCGTGCAGACCGTGCACCGTGCACCCAGCTACCGGACCGAGCTGACCGAAAAGACCGTGCACGGTCCGGGGGCGCAGACCGTGCAGCTCGGCGAAACCGTGCACCGCGCAAACGCCAGCGATCCAGAAACCGTGCACCTCGCCACTGCGGTCGAGGAGATCACCGAGCAACTTCCGCGCACCGAGCAGCCGACAGCCGCGCACCTGGCACACGCCTCGGTCGCCACCCCTCACTCCGCGTATACCGCGCAGCCCGGCCTGCACACCGAGCAGCACACCGTGCAGGCCGACAGCCGCGGCTCACACTATGACGGGAGGCCCGCTGTCTCCGAACTGGAGCAAGGGGCCGCAGGTCAGCTTGACCTCGTCATGTCAGACGCTCCGATCCTTTCCACCGACACCGCGCAAACGCCAGGGCAGGACCTCGTATCGACCTCCACGCGCGGTCCGGAGACCGCGCAACCCACACCCGCCCATACACAGGTAGGGGTCGGTGAGGGACGTGTACGGACCGTGGTCTCGACCGGGGGCGAGCAGTTTCCGCGCACCGAGCAGCCGACCGGGCAGGCAGAGACCGTGCACCGTGCACCCGTAACCGAAACCGTGCACCGTGCCGACCCGGAGACCGTGGACGAAACCGCGCAGCCTGAGGCCGGGCGCGCCGCACGAGAGGCGGCAACCGCGCAGCACGGCGAAGACGACAGTGACCTGTGGGCGCTTGGCGCCGAGGTGCACGGCCGGCTGCGCCGGACACGGTTCTCCGTCGAGGACGTGGTCCGGGTGCTTATCGCCAACCGCCGCGACGGCCTGGGCGCGGACCGCATCTACCGCGACAAGCTGGGCCCGCACCGCGACACCACTACCAAGTGGATCGAACTGGCCGCGCAGATCGATGCTGAACGTACTGCCAGCATGGCCCCGGTAGTGCGACTGCACGAGCGCGCGTAGCCGCTACCCGTAGAACGACGTCAGGCCCCGGCGGCTCGTACCCGCCGGGGCCTGACGTCGTTCTGGGGAGACTACCGGCCGCCCCCCGAGCTGGCACTCAGCAGCAGTCTCGACCTCGTCGCCAGCTCTTTCTAGGTGTAGTCGCGGCGAAGCCGCCGCACGTGATCTTGCTTGAGGTACCCTGGAAACGAAATTGGTTGGAGCGAGCTAGATTTTAGGTGCCCTATCGGGCACCCCACCCGGTCGTCGGGTGGTCGCTGCGCTGGGCTGTGAGGAGGCTGCGATGGCAGCGGAGTCGCCGAATCGGCGGGCGCACGCCAAGCGCGTGCGCGCGGCCAACGTGGCCGGAGGCCGACCGCACCGGCATGTCGTGAAGCTCTCGGATGCCGAGCACGCCGAGCTGACCGCACAGGCAGAGGCAGCGGGGGTGAGTGTGCCGCGGCTGCTGGTCGAGTCTGCGTCGGACTCGAATCGGGTGGAGGCCGGCCGCGCGCACGCGGTGCAGCGACTCCTCGAGCTCGATGACCAGGTGCGCGGTGCGATGAACAACCTGAACCAGCTCACGCGCTACGCCCACCAGAACCGCGAGGTCGCGGAAGGGACCGTCGCGGCGTTGGTCGCGGCGACGCGGGCAGCGCTCGCGCTCGATGCGACGGCGCGGTGGGTGATGGGCCTGGCGCCTGCGGTGACCGAGGTGTCGGTGTCGGTGTCGGCCCAGGATCTGGTGGTCGACGAGGAGTGGGCGTCGCGGATCGATCCTGACGGGTGATGCCGTCGTGATGCCGAACATCGTGAAGGGCTCGGATATGCGCGGGCTGTTGCGCTACCTGGCAGGCCCGGGTCGGGTCGGCGAGTCCCGGCACACCGATCAGCGGGTGGTGGCCGGCGATCCGGTGGTCATGGCGGTGTACGCGGGCCCTATCGACCTGGCGCGCGCGGTCGAGCTTGCGGCGCTGCTGGATTCCCCGCGCCAGACCCTGTTGCAGGGTGCGCCGGTGCTGGCGACGAACTACAAGGCCGCACGCAAGATGATCGCCGAGGGAATGGACCGCAAGGCCGCGTTCGAGGCGACGACCAAAGACACCAATGTGTGGCACTGCTCGCTCGCGCTCAAGGCGGAGGAGGGCGATCTCGCCGACCCGAAATGGGAAGCGATCGCGAACGACTTCATGCGGGAGATGGGGTTCATCGGACGCGCGGACGGTGTGCCGGATGTGCGATGGGCAGCGATCAACCACGGCCGCGCCGGCGCCGACGGCAACGGCGGGGACCACATCCACATCGCGATGAGCGTCGTGCGCCCGGATGGATCACTGGCCGATGTGTTCCAGGATCACCCGCGGGCACAGGCCGCGTCGAACATGCTCGAGCACAAATACGGGCTGCAAGTGCTGCACAGCCGCGAGGAGGCCAGCACCGAACGGGCGACGAAGCCAGGCGAGCGGGCCCGCGCGCAGCGCCTCGGCGCACCGGAAACGGATCGGGAAGCGTTGAGTCGGCGGGTGCGCGCGCTGGCGGTCGCGAGCGGCAGCGAGGCCGAGTGGATCCGGGAGGTGCAGGCCGCCGGCATCATCATCAGCCCCTATTTCCGGCGCGGCGGGATGGACGAAGTCACCGGCTACAAGGTCGAGCTGCCGCCGCGGCGCAACCTCGACGGCAAGCTCGAGAAGTCGCTGTCCTACGGCGGCGGCTATCTCGCCCGGGATCTGACGCTGCCCCGGATCCGGGAGTGGGCACCGTGGGATCGCGGCGCCGACGCCCGCGAGGAAGCACTCACCGAGTGGCGCAACATCACCAAGTCGTCAGGCAAGCAGCACCATTCGCGGATCTCCTCCCCGTTGGACGAGCAGCAGACAGTCGACGAACTCGGTCGCTGGAGCCGCTACGTGCGCGAGATCCCGGCAGCGGACCGCGACGCGTGGGCCAAAGCCGCGTCGCAGTCCTCGGGGATGTTCGCGGCGTTGTCGGTGCGGACCGAGCAGCGGCCGGGACCATTGGACCGGTTGTCGCGGCAGCTGGCCCGCGCCGGCCACGTGCAAGGCGAGCAGCGCCGTCCGTGGGGCGTGCACGGCTCAGGCCTGCGCCACGTCTCGCGGATGCTGATGTCGCTCTCGCCGGATCCGGCGAGAGCGAATCTGGCGTTGATGTACGCGATGGTCGACTGCCTGCTCGCGGTCCGCGACATGCTGGCCGCGACCGAGCGGGCGAACACCGCCGCGACCATGGCGGCCGAGGCGCGTAAAGCGCTGACCGTCATCCACTTGCGTGCGGCCGGCGTGGATCCGAGCACCGAACGTGACAAGGGTGTGGGGTCGCCGGTATGGGCGGCGCAGGAACGCGCCCGCGGATTCGTCGACGGCGTCGATCCGACCGAGACGGAGAAGCGGATCGAGGGCTCTCGCGGTGCCTACATCGCGCGCAGCGGGTTCGGCTCACCGCGTACTGCGGCGCAGTCTCCGCTCACCCCACCGCCGGGTTCAGGTCGCACGCAGGGACGGCCTCCGGGCCAGACGCCGGGGCGTCCGCCGAACACCCTCCGGCCGCCCGGACACGACCGCCCCCGCGGCTTCGAACACTGATTCCATCCTCACGACCAGCCTGGCGAGTGGGGGTGGATTAGCCCCTGGATTAGGCCCTGGACCAGCCCCTGGATTAGCTCAGGGTTTGAGCCCAGCCCCTGGGCCAGGGGCTAATCCAGGGCCTAGACCAGGGCCTAATCCAGGGGCGGGAATCGCGCGGAGCTGCGGGTTTTCCGTCCTGCCCCGACCCCTCCGTTCGCAAGCGCCCGGTTTGTAGACCTCCCTCCATCTGCGTACCTGGATCGAGGGAGGTCTACAAACCAGGGTCGGGGCAGGACGGAAAACCCAAATCGGAAGTCGATAGATCAAAGGTGGGAGGGAAGTGGGGCAGGCCCGGCCGAGAGCTATCGCAGGCGCAGTGTCCGCGACGCGACGAGGGCGTTGAGCAGACCGTTGGCGGCGGCGACGGTGGGTGCGTGCTCGGCGTTGGCGAGTGTCCCGTTGCGTGCCTGCTCGGTGAGCGCGTGCAGTACTTCGCGTGTGCTGCGGGGTGAATCGAGCACCAGGGCGACGGCCTCGCGGTGCGCGTCGGCACGGTTCTTGCGCGCCGATCCGGCAGCTTCTGGCGGAAGTTCCGGCGCCGGAACGGGGTCATCTGCCCGGACTCCGTGGTTGGCCAGCCACAAGTCGTGGAGCAACGGCCGGACCACATTCGCCCCGACATCGGCGATTCCCGGGTCGCGATACATCCGGTGTGCGAGCACCCGCAGCAGCTTCTGGATCGCTATCGCGTCGCCGAGGACCCGCTCGACCGCACCATCGGGGGACAGCGGGCGGCTGCGCTCGACGACGCGAACCTCTTCGTGGATTTCGACGACGCGCCCGTTGCTTGCCGCTGCGCGGTTCTCCTCGAACGCGCGCCGCCGGCACTCTGGCGAACACCACCGCCGCGGACGTCCCCTGCCCTGCGCGGGTTCGATCAGATCACCACAGCGAGGGCACCGTTTGACGTCCATACCGACCAGCGTACTTATTTACGTCGGACGAAAATCGAGGAGACCCACGCCTGGATGCAAGAGGTCTGCTCGGTGGAAATGGGCGAGAAATGAGGGGAGGAGAGAGGGAGGGAGTAGGTGATTGCGCGAGGGGGAAGGGTGCAGGGAGATGGTGCGGGAACGGGTGAGGGGTGGTGGCTGAGGGTGTGCGCTGTGTGGTGAGTACGAAGATCTCGTCGCGGGTGCAAAAGGTGTAACCCCCACCTCGCACGAATCGCCAGAACCTTGCCGCGGGCGGGCGGCGGCCCACCGAATTTGTCGGTGATGGCGGCGATGATCCGGTCATGGAGCCACGCGCGTACGGCTTGGGCGGGCCGCTGATTCCGCACCACACCGATCTCGACGACGACCGCGATCCCGTCTGCGGTCACCTCCTGATCGAACACTGCGACGGCTGCTCGGCCTGCACCGTTTGCGACGACGGCTGCTGGTGCCGCGCGGCCGAAGACGAACACCTCGACCTCGCCAGCTGACCCCGGCCCCTTTTCGTTGGACGAAATTTCCCGAACTATCCACGATGGTGGAAGAGGTGTGCCGGATCGGGGCCCGGAGGGGCGTCGGGGCCCCGGGGTGCACTCCACGTCAGGAGACCCCCGGTAGGACTGTCGCCTTTCCGGTGACAGTCCCTGCGCGGCGGAAGAGTGCAATAGGTGTGACGGTGGTTTCTGAGAGGCACCCAAGGAAAGCTGAGGCTGCTATGGCGTCGGCTCAAACGCCAACGCCTAGCGGATGCGCCGGACAGCGGTCAGGGCGACTCGGGTTCCTCGCTGGTGTCGGGCGGCGGGGGCTTCACCGCTTCCACTGTCATCGCACCATTGCTGGTGAAGCTGAGGATTGCGGCCTGGCCGGCGCGGGCGATCAGGTTGCGCACGATTCTCTTCGCCATCGCGTCGGCGGCGTCCTCGGACTCGCAGCGGACCAGCATGCGCTGGGCCTGGTCGAGTTCGCCGCTGCCATCGTCCTCACCCCACGTCCATGACCCGACCGGCGATGCGAGCCGGGCCACCACGAAGGCTTTGCCGGTCGGCTGCGTCTCGTACCTGCCAGGGCTGGATTCGCCCGGCTTCGTCTCGAACTCGACGGCGACCTCCACGATCTGGTCGGCCCGCACCCAGTCACCTCTGCGCGTAGTCACCCACAGTTGTCCCATCCGCGGAATTGTTCCCGACGAGGCCGACACCTCCAGCTGCTGTCGCCCCGTCTCGAAGACACCGCCTGCACGCCCTTGTGGTCGAACTCAGCCAAGCTGGTCTCGTAGCCGTCGTCGAGCGCGGCGGCGCACACTCGGGTGCCCGTAGGCGCGGGCCAGCGTGATCCGGGTCCGGGCCGCCGCCCACCGTGTCGCCGGACTGCTCGGGGAGGTGCCGGCCTCGGTCGGCTGCTCGTCGTCCACGTCATAACCGACGGAGGCTCGGGCGCCGCGGTTCCCTCCGGCGGGGCGGTTGTCCGGACGGTGTCCATCGGCAAGGCTCTGACTCACTTATGTACCAAAACTCAATAACTCGCTCGCCGGAGCCGCACGGCTGTTCATCGTGAACGAAACGCGGCTCCGGCCGGGCAGCGAGGACAGAGAGGCCGAGTGATGAAGAAGTATCGCGTCATCGTCGAGCACACGCCCACGCGCGATCAGCGCACGTTCGTCGTCGATGCCGACGTTCAGGACTCACCAGGCGGCGCGGCAGACTACGTGAACGCTGTTCTCGCGCCGCTGTGGTTCGTCAGGGAAGTCCTCCCGGCGTAGCTTCCCCCCCGAGCACGCCGACGCAGCGGTGCTCACTTAGATATCTATCTCTATAACTTGCTCGCGCGACTTACTCGCGCTGCTCGGCTAGGCGCGGTCGTCGACGAACTCGGGGGGCTCGTCCCCGTCGAGGCCTTGCAGGACGTCCCAGATCTGCGACATGACCCACCAGGTGGGGACGCCGCGCTGGTAGCCGACTTTCGGTAGTCGCAGGATGTCCATCGCCGCGGCGATGTCCGCGATGTCGACCGGTGTCCCCGTATCGGTCAGGTACCGGTGCACATCGGCGGCCGAGACGAGGGAGGGGTCGGCGTTGAGCGCGTCGACGACGGACCGCAGCACCTGCTTGTTCTGCTCCGGCAGCGGCGAGGTCGCGTCGCTCACGCGGTCCTACTCCTCCGCCTCACCGGTGCCGGGCTGCTGGTCTACGCCGAGCAGGGTGAGCTGGTGGCCGAGGTCAGGGCGGACGGTCATCAGGTAGGTGCCGGCCACGGCGCTACGGCAGGTGACGAGGTAGGCCACGATCTGGCTGTCGTCGGCGGGGTGGCGGCACACGGCGTCGATGATGCCGGTGCGCTCGATCGCGTCGGGGTGGCCCGGGTCGAGGGCGCGGCCGTCACGGTCTGCCCACCAGCTCACCGGGTCGCCGCGGCGGAACTCGCATTGCTGGCCGTCCATGCGGTCGAGCATGACACGGCCGCGCCCCGTCATCGGCGAAGGGAGGGCGGACCCGTCGCATACTGGTTGGTCTATTCGGATTTCAGCGACGAAGGGCTGCCCGAATGCTGTCCGAGGCGGATGCGACCGGCGGGTGGACGCTGTACGCGCATCCGAGTCAGGGCACCATGCTGACCCGGACGATGTACCGGCGCCAGCTCACCGTGTGGGAAGACGGAAATCTGTTCCAGTTCGTCGTCGACAATGCGACCACCACGTTGAAATGGGGGAGACGCGGCACCGTCGCGGCGGCGAAGGCGGCAGCGGAAAAAGCGGCCAGGCCGGCGTCCACGCCGGAGTGACCGGCACCGACCCTGTCGGACATGACATGGCATGGACTGGTCGCCCGATCGGGATAGTCTGCGAGACGTGGCGAACGAAGGTGATCGAGTCCGGATAGGAACCGGCGGAGTCTCGGTGTTCACGGTCGTGGAGATCGAGGGCGACCGCGCGGTCGTCGAGTCGGTCGAGGACGCACCGGGCCGCTACCAGTGGACCGCGCGGGTGGCCGATCTCGTCGCCGCCGAGGACTGAAGCCTCACCCTGCTCCGATACGACGGCCATAGGGTTCGGGCTGCCTACTGCATCAACTCGTTTCGCGGTGCCTGATCGACCACCCACCGGGAGTGTGGATGGCGGCACCACTCACGGCGAAGTTCGCCGCGGAGGCCTGCGTCGGCCTCGGGGAAGTCGCCGTAGCGCCCCAAGGCCCGACACAGGCATCGAGAAGAAGTGCGTGCGCGACCACGGACTCTCTCAATTTCACCGCTCGACTTGCATCCCATTGCGAAGTTGTCCCGGCGGCGAAGCGGGTGCTTGTCTACCGCGCTTCGCTCTGTCGACGTTAGCCGAGCGAATGCGTCCATCGGTTGTCTGTTGGGCGCTGAAGTGGGGAAACCTCACCTGCGGCCATCTGACCAGCGAGTCTGTTTGGACAACGAAGTCGGACGAAGGAGCTGTTGGACAGTTCATTTGGACGTTCCGCTCGCTGTTTGGACACTTCCGTCGACGCTTGTCGTGGGTGAGGATGGTGAAGTTCTGCCGGGAGAAACCGCGAACTTCTGCCCGGAGAGCGGCGTCACCAGATCTGAACCATTTCGACTTGCATCCCATTTTGCGTGGAACCCGCGCGAGGGCGCTTGGTAGACACAGATGTCTCTGGCTCTCGCGGGGTTCCGCAGCCACAAGCTGAAGAACGGAGGCCTGTTGGCCACCCTCCCGCACGAGGCCAGAGCACTCTCCTCGGCACAATCTAGGTCATTTGGGCCGGGTACCGCCGCGCCCAAGTCTCCGCGCTGGAACTGGCCGGCAGTGGTGCTAGCCGCGCTGGTCGTCCTTTCCGGTTACCTGTTCACCTTGCTGCTGATCCGATGGGGCAGTGCGACTCCTCGGGAAGCGGGTTGTCTCGCTATCGGCATCGCGCTGGCGATTCTGGCCGGCATCGCGCCCGTCAAGATCGGACGTAATCGTGGTTCTCGCCTCGGGCGGCGAGCTGGTCGGGCGATCACAGCGTGGTTCAGCGAGTGACGCAGGCGACGAGAGCCTCCGATCCGACGGCAAGCGCTGACCTCGAGCTCACCGCAGCGTCTGTGCCGGAATTCCTTGCCCTTATGCGCAAGATCAAGGATCGATCCGGCCGAACCGCAGGTCAGCTGGCGAAGTACGGCAGGCTTCCACGAAGTACGGTCTACAACTTCGTCGCGGAGAAAAACGCTGCTCTCCCTCGAAAGCCCGAGCAAGTTCAGCGGTTCTGCCGCGGCTGTCGGCTCACCGACGCTCAAACAGCTCAGGTGATGCGGTTGTGGGAGAACCTGAACGAGACCAACACCCGAAAGCCCGAATCGGAGGCCATTCTTCCTGGCACGATGATCGACCTCAGCGCGATCCGTGACGAGGTGCGAAAGATGCTGGAGCAGCAGCAGGCTGAGGGGCCCACTCGGCGCGGCTGCATACAACCAGCCTCGGGGGTGGTAGCACTGCCCACCGGGTTCGTTTACGGCTTCCCCCACGAAGTCGGCAGCGAGGGCACCTACTACTTCAGCCGCGAGCAGGCAGGTTTCGAACGAGGACTCGGCGCGGCGTTGACCATCGTCCTGATGGCGCTTCTCACGCACTTGTCCAAGTGGATGTTCTCGAACCTCCCCCTCTGGGTGGCCTTCTACATGACGTTCATCCTTGGTGTCCTTCAGCTCGCGTGGATCAGGCTCATTAGTCGAGTCTGGAACCACGAACAAGACGCGAGGCCTCGGCGGAAACTGTTGGCGGCCATCCCCGTCGCCTGTGCCTGCACTGCCGTCGCCACACCGTTCGTCGGACCCTTCGCGGGGTCGTGCTTCGGCCTCGTCGTGGCCTCCCTGGTCTTCCCCTTCATCCGGGAACGACTGCCCGACACATGGCAGGACTTCTGGCGCGCCTCGCGGGAATTCCTGTTGGTTCTCGCCCTATTGGCCCCGATCTTTATCGCGGTTGAGGTGGTGGCCATCGGGCTAACCGTGGGTTCGACTGGTGTGGTCGTCGGCGGCGCTTTCGGCATTCTCGGCGGTGTCGGGAGCCTCGCCAGTCTGGTCCGCCGGGCTCGTGGGCGCCCTCAGCGAATACCCGGCGCCGACTCCTCCGTCCGAGGGTTCAGGTTGTGGCCGTGCGGGCTGCGGCGACTTCGCCGTGCACGACCGCGAGGCTGACTCCGACGCCGCGGGCGATCTCGCGCAGGGACTGGCCCTCGGCGCGGCGGGCCAGGATCGCGCGGCGTTTGTCGTCGTCGACCACGCGAGGCCGGCCACCGGTGCGGCCTTGGCGGCGTGCGGATTCCAGCCCGTCGCGGGTTTTGCGGACTATGTCGCGGCGCCGGTCCTCAGCCAGGGCGAGGGCCAGGTCCAGGATGAAGCTGCGCTCGGTGTGCTCCCCGGCGGCGATGCCGTGCAGGACCTTCACCGCGACGCCCTGCTGAAACAGGTCGTTGAGCACGATCAGACCCTCGAGGAGGTTGCGGCCGAGCCGGTCGGCTTCCTGCACGGTGAGCATGTCGCCCGGGCGCATGTACTCCAGCGCGGCGGTGAGGGCGGGTCGGTCGGCGACGCGGAGCTTGCCGCTGACCGTCTCCTCGAACACCTTCACGCAGATGCCGTCGAGGTCGTCGTGCTGCCGCTGGGTCTCCTGCTTGCTCGTGCTCACCCGCACCAGACCGACCAACGCCATTTGAGCCCCTCCAGCTGTTCGGAAAACGTGTTCAACAACTGGTCTTGACCCTACCAGTAAACGAACGAGTTTCCGAACGCTGTGACCTGCTCAAACGCCCGGCAGGTGAGCAAAAGTGTTCGCGTTCGGCCAACGGTCGTTTTACGAACGCGCCCGAGACGCCCGAGCACCACGCGTGTTACCTCCATCACACAATCGAAGCGCCAACTCAGAAACCAGCTGTAAGCAGCGGGGGTCTCCGGGTGGCTCCGGGGGTCTCCGGGAGACGAACAAACTTCTTTATCTAGGGGCTGAGCTTGGGTGAAACCGAAAAGGCGCTGGACAGCGCCCTTATTCTGATCAAATGCGTTCGCCTGCCGAGCACCAAGCGAAGGCTCGGAACGACCTCCTGCAACTGGTCGAGACCGAGCACGCTGTCGTTTGGAACGAGGTCGAGGCCAAGCTCACCGAAGAGAACCGCGCACGCGAAGACGCCAACTTCGCACACGTCCTCACCGACGCCCGCCATATCCTGACCGACGCCGGTCTGATCGTCCCCAACACAGAGACCGCCCGGGGCGGCACGTCCATCGAAACTTTCACCCCCGCCGATCTCACCAACCGGGCCACCAAGGTGAAAACCGCCGCCGCCCGCAAACGGCTCCTCATGGCCCGCTACCGCGGCTGGGCCAGCGGCAACGCGACCTACCCCCACGGACTCATCGGACCGGCCGGCGAGGTCGCAGTTCGACAAGCCCTCGTGGAAGCAGGCAACCTCTCGCTCTCCACGCCCGGCGCCGGCGAAGTCCGCAACATCCTCGGCACCAGCCTCAATGGATCCCTCGACTCCGGCGGCTGGCTCCCGGTCATGAACAGCCAAGGCCTGCTCGAGGCCACCATCTACATCCCCATCGAAGTCAAAAACGTCCGCGATTGGCTGTACCCCCAATCCTCCGAAGTCTTCCAACTCCTCAGCAAAGCTGCCCAGCTCCAGCGCGGCGCACCCACCACCCTGATCCACCCTGTTCTGATCTGCCGCCGCGCCAACTACACCCTGTTCTTCATGGCCAAGCAGCTGGGCTTCCGCGTCCACATCACGCAACAGCAGTACATCCGCGCAGCGCCCGAACCCCAACTCGCCGAAATCCGAACAGAACTCGGCTTTACCGACCTCATGCCTATCGAGGCGGGAAAAGCAGTACCGAATCTGCTCCGGTTCTTCCGCCACACCCTCCAGAAGAGCGCTATAGAAGCCGCCCACACATGGCAGGAAACCGTCCTCAAACACAACTTCGACGTTCACTTTCAAACACTCCGCGACCACAGCCTCCGGTTCCCGCACCGCGAGCCCCACATGACCGCATTCCGCACAGCCGTACACGAGGCAGGCCTGCAAGGCGGCTGGTGATCCCCAGCGAGCACTCCGATCTCTCGCGTCATCGGCCAGACGGCACCGCTACCCGGACGCCGGGGGAAGCCGCCGCCGACGCGAATCCCCCGGTCCCGCAGGTCGGGTCTCACACAGGAAACCAAAAATGTTCGGTCAGCTGGCTCGGTACATACCGCCGCACGCACGCGAGGTCATCGAGAACCGCCTTCCTCAACTCGGTGAGCTCCTTCGCGCGGACCTGTGGATCCCGGGACAGATGCGCCGGTTCGTTGACGAGGACATCTGCGGTATCCCCGTAGAAGAAGACCCCCTCGACCGCGAGGGCATGAAGATCACGGCATACCTCTGGCTCCCCGCTGACGTCGAGAGCCGCGAGAGCAGCCAGATACGCGAGCGGCCGGCGCGGATCCAGTCCATGGCGGGTTTCGAGGTGGTCCGCAATCCACCCCGGTGGAATGTCGCGGAACTTCTCGACGCTCGAGGTGGTCAGGATCGCCCCCCACTGCCAGGCGTAGGTGGCTCGTTGGAACTCATTGCTGTCAACCATCTCGGTTGCCTTCCTGCTTCGGTGTGCTGGCCGGTTACCTTGGCCGCGCCAGTCGAGGAAGAACGTAGAAAACCGGGGTGCAGAATGTTTCAGTCCGACGTCCGCCGAACCGAAAATGGCTGGGCTGCAACATATTAAAGCTGTGACGGACCGGCAGACGCGTCACTGTCAGGCGGGCCGCCGACAA
The DNA here is from genome assembly GCF_040681495.1 of Nocardia sp. NPDC051756. Lineage (NCBI taxonomy): Bacteria > Bacillati > Actinomycetota > Actinomycetes > Mycobacteriales > Nocardiaceae > Nocardia > Nocardia sp. NPDC051756. The sequence goes on along the minus strand of NZ_JBFAYV010000023.1, from coordinate 18,218 downwards.
ACCTCTGCCATTCGATCGTCCCTCCGTGTCGGTGCCTCGGCGCACTATGGGATCCATGGGCACGCACGACGCCATCAATGCCGCCAATGCCGAAGCAGCCCGCAAGGCGGGATGGCCCGAACTCACCGGAACCGCCAAGCAAATCGGCTGGGCCCACACTGTCCGCAAGGACAAAATGGATGAATTCGAAGCCACGCCGATGCCGGAGGCCGAGAAGACCCGGTGGCGGGAAATCCTGCTGCGCGAACTGCGCGCCGGCGCCTGGATCGATAGCCTCTCCAGCCCCTGGCAGGCCCTGGCGATCATCAACCTCACCACCGAAGAGCACGCGGATCTCCTAGCTGGGCAATTCGCGGGTAGTTAAGCTCGCTTGCTGCGGGTATCCGGCCTGCCTGCCCTTGCTGCGTGCAGGGCGGACGGACAACAACCCCGTACGGCCTTCCTGCCGAAACCGCCCCGGAGGTCTCGCCATCCCCGGCATGCTGGTGCGGAGCAGTCGTCTACACCAGGGGGGAGCGGCGGGGCATGGGGTGGCGCAAGAAGAACGAGCCGGAATATCCGTTCGTCGTCGACGACCTCACCCGTGAGCGGCTCGGCCCCTGCGGGCTCAAGGATCTGACCGTCCATCTGTGGCCGCACGAATGCCAAACGTGCGGTAGATCTTTCAACGGCACCCGCGCCGCGCTCCGGGTAGAGGTCGGGACCTACGCGGCTACAGCCGATCTGCACCATCCCGATTGCTGCGCGCCCCGGTGGAACGAGGGTCCGGCGCCCTCGTCCACGGCGGCCACGGTCAACTTCGTCGCCACCACGGTGCTGCTGCCGATCATCGGTGAACAGAGCGGTGCGGAGGCTCTGCGGCCGTTTCTGCTAGTCAATCCCGGCCTCGAGCAGGTCATCCTGGCCGAGTTCGACGAGGGCTGGCGGGTGGCCACGACCAACTACTACGCCCAATACGGGCTCACCGGCGGCGGGTCGGTACTACGCATCGACCACACCGTTCCCGACGCTATCGCCCACCTCGGCGAGGACCACACCGTCACCGTGCGACTGGGCGACCTCCGAGCCGGCTGGACCGGCGACTGCGGGCCCGAAATTGCCGCCGTGGTGCGCGAACTCGGCGGAATCGTCGTCGCGGTCAGCACCGCCATACAACCCGCCCTCGACAGCATCGTCGCCGACTTCGCCGACGCCATCTCCCTCGGGCAAGTCGCCGGCGGGTGGGTGCCACTGAGCTGAACGCAGGCCTGTAGCTGGTGCAGTGAGGACGTCGTCCGGTACGTCTACTCATCACGGGCTCTACCCGTCGATCTCGATGAATGCCATCGCCCTTATTTAAGGAAATAAGGAAGGAAGTAAATATGGAATACTTCCTGCGTTACGAAATTCGGCGATGCCCCGACCTGCCTGGCCCGTACACGAAAACCCTTCTCTAGCTGGGGGTATCGTGACTCTTGACATATGTCAGGCGACAGCGATAGCCTTTCTCCCCATTGGGCACTAATGTGTCTCAACGAAGCTCCGTCCCGCCGGGTCGGAGCTTTTTTCGTCTCCAAGGCCTTCGACGTGTTCGCGTCGGAGGCCTTTTGTCGTTGGGAGGTTCGTTGACTGTCGATGTCGGGTCCGCCGTGGCCGCGGGCGGGTGGGCGGTGTTCTGGATGCAGCTTCCGGTGCTGGTGCTGGGAGTGGCTGCGATCCTGCGTGCCAAGCGGGAAGATATTCCTGACGTGTTCGCGGCTTTCACGGCGGCATTCGGGCGGCGGCGTGGAGCAACCACACGGCGGCGTCCTGTCGATCAGGAGTCGACCAAGGCTGAGGAAGGGGATCTGAGATGCGTCGTCGGGTCCGGACCGGAGGCATCGACCGCCACGTCGCCTCCCGCATAACGCGGGAGCAGATCGACGCACTCATCACCGAGCTCACCGCCACCCCCGAACTCCGGGATGCGCTACTCGACCTTCTGGAGTACGACACGGTCAGCGGCATGATCGATGATCATGCCGAGTACTTTCTGCAGCACACTCTTCAGACCCTGCAATACGCCGAGCTCCGCAGCCTACTGACCGACGACCCGGACGAGCAGGCCACGCATCGCCGCAGCTGCAGGAGCTGCGGTCGTCAGCTCGAGCAGCTGCGGCGGGGCCGCCCTCGGGAGTTCTGCCACTCGGGATGCCGGCAGGCCGCCTACCGCCGACGCAAGGGGCAACGACCAGGACGCCGAGAATTGGGAGTCCCCTGGCTGCTGGCGTCCAGAGTCACCGAAATGGCGGCCGAGATTCGCGCCCTCCTGCGGACACCGGACCTCGGCGATCAGCTCAAAGACGCTGCCGGTTGCTCCTCGGACCACGAGTAATACACGCCCATACACAGGGAAGGGCGTGTATGGGCGGATAGGCGTTGCTTCCTGATCGGTCAGAGCCAGGGATACATCTGCATGTCGGATCGCCTCGACCACGTCCAGCACGCGACGCTCACCGCGAGGTCGTCGAGCTGCTTGGGGGTTCTGCCGTAGAGGTGTCCATCGTTGAGGTAGTCGGCCTGGTCGGTGGTGGCCTCGATGAACGTCAACTCATCGCCGTAGTTCCCGACGTTGCGGTACGCCCACAACCGCAGGGTGTCGAACAGGTTGAGCCCGTAGGTGGAGGTCACCGCGGGAAGCTACGTCGTGGCCTGCGGTGCTCGCCCGGCAACACGCATTGATGCAGTACGACAATTTCTCACACTGCGGTCGGTGTCGGTGGCCGGCCATAGGGTTGGTCGCATGACCGACATCGGCCCTCTAGCCGCGTCCTCGCGGGCCGCCTTCGGCGATCCGGGTGTGCACGCGGTCGTGCGGGCCGGACGCACCGTGCACGCGGTTGCCCTCGGGCAGTGGGTCGGCGAGGAAGAAGTGCCGGAACTGTTGTGCCGCACCGGGGTCGCCGGATGGTCACCCGCCGCGCTGGAACCGACCCGTGCCGCGGTCACGTGTGCACGATGCTTGCGCCGGATCGGCGGCCAGAGTCTTGCCTCCCAACAACTTCCGCTATTCGGTGCGGACTGATCCGGATGTAGTTCGCCGCGGCCCGGGCTGCTCCGCCCCCCTGCCGACGGAGAACAGGACTGCTATGGCCGGGTCAACGGATTCGCGCGCCGGCCATACGCAGATAGGTACGCGAGATTTTCTTGCGATTTCAGCTACCGAGTGACGGAATCGGTGGTTTCGCGCGCCTATATCCACCTTGAGAAGGAATAGCTCTCTCAAGGTGATGACCAGGGCGTTTTCTGAGTGCCGCACGTGGAGAACCCCCTGGGAACAATCCTTCTCGCTCACTGTCGACGAGAAGGACGGGCATTTGATGATTGAGTTCTTCACCGGCGCCGGAGGACTGCTCTCGGGCGGGGCCGCCGGACTGCTGGTGTGGTTGCTGCTGCGTGACCCGATGCGCACATGCGCCGCGCTCGTTGCCATGGTCGTCGCGGTCACCACCAAGAACGCTGAGAAGCGCACCGCCGCGCTCGAGGTGATCCGGGCGGTGCTCGCCGCCCCACCACACCGGCACTCGCTGCTCCCCCACACACGACCAGCCGAACCACCCACCTCTGCGGCTACCGACGCACCGGCCGAACCTGCGGCCGAGCCGCCTACCGAATGATCCAGTGTGCGGCACCAGGGGCTTCCTGCGGGGAGCGGCTGATTCTGACCACGGGTGAATCGGTGCATTCAGATGCACGCCTATATATGCTCGAGAGTATGACTGGCCGACTTACCGTCACGATGGACGACCGCCTGGCCGCTCTCGTGCGCGATGCCGCCGCGCGGGAGACCGGCGGCAACGTGTCCGAATGGCTGACCCGCGCGGCCACCTCACGCCTGCTGGCCGCCGACGCGGCCGCGCTGGCCGCCTGGGACGCCGCACATCCCGACGAGCGCTCCGCGGAGCTGGCCGAGCGTGAGGCCGAACGCGAGGCACGCTGGGCCGAGGGCGACCGGGGGCGCGGCGCGGCGTGAGACGCGGTGATCTGTATGCCTACCAAGCAATTTCGCGCACCCGCACCGTGCTCATCGTGTCCGCCGACGAGCTGACCGCCGCCGGTCGCCCCATCGTGATCGACGTCTCCGACGTGGCGCCGACCGGAGTTCGCTCCCTGCTGGCGGTGCCCATCGCCGGCCACGGGCACGCCCTCGTCTACCGAATCACCGATGTCGACCCCGCCCGGCTCATCGAGCACCTCGGCGTCGCCGACCCCGCGGCAATGGACGCCATCAGCATGTCCTTGTCCGTCGCGCTGGGGCTGTAGCGGCTGAGCTACAACTGCCGATCGTTTCGAGTGTTCAGCGATCAGTGGCGGTGGCCGCCCGTGGTGTGCTCTCGTTGAGGGAAATTTCGGGACGTTAGGGAGGGCGGCGGTGCCGATGCTCGGAATTGACCCGCCATGATCCTGTACCGGTGCCCTAATCCGGACTGCTATCAGGTGTGGCACTACGTCCCAATGTGCCCGAACGATCCCGTCCGGCCGTCTCCAGAAGCGGCGCGGCGAATCATCGAGCTGCAGCGGTCCGGGGCGTTCGACACCGGACCTTGGTATCCCCGCTTCAAGATCCGTCCACCACTGCCGCGAGGGGAGCGCGGAGATCCGCCGGGGCAACTGCGGCCGCTGCTGGTCTTCGCTCTGCTCATGGCTGGCATCGTGCTCGCCCTGTATCTGCTCGTCTGACCGCAGCGGCGGGACAAACCCCGGGACGCATGGAGCCCGGGACAGACCCGAAATGTGAAGCAGCCCCGGAGAGATTTCTCCGGGGCTGCTCGGTGTTCTCGGTGCTATCGGCGGACGTTGTCGCACAACCACGGTGGATATCGGTCACCGCCCTGGCACTGGGCCCACATGCTCGCCAGCTCGTCGACGCGGAAGCGGAAGCCGCGGCGCCGGCCGATCTCGTCGCCGGGGTGCTCGTCGCGGGGGTCGGCGTGTGGGTGATCCACCACCCAGGTGAAGCCGACGTCCTCGCGCAGCCACGCGTACACGTCGAACCACAGCCCGCCGACCTGAACGCTGACTGCGTCGCCGCCGCTGGTGTGCGGCACGCCTCGCACGGTCAGCTCGGCCCGCAACAGCGCCCGGCGCAGCCACCATGCGTGCACGGCCTCGTGACGCACGGTCTGCCAGCAGGCCACGGCAGTACGGCGAATTCGCTGCTGGCCCATCATTTCTCGATGTCCTCGATGCAGGCGACGGCGTCGGTGAAGAACCGCACCGCCCCAGCTGCTGTGGAACGCCGAGACCACTCGCTGGTGCGGGTGTAGCCGCTGGTGGTGAGCGCGAGGTCGAGCGCGCCGAGACAGACATCCGCGTCGGCGGGAGTGCTCAGCGTTTCCAACCAGCCCTGCACCAGCGGGCCGACCGGGTGCCCGTCGGTGATGTCGTAGTAGGTCTCGCAGCTGTAGAGGTCAGCCACCGCGCACTCGTCTTCCAGACGTGCGATCACGTACAGATCGACGCACTCGACGGCGCTCACCGGCCGACCTGCTCACCATGCAGGTTCCGGCGGCCGGGCCCGGCGACGGCCGGATGCTGAGCTGGGGTCCGTTCCGGGTAACGCCGGGCGGTGCAGGCACGCGGGGTGCTCGATGCGCCCGCGGCGACGGCTTCACGTTGGGCGATGATGTCGTCGCGGGTGGCAATCACCTTGTCGGTTTTGACCTTCCACTGTTCGCGACGCTCGGCGGCAGCACGGCCGATCTCACCGGCCTCGCGGGCGCGGCCGTCGATAAGCTGGCCGATTGCGTCCTGCGTGCTGGCGAAGACATTGGCCTCGCGCAGCGCCTGACCGAGGCGGGTGCGCTTGTCGATGTAGGTCTTGCGCTCGGAGTCCAGGCCCCGGACCATCCCGCTGGCCACGGTGTAGATCGAGTCCCCGATCGAGGACACCGCGAACTTGAGCATGTCGGCGGCCTTGGGACTCGGGGTCTCGACAATGGCGCCGGGGGCTTCGAGCAGCTGGGTCATCGCCTCGCGGGTCGCGGTGGCCAGGCGGGCGGCAGGCTCGCTGGCGCGCATGTAGTCGACGTCGGCCTTGGTGCGCTCGTCAGCGAACAGCAGCCCCGGAAGCTGCTCGTGGCCGCGGATGCGCCCGGTGTCGATGTCCTCGACGGTGGACACGATCTGGGCCCGCTCCATCGCGGTCAGCCCCTTGCCGTCGCGGGTGTGGGCGAGCAGCTGCTCGCGCTGGGCAGCCATTCGGGTGATCCGTTCGCCGATGTCGTCGCTCACGCCGAGCAACTCGGGGCTGTCGTCGGTGAGGTCGGTCTCGACGATGTAGTCGGCATCGCCGCGCAGCTCATCGGCGTCGTCGGCATACAAGTCCATGGTCTCGCGGATCTCGTAGCGGTCGACGTAGCCGGGCCACACCGCGAAGTTTGTCCCGTGGCCGGCGGCGATGGCGCGACCCGCGTCGCGGACCTGCATTTGGTCGGCGGCGGTCATGACCGCGATCTCCTCGCCGACCCTCGGCGCGGATTTCGGGTTGCGGGCGAACAACTCCAGCAGCGCGGGCACCCTGCTGCGGGCCTCTTCGCCGGGATCGACGACGACCGGGCTGGCGAGCAGATCGACCTGCGAGGTATCGGCTCGCAGGTAGTCGACCACGAATTCGATACGGGCACGGTCGGATTCGGTCAGCTGCGCGGCGGCCAGGTCGACGCTGAGCCCGTCGCGACGCAGCTGCTCGGTGCGCAGATGCGCGCGCGGGTCGGCCGGGTCGATATCGGTGCCACGCCAGGCCATCACTGCCTGGGTGGCCGCGGCCTTGGCGTTGTCGGGCAGCGGGAGCGCGGTCACGATGTCGATCGCGGCTGACTCACGCGCCCACAAGCACGCGGCCTCGGCGAAGTCCTGGATCGGGGCCGGGTCGAACTGCGGGTCCACCTCGACGCTGAGCTGCTCAGGGTCGATGACCACACCCCACTCCTGGGCGTAAGCCTCGGTGAGCTGGTTGAGCCGTTCAGCGGCCCGCTTCGAGTCGTGGCGCCACACCAGGGCATCGGCCAAGGTGGCGACCGTGGCAGCGCGGTTGTGCCACGGGATGGTTTCCAGCCGGGTGTCGGCACGCTCGATCGCGTCGAGCATCTGACGGCCGAGCGCAGCGACGGCGTCCTCGCCCTGGCGCTGGGCTTGAGTGGTGGCGGCGTCGAGACGCTCACCTCGCGCGCGGGCCTGGTTGGCGGCCACGACGGCATACAGATAGGCGATGCGCTGTCCGTGACCGGTCGGTGTGCCGAGCGTCGGTGCGGGCTCGGTGTTGTTGTCAGACATGCGATTTCCTTCAGTTCTTCCAGGTGGAGGGGGTTTAGCGGCCGTAGCCGCGCTGGTCGCCACGACCGCGATGGTTGATGCGATGCACCCCGGATCCGGGGGAAGTGCTGCGCTGGCTCCCGTTCCGACCGGGCTTCTCGGCCACGGCGGTGGCCGGCGGGTGGGCTCGGGTTGCGTCGGCGGCCATCCGCTGCGCGACCTGGTCCGGTGTCAGGCCCGCGTCGGCCAGGCCCTCAGCCATCTGCTCCCGGCGTTCGGGGCTGTCGTAGGACGGCGGCGCGGGTGCGCGCGACGCGGCGACGGCATCGGTGCGTTCGGTCCACCTGTCCGCGATCCGCAGTGCCTGTTTGCCCGCGATGGCGCACTCACCGGCGGCGTAGTCGAGGTGGTGGCGGACCCGGTTACGGACCGGCTCAGGTACTCCGGCGCCGGTGAGGGCGGTGTCCAGGCGGGCCTCCACGCCGCGCTGTTCGTACTCGCCGAGATTCCAGCGCCCGCCCGCGAGCTGGGTTTGGGCGTGGAAGACGCGGGTGATCTCGTCTTCGTTGCGCCGCACCACCTCCGGCGGGACGGTGCCGGTGAGAAGTTCGGTGAGCTGGCGGCGATGGATCTGGGAGGTGGTCGCTGCGATCCCGTCGGCGCGGTCGGCGTCGAGCGCGGCCGCGGAACGGTCATCGGCGAACAGCAGCTCCGGCACCACCTGGACACCGGCGTCGACGTCGTCGAGCACAGCCTTGATCTGGTCGCGCTCGAGGTCGTGGAGTCCCTTGCCGTTTTTGAGGGCGTGGTCAATGGTGCGGCGGTGTTTGGCGGCGTGTTCGCGCAGCTGGGCGGCGGTGACCGCGTCCAGGTCGTCGGCAGCCACGGCCTGGCGCTCGGCTTGGGGCGCCAGCGCCGCGTAGGTGCGCACTGCACCTGCGAGTTCGTCGCGGTCAACATGCTCAGGCCACAGCGGCTTGGTCACTGCGGCCGGGTTGTCGCGGATCGCGCGCCCCCGATCGCGCGCTTGCTGCTGATCTTCCGGGGTCATGACCGCGACGGCCGCGGCGAGCTGCTCGCGGATCGTGGTGGTGTCCACGCCATGACGCAGTCGGTCCTGGTACTTCACCAGCAGCTGGTCGACACGGGGTTTGACCTCCTCGCCGGGGTCGACGAGCGGTTCGGGCATGCGCCGCAACTCCGCAGTCGGTGCCACCGCGGCGACGGTGCCGAGCTGGTCGAGCGGCAAAGTCACGTCCGGGCCGAGATATCCCGCGATGAACCGGATACGCGTGCGGGTGCGCTCGTCGACTTTGTTGTCGGTCAGCTTCTGGGTCAGCGTCGAGAGCTGTTTGCCGGTCGGGTTGGCCCGCCAGGCTTCGATCTCGGCGAACAGGCCCTGGCGGGTCGACTCGTCCAGGGCGGGATGGCCGGCGACCGCTTCGACCATGCGGTTGGTGGCGGTGCGCAGCCGCCAGCTGGCGGCGCGTTCGGTCTCGGCGGCGGCCAACGCGTCGGCCAGCTGCGGGGGAACCTCGGCATGGACTTCACCGCTGGTCTGGTCCAGGCGCAGCCCCCAGCGGGTGTGCACGTGGCCGGTCAGCTCGTCGAGAGCGTTCTTGGCGACTTGGCTGTCGGCGGCCCAGGTGGCCGAATCCCGCACTGCGGCAGCAATTTGGGAGCGGGTGGCGTTGTCCCATCCGGCTTTGCGCATCTTCTCCAGGCGGGTTTCGATGGCGTGCTGTTCGGCGGCCAGGCGCTCGGCGTCGGCGCGCTGCTGCTCGCGCGATTGTGCGGCGAGCGTTTCCGCGGCCGCCTTGCGCGCGAGCGCGGCCTTCTGGGCGTAGGCGAGCATCTGGCCCATCAGCAGTTGCATGAACCGCGACCAGTGGTTGCCCATGTGGTCGATGTCGGGGGTGGTGTCGGCGGGACCGTCGTGCAGCGACGGCGCGAGCATGTAGTCAGGCATCGAGGGATCTCCTGCGAGAGGTTCGGTTCCGGGGTTGGTGGCCGGCGCGGCGCCGGTGGCGCTCGGCGTGGGTGGTGCCGGTGCTCCGGGGGTGTAGGGGTCCAGGTGCGGGACCGGGCGCAGGTCGCTGATCTCGTGGCCCGCTTGCAGGTGATCGGTGAGGTCTTTGCCGGTGGCGGCCGCGACGATCCGCACCCGCTCGACCAGCCCGGTCAGGCTGTTGGCGACCTTTTCCGCGCGGCGGAATCCGGGGGCGTCGAGGTCGGCGACGATCACCACCAGGCGCGCGCCCTTGAGCCATTGCGCGTGCTCGGGTTTCCAGGCCCCCGCGCCACCGGCGTTGCAGGTCGCGGTCAGTCCTGCGGCTTCAGCGCTGAGGACGTCTTTCTCGCCCTCGCACACCGCGATCAGCCCCCCGGCGTCGATCGCGTCCAAAACGCGGGGCAGCTGGAACGGGATCGGCTCGAAACCCTCTGCCTCCCAGCCGTTGTCGGTCCACCTGCGCTGGGAGAACTTCTTGTCGCGGCCGCGCTCGAAGGTGGCCTCCTTGCGGATCACCTCACCGGCGACAGTGCCGTCAGCGCGGGCATACGGGTAGGAGGTGACCTGCTTCCACGGCGAGAGCTGGCGGCCCAGGTCTTTTCGCGGCTTGGTCAGCGGCAGCCCGGCGGCATCGATCGCCCGGTCGGCACGCGAGATTTCCCGCGGCCGCGACCGCTGTACCGACCGCCGACCATCGCGGCCGCGCTCGGGTGCCCGGTCGAACATGTCGCGAACCTCGAGCCCCAAGGAGGCCAGGACCGCCACGTCATCGCACGGCGGGCCGAAGCACTTCACGACGGTGCGCTGCTGGCGGACGTCGTATTTGATGCCGAGGCTCGGCGTGTGGTGACGGCCGTCGGCCTCGTGGGAGGGGCAGCGGTACTTCGTCCACGAACCGGCCGGACGGCCGGGTCCGACCGCGAGTTCCAGCGCGCCGGTGATCTTGTCCCAGCTGCCTTGCTGCGGTGCCGGTTCCTGTCGCATAGGTGCGTTCATCAGGGGAACTCCCACACCACACGCCGGGTGCTGACCGGGCCAGACGGCACGAACAGTCCGGATGGGCGCTGCTCGTAGTGCCCATCCGGGCACACACCCGGACCGACCGCGCGCACCGGCAGGGCGGCGAGTTCGTCGCTGTGCCCGTCGGCGACCGAGCAATATTTGAAGGGTCCGTCGATCGAGAACAGCCGGTCCATATGCGGGTCGATATGCTGAATCCACAGCTCCGACTGCTCGGTGGTGTCGCCCAGGCGCAGGTGTTCGAACGCGGTCCAGCACGCCTGCAGCCGTGCCGCTGCCTCCCCGTGGAGCACCCAATCCGGGCACCACCGGGCCTTCTGGTCGCTGCCTCGGGTGACGACCTCACGCCGGTAGAGCTGGGCGATATAGCCCTCGACGAAGGCGTCCAGGGTCGGGAAATGCAGGCTGGCGTGGTCCTGCTTCTGGGCTTGGGCTTCCTCGTCGGCCGGGGCGAGCGCGGCCTCGGCCTCGGCGCGCGCCGTCGCTTCCATCCCCGCGATGACCTCGGGGGTCAGCAGGCCGACGACCACGTCCTTGGCGATGTCCTTGGCCTCGGCAGCGACTTGAGCTGCGACGGCCTTGCGGACGGCGGCATCCAGGGCCAGGCCCAGCTCCTGCACCGCGCTGTCGGCGGGATCGGTTCCGCCGTTCGGGTTCTGGGAAACGGTGGTGCTCATGCGGACTCGCCTTCTTGCTGCTCATCGACCGGTGGCGGCACCACACGCAGATGCCGGCCGGAGGTCTGCGTGGATGTGTTCGCCGGGTCGTGCGCGATGTTGGATTTGCGCACCGCGTCGGCGTAGGAGCGCTCCTGCCAGGGGATGGTGCGCACCAGGGTCGGGCGCTGCCCGGACACGAACACCAGCGCGCGACCGCGCGGCAGGCTCGCCAGATCCGAGATTTCGAACGTCGGTTCCTTGATGCGGTTCGTCGAGCGCGATACCGCGCCCTTGGGGTCGCGCGAGATCGAGGTGACGTGCTCGTAGTGCGGGCCGACCAGGTCCGACATCAGGCGCAGGAAATCCGCGTCACCGAGCCCGGAGCCCAGCACCTTGACGTTCGCGGCACCGAACAGCGCTTTCATGCCGTCGACACCCCAGCACCGCACGCCTTGGGCGTAGGACTGCAACACCGTCATCACGACGATGCCGCGCGACCCGAAATGGGAGTACTGGGCGGGCAGGCTGGCCCACTTGACGATGTTGGCGGCCTCGTCGAGCAGCACGGTCAGCGGCACCCGCAACCGCCCGCCCTGGCGGGTGGCGAGCTTGGAGGCTTCCGCGGCGACCGCAGCGGTCAGCGCCGTCACCAGCGGGCCCGCCGAGGTCTTGCCCTCCAGCGACAGCGGGTAGAGGGTCTCGGTGCTGGACACGAACGCGGCGGCGTCGAAGGCCTCGCGCGGCTGCTCGCCCTGCACCGGCGGGCTGACCCACTGCGCGATGGAGGCGAGTTTCAGGCAGCTCGCCATCTTCTTCGCGGTCGAGAAGATGCCCGCACGCTGGCGATCAGGGGCGTTGTACTGATCGGCCAGCGCCGCGGCGACCATGTCGAAACCGGCCGCGTCCAGCAGCTTGATCGGCTCGTGCAGCGAGGGTTTGGTCACCCACTTGAACACCTGCGTGATCGGGCGCTTCGCGACAGCGGCGGCCAGGATCAGCCCAGAGAGAAGATCCTCGCCCTCAGGGTCGAAAAAGCTGTCCTTCTTGTCGGCGTCGCCACCGGCGGCGAAATGGCCGGCCAGCTCGATCGCGCGTTCCTGTGCGCCGTGGCCGTCCTCGCTGCCGTAGACCCAGGCGACTGGATCCCAGAACCAGGTCGGTGCTTCCTCGGCGACGCCCTGGGGGTCGAACACCCACACCTTGCCGAGTTCTGCGCGGGGATCGCGGGTCGCATCCACCACGTCGCGCTTGTTCGAGGTGGTCACGACCGGGCCGACCGCTTCCATCACCGCCGGGATCACCCGGCTCGACGACTTGCCCTGGCGCGGACCCCAGATATCGAGGTGCAGATCCTCGTAGGAGCCGTAGAGCATCTGGCCACCGAGCACCGCCCGCCCGATCGAGACGCCTGGCTCCTGGTCCTTGCCGAGTTCGACGCGCAAGTCCGCGGCCTTGGCGGCCACCGCGCGGCGTCCGACGCCGGCCAGTTCCTTGCCGTGGGCGAGGTAGCGGGCCTGGCTGTCGACCTTCTCGCGGCGGCCACGCCGTTTCCCGGCCAGCTGACTGCACTTCGCGCACGCCGCCTTCCACACCCACACCGAACCCGCAGCAGTCGCGGCCGTACCGACCACCAGGGTCAGTGCGCCCGCGGTCGCCGCGCCGGTCCATGCGACATCGCCGGTAGCCATGCGGATCGCCAGATCCAGTGGTTGCCAGGTGATCCCGTCCTGCTCGGGAGCGCCATAGACCGCCTCGCCGAGGCGCAGCGACAGGCCCGCGCTCTCGGCCAAGCCGAACGCGGCGCCGACGGCGATCAGCTCTTTCCATTCCTTGAGATCCCCTCCGGGGGACTTCAGGCTGCGGTCCATTTCGCCGCACCGCCCTTCGGCTCGTCGGGTAGGAGGACCACGCGGGTCTTGCCGTCGTGGCCGTGCACGGTGCGGATGTCGTTGAGGCAGGCGGCCTCGACCGTGGTGCGGATCGGCCCGCGCCAGCGCATCGAGACCGTCCCGTCGGGCCACACGCAGCCATCCGCGACCACACCGACACCGGAGAACCCGGAAACGTCGGTGTCGCGATGCAGCTGGAAAACCCTTACCTGGCAAGCAAATTCGGTACTCGCCATCACGCGGCCTCCCTCGCGCGCTGCTTTTCGACGGCGGCCGCGACCTCAAGCAGCTGCTCGATCACCCGCTCTCGCGTCTCCTGCTTGCGGCAGGCGGTCTCGGAGGGCACGAGCACCGCGGCGACGACGCCACCGGCCATCAACCGATCACGCACCATCGGGACCGCGTCCGAGGCGCACTGACCCAGGAACGGGCAACTGCGGCACATGTCCTGGGCCGCGCGAACCGCAGCGGCGCGACCCGCTACCGGGAAGAAGGCCTCCGGGTCTGTCTTGCACGGACGACTGGTGACCCTCGGCGCGCTCATCGGCTCACCCGCCCTGCCGGGCCCGGAATGGCCGAGGCCGGGCAGAACGGAGCGCACCCGGGCCCGGACGGAACAGTCGATCCCGGCCCGAAATCAGCGGTGGAGACCACTACACACACGACGATCGCAATAGCCACGACCGCGAGGAACGCGCCGATCATCGCCGCGACCACACCCAGACCGGATCCGCCGGCCTCGGTCGACGGGACGATCGGGACGACCACATCGACGACCCGGTCGCGCGCCATCACCGGCCGTCCTCGGCGTCGCCGGCCACTCCGGTGGCGTTGTCCTCGTCGTGAACCGAGACGTAGTCGCGCCCCGAGAGCAGTGCGTCTGCGTCGATAACGGTCTTGCGCAGCACCACTTCCTGGCCATCGCGGCAGCCGACGACTACCAACGTCACGAGGTAGTGCTCGTGGCCCTTCCAGTCTCGCCACGGCGTATCGGAGATGGACTCCACCCTCAGCAGGCGCGGAACCTCGCGCTTCTTGTCCTTGAACTCGTCACCGGCGGCGATCACGCGGCCATCGGGCAGACGCAGCAGCTCGCTCATCGCGTCACCCCCGCGTAGCCGCGGACCTCGGCAGCGGTCATGCCCAGCGATGCGGCCCACCGATCGACCTCGCATCGATCCGGCGCCACGGCGATCCGCAGAGCCGCGCGCGCCTGGTCCACGCTGAGCTGGCGGCCGGGCAGGAAGTCGACGACCCACCGGTCCGCGCCGACATAGTCGGCGTGGTGCGTTGTCGCCTCAGACACCATGTGCCCGTCGATGACCTGCACCGCGGGAATGGTGGGAGCTGCTGCGCGACGCCATGTTTCGCGTGTCCAGATGTCGGGGATATTCATCAGCACTCACCACTTGCGGTCGCGATGGGCTGAACGAGGCTCAGGACCTCGCTGCGTCGGACGCGGTAGCGACGACCGTTCACGAGCCATCCGCGCAGCTCACCCGTCTTGATCCAGTTCGTGATGGTCTTGGCGTCTACGTGGACGAGTGACGCCGCTACGCCGGTCGGGATCAGGTCTTCAGGGACCAGCTCCTCGGCGGGGGCGGCGGATGCGAGATCGACAGTCATGGGGGCCTTCCTTGCGGGAATTTCGGAACTTTCTTCCGTGATGCCTATGCAGGTCCATGGTGCATCAACCTGCATAGGCAGGTCAACACTTGGATAGGCCACTTATGCAGGTTGGCGGCAAGTCGTAGGCTGATAGGCATGAACGCGATCGATCCCGACGACGTCCGCCCACCTCGGCGGCAACTCGCTGACCTGCTGCGGGCTGCGATCCTCACCGGCAAGCTGAAGCCTGGGGAGAAGCTGCCGTCAGGCCCCGAGCTCGCCGAGCGGTACGGCGTGTCCAAAGTGACTGCGCAGCAAGCGGTCAGCGAGGTGCGCGCCGAAGGGCTGGTGTTCTCTCGCCCTGGAAGCGGCGTGTTCGTGAAGGAACGCACCAGCAGGCCTGTGGGACTTCGGCCTCACCTCGAACGGGCGTTCACAGCACCCAAAGTGACCGTGGACTTCGCGGGCTTCGCCGCAGAAACCCTGCACGGCGCGATCTCCGAGCCGCTGGACAAGATCCGGGACGGCCGATTCCGGCCGGAATCGATCGACGTCCGCATACTCGTTCCCGACCCAGGAACACCGTGGGCGCTGCCCGCTCGCGCATCGGATCTCGCGGACAGCCCCGCATTCCGGAAGCGGATGGAGCGGATCATGGAACGCCATGCGTTCGGTGTCCACGACGAAGTGCTCGAACTGAAGCGAATCGGGCTGATCAACTCCGCGTCGGTGCAGATTCGCGTCTATCCCGCGACACCGCTGTTCAAGCTCTACATCATCAACCAGATCGATGCCTTCTTCGGCTTCTACCCGATCGAGGAACACCAACTGCCGCTGGACGGCGAAGACACCGTGATGCTCGATCTCGTGGGCAAGAACGCGACGCTGTTCCACCTGGAGAATCAGGGCGAGCAAGAGTCATTCCCGACGCAGTTCATCGACCAATGCCAGCTCTGGTACGAGAGCGTCTGGAAAATCGGCCGCGAGATCCAGCCCTAGAAACGAGAGTTATATGTCGGTGCCTATCGCCGCGCTCGGCGTGGTGATCGTGACCTACAACAACGCGATCGATCTACCTCGATGCCTGGACGCGGTCCAGCGCAACGCCCGCGGAGCCGTCGTCGTCGTGCGGGACTGCGAGTCCTCGGACCAGAGTGTCGCTGTGGCCGAACAACATCCGGCCGTCACCCAGGTCATCAGCGGCGCGAACGTGGGGTTCGGCGCGGCCTGCAACGAGGCCACACGCGCTCTCGGGGGTGACGTCCAGATGATCCTGTACCTCAACCCGGACACCGCGATCGACTGCGATGTGGCCGGCCTGCTCGAGTACGTGACGCGATTCGGCGAATTCGGTTGCGTCGGTATCCAACAGCAGTCGTTCAGCAGCGATCTCGTGTGGTCCTGGGACGAGTTCCCCACCCCCGCACTCGAGTGGAAGAAAGCGCGGCAAGCGGTGTTGCTGCAGCGTTCGCCAGCGGGCTACACCGACGACCGGCGTGTCGACTGGAACATGGGCGCACTCCTGCTCGTGCCGCGCGCCGCATTCGACGACGCAGCCGGTTTCGACGAGCGCTTCTTCATGTTCTACGAAGAGATCGACCTCCAGCAGCGTCTGGCCCAGCTCGGGCGGCCTAGCTACTACGTGAACAAATTCCACTACCAGCACGATCGCAGCGACAAGGCCACGCTGTGGCGTGAGGTGCTCCGCCTCAACTCGCGACGAAAGTACGACCGGAAATGGTTGTCCCGCTTCGACACTGTGCAATGCCAGGTGGCCCAGTCCTACCGCTGGATACAGGACGCCATCAGGCCGCAGCGGGCCCGCGACCGCCGACTGGTCCTACCCCGACTGCTCGCGACTTGGGGCCTCATCCGCGCTGTTGTCCCGCCCGAAGCCATCCAGGCCGGCGGGCTCGACTCATGGCGCTCCGTGTGCCCGTTCTGGCACAAGCGATCCCCCCGGCCAGACGGCCCATAATCGCCCCTACGTCGACGTTGATTCGCGGATTGCCCACGCGCCCAACGGAACTCCTGTCGTACTTCTCGCCAGGAGAGGTAAGAGCCGTGCTCTACCCTTCGTTCGCCACGTCACTGCATTCGCACGCGTCACAGGAAGGAATGCAGAGTGCCACAGCTGATTCCACACTGTGTGTGTGGAAGTCGAACTCGAATGCACAACAGCGCTGTGAAGATCAGCACGGCGCGCCTCCCACACCATCACCCGAGATCCAACTAGTACTTACTTTTATGGCGAGACCCGCGAAACTGCCCAAGACGAAGCCTGTCGGCACGAACTTGTCGCATGAAGTCGTGGTTGCTCTTGACGACGCAGTCAAAGAGCTCGGCATCAGCAAGCGTGCCCTGCTAGAGATCGTGCTCCGGCGCGAACTCGGACTGCCGGCGTACCCCGGTGCCCCCGACCCGCATCACCAGGAGGCGCTACCCATCTCGGCATAGGTCAGAAAGTCCTCGGTCACCGTCCTTACCAAACGGTGGCTAGTCCCCCCGTAAACGAGGAAGGCCCCCGGTTACCAGGCCGGGGGCACTTCTAAGTCCCTTAAGGACCAGCGCTCTGACAAGCGGCCTCAAGGGTAGCAAGGGCTCGAACTCACGACCAAGCATCCACACCGATCCGCATGGTCACAGTTCACTGAATGTGTCAGCCCAGCTACCCACACACGAAGAATTACCAGCTCAGGCCACTGATGCCCCCGAGCTGGTTTTCGCGCGGCTAGCCCCGCTGATCGCCGCGTCGAGCTCGATGTGGCTGATCGATCCGGTCACGAACGAGCGGGTAGGCCGGGCCCGGCGGCTGTCGACGAAACTGCCGGACCTGCCCGCGGCTGTGACGTTCTGGGTCCGCCAGACCCGCACCACCGACAAGCTGGTCTTCGACCTCGACCCCAAAACCTTCGGCCCCGACGCTGTCCTGCGCGATTTCGTGTGGCTGCGCGCCCTGCTCGTCGAGGCCGGCGCCGAGGTAGTCAGCGACCACAACCCCGCCACCGGCGGCCGCCACCTGATCGTGCCCCTGGCCGCCGGGGAGACCCTGCACAAGTCCAGCCTGGAATCGCTGATGTTGCTGCTCGCGTCGCGGTTGCCAACCCTGGACCGCGCCCCGATGAACAACGACGTGATCGGTTCGATCGTCCCGCCGGGTTCTCGCACGCGCCAAGGCGGGCACCGCATCCTCGACGGCACCCTCGCCGACGCGGTCGCGCGCCTGTCGCAGCCTCGCGTCGAATTCGGGCTCGTCGCACGGTTGCGCCTGCTGCTCGGTGACTCCCTCACCACCGTGGATGCATCCGCCGCGGGCCGCTCGCGCTCCAGCACGCCGCAACCCGGTTCAGAGCAGCGCTACACGCGCGGGGAACGCCCCGTCGACGTCTGGGAGGGCGAGAACGATCAGCAGCGGCTGCGGCCGTCCTGGCGGGGCAAAAGCGACTTCCCCACCGCGTCCGAGGCGTTCGCAATCTCGGGTGCGATGGTGGCGGGCCGCTACGACTCGGCATCGGAGTGGCGCCAGAACGTGCTGATCGCGGCCGCGCTCCGCGGCATGACCCTTGCCGAGGTCCGCACCCGCATGGGCTCGGACTGGCTTGGCATGGCCGCCACCTATGCCCGCTACAAGGACGACTACGAGATCGACCGCGCCCTGCGCCGGGACTGGAGTCATGCCTGCGACTGGGTCCAATCACACCTTGGAGACTTTTTCCGGTGCGCTACACACAGTGAACGTGAACAGCGCACACCCCCCCT
>NZ_JBFAYV010000022.1:0-39898 GCF_040681495.1 Nocardia sp. NPDC051756 | reverse complement strand
CCGACGAACTCAACGGGCGCCCTCGACAAACCCTCGGATTCCGCACACCATCAGAAGCACTCCAAGAAGTGTTGCGTTGACCGCCTGAGCCCGCACCGACTACCGCGCAGTCACCCGTACCGCCCCGTTCGCATCGACTGCTGTTGGTCGGATGATCAGAGGGAGCTGGTGCTGGCATCGTTCGAGAAGCCAGTTGCACCAGTTCCTCCTGATCGCTTGTCCAGCAATGGTTCTCGGAATTCGCGAGCCACCATACGCAGCCCCGAAACGATCAACCGGGAATCAGGCCGTGGATCCGGCTGAGTCAGCGCACCAGGCAAAGGGGGTCTCGCAGTACCTGTGTCACCAGGGTCTCCCGGACGTCCAAAACGCTTGTCAGACTGGGTAGGTCGAAAGCGGCGACAAAATTCCATGGACACGCCCTGAAGCTTCCCGCATCAGTCCAGCTGCCCCGAACCGTGTCGGCGCGTTCTTCCACGACAGAAGGGACCGATACCATGGCAGACATCCAATTCACCACTCACACAGAACTTTTCGATCTAAGTGGAAAGTACGCCCTTGTCACCGGCGGCACCAGGGGCATTGGGATGATGATCGCGCGCGGCCTTCTTCAGGCCGGCGCCCGCGTCGTCATCAGCTCACGCAACGCAGACACGTGCGCGCAGGCGCAGCATCTGCTGTCCGAATACGGTGACGTTCAAGCAATCCCCGCCGACCTGTCCAGGCACGACGAGTGCGTACGCCTCGCCGATCTTGTCATGGCCAACTCGGAACGCTTGGACATCCTCGTCAACAACGCGGGCGCGATGTGGCGCGAGCCGCTGGCGACGTTCCCGGACGAGGCCTGGGACACAGTGCTCGACCTCAACCTCAAGTCGCCGTTCTGGCTGGTGCAGGCGCTGCTCCCCGCACTTCGCCGGGCGGGCGCCGCCGAGGATCCCGCGCGGATCATCAACATCGGCAGTATCGCTGCCATCCACGTCGCCCAGTCGCCCAACTACTCCTACGCCAGCAGCAAAGCGGCACTCCATCAACTCACCAGAGTGCTCGCCAGAGAGCTTGGCCCACAGCACATCACGGTGAACGCGGTGGCACCGGGAGTGTTCCCGTCGCAGATGATGGTGTCCACGCTCGATGCCATCGGCGACACGATCGCGGCAGCGGCCCCGCTGCGCCGACTCGGCCGTGACGACGACATGGCCGGTATCGCCGTGTTCCTCGCCAGCCGGGCCGGGGCCTACCTCACGGGCACCATCATCCCGGTGGACGGCGGCATCGCGACGACCGCGTCGGGTACCCCTTAGCCTGCGCACTCGATGGGGCGCCCCGGGTAGTCGGCAGCCCAGAATGCTTGGCTGACAACACCACTCCCCACCGAAGATCGCCCGAACCCAGACCGGAACCTCGCCCAGACCAGCGATACCGACCGACGCCTCGTTGACCAAACCTCCATCGGGAGTGGCGATCACGAGCATTATCCCCGGCTCGGACCGCGTCGCGCCTGACCCGCCGACGAGGCCGATGCTCGGGCTTGACTTGGAGTGCACTCCAAGCCCTAGTGTCGGAGGCGTTCGTCAGCCCTACGAGGTACCGCCCGGTCCGCCGGCGGGAGGAGCATCCGCACATGATCACCCGAACCACACTCGGCTCACCCGGTCTCACCGTCAGCACGATGGGACTGGGGTGCATGGGGATGAGCGAAAGCTACGGCGCCGCCGACTGGGACGGCGGCCTGGCCACCATCGACCGGGCCCTGGAGCTGGGCATCACGTTCCTGGACACCGCCGACGCCTACGGCACCGGGCACAACGAGGTGCTGGTGGGCCGGGCCATCCACGGTCGCCGGGACCAGGTGCAGCTGGCCACCAAGTTCGGCATCGACCGCAGCGGCGGAGATCGGGCGCGCCGCATCCGCGGTGCCCGGGACTACGTGCTGCGCGCCTGCGACGCCTCGCTGCTGCGGCTGGGTGTCGAGGTGATCGACCTCTACTACGCTCACCGCCCACCCCAGGACGTGGAGATCGAGGAGACCGTCGGGGCGATGGCCGAGCTGGTCGAGGCGGGCAAGGTCCGTCATCTCGGTCTGTCCGAGGTCGACGGTGAGCTGCTGCGCCGGGCGCACGCGGTACACCCGATCACCGCGGTGCAAAGCGAGTACTCGCTGTGGACCCGCGACGTCGAGGCCCTCACCCCGGTGATGGCCGAGCTGGGGGTCGGGTTGGTGCCGTACTCGCCGCTGGGGCGGGGGTTCCTGACCGGCGCACTGGATCGTTCCGCGTTGGGCGAGAAGGACTTCCGGAGCAGCAACCCCCGTTTCGCCGGCGCGGCGGGCGAGGCCAACGAGCAGATCGCGCAGACCGTGCGCGAGGTGGCCGACCGGCTGGGCGCCACCCCGGCCCAGGTGGCGCTGGCCTGGGTGTACGCCCAGGCCGAGCGGCTCGGGGTGGCGGTGGCGGCCATTCCGGGCACCCGCAGCCCGGCCCGGCTGGAGCAGAACGCGGCCGCGTTGGAGCTCACCCTGGACGCCGAGGCACTGGCCGCGCTGGACCCGCTGAGCAGCCAGGTGATCGGCGAGCGTTACACCCCCGTGCACACCGCTGAGGTCGGTCGGGGTTAGCCGGTGGGCTCTCGCGCGCAGCGGCCGGGGCTATAGGTCCGGTCCGGCCTCCTCGGAGCTTTCGAGCCACGTGATCGCCGCTCCGGGGGCTGCACTGACCTTGTGGCCGTTGGCTATTGCCCAGGCTCTGATCGCGCTGCTCGCGGCGATGTCTTCCGGGCTCGCGCGCGGCGTCCAGCGGCCATATCGCACGCTTTCAGCGCTCATCCCGTGTGCGGTGAGAAGCCGCGAGAGCTGTTCGAACTCGGTCGGCGTCACGAAGGCCAGGTAGTAGTCGTGCCCGGAACCCAGCGACGCCAGGACACTACCGAGGGCGAAGGCGTGCTCACCGATCTCTTCGAGGAACGCTTCGAGGTAACCGACGCGGGCGTCGGCCGGCAGGACGAAGGTGGCGGCCCAATCCCAGGGCAGCGCAGTGGGATAGGAGCTCAGCGCGGTCAACTGCGCGCGGACAGACTGGAGATCGGCGTCGCGGGAGATGACCGCGATATCCGCGGTCCCGTTCGGGGATTCGGCGTAGCGAGACGGTTCAGCGCCCTCAGGGGTGAGCTGTGCCCGTCGTTGGGCCATGATGGCCCGCGCGCGGAACGCGTCGTCGGGTTGTTGCCGGGCCCAGTCATGGGCGCGGGCCGCGTTCTGCGAGGTCTGACGCACTATGCGGTCCGGTTCGGGCGGGGCGGGCCAGAACTGTAGGAGGTAACGGTCCAGCAGTGGCTCATCATCGAGCCTGACATCCCCCTCTCGTGCCTGGTCCATGCCCTTCGCGCAGTACCGCACCCGATAGTCGAGCCCTTCTTTCAAATCCAATTCCCAGAAGGCCTCACCAGCCCACTGCGCCAGGAAGGTTTGATCCGAGAGCGGATAGAACGAAACCTCCACGACGTCTTCCCATTCCGGATCCAGTGGCGGAGCCTGACCGCGCACTTCGACAGTGAAGCCGACGCTGCCGGTATGTAAACCGGTCGACAGGAATAGTGCGCCGGGTACCGCGGCGCCGCACAGCCCCGAGTTCTGTCCGGCGAACGCCTCATGCATGCGCGGGCTGTAGTCACCAGGGTCGCTTTCGACATAGATCTGGCTGTAGGAGACACCCACTTCACCATCGAGTCTGAACACTTCTCACACCCTAGAGAAGCCCACTGACAAGTCGGCTCCCGAACTTCGCGGCATGAACAACCCTGAAGTGTGCACAGGGTTCGGCACTTACTCGGTGCGCGCCGCATGGCCATCGTTGCCGGTCGAGGTCCGCGCCGAGTTCGATCGACTCCTGCGCGAGGGGCGCCGCATGTGGGCGATCAAGATGGTGCGGGAAAGCCCCGAGGTCGAGCCGAAGCCCAGCATCCACTGGCTGATGGACGCAATCGCGTACCGCTCGAACACGTTGGTGCTCAACGGCCGCTGATGTTCTACCGAGGGCGTCTCAGCGCTGCGCGAGGTAGACACGGGGAATGGATATTCGAGAACTTCAGGCGCGGGCGCTTGTCATTCACGACCTCTATGACGAGCTGAATCTTGCTCAGCGGGGACGGACTTGGACTCGGACGGACTTCATGCTCGGGTTTGTCGGGGACGTGGGGGATCTTGCGAAGTTGGTTATGGCGGCTGAGGGGACTCGGGCGATGCCTGGCGGCAAGGAGGCGTTGGAACATGAACTGGCGGACTGCCTTTGGTCGGTGCTGATTTTGGCGCAGCGCTATGAAGTGGATCTCGAAAACGTGTTCACCAGGACTATGGGTGAGTTGGAGGAGAACATCTCGGCGCGGCTGGTGAGGGAATCAGGGTCAGCGTGATCGGTTGGCCGCGATCACTGTTTGCCAGGCGCGTTTGAGGTGGTTAGTGGGGTGGATAGGAATTGTGTTCATGCACAACGCGAGGGAAGAAGCGGACGTCACCTACATCCGCTGACCCGCTTACTGCGAATCCTCCAGTTGGTAGCCGAGTTTCACGTCGTGGTTGACCTCACCACCGGCGACGGTGATCTGGCTGGTCGACGGGGGATAGCCGCGAGCCACAACGGTGTATTGCCCTTGCGGCAGATCGGTGACGAGATAACGACCGTTGTCGTCGGTGCGCGCGGTGGCGGTCAGATCACCGGTCGTGTTGAGGACGCTGATCTGAGCGTCCGGCACCGGCCGGCCGTCCTCGGCCAGAGCGGAACCGACGAGCACCGCCATGGGTGACATGTCGATGTCATGCCGAAGCAGTCCGGCATCGGGAACGGTGAGGGTGGTTGCGCTCGGCCGCATGTGTTCGGCCACGGCGACCAATGTGTATGTGCCGGAAACGATCCCGTGGCACACGTAGCGCCCGTCGGCGGTGGTCATCGCCGCGCCGACCACTTCGCCGCGCAGGTCGGTCAGGGTGATGGTGGCGCCGTAGAGCGGGGTGCCGCGGGCGGCGGAGCGGACGATGCCGGACAACTCACCGGAGCCGAGCAGGGTGAGGTCCAGGTGCTGCGCCCGCTGGCCGACCGAAACCGTCACCGCCGCGGGTTGATGGCCGGTGGCGGAGATGATCAGCACGTAGCTGCCACTCTCCGGCACACCGATGACATAACCGCCGTCGGCATCACCGGTCGCCCGCGAAACCTGATGCCCGCGTTGGTCGATCAGGGTCAGCGCGGCATCGGGCACGGGATGACCATTCTCCCTACGGATGCGTCCGCCGATCGCGCCGTCGCCGTACCCTTCGAACCCCTCCACCGAGTCGAGCACGGTCACCGTGGAACCGGTTGCCGCCATGGCGAACTCGTGCGAACCATTACCGCGGTGCTCAGCAGACGCGTGCCTGCCGACCGCCCCGGCAAGGACCGGTTCGGGTTCCGAGAGCGCCTGCGCGGCACCCTCCCAGATCTGATTCTCGTCCCAGCTCGACTCGGCGACGGCCGCCTTCCGCGCGGCGACCGGCACCGGATCGTCCTGCAACGGAATCTCTTTCATGAGCATCAACACCAGGCAGGCCAGCAACGCCACCGCCGCGGCGACATAGAACACCCAGTGCATGGAGTTGGTGAAGCCGATCAGGATCGGCACCTTCAGCTCGTCGGGCAGCGCCTCGATACCGCTGGTATTGCTCTGCATATTGCTGAGCTGTTCGGCATCGAACCCGGGCGGCAACGTTCCGCCGAACGCGTCGATGATCTTGTTGGGCAACAGGTTGAACAGGATGGTCAAGAACACCGCGACGCCGAGGGTGCCGCCCATCTGCCGGAAGAACGTCGCCGCCGCGGTGGACACGCCCATATCCGAACGCCGCCCCGCGTTCTGCGCCGCGATCACCAACGTCTGCATACAGAAACCGAGCCCGAGCCCGATCACCGCGCAGTACGCCAGCGGCTGCCACAGCACGCTGTCGTAGTGCACCTGCGCGTACAGCGCCGAACCGACCGCGGTGATGAAAGTGCCTGCCACGGGCAGGATCTTGTAGCGCCCGGTCCGCTTGGTGATCCGCCCGCCGAGTTGCGAGCCGACAGTGATGCCCATGACCAGCGGCAGCATCAGCAGCCCGGCATTGGTCGGGGTGAAGCCGCGCACCACCTGGAAGTACTGCGGCACCATGGTGATCGCGCCGAACATGGCGATGCCGACGATGAAACCGCCCGCGATGGTGACGCTGAACGTCGAACTCTTGAACAGCCGCAACGGAATCAGCGCCGCGTCCTTTATCAGGAACTCGACGAGCAGGAACAGCAGCAGCCCGACCCCGCCGACCCCGTAGCAGAGCAACGACCGATGCGATTCCCAACCCCAGTTGCGGCCCTGCTCGGCAACCACCAGCAGCGGCACGGTGCAGATCGTCAGCGTCACCGCGCCGAGCCAGTCGATGCGGTGATTCTGCCGCTGGTGCGGCACATTCAGCACCTTGGCGACCACGAGCCAGGCGAGCACCCCCACCGGCACGTTCACCAGGAACACCCAGCGCCAGCCGGCGATCCCGCCGAGCGTGTCGAGATCGGAGAAGAAACCGCCGAGCACCGGCCCGAGCACCGTGGCGAAACCGAAGACCATCATGAAATAGCCCTGATAGCGCACCCGTTCGCGGGCGGGCACGATATCGCCGACGATGGTGAACGCCAACGACATCAGGCCACCGGCGCCGAGGCCCTGGAACGCGCGGAACCCGGCGAGCTCGTACATCGAGGTGGCGAAGGTGCAGGCCACCGAGCCGACGATGAACAGCCCGATTGCCGTGAGGTAGAACGGCTTACGCCCGTAGATGTCGGCCAGCTTGCCGTAGAGCGGCGTGGTGATCGTCGCGGTGATCAGGTAAGCCGTTGTCGCCCAAGCCTGTTCGTCGAAGCCGTGCAGGCTGTTGGAGATCTTCACGATCGCCACGCTGACGATGTTCTGGTCGAGGGCGGCCAGGAACATGCCGAGCAGCAGACCGGACAGGATGGTCAAGATCTGCCGGTGTGACAGTGCGGGACCCGCGTCCGCTTCCAGGCCCGGCGGCGTTGCCTGGGTGGTGGAATTCGTCATGTGCGCCCTGATTCTGGTCGGCTGCGTTTGTCTGCGGTTTTCTCGAACACGCGCATCCGATCGACGGTCGCTGCATATCCACTGCGCGGCCATCGTCCGGATCGGCTCGGCGCTCGCCAAGCCTTGTGACACAAGCGATCTGCACTAACTACTGCTGGTAGAACTCTCAGCGGTGCGACAGTTCGGCGAGCTTACCGGTGTGCTGTGGGCCGCCAACAGGCGTGGCCCCTCCCCATTTTCACCAGCAGACCTACCAAAACCGCGCAACTAGTTGCTATCGCGAACAATACATAAGCCCGTCAATCCATTATCACCGCGGGTAGCGGGTTCCGGAGAAACCCGCGCCCGGATAGCCGCCTGCTATGTAAGGTCTTTCGTGTCTTGCCGCGGGCGAGACAAGCTTCTGCGGCGCGGGCTGCGGTATGCCCTTGGCGCAGGTTTCCGACCAGCATCCGGCGACAGGGGGAAACAGCAGATGTCCGAAACCGACCCGGCACCCGACGGACCGACACCGGCTCCGGCACCGCCCAGCGAACCGCCACCCGCACCGAACGACACCAGAACAGCCCGCTCCAGATCTTTCTGGCGATCTGCTCTTTTCTGGACAGTGGTGAGCGGTGTCACGGGCGTGCTCGCGTTGATCTACACCATCGCCCACGACAGGGGCTCCGATTCGCCCTCGGCGACGCCGACCAACTCACCCATTCCAGGTCCCACCGCGCGCCCGACCACCACCGAACCACCCGCACTCACCCACGGCCACCAGAAAATCGCCAACGTAGAAGGCATCGACCTGGACACCGGCCAGATCCACGACCAGAACCAACTCGGCGTAGACATGAGCCCGTCCAAAACCGCCGACTCGCTCAACGCCATGACCAACGGCAAGCCACGCTTCGCCATCCCCCGCGACACCGCCGGCTCCGGCCTGGACCGCTGCACCGCGATCGTGCCCGCCGCGTGGAGCCAAACCCTGGACAACACCTACCACCTGCCCACCGGCAGCCACCTCTGCGTGCAAACCGATCAGGGCAATCTCGCCGAACTCACGCTCACCCATATTCCTTCGGCTGCGGAGCAATACCTCGAATTCGATTTCACCACCTGGCGTCCCAGGTAAACCATTGCCGCGCGAGCCCGCGAGCGTACCGGTCGACGCACGCGACACCCGCCACACCCGGTAAGGCCCGACCCGGTTCGCGGGGACGGTAATGTTGGCACGTCGCGTGGTACAAGGCCCGGAGGGTGCGCCGCGCGAATGTGGGTACTCCGCGTTAGTCGTATTCGACGACGACCGAGTAGGTCAACGCGGATGGAAGGAGACCGGAGTCGATGCTTTCCGGGCAGAGTGGGCAGATCGGCCTCCTCGGCGACGGCGACGGCAAGCCCCGCACAGAAGCACCGATTCCCGAGCACCTACCAGACCGCACGACCGTCTGGAGTTGGCCGGATCTGTCGGTGCTGCTGGTCGAGGACGACCAAGGCGACGCGTTGCTGGTCGAGGAGTTGATCGCCGACGGCGCGCCGGGTCTGCCGGTGCGCTGGGTGCGCTCCGCGGCCGAGGCGCGCACGCGACTCGCTGAACAGCTACCCGATTGTGTGCTGCTGGACCTGCACCTCCCCGACGCGCATGGCCTGGAGACCCTGGGCGTGGTGCGCGAGTACACCGACCGGGTCGCGGTCATCGTGCTCACCGGGCTGGACCAGGAGCAGATCGGGCTCGCCGCGGTAGCCGCCGGCGCCCAGGACTACCTGGTCAAAGGCCGGGTCGAGCCCGAATTGTTCGGTCGCGCACTGCGTTACGCCATCCAGCGTAAACAGGCCGAACGCGCGGCCGCGGCGCTGCGGACCAGTCAGATGCGCGCGCAGGAGAACGCGCGCCTCGAACGCGGCCTGCTACCGACCCCGCTGCTGCGCGGCGAACGCTCGGTCGACATCGTCGCGCGCTACCGCCCCGGCCGGGCCAATGCCCTGCTCGGCGGCGACTTCTACGACGTGGTCCAGCAGGCCGACGGCACCGTGCACGCGCTGATCGGCGATGTCGCCGGCCACGGCCCGGACGAGGCCGCGACCGGGGTCGCGCTGCGCTTGGCCTGGCGCACCCTGGTGCTCAGCGACATCTTCGGCCTGCGCCAATTGCAGCTGCTGGAAGAGGTCCTGCTCGCCGAACGCACCGGCAAGCAGACCTTCGCCACCCTGACCAGCCTGATCCTGCGCCCCTCCGATCACCGCGTCGTGGTCACCCGAGCCGGGCACCCCGGCATGCTCATGCGCACCGGCGCGCGGGTGGATTGGGTCGAGGTGCCGGGCGGCCCCGCGCTCGGCTTCCTGCCCGGCCGCGCCGAATGGTCGACCTACGAGATCGCGCTACCCCTCGGCAGCGGCCTGATGCTGTTCACCGACGGACTGTTCGAGGGACACACCGACGCGGGCCAGGACCGCCTCGGCGAGGAAGGCCTGCTCGAGCTGGCCCGCACGATCAGCGCGGCCGATCCCGCGGTGTTCGTCGACGAACTGGTCCGGCGCGCGGAGGCGCTGGCCGAGTCGCACGGCGGGCTCGAGGACGACGTGGCGGTCATGTACTTGCAGTGGAATCACCGAGACCTGAAGCAGGACAATCGATGACGACTCCCCCCAGCAAGCAGTCCGTGGCCGGTCGGCTGACCGTCCAGGGCTGGTTCATGCTCGTGCTGGCCCTGATGGTGATCCTGGTGATCATCGGCACGGCGGTCGGCGCGCAGCAACTCAGCAAGACCAACCGGGTCGCCGACCGGATGGTCGAGGGGTTGCAGCCCGCGACGGCCGAGACCTACCGGTTGCAGGGCGCGCTGATCAACCAGGAGACCGGCATCCGCGGCTACGCCATCGGGGCCGACTCCCAGTTCCTCGCACCGTATTCCGAAGGGATACGAGACGAAGCGCAGTCCGCGGCCAAGATCCGCGAGCTGCTGGCCGACCGTCCGCAGCTGCTGGCCGACCTCGACGCGGTGGAACGCGCGGCCGCCGACTGGCGCAGCGGCTATGCCGAACCGCTGGTCACCGCGGTCGCCGCCCGCGGCCCCCTGGCCGTCGGCGAGGCGGACGCGACGCGCGGCAAGGCCGCGTTCGACAAGCTCCGCACGCTGTTCGCCACGCAGAACACCGACCTCGCCACCGAGGTCGACCGCGATCAGGCCGAGCTGAAAAGCACTCGCACCGTGCGGGATACCGTGCTGGGCGCGATGGTCGTCGCCTTCCTGATCGCGGCGATCGCGCTGACCGTGCTGGTGCGCAAGCTGGTCGCGCGCCCGCTGGACTATCTGGAGGCCGCCTCCCGGCGCGTCGCCGACGGCGACTACGACCACCACATCACCGCGCACGGACCCGCCGACCTGGCGACCGTCGCGGTGGCGGTGGAGGGCATGCGCCGCCAGGTCGTCGCCGAGCTGGAGTCCTCCCGCGTGCAGGAGGCCACGCTGGCCGCGCAGACGGCCGAACTGGATGCGCAGACCGCGGAACTACGCCGCTCCAACGCCGAACTCGAGCAGTTCGCCTACGTCGCCTCGCACGACCTACAGGAACCGCTACGCAAGGTCGCCGCGTTCTGTCAGCTGCTGGAGAAGCGCTACGCCGACCAACTCGACGAGCGCGCAATCCAATACATCGATTACGCGGTGGACGGCGCCAAGCGGATGCAGGTGCTGATCAACGATCTGCTCACCTTCTCCCGGGTCGGCCGGGTGATCGACGGCAACGTGCCGATCGGCCTGGACCAGACCCTGGACAAGGCGATGACCAACCTCTCGGTCGCCGCCGAAGACACCGAGCTGCGGTTGGAACGTCCCCAGGAGTTGCCGAAGATCACCGGCGACCCGACGCTGCTGACCATGCTGTGGCAGAACCTGATCGGCAATGCGATCAAATTCCGCGCGCCCGATCGGACGCCGGTCGTCGAGTTGGCCTGTGTCGCAGATGACGACACCGGCGGCTGGTTGTTCTCGGTGTCCGACAACGGCATCGGCATCCCGCCGGAGTTCGCGGAGAAGGTGTTCGTGATCTTCCAGCGGCTGCACAGCCGGGAGGAATACACCGGCACCGGCATCGGGCTCGCATTGTGCAAGAAGATCGTCGAACACCACGGCGGGAAGATCTGGCTCGACACCGAGTACACCGGCGGCACCAGGTTCTGGTTCACCCTGAACTCGCCTGTGCCGACCGAAGATACGAAAATAGGAGATCCCTCTTGAGCGTTCCCGGCCAGCCCATCGACATCCTCCTGGTGGAGGACGACCCCGGCGACGAGTTGATGACTCGGGAAGCCTTCGAGGACAACAAGATCGGCAATACCCTGCACGTCGCGCACGACGGCCAGGAGGCCCTGGATTTCCTGTACAAGCAAGGTGAGCACGCCGGCGCGCCGCAGCCGGATCTGATCCTGCTCGATCTCAATCTGCCCAGATACGACGGGCGTCAGGTGCTGGAGCGGATCAAGGCCGATCCGGAGCTGGCGCACATCCCGGTGGTGGTGCTCACCACCTCGGCGGCGGAGGAAGACATCCTGCGCAGCTACAAGTTGCACGCGAACGCCTACGTGACGAAGCCGGTCGACCTGGACCAATTCGTCTCGGCCATCAAGCACATCGACGATTTCTTCGTCCAGGTCGTCCGGCTCCCCCGGCAGAGCTGAGCGCAGGCGCGCTGTCCCGGCCTCAGGCCGGGCGGCGCGGTTCCTCGACGGCGAGCGCGTCGTCCACGGTGTTGTGCACGCTGAGCAGCTTGTCCAGCCCGGTCACCTCGATCGGGCGGCGCACCGGCGGCGAGGCCACCACGCGCAGCTGACCCGACGGCAGCGATTCCGCCGCCACGAGCAGGACACTCAATCCGGCGGAGCCGAAGAATTCCACCTGCGACAGGTCGATGACCAGCGTGCTCGGCTTGTCTTGTAGTGCGTCGTCCACCGCGGCCTGGAACTGCGGCGCGGACGCCATGTCGATTTCACCGGTGAGCGACAGGATGCGCGCGGAGTCCACCGAGCGCACGTCCGTGTCCAAGCTCTTCGCCTGCCCGTCCGCGCTCATCGAGCACTCACCTGGACACCGACGCAGACGGCGCTACCGAGCGCCATTCGACCTCGGCTCGACCGACCTGAGCCCGCTACACCAAACCGGTTGCCTGGCATCGCCACTTCGCTACCTCCGACGCGTCGACCCTCCGCCCGCTCGAGCACGGCGCGGAGATGATCCAACTGGCCAAACTACCGTAGGCCGTCCGCGATCGCCGCGCC
This sequence comes from Nocardia sp. NPDC051756, assembly GCF_040681495.1. Lineage (NCBI taxonomy): Bacteria > Bacillati > Actinomycetota > Actinomycetes > Mycobacteriales > Nocardiaceae > Nocardia > Nocardia sp. NPDC051756. The sequence goes on along the minus strand of NZ_JBFAYV010000022.1, from coordinate 27,540 downwards.
CGCCTCGGCCTGCCGCGTGCGGATAAATATCAGCGGACCCGGGCCGGTCGCCGGTCTTCGGCGAAGTCGAGCTCCAGCGTCACCGGAATGATCTCCACCTCCAGCGCTTCGCGCAGCCGGGTGACCGCGTGGCCCAGAATCCGGCGGCGCAGTTCGGCGATGTCGGCGGTCGGTTCCGCGGTGACCACCAGGTGCAGTTCGGGTGCGGTGCGGCCGCCGGACAACCAGGCCGAGGCGCTGCGCACCCCCTCGTAGCTTTCGATGTCGGTGGCCACCGGGGCGGCGGCGACGGCCGACTCGAGCACGGTGGTCCCGGCCCATTCGGTGCCGCTGGTGCGCCAGGTGACCGACTTGGGCATCCGGAACACCTGGGCCAGCAGCCAGCGCAGGCACAGCAACCCGATCAGCACCGCGGCGACGACCGCGGCCCACAGCACCCAGGTCGGCGGTGCGTCGGTGCCGGGGACGAGGGTGTCGTCGGACTGCACCCAGCGCAGCCGCCCATAGTGCGCGGCGACGGCGAGCACGCCCGCCGCGAGCAGCAGCACGCCGGTCAGCCCGAGCACGGTCCGGTTCAACGCCGCCGGACGGTTGGTAGCGCTCATCACGCCTCTCCTGTCTTCGGTCCGTGCAGCTTGGCCCGCACGTGCCGGACCCGCTGCGGGCCGATCTCCTGCACCCGGCGGGTGAGCGTTTCGCAGATCTCCTCGGGCAGGCCGTCCACGCCGGTTCGTTCGGTGTGCGCGGATACCTTGACCGCTTTGCGGCGCAAGCGGATTCGCGCGGAGCTGACGCCGTCCACGGACCCCGCGGTGCTGCGCAGCGCGGCGCGCAGCCCGCCGCGGGTCACGCCGGCCGACATGCCGTCGTCGGCGCCGAGCGGCAGCACGGCCGCCCGGCCCGGCCACAGCGCCAGCACGAGCAGCCCGACGCCGAACACGATCGCGCCGATGCCCACGGCAAGCACCGGCATGTCGTGCCAGGTCATGCCGTGCAGGTCGTCGGCGACGCGGTCGTAGGAGACGAATTCGTGCGCGCCGACCAGTCGCTGGATCAACGACACCGCCACCGCCACGCAGACGGCGAGCAGCAGCACCGCGACGACGATCGCCGGGCCTGCCCTGCGCGGCCTGCGGATCATCGGACTCTCCTTGCGCTGCCGACGGTTTCGGTGCTCAGCTCGGTGACGACGATGTCGATGCCGCTCACCGCGAGCCCGGTCAGCTCGCTGGTCCGGCGGGCCAGGTGGGCGCGGCACGCCTCGGTCACCCGGCCCACCGGCGAGGGATACAGAATCGGCAGTCGCACGTCCAGGGACGTCCGGTTCGCGAAAACCCTGGCGTCGACCCGCACATCGGCGCCGACGCCGGCCACCTCGCGCGCCGCCTGCGCGACGATCCGCTGGACCGCGCGCGGCGCCACCGTAGTGACGCCCGGATACTCGTCCGCGACGACGGCGGTCATCGCCTGCCCTTGCGCTGTGCCGACTGGAGCAGCCCGGCCAGATCGAGCTCGCCGTCCAGCCAGCGGCCGACCACCAGGCCGAGCACGGCGAACAGCAGCACGATGGTGAAGGCGCCGAATCCGCCGAACGCGCCGGCGAAGCCGAGCGCGAGACCGACCGCAAGGCAGATCGCTGTGGCACTCATCTACTGCACCCGGCTGCTCTGCACCGGCTCGTCGTCGTCGCCCGGGATGTAGACGTCGTTGACGTTGATATTGACCTCGACCACGTCCAGCCCGGTCATCTGCTCGATCGCGTTGATCACGTTGCGGCGCACCGCGCGCGCCAATTCCGCGATGGCGACGCCGTATTCGACGACGAGCTCCAGGTCGACCGCGGCCTGGGTCTCCCCGACCTCGACCGAAACCCCCTGGCCGATACTGGCGGACGCGCCGGGGATGCGATCGCGAATCGCGCCGAACGCGCGGGCCGCGCCGCCGCCCAGGTCGTGCACGCCGCGCACCTCGCGGGCCGCGAGCCCGGCCACCTTCTGCACGACGATGTCGGCGATCGAGGTGGTGCCCTGGTCGCTGGCCAGCTTGCTGTTCTTGTCCGACGTCGCGGCCGCGTTGGAAACCCGGCTCACCGCCGCCTTGTTGTCCGCGGGCGCCTTGGTGTCCGTGTTCTTGTCAGTGGTCGTCGTCGTGGTGCTCATAGCTCCTCCTGATTTCCCTTGCGGTACAGCGGACATCGGCTTCATAGGGATCGACACGGGATCCGGCCCGATCGTCACGGGCGGGTTGGTGTGACCTAGGTAACCCCCTCACTGCCGAACGCTCCGGCATCGAGTTCGGCTACGACCAAACGCAAACGGGCGTCGGACCAGTCGGTGCCGGCCAAGGCGGCGCGCAGTGCGGCCGTTGCCTTTTCCAGCAGCGGCGCCAACGGCAGCTCGGCCGCCGCGACCCGCACCTCGACCCGGCCGGGTCCGACATCGACCGCGAAACCTCGTGCGTCCCATGGCCACCAGGCCGGGCTCTCCGCGCCCAACGGGGTGGCGGGGCGAATACCGTCGATCGTGTCCAGCGCGCCCAGGATCACGGCGATGATGTCGCTGGCCTCGCTCACGGGCGCTCCGGCTCGATATCGAGAATGGTCACCGACACCTCGTCGACCGTCTGCCCGGTCTGTTCGAACACCACCCGCGAAACCTCCTGTTGCACCGCGTGACCGATCACTGCCGCGGGGCGGTCGGCCGAAATCACCACGTCCACTTGCACACTCAGCGCGCCCCCGGCGCTGCGCCGGACCCGCACGCCCTCCGACGCCGCGGGGTCGGCGTTGGTCAGGCGTTGCTTGCCGACCCGCACCAGCGACGAGACCAGCCCGCGCACACCGGGTTCCAGCCGGACCACGCCCGGCGTCGCGCACGCGGCCTGCGCGGCCACCGCGGCGACGACAGGCGCCTCGATCCGCACCTCGGAAACAGCATCGGTCGTCATCGCCGCGCGCCCCCCGTTTCGTCGTCCTCGTAGATGTCCGCGACCACCAGATCCAGCGTCTGCAACACCAGCCCGACCTGGGCGGCAAGCGCGGCGATGACTCGCTCGCGCACCACCGGCAGCGCGTCGCCGACCGTGGCGTGCCCGAACCGGATGGCGACCGACAGCTCGACCGCGACCACGGTTTCCCCGTCCATCCCCATCCCGACCCGGCGCACCCGGCACTGCCTGGCACGCACGCCCGGCACCGAGTCGGCGGCATAACGCAGCACCGTCGCGACGGCTTGTTCACTCACCTCGACCGTGCCGGGCGCGGGGGTCGGCAGGACCAACGTCCGCCCGCGCCTGGCCTCGGCGCGCACCGCGGACATGATGCGTCCGGTCAGGTCGGGTGGCGCCGGATCCGGTTCGTCGATCAGCTCCTTGGTCGCCGCGCGCAACGCCAGCAGGCTGTCGCGGGCGGCCCGGCAGTGCGGGCAGGTCTTCTCGTGTTCGTCGCCGAGACCGGCCTCGACCGCGTCGAGCCGATCCCAGACCTGTTCGATCTCACGGCCGCAGGGCAGCCGGTAATCCTGTTCTGTCGTGCCGTTCACCGCCATGGTTTCATCACCTCGGACAAGTGGGCTCGCGCGCGGGCAATCCGGCCGCGCACCGCCGTCGTATTCACTTCGACGATGTCGCCGATCTCCTCGTAGGTCAGCCCGTGCACCTCGCGCAACAGCCAACAGGCGCGTTGTTCGGGCGTGAGCAGCTGTAGCGCCGCGTTCAGCGCTTCCAATTGCGTGCTCACCTGCACCGCATGCTCGGGCTGGGTGTCCGAGCGGGGCGATTCGGTGGTCTCCGGGTCGACCTCGACCGTAGGCCTGCGGGCCCGGATCACGTTCAGGCAGCGATTGGTCGTCATGCGATAGAGCCAGCCGACGAACGCGGCGTCCTCGTTGAGCTGTGGGAGGCGGCGCCAGGCACCGAGAAAGACCTCCTGGACGACATCTTCCGCGTCGGAGCGGTCGGCGAGCATCTTGACCGCGAGCCGGAACATCTGGGCCTGATAGCGCAGTACTAACTGCTCATAGGCCCGCATATCACCGTCGCGCGCCCTGCTCACCAGGGTCGCATCATCGGGTGCGGTCTCGGCAACCGTTTCTGTCGTGGTCACAGCACCTCCTCCACCGCTCATCAGTCAGACACCGGGGATTGGAAACCGTCACGGCCAGTATGACGTGATCGTTGTCTCACCGGTTGCTGCGTGCGCTTTGCCGAACGGCCGTGTCAATACGACGTGTGCATCCATCCCGGATGTGCCACGACACAGCGGAGGTTTCGATGTCTCTGAGCGACAAGATCGGCAACAAGGTCGACGAGTTCGGCGGCAAGGCGAAGGAAGCCGCGGGCAACGCGACCGGTGACGACGATCTGCGCGCCGAAGGCAAGGCGGACCAGGTCGAGTCCGCCGTCAAGGGCGCGGTGGAGAACGTGAAGGACGCCATCGGCGACGCGGTGGACAAAGCGAAGAACGCGTTGGGCAAGTAGCCCACGCGTGCGGTGTGCGGCCGCGAGTACGGCCGCACACCGCCCGGTTCGAACAAAGGTTATGACAGTGATCAATCACCAACGACCGACCAGAATCGCCGGTGTCGAACCGGGGACCGCAGCGCTGGCCGTGGCCACCTGCCTGGCCTTGACCATCGGCGTCGCCGCGATGACCCAGTCCGTCGTCGCGACCGTCGCGGCCGGCGTGAGCATCGTCGCCGGGCTGGCCCTCGTGCTGGCCATCCTGCCGAGCAAGGCCTGACCGACTCTCGAACGGCGGGCCGAACGCCGTTACTTCCGTGGGCTTTCGAGCGCGTCCTCGACGGCCGCGAGCGCGTCGACGGGGGTGCGGTTCTGGCCCTTGTCGTTCTGGCCGAGTTGGGGCCAGCCGGCGCCCTCGGGGCCGAGCAGCTGGATCCAGATCGCCCGGGTCTTGTCGAGCAGCTCACGCTGCTCGACTTCGTTCAATGCGGACATGAATTCCTCCTCTATTGCGACGCCGCAGGCCGCGGCGAAATCCTGGGGCGACATGTCGTAGGCGGCGTTCATGTCGCAGTCGCCGAAGGGCGGGCAGCCCTCGGGCAGGCCGCCGCCGAAGCCTTGGCCGTCGGTGTATTGGTGGGCGAGTTGGCCGGGCAGGTTCGGGTTGCGGCCGTAGCCGGCGCCGACCATGCGCAGGCCGTCGGGGCGATCGGGCCACATGGTGAAGAAGTCGCCCTGGTTGGCGTAGCCGATCACCCGGCGGCGATCGCCGAGCCAGTCGGCGAGATTCCAGTAGGCGGCGTTGATGCCGCCGGATTGGTCGCCGCCGGGATTGCCGCCGGATTCGACGTCGATCATGACGATCATCCGCGGATGCGGGCCGCCCATGCGCGCGACCATCTCGCGATGGGTCTCGACCGTCTCCAGCCAGTTGGGCCGCCAGTAGAAGTACACGACGAAACACGCCAGCCGACCCGAATCGACTGCCCGGCAAGCCCATTCGTAGTTCGCGGCGAAGTTTGAATCGCGGAACGTGCCGTCGTTGGAGCGGAAGCTGAGGATGCCGTGCGGATAGGAATCGTCCACCGGCGATTGAAAATATGACACGTCCGCGAAAAGACTGTCGACCATGTGATCTCCCTCGATTTCGTCTGCCCGAAATTTCCCCCGAGTGGTTGCGCGCGCCGCCGATTTCACCGCCCTCGACGCCGTGAGACGTCGATGAAACGTGGGTGAAGGGCCGAAACCGGAGACTCTTCGGTGTAGAAGAACCGCCCGGTGCCGGTTCGGCGCGACGGACCAATGCTGTAGCTGGTCGGCCGCCCGCGGAAGTTGTCGGTCTGATGAGCGAACCGGGCGTTCCATTTGCTGGACCGTGAACGATAAGCACCACGTGCTCGGTTCGTTGCAGTATCTGCACGGGAGGACAGAGAGTGAACGAAACGACGATGGAAAAAACGGCCATGGGGGGCCGTGGCGTGCTCGAGGGGGCATTTGCCCTGTTGGAGGCCCTCGCGCACGGGGACGAGCTGGGCCTGACCCAGCTGGCGTCGACAGCGGGACTACCGAAGGCGACGGCCTATCGGCTACTCAATCAACTGGTGGTGGAAGGAGCGGTACAGCGCCGCGGCGGGCGGTATCAGATCGGGCCACGGGTGTTCCGGCTCGGGCAGACCTGGCAGCCGGCGCGGTTGCTGCGGGCTGCCTCGGCCCGGCCGCTCGGGCAGCTGACGGCGGCGACGGAGAAGGGCGGCTTCAGCCTCTCGGTGACCGATCGGGGGCACACGATGCTGATCGGGGGCATCGGGCGGGAGATCGACGAGGTCTTCCCGTTGCGCGCGGGGGTGTTGCTGCCCTCGGGCACCGCGGCCGAGCAGGTGCTGGCCATCGGGCATCCGAATCGCACGCCGCCGGAGGGGTTCTCGCCGCGCGAATGGAACCGGCAGATCACGGTGGCGCGGGAACGCGGGCTGGCCTACGACACCGACATGAGCCGGTTCGGGCTGGCCTGCGTCGCGGCGCCGGTGCGTGGGCCGGCGGGCGAGGTGGTGGCCGCGCTGGCCGGGACCGTGGGCGAACTGGCCCGGCTGCCCGCGATCGCGGAGGCGGTGCTGCGGGCGGCGGGTCTGGTGAGCGCGAATCTGACCAGGTTGCTCAGATCGCAGGGAGTCGTGTCGCTCTGAAGGTGGAGAGCCGTCAGGGTGTCGCCTAGGCAGTTGGGCGACACCCCGACGGCTCGCCTTGTTTTCCGCCGGTCAGGCGTGTGGAATGCCGCCGCACCAGACGCGGGTGATGGCGCGGGTGGCGTGGATGTCGGCCAGCGGGTCGCCGTCGATCAGGACGAGGTCGGCGCGCATGCCGGGAGCGACGGTGCCGCGGTCGGACAAGCCGAAGTATCGGGCGGGCAATGTGGTCGCCGCGTTCAGAGCCTCCACCGGAGTAAGGCCCGCGGTGACGAGCAGTTCGAGTTCGCGGTGCAGCGAGTCGCCGTGCGGCGGCTGATACGGCACGCCCTGCTCGGTATTGGCATCACTGCCCGCGAGAATCGGCACGCCCGCGGCGTGCAGTGTCGCGACGCTGGCGAGGCTGTCGGCGAAGCCGAGCCGGCCCAAAGCCGTTGCGATGCCTTGCATCATGACGAGGGTAGGCGCGGCGACCCGGCCCTCCGCCTTCATCCGGCGCACATCTTCGGCAGGCAGCTGGCCGTCGGACGGGATGTGCGTGACGATGTCGACGCCCACGTCCAGGGCGAGGGTGTAGGCGCTCAGCGACGCCGCGTGCGCGACCACCCGGAGATCCTTGGCATGCGCCGCCGCCACAACGGCTTTGGCGGCGGCCTCGTCCGGGCCGCCCTCCCCGGGCGCCTCCAGCACGAGCTTGATGTAGTCCGACCCGGCGGCGGCGCGCTCGGCGACCATCGCCTCGGCCTCGTCCGGACCGTGGATGACCGCGTGCTTCGCCAGGCCGGGAATCTGGGCGTGCAGGCCGTCCGCGCCGATGATCGGCGTGCCCGCGCTGCGAATGTCGGTGGTACCGGGCCGGTTACGCAGGGCCGCGAGCTTCTCCGGCGGGAACGTGGTCATGTCCAGTGCCGTGGTCACGCCGTGCGCGGCGAGCTGGTCCAGCGATTCGGGCCCGGCTAGGTGGATGTGGGCATCGATCAGGCCCGGTAGCAGGATCGCGCCGTGACCATCGACTCGGTCGGCACCCTCGGCGTCGGTGCCGATCACCGCCCCGTCGATCACCACCGTCGTCGGCTCGGTCAGGCCGTGGCCGTCGAAGACGCGAACGTTGTACAGGGCGGTTTTACCGATCGCTGGGGAGTCGACGGTCACGCATGCCTCCGGTGCGGGTTGTCCATACAGCGGCGGGATGCGGCCGCTCCGGTACGGAACGTTAGTAGCCCACCGTGCATTTGTCCGCACACGAAGTGATAACGCATTGTTCACATATCGGCACGCCTATTCGGTGATCCGTTCGCCGGTCGCCGGGTGGAACAGGTGTACCGCGGCGGCGTCGGTCACGGTCAGGCTGACCGATTCGGCCAGCTTCGCCGGCGACCGGATCGCCGAGCGGGACACGAACATGACCGATTCGCCGTCGAGGCCGGCGACCTTCGCGGAAGGCCGGGCGTAGACATAGGATTCGCTGCCCAGCTCCTCGATCAGTTCCACCGTGACCGCGAAACCGGTACCGTCCCTGCGCAGTTCGAGCTGTTCGGGGCGGATGCCGATGGTGACCGTGTCCAGGTTCGCCGCGGCCAGCCGGGTCATCCGCTCGCGCGGCAATTCCAGTGTGGTGCCCGCGATCTCGACGCCGCCGGAGACCAGCGGCACGGTGCACAGGTTCATCGACGGCGAGCCGATGAAGCCGGCCACGAACGCGGTGGCGGGGCGGTCGTAGAGCTCGGCCGGGGTACTGAACTGTTGCAGCCGCCCGTCGCGCAGCACCGCGACCCGGTCGCCCATGGTCATCGCCTCGACCTGGTCGTGCGTGACGTAGACGGTGGTGGTGCCGAGACGCCGTTGCAGGGCGGCGATCTGGGTGCGGGTCTGCACGCGCAGCTTGGCGTCGAGGTTGCTCAGCGGCTCGTCCATGCAGAACACCCGCGGCTCGCGCACGATCGCGCGGCCCATGGCGACCCGTTGCCGTTGCCCGCCGGACAGTTTCGCCGGTTTGCGGTCCAGGTACGGGGTGAGGCCGAGCAGTTCGGCGGCCTCGGCGACGCGGCGTTTGCGTTCGGACAGCGGCACTTTGAGCATCTTGAGCGCGAAACCCATGTTCTCCCCGACGGTCTTGTTCGGGTAGAGCGCGTAGTTCTGGAAGACCATGGCGATGTCGCGGTCCTTGGACGGGACGCCGACCATGTCGGCGCCGTCGATGCGGATCGAGCCCGCGTCGATCTCCTCCAGGCCGGCGAGCATGCGCAGCGCGGTGGACTTGCCGGAGCCGGACGGCCCGACCAGCACGATGAATTCGCCGTCGGCGATGTCCAGGTCGAGTGAGTCGACCGCCAGGGTTTCCGCGCCGGGGTAGACGCAGGAAGCCGAGTCGTAACGAATGGTGGCCATGGTTTTTCCTTACTTGATGGCGCCGAACGAGAGACCGCGCACCAGCTTGTTCTGCGCGATCCAACCGGCCAGGACAACGGGCAGTGCGGTGAGCACCGCGGCGGCGGAAAGCCTGGCCCAGTACAGGCCCTCCCCCGTGATGAAGCCGACCAGGAACACCGGAATGGTCTGGGCCTGCACGGCGGTCAGGTTCACCGCGAAGAAGAATTCGTTCCAGGAGAAGATGACGCAGATCAGCGCGGTCGCGGCGATGCCGGGCGAGACCAGCGGCAGGATCACCTCGCGCACCCCGGTCCAGGTGCTCGCGCCGTCCATGCTGGCCGCCTCGAGCAGCTCGCTGGGCACCTCGAGGAAGAACGAGCGCATCATCCAGACCGCGATCGGCAGGTTCATCGCGGTGTAGAGGATGACCAGCGCCCAGATGTTGTCGAGCAGGCCGATGTCGCCGACGATCACGTACAGCGGGACGATCGCCGCGACCACCGGCAGCATCTTGGTGCCGATGAAGAAGAACAGCGCGTCCTGGGTGCGGCGCACCGGGCGCAGCGACAGGGCGAACGCGGCGGGCAGGCCGAGCACGAGCACCAGGATGGTCGACATCGCGGTGGCGAAGGTGGAGTTCAGCAGGGTGGTGCCGATGCCGCTGTCCAGGACCGCGGCGAACTGGTCGAGGGTCGGGGTGAAGAACAGCTTCGGCGGGTCGGTGTAGGCGTCGCCCTCCTGTTTGAAGGCGGTGAGCACCATCCACAGCACCGGGAAGAAGAAGCCGATGCCGACCACCCAGGCCAGGGCGCTCCAGAACATCCCGGCCTTGCTGCGCCGCCTGCGCACCTTGGGGGCGGGTTTCTCGGTGGCGACGGCGGGCTTCTGGTCGAGGGCGTGCGCAGTCATGCTGCTTCCTCTTTTCCGGTGAACGACTTGAACAGCAGGCGCAATGCCAGGGTGGCCACCACGGTGGTGGCGATGACGGTGACGACGCCCATCGCGGCGGCCTGGCCGATGTCGAAGCCGAGGAACGCGCGCTGATAGATGTAGAAGGGCAGGTTGGAGCTGGCGATGCCGGGGCCGCCGGAGGTCATCATGTAGACCGCGTCGAAGGTGTTGACCAGGTAGATGGCGCCGAGCACCGCGCCCAGCTCGATGAACCGGCGCAGGTGCGGCAGCGTGAGCTCGCGGAAGACGGCGAAGGAGTTCGCGCCGTCGACCTTCGCGGCCTCCACGATGTCGCGCGGCATGGACTGCAACCCGGCCAGGATCAGCAGCATCATGAACGGGGTCCACTGCCAGACCAGGTCGGCCATCACGGCGGGCAGCGGGTATTTGCTCACCCAGTCGACCTGCCCGACGCCGAACGGTTTCAGCACGAAGTTGACCAGGCCGAAGATCGGGTCGAGCATGGTGGTCTTCCAAATCAGCGCGGCCGCAACGGGAGTCACCAGGAACGGGGTGATCAGCAGGGTGCGCACCACACCGCGGCCGAAGAACGCGCGGTCGAGCAGCAGCGCGAGCAGCAGGCCGAGGATCACCGAGATGATCACGGTGCCGACGATCATGATCACGGTGTTGACCGCGACCTCGCGGAACTGGCTGTCCCGGAACACATCCGCGTAGTTCTGCAAGCCGTTGAAGTGCCGGGACCCGGGGCGCACCAGGTTCCACGACTGCGTCGAGTAGTACAGCGTGAAGACGAACGGCACCTGGGTGACCACGAGCATGAAGATCAGCGCGGGCAGCAGCGGACCGCGGCGGCGCCAGCCCTCGGCGCGGGAGATGTGGTCGCGGCGGGAGACGAGCGGCGGCGGCGTGGCCGGCTTCTCGGTGGAATGCCTTGGGGCGGTGGTTGTTTCGGACATGATTACTGGCCCTCTCGATACGACCGGCCGACCACCTCGGCGTACTGCTGGGCCTGGTCGAGCGCGGCCCGGACGCTGATCCTGCCCGCGATCGCGGCGCTGATCTGCTGGCTCACCCGGGTGCCGAGGTCCTGGAACTCCGGGATGGTGATGAATTGGATGCCGGTGTAGGGCACCGGCCGCACGCCCGGATGTTCCGGATCGACGCCCTCCATCGCCGACAAGGTCAGCGGCCCATAGGCTTTCGCGGCCTCCCGGTACTCGGGTATCTGGTAGGTCGACAAGCGACTGCCCGGTGGGACGTGGGACCAGCCCAGCTTCTCCCCGACCATCTTGATGTAGGCCTTGCTGGTCATCCAGGAGACGAATTTCCAAGCGGCGTCGGGCTTGTCGCTGGTCTTCGGGATACCGAGGGACCAGGTGTAGAGCCAGCCGGAGTTCGGCTTCTGCTGGATCGGGGCGAGCGCATAGCCGATCTTGCCGACCACCTTGCTGGCGGCGGGATCTTCCAGCACGCCGACGGCGGAGGTGGCGTCGTACCACATCGCCGTGTTGCCCTGGGAGAGCTGCGTGGCGCACTCACCGAAACCGCTGGTCGCCGCGCCGGGCTCGCCGTGCTCGCGGACCAGGTCGATGTAGAACTGCACGGCCCGAACGACTTCCGGGCTGTTCAGCTGGGCGTGCCAGTTCTCGTCGAACCAGCGGCCGCCGAAGGTGTTGATCACGGTGTTGAGCGGGGCCAGCGCCTCACCCCAGCCGGGCTTGCCACGCAGGCAGATGCCGGAGCGGCCGTGGTCCGGGTCGTCGAGTTTCGCGGCGGCGTCGGCGACCTGGTCCCAGGTCGGTTCGGCGGGCATGGTGAGCCCGGCCTGCTCGAACAAATCCTTGCGGTACATCAGGAACGAGGACTCGCCGTAGAACGGCACCGAGTACATGTTGCCCTGATAGGACAGCGACTTCTGCAGCGACGGAATGAAATCCTGCTCGTCGTAGCCGGGGGTGTTGCGGGCGTAGCTCGACAGGTCGGTCAGCCAGCCGTTCGCGGCCCACTGCGGGGTCTCGTAGTTGCTGATCATCACCACGTCGAACTCGCCGCCGTGGGTGGCGACCGAGGCGGTGATCTTGGCCCGCGCCTCGTTCTCCGACAGCGACACGAATTTCAGCTTGGTGCCGGGGTTTTCGCGTTCGAACTCACCGGAGAGCGCGATCGCGTCCTGCATCTGCGAGTTCGACACCATGGCGATGGTGACCGTGTCCCCGCCGCCGGAGGTGAACGAGCCCGCACCCGCGCAGCCCGCCGTGGCGAGGACCGTCGAAACGGCCAGCGCCAGTGTGTTTCTCCGCCATGGGCTATGCCTGCTCATCGGCCGCGCCCTCCTTCTGTTCCAGCAGCCACCGCGCGCATTCGAGGTCGGTGACGAGAATCTTGGCCAGGCCGCCGCGCAGCACCGCGAGGGTCGCTTCGTGTTTGACCGCGCCGCCGGCGATCAGCACAGTGGCCCGGCAGGCCCGGATGGCGTCCAGACCGACCGAAACCGTGCGTGCGGCAAGCGATCCCGGGACGTCGGCGCCGTCGGCGCGGAAGAAGCGGCCGCCGATCTCGCCGACCGCGCCGAGGCCGCGCAGTTCGTCGAGGATGGCGCTGTCGAGGTAGCTGCCCTCGAACAGGGTGGTCGCGGTGGAGACGGTGCCGACGCCGAACATCATCACGTCGGCGTTGCGGCCCAGCGCCATCGGGTGACCGAGCAGCGAATCCTGTTCCAGCGCGGTCACGGTCGCGGCGTCGGCGTAGAGCGGTGCGTTCAGGCGGACCGGGGTGGCCTGGAGCACGGTGGCGCAGCGGCCGAGGGTGTAGTCGACGCCGGTCTGGTAGTCGACCGAGGTCATCGATCCGTCGAGCTGAACGACGGTGGCGCAGCGGGCGGATTTGGTGCGTAACTCGTGCGCGACGGCGATTGTCTCTGGGCCCCAGGTGAATCCGAGGGTGGACTGCGGTTGCAGCCGGCGGGCGAGCACGCCGACCGCGGCGCGGGCCAGCGGCAGCAGGCCCGAGGGCGAGCCGTCGGGGACGTCGCGGAGCACGACGACCTCGGTGAGGCCGAAGGCGCGCTCGAGGTCGCTCTCCAGGTCGGTGTGCACGGCGTCGCGCAGTTCGTCGGGGACGCTGATCTCGATGCGCACCAGGCCCTGGGCGCGGGCCCTGGCGATGAGCCGGCCCGCGGTGGGTCGCGAAACACCGAGTTTGGCCGCGATTTCGGCCTGAGTCGCGCCTTCTAAGTGATAGAGCTGCGCGGCGCGGAGCGCGAGCCGGACGTCGTCGGGCGTACCCGGGCGGGAAGGGACGGTGGCCACACGGCCTCCTCATCGAGTCTGAGCATATGCTCAGCATGTGAGCTACTGCTCACAGAGGGTACCATCCGGAGTGTGACGTACACAACAGTGGTGGGGTAGCTATGACTTGGGACACACACGAGCCGTTGCGGGCCGCGACGCTGCGCGACCTCGACTCGGCGATCGCCGTGCCGACCTATGACCGGGCGGGAATCACCACCGGCATAGTGCATTTCGGCGTCGGCGGGTTTCATCGCGCGCATCAGGCGATGTATATCGACCGGCTGCTGGCGGCCGGCGGCGCACGGGAGTGGGGCATCTGCGGGGTGGGCGTGCTGCCCGCCGATCGCCGGATGCGGGACGCGTTGACAGCACAGGATGGGCTGTACACGCTGTCGGTGCTGGCGCCGGACGGCAGCTGGGCCACCCGGGTGATCGGCTCGATCGTCGAATACCTGTACGCGCCGGACGATCCCGAGGCGGTGCTGGCCAAGCTCGCCGATCCGGCCACCCGGATCGTCTCGCTCACCGTCACCGAGGGCGGGTATCACTTCTCCGCGACCACCGGCGAGTTCGATGCCGACGCCGCCGACATCCGGGCCGATCTCGCGCCGAATGCGGTGCCCGCCACCATCTTCGGGCTGATCGTCGAGGGACTCGCGCGGCGCAGGGCGCGCGGTGTCGCGCCGTTCACGGTGATGTCGTGCGACAACATCGAGGGCAACGGGCACGTCGCGCGGGCGACGTTCAGCGCGTTCGCCCGGTTACGCGACCCCGAACTCGGCGAGTGGGTGGCGCGGGAGGTGCGGTTCCCGAACTCGATGGTGGACCGGATCACGCCGGTCACCCCGCCCGAAGCGGCGGACGAGGTGGCCCGGCGGTACGGGGTGGCGGATCGGTGGCCGGTGGTGACGGAGCCGTTCACCCAATGGGTGCTGGAGGATTCGTTCACCCTCGGGCGACCGGACTACGGCACGGTCGGCGTGCAGTTGGTCGATGATGTTGCGCCGTATGAGTTGATGAAGCTGCGACTGCTCAACGCGAGCCACCAGGCGCTGGCCTACTTCGGCTATCTCAGCGGATATCGGCTGGTGCACGACGCGGCGCAGGATCCGGCGTTCCAGCGATTCCTGTTGCGGTACATGGACATCGAGGCAACGCCGACCCTGTTGCCGGTGCCCGGAGTCGACCTCGACGCATACAAGCGCACGCTGATCGAACGGTTCTCCAATCCGGCCATCGGCGACACGATCGCGCGGTTGTGCGCGGAATCCTCCGACCGGATCCCGAAGTGGGTACTGCCGGTGATCCGGCAGCGACTCGCGGCCGACGGCGAGATCGCCTGCGCCGCCGCGATTGTCGCGAGCTGGGCACGTTACGCGGAGGGCGTCGACGAGCAGGGCGAGCCGATCGACATCGTGGACCCGCTGCGCGACCAGCTGACCCCGCTGGCCCGTAGACAGCGCGAGGATCGCACCGCATTCCTCAGCGCGCGTTCGGTTTTCGGTGATCTGATCGACGAGCCACGGTTCGTGAGCGCCTACGTCGAGGTGCTGGATTCGTTGTACGCCAAGGGCGCTCACGCCACCGTCGCGGAACTGGGAGGTCAGGCGGGCTGACCTCGGGCCTCCCCTGATGTGGAGGCCCGAGCGACCGGACTCAGATGGGGACGACGCGGGTGACGGCGTGGGTTTCGCCGCCGACGGTGAACCAGATGTCGAGGGCCGAGCCGGTGCGGAAGGCGGCCAGGTCGACGTCGTCGCCGGACTTCAGCGGCTTGACGTACTCGATGATCGCGCGATGCGGGCCGGACTTCAGGTCGTCGTGCTCGGTCAAGACCTCTTCGACGCCGCTGAGATAGACCGAGTTGTTGACGTGGTCGAGCATGTCGATGTCGGTGATGCGCAGCGGGAACGGGCGCACGGTCACCCCGTCCGCATCGGCCGCGGGCGCGGGATCGGTGAGCGCGGCCTTCCAGCGCAGCCGATGCTCGGTGGTGGCGGCCAGCATCGGCTCCATGAAGCGGTCGCTCATCCGGGCCGGCAGGCCGGATTCGGTGCCGAAATGGATCAGGAAGGCCTCGGTCTCGACCAGGCCGCCGGCGCTGCCGCTGATCTGCACCCGCATATTGCACCAGCGAGTGGACAGCCCGGAGCACCAGCGGCGCAACGTGACCCGCTCGCCGAACTGGATCGGCTTGAGCACGTCCATCACGGTCCGGCGCACCACCCAGCCCCGATGGGTGTCGCCGTCCTCGACGGCGTCGAGATGCTCGAACCCGATGTCTTGCAGATAGCGGGCGATGGCGTCGAGCCGAAGGCGTTGATCGCCGTCGGTGTCGGCGAGACGTACCGGCCACCCCGTTTCGAACGGGGTTCCGGCGGTCGGACGTTCCGGCAGCACGCTGGGAATGACCATGGACGGATAATGCCAGGTCATGGTTACAACTCGCGCGTCGGCACGGTCAGCGCGTCGCACATCTCACACCCTTCGACGGTCGAATACCGACTATCACCGCCTGAGCATCGGCTCCGCACAGAAAAGCCCCGGGACGCGGAGACGTCCCGGGGCTCTTTGTGCTGACGGTCTCGGTCAGCGCTTCTTGGAGGTGCGTTCGCGCTTCTCGCGGACGCGGACCGAGATGCGGACCGGGGAGCCGTCGAAGTTGAACTCTTCGCGCAGCCGGCGTTCGAGGAAGCGGCGGTAGCCCGCCTCGAGGAAGCCGGTGGTGAACAGGACAAACGTCGGCGGCCGGGTGGTCGCCTGGGTGGCGAACAGGATGCGCGGCAGGCGACCGCCACGCATCGGCGGCGGGGTGGCCGCGACGACTTCCTTGAGCCAGGTGTTCAGGCGGCCGGTGGAGATGCGCTTGTCCCAGGACTCGAGCGCGGTTTCCATGGCGGGTACCAGTTTCTGCACCGCGCGGCCGGTGTGCGCGGAGATGTTCACCCGCTGCGCCCACGGGACGCGGACCAGGTCGCGGTCCACCTCGCGGTCGAGTTGCAGGCGGCGATCCTCATCGACCAGGTCCCACTTGTTGAAGGCGAGCACGAGCGCGCGACCGGAGTCGGCGACCATGCTGATCACCCGCAGGTCCTGTTCGGTGATCGGCTCGGACGCGTCGATCAGCATGATCGCGACCTCGGAGGCCTCCAGTGCCGCCTTGGTGCGCAGCGAGGCGTAGAACTCGGTGCCGTTGGCGTGCGAGACCTTGCGGCGCAGGCCGGCGGTGTCGACGAACTTCCAGATCTTGCCGCCGAGATCGACCAGCGAGTCGACCGGATCGACGGTGGTGCCCGCGACGTCGTGCACGACCGAACGCTCGTCGTCGGCCAGCTTGTTCAACAGGCTGGACTTGCCGACGTTCGGCTTGCCGACCAGCGCCACCCGACGCGGACCGGCGCCGCCGGTGCCTTCGCGCGGGGTTTCGGGCAGCACGGCGAGCACGTCGTCGAGCAGATCGCCGGTGCCGCGACCGTGCGCCGCACTGACCATCCGCGGCTCGCCGAGCCCCAGCGACCACAGCGCGGCCGCCTCGGATTCGACCTTCTGATCGTCGACCTTGTTGGCGACCAAGATGACCGGGATCTCGGAGCGGCGCAGCTTCTTCACCGCGGCCTCGTCGGTCGCGGTCGCGCCCACGACGGCGTCGACCACGAGCAGGATCGCGTCGGCGGTCTGCATGGCCACCTCGGCCTGCCGGGCCACCGACTGTTGCAGGCCCTTGGCGTCGGGCTCCCAGCCGCCGGTGTCCTGCACCAGGAAGCGGCGCCCGGACCAGTTGGCCTCGTAGGAGATTCGGTCGCGGGTGACGCCGGGGATGTCCTCGACGACCGCCTCGCGCCGGCCCAGAATGCGGTTCACCAGGGTCGACTTGCCGACGTTCGGGCGGCCCACGACCGCCACCGTCGGCATGGCCAGAACTTCTTCACCGTCGAACTCGCCGTCGAGATCGGTGAGCTCCCAATCGGTTTCGTCGCTCCAGATGCCGTCGCCGGCCATTACGTCTTCAGTCACTGCGGACCTCCCGTCCTGGTCGCCGAAATCTGCTGCGCGACAACGCGGTACAGCTCGTCGATGACCTCATCCATGTTCAGGTCGCTGGTGTCGACCAGCACAGCGTCGTCGGCCGGACGCAGTGGGGACACCTTGCGGGTGGAATCGAGGTTGTCGCGTCGCTGCACGTCGGCGAGCACGGCCTCGTAGTCGTCGCCGCGGCCTTCGGCGATGTTCTGCTGGTTGCGCCGGTGCGCACGCGCCTCGGCCGAGGCGGTCAGGTAGATCTTGGCGTCCGCGTCGGTCAGCACGACGGTGCCGATGTCGCGGCCCTCGACCACGATTCGCTGTGCGGCCGTGGCGATTTCGCGTTGCAGCGCGACGAGCAGATCGCGGACCTCGGACACCGCCGAGACCGCCGAGACGGCCTTGGTGACGGCGTCGCCGCGGATCTCCGAGGACACGTCCTCGCCGTCGAGCTCGATCACCTCGCGGCTCGGATCGGTGCCGATGGACAGCGGCAGCTCCTTGACCGCCGCACCGATGGCGGCGGCGTCGGTCAGCTCGATGCCTGCCCGCAGCACGCGCAGCGTGGCGACCCGGTACATCGCGCCGGTGTCCAGGTAGCGGGCGCCGAGCCGGGTGGCGAGGCGACGCGAGACGCTGGATTTACCGGTGCCGGACGGGCCGTCCATGGCCACGACGAGCGGACTGGTCCCCGACAGCTGCCGGGGCGCCTCGACCGGAATCTCCACACCCATCACAACGACACCGCCTCGTAGAGTTTGCCGATTTCACCGCGACCGAGCACGCGCAGCGTGCCGGGGCGTTGGTCGCCGAGCGCGACCGGGCCGATATTGGTGCGCACCAGCCGGCTCACCGGGTGGCCGACCGCGTCGAGCAGCCGGCGCACGATGTGCTTGCGCCCTTCGTGCAACACCAGTTTCACCAGGGATCGTCCCTCGTTGATCTCCAGCACCTGGAAGCTGTCGACCTTCGCCGGGCCGTCCTCGAGCTCGATGCCGTCCTTGAGCTTCTTGCCGATGCCCTTGTGCACCTCGCCGTTCACCGTCGCCAGGTAGGTCTTGGAGACCTCGTAGGACGGGTGCATCAGGCGGTGCGCGAGGTCGCCGTCGTTGGTGAGCAGCAGCAGGCCCTCGGTGTCGGCGTCGAGGCGGCCGACGTGGAAGAGCCGCTGGCCGGCCGCGATGCGCTCGGCGACGATGTCACCGACGCAGGGGCGGCCGAGGTCGTCGGACATGGTGGACTGCCAGCCTTTCGGCTTGTTCAGCACGATGTGCACCAGCTCCGAGCGCACCATCACCCGGGTGCCGTCGACGCGGACCACGGCGAGTTCCGGGTCGATCCGCAGGCCCTGCTCGACCACGATGGCGCCGTCGACCTCGACGCGGCCCTGCGCGATCATCTCCTCGGCGGCGCGGCGCGAGGCCACACCGGCCTTGGCGAGGACCTTCTGCAAGCGTTCGCCCTCGCCCCACGGCATTTTGTCGTGGCCCTCGGACGTGGCCGGCTCGACATGCTGACGCTTGGCGGGCTTGGCGTTGTTCAGCAGCGGGTTCGACTGGGTCTGCTTCTGCGGCTTGGGGTTCTTCTTCTTGCCGGTCGGCGCGGACTGGGCGGCGCGACGCTGCGGGATGCTGCCGGTCGACCGGGCGCCGGGCTGCGCGTCGGCGCGGTAGGAGTTGCCGGACTGGGCGTTGCCCTGACCGGAGCCGCCTTCGTTGCGGCCGCGGTAGGCGTTGCCGCCGGAGCCCGCTTCGCTGCGATCGCGGTAAGCGTTGCCGGTCGAGCCGGATTCGTTGCGATCGCGGTAGCTGCCTTCGTTGCGGCCGCGGTACGCGTTGCCACCGGAACCGGCCTCGCTGCGATCGCGGTAGCTGGTGCCGCCCTGCGCATTGTCGCGCTGGCCGCGGTAACCGCTGCCGCTCTGCGAAGAGTTGCCTTCGCTGCGGGCGTTGTACGAGCTGCCGCCCTGCGCGGAGCGACCGCGGTAGGCGTCGCCACTCTGGGTGCGATCGCGGGAAGAGTTGCCGCCCTCGGAACGGTCGCGATAGGAGCTGCCGCCCTGCGACTGGTTGCCGCGACCCTGCGAGTTGTTGTCGCGTGAACCGCGGTAGCCGCTGCTGCCCTGTGCGTTGTCGCGCGTGCCGCGGTAGCCGCTGCCGCTCTGCGCGGAGCCGCCTTCGCTACGACCGCGGTAGGCGTTGCCGCTGTCCGAGCGGTCGCGGTAGGAGCTGCCGCCCTCGGAACGGTCACGGTAGGAGCCGCCACCCTGCGACGAGTTGCCGCGGTAACCGCCACCCTGCGAGTTGTTGTCGCGCGAGCCGCGGTAACCGCCCTGCGCGGAGCCGCCTTCGCTGCGACCGCGGTAGGCGTTGCCGCTCTCGGAGCGCTCGCGGTAAGAGCCGTTGCCCTGCGCGGAGCCACGATCGGAACGGCCACGCGGGCTGCCGCCTTCGCTGCGGTCGCGGTAGCCGCTGCCGCTCTGGGCGGCGCCGCCGCGATAGGTGTTGCCGCCCTGCGCGTTTCCGCGCGAGCCGCCCGACGGCGCCGCGCCGCGGTAGCCGCCCTCGCCGCGCGCTGCGCCGCGTTCGGTCCCCCTTCGAGCGGCGCCGCGCACGGGGCGCTGCTCGTCACTGCGTTTCCTGCGATCCGGTGTGCCATCTCGGCGAGCGGAAGTATTCATTTTGTCCTGTCAATCCTCGCTGCCGAGGTCCAAGTCGGCCTCAGCGGGTTTTTTCAGCCTGGTGTAACGGGGGTCCGTATCCAGGCTCTCGTTGATCTCATCGATCAGGTCGACGCCCGGGAGCAAGGGCGCCAGCGGCGGCAAATCGGTCAGCGACGCGAGTCCGATCCGTTCCAGGAACAGTTCGGTCGTGCAATACGTCGTCCCGTTGGTTTCCGGGTCGACGCCTGCCTCGGCGAGCAGGCCCCTGGCCAGCAGCGTGCGCATCACCCCATCGACGTTCACGCCGCGCACCGCGCTGACCCTGGTCCGGGTCACCGGCTGACGGTATGCCACCACCGCCAGAGTTTCCAAAGCCGCCCGCGTCAATTTGGTGCGGGCGCCATCGAGCAGCACCCGCTCGACATATGGTGCGTACTCGCTGCGAGTATAGAAGCGCCAGCCGTCCCCGACGAAACGCAGATCGATCCCGCTCCCCCGCGCGGACAGCTCGGCCCGCATCTCCCGCAACACCTCGTCCACCCGCTCGGTGGTGTCGTCCAACGCCGCCGCCAGCTGCTCTACCGGGGCCGGAGCATCCACGACGAGCAACATCGCCTCCAACGCCGACCGGAATTCGGCGTCCTCCAGATGCTCGGGGGTGAACTCCGCCACTGTGTTCTTGGCGACTGGTGTCGCGTCGTGGGTGGTCGAGTTGGGCGCGTTGGTTTCCGCAGGGTCAGCCTTCGCAGCTGAGGTTGCGGCGGCTGCATCGGAGGTTGCGCCGACCGCGTCCGGATTCGCATCGTCCGCGCCTGAGATCGACGCATCGCCGGCAACTGAGGTTGCGTCGTCCGCATCGGAAGTTGCGTTGTCCGCGTCCGAAGTCACGTCGTCTGCGTCCAAGGAAGTCACATCGTCGGCAGCTGCGGTCGCGGCGTCGGCAGCTGCGGTCGCGTCGACGACTGCTGCGGTCGAGCTGCCTGCTTCTGTGCTTCGGGCAGTTGGGGTTGCGGCGTTTGCATCATTCGCGATCGGAGCTGCGTTGTCGGATGCGGAGGTATCGGCCGACTCCGGTGCGGCCGCGGCGGGTTGGCCGACGGTTTCCGGCGCGTCGGCGGCGAGGTCCGGTGAATCCGTGATCTCGGCGTCCACGGAGTCGTTCACCCGTAATCCTCCTCGATGTTCAGGTCCTGCTCGGCTTCGGGGACGTCGTCGCCGATCCAGCTGATGGACAGTTGGCCGAGCGGGTCGGGCTGGTCGAACTCGATCGTTTTGCCGCGGTAGAGCTCGAGCAGGGCGAGGAAGCGGGCGACGATCTCGATCGGGGCGTCGCAGTCCTCGACCAGTTGGCTGAAGGTGGTCCAGCCACCCTTGCCCGCCAACTTCAACCGTTCGAGCACGAGCGCGGCTTGTTCGGCGACCGAGATGGCGTGCGAGTGCAGGTGGTCGAGGCCGACCCTGGGCACCGGGCGCGGGCGGAACGCCGCTGCGGCGATCGCGGCGAACTCGTGCGCGTCTACTCCCAGCGTAACCTCGGGCAGCAGGTCGGCGAAGCATTCCTCCAGGCCGACGGCGCGCGGGTAGCGCCGCAGCGCAACCGCCTCCAGCTCGCCGAACAACTCGGCCACCTGCTTGAACGCCCGGTATTGCAGCAGCCGCGCGAACAGCAGGTCGCGCGCCTCCAACAACTCGAGGTCCTCGGCGTCGGTCATCTCCCCCGACGGCAGCAGCCGCGCGGCCTTGAGATCGAGCAGCGTGGCCGCGACGACCAGGAATTCGGTGGTCTGATCCAGGATCTTGTCCGCGCGCAAGGTCACCGCCGCGGTGTCCCCGGACAACGCGGCGGTCAATGCCTTGGTGTAAGCGATGAATTCGTCGGTGACCTGGTGCAACGCCACCTCGGTGACGTCGAGCTTGCGCGAACTGATCAGCGTGAGCAGCAGATCGAACGGGCCCTGGAAGTTGCTCAGCGAAAGGTGGAACCCGGACTTCTTCTCCTCGGGCGCAGTCTCGACCGGCTCGGCGACCGTGACAACCTGCCCAGGCGAAGCGTCGGAGTCGGCGATGGCCGGCTGCTCGGGCATCTCGACATCATCGAGCACAGCGGTGTCCGCGGTCGCGCCCAGGTCCGGCGTCGCCGCCGGTTCGTCCGGATCGTCAGCGCGCGCCGAGGCCCGCTCCAAGAGGTCGCCCGACGGATGATCGTCGCCGTGCGCGACCCCTTGGCCGGTCGAGTGGGTGCTAGCGGGTGGCGCGGCGTCGGTGCCGCCGATCACCGGCCGGACCGGTGGATGACTTCCCGCGCCATCGCCCGATATGCTTCGGCCCCACCGGATTTCGGGGCCCAGGTGGTGATCGGTTCGCCGGCCACGCTGGCGTCGGGGAAGCGGACGGTGCGGGAGATCGCCGCGTCGTAGACCAGGTCGCCGAACACCTCGACGACGCGCGCCATCACCTGACGGGAGTGCAGTAGTCGGGCATCGAACATGGTGACCACTATCCCGTACAGGCTCAGCCTGGGATTGAGCCGGTCGCGCACCTTCTCCACGGTGTCGTTGAGCAGGGCGAGCCCGCGCAGCGAGAAGTACTCGCATTCCATCGGAATGATCACGCCGTCCGAACACGCCAGCGCATTGACCGTGAGTAAGCCGAGCGACGGCTGACAGTCGATGATGATGTAGTCGTACTTGTCCCGGATGGGATGCAGTGCGCGGCCGAGGGAATGCTCGCGGCCGACCTCGTTGACCAGCTGGATCTCCGCGGCCGACAGGTCGATGTTGCTGGGCAGCAGGTCCATGTTCTCGACCCGGGTCTGCATCAGCACGTCATCGATCGAGCCCTTGGAGCCGACCAGCAGGTCGTGCACGGTGAGATCGAGATCGTGGTGGGCCACACCCAATCCCGCGGACAGCGCGCCCTGCGGGTCGAGGTCGACCAGCAGCACCTTGCGTCCGTATTCGGCCAGCGAGGCGCCGAGGTTGATGGTGGAGGTCGTCTTGCCGACGCCGCCCTTCTGGTTGCACATGGCGACGATGAGCGCGTCGCCGTGGCGTTCCAGCGGTGGCGGGTCCGGCACGAGGCGCAGGGGGCGTCCGGTCGGTCCGAGCGCCGCGTCCTCCGGGACTGGCTCGGCTCCGGTGCCCCACAGGGTTTCGGCCGCGGCCTCCGAGTACGGACCCGTGCGCTGTCCCGTGCGCGGCTCCGCCCCAGCACCCATCGGCGGCTCTGCCGCTTCGGCTGATGTCACGATCCGCTGCTCCTTATACGTTCCTGCCCGTTGCCTCGCCGAGCGTAGCGAGGCCGATCAGGCCCGACCCTCGCTTTCGTACGGTCCGACTCCCGATAGACGCTACCGCGTGCGAGGGTGCAAGTGCCGCGACGCGCGCGGCGTGTTCGCAGCACCACGCCGTGCCTCGAACAGCACGACGCTACCGCGTATCGCTCAGCGCCACTCCGGGTCACCGTCGAAATGCACGTCGAAGCGGTCGTGCAACTCGTCCATGCTGTCCCATTCCGCCTCCCCGCGGGCGATCCGGCCGAGCTGCCGGAAATATTCGAACCGCACGATACCCGGTGTCAGCACAGCCAAAAACTCCGCCGGCCCATCGGCGGACGCGCCGAACGCGTGCACGATGCCCGGCGGCACGACGACCAGTCCCCCCTTGCGCACAGTGCTCAATTCACCGTCGACCAGAAATTCCATGGTGCCGTCGAGGACATAGAAGATCTCCGTCGACTGCGTGTGATGATGTGGCCGAGTGCCATTCGCGCCCGCGGCCAGGACCAGGCGGTTCGCGCCGAACAGGCCCTCGGAGTTCTGACTGTCCTCGAGCAGCTGGAAGGAACCGCCGCCGGGCAGGGCGACCGTTTCGACCTCGGATTCCTGGACGATGAAAGACTTTGGCATTCAACTCACCTCGCGTCGCGCACGTCGAGGCACACACCCCGACGGAAAGATCAACCGGACCGAGGTCCAGTTTCTTCCGACGAGCTTGCTCGAAACTTCTTCGCACACTTGCTTCTTCCTTCGCATATCGGGTGGTGTGCTGAGGGATATGCGCAGGATGGAGGGGGTGTGCGGAGACAACCTATCTGTCGCTTGATCGCCGTTGGACGGGGTGGTTCTAGCGGGCGCGGGGGTGGGCGGTGGCCCAGACTTCGCGGAGGGTGTTGACGGTTACCAGGGTGTAGATCTGGGTGGTGGTCACGGAGGCGTGGCCTAAAAGTTCTTGGACCACACGCACATCCGCGCCGCCGTCGAGTAGGTGGGTGGCGAACGAGTGCCGCAGCGTGTGCGGTGAGACGGTTGCGCCGATGCCTGCGCGTTCGGCGGCGGTTTGCAGTACCTGCCAGGCGCTTTGGCGGGACAGCCGGCCGCCGCGGGCGTTCAGGAACAGCGCGCCCGCGTTGCCTTTTCCGCTCGCGGCGAGCTTCGGGCGGCCGCGCACCAGATACGCGTCGACCGAGGCGAGGGCGGGTCTGCCGATCGGCACCATGCGTTGTTTGCCGCCCTTGCCGTGCAACACGACCGCGCGTTCGTCGGTGTCGATGTCGTCGACGTCCAGGCCGACCATCTCGGAAATCCGTGCGCCGGTGGAGTAGAGCAGTTCCAGCAGCGCGCGATCGCGCAGGCCGCGCGGGCCGCCGTCGGTTCCGGGCGCGGCATCGGGGTCGCTGATCGAACCGCCGCCCGCGGCCTCCAGCAGCTTCAGCACCTGGTCGTAGGGCAGCGCCTTGGGCAGCCTGCGCCCCGGTGCCGGCGGTTTCACCGCGTGCGCGACATCGGTGGTGGTCATGCCCTCGGCCGCGGCGAATCGGTGCAGCCCACGCACCGCGATCAGGGCGCGGGCCACCGAACTGGCGGCCAGCGGCGGGAATTCGGTGCCGCCGGCCCGCAGCGCCATGGTGAACTCGGCGACGTCGGCCTCGGCGACCTGATCGAGCGCGGTGATTCCGCGCCCGGTCAGGAAGTCGAGGTACCGGCCGAGGTCACGCCGGTAGGCGCCGAGGGTGTTGCGCGCGGCGCCGCGCTCGACCGCGAGATGGTCGAGGTAGGCGTCCAATTCCCGCGCGAGCACCGGCGGTCCCCGTCAGTCCGTCGACTTCGCGGCGGCCTTGCGGCGCAGGAACGCCGTCGGCTGACCGGGCCACGGCGCGTCCGCGGGACGTAGCTCGGTGTTGCCGGCACGAGCAGCGGCCAGCGCGAGCACACCGGCCACGGCAGTCGCGTTGACGATCTCCCCGGCCAGCGCCGCGCGCACCGCCTGATCGACCGGCATCCGGACGATCTCCAGGTCGGCTTCCTCGTTTTCCGGCTCCGGCTGGTCGGTTTCGTAGAGCCCGCGCGCGCAGTAGACCCGCAGCGCCTCGTCGGTGAATCCGGGCGAGAGCGCTACATCCACCAGCACCGCCCATTCCCTGGCGGCCAGCCCGGTCTCCTCGGCCAGCTCACGCTGCGCGGCGACGAGCGGGTCCTCACCGGGCAGGTCGAGCAGGCCGGCGGGCAGCTCGAGCAGCCGCCTGCCGATCGGATGGCGGTACTGGTTGATCAGCACCACGTTGTCGTCGTCATCGATCGCCGCCACGGCGACCGCGCCGTGATGCTCGATCACCTCCCGCTCGGCGACCTTGCCGCCGGGCATCCGCACCTGGTCGAGCCGCAACGCCAGAATGGCGCCGCTGTAGACGGTTTCACTGGACACGGTCTCGAAATCGTGGCTGCCCTTTTCGGCGCTGCCACCGTCGCGCGTCATCGCCTTAGGCCTGATCCGCCGCGCTCGCGAATTCCTCGTCCGGGATGTCCACCGGAAGACGCTCGGCGAGCTTGTATTTCAGCGCCGCCGCGACGAGCGCCGCGAACAGCGGGTGCGGGCGGGTCGGACGGCTCTTCAACTCCGGATGCGCCTGGGTGGCGACGAAGAACGGGTGCACGTCGGCGGGCAGCTCGACGAACTCGACCAGGTGCCCGTCCGGCGAGGTGCCGCTGAACTTCAGGCCGCTCTTGGCGATCCGGTCGCGGTAGGCGTTGTTCACCTCGAAGCGGTGCCGGTGCCGTTCGGACACCTGCTCGCTGCCGTACGCCTGCGCGACGACCGACCCCTTGGTCAGGGTGGCCGGGTAGGCGCCGAGCCGCATGGTGCCGCCCAGATCGGCCTCACCGGCGACGGCCTGCTCCTGATCGGCCATCGTGGAGATCACCGGATGCGGTGTGTCCGGCTCGAATTCGGCGGAGTTGGCCTCGGTCAGGCCGACCGAACGCGCCGCCTCGATGACCACGCACTGCAAGCCGAGGCACAGCCCGAGCAACGGGATACCGCGGGCGCGGGCGTAGCGGATCGCGCCGACCTTGCCCTCGATGCCACGGATGCCGAAGCCGCCGGGGATCAGCACCGCGTCCACGTCCCGCAGCGCGGCCTGCGCGCCGGCCGGGGTCTCGCACTCGTCCGAGGGCACCCAGCGGATGAGTACCTTGGCCCGCGAGGCGAATCCGCCCGCGCGCAGCGCCTCGGTGACCGACAGGTAGGCGTCGGGCAGGTCGACGTACTTGCCGACCAGCGCGACCTCGACCGTCTCGCGCGGCGAGTGCACCCGGTCGAGCAGATCGCCCCACACGGTCCAGTCCACGTCGCGGAACGGCAGCCCGAGCTTGCGCACCACGTAGGCGTCGAGGCCCTCGCGATGCAGCACGCGCGGGATGTCGTAGATCGACGGCGCGTCCGGCGTGGAGATGCAGGCGTCCACGTCTACGTCGCACATCAGCGCGATCTTGCTCTTGAGCGCCTGCGGCACCTCGCGATCGCAACGCAGGATCAGCGCGTCCGGCTGGATGCCGATGTTGCGCAGCGCCGCGACCGAGTGCTGGGTCGGCTTGGTCTTGAGCTCACCGGAGGGGGCGAGGTAGGGCACCAGCGAGACGTGCAGGAAGAACACGTTGTCCCGGCCGACATCGTGGCGGATCTGCCGAGCCGCCTCGAGGAACGGCTGCGACTCGATGTCGCCGACGGTGCCGCCGATCTCGGTGATGACCACGTCGGGGGTGTGATCGTCGGCGTCCGGCGCGCTCATGGCGAGCACCCTGGCCTTGATCTCGTCGGTGATGTGCGGGATGACCTGCACCGTGTCGCCGAGGTATTCGCCGCGACGTTCCTTGGCGATGACTGTCGAATAGATTTGCCCGGTCGTGACATTCGCGTCCCGGGTCAGGTCCCTGTCCAGGAACCGCTCGTAGTGACCGACATCCAGATCGGTCTCGGCCCCGTCCTCCGTCACGAACACCTCTCCATGCTGGAAGGGGTTCATCGTGCCGGGATCGACGTTCAAATAGGGGTCGAGTTTCTGCATCGTGACGCGCAGTCCACGCGCCGTCAACAGCTGACCGAGGCTGGAGGCGGTAAGACCTTTACCCAATGAGGAGGCGACTCCACCGCTGACGAAGATGTGCTTCGTGGCCGTTCGCGCCTGATTCCGTGTATGACCCACGGGTCTTCACGGTAACACGGATCAGGCGTCCAGTTCTAACGCCACGCACGTTTGCTGTGTATATGCCGCGCGGGCGCGGCGTGCCCGCGGCCCCTGGGTGTCTCGCGTCCGAGCGGCCCGGTCGGGCGCCGGGCGGGGATGCGCTTCGGCCACTCCGGCGCGA
>NZ_JBFAYV010000021.1:0-54748 GCF_040681495.1 Nocardia sp. NPDC051756 | reverse complement strand
GAGCGTGGATCCGTCCGAGATCGAGCACATGGCCCTGGCCGAAGCGCTGTTCCTGCTGAACTACGCCGACCAAGCCGGCTAGCGGACCGAGCCGGAAGACCTAGAACTCGCGCTGGTCTTCCGGCTCCACCACGGTGAATTCCGTACCCGCCGGACCCATTTCGGCCAGCCGGCCGAAGTAGATGTCTTGCGCCGCACAGGCGGCAACCACAGCGAGGCGCCGGGATGTACCAGTTGGGCTGGATCGTCGGAGGTGCCGAGCCGGCAACGGCACCTAGCCCGGCAGGCGACGAAGTCGGGCCGTAGCCCTTTCTTGAGCGAACGATCCAGATAAGCTACGGTTGCTCCATGGCGAGGACCCGGGAGTTCGACACCGAGGCGGCGGTGGGCCGCGCGATGGAGCTGTTCTGGTCGCGTGGCTATGAGGCGACCTCGGTGCGTGACCTGACCGAACACTTGGGGATCGGGCAGGGGTCGTTGTATGCCGCGTTCGGCGACAAGGACGGTCTGTACCGGGCGGCGCTGGAGCACTACCGCAGCACCCTCGCGGCGGCCGCGCTGCGCAGCCTCGAGCAGGGGGCGGATGCCCGTTCGGCGATCCGCACGATGCTGATCGAGCGAATCCGCATCGCCGTCGAACACGACGGCCGGGGCTGCCTGGTGGTCAATGCCGCCTGCGAGCGCCTGCCCGCGGATCCGTCGATCCGGCGCATGGTGCGCGACGTGCAGGAGGCCAGCCGAGATGCGCTCGCAGAGGTGCTGCGGGTCGCGATAGCACGGGGTGAGATTGCGGCGCAGCATGATCCACACACCCTCGCCGCCTTCCTCGTCACTTTTCTCAACGGACTGCTGGTCTCCTCGAAGATCACGCCGGACACCCACGCCCTCGAACCCCTCGTGGAGGTCGCCCTGGTCGCCCTCGGCTGACTTTTCCATGCCCGCAATCTGTATCAGATGATCCAGAAAAGGCGTCGGAGCTCAGGCCGACGCGATGTCACCAGGAAGTTGGAAAACATGATGTTCGACCATGCCGGAACGCCCGTCCGCACAGGCCGAGCCACCGTGAACGGAACGAGTCTGCACTACCGCACAGCCGGTTCCGGCCCCGCGGTGGTACTCCTGCACGGCGTGCCCAAGACCGGCTACCACTGGCGCCACCTCGTCCCGAAGCTGACGCCCCACTACACCGTCGTCGTGCCGGACCTGCGCGGTCTCGGCGACTCCGCCCGCCCGCCGGACGGCTACGATTCCGCGACGATGAGCGACGACATCGCCGAACTGATGGCCTACCTCGGACACGAGACCTACGCCGTCGCGGGCGAGGATTGGGGAGCGGTGATCGGCTACCAGCTCGCCGCCCGCCACCGCGACCACGTCACCGCCCTCGTATTCGCCGAGGCGCTGTTCCCCGGATTCGGCTTCGAGGACCACACCGCCCTCACCCCCGAAAACGTCTCCAGCGGAATGCATCTGTGGCATCTCGGCTTCTACTTCCAGCCCGACGTACCCGAAATGCTGATCGCCGGACACGAGCGCGAGCTGATCACCTACATGATCAAGTTCGAGCGCAGCCACCCCGATACCGCCACCACCGACGCGGTCGAGGAATACGTGCGCTGCTACTCCATGCCCGGCGGCATCCGCGCGATGCTCTCGATCTACCGGGCGATGCTCGTCGACGCCGAACAGAACCGGCAAGCCGCACAGAAGAAACTGGATATCCCGGTCCTGGCGCTCGGCGGATCCGCGTTCATCGGCGACCGCAACGAATCCCAGATGCGGCTCATGGCCCACGACGTCACCGGCCACGTTTTCGACGCAGGACACGACCTCGCCGAGGAAGTGCCCGCCCAGATGGCCGACGTCGTCCTGCCGTTCCTGGCCGCGCACCGGTAACCGACGCCCAGCCCGTCGAGATCGTCGATCCGAAACGGCCGTGGGCAAGCCGAGGAACCTCGTGGCTGCGTAGAACGGTCCAGTTCCGCGCCGCCATGAGGTCTGCCGGTGAACGAACAGATCAGGCTGTGCACATTGCCGCCTACCAGCATCGCCTCGTTTACCGACGCGGTCTTCGCTGCCGGACTTCCGTTATCGGATTCGTAGTAGGGTTCGAGGGGAATTCGAGGACCGCTGACCAGCGCGCACATAAACATTCGGCAGGCCTAATTCTCTCACCCAGATATCTCGCCCAGATATTAGGAGGAAGCACATGGCTTTGTTTGCCGTTTTGACGACGCAGAACCCGACTGGGATCAGCGCGGACGAGTTCCGCAGGCGGCTGCCCCAGGGCTTCGCATACTTCAAGGCTTTGGTGGACAAGGGCGTCATCAAGCACAGCTGGGCCCGGGTCGGCGCGCAAGGCGGCCTGAATATTTTTCAGGTGGACTCGCATGAAGAGTTGGCTGTCGCGCTGTACGACAATCCGATCAGCCCGCACCTGACATTCGAGGTTTTCCCGCTGGCCGAGGTAAGCAGCATCGACCCGGTGGCGTTCGAGCAGGACGCCGGGTAACTACGATCCCGGGATGGCCATCGACGCCCGGTACCAGGCAATGCCTTACGAACCGCTGCTGGAGCGCGCTATGCGGGATCGCGAGGCCGCCGAGGACGCTATCCAGTTCTTCGACAGCTTGGCCACTGACGACGTCGCGAACTCGCGGTACCGGGATGACCCGATCTGGCTCGAGCTGGCGCCGGTCGCTCGTCGGATCGTCGGGGAGCGCCCCGGCCTTCTCGGGCGGACCTTCAGCACGCGGGCGTGGGACGCCGTGTACTGGTTGCTTGCGCCCAACCGCCGGAATCAAGAGGGAAGAAATCCCCACGGGCTAGCCGAGATCGCTGTGTTCGGAGAGGAGCCCTTGGCTTCAGGCGCGACTGCGACACAAGGGATTCCGCTCCGGTTCGTCAGACCGGATACTGCGCGGGCGGTAGCGGCGTTCGTTGCGAGCAATCGAGAAATCGCGGCACGGCAGCTCGACACCGAAGCGATGGAAGCCGCCGGTGTGTACAAAGGCCCGCGAGATCGCGATTACTTACTCGATCTGCTGGGCCAGTATGCGGACCTGTACCGGACCGCGGCCGACCTGGACGAATGCGTACTGGTGAAGCTCGACTGAAACAGTGGCCCACCTGATTCATGCTCGCAACTGGTCGAACCGGCCAACGCTGTTCCCCGGCGAACCGTTCCCGGTCGCCAAGCGCTGGCCGAACACCGCTACCACTACCTGATCAGCTGGAACGAGATGGAGTACGGCGGGCACTTCGCGGGTTGGGAGCAACCCGACGTGCTGGTCAGCGAGCTGCGAAACGCGTTCCGCCAGGCCCGCATTCGCTAGACGGGTCAGCGATCGCCTGCGCAGCAGCCGTGAGTGCCGCGATGGTTGCCGACGGCGTCGCGGCCGATCCGGCGCCGATGCTCAACGCGGGCTGCGCCGGCTCCGGTAGGCCGCGACGCTGGCCCGGTGTGCGCAGGTTCGGGTGCAGAACTGCTTCGAGCCGTTGCGCGAGAGGTCCACGAAGGTGCCTCGGCAGTTCTGTCCGGCACAGACGCCGAGCCGGGTCGGGCCGAGCGTGGCGATCACGGAGGCCAGCGCGCTGAGCGTGGTCGCGGCCAGGTGTGCCGCGCAGCGGTCGGTGTCGGCGGTGACCTCGGTCCACCAGCGGTCGTGGTCGTGGCGCAGCGCCGGGGTGGCGTGGCTGCGACGCAGGCCGTCGTTGATCAGCACCGCGATTCCCGCCGCGTCGGTGTTCGCTCGTTCGAGCACGGCACGCACCGTCTCGCGCAACGCGCGGACCTCTGCCAAGTCGGCGCGGGTGAGCCGCAGTGGACCGCTCCCCTGGTCCGCGGCCGAACTCGCAGGTCCGGCCGATCGATGGTGGTCGAGGAAGTCCCGGAGTTGCTCCACCGTCGCGAGCGCGTCCTCACCCTTGACCGGCTTCAAGGTGTTGGCGAGGTCGACGGCCGTCTGGACCGCCGACTCGGTGTAACACGCATCTAGCATTTGACGTGTCTCCTTCGCATTCCCTATGGTGACATTCATAGTAGCTGTCACGTGTCACCACGGGCAGGGAGGAGACGACGATGGCGCAGACGATCCCCTCGGGTGCAGCCCTCAGCACCGGATCGGACCATGCCCCGGACGGACGCCGGCTGGGGCTGGCGCTCGGAATGCTGGTGCTGCCGCAGTATGTGGCGCTGGGCGCACCGTCGGTGGCGCTGCCTGCCGTCGGGCGCGCGCTCGCGGTGCCGTTCGGGGCCACGGCCTGGATTCTCACCGCGTGGTCGCTGACCTCCGCGCTCGCGATGCCGGTCGCGGGCAGGCTGATGACCCGGTGGAGCCCCTTCCGGGTGCTCGTCGGCGGGGTCGTGGCACTTGCCGCGGGCTCGGCGCTCGCGGGCGCCGGCCCCACGCTGCCGGTCGTGATCATCGGCCGATTGATCGGTGGGGCCGGGGCGGGTGCCACCGTGATCGCCGTCTTCGCCGCGGTCACCGCCCTTCCCGGGCGGGAACGGATCCGCGCGCTGGGAATCATCGCGGCCGCCAGCGCGACGGCGTCGGCGTGCGGAACCCTGTTGGGCGGGGCGCTGACCGCATGGTTGGGGTGGCGTGCCGTGCTCGCGTTCCCGGTCGTCGCGCTGCCCATCCTGCTCGCGGTATTGGCGGGTGGGCGCTCGTTCACGCGGATCGGTGGCGGTGCGGGGGACGGCTCGCCCGAGCAGCTCGACATCGTCGGCGCGGTCGTGCTGTCGGTACTCGCCGGCTCGTTGATCACGTTGTTGCAGGCGCACTCGATCGGCCTGTCCACTCCGGTCACACTCGTCGTGGCCGCCGCCGGGGTGCTTGCCGCCGTGGGACTGTGGTGGCGCGTGCGGCGCACGCCCGACGGGTTCGTGCCCCGGCGGGTGGTCGCGGCCCGCGGGTTCCTGGCGGCCGGACTCGTCGGCGCGACGATCTTCGCCGGCTACTACGGGGTGCTGTTCCTCGCTCCGTCCCTGATCGAGCAGGCCACGGGCGGCGGCGCCCTCGTGGCCGGTGCACTCTTGGTCCCGGCCGCCGCCTGCTCGGTGCTGGCCGGGCGGGTGGTCAGCACCACAACCGACCGGTTCACCGGTTGGCAGGTGTCGGCCGGGCTCGCGGCGCTCACGGTCGTCGGCGTACTCGTGGTCGCGGTCTTCCACGGGCCGATTCCGGTTGTCGTCGGCGCGGCGCTGACGGTGTGTGGCTTCACCGGCGCACAGGCCGTATTGGTAAGCCTCGCACCGGAATTGGTCGCCGCGCGCGACCGCGATACCGCACAGGGCCTGCTCAACTTCATGATATTCCTGGGTGGCGGGATCGGTCCGGCTGCGGTCGCGGGCCTGTCCGGAATCGTGTCGGTACCGGTTGCCCTCGCCGTGCTCGCCGCACTCCCGCTGGCCGGACTCGTCGTCAGCCTGACCCGGCGTCCTGGCGCGGGCCGTCGACCCGAACCTGACCACACGCGTGGGAACCGACGATGACGGGCCATACCTGCGAGCCGGTCGACGGCTGCACCCACATCTGTTCCGACAACTACCGAGGAAGCGAGTCCGCCATGTCCGCCGAGCCGTTCGAAGTCAGCATCACCGAAGCCGAGATCGCGGACCTGCGCGCACGATTGAGTCGCACGCGGTGGCCCGAGCCCGAGCCGGTGGACGACTGGTCGCAGGGCTTGCCGCTGGCCTATGCGCAGGAGCTCTGCCGCAGTTGGGTCGAGGACTACGACTTCGGGTTCGCCGCGCGGCTGAACGCCTTCCCGCAGTACCGCGACACCGTCGACGGGTTGGGCATCCACTTCCTGCACGTCCGCTCGCCGGAGCCGGACGCGTTTCCGCTGGTGCTCACGCACGGTTGGCCGGGTTCGGTGCTCGAGTTCCTGGAGGTGCTCGGCCCGCTGACCGACCCGCGCGCGCACGGCGGGGACCCGGCGGACGCGTTCCACGTGGTCGCGCCGTCGTTGCCCGGGTACGGCTGGAGCGACAAGCCGTCGACGACCGGATGGGGCGTCACGCGCATCGCGCGCGCCTGGGACGCGTTGATGGTTTCGCTGGGTTACCCGCGATACGGCGCGCAGGGCGGCGACTGGGGTTCGGCGGTGTCCGGCGCGCTGGGCGAGGTGGCACCCGAGCGGGTCGCCGGCGTGCACCTGAACATGGGGTCCGTGGCGCTGGGCACGTTCGACGACCCGACGCCTGCGGAGTTGGCGAGCATCGAGGTCGCGAAGGAGTTCCAGCGGACCGGCCGAGGGTACTCGGCGCAGCAGTCGACCCGGCCGCAGACGCTCGGTTACGGCCTCACCGACTCCCCGGCGGGCCAGGCCGCCTGGATCGCCGAGAAGTTCTGGGCCTGGACGGACCACAACGGCGACCTCGAGGACGCGGTGTCGCGGCAGCAGCTCCTCGACGAGATCTCGGTCTACTGGTTCACCGCGTCGGCCACGTCGTCGGCACGCCTGTACTGGGAGAGCTTCGCCCACTTCCGCGACAAGGTCACCGCGCCGTCCGGGCTGTCGATCTACCCGCGCGACCTGACCCGCCCGTCGCGGCGGGAGGCCGAGCGGCGGTTCACCGACCTGCGCTGGTTCGAGGAACTGCCGCGGGGTGGCCACTTCGCCGCGCTGGAGCAGCCGGAGTCGCTGGTCGAGCAGGTGCGCGGGTTCTTCCGCCTCGTCCGCTGACTGCCCGTCCCATTCCCCGGGAAGCCCCGTCCAAGGAACCTGCTGCGCGTCAGTCCGGCAGCCAATGCAGCTCGTGTGCCAGGGTTTTCGCGGCGGTGCGGATGCGGCGGTGTAGTGGTGACTGCACGCGCGGGAGGACCAGGTGGATCGTCAACGGGGGTGCGCCCCGCAGCGGTCGCCACGTGAGACCGGCCGGTTGCGTGGTCACCGCGGCTTCACCGGCCGGCGCGAGGGTGAGCCCGTCGCGTAGATCACGCTGAGACAGGTCGAAAGAGACTGGGGGCGTGTGGAATCGGAGGTTCGGCCGGGTCTCGCGGAACAGCGCGGCCAGCTGATCGTGGATCACGGGGTTGGCCGTACGGTCGGGCAGTCGCAGCGGATACGCTGCCGCATCGGCGATTTCGATCTCCGGATGTTCGGCCAGTGGATGATGCTGTGCCAGTTGGACTCCGACGCGCATCCGCCGCAGCAGGAACCGGCGCACGCCACGACCCGGCTGTTCACCGCGGGTGATCCCTGCATCGATGCGGCCGTCGGCGACCGCGGAACAGATCTCCGGTGTCGCCATCGGGACTGCGCCGACCTCGAGTCCCGGACTACTGCGAATGAGCCTGTCCACCAGGGCCGGTGCCGTCTCAGCCCCCGCGCTGAGGCTGTATCCGAGGCGCAGCGTGCCCAGTTCACCGGCCCCCGCATTCCGGGCTGTGTTCCATGCCCGGTCCAGCGCCGCCAGCGCGGGCGGCGCGGATTCCGCCAAAGCCGCACCGGCCGTGGTCAATCCGACGCTCCGCGTGTTGCGAACCAGCAGGCTCGTACCGAGTTCCGCCTCCAATCGGCGCATCCGGGCGCTGAGTGCGGGCTGCGCGATGCCGATCCGTGCGGCCGCGCGGGTGAAGTTCAACTCCTGTGCCAGCACCAGAAAGTACCGCAGGCTCACCGTATCCGGCGCCACATGCCCTCCCCCGCGATTGATAACGATCCGTTCTGAGTCTATCCCGTCCCGGTCTTTCCCTCGACCGCATATCAAGCCCTAACCTGCGCATATGACGATTCAACCGACCGCGGTAGCGATCACCGCACGCATACACGCTGCAGGAGGCAGGCATGCATAAGCTGGTGGTCCTGTATCCCGAGCCCGCCGACCCTGACCACTTCCGCGACTACTACGTGACCAACCACCTTCCCCTGGTCATGAATTGGCCAGGTCTGCTTGCGTGGCGCTACAGCTTCGACGTGGCGACGACCAAGGGACAGCCACCGTATTTCGCGGTCTTCGAAGCCGACTTCGCCGACGCCGCCGCCCTGGCCGCGGCGCAGGCGTCGGAGTACGGGCGGCGGGCGGCCGCCGATGTCTTCAACTACGCCACCGGCGGCGTGGTCGTGATCGACTATCCGGTGCGAGACGGCACCAGCTGAGGCTGGACGTAACGCTCCGTGGCGTGTTCGGCCGCCCGTTGCGGGCAGGCATGAGATGTGTTGAAGGACAACCAATCCGGGTGGTCGACCGTGTGCGGGGCGGAGGTTTTGGGGGGTCGCGACCGCCGAACCGGGGATGCTACCGTCGGTGAAATTGTCCGAACCGACAATGTGGGGGTGCAATGGCGAATGGAGCGCCAGAGGAGCGTGGCGACAGCGTGCTGCAGGTCGATGCGGACGCTTTACGCCGGCTCGGCGGCAAGCTCGGTGGGCACGCCGCCGAGATCGGGCAGATCAGGATCGGGGCGCGGGTGGTCATGGCCGAGGACTCACCGGTGCGCGCGGCGTCCGACCGAGTTCCCGACGCCGTGCGGCACGCATTCGGGTTGATCGGCGGCAATATCGACCAGATGGCCGTTCGGATGACCGCGGGCGCCGCCACGTATTCGGAGCTCGAGCAGGCCAATACGGAGCAGCTGCGACGTTACGCCGGCGCATGACGACCATCGGCCACGTCAAGGACTGCGTGCCGGAAACCATGGTGTCGCTCGCCGAAATCCTGTCGACGCAGACCAATACGTTCACCGACCGGGTCGGGCAGATGGCTCGCGACGTCGACCAGGAGCTGGGCCAATGGCGGGGCGCGGGCGCCGCGGCGACCTCGGCGCGCAAGCTGGCGCATCAGCTCGACGCCAATCATCTCGCCGAGACCGTGGTCGGACTCGCCGACCACTACAACGCCTTCGGCACCGAACTGGCCGGCTATCGCGACGTGCTGTTGACCACCCTCGTGCACGCGACCGAAGACGACGGCATGTCGGTCGACGACGCGGGCAAGGTCACCGCACCGAAAGTGCCTCCGGGCAACGAACATCCGAGCGTGCCGGGTCTCGTCCAGCACTACCTCGACACGCAGGCTGCCGACTACCAGACCAAGATCCAGCAGTTGCTGGCCCAGTTCGGTGACGCCGAGGCCAGGGCCGCCAAGGCCATCACCGACTCGCTGCAACTGCTGGACACCTACGAGAAACACCCCGCCCCTGACATTGGTCAGCGAGTCCAGGACATCGTGGCCGGCCACGCGCAGTTGCCCGACGATCCACAACAACTGCACGACTTCTGGGCGACGTTGACCCCCGCGGAGAAGGATGCGTTGTGGAAGCACGACCCGTATATCGGGAACCGGGACGGCATCCCGGTCGTCGACCGCGACCACTACAACCGGATGACACTGAGCAACGAACTCGCCCGCGCCCGGGCCGGTGACCCTGCGTTGCAAGGCAAACGCGACGATCTGGAAAGAATCAGCAAGGAGTTGCAGCAGCCCGATCGCTATCTCATGCTGCTGGACACCAAGTCCGGCGGCACCACCCACGCCGCGATCGCCGCCGGTAACCCCGACCTCGCCGACCATGTCGCCACCTTCGTGCCCGGCACCGGTTCCCGGCCGTCCAAGAGCATGTATATGGACTGGGTGGACCGGATGCGTGACCAGGCCAGGACCGCCGGAGCCAAGAATCCCGCGGTGATCTCGTGGCTCGGCTACGACGCACCACCCGAGCTTCTCGATGCCACGCACCGTGGCTACGCCGACGCCGGGGCGGGTGCGCTGGATCGGTTCCAGAACGGTTTGCGCGCTTCACATATCGGCGCACCGTCGTACAACACTGTGGTGGGCCACAGCTACGGCACCACCTTGGTCGGTGACGCGGCCAGCAATGGACGGACCCTCAATGCCGATGCGGTGGTGTTCGTGGCCAGCCCCGGGACCATGGTCGAGCATGCGAGCGACCTCAGACTGACCGGCGTCCCGACCGAGGAGGTGGGCAACCGGGTATACGCGACGGCCGCCATCCACGATCCGACGCCCCTGTATGCGGCCAACCGCGCGGGCAAGGTCGACGATGCCCTCTTCGGCGTCGGCTCCGGGCCGGACATTCATGATCCGTACAACCCGACCGACACCGGCCCGACGCTGCCGAAAGTCTCTGGGCAACTGGATGATTACGGTATGGATCCCACCGATCCCGACTTCCGGGGGCGCACCTTTCCCTCCGATCCCGGACCGAGTTCAGAGCTGGGATTGAACGGTGACGCGCACAACAAGTACTGGGAGCCCGGAAACAGATCACTGGAGGGCATGGGCCACATCATCGCGGGCCAAGGCGACCGGGCGACGAAGATCCCGCCCGCGCCACCAGAAGTTGCACAGACCCAACCGGTACCGACCCCGCCACCACCGCCAGGTAACCGATGAGCATGCAGCACAACGACTTCGACTCACTCGGCCTGAAGGTGAGACGCGCCCAGGCCGCGCTGGAACAGGTGCGCGGCGTAGGTGACGTCGACGGCGTCCAGGTGATCATCGACGCCAACAATCGACTGGTGCAGGCGTCGATACCCGGCGCGCCGGCCCTCCTGGCCGCCTACCAGGCGGCGTTGCAGGACCTCCAGTCCCAGCTCGACGAGGCCATGCGCGAGGTCCACGCCGACCCCCGCTTCGACGCCATCTCCACCTTCGCCCAGGCGAACGCGGCACGACTGGACGACGAACGCTCGCAATCCCCCGACGGCGACCCCGGTCCCTCCAACCCGACGGGAGTGGAAACGGCCTGGTAGCCGCTCGCCGATTCCGCGCGCCATGACGACAGCTGCCTGAACGCTGCCGAGCCGCGAGTGCGGTGACCGGCGCGTTCAGGTCGCGGTCGTGCCGAGGGAGTCGGGGGTGAACACGTAACGAGTGAACCAGCGCGGCATCTCGCGTTGCAGTGCGCGATCACCGTGCACCCGGACTCCGGATTGTTGGAGCAGTTGCGGCCAGGACAGATTCCCGAGCCACCATTCGGTGGCCGCTCGGGTCGGTGTGGTGAGCCAGAGGTCGACGGGTGCGCCGGTGTCGTCTCGGCACAGGTCCACGCTGGTCCGGGACAGATGTAACCAAAACCTGCGGTCGGAGGGCGGCCGGTCGGTGAATTCGATGGCGAGCACGACCGGGCGGTCGGGCAGCGCGGCGGCATCGACGCGTCGGCGCATGTCCCAGGTGAGGGCGGCGGTATCGAGATCGTCCTCGCCCAGGGCGGCGCTGTCGGTGGTGATGGCCCATCGGGCCAGTTCCCGGACCACCGGGGCGAGCGCGGCGCCGGCCTCGGTGAGGCGATAGCCGTCGACGACGCCGGCGGCGCGCAGCGTCCGCAGCCGCGCCGACAGAGTTGCCCGAGGGATCCGCGGCAGTCCTCGACACAGGTCACCGAAGCTCGACGCGCCGAGCAGCAGTTCCCGAACGATCAACAGCGTCCACCGCTCGCCGAGCACATCCAGCGCCCGCGCCACGCCGCAGAACTGTCCGTAACCACCCACACCGGCAGCGTACGTACCGCATGACCGCAAGCGCGGTTCAAGGATTGAACTTCCAGCTCCGACGCGATGTCCCGATGATCGACAACGTCGATGTATGCGTCGGAAAGGCGAGTAGTCATGGAAATCGGTAGCAGCGTGCTGACGGCGATCGGCCACACACCGCTTGTGCGATTGCGCAGGGTGGTGCCCGCCGACTGCGCGACCATCCTGGTCAAGGTCGAGGGCCACAATCCGACCGGCAGCATGAAAGACCGGATGGCACAGGCCATGCTGGCCGCCGCCGAGGCCGACGGGCGGCTCCGGCCCGGCGATACCGTCGTCGAATACACCGGCGGCAGCACCGGTGCCGCGCTGGCCCTGGTCTGCGCGGCGAGAGGGTACCGGCTGCGGATCGTCAGCTCGGATGCGTTCAGCGCGGACAAGCTGACCCAGATGACCGCGCTCGGCGCCGAACTCACCCTGATTCCGAGTGCGAACGGGCAGATCACCAAGCAGCTGATCCTCGACATGATCGACACCGCAGCCGAATTCGGCCGCCGACCTAACACTTACTGGACCGACCAGCTCACCAACACCGCCGGCATCACCGGCTACCACGCCATGGGCGAAGAGATCTGGGCACAAACAGGTGGCCGCGTCGACGGCTTCGTGCAAGCGGTCGGCACGGCGGCATCGCTGCGCGGGGCGACCACACCGTTGAAGCGGTACAACCCGCGACTGCGGGTGGTAGCGGTCGAACCGGCCGAGTCCGCGGTGCTTTCCGGCGGCCGCCCCGGCGCGCACCTCATCGAAGGCATCGGGATCGGCTACCCACCGCCGATGTGGGACCCCGACCTCCCCGACGAGATCATCCCTGTGCCGACCGCCGATGCCGAAGCCATGGCGCGGCGACTCGCAACGGACGAAGGGCTGTTCAGCGGGACCTCATCCGGCGCCAACGTCATTGCGGCCATCGAACTCGGCCGACGACTCGGCCCCGACGCGACCATCGCCACCATCCTGGTGGACTCCGGCCTGAAATACCTCAGCACCAACGTGTTCCGCGCAAGTCGGGTCTGACACCGACCCGAGTTTGCGTTACCGCCAGCGCGTGCGTCGATCATGCTGCGGAGCGGATGTTGGGCCAGCCGCGCCGAAACGGTGTCTTGCAGTGGGAGCGCGACGGGCCGTCGCGGTTCGGGCTGAATTCGCCGCGGCCGGTTTAGGGTTCGGGTCGAAAAACTCAGCGGATCGACTAGGCGCGGGAGGCTGGTTTCATGGGTGATGTGGCGGCGCGGCTGCGGGCGGCACTTCCCGATGTCCCGATGAGTTTCCAGGGCGATCTCGACTACGACCGGGCGCGAGCGACCTGGAATGTACGCACCCGGGCCCGTCCGCTCGGGCTGGTGCGGCCGAGCAATACCACGCAGGTCCAAGCGGTCGTGCGGGCCGCACGCGCGGCGGGGGTGACCCAGCTGGCGATCCGTTCGGGCGGGCATTCGATCGAGGGCAACGGACTGGGCGGACCCGACAGCGAAGCACTGGTGATCGACCTGGTGAACATGCGCGCCATCAGCGTCGACCCCGAGGCGAAGGTCGTCACCGCCGAACCCGGGGTGCTGACCGGAATCCTCCATTCGACAGCCTTCGAACACCAGTTATCGGTACCCACGGGCGACTGCCTCAATGTCGGACTCGGCGGCCAAGTCACCGCCGGTGGCTACGGACGTTGCCTGCGCACCTACGGCAACCTCACCGACCAGGCCCTCGAGTTCGAGGTCGTGACCGTCGACGGCGAGGTACGCACCGCCAACACCGTCGAGCACCCCGATCTGTTCTGGGCACTGCGCGGTTCGGGAACCGGGTCGTTCGGGATCATCACCCGGATGCGCCTGCGGGCCTTCGACGCGCCGAAAGCACCGGCCAACTTCACCTTTCGCTGGCACTTCGATCAGGTCGATATCGCCCGAACCCTCATCGACGTGCAACGCTACTGCCTGGACTCACCGGTCACGTTCAGCCCGATCCTGGTCGCCTGGCGCGGCATGATCGAACTGTCGGGCGGACTGTTCACCGACACCCCCGACGAACGCGACGCGCACATCGCCGACATGCGGGCGAACCTGCCGGCGCCGACCGAACCACCCGAGATCGAACCGATGAACTTCCTGCAGGTGCTCGAGCGTCAAAGCGAGGAGCAGACCTCCGCGCACTGGCTGGTCG
The DNA here is from genome assembly GCF_040681495.1 of Nocardia sp. NPDC051756. Classification (NCBI taxonomy): domain Bacteria; kingdom Bacillati; phylum Actinomycetota; class Actinomycetes; order Mycobacteriales; family Nocardiaceae; genus Nocardia; species Nocardia sp. NPDC051756. The sequence goes on along the minus strand of NZ_JBFAYV010000021.1, from coordinate 41,077 downwards.
ATGCGAGCGCGGTCACCCGCGAAACCGACGCCAATCCCCGCTATCAGAAGATCCGTGCCGGTTTCCTACCGAACCCGTTGCCGGAGAGTCTGATTCATGAATTCGCCGATCTGCTGAAGCGCCAGCAGCCCGGCAACCGGGTGCAGTTCTGCCTGCTCAACCCCGACGTCGAACGCCCCGTCGACGACTGCGCGATCAAAAACCGTGGCTGCACCTGGCTTTCGGGTTTCGGCACCGATATCGACCTCGGCGACCTGACCGTCGAGGAGCTGCGCGCCGAGGGTGATCGTCGCTATCGCGAATGGGAGGACGACGCCTACGAGCTATTCCATCCCTACTCCGTGGGCCCCTACATCGGCGACGACGACCTCATGGAAGGCGACCGCGGCCGCGACTTGTTCGACGCCTATTACGGGGAACATCTCCCCCGACTCAAACAAATCAAACGCAAATACGACCCGGACAACCTGCTGCACCACAAGATGAGCATTCCGCTCGAGTAATGCGCTCGTAGTTCGCGAACCGCGGCCGGCCATGCGTTGGGCTGATATCCGCATGTGTGTCATGGAGTTTGGGGCGGACCGAGCGCGGCCGGTAGAAAACGATCATCCGTGCGATGCTGCCGATGTGGAGATCTGGGAGCACGACGGCAATCTATACGAGGTCAGCTCGAACTACTGCCTGCCCGACGAGGCCTGGACCTATGAGCTGCAAGGGATTACCGGCCCGCCCGGCACCGGACCGCACCTCGATGTCAGCATTCCGGACCAGACTCCCGAGGGCCCGTTCACCCCGAGATCTCAACGCCACGTGATAGTCAGCTTCGGGCCGGGGTCGATCCCTTGGCTGATCCTGCGCCGGTTCCGCGACCATGTGCAGAGTTCCGGAGACATCGTCACGAAGGACCAACCAGCCGAGGTGGTCGGCGATCTCCGATGGTCCTACAACACCTGGCACTTCGGCGACCAACGATGCGAGGTCAACTCGTTCTACTTCAGCGACCGCGACGCCTGGTGCTACGAACTCTGCATTCCCGACCCCGATCCCGACGCCAACAACTACCTGGAAGTACTGGTCCCGGACATCACACCGAACGGCCCTTACACTCAGGCCACGATCGACCAGGTGATCGCCACCCCGCACGGCAAGCTGAACCTCCACTGGCCCATATTCACCCACTTCCTCACGGTCCTGGAGTCCTCCGGCGCCCTCACGCCCTAGCCGAACAACACCTTCTCGGTGGCAGTCGCATCGTGGGCACACCACAACGTCAGATGCGACAACGAGCACGGTCCGCACACTCACCGAGCTGATGCGAATCGAACTGTCTGCCTACGAGATTGAGGTTTCAGCGGTATGTCCCGGCCGCGTCCACCCCGCGCTGCCCGGTCGGGGGAAGCTCGGCATCCGGCCGGGTTCACCGGTGTTCGGTGGCGCCGAATAGGTCGAGAGTGGCGGCGTTGAGCAGCGGGAGCAGGGTCAGCAGTTGCGCAGCGCCGCGGGTTTGCAGGCAGTGGCGCACTCGGTCGTCGATGCCGCCGATGATGAAGTCGAAGACCTCCTCGGAGCGCGGCGGGAGGGCGGGGTCTTGCTGGCGGGCCAGGCGGTGTGCTCGGTGCATTCGGTCGGCGAGGATCGCTTGGACTTGGGTCCGTTGTTCGGCGAGTTCCCTTCCGGCGACGAGTGTTTCGACGTGCAGCGCCTGGGCGGCCGCCGGGTTGTCGGCCAGTGCGGCCAAGTACAACTCGAGGGAGTCGTGGATCAGGGTGCGCCAGTGGCGGGCGTCCAGTGCGGTTGCGCGCTCGCGCAGGTCGGTGTCGAATGCGGCGACGAAGTAGTCGCAGGCGGCGCGGAAGCAGTCCTGCTTGTTGGTGAAGAACTCGTAGAAGGTGCGCCGCGAGACGCCGGCGGCGGCGACGATCGCGGCGACGGAGGTGCCGTGGTAGCCGTGCGCGGCGATCTGCTCGAACGCGGCGCGGTGCAGTCGTTGTATCTGGGATGTGGTGACGGTGTCGCGCGCCAGCTTGTGCCGTCCCGGGGGCAGCCGGGTGGCCGAGCCAGCGTCGGGCGTAGTCATTGAAAGCAGCGTATCCGAGATCGCACCGGGAGGCCGGACACCTATTGCGTCCTGATGTGAGTGCCGCTAAAGTCGCCCCGTGGTTTAGGTACGCTAATGTTTTCGTTGCGTTTGGCCGGTGTGATCAGGACAAACCTGAGATCGGCTTGGCCGGCGAGGCAAGAGCCGGCGCCCGGGCTTCGGCGCGCCATGACGGCGCAACGCTGAGTGCAGGTGTCGAAGACCACGCGGATGTACTGCGGATGAGCCGACGGCTCTGGACAGAGGTTGCCGATGTCTGAATGCGCTCTACCGAGTTCCAGTGCGATCACGTTGCGCCAGTTCGACTACTTTGTCACCGCGGTGCAACTCGGCTCGCTCTCGGCGGCTGCGAAGCGGTTCGGCATAACGCCGTCGGCGATGTCGCAGCAGATCGACACGTTGGAGTCCACCCTCGGCCAGAAGGTCTTCGATCCGCGCTCCCGCAGGTCGAGGCTGACCAAGTTCGGTCGGGAGTTCTTCGCCCAGGCCTCACTCGTCGTCGAGTCCGCCGGCCAGGCAATCGCCCTGGGGCAAACATTCGGCGAGGGCGTGATGACCGTCGGCACGACCCCGACCATCGCCCAGAAGCTGCTGGCGCCGGTCATCTATCGGATGCGCCACGAACAACACATCGACAGCATCGAGGTCAGGACGTTCACCGATCTCCGCGAACTCAACGCGACCTTGGCCGAGGGCGCCCTCGACGTCGCCCTCGGACCGCTCGAACAGTTCAGCTCGCGGCTCGTGCACTACCTGGGCAAGGAAGAACTCGTCGTCATCTGCCATCCCAGTCAGCGCGGCAGCTTCGACGGTTCTTGGACCCAGTTGGCCGAGGCGCCGTGGATTCGCTGCGGCACGAATTCCGATCTCACCGAGATCGTTTCGCAGGAAGCGGGCCGGGCGGGTGTCCGCGTCCGGTTCGCCGTGCGCGCACCGGATGTCCCGACCGCACTGAGCCTGGTCGAATATGGCGTCGGTGTCGCATTGGTGCCGAAGATGGCCCTGCACGGACCCGCGCGGAGGCTGTCCATCATCGAGCTGTCTCGCCCGATCCGCCGGGAATTGACGGTGCACGCACGAGACAAATCGCTACAGGTCGAGAAGTTCCTCGAGGTCATCACCGACTCGGACCTGGCCGGACAGTTCGCGACCGCAGCCAGGCCCGAGATCCGGCAGCACGAACCCTGAGTGCTGCGCACGACGGGCATCTCGGACAAACTGTCACTCATGAGTTCTGATGGCACAGGCGTGAAGTTCTTGCTCGACAGTCTGTGCGTCGAACTGGGTTTCTGCCTGCCAGTGGACGAACAGATCAGGCTGTGCGCATCACTGCCTACCAGCGTTGACTCGTTTACCGACGCAGTTTTCGCCGCCGAGGGCATGGACCCGCATGCGGACAAACGCCTTCGTGAGTCGGTCCGTCAGCACGTGTCGCGCGCGTTCCGAAATGGATAGGTCGGGGCAGCGCGCCGACCGATAAGTTCCGCACACTCCCCCGCACGGGACAGTCGCAAATGTTCTGCGCCGCATCACCTCTCGCACCGCTATCGGTCGTGGTGATCAGTTCGGTCGGACCCCCGATCGCGGCCGAGGCTCAGGACGCGCCGAACAGTCGGCGGATGTCGGCTACCTTCCCTGCTTCGGGGCCGCTGATCTCGAAATATTCGGCGGGCGAAACATGGTGGACAGAAGCGATGACGGCGGCGGGCACGGATTCGATCTTTGTGTTCAAGGCCCGCACATTGCCGTTGTACAACCGCCGCGCCGCGGCGATCCGATCTTCGATATCGGCCAGGTCGCTTTGCAACGCTCGGTAGTTCTGCACGGTGCCCATGGTGGGGTACTGCTCGGCGATGGCCCGCAGGCTGCCCAATGCCGTGGTGAGAGCGTTTTCCGCAGTCGCAACTTCCGAGACATCTACGGCTCGGTGTCCCGCAGCGGGCACCGATGTGCCGGCGACGTAGGCACGATTGCGAGCCTCGACCACAGCGGTCAAACTTCCGCGTTCGAAGTCCGCCGCCTGCTCGACGGTTGCGACCAGATTCGGCACCAGGTCGTGGCGGCGCTGCAATTCGACGCCGACCTGCTGCCAAGATTCGGCCACCAGGTTCCGCAACCGCACAAAATCGTTGTACACCGCGAAGTACCAGAGGATCACGATCAACGTTCCCGCCACGGCGACGAGGATGACGACGGTGCTGCTCATGCCACATTCCTTTCCGGAGCGGTCGCTGCCGCAGTGCTGTCGGACCACACAAACCGCGGGATGCCGTCGGCGATCACCCGCATCACGTCGAAGACCGCGGCGATCTCCCAGGGACGATTGCCGAGCGTGGTGACGCCGACCAACCGATTCCCGGTGATCTCGAATTTGGTCAACAGCACCGCTGATTCGCGTCGGCCGAGGTCGATCAGCCGGTCGATGGTGCGCGGGGTGAAAACCGCATGTGCGAAAGCAGGATTCGCGGAGTACACCGCGAATTTGTCGTTGAAGTCGGCGGATTCGAATTCCACCCGGGTGCCGACGGTGGTGTCGAAGTTCGGGCCCATCGTCAACCGGGGCAGTGCCGTGGGCAGTTCCAGCACGAAAACATTCCGGTAATGGGTGCTCACGTTGATTCTATTGTTGTTGAGCCAGGTCAGGTGAAAGAAGCTTGCCGGGTAGGCGCCGACGCTGCCTTGCATAGCGTCCCGGACCCGCATGCGCCGCGCCCGGCGGATGGTGAACGGCGGGAAGTTCCACTCCGGTACCGCCCAATCCGCAGCACGGTGATAAGTGAACCCGTGCTGCTCGGCCCACCACGCGGTCCACCGTTTCCGGAACGACTTGACGATCAGCCCCGAGGGCAGGAAGGCCAGAAACGGCGTGGCGGGCAACAGAACCCACGACAACGGTCTCCCATGATCGCGCCACCAGATGCCCTGCACGATCACCAAGACCAAGAACGTCATGAACGTCATCGTGTTGAGCAACCGAGGCCGCGCCCAGATCGGACCCCTCGCACTCTGCTCATCGGCCATGCCACCCACTGCTTCTCCTCGTGTCACACCGCGGGCGCGGATGCCTCAATGATCTTCACGAGCCTTGTGATGTCCTTACAAACGGCTGATGGTCGTCCGCTCTTACCGGACGCCTACCGCGTGAGCGCTTCGGCCGGGACCCAGGAGCCGTGGATGCCGCTGGGGACCCGGCGGGGCAATTCGACGGCAGCGACGGTGCTCAGGTCGTGGGCGTCGAGGACGAGGAGTTCGGATGCGTCCGCGGTCAGATCGCTGACGATGGTCAACAGGTAGCCGTCGTCCTCGGCCGTCGCGCCGGTCGCGGGAACGAAGACGGCCTCGCCGGCATGCCTGCCGGGCCCGGGACGATGCAGACGCCGCCGGCCCGTGGCGGTATCCAATTTCACGATGGCGAACTCGTCGAGTCCGGAGCCGGGGAACGCGACGGAGTAGCTGATCGTCGAGGGCCGGCCGGTGCGAGTGTCGTTGATGGTGGGGAAATCGGTCACGAGATCGTCCAGCATGTGCTCGGTCGCGGTGCCCGTGGCCGGGTCGAGCAGCCATCGGGTCGCGAGGGCGCCGGAGACCGGAGCGACGGGGTAGCCGGGGGCGCCGACCCACCATTTCCACGAGGTCTCCCACGAGGCCTGGTCATACGCGGGTCCTTCGAGAACGATCTTGCCGTCGGGCGTGTCGTAGGCGTTGGTGACGTGCAGCAGGGCCTTCTGGCTGACCGGGATCCAGGTGACTTGCGGCGACCCGAAGCGATTGAGGATGCCGATTCGAGCCGGGTAGTCGTCGTGCCACCGGTAGGGGATGCCGGAGGTCTCGGCCATGTCGAAAACCACCGGCATATCGAGGAATACGGCCTTGGTCTCGGTGATCGCGAAGTCGTGCATCAGGCTCGGGCCCGCGCCGTCGATCACCAGGCTGCGGATGATGTGGCCGTCGGGCGAGGCGACGAAGTAGGTCAGGTGCGGTGCGAACGGTGAGTAGCTGTAGAAATGCAGTTCGCCGGTGTCGGGCTCTTCCTTCGGATGGGCGGTCATCGCGGAGGTGAGTTTGCCGTGGAAATCGAACGGGCCGACGGTATCCAGTTCGGGGGTGACCTCGAAGGGCAGATTGACCTCTTGCAGAGCCAGCAGTCGGCCACCGTGTTCGATGATGTGGGTGCCGGCGACGCTCGCGGTGAGATCCACGGTGCCGTCCTCGCGAATGAGCGGCGCGCCGTCCAGGGCGGGAGTCTTGACCCAGCGGTTGCGGTACCACGCGGCGCGCCCGTGCTCGAGCCGAATGCCGTGCAGCATGCCCGAACCCTTGAACCAATGGCTGGGCGTGATGCCGGGCTTCGGGTTGTGCCCGTTGCGGATGTACTGGCCGGTCAGTTCCGGGGGCAGCGTGCCGCGGATCGGGAGGTCGACCGCGGAGATCTCGTCGGGGACCGGAGTGTAGTGCCCGCTCAGGTACGGCTTAGTGGTCATGATGCTTCTCCTGGTGCGATAAAGGTTGTGTGGTAAGGGTTTTCAGCGTTCGCGCAGAGCGGGTGTTAGAGCCAGCAGCAACGCGAGGCCGGTGATTGCGGCCGTAGTGGCGAAGGCCGCGGAGAAGTGCGGAGTAGCGGTGGCACCGGTCGCGACGGCGATCAACGTGGCCAGCCCGAGCGCGCCACCCATCTGCCGGGTGGTGTTGACCAGGCCACTGACCAGTCCCGCCTCGCCGGGAAGCGAGTCGGCGACGGCGAGTGAGGTGACGTACACGAAGCTCACGCCGATGCCCGCGCCGATCAACAGGAACGGCCCGACCAAGCCGGCGAAGGTGGTGCTCGCGCGCACCGCCAGCCAGAGCACTCCCGCGACCAGCAACGCGAGACCGCCGGCCAGGGCCGGGCGGATCCCGACGGCCCGAGCGATTCTCGGGGCCAGCAGGCCGCCACCGGTGATCGTGACCGCGATCGGCAACTGGGCCAGGCTGGTCTGAATCGGACTCATACCCAGCACGAGTTGCTGGTACTGCGGCAGGAAGTAGAACAATCCGACGGTGACCGCGCCGACGAGCAGCATGATCATGTTCGCCGTGGCCAGCCGGGCCCGAGCGAGAACGCGTAGCGGGACGAGCGGATCGGCGGCGCGGCGCTCGACGCCGAGGAAAGCGATCAGCGCAATGAGACCGATCACCAACGCGCCCAGCGTCATTCGGCTGCCCCATCCCTCCTGCGGCCCGCTGACCAGACCGTAGGTGAGCGCCGCCATCGCGAGGGTGACGGTGACGGCGCCGGCGAGGTCGAACGTCCCGCCCGCGGCGGGCAACGACCGCACCGAGCGCACCGCGACCAGCGCGACCAGCACCCCCACCGGCACGTTGATCAGGAAAATCCATGGCCAGCCCAGTGTTTGGCTGAGTACGCCGCCGAGCAGCACACCGGCGATCCCGCCCGCCCCGGACACCCCACCCCAAACCCCCAGCGCCCGAGCACGATCCGGGCCGTCCGGAAACAGGGACATCACGATGGACAGCGCGGCCGGCGCCATGACCGCGCCGCCCGCGCCCTGCACGACCCGCGCGCCGATCAGGACGAGTCCGGTCGGGGCGAGCGCACAGGCGACCGAGGAAGCCACGAAAATCGCCAGGCCCGCGAGGAACACCGCGCGGCGGCGAAACACGTCCGCCAGCCGGCCGCCGAGCAACAGCAAACCCCCGAAGGCGACCAGATAGCCGTCCACCACCCAGGACAGCGACGCTGGATTCAGGCCGAGGCCGTCGCGAATCGAGGACAGCGCGACATTCACGATCGAGGAATTCAGCACGACCATGAATTGCGCGGCAGCCAGGGCGATCAGCACCACGCCCCGCCGGGTTCCCGCGTCGGCCCCGACCGCGCCAACGCCGCTGGGCAATTGGGCGGTCACTCGATCCTGCCCTCGATGTGCGCCTTCAGCAGTTCCAGTCCGGGCTGGACCTGTGCCGGGTCTTCGACGGGGTGCGGTCCGGGCGGCTCGGTGTCGGGGATCAGCCGCTCGAACAGCCTGCAGAACAAGGTGGTTCCGTCGCCGAGGTCGAAGGTGGTGAAGGTGGCGATCGCGTGCATACCCGGTGCGGGTTCCCCGTCGTCGGGCACATCCCGGCCGACCACCGTCCACAGCTTGCCGGGCACCCGCGCGACCACGGTGTATTCCTTCGGCTTCTCGTTCAGCTCCGGAAAGATGTACTCGAGCAGGACATCGCCGAGTTCGGCGGGGACGCCCTCCTTGCCGCGCCGCACCTCGGTGCCCGACGCGAAAGGCAGCCACTTCGGCAGATTCGACCAGGTGGTCGCCCAGTCGTAGACGTCCTGCGCCGGGCGCTCGACGACGATGCGGTTCTCGACGAACCGGACGTTCAGGTTGTCCGGGATCTGCGGTACGTAAAGGTCAGACATGTTCTCTCCCTTGTCGATCGGATCTTGTGTCGGCCGCTATCCGGCGTGATGTGCGCCGGTCATCAGCGCGGCGAGGTCTTCGGGGTGCAGGAACGACGGAGGTGGTGGCGGGCCCCAGCTGAACAGGCCCTGGGCGCCGGTGAAGACCTCCGGGGTCCAGAGTTGGTCGTCGATGATCGAGTCCATGTCGGAGTAGTACTCGGAGAAGTTGCCCGCTGGATCCTTGAGGTACCAGAAGAAGTTCGAGCCGGCGTGGTGGCGGCCGAGGCCCCAGATGTGCCGCTGCGGGTTGCCTTCGAGCATTGCGGTGGCGCCGCGGCCGACGTCGTCGATATCGTCGAGCTGCCACGAGGTGTGGTGCAGGAAGTTGACCGGCGCGTTGAGCACCAGCACGTTGTGGTGGTCGGTGGAACAGCGCAGGAACGCGCCTTCGCCCTTGATCTCGTCGGAGAGCTTGAAACCCAGGCCGTCGACGAAGAAGCGGCGGGTGGCCGCGTAGTCCACCGAGCCAAGGACCGCGTGGCCCAGCTTGCGCGGCCGGATCGGATCCTCGCGCAGCACACCGGGGGCGCGGGTGCCGCTGCGTTCGATGCGGCCGGGCCCGTTGTACGGGGTCGGCGGCGTGACGGGCTGGCTGAGGCGGTCGGAAATCCGCACCACGGCACGGAAATTGGCGATCGGTTCCGTGGTGGCGACCGAGTCTGCGGTGCGCGCTAGCGGTAGGCCGAGCGTGCGCAGGCGGGCTGCCACCGCATCGAGGTCGTCAAAATCGTCTGCGCCGATGACGATTTCGGCCAGTCGCCGGGAAGGTGTGCGGATGAGCCGGAGTTGGTCGCCGCCGTCGCGGGTGGCCAGCCAGCCGTCCGGTCGGGGTGTGAGCCCGAATTCGGTGTAGTAGTCGCGGGTCGCGACCGGTTCGGGTACGCCGATGGTGACCGACGACAGTCGGTGTAATGCCATTGTGTCTCCAAGGAATTCGGGACGGTTCAGTAACCCGCGACCATCAGGTGACGCATCTCGCCGACGCCACGCACGTAGCTGACCAGTTCGTCGCCGGGGGCGAGATACCGCTGCGGGGTGCGGCCGAACCCGACCCCGGCGGGGGTTCCGGTGAAGATGACGTCGCCGGGCAGCAACGGCGTGATCGCCGAGAGCCGCGCGATCAGCTCGGGCACCGGGAAGATCATGTCGGAGGTCCGGCCCTTCTGCATCTGCTCGCCGTTGATCAGGCAGCCCAGTTCCAGATCGTCGGGGTCGTCGAACTCGTCCGGGGTCACCAGCACCGGCCCGATCGGGCCGAAGCCCGGATAGGACTTGCCCAGGCTGAACTGGGGCACCGGGCCCACCCGCTGCCGGACACGCTCCGAAATGTCTTGGCCCACAGAGACACCCGCGACGTAACTCCACGCGTCCGTGGCGGCGACGCGATGCGCCCGGCGGCCGACTACGACGACCAGCTCGACCTCCCAGTCCACCTTGCCCGGCACCAGCGTGATCGTCCCGGACGGATCGGCCAGCGAGGTCACGAACTTGGTGAACACCGGCGGCTCCTCGGGCGGCGGGAACGACGACTCCGCGGCGTGCTCGGCATAGTTGAGGCCGATCGCGAACAGCTGCCGGGGCTGCGGGGCGGGATTGCCGAATTCCGTTGCCGGAATGTCAGATAGCGGTGTACCCGGCTCGGTGATGGTCTTGCTGAACTCGAGCAGTTCGTCCCAACGCTCGTAGGCGTCCTGGATATTCGGGCCGAACCATCCGTGGCCGGCGAGGTCGATGACGGTGTCGGACGCGGTGATCAGCGATATCCGGCCCGAGATAGTGGCTAAACGCATGGTGTGAACTCCTGACGGGGGTGAAAGGTCAGCGGTGCGACACGGAGTTGCCGTGGGTGGCCGCGGACCGGTATTCGGTGTAGGTGTAAGGGTTGTCGAGGACCTTGGTCTCGGGGATCTCCGGGTTCATGCCCTCGCGCCAGGCCTGCTCCCCGATCTCGGCGCGCAGATAGTCGACCGTTGCCTGTACCGCGCGACGGGCGCCCGCCAGGTCGGCACCGACCAGCCGGTGGTCGCGTTTCACGATCCGGCCGTCGACCAGGACCGTGTCGACATCGGCGCGCTGGGCCTGTAGGACCACGTGTCCGTGCGGGTTCAGCAGCGGCGTCATGGCCGGCGAATCGTCGTTGCGGACGAGTACGAGGTCTGCTTTCTTGCCGACTTCCACACTGCCGATCTCGCGGTCGAGCCCAAGCGCTCGCGCTCCGCCCCGCGTGGCCCACTCGACGACCTGGTCGGCGTGCAGGGAGGCATGGGTGACGGTCTCCCCGCGGGCGTGCGCCGCCTGATGCTCGGCCGCGCGGTCGGCGCCCAACGTCGTACGCATGGCGGAGAACAGATCCCCGCTGCTGAGCACACAGCTGTCCGGCGACAGCGATACGGGAATTCCGTGCGCGCGCAGGGCCGCCGTCGCGGGATAACCCTGCCCGGCGCTCTGCTCGCTCTCGGTGGACACAGATACCGATCCACCGCTGGCCGCGATCCGGTCGTAGGAGTCCGCCGAGAGCGTCGAAGCGTGCACGTACACCGTCCTGGCCTCGGCGTAGCCGTGCTCATGGATCAGCCGCACGGCGTCGTCACCGGTCGCGCCCCAGACTCCGGCATGCGTGGTCACCGCCAGGTCCAGCTCTCGGGCCACCTCGAACGCCCGCCGCTCGGGAAAGCTCGGATCGCCGGTGACGTCGAAGGCGATCTGGAAGCCCTCGACATCGCCGGAGCGACGGTCGAAGAACCTGCGGAACTCGGGCGTGCCCGTCCAGTTCGCGGGCGCGTCCTGAATGTTGCCGTAGGCCAGCACAAACCTGCCCGGCACCGCGGCGAGCGCGTCGACCGCGGCGTCGGCGTGGTCGATCGTCCGCAGGCCGTGGGACCAGTCCACGCAGGTGGTGACCCCGGCGTCGAGCGCCTCCAGCGCGCCGAGGAGGTTCCCGGCGTGGATGTCCTCGGGCCGAAACTTCTTGCCCCAGTTCAGGTAGTACCAGACGAAGTACTGCGTGAGCGTCCAGTCGGCGCCGTAGCCACGGGTTGTGGTCTGCCACATGTGCCGATGGGTGTCGACCATCCCGGGCAGGACGATGCCGCCGCGGGCGTCGATCTCGTCGGCGCCGTCGGGAACGACGAGGTCGACACCGATGGCCGCGATCCGGCCGTCGGCCACGAGCACATCGTGCCCTTCGAGAACGGCATGGGCGGAATCCATGGTGAGGACGGTCCCACCACGGAACACGGACGGACGGTCAAGGGTGCGCGAGCGCATGGTTACTCCTCGAATGACGTTGCCCGGCAAGGGTTCCAACTCCCGAACCGCCGAGCCTGTGGTCTAAATCGAAAGTAGACCCGAACTTTCGAAAGTTCAAGCCTTATTCGTAAACTGCTAGAGTGGGTGCATGACGAAGACCGGCGGGACGACCCGCACCGACGGCATCCACCAGGCGTTGCGCGCCGATATCCTCGGCGGGCGGCTGGTGCCGGGCGAACGGCTCAAGTTCCCGGACCTGGCCGATCGCTACCAGGTGAGCGTCGGCGCCACCCGCGAGGTGCTGACCCGGCTGGTCGCCGAGGGATTGGTGGTGGCGAAGGCGCATCAGGGCTACCAGGTCCGGCCGCTGTCCCACCGAGACCTGGCCGAGCTGACGCAGGCCCGGGTGGAAATCGAATCCCTGGTCCTGCGGCTATCCGTGCTGGAGGGCGATATGCGCTGGGAGGCCGATGCCGTTGCGGCACACCACCTTATGGAACGCACGCAATACCGGTCCCCCACGGATCCGGACCGCCTGACCGACGAATGGTCTCGAGCCCACGCCGCCTTTCATCACGCGCTGCTGGCGGGCTGCGCAAACCAGCGGCTGCTCGACATAGCGGGGTCGCTGCGACAGGAGGCCGAGCTGTACCGGCAGTGGTCGGTATCCCTCGGCAACGAACCCGGCCGCGACGTCGCCGCCGAACACCGAGCACTACTCGACGCCGTGCTCGCCCGCGACGCCGACCACGCACAGCACCTACTGCGCGACCACATCGCGCACACCACCCGGCTACTGATCAGTTGCGCACCCGACCAACCGAATCGGGACGCCTGATGGAATCGCCGGAATGCGAACACGGAACTCGCGTTACCGCCGTGACGTTCAGCGGGATCGCGGCGAAAGGGGATACCGGAAGTCCCGTCGAGCTGCACCATATCGACGGGAAGCTGACGCGAGTGGTCGAATGAACACGACAGCGCGCGCGTCGGCGGTCGCCTAGATCTGTTGGGTAGAGCACGACTTCACATCGCGCGCTCCTGCCGCCGTGCGGGCGTTGTGCGCGGCGAGATTGACTGCGGCGCAGGACATCCGATATTGCCGATGAGCGTGTGTGCGGGCGGTAATGAACCTGTGGCGCCAGCCTGTTCGTTACGACACTGAGCGGGTGATCACCTGCTCAACGACCCTGGGGCGCGGCGGCGTCGGAACGCCAGGCGTTCAGGAAATCGTTGATCAGAGGATTCGTATCGGCCGTTCGAGTCGCCAGGACGATGCGGACCGGGTCGATGCCCTCGATGGGCACGGTGGTCAGGTCGGGGCGCAGTTGGGGGCGCCGGTCGCCGGCGGCCAGGATCAGGATCGTCCGTGCCTCGGCGACGAGGTCGAGCTTGTCTTCGAACGATTCGTAGTCGACCGGCGCGCTGCGCGCCGGAACTCCATCCGGGCGGGGCTCCAGGCGGGCGAAGTCGCTCCACTGCGGGACCGCGTTCGGGCACTGCGGAAATGCTTCGTCGCCGAGGTCGTCGACGGTCACCGACTCCTTTCGGGCCAGGTGGTGGCCTATAGGGACGACCAGGACCCGTGGCTCGGTCCACAACTCGGTGAGGCGCAGGCGGTCGACGGGGAAGGGCAGCGGGGCGCGGGCGACCATCGCGTCCACGCGGCGGTCGGTGAGGGCGTTGGCGTCGTTCCAGGCTAGGTGGCGAGTGCGGATGCGGGCCTTGGGGTTTCGGTGCCGCAGCTGGCGCACGGCGGGCGTGATCACCAGGTCCTCGACGTAGCCGATGGTGAACTCGGGTGGGGTGGCGGCGTCACGGGCGGTGCGCTCGGCGTGATGAGCGGCCTGGAGCAGCGCCTGAGCCTGCGGCAGAAAAGCGCGACCGGCTTCGGTGAGCCGGCTGCCCTGAGGGGTGCGGTCGAACAGGCGCACGCCCAAATGTTGCTCGAGGCGCTGGATTTGGCGGCTCAGGGATGGCTGCGCGACGTGCAGCACCGCGGCGGCGCGACCGAAGTTGGCGTGCTCCGCGACGACCGTGAAGTAGCCGACAAGCCGCATATCGAGGTCCGATCCGGGAACGCGCACACTTCGAGCGTACCGACATGCAGTGCGTGCATGACGGGTTGCGTTTCAGGTCTTGGACGCGGGTAGCCGGTCCGGGATTTGATCGAGGCATGGGAAATTTTGACGGAAAGCGCGCCCTCGTGACCGGCGGCAGCAACGGAATCGGCCTGTCGATCGCACGTCTGCTGGCCGCCGATGGCGCTCGGGTGATGGTCACGGGACGCCAGGAAGCCGCGCTCGAAACGGCGAGCAAAGAGGGGCTGATCGCGGTTCGCAGCGACGCCACCGCAAAAGCTGACATCGACGTCCTGGCGGGGCAGGTCGAGGAGACGTTCGGTCAACTGGACGCGGTGTTCCTGAATGCGGGCATCACCGGCCATGCGTCGTTCGAGGCGACGACCGAGCAGATGTACGACGCCATCTTCGCGACCAACACCAAAGGGCCCTACTTCACCTTGCAGCGGCTGGTTCCGCTGCTGGCCGAGGGCAGCGGCGTGGTGCTGACCACCTCGGTCTCGGACGAACTCGGGCAGCTGGACCACAGTGTCTACTCGGCGAGCAAGGCGGCCCTGCGGTCGATGGCGCGAAGCTGGGCTCGCGAACTGCTGCCGCGCGGCGTGCGCGTCAACGCGGTGAGCCCGGGGCCGATCGACACCGGCATTCTGCACAAGACCCTGCCCGCCGAAGTAGCGGATGAGATGGCCGCGGGTTTCGCCGCCCAGATTCCGATGCAGCGCATAGGAAATCCCGAGGAGGTCGCGCGGGCCGCCATTTTCCTCGCCTTCGACGCGACCTACACCACCGGCGCCGAGCTCGCGGTGGACGGTGGCGGCACCCAGTTGTGACACCGCCAACTCGAACACTGGTCAGGACGCTGCACCAATGCCGGAGCTCGCGACGTGACGATCGTGGTGCGGCTGCGCCGCTCGGCATCGAGGACGTTCACACAGGGATCGCGTGCTGGGTGACGTAATGCAGGATCAGCGTTTCGATCGATCGACGGAACGAGCCCTGCTGCCGCTCGCTCAAAGTGCTTGCCAGATCCCCGATCTCGTCTCGGACCGCGTCGCGCACCAGATGCACGACGGCGCGGCCGGCGGCGGTGACGGTGACATGGACGGCGCGCCGGTTTCCGGGGACGGCGATCCGCCTGACCAGGCCGCGCCGCTCGGCTCGATCGACCAAGCCGCTGACGCTGGACTTCTCCAGTTCCAGAATGCCGGCCAGCTGTTGCATGCCGATCTCACGATCGTCGAGTACCGCGAGCATTCGCAACTGGGTGACCGATAACCCTTGCTGGCCGGCGAGGCGGCCCAGGACCGCCTGCAGGATGAACGACAGCTGGATCAGCCCGTCGACCAGGTCCGGCGCTGGATCGGGTGCGTCAGTGGTCACAGTAGGTCAGGTTAGCTTGATTCGGTTCGCGATACCAACTATTTTGGTTCGTGACACGAACAGTATTTGAGGCGAACAATGAGCAGGCCTGAGCGGGAACGGCCACACACGGTGCCGCCGGGCTCGACCCGACTGAAATAGGGAAAGAAGCAGTCCTATGACGGATCAGAAACGCATCGCCGTCGTCATCGGCAGCACCCGCCCCGCCCGTATCTGCGCAGGCATAGCCGCCTGGGCACGCGACACTCTGCGGGAGGACAGCGATCTCACCTATGACCTGCTCGATCTCGCGGAGGTCGGCCTGCCGTTCCTGGACGAACCCCGTCAGGCCGCGCTACAGCAGTACGAGCATGAACACACCCGGGCCTGGAGCCGACTCGTGCAGAGCTACCACGGCTTCTTTTTCGTCTTCCCGCAATACAACTGGGGCTACCCGGGGGTGCTGAAGAACGCGCTGGACTACCTCTACTGGGAATGGCGCGACCGGCCCGCGAGCCTGCTGACCTACGGCACCCACGGCGGCAGCAGGGGCGCCGAACAGCTCATCGGTGTCCTGCACGGACTGCACATGCGACTGCTCGATACGCACGTCGAAGCCGTCATCACCGAGCAGGACGTGGACGAGAACTGGCAGCTGCGCGACCTCGACGCCACGCTCCACCCGAATCGGGAACCGCTGCGCAAGATCGGGGCCGAAATGGCCCGCGCACTCGAAAACAACTCATGACCGCAGTCCTTGCGGAGAACGGAGAAATAATCATGACAACTCGCCAGGTGGGTTTCATCGGGCTCGGGAAGATGGGCGCTGCCCTCGCAGGCCGACTGCTCGACGCCGGTTACGACGTCACCGTGTGGAGCCGGACTGCGGCCAAGGCGGACGAGTTGCTGGCGCGCGGCGCGCGGCTCGCCGACCGCCCCGAGGACGCGATCGCCACCGGGACGGTCTTCTCGATGCTGAGCAACGAAGAGGCGGTGCGGCAGGTCTTCACCGCGGACCGGATACGTTCCGCGCCGGAGGGTTTCGTGCACGTCAACCACGCGACCATCAGTCCGGCCGCGGCTCGCGAGTTCGCCGCGGCCGGCGGGGGTTACCTCAGCGCCCCGGTCATCGGCCGACCCGAGGCGGTGGTGGCCGGTAAGCTCGCCGTGCTGATCTCGGGCGACGCAGACGTCCGAGCCGCGGCGGCACCGATGCTCGCCACACTCGGCCGACAGGTGTGGGACTTCGGTGCCGCCGTGGACGCCGCACCGACGGTGAAGATCGCGGTCAACTACCTGATCCTGCACGCGTTGCAGGCCCTGTCCGAATCGATCACCCTGCTGCAGCACGCCGAGCTGAACGCGGGGCGGTTCGTCGAAATGATCAACGATTCGGTCTTTCCAGGCCCGGTGTACAGCGGCTACGGCGACGCCATCGCGACGAGCACCTACACGCCGCCAGGGTTCACCACCACGCTGGGATTGAAAGACCTGAACCTCGCACTGGGCGCCGCCGATGAACTCGGCGTCGCACTACCGACCGGACCGATCCTGCACGACGTGTTCGCCACCGCGGTCGAGCAGATCGGCGCGGATCTCGACTGGGCGAGCGTCGCCGAAGTCACCCGGCAACGGTCCCTCGGTAACGGTATCGCCTGATCACCGAATCGACCGCCGATGACTGCCGCTTGCGCAGCTTCCAGCGACGAACCTGCGGGCAACTGCCCTATGCGGTCAGTTCTTGCAGGCGCCCCGGCAACGCACTCATATGCCGCGACCCGCGCTGGGGGACCTGGCTCCGCCGCACCTCCCCTACTGCGCACGAGAAAGACAAATCCGGCCGGTCGTGAGTAAGCCAGACATCAAAAGCCACACCGAAATTGGCGGCTGAGGTAGGCGCGTTCAGTGCAGATGCGCTGCGCACGGTTCCGGGATCTCACAAACGCTGACCGTCGGGTTTCGTTACCCCACATACACCTAGGGCTCCCAGGGATCTGCCCCCGCCTCATATGCGGCGATCTCGTCCTTCGTGTGCTGGAAGCGCGGGTCCACCATGTCTTCGAACGCGTCGACGCTGATCGGGTTTTGCGGCCACTCGTTGCGCAGCAGCTTGACCAGGAATTCGGCCATGCCGCAGTGATACACCGACCACTCGAGCCTTCCCCGCGCGTATACCGCGACCGGCCATCGGTCCGGGTCCGGGTCGGTGGTGGCCCAACACAGCGTGTCACCGGCACACGTTCCTCCCCAGATGAGCAGGTCCTCTCGCCGATACCGGCCTCGGTCCCCCGGAGCCCACTTGTACTCCCAGTCGAGCGGGTCCTCCCAATCGGCCATCACCATCCCGGCGAGCGTGGGTGCATGGGGCTGGGCCGCGGTGCCGCAAGGGACGAGAATGCCGATAATGTCCTCGATCGAGCCGGCGCCGAAGGCCGCCACGAACGCCCGGTAGTCGGCTGGGAACGAGATTGCGCAGGCGCTCCAGTCGACAGTGTCCCCGCACGTCGGCCCCATGCACGACAGTACTTCCGCGAGGCCGGCCATGGGCGCGGGCCGATTCGCGCTCATGCCACGCTCCTACCTGATCGCGTCATGGTCCATCCTTCGGATCGGCGCGGCCGCCTGTCCAACACTAGATAAGCCGTCGTGCAGAGCGCAGCCGGAAACGCTACCAACACAGGGTTTTTCGACGAAAGCCACCTGCTTTCCCCCAGCGCAACCGGGCGCGGCGCCTCTGGAACATCCAGATCTGCCGATGGGCGTGCGCATTACGGGCGCCAACGAGGCCTCGCGCGGTTACGGTTTTCTCGTGTTGTGCTTATGAGGAAGTCGTTTCGGATCCATCACGAGGTGGCCGGCAGCGCGCCGTTTCAGTTGGCGGCGCGGGTGGGTCTGGTGGCGTACGGCGTAGTTCACCTCCTCGTGGCGTGGGTATGCGTTCAGGTCGCGCTCGGCGACCTCGATGGCGGCGGGGTCGGGAAAGCGGACAAGACCGGTGCGCTGCAGAACCTCGCGGAGAACTCCGGTGGCGGGTTCGTGCTCTGGCTCATCACTGTCGGGCTCGGGTTCGCCGTGCTATGGCAGTTACTCGGGGCCTGCACCGGCGCGCGGCGCAGCCGGAAGCAGAAGCTGCTGCGCGCGATGAACTTCGGCGAGGCGGTTCTGTTCGGTTACCTCGCCTACAGCGCGGCCAAGCTCGCGAACGGCGCGCCGGCCTCGTCGACCGACCAGGCGCAGCTCGGTCTCATCGGCGGCCTGCTCAGCAAGGAGTGGGGCAAGCCGGCGGTGGTCGTCATCGGGCTCGCGATCGTCGTCGCGGGGCTGTTCGTCGCCCGCCACGGCTGGTCGAAGCGGTTCCGCGAGGAGCAAGACTTCGGTAAGGCGAGCCGGTCGACGGAACGGGTCGTGATCCGGCTCGGTCAGCTCGGGTACGCGGCACTCGGTGGGGTGTACGCCGGTGCGGGGGCGCTCGTCATCGTGGCCGCCGTGCAGAGCCAGCCGCAGAAGGCGACCGGGCTGGACGTGGCGCTCAGGACCCTGGCGGCCGAGCCGCACGGGACCGTGCTGCTGCTCATCGTCGCGGTCGGCCTGGCCGCGTTCGCGATCTTCACCTTTCTCGACGCCCGGTTCCGCAAGGTCCACTAGACCCACCGCCCGACGCGCGTGGAAGATCAACAGCCTGAGGGCTTTACGCGCGGTTCGAAACGGCCGGCCACCGGATCAGACCCGTTGTGGCGCACAACATCCGGTGGTGCCGATCAGCGGATCTCGACCACCACTTTGCCCAGGGCGCGTCCCGCACCGACGTAGGCCAGCGCGTCCACGGTCTCGTCGAGGGAGAAACTGCGGTCGATGTGGATTCCGATCCGTCCCGCGACACACGCCTCCGCGAGGGGCGTGAAGTGCGCGGGCCCTTCCTTCACCGCGAGGACCCCGAGCCCGCGGCCGGTCACCATTCCGGCGAGCACGCCGACCGTGGTCATCCGCAGCAACGCGCCTGTGGTGCCGCCGACGCAGCGGTACCGGCCACCGCGGGCGACCGACCTGCGGTAGGCGAAGACCGACCGGTGGGCGACGAGGTCGAGTACTCGGTCGTATGGTCCGGTTCGGGTGAAGTTCTCGACGCGATAGTCGATGACCTCGTCGGCGCCGAGCGTGCGCATGAACGCCAGCTTGTCGGCGTTGTCGACCGCGGTCACGTGTGCCCCGGCGTGCTTGGCCAACTGGATCGCGAACGCTCCGGATCCGCCGCCCGCTCCGTTGATCAACACCGACATTCCGGCCGCGATATCGGCCGTGCCCTGTAGGGCGATCGCCCCGGCTTGGGGCAGGGTCGACGCTTCGGCGAAGCTCAGCGACGCCGGTTTGTGAGCCAGCGCCGATTCAGGAGCCACGGCATATTCAGCGAATCCGCCCTTGAGCTTCAGATTGTCACCGTAGACCTCGTCACCGGGCGCGAACAAGGTCACCTCGGAGCCGACGGCTTCGACCCGTCCGGCGATATCGGATCCGAGAACCGGGCGACCGGGAGTCCAGAGCCCGCCGATGCGCGAATACAGCGGCCGCCCCCGCATCGTCTCCCAGTCGGAGAGATTGATCGACGTCGAATGCACCTGTACCAGCACCTGTTTCGGCGCAGGGGACGGCGTTGGGATATCCGCGATCGACAGCACCTCTAGGCCGCCGTAGCGGTCGTACACGACAGCCCTCATGCGATTCCAGCACCGAGGATCGAGCGACAGCCTGACACAGGACAAACTCTAGCCGAACATCGCAGCTCGGCTGTTGCCCTGAGTATCAGTGCAGCTGGCGAGGATTCGCGACCTGCCACAGATCTCGCATGGCAGGTCCATTGCCGCACTATGGCATTCGTCGGTCAGCTGTGTCGGCGGCATGGGGCGATCCGGCTATGGCCGTCAGTGCGCTTCAGGCGCATCCTGTGAAGTACGCAAAGTGGGCGAGCGTGGTCGGCATGCCGGGTGCCGGCCTGCGAGGAGGAATGCATGGAAAGCGCGCCGAGCAGGACGGCGATGTTTGCGGCCGTGTCGCGTGGATTGTTTCGCTTGGAGACGGCGTCGCCGTGGGTACTGGACGATGCGCTGGCCCTGGTGCTTGTCGGCCCGGTATGGCAGCAGCTGCGAGACCAGTTCGATCCGCTGTTCCCCGACCCGGTGCGTCGCGAATCCCGCGTGGCTGTCTGCACCCGCAGCCGGTACGCCGAGGACCGGCTGGCGGCCGGCGCGTTCACGCAGTACGTGATTCTCGGCGCGGGGCTCGACTCGTTCGCGTGGCGGCGGCCGGATCTGCTCGGCGCGCTGACGGTGTTCGAGGTCGATCACCCGGCCTCCCAGGCCTGGAAGCTCGAGCGGGTCAGCGAGCTCGGCCTGCCGCTCAGCGACTCCCAGGTATTCGTGCCGGCCGATTTCGAGGCCGGACCGGTTCAGGATGCCCTGGGCCCGGCCGGGTTCGACTGGACGCAGCCGGCGATGTTCAGCTGGACGGGCGTCGCCCCGTATCTGACGGCACCGGCGATCGAGTCGGGGTTGCGCACGATCGCGGCGGCTGCTCCCGGGTCCGAGGTGGTGTTCTCCTACCGGGCCGAGGACTGCGCGCTCGACGACGTGGGAACGGAATTCGCCCGTATCTACACGCCGATCGCGGCTTCTGTCGGCGAGCCGCTTCAGCCCGGCTGGCCGGTATCCGAGATCGAGCGGCTGATCAGCCGGTGCGGGCTGAAGGTCGTGGACCATCCCACACATGCAGACCTCCAGCAACGGTACTTCGCCGGCCGTACCGATGGCGTGCGGCCCTATACCTTCGAGACGCTGGTTGCCGCACAGGTCATCTGAGCGAGCAGGCCACGTCCGGCAACTTCACCCCTCGGCGAGAGCCAGGCGATGACCGCCTGAACCCGCACCGATTACCGTGCGTTAGTCGACAGGTCCTCGGGCGGTCAGGACCGTCCTGAGCACATGCTCGACCGCGGACGCGAACAATGCTCCCCGTAGCTCATTTCGCGCAGCCAGGTTGCGGGTAGCCAGCTCGAGCACCTGATCGGGAGTCAGGCGGCGCACCACCAGGGCGGCAACGTCTTCCAGATCGAGATCGCTGTTCGCGTTATCCAACCTGATCAGGGCGAACGAAACGACGATTTCCTCGTCGGTCATTCTTCGCCTCCACCGTTCACTCGTCCGGCCGCGCCGTGATGGCCAGACCAATACTACGGCGATGGTCGCTTCCGATCGGGGCTACAGCGCCGGCCTGCGGTCCCGCCACGGCGCCGCGGTTTCCAGTTGTGTGGCTCCACATCCGCCTCAGTGACTTCGAGGCCTGGTGCCAGTCCGCCCGCACCGCCACACGTCAGCAATGGGAGTGGCGAATCGTGTCCATCGGAGTCGCACAACTCAAAAACGTTGCGACAGGCTTGTGCCTGGACAGCGGTGCCGGCTAACGCACGACTTCGACCGCGCGTACTTCGGCGAGCGCTTGCCGGGCCAGCGGGCCGAAATCCGCACTGCCGGCATCGATCCACTGGTCGTAGGCGATCCCCCAGGCGAGGGTGCCCAGTTGCGCGGCCACGCGCGCGGTCAGGCTCGGGACTCCGCGGCGGCCGAGGGCCTCGATCATCGAGGCGGTGAGGTCGATTCGTTTCAGTGCTTCGCGTTCGCGCAGTTCGGTATTCGCGTTCAGCACGGCCTGACGCCGGGCGCTGAATTCGCGACGGTCGGCGGTGAAAACCGTCCGGCCGAGCGCGTCGAGCGCGTCTGCCACCGCGTCGAGTGGTCCGGCGGCCGGCGGCGCCGAGACGATCGCTTCGACGAGCAGATCGGACACCGTGCCCCCGCCGAAGAGCACCTCGCGCTTGTCCGGGAAGTACCGGAAGAACGTGCTCTTGGTGAGCCCCGCGCGTTCGGCGATCTCGATCACGGTCGTGTTCTCGTAGCCGTGCTCCTCGAACAGGTCGAGGGCGGCGTTGGCGAGTCGTCCTTGGGCGTCGGGTTGCCAGCGGGCCATGCGAGCAGTGTACGAGACTTCGTCCCATCACCCGCTTCCCCGGCTGGATCCGCATCGTGGCCGACTCCAGCGCCGCTCGGACCCCTCGCCGCGACCAAATCATGACACCTGGACTCAGCCATCAGCGCGGCGCAGCCGACGCGTACGGTGCTGATCGGTGAGCACTGATCAGAGTCGGGGCTTCACCATGTGGACGGCACCGCGAATGTGGTTGGGCGGGAGTGGATCCGGCGTAGGCAGGAGTCGGTAGCCCGCGTTCTGGTACATGCGAATGTTGCGTTCGCTGCGAGCACCGGTGAACAGGACGAATTGTTCGATGTGCGCGGGGGCGAGAGTTTCGATCAGGCGCAGCAGACGGGAACCGACTCCCCGCCCGGCCAGGTCGGGAGCGACCATGAGCCGGCCGACGTGCCAGTCACTGCCTTCGACCTGGCCGCGTACCGCAGCGACCAGACGTCCGCGTTGCCGCACAACCAGAGTCATCGATGTGGTCGCCCACGCCAGTACCTCGTCATGGGTTTCGTGCAGTGGCGGAAGATCGAACAAGTTGTTGAGCGCTGCCTCCGGGACCCAGCAGCATCGTTGCAGGACAACGAGTTCGGCGAGATCGTCTGCGGTGAAGGTGGACAGTGTGGAGTCGGCGAGCACGTCCGACAGGGCGTCGCTGGGTAGGTCTACTTGAAACGGCAACTGCGCGGTCATGATTGGTTCCTATTCGGCTTGGGGCAGGTCCATCGAGACATCAGTGCATCGGCTTGTGGAAGATGAGGAAATCGCACGGAGTGGCGAGCAGCGGCACCAGGTGCGGGTAGCCCTCCTCCAGCTCACTTTTACGCTCGAGGACGTACCCGAGCCGCAGATACCAGCCGCGCAAGAACTCCTTCACCGGATGCGCCCAGTTGCGCGGCACCAGTAGCTCCAGCTGCACCGTCCGCGCGCCCCGATCGACACAGTGGCGCTCGGCGAAATCGACCAGGGCCCGGCCGATTCCGGTGCCACGCCGCTCGGGCGCGGACACCAGCATGCCGAATTCCCCTATACCGTCCGCCAATTGCCGGATGCAGGCGGCGCCGGCGACTCGGCGATCCGCGTCGCGCGCCACGGCGAGCTGACCGGCACTGATCAACCCCGCTAGCTCGAATGTCGTTGTGCGACTGGCACCGTCCCGCCACAGCCCTTCTTCGGCGACCTCGTACACCTGATTCACCAGATCGGTCAACTCCGCGACCAGCGCGGTATCCCCCGCCGCCTCCGCAGGCACCATCTCGATGGACACCATCGGCACTCCTTCGCACATCGTGAAGCTTCTCGCGTCCGCTCCCATGATCACATCCATACTCCAGCGCGGTCACGCTCGCGAATGAGCGCTGGCTCCCCTGAACCACTCGATAAACGACCCCCGCCGACAACATCAGCGATATCCCAGTTCACCGCATGAAAATAGGACGCGTTCCCGCACAGCGGAAGGACCGGCCGAGTAATTCAGCCAACTGGCCGACCCGATCCAGCTCATCGACGGAGGCCGAACGAGTGTCGCCGGCACCACGTTCGCCCGTTTCCCGGTCAGGACTCCTAGCTTCTTGCTATAAATCGAGCAGGATTCCTCTCGGGGGTGGCGATGGACCGGCGTCGAAGTCCGTACCAGGTTCGGCCGCAGGGTGACCGGGTGCGAATCGGGTCCCTGATCGAACCTGTTGCGCCCGTGTGGGCGATCAAGCTGAACATGCGGACCGCGCGTCTGCTCGGGGTCGATGACGTGTGGTTTTCCGACCACACCAAGTCGGCGTTTCCCGCCGCCGCATGGAACGTCCGGTTCTCGCCGATGGCGCGCTTCGTCTCCTCGCTGGACGCGTACCTGGATCCGACGGTCGCGCTGGCCCGATGGGCGCGGCCGCGCGGGCCGGTGATGGGGGTCGCGGTCACCGATGTGGTGCGGCGCAGTCCGGCCGATCTGGCGCGGGCGTGGATGTCGTTGCATCATCTGTCGCGCGGCAAGGTCGTGCTGGGGATCGGGTCGGGCGAATTCGAGAACACCGTCCCCTACGGGTTGACGCTCGAGCCGCGCGCCGGTCGTCTGGCCGATTTCTTGACCGCGTTGCGCGCCGCGTGGGCCTCCCCGGACGAACTGCTCACGCACGCAGGGCCGTTCCACGACTGGCGCACAGCCAGATTCGGACTGCCGCCGCTCCATGGCACGACTCCCCCGGTGTGGGTGGCCGCGCAAGGCCCGCGCGCATGCCGGATCGCCGGGCAGCACGGCGACGGCTGGATGTTCATCCTCAACGACACCACCACCTCCTGGCACACCGCCGCGACCCACTTCGCGCGGGGCGCCCTGGACGCCGGGCGCGACCCGGAAGCCTTGCACCGCAGCGTGTTACTGGCGCCACTGCTCGCGCCCGACCAACGCGTCCTCGACGAACTGTGCCGCGCGCCCTTCATCCAGGCCATGGCGCTGGTCATGCCGGGAGCGACCTGGACTGCGGCCGGAGCGACGCACCCGCTCGGCGCGGACAACCCCGGTTACTCGCAGGTGGATCCCGCCGTCTTCGAGGGTGAGCGCTTCGCCGAATACAGCAAGCACGTCACACCCGAGTTGGTGCGCGCGCTGATGCCCTCCGGTACCGCCGCCGACGTCGAGCGCTGGCTGGACCCCTACCTCGACGCCGGACTGAACCACATCCTCTTCTACGCCTTCGCCTCCGCGGTCAAACCGACGTTGGCCGCGGCAGGCCTCCGGGAACAACGCCGGCTGATCAGCAACCTGAAGCGACGGCGACCAGGCCCGCTCGCGGTGGGCTGACGTGCCGATAGATCGGTCCCCCGCAGCGCGCATTTGGCTGCCCTGGTCCACTGACCCCGCCCTGGTCTAGATGCGCCGATGAACGACCTCAGGGTTCACCGGCGCCTGACATGGTCTATCTGGACGGACCAATTCCTCTCCAGGGCAAGCTAATTCCGCAGGCCGGTGGTAGTACGTAAGGATGTCCCAACCTGTTGACCCGCAGGGCCTGCGTGTCGCTGTCATCGGTCCCGGCGGAATCGGCAGCGCCTTCGCCTTTCAGCTCGCCCGCGCAGGCCACGACGTCACCGTCATCGCTCGCGGCACTCGACTACGGGACCTGCGCCGAGACGAGGCGATCGTCACCACCACCGGTGAACGGGCCGCCGTGCAGGTCGCCGACGAGTTGAACACGACCACACCATGGGATCTCGTGCTGGTCACGGTGCTCGCTTCGCAGGCGGACGTGCTGCTGCCGCGCCTCGCGGACTGCGCCGCGCACACGATCATGTTCATGTTCAATACATTTCAGCCCCTCGACCGCCTAAGCGACGCAGTAGGCGTGCAGCGCACAGTGTTCGGCTTTCCGGCGATAATGGCCGGCCTCGAAGACGGCCGACTGTCATCGACCATTTTCCGCCGAGGCGCAGTCACAACCGTCTCCGATGATCGTTGGGTGAAGGTCTTCTCCGCCGCCGGAATCCCCTCGTCCGCACACCCCGACATGCAGAGTTGGCTGCGCACCCACGCAGCCGTCGCCGTGCCGATGATGCTGGCCGGAAACAGCGTGCACCAGCACGGCCGAGGCATGAACCGACGCGATTCGCTGGAACTCGCTCGCGCCCTGCACGAAGGACTGAACCTGGTCCGCCAACTGGGAAACACCCTCACGCCCAGCCCAATTGCCGCACTCCCCCACCTCCCCACCCCGATACTCGCCTCGCTGCTGTGGGCCCTCACCCGCCTCCCGGCGTTCATCAAAGCAACGTCGACGGCCCCGGACGGCGAGGCGGCAGCACTGATCGACGAAATGAATTACGCTGCACCGCAAGGCACTCCAGCACTACTGGCAGTCCGGCCAGGGTGAACCTGGTTACTCGAGGTCCCGGACCGCACCCGGGCCGCGCAGTTCGGGTGTGGGCGCTGGATCGCGGAGGAGGTCGAGGGCGACCCGCATAGGCTGACGTTCATGACACGACCAGACCGGAGCTCTCCGCCGACCTATGCGGAAGCGCTGCGGATCGCGCGCGAGCGGGAGCGGGATTCCGGCACGCTCGCCTATTACGCCCATCAGGGGCTGGAGAATGCCCGCTACGGCCGCGGTTTCGCCTTCTCGCACACGGTCGGGACCGACCGTGGCCCGATGGACGGCTATGTCCTGGTGACCGCGGCCGGTTATGCCGGCGGAGTGCTGTGGGCGGAGGGACAGACCATCGACACGGTGATCGCCGAGCATCTGGCCCGGGCCGAGCACGCCAACCGCGACATCCCCGACAGCGAACTCTCGGCGGCGCACCGACTGGCGCTCGCGGCCTACGATGCCGGGCACACGCGAATAAGCGAGATGCCCGGGCCAGCGATCGATGCCGAGACAGCCGACTACGCCGAGTTCGTTCTCCTGAACCTGCGACGCGGCCGCAACCAGGAAGGCACGGGACGAAACATCCTCGCGCGCAACGACTTCCTGCTGCAAGCTCCGGCCCCTGGGCGGCGATACACCCAAGCCTGCCCACACTGCGCGAGCCCGACGATTTACACCGAACGCTACCCCCGCGCGGTCTGCGACGATTGTCTGAGCCGAACCACCGATCGTGCTGGACGCCAGATCACCGGCTACAACACCAGTTTCAGTGGCGGCATGATCGCCTACACCGACACCATCGATCGGTCGGACTCCCCCGGCGAAGAATGCGTCGAGGTCACCCGAACCGGAATGTGTTTCATCGACGGACATCCTGCGACCATGCAGGAGGCCCGCTTCGGCGGAATCGTCGTCCAAATATCCTCCGCCGACTAGGAATCGAGTCGGCCGCCGAATGCGACAGTCCTACGGTCGAGCTCGAGCAGGCTTATCCACAATGAGGATCAGCAGTGAGCCAACCCATGCCGTTTGCGTGAACAGCTGCCCCACCGGGTCTTCCCACACCGTGCCCGTACGAACGATCGACGTGATGACGCCGGCAACGATCAGCACGTCGGCCGCACCGCTGCTCAATCACGTCGCCGCCGAGGCAGGCGCCGCGCTGATGGGATTCCGCATCGCCCGCGGCCCGACCACATCCGCCTGTGCGCCGCCCACGACTGCCACCGCTTCTACGCCGACACCGCCTGCGTAACGGGTAACCGTCCCCGGTCGAGACCGAGATCACCCGCGGCACGTAGGCCACTACGTAACCGCCGAATCGATTACGTATCTAGGTAGAAATCACCGACGCGAATGCCGCCGCGCGGATGGAAATCTCGATGTCAGCAAGCGAACACGACTTGCCGGACACGAGGAGGAACCCATGAGCGCGGCACCTGACGAGGCGGTGGAGCGAGAGCTGGCCACGCCGGCGCGCATCGCCCGCGCCACAGTGCTGGCCGCCGCGACGCTGACCGTGATGGGTCCGGCCGTCATCGCGCCGAGCCTGCCCGCCATGCGCGAGACGTTCTCGGCGGTGGCCGGCGCGGATGTGCTGGTGCGGCTGGTACTGACGGTCACGTCGCTGGCGATCGGCCTCAGCGCGCCGCTGGCCGGCATGGCCGCCGACCGGATCGGGCGTAAACCGCTGCTGGTGGGCAGCCTCGCGCTGTACGCCGTGGCGGGAGCGGCCGGCTTCTTCGTCGACAGCATCAGCGTCCTGCTGGTGACCAGGGCCCTGGTGGGCGTCGCGGTCGGCGGCATCATGACGGCGGTCAGCGCCATCATCACCGACTGGTTCGAGGGCCCGAAACGGGCGACTTTCCTTGGGCTGCAACAGGCTTCCGCCAGCATCGGCGGCGTCGTCTTCTTGCCGCTGGCGGGCCTGCTGGCCGCGTCGAACTGGAAGTTGCCGTTCTGGATCTACGGCGTCTCCGCGATAATCTTGCCGTTCGCACTGTTTGCGCTGCGAGAACAGCGGCGGGACAAGGTGTCCGGGCCGATTGGTGTCGACACCGCAGGTTCGCGGTCCGGGATCTTCCGCCCGATCGCCGGGCTCTACCTGCTCGCCTTCTTGGTGACGCTCGCCTTCTACATGGCCCCCACCCAATTGCCCTTCCTACTGGCGGAACTGCACATCGGCCCGGCCTTGGTCGGTGCGGTGATCGCCGCAACCACGCTCAGCAGTGTCGGTGGCGCACTTGCCTTTCCGTCACTCAGGAGCCGCTGGTCACCGAGTGTCCTCACCGCCGCCAGCATCGGATTGCTCGGTATCGGGTGGGTGCTCGTCGGCACCGCGGGCACCGTGGTGCAGGTGGTCGCCGGGCTGCTCGTCGGTGGCTTCGGCGTCGGCCTCGCCGTCCCCAACCTGAATATGCGATTGAGCGACCTCGCACCGGCCGCCACTCGCGGCCGGATCCTCAGCGGCCTGGTCACCGGAATCTTCCTCGGCCAGTTCGTCTCTCCCCTGATCGTCGCGCCGCTCATCCAGCTCACCAGCATCGGCGGCGCGTTCCTCTGGACCGGAATCGCCATGACCCTAGGCGCGGTGATCGCGCTGCCCCTGCTCCGTAATGCCAAGTAACACCTCTGAATTCACCACCAACCATCAAAGGATGAAAGAAATGATCTACCACGGCAACCGCTTCACCCTCCGCGCCGACGCCTCCCCCGAGGCGATCGAAGAAGCCCTCGAGAGCCTGCGCAACCAGGGACGGACCATCCCCTCGGTGAAGTCCTTCGTCGTCGGCCCCGACTTCGGCGGCGAATACCAGTGGGGCGCAGTGTTCGTCATCGAGGACCTGGCCGGCTACTGGGAGTACCTGATCCACCCGGCCCACCGCAATACCGACCGGGTCGGTCTGCCCCTGGTCGACAAGTTCGCCTCCTTCGACATCACCGACGACCCGGACCCGGCGATGGCCGAGAAGATCGCCGAACTGCACCAGCGTCGCTACGACAGCGACCCGGAACTGACCAAGCTGGTCTCAGATCTCGGCGAATACAGCGGTAGCGCCGCACCGGGACACCACGGCGAGAAGTAAGCACACCCGAGCCCCCTGCCGGACAGACTGTCCGACAGGGGGTTTCGCGTTGTCCGGGTTGAGGGTTCAGTGGCCAGACGCCTGTCTTATGGCTTGTCGTCTTGGACGTCTTCGTTGTCGGCCGCGCCGTCTGGCCCGGGTTCGGGTTGTGATGTCATTCGATAGTTCCTTCCTGTCGAGCGGTTTACGGGATCCGGAAGGATGTAGCCGCGATCAGCGGGTGAGCGGGCGGGCACCGACCAGGACTGGGAGAGAATGGGATTCGCTCGATCGCCTGAGCAAGGCGACTGGACCCCGCCACGCGGGAAACCACATCGGATCATCGAACGCCGTCCGGCAAAGTCGGCGAGCAGCGTCACAGCGATCAAGAAGAGACAAACTCAACTCCAGAGTCGGACATCCATACGGAGACGAGCCGCACTTCGGGACCCGGAGAAAGCGCTTCGAACTCTACGCCGGGAACCACACCGGACACCCACCCTGACATCGATATGTCCGGTCCTTCGCGCCAGAACAAACTGAGCCGTCGGCCGCGAATCCGGTTGGTCGCTTCCCGCCCCGCCATTGCGACTTCGGCATGAACTATGTTGCCGATGAGTGAGTGTCGTCGGGTAGCGTGGCCCATTCGTTGGTCGGTGTGGCCGACCGGCAGTTCGCGATGTGCCCGAATTGTCGGTCCACCGCGAGCTGAGGCGGGAGTAAGGAAATGACCGTCGTCCGCGGCGAGATCGCAGTAATGCTCGGGGTTCTCGGGCTTCCACTAGGTGACGACCGCATTCTCGCCGCCATCGCACTCGTCGGCCCCGAGATGAAGGTCGAGGAGTTCGACTGGGACGAGGTCCAATCCATGTATTACGTCTTCCACCCGGCGGGCACCGACCTCCTTTTCGAGGACAAGGTGCTCGTATCGGCGATGGTGCGAACCCAGCCGGACAGTGCCGATGAGGCCTACGGGCTGTACCCGCGCCCCCACGATCTACTGGAAGGCCTGTCCCCCACCGCAACCCGCGCCGAAGTGACGGCCCGACTGGGAAAGCCGGAGCGCACCGGCCCGAACTTCGACAGATACGCGGTAAACGGGCACTATCTGCATTTCGAATTCGACACCGCCGGACGCGCCGCCAAACTCACGGCGATGCTCGAACCCATCTGACCCTCGACGACCTGCCGAACCAGCCCGCGACCGCCGGAATCGATCGGCGAATCCTCCTGCGGTGGTGCGGATTTGCGCGTATTCTTCAGCATCAGTGAGGTATCGGCCGGCGGCGAATCTTGCTGAGCGACAACATTGATGGCTACGCGCTACGCCAATTGATTGACAGCGCGTCAGGGGGAACATTCGATGCCAGAAGAAACGATCCAGGCCGGCAACGAAGCAATTCGGCGTCTCGCCGACCATCTCGGCTCTCGCGAAATCGACTGCAAGGGCGGAGGTCTCGGGCGATGAGCGGGTTCGAGGTCGAGATCGGTCAGCTGCGGAGTGCGGCCACGGCGGCGGGATCCGCCGCGACCCAGACCAGGGCGGTGGACCCGGGCACCGGCTTGGACACGATCGCGACCGCATTGCCAGGGGGAGACGCGGCAAAGAACGCACCCGCACTGGCGTCGACGTTCAACGAACGCGCGAAGGGGTGGGCAGACGAGATCGACCGGTGGAGTGTCTTGGTCACCTCGGCCGCGACGCTGTACTCCGACAACGAGGACGAGGCGAAGAAGGCTTTTCGGCTATGACCATCAGCTACGACGACGTCCGCAAATGGGACGCCGGGGCACTCGACACATCGGCGACCAATCTGCGTGGACGGCGAGACAAACTCATCGGGTTGCAGGATGAACTCGACGACGCCAGGCGACTGCCCGACTGGCACGGCTACGGGGGCGAGCGCGCACGCGGCTCGCTCGGAGATACGCGCAACCACGCCGAGCTCCTGGTCGCGGAGCTGACCGCGGTCGAACGCGCCATGCAGGGCGCCTCGGACGACGTGTCCGCCCTGAAGACCCGGGTTCTCAACAACGACGCCCTCGCCGACACCTACCAGTTCCACATCGTCGGCGAAGGCGCGATCGTGGACAACAAACCCCCCGACCCGCCGCTGACGTCGCGGGTCGAGGCCGAAGCCCGGGCCGATGCCCGACGACACCGGGAAACCATCAGACAGCAGCTGGACAACGAGACGGAGTCGATACTCGCCGCGGCGTTCAAGATCGACGCCGGCATCGCCAAGGTGATGCAACTGGTGCAGGACCGCAAGATCAGCGACCACGGCGCGACCACCCTGGACGGCGCCAGGAAGGAGGTGGAGATCGACGCCGCGGTGGCCGAGATGGAGCAGGCGCTGCGCGACGCCCGGCTGCTGACCGGGCCGCCCGTGTCCGGCTACTACCGGCAGTGGCTCGAGAACGCCGTGCGCCGAGGCGTGTCGATCGACACGATCAAGCAGATCGCCGCCGAATTCCATATCACGCCAGAGGATTTCAAGATCCTCGGAAAAATGGAGGAGATTCGCGAGGACAAGGACGGCGACGGGATCTTCAAGTCGTTCTTCCTGATGCCGACCAACATCAGCGGGGACGACGCCGCCAAGGCGGTGCGGATGACCTACATCTTGAACGCGGGCACCGACTACGGCGCCCAAGGCGAAAAGACCGACTACGCACCGACCCCGTACGGGCCTGAAGAACTGCGGCGAATCATCAAGCGGCAGGGGAAGAACGACTGGAGCTACGACGACGATGTTCGATTCGTGCACGGCAACGGAGGACGGTTGATGACCACCCCGAACGGCATGATGATGGGCTTGGGCGGGAACATCATCCAGGACCAGTTCAGCCGAAACGGCGGAACGACCTGGGGCGACACGTTCATGCTGAACATCGACGACCCCAAGAATCCGGCGCAACAGCTTCGAGACGTGGCCAGGTCGGGTAGCGCGTGGTACGAGGACGATGATGGTCCGTACCAGGGCAGACTCGACCTGGACCGACTGCTACACCACGAGGAGCGCCACTCCCAGCAGTGGGCGCGCGAAGGCTACACCCGCTTCATCGCCTCCTACGCGTGGGAACGGCTCACCGGCGGCAACGGAACCGAGAAAGGCGCAGGGCTTTCCGATGGCGGATATTCCTAGGCCCGAAGTGATTGCGGCACAGGTCGGCCCACCGGATGCCGCGATCCGATAGCCCCGTCGCCGACTTCGCCACTTCCCGAGGAAAGCGAAACCGTCCGACACGCAAACCCTTTCATGATCGTCGCCCTTTCAGCCAGGTTGGAAGAAGGCAAGCAGTCTCTGGGCCGCATCCGGCGACATCAGCAATTCCTGCATGTCCGCGGACATGCGGGCGGCAGCGCCGGTGCGTTCGAACATCTCGTGTTCGTATTCCTTTACGGCAGTGGGAAAGTCGTTCGGATGCGCGGCCAGGGCAAGGCCGAGGACAGCGCCGTCGAGCAATGCCATGTTGGCACCCTCCCCCACAGGCGGCATCAGGTGCGCGGCGTCGCCGAGCAGCGTGACGCCCGGCGTCGACGGCCAGGTCAGGCCGACGGGCAGGGTGGTAAGCGACCGCAGCACGATGGCGTCGTCGCAGGCCGCGATCAGCGCGGCGAACCGCGCGTCCCAGCCAGCGAGCAGATCGATCAGCCGCGCGCGGGCGGCGGCCGGGTCGTCGAACGGGATCCCGGCGGTGGCGAACCAATCCTCGGCGGTGTTGTAGAAGCTGATACCGATGCGCACGCGACCGTCACCATTTCGCTGCGCGCCCAACGATATTCCGTTGCCGATGACCCAGTAGTTGCCGCGCCCGACCATCGCCGCGAGGTCGGGATGCGTGCGGTCGATGTCGGGAATGCCGAGCTCGACGACGTTCTGGCCGATATGTGCCGGGCGAGCATCGGTGAGCAGCGGGCGGACCCGGGACTGCGCGCCGTCCGCGCCGACCAGTAGGTCATAGGTCGCGGTGCTGCCGTCGGCGAAGTGCAGCAGGCCGTGGCCGGCGGACGTGCACGCGTGCCCCCAGCGCACCATGTTGTCGGGAAGGGAATCCAGCAGCAGGTTGCGCAGATCGACGCGGTCGACCTCGGGTCGATCGAGCGGGGCGTCGTCGGGTGTGTCCTCCTGGAGCAGCAGGGTGCCATCCGGTTCGAGCAGCCGCATGTCCTGACCTTCGCCTCGGGCAATCGCATGGAACCCGTCGATCAGACCGGCCTCGCGCAGCGCCCGCTGACCGGAGTGGATGTCGAGCATGCCGCCCTGACCGCGCGCATCGCGTGCCGGTTCGCGTTCGTACACGACCGAGTCGATGCCGTTGACGTGCAGGACCCGCGCGAGGGCCAGGCCGCCGAGGCCCGCTCCGACGATGGCGATGGTCATAGTCGCTCTCCTTCGATACACCGCATTGATCAATACACTGTATCGACGAAACCGATGTATTGTCACTCCATGCTGGTATGGGAAAGGCCGGAGCCACCGAATCGACCCGTGCCGGCCCCGCTGAGCCGGGACCAGATCGTGCGAGCGGCGATCCAGCTGGCCGACGCGGACGGCTTGGACGCGGTGTCGTTTCGCAAGATCGCCGCCGCGCTGGGCGTCGGCCCGATGCGGCTGTACGGCTACATCGCCGACAAGGCGGAGTTGCTCGACCTGATGGTCGACGCCGTCCAAGCCGAGATCCAGCCGGTCGGAGCCGGGTGGCGGGAGATGCTGCAATCGCTGGCCGAAGCCACGCGGGCCGCCGCGCACCGGCACGAATGGCTCGCCGAATTACTAGGTGGCCGACCGCAACTCGGACCGCACGCACTCGCCAACGGCGAGACGGTGGCGGCCGCATTGAGCGATCTCGACGTGCACGCCGTCATGCCGGTGGTCGCCGCGGTCAACGCGTACGTGATCGGCGCGGTGCGCCGGGAGATCGCCGAGCGGCGGGCCGAACGGGCCACCGGCCTGGACGAGCGGGGCTGGCAGGCCGCGCGCGGGCCATACCTGATGCGCGCCTTCGCCACCGGACGATTCCCCGCGCTGTCCGCGGTGGTGCACGATGCCGCGCACCTGGACGCCGACCAGACCTTCCGCGCCGGCCTCGGCTTCCTCCTCGACGGCATCCAGGCCGCCGTCGCCAGCTGAATTCACGAATAGGGTTCCCTTAAGGAACTTCAAGATGCTACGGTCCTCAGCGTCTTGAAAACAGCGAAAGGTATCCCATGGGCTTCGCAGAGCGCTTCGACCACATCGGCATCACCGTTGCCGACATCGACACCGCGACAGCGTTTTTCGTCGGTCTCGGGCTGGAGGCCGATCCGAAGATGACCGTCGAAGGCGAGTTCCTGGACACCGTGATCGGCATGACCGGCGCGGTCACCGAGATCGTCATGCTGCGGCTGCCCGGCGGCGGAACGACGCTGGAACTGTCGAGCTTCGTCCGGCCGGATCACCTCCCCGGTTCGCCCGCCGCCCCCGCCAACGAACTGGGCCTGCGCAACGTCGCTTTCGTAGTCACCGACCTGAAGGCCGCGGTCGATCAGGTCGCCGCCGACGGCTACGGCCTGGTGGGCGGCATCGGCGAATACGAAGGCGCCTGGCGGATGGCCTACATCCGCGGACCCGAGGGAATCATCGTTTCGCTGGCCGAGCAGATCCAGAATTGAGACACACCATGACCACGACAGTCACCGACGAGCAGATCCAAGCCCTCGCCGCGACCGCGAAACCGTTCAGCCTCGCGCTCCTTCAGTGGGGCCCGAAGCGGACCATGGACGGCGCGGACGCCATCGAACTCGAACACCAGCGCCGCATGGTCTCGCTGCGCGCCGACGGAATCATCGCCGTCCTGTGCCCCGTCGCCTCCGACACCGTCGCCGGCGTCGCGATCATGACCGTACCGGCCGAGGAGGCCGCGAAGATCATGGCCGAGGACCCCTGCGTGCAAGCCGACATGATCCGCTGCGAGGTCCACCCCTGCCACGGTTTCCCCGGAGACACCCTCCCCGCCTGAGCTGTCACGGATGCGGCGCGCCGCAGTGCACGATCGAATCGTCCGGCGCGTTCGCTTCGTCATAGGGCCCGTGCGGATTCGGGACGATCGGACCCAGCTGATCGGTCACCCCACAAGGCTATCCACCAGGGCGTTACCGCAGTAGCCGCCAGAGCCACCGGCACCGACTTCCGATTTCGCCGGACCGGCGGATCGGGACGGAAAGGGGCACAAACGGATCGGGTAGCGTGTTGCGAGGTGGATCGGTGAGGGGGCACCGCGGTGCGAGTGGGTGTTTGGTGTGTGGTGGGTGGGCTCGTGCTCGCGGCGGCGGCTGTCGCTGGGTGTAGCGACGAGTCGGTGCGGTATCACCGCCAAGCCTGTGAATTGGCGGAGACGATCAAAGTCGATGGTTTGCAGCGGCATTCGGTGCGCAGCGGGGAGTTCGTCGATCGGATCGACTGCTCGTTGGCCTTCTTCTTCGGCCCGCCGCCGGACGATCTGCGCGCCGCGGTGATCGCGCCGCGGTTCGAATTGCGGGTGCCCAAACGTGCGCTGTTCACCGTTGATCCGGGCTCGACGTATGTGCTGAGCGGTACCGGGCCGGAGGCGTGCTCGATGACCGTGGAGCGCTACGAGCAGACGGCGATGCTCGACCCATGGCTCGGGCTGTCCGATGATCAGCGTCAAGCGATCAGGGCCGGCACGTCGATTCTCTTCGAATTCCGGGTGAACTGTGCACCCGGCTAACCGATCTCGACGCTGGATGGTGGCGGCCTTGGTATCACTGGTGCTCATCACCGCGGGCGTCTGGTGGTGGCGCGAGCACAAGCCCGGGCCCAATCCCGCACTGACCCTGGCAGATCAGGTGACCATCGATGGCTTCACCAGACTCACCACCGGCGTCATCTTCGACAACCCACCCTCCGCCTACGCCACCTACATCGGCGACACCAACGACCACATACTCGACCAATTCCACGCCCCGGGAATCCGGATCATCCCAAGGTCCGACCCCACCCGCGACCCACCACCGGACTCCATCGTCCTCGCCGTCGGCGACGCACCCCACGGATGTTCCCTGACCCTAGAACGATTCCTCCCAACCGCCGCCCCCTACGCCCGCCACGGCGTCACCCGAGTACAGGCGGCGAACCTCGAAAACGGTACGCAGACAAAACTTCAGCTGAAGATTCTGTGCCCCGGTTAGGCAGTGCGTCGCCCAGTCGGCGCGAACATCAGCACCTGGATCTTCTGTTGGGGCATCGGGCCCCACCACCAGACACTGACCACGTCTGTCGAGTGAATGTTGTTGGTGGAGACAGAAATCAGCCAGGTATGGCGGGTGCCCTGGCAGAGTGCTCGGCATGACTGCCTCCGACCCTAAAACGGATCTGCATCGTTACCTGCGCTACGCCCGCGAAGCCGTGTTGTGGAAGCTCGATGGTCTGTCCGAGTATGACGTTCGGCGGCCCATGACGCCCACCGGCACCAATCTGCTGGGTCTCGTCAAGCATCTCGGCACCATCGAATTCGGCTATTTCGGCGACACCTTCGGCCGCCCGACCGACGAGCCCCTCACCAAACACGATTTCGTCGCCGATCCCACAGCCGACATGTGGGCGACCGCCGACGAATCGCGGGAAGATATTGTCGACTTCTACCACCGGGCCTGGGCGCACGCCGACGCCACCATCGACAGCCTCGACCTGAACTCCGAGGGGTCGGTTCCGTGGTGGACGAAGGACCGAGTCGTCACGCTGCACCGAATCTTGGTGCACGTCACCACCGAAACCAATCGGCATGCCGGACACGCCGACATCATTCGCGAACTCATCGACGGTGCCGCCGGCCTGCTCCCCCACAACGACAACATGCCCACCAGCGACCCAGCTTGGTGGCAGGGCTATCGATCCAAGCTGGAGGACGCCGCGAAGCAGGCCGCCGGACTCGACTGATCGAAAAGGCCTCGTGGCGGCCTTGATCCAGTCGGCCACCGGAGCTGGCCGGCTCCAGAGGTGGCGCGCGGGCCGCTCGGCCGGAATCATCGATCGGGTGACCGCTGCGGTTGCGGTTCGGGCGACGTCTGCCCGAACCGCCTGTTCGGAAGGTGCACGATGCGATTCGGGAAGGCGCGGTCCATGCGGCCAGGACTGCTTGGGCAGGAAGTACCTTCGGCAGTGAAACGCGTGAACGGTCTCGGCCTGCTCGAGCTCGGCGCGGCAGCTCATTCCCAGGGCTTCGCCGCCTACGGCAGACCACTGTGGACCAAAGCGTCTCTGACAGAGATAGTTTCGGTCGTGCTGATCCCGATCTGCGCCAAGACCAACGGCGCAGGCCGACTCCAAGCCTGGCGGTGTTACGCCGGAGTCACTTTGGACGGCCAAGGAACATTCAGTTTCACCGTCGACATCTCCCCCACGGACTTCGACAACTTGCCCACAGTGACCGACCCCTGGGAAGTGGCCGAGGCGCTCCTATACCACTCACCCCACCTGCCGGTAGAAGACTGAGCGAGCAGCGGACTCGAATAGAACAGCCCTTTGGAACCGGACGTACCCGCGACTGGTTGTTCAACGTGCTGGACTATCCAAAGGGGCAGGGCACCGGGCGCGGGTGTTGCGGATCGAGCGCGTTGAGTGCGTAGGCGGCTGCGCGTGGATCGGCGACGATGCCCAGGTGATCGGACATGTCTTGCGAACAGCCCTCTTGCAGAAGGATATTCGTCACCCCGTCGCCGGGCAGCAGGCCTGAGGTGTAAGGCAGGACGACCTGGTCGTGGCTGGTGACGATATTCGTATAGGTGATGCCGGGGACGTACATTCCGTCGGAATTCAGGTCGACCATGAGCGGTGAACCGGTCTGCGCTTCCTTACCGGTGGGCTGGGCCTCCAATATCGCTTCCAGGGCCGGCCCGACGCCTAGCTGAGCCGCGTACGCGCGTGCTGTGGCCAGCTGATCGCCGAAAGTGCCGCTCCACAAAGGAGCCAACGAGACGTAGTGGTCGATTCGGGACGCACCGCCGAATCGTTTCGCGTAATAGTTCGGCAGCAGCGTGCCCAGAGAATGGCCGACGATGTCGACCTTCTGGGTGCCGGTCGCGGCCAGTACCCGCTCGATGAAGCCGCCGACGGTGCGCGCGTTCTGCTCGGCGGTACCGGTCATCGCGCCGAGCGCCGAAATCGGCCAGGGCAGGTCGAGAGCGCCGTAGGTCAGGGAGAAGACGCAGTAACCTTCGTTGGCGAGCAGTGGAACGTATGTCCCCCAATTGGTTTGGGCACCCGCGCCGGCCCCGCCGTGCACCAGCACCACCGGATTCGGATGTGCCGCACTGGGTTTACAGTCCCAAGCATTGCTGCCCGGCATCGAGCCGCCGGGATTCATCAGCTCGGCGCGGATTCCGCTGAAAGTGCTGTATTCCACCGGCAGTTCCGCCCGCGCGGGCCCGCCACCCATGCCTACCACCACCGCGGCCGCGCACAGCAACGATCCGATTCGCCATTTCGACATGATGAAGCCCCCAGATTAGAACGTGTTCCAGTTCATCCCTCGGGGGCGACTCTAACTCGGAATCGGCTGTTCTGGACGAGTTTTCGGACATCCCGCCGTGAGAGCGCGCTCAGCCCTCGCCGTCGAGGGTCAGCACGACCAGCGGCATGGGCCGGTCGACCTTGGACTGGAAGTCCGCCAGCAGTGGGTTGTTGGCCAGCACCCAGGCCGCGAACTCGTCGTAGTCCGCGCCTTCGAGCACCTCGCCGGTCGCCTGGTGACTCTTGCCCCGAAACTCGATAGTGACCTGCGGATTCGCCTTGATGTTGTACCACCAGGCCGGGTACTTGTCCTCGATGAACGAACTCACGAACATGGTGTCGCCCCGGTACAACGGCCCCAGCGGAGTCGTGTGCCGCTTGCCGCTCTTGGCTCCCGTGGTGGTGAGCAGGATGAGGTCCCCGCCCGCGTAAGCACCGCCCACCTTGCCCGAGTTCTCCCGGAACTCTTTGATCACATCATCGTTCCAGTTGGCGATGCTGCCCTGCTGGTCCCAAGCCTGGTTCCACGGCGCGTTCGGGTCGTTATAGTCGGTGATCTCGGCCTGATCCGGCTGTCCCGCAGTCAATTCGGTTTCGCTCATGATTCAAGTATGTCGTGGAGATAGGACAGTTACAGTCCTAAGTTGACCAGAGATCACAACTTTCGCGGTAGAGGTTCCGATCCGTGGCCGGCCAAGCCTGATCCGACGTCTCGCATACACAAGAAGCGTTCGCGCACCGAATCCGATGAACATCGTCCCTGCCGATTTGTCTTCGTAGCACATCCCTTTCGCCTACATGGAGTGCGACAATCTGGCCGTGGTGCAACTCGACGATGGGATGAACGGCCAGGCCTTCTCCATCCTCGACGGCGAATGCCCACCGCCCCAAGGGAAGACCGAATGCTACCTGCGAGTGATATTCCACCCACCCGCCGTAGGCCAGTTCGACGCCACCCTGAAGATCAGGCAGATGCCCTGCTTGCTGTCGACCCCGGCGATCTCGAAGCAGTCGCCGGCTGGGCAGATGCCATCTTTGTCGGAACCGTGCAGAAGTACATCGGCACGAAGAAGGAGATTGATCCGCCGGAGTCTCAGTTCCAGGTATCGGTGGTGGACAAGCTCAAGGGCAACCTGCCTGCAACCGTAGTGGTTGAGCGGATCGACATAGCCGGCAAGCCGGTGATCTCCGTCGGGACGACGTATCTATTCGTTGCGCGCTATAACGCCGAGAAGAAGTGGCTCACCATCACTCCCGGGCTCGGCACTCGAGAACTGGTCGGTGCCGACGCTGAAGCCGCGAAGAAGGGCAGGCAGGGATCCGTCCGCTCGCAACGCCGAACCCGAGGCGGTCAAACGTATGCGCGGTGCCGTCGCGCATACGAAGCCGTTCGGGGACGAGGCTGTGCGCCCGAAGCTGCCCGATCCCGCCAGTCTTCCCTCGGACGTGACCGGGATACCTACACGAACGACCCCGCCTGCGACAACCGACCCGCAGCCGCGCTCGCAAACACCGACTCCATCTCCGACATCCTGACAGTCGGACTGACGTGCGAGCGTTCGACCGAACCCCTGAACCCGCACCGATTTCCGTACGGATGAATCGTCGGGCTGTGGTGATGCGGATCTATTTCCCGGTCGAGCCGTCGACCATCTCGCGCAGGATGTCCAGGTGGCCGTTGTGGCGGGCTGTTTCCTCGATGAGGTGCAGCAGAATCCAGCGGAGGTCGACGTGGAGGCCGTTGCGGATGGTTGCCTTGGCCTGGCTGTCGAGGCTGTTCGCGGCGACCAGTTCGCGGTAGCGGGTGCTCTGTTCGGCGTATTCGTCGAGCAATTGGGTGAGCGGGAAGTCGACGGCGATGCGCATCTCGCGGTCAGGGTCCTCGTCGGTCCAGGGGGCCTGGTCTTCCTCGCCGAGGAAGACCACCTGGAACCATTGGTACTCGACCCAGCGCAGGTGGTTGATCAGTCCGTTGATGGTCATCAGCGGTGAGCCCGGCAGGAGTGCCTTGCGGGCGTTCTCGGCGGACACACCATCGCACTTGGCGCGG
The DNA here is from genome assembly GCF_040681495.1 of Nocardia sp. NPDC051756. NCBI lineage: Bacteria > Bacillati > Actinomycetota > Actinomycetes > Mycobacteriales > Nocardiaceae > Nocardia > Nocardia sp. NPDC051756. Next base: position 326 of record NZ_JBFAYV010000021.1, on the reverse strand, counting down.
GCGGTGTTGCGTGTGTAGTCGAGAAACGTGGCGAGCTGGGTGCGTTCGTCCCACGCGGGCGGGGTGTCGTTGATTCGGGTCATCGCGGGAAGCATCCTCGATCACCGCAACCGGTGTCGAGGTATTTATCGCCCGATGTCTCTACTCATGCGACGGAACGCACGTTCCGAGCGGCCGGTGGCCACATCGGACTGATCGGCCCCCAAACCTCCCGGAACGTCCACAAATGCCCTTGGTCTCAATAGGTCAGCGCAACACTGGGAATCTCCTGGTGAGGAAGGGATGTGATGCGTAATGGCCTCGAGCAGACCGCTGTCGGAGAAAAG
>NZ_JBFAYV010000020.1:0-64614 GCF_040681495.1 Nocardia sp. NPDC051756 | reverse complement strand
CGTCGTCGGACGCTGGAAAGGCAACCCCCTCAACATGTGGGGACCACCCCAAGACCCCACCTGGGCCGCCAACGACCCCTACCTCCACGCAGACCAACTCCACAACACCACCCTCTACATCAGCACCGGCACCGGACAACCCGGACCACTCGACACCCCGGCCGCTCTGCACGGTGACCTGATCCAGTCGACCTGGCAGCTCCTGTTCGGCTCTCCCCTCGAAGCCGTCATGAACCTGTGCACCCGTCAGCTGCGAGATCGATTCCAGCAGTTGGGCATTCCCGCCACCTTCGACTTCCGCCCGATCGGCACCCATTCCTGGGGTTACTGGGAACAAGACCTGCACAACTCCTGGCCGCAATTCGAGGCAGCTCTCAACAGGCAATAGGGCGGCACTTTCGGCGATATGCCGAAAGTGCCGCCCCACTCAACGATTCGCGGCCCGAACCTGCCTACTCAGCAGCGAACACTGACCTGCCGATCGTAGCTATCGCGCAGGATGTACTCGCTTCCGTTGCTGTTCTCGGCGGTGATCTTCCAATCCTGCCCGCCGACATTGACGTGCTGCCCGTAGTGATATCCGTGCCCGCACACCGCGTCCTGCCAGGTATCGGCCTGCGCCGGTCCGGCGATCACCGCACAACCCGCACCGGCCACGACAGCCATAACCCCCACGCGAAACAGCGTTTTCATTTACCCCACCTCGGAATACCTTGTCGGAAACTCATTTTCGACGGCCGCCAGGCGAGCGTAACGCGACAACGCTGACAGATTCCAACCTCGACAACGATCTTGGCAGTGCCCTGCCATCACGGCAGTCGGCGCTAGGACGCGGGCTTCAGATGTGCCAGCGCGGTGATCATGCGCTCGGCGATGTCCGGCGGCCACGGGAAAGCGACGGTCGCCGCCCGCTGATGCGCGAGCCCGTGCAGGCCGAGCCACAACCCGATGGTGTCGGCGGACAGATCGTCGCTGGTGGCCTGACCGGCCTCGACGCAGTCTTCCAGCAGACCGGTGAGCAAGTGCAGGGTCACGTCGCCGAGCGAGACCACGTCGGCCTCGGTCAGCGTCGTATCGTCCAGCGCGGGCATCCACAGACCGCCGAACATGGTGCGATAACGCTGCGGATAGTGCACGGCGAACTCCAGGTACGCGTGCCCGAGGGCGTACAGCCGGTCGCGCGGATCGTCGCCGGCCGCGGCCAACGCGGCGCGCAGATGTTCCTCGAGCTCGGCGAACGCCTGCTGCACAACCGCCAGCATGATCGTCGGCTGATCGGGAAAATGCCGATAGATCGAGGGCGCGGCGATCCCGACCCGGCGCGCGACGGACCGCAGCGTGACGGCCTTTTCGTCGCCCGTCTCATCGAGCACCTCGACGGCCGCGGCCACGATCTCGTCGCGCAGGCGGGCGCCTTCCCCTCGGCGGTTGCGTACGCGAGCAGGAGACTCGGTCATGTTGTCTGCCATACCGTTAACTTACACCTGAAAACTTATCTGCGTTACCCCTTGATTCCGCAAAGCTAACGTGTGTATGTTTACAGACGTAATCACCCACTGAGCGCGGAGAACGACATGAACACCACCACTGTGACCACCGAGGTAGTGCTGCCAGGCAAGGTCGAGGCGACCGGCCTGCTGCTCCGAACCCGCGATCTGTCCGCGCCCCGGGCGGGACAGGTCGTGCTGCGGATGGACGCGACCGGCGTGTCCTTCGCCGAGCAGCAGATGCGCCGCGGCAAGTACTACGACCAGCCCCCGTTCCCCTTCGTTCCCGGCTACGACGTGGTCGGCACCGTGACCGCGGTCGGCCCCGAGGTCGATGCCGCGATGGTCGGCCGCCGCTACGCCGCGGTCGTCAAGGTCGGCGGCTGGGCCAGCCACCTGCTGATCGACGCCGCGGACCTGGTGCCGATCCCGGACGGCGTCACCTCGGCCGCCGCGGAGACGGTCGTGGTCAACGGGATCACCGCCTGGCAGATGCTGCACCGGATGGCCGCGGTGCCGAGCGGCGCGACGATCGTGGTGCTCGGCGCCAACGGCGGCGTCGGTTCCACCCTCGTGCAGCTGGCCAGGCACGCCGGCATCCGGGTGATCGGCACCGCCTCGCCCCGGCATCACGAGATGATCCGCGAGCTGGGCGCGATCCCGGTCGACTACCGCGACCCGGAGATGTATCAGCGCATCCGCGAGATCGCGCCCTACGGCGTCGACGCGGTGTTCGATCATGTCGGCGGCGTCGGCCTGGCCCAGTCCTGGTCGCTGCTGCACAAGGGCGGCACGCTGGTGTCCTACGGCACCGCGGCGACGAAGGACGAGGACGGCAATTCCCAACTGCCGGTGCTGAAGTCGTTCGCCCGGTTGGCCGCGTGGAACTACCTGCCCAATGGCAAGAGCGCCTACTTCTACAACTTCTGGGCGGGCAAGCGCCGGCTCGGCGCGTTCCGCAATCGGCTGCACGAGGACCTCGTCGAGGTGCTGCGGCTGCTGGCGGACGGCGTGTTGACGCCGCAGATCGCCGCGCAGTTCCCGCTGACCGACGCCGCACAGGCGCTCGCGCTCGCCGAGTCGCGCACGGTCGCGGGCAAGGTCGTCATCACCGCCTAACGGATCACCATTCAGTCGCCCGCCACGTCACCCGCACTGTCAACTCTGTTCGTAATCAAAGGAATTCAGCGATGGCCACCATGACCCTCTCCGCTCCGTCCACCTCCGTCGGCACGCACGCGGGCAACGTCGACAACCGCGCCACCTATCTCAGCTTCGCGCTCGCGTACCTGTTCGGACACGGCGCCGCCGCCCTCTCCAAGGGTGCCGATCCGGTGCTCAGCCTGCCCGGCTGGCTGCCGATGGCCCTGCTCGGCGCGGGTCTCGCCGCGGGCACCGTGTTCGCGACGATGGCCGCGCTGCGCGCTCAGCGCGATGCCGACGGCCCGGATGTCTTGTCCGGCAAGCTGCTCGGCGTTTCCTGGGGCAGCGCGTTCGCCGCCCTCTTCCTCATCATCACCGGCATCACCTCCCTGCTGGACCGGCCCGATCTCCAGGGCGTGCTCTGGCCCGTCGGCTCCGGCCTCATCGTCGGCCTGCTCTACCTCGGCGAAGGCGCCGCCCGCCGCAACGTCCTGCACTACTGCCTCGGCACGTGGCTCGCCCTGGTCTCCACCGGAGCGCTCCTGCTCGGCACCCCCAACCTGTTCTGGGTGCTCACCCTCGGCGGTGGTGGCGGTTACGCTATCGCGACTGTCCTCGAACGTCGCCGGCTCGCCGCACTGCGCTGAAACGCGTTGCGCCGCTAGCGAAGAAGAACTCGCCGATAGCCCCGACCGAAACCGAATGTCCGGAGCCCCACAGGCTCCGGACATTTCGCTGTCACCGATGCCCGCCCTGCACTCGACCCTGCACGATCTGCAATACCTGGATCAGGCTGCCCGTGAGGTCTTGCAGGCCGCGCAGGTCCGGCAATCCGCCCTGCGGGTCGGTCAGCGCGCTGAGGTCGATGCTGGTCGCGTTGAAGAAGAAGGCATAGCTCTTGCCTCGGACGGCCGCGTTGAGTTTGGGCGTGATCGTGTGCAGCCGATCGAAGAGGATTTCGAAGTCGTCGCCAGTGGCAGCGAGTGCGCTCATCAACTGGCGGGTGTTGACCAGCAGGGTGCCGAGCTGCTGGCCGGTGGTGTCCGCGTAGTCACCCAGCGCGGCGGTCGTGATCGACACCTTCGTGAGCAAATCACCGATCGCCCGGTTGTTTTCGGCAATCGAGCCGATCATCTGCGGCAGCGTGTCGGCCACCTGGCCGACCTCGCCGCGGCGAGCCTCGATCGTGTTCGCCAGCGTGCTGAACTCCTTCAGCACGCCATCGACTTTCGCGCTGTTGGCGTTCAAACTGCCGATCACACCGGTCATTTCGGTGATCAGGTGGGACAACTCACCACCGCGGCCACCGACGATCGCATCCAGCTCCGAGGTCAACTTGCCGAGGCGCACCAGGCCACCCCCGTCGAACAACAGCGAAACCGTGATCAGCAGCTGCTCGACGGTCGCGCCGGCCGAGGTCCGGTTCAGACCGATCGTGTCACCGTCGCCGAGCATTCGCGCGCCCGGTTCGACCCTCGGCCTCGATACCGCGACGAACACGTCTTCGAGCGGCGCGGCCTGCCGCAGCTCGGCCGTGCTGCCCTCGGGCAGCTCGATGTCCTTGCGGATGGTCAGGTCGACGATCGCCTGGAAGTTCTTGGTCTTGATGTTCGAGACCACTCCGACAGCGGAACCGCCGATCTTCACCTTCGCCTGGTCCGGCAGGTTCAGCACGTTCTCGAACACCGCGTGGACCGTGTAGGTTTCGCCGGAAACGCCGGGCATGGGTAGCGGCAGCTTGTCGACCGTGAGCCCGCACCCAGCCGTGATCGCCACTACCACGGCTGTCGCTACGGCGATGAAAGTCCTTCGTATGTCGAGTGTTTCGGCCCCTGAGCGCACCGTCAACTCCCCTCGCCATGGCTCGGACATTACCAGCGAGACGACGGCCGACGCGGCAGAATTGAAGAGTCAACTGGACCGATGCCCAGGACTGGCGGTCCGCTGGGCGACACGAAGTCCTGACTTCGCGTGGCGCCGAACCTACGCTCCTCCAGCAACTGCTCGAACTCCGCGATGAATGGGGGAACTCATGTTCACAGGACGCACACTGTGGTCGTCCAATCAGCCGATCGCCGCGCCCGCATTGACGGTGTACAACAACAAGCTGGTATTGGTGTGGTCGACCCAGAGCGGCACGATGTATACGGCGTCGGGAATGGAAACCGACGGCGTGGTCAACGCGAAACCACTGCCGGCGGATTTCAGTTTGCAGCGCCCGGCATTGGCGGCACACGCCCAGACCGGCCTGCTCTATCTCGGCTACACCCGCACCGACGGCAAAATGTGGCTCGCCTGGTCGAACAACGGCTTCGACTATCAGGATCGACGTGAATGGCTGGAGGCGCCGATCGGCGGACCTGCGATGCAGTCCGACAACGTCTCGATGTGGTTGAGCTACACCGCACAGCGCGACCTGAGTCTCTGCGCGGTGCAATCGCAGAATCCACCGTTCAGCAGTTATGGCAGATCTCCGCAACCCACCGAATACAGCATCGATAGTCCGGGCTTGGTGATCCATCCATCCAAGGGCGTGCTGCTGGCCTGGACGGGAATGGACAGCGCGAACAATCTGAACGCGCGCTACATCGGCGTCAATGTCCCGCCGACCAGGGCCACCTTCAGCGACCGACTCATCGGCGGCCCGAACCTGTTCACCCTCGGCGGCCGCTATGTGGCGGGATATACCGGCAAGAACACCAATATCTACCTGCTGTTCGGCGTCGACAATCTCAACGAGGGCCAAACCGAGCGCTGGAAATTCGCCGATACCAGCCCCTGGCCGCCCGCGGTCGCAACCATCAACGGAGTCACCTACGTCGCCTGGTTCGGCACCGACGGCCAGAACAAACTCAACTTCGCCGACCTGGGTTCCATGCCGACCATCTACCGCGGCGGCAGCGGATAGCCAACGATCAACGCGCCCACAGTGTTTCATCGACCGGGCCGGTGCCCAGATCGGCAACGAGATCCGTCGCGATCCGCTCGGCGACCACTCGGTCGAGCGTCGCGGCGGACCTGTTCAACGACACGTGCATGCGCCCATAAGCTTCAACGATGTTGAAGCCGACGAAGTTCGGTCCCGGCGGCGCGATCGATACGGTGATCAGCGGTGGTTCCGGACCGGCGGGCGGCGGCACGGTCGACCATCTGGTCCCGAACGACATCATCATCCGGACCCGGTCGCCGTTGCCCCGCGCCGGTGGTCGACCAGAATGGAGAATGACGAAGCGCTGCAAGGCATCCCCGAAAGTCAGCAGCGGCAACCCGCTGTCGAGGATCCGTCCGATTCGAGTGCTCAGCTGAGCCGGGGTGTCCGTGTCCAGGATCGGGACCGACTTCGACCAGCTGAAATTGCCCTCGACCACCGCGTCGACCGCGAGATAGCGCCGCAGATCGACCATGAACACCATCGTGTCGTCGACGTCGAGTCCGTGGTGGCGGCACAGCAGCAGCGCCCGCAGCGTCACGATCGACATCACCGACGCCGTCGAACCTCGCGCCGCGCGCATCTCGCGAACCTGCTGGATGAACGAATCGGAACTGGCGGCCGCCGTCACCGCGAAGGTAGGCGCACCGGGGCCGGAATCAACCGCCGCCCGAGCGCCGGGAGTCCGCAGCTGCCGAAGTTCGCGCTGGACCGTGATCGCCAACGACAGCCTAGATCGGGACCGGCCGAACGCCGTCAGCAGTCCGCGGCTCAGGGGCCCGGCGGTAACCGGAGCAGCACGATGGCGTCGCGGACCCGCCGAGGCCAGCAGCATTCCCAAGAAATCCCAGGTGGGGGTGCCGTCACCCAGTGCATGTGAATGCTGGAACAGCGCCCAGTCGCGGCCGAGGGTGAGCCGGAACGGCAAGCCGCCGAGATCGGACCCACCCGGATCCAACGAGCCGTCATCCGGGCAGCGTTCCTCGGAACCGGAAACCATCGCGCGCAGAAACGCGTCCTCCCAGCCGTGCGCCGGACGCCCTGTCCGGCCGCGCGCCTCGTCCAGCAGCCGCACCCTGACATCGTCGGGATAGGCGGTGGTCCAGTCGGCGAGCCGAGCACGAACCACCTCGGTGCGCGGCGTCCGGATCGACCGGATCAGCTTCTGTGCCGACACCCCGCACCACATCCGGTCGCGACGCCGGAGTGGACGAATATCGACAGCGGGCCAGTCGCCGATGTGCGCATTGCCGACGAGGCGCCCCCAGCGTAAATCCAAGCGGCGGTGTGTGTTCACCATTTGTAGCGCGATTCGGCCATGGCCGACCCCCTCGGGACAATCTCCGAGAAACGCTATCCGCCAGGCCGAATCAGCGGTATCCAGCGAACAATCGACAACCCCCGGTCGACTTTCCTTGCGTCTCAGCCGTTCCCGTAGACGCGCTCCGGGACGACGAGAACGACTGCGCGACGATCGGCGGCCATTACTCGGTCGTACTCGTCCCAATCGTCGTGCGTCCCACCGGCCGCGGTGAAGACCTCCCGCAGCAGCACCCGCAGCCGTTCGCCGTCGATACCCGGCACCTCGTCGTCGGGGCCCACGATCCACACCGGCCCCTCGACCGCCGCCCAAGCCCACCCGACCCGCGCGACGATCGTCATCCGCGGCCGAACGCGCAAATTCTCCAATTTCCGTGTGCCACCACGAATTACCATCCCCACCACCTGCTCGCCGGTCTGCGGATGCGCCAGCACACCCGCGTTCACCAGCGAGGATTGCACGGTGCCGTCGGCCCGCGCGGTAGAGACAACACAGAGGCCATGATCGCCGTCGATCAGGCGGGCGAAGTCCGCGATATCGGTCACGGGTGAAGTCTACGGACCGGCGGCGTCCGGGTCTGCCGGTACCGCGCCCGCCAGCTATTACGCCGTCGAATCGGCGTCTGACCGGGCCTGCTGACCTGGCCGTGGCGGAATCGGGATTACGCGAGGACACTGGGGCAAAGCGCAGAATTCACCTCCAGGAGCAATGTGATGGCATCCGACAGACCTTTCGGGATCGGTCCGGAAGAATTCGAACGCGCGTTGCGGGAGGCGGGGATCGAAATCCGCGACCTCATCGGTAAAGCCGGCGAGTACGTCGATCGCAGCGGCGTGAATACGCTGGCGTCGCTGTTCGGGCAGTTCGTGCAGCCGGAGCGGCCGCGGACGACGAAACCGGAGGACGAGACCACCGGCGAGACCGGCAGCGGCGTGTGGGTCATCTACAGCATCGATGACGGCGGCGAGGCCAGGATCGAGCAGGTCTTCCCGAGCGAGCTCGAGGCCCTGCGCGCGCATCGCGACAACACCGACGAACGGCGCCGCGTCCGCTTCCTGCCCTATGGTGTCCCCGCGACCGCACTGGATACCCCCTGACCCTGGTCGACTGACCTCGATCGCTGGCGAGGGCCGACACGCGGGACCTACCATGCGGGCACCGGCTTCGAGCCCAGCCCGGATGGAGGAGCACGATGACCATCTCGTTCGACGGTCCGCCCATCGAGATCGACACTCGCCCTGCGGTTCTCGACCAGTTCGTGGTCGACGAGACCGGGCAGGCCGGGCAACGACCGTGCGGCGTGGCCTACCCGGCCGATGCGGACGAGGTTGCCGCGCTGGTCCACTGGGCGCGCACGACGAAAACCCCACTCATTTCCCGCGGCGCCGGAACCAGTTTGGAAGGTCATCTGCTCGCGCAAGGCAACGAGCTGATCGTCGACCTGTCCCAAGCGAATTCGATTCTGGACATCTCCCCCGTCGATTTCACCGCGACGGTGCAACCCGGCGTCACCCGCACCCAACTCAATGCGGCTACGGCGCCCTTGGGTCTGCAATTCACGGTCGACCCCGGCGCCGATGCCTCGCTGGGCGGGATGGCCGCGACCAATGCCAGCGGCACCACCACCGTCCGCTACGGCGGAATGCACGCGAACGTCCTTGCCCTGCAAGCGGTCCTCGCCGACGCGACGGTCGTGCGGCTCGGCCGCGCGGTCCGCAAATCGTCGAGCGGCTACGACCTCAAGGACCTGCTCATCGGCTCCGCCGGAACCCTCGGCATCATCACCGAACTGACCGTTCGCCTGCATCCGATCCCGGAATGGATACGCTCGCTGCGTATTTCGTTTCCCACCGTGTCCGCCGCAGTCGAGGCCGCGCTCGAAATGATCGGCGCCGCGCTCCCGGTGAGCAGGCTGGAACTGGTGGACGCCCTGGGCATGATCGCGCTCAACGAATTTCGCAGCGCAGGCTATGCCGAGACCCCAGCCTTGTTCATCGATACCGAATCGTCGTCGGAACCGGCGGGCGCTGCCGAGGAGCAGGAGATCCGGCGGATCGTGCAGGCCCACAACGCCATCGATATCGCGGCCGCACGCACCCACACCGAGCGGCACGCGCTCTGGGAAGACCGGCACAACCTGTTCTTCGCGCTCAAGGCACGTCACCCCGGAAGCCAATTCATGGTGACCGACACCGCCGTCCCCTATTCACAACTCGCCGCCGCGGTCGACACCGCCACCCGGCTCGGCGAAGAACTCGGCTTGGACGTCAGCGTCGCCGGGCATATCGGCGACGGCAACGTGCACACCATCGTCCCCTATTCCGATCTCAATTACGATGCCGTGCAAGAGTTCTCCGCCCGCCTCGTCCACCACGCCCTCGCGGTCGGCGGAACCGCGACCGGCGAACACGGCATCGGCCTCGCCAAGAAGAAGTATCTACGCGAGGAACACGGCGCGGCCGTCGACCTCATGATCGCGATCAAGCGCACCCTCGACCCCCTCGGCCTGTTCAATCCGGGCAAGGTGCTCGACGCGTAACCCGTGTTCGACACCGATACGCCGCGCGTATAGAACGGAGACGTGACATCTCCTCATCTCGATCGCGCGCACGCCGTCCTCCGCGACACCCCGGTGGTGGACGGCCACAACGATCTCCCCTGGGCCATGCGCACCGAGGCCGGTTACGATCTCGACGCCATCGACCTGGCGGCTGATCAGAGCGGACGCCTGCACACCGACCTCGGCCGGCTCCGCGCCGGTGGGGTCGGCGCGCAATTCTGGTCGGTGTATGTACCCAGCAGTTTGACCGGGGACGCCGCCGTCAGCGCCACGCTCGAACAGATCGACTTCGTCCGGGCGCTGATCGAACGATTCCCCGATCGGCTGCAAGCGGCCGCCACCGCCGCCGACATGGAGGCCGCCCGCGCCGCGGGCCGGATCGCCTCGTTGATCGGTGCCGAGGGCGGGCACAGCATCAACAGCTCGCTCGCGACCCTGCGCACCCTGCATCAGCTCGGCGTGCGCTACTTGACGCTCACGCACAACGACAACGTGCCGTGGGCGGATTCGGCCACCGACGAACCGAAGGCCGGCGGGCTGACCGCCTTCGGCGCCGAGGTCGTGCGGGAGATGAACCGCGTCGGCATGCTGGTCGACCTCTCGCACGTCTCGCCCGACACTATGCGCGCCGCGCTCACCATTTCCGAAGCGCCCGTGATCTTCTCGCACTCTTGCGCCCGTGCGCTCTGCGACCACCCGCGCAACATCCCCGACGACGTCCTGGCCACGCTGCCCGCCAACGGCGGGGTGGCGATGACCGCCTTCGTCGCGTACTTCCTGGCGCCCGCCGCCAAGGAGTGGGCAGCGGCCGCCGACGAATACGTGCTCAGCCACGGTTTCCACCGGATGGACTGGTCACCGGAGGCCATGGAATCGCGGCGTACCTTCGAGGCGACACATCCGCGTCCCAAGGTGACCTCGGCTGCCGTAGCCGACCACCTCGATCATGTACGCGAGATCGTGGGCATCGACCACATCGGCCTCGGCGGCGACTATGACGGCACCGACTACCTGCCCGCGGATCTCGGCGACGTCTCCGGCTATCCGCACCTGATCGCCGAACTGCTCGGCCGCGGCTGGTCCGAGTCCGACATCGGAAAACTGACCTGGCACAACGCCGTTCGCGTCCTGCGCGACGCTGAAGAGGTCGCGAAAGACCTTCAGCGCACCCGTAAACCGTCCATCGCCACCATCGATCAACTCGACGGCGCAGCGGTGCGCCGGAACGAGCCTTCCAGCCAGGCGGATACCTGATCCATCCGATCGGCGGAAGCCGAAAGCGCTGTCGCTCAGTACGATAAGGCTCTCCCACGGGTCCGCCGTGGGAGAGCCACCAGGAAAGGAAGGTGTCGCCATGAAATGGCAAACCTAGCCGCCCGTCCCGGAAAGTCCGGGGACCGGGCGGCGGGTTCCGAGAGGAACGAGATGTCCCGTACAGACCGGACGAAACCGCTGTGGGTGCGCTTCGCGGAGCACAACCCCCGGCCCGTCCATGATCATCGTTACGGCACTTGCGATTTGCCGTCGCGCGTCACGCGCGAGAACGCCGACACCCACTGCCGGTGGGGATTCCCCGAGTTCGGCACGACCTGCTGCTCCGGCCCCAACGGGCGTGCCGCGAAAAGCGAATGGGGACAGATGAATAGGGCGCGCAACCGCAAAGATCGCTACGCGGCTCGGCTTGCGGCCCGCCGGTTCGCCGCCGAAGCGGATCTGGATCAGCGCGACGTGTGACGATTCCTTTCGGCGAAGACAGAGGTCTACATGGTGAGGGGCCCGGCCGGGTCCGATCACACTCGCCGAGCAGAAGGGCTGATTGCCTTGAGCCTCCCCGTCACCATGCGCGCACTTCAGCAGACATCGCTGAACGGCCCGCAGGACATGCGACTGATCACCGACGCGCCGGTACCGGTCCCCGGCCGGGACGACATCCTGATTCGGGTCACCGCGGCCGGCGTGAACTTCCGCGATATCTCGCAGACCCACGGCGCCACCACCGACAACCCGCGGCCGCCGTACGTGCCCGGTTTCGAGGCCGCGGGTGAGATCGTCGCGGTGGGCGAGGCGGTCACCGATCTGGCCGTCGGGACATGCGTAATCGGGGTCGGCTCAGGCGCTTTCGCCGAATACATGGTGTTGCCCGGGGCAGCGCCGGTGCCCGCGGGCTGGACCGCGGAGCAATCGCTTGGCCTGATCGTGAACTGGCCGACGGCCTTGGCCGCGCTCAGACCGCTCGGCGACCTCGCCGCCGGGCAGACCGTGCTTATCCATGCCGCGGCCGGCGCGACCGGTCAGGCCGCGGTGCGGCTCGCCAAGCACTACGGCGCGACGGTCATCGCCACCGCCTCGCCGGGCAAGCACGACACAGTCCGGGCACTGGGGGCCGACCACGTGCTGAACTCCCGCAGCGCCGACCTCGCCGCCGAGGTCCTGGAGCTGACCCGCGGCGCGGGTGTCGACGTGGTGCTGGAGTCGGTCGGCGGTGCGACTTTCGAGGCAAGCTTGGCCACGGCCAAACGGGTCACCGGCCGGGTCATCGTCTCCGGTCTGGCGGACAGCGAGGCCTCGATCAACAACTGGGACCTGGTGTACAAACACCAGGTCCACCTCATCGGCCTCAATATCGGGGTACTGATCCAGCACACACCACAGCTCTTCGGTGAACTCATGGGCGAGCTGTTCGGGCTCATCGCCGCGGGCGTGCTCACCCCCGGGCAACCCACCACATACGCACTGGCCGATGGCCCGAAGGCCCTCGCGGAGCTGGAAAACAGAGCGACCGTCGGCAAACTCGCCTTACTGCCGTGAGGCACGGTCGGTGCATGCCCACGCAGCGGCATGCACCGATTCAGGTCAGTCCTCGAGCACGTCCGGGAAGCCGAACGTTGTTGTGACCAAGGCTGAATGGTGAAACGCGACCACCCGCGATACCCCGCCGGCGGTCGCCTCCAACACGACCGCGCCGTACGCCCGAAGCTCGCCGTCCGTATCCCGGTGATAGACGACAGCGGCAGGCTGCCCGTTCGCGGTGGTCGCGAACATCCGCCAGTCGCCGGGCGTCCCCAGCACGTAGTTGTCGAGCATGCGGATACACAGCACCCGGCCCGCCGACCAGTCGCGGAACGGCGTCGCCTCGAGCGCGGCGTCCGTGCGCAGCACCTGCTCCAACAGTTCGGCATCGGACTGCTCGAACGCCGCGATATATCCGTCCAGCAGCGCACGTGCCCGCTGATCGGCCGGTTCGAGCAGCTCCGCGGGCTTGGGCTCGAGTTCATCGAGCCGCGCCCGTGCCCGCTGTAAACCGCTTTTGACCGCCGCGGTAGTGGTGCCGAGAATCCCCGCGGTCTCGGCCGCCGAGAACGCCAGCACCTCGCGCAGGAGGAGAATCGCACGCTGACGTGCGGGCAGATGCTGAAGGCTCGCGATGAGCGCCAACCGCAGCGACTCGCGGGCGACCACCACCTCGGCCGGATCGTCCCCGGCCGGGACAACCCACTCGTCGGGTAGCGGCTCCAACCACGAAACATCCTCCGACGCAACCGCGCTCGGCGGCCGGTCAGGCCCCTCGTACGCACCCGCCAGACCCGAAGGCAACACCCGAACCTGCCGCCGCCGCAACGCGGTCAAACAGACATTGGTGGCGATCCGATACAGCCACGCCCGCACCGACGCGCGACCCTCGAACCCGTCATAGGACCGCCACGCCCGCAAATAGGTCTCCTGCACCAGATCCTCGGCATCATGCGCCGACCCGACCATCCGATAGCAGTGCGCCAGCAACTCCCGCCGAAACCCCTCGGTCTCCGCGGCGAACCGCTCCCGACCCGGCGCCGACGTCATCCGCCGAGCCTAAGCCGAAGTGACCGCGTTCTGGCCATGTCCTGCTCCTCTACACCGTCTCCGCTGGTCGAAACCGTCATCCGTTACGACCAGCACACGCTGAAAAAGGAATCGAACCCCAGGTCAGGCCTAGATCGAGGAACCTCGGCGGCAATCTGGCGGACGCGCTCATATTCGCCTGCCACATGGCGTCGAAAGGAGTGAAGTCGGCACGTCGCGCGGTCAGGTGAGGGATCATTGGGTTAGTCGGGTGGATAGGGAGTTCCGTTATGTCGCAACCGATTAGCTCGAGCGGGAGTCGTTTTCGGGGGTTCTTCGCGGCCATTCTGGCGTTGTTGTTGGTGTCCGCGGGGTTTGTGGGGGCGTCTGCCGGGGCAGACCCCGGGCTGACTCCGCAGCAGTTGGCTGGACAGCGGGTGATCTACTCGTATCCGGGGCTGGTTCCGCCGCAGTCGCTGCTCGACGATATTCGGGGCGGGCGGGCGGCCGGGGTGATCTTCTTCGGGGAGAACATTTCCAGTTCGGATCAGATTGCCGGGGTGGTCGCTCAGTTGCGGCGGGCGCAGGCGGAGAGTCCGATCTCACTGCCGTTGTTGTTGATGACGGATCAGGAGGGCGGGCTGGTGCGGCGGCTGCCGGGCGAGCCGGTGCCGTCGGCGAAGCAGGTCGGTCAGTCGGCCAATTCGCTGGGGGCCGCGGTCAACACAGGGTTCGGGGCGGGAAACAACCTGCGAGGCGTCGGGATGAACGTGAACCTCGCGCCGGTGCTGGATGTCTACGACACTCCCGGCAACTTCATCGACCGCACTCAGCGCTCCTACAGTGACAACCCCCTGGTTGTCGCCGCGCTCGGATCGGCGTTCATCGCGGCTCAGCAGTCCACCGGTATCGCCGCCACTGCCAAGCACTTCCCCGGCCTCGGCTCCGCTCCGGCCGGGCAGAACACCGACCTCGGGCCGGTCACGCTTCCGGTGAGCCGGTCCACGCTGTGGTCGCGCGACGAGGTTCCATACTCCGTGGCCGTGGTCGCGGGAGTGAAGCTGGTGATGATGTCCTGGGCCACCTATCCCGCCCTCGACGCGGACCGCCCGGCTGGACTCTCACCCACGATAGTCAACCAGGAACTGCGCGGCCACAACGGTTTTCGTGGGGTGACCATCACCGATGCGCTGGAGGCCGGCGCACTGAGTGCGTTCGGGGACACCGGTCAACGGGCCGTGACCGCCGCGGCCGCCGGCCTGGATCTGATCCTGTGCTCGGCCCGCGACATCGACCAAGGACGCGACGCCACAAAGGCTTTGGCCGATGCTTACACCAACGGCCAGCTCGACCCTGCGGCGTTCCGCGAGGCGGTCGGCCGCGTCGACACCCTGCGCGCCGGGCTTTGGTGATCGAAAGCGAGCCCGAGCTACTCGCGGTACTACCGCGCCTCGTCCCGCAACCCATGCCCTTCGAGATAAGACGAGTTCAGCCAGGCGGCGGGCGTATTCAGCCGGTCGGCGTTGTCATGGCGCGACCCACCGCGGCTAACGTCGACCGCGGTACGCCGCGGCGGACATTGTGACCAGAGTTCAGGAGGTGCCGCATGGCGGCGACATTCGAGGCTATCCAAGCCGACTTCTTTCGATTCACGCAGGAGATCGTCTGGTGCACCATCACTTCGGTGAGCGGTGACGGCCGCCCGCGGTCCCGGATCCTGCATCCGCTGTGGGAGATGCGCGACGGCCGCCCGGTCGGCTGGATCGCGACCGGCAAGACGCCGGTGAAGGCGCGGCATCTGGCGGCCAATCCGGTTGTGGCGTTTTCCTATTGGAGCCCGGCGCAGCATGTCGTGCAGGGCGAGGCGGTCGCCACCTGGGTGGAGGACGTGGCGGTGAAACACCGGATCTGGGATCTGTTCATGACCACTCCGCCGCCGCTGGGCTACGACCTGCGCCTGTTCACGCCCGACGGCCCCGCCAGCCCGAAATTCTCCCTGTTGCGGCTGGATCCCGAACGCGTTCAAGTACTCGACGGGGCCGGATTCCCCACCAACTTCACGCCGCGGGTTGCCGTACTCAGACCACCCTCGGTCCCTGCTTCTGCCGAAATGCCAAGGCAATCGAAGTGAATGCCGGACAGCGCGTCGCACGACTCCAGGCCGCGTCGGTGGCGCACCGATGCGGCTAGTCCAGCCGAGTGGCTGGGTTGATTCAGCTGATCGGGGGGATCCGCCTATGCGGCAACGCGACTAGCGTCGAGAGGGTGATCGTTTGACCCACCGGCCGCGGGATCCGAGAGTCCGTCGTCTTCGCTCGGTCGCGCATCGCCGGTTCGATCATCAGGCGGCCTGCCGGTCCGCTCCGCACCACCAGGGCTCTCCCCTGTTCCCTGGTTCACGAGACCGGCAGGCCATTTCTGTGCTCAGGTTCGGGGCAATTGGAGACGCACGGTCCAGCCGCCGTCCGGAAGCGCGTGTGCCGTAACGGTTCCGCCCAGCAGTTGTGCGCGTTGACGTAGACCGGCGAGGCCGGAACCCGCGCTGGGTAGGTCGACCGGCGGTTCCTCGGATCTGACGTTCGAAATCGACACCGTCACAGCACGATCCGTGTACGCGGAGGCGATCGTCACCGCCGCGCCGGGCGCGTGCTTGTGCACGTTGGTCAACGCCTCCTGAATGGTCCGGTAGATGGCGCGCTCGCCGGCCGGTGTCAGGTTTTCCGGCAACTGGCCGATCAGTTCGACCGGCACGGCGCTACTGGCCAGCAGCGCCGGAAGATGATCGATGGACGGCTGCGGGCTGATCTCGCCCGCCGCGGCCGGGGCACGCAGGACCTTCACCATGTGCCGCAGTTCGTCGAGGGTATTGACGCTGAGCTTGCGAATGACATCCGCGGCCGTACGCGCGTCGCGGTCGGTGCTCACCATTTGCAGGGCTCCGGCCTGCACCGCGATGAGACTCACCTGGTGCGAGACCACATCGTGCATCTCCCTGGCCAGTTCGGCGCGTTCACGATCCCGCGCGGCCGCGACTTGCAACTCGCGTTCGTGGGCGTAGACGCGGTCGATCTCGTCCATCTGCCGGGCCAGCCGCTGTCGCGTCGCCACCAACCACCCCAGTGCGGCGGGGCCCACGCCAACCAGGGTGGCGAAAAGTATTTGGTGGAAAAGGAATTCGAGATCGTTCAACCCGAAATCGCCATAGGGCGAGGTGTACAGGCAGGACAACCCGAGCAGGACGGCGAACACCGCGACGATCCAGCGCGGCACCGAACTGCGCGCCACCGAATACAGCGCCGCTATCGGCGCAAGCAGCGCCCCAACCAGCATCGCGGCCGGCAAGGTGAGCGCGAACGCGACGATCGGCGCGTGCCGGCGCACGAGCAACGCCGACGCGGTGAGCACCGTGACGCCGATCTCCCATACCGCAAGGGGCACATCGCGATTGCACCAGACATCGAAGGCTCCGATCGCCGCCAGAGCCAGGTCGATGGCGACGGGCCAGCCCAGTTTGCGTTCGCTCATGGTAGGTCGGCGCGAAGGATGCCGGCCCGCTCGGCGATCAGGGCGGCCTGCACCCGGGTGCTGATGTTCAGCTTGGCGAAAATCGCACTGACGGAATCCTTTACGGTCCCCATGCTCAGATGCAGACGCACGCCGATGTCCGCGTTGGACAAGCCGTCCGCGATCAGCACGACGATGTCGCGTTCCCGATTCGTCAACCGCCGCACCAGTTCGGGCGCCCCGGTGTCGACCGTGTCGAGATAGCCTTCGACCACCGCCTTGGTGACCTTCGGCGACAGCACCACCGCGCCGCCCGCCAGCGCCCGGACCATCGCGCCGAGATGCTGCGGCTCGGTGTCCTTGAGGATGAAACCGGAAGCGCCCCTGCGCAATGCGTCGGCGATGTACTCGTCCGCGGCGAAGGTGGTCAGCATAGCCACGACCGGCGGCTGCGGCGCTTCGAGCAATTTCGACAGAACGTGCAGACCGTCGACATTCGGCATCCGGATGTCGAGCAGCACGACATCCGGATCCGCCGCCCGAATCGCGGCCAGCGCGCCCATGCCGTCGCTGGTGACGACGACCTCGATGTCGGCGGCAGCGCCGAGGATCAGCGTGAAGCCCGATCGCACGAGCGCCTCGTCGTCCACTATTGCCACGCGAATCATGAGCACACTTTCATCAACGAAATATCCGCCAAGGTTGCCTCGGTCATGGCCGAGTGAATAGCGCCGAACACCGATAGCGGCCGACCGGCGCGAATGTTCCAGCCGGTCGGCGGGGATCGTCATCCGATCGGCTGAAGGGCAGGCACCTCGGTCGGGCGCAAGGTCTCGGCCAGTTCGGCGCGCATCCGTTGCAGCCGTTCGATGGTGGCGGCGAGATCGGCGTCCAAGGCGCGCACGGATTGTTCGGACGGTCCGGCCTCGTCCATCTGGCCGATCTGCGCCAACGAGAAGCCCAGATCGGCAAGGCGTTTGACCTGTAGCAGGCGAACCAGGTGGGTCTCGTCATAGCTCTTGTAGCCGTTGGACTGTCGTTCGGGCTCGGCCAGCAGGCCGATCTCGTGATAGTGCCGCACGGTTCGGATACTGGTGCCGGCGAGTTCGGCGAGCCGGCGGGTACTCCAAGCCACGATGTCCACTCCTCGGTCCTCGATCGAATGCGTTACCGCCAGCCTCGCCGCGGAGCCGAACGGTCGCATCGGTAGTTTTCGCCTATCCGTGCCCGGTGATCACCGGGCGATCGGGAGATTTCCGGTCTGTCGCAGCACATTCGTGCCGCAATGTATTTCGCCGCCCGCCACGTGCAGGGTCTCCCAGTCGTCGACGTAGTGCACCGACACTCCGGCGGACCGGTAGGCGTCGGTGACCGCGGTCTCGAACACGTCGCGGCCGTTGATGACCGGGCCCCATTGCCGTGGCGCGATGTAGTTCGACGCGTTGATCAGCACGCCGTTGATCGCTCCCGGGTAGAAGCTCACCAGCGCGTCGGGTTCGTCATCGATGCCGGCGGACAGCTCGTAGAGACCTGGAATGCGCACGAAGTCTTCGGGTTTCGTGCCGGTCTCCTGGAACACGCGCTCGACGTTCTCGTCGATTTTGCGGGCCGCGAATTCGTTGTCGGCGACGAAGCGCTGATCGGCCAGGACATTGTCGATGGTCCGATCGGGTGCGCCCGGTTTCGAGAACGCCCGTTCGGCACCGTGACCGGCTCTTTGCTGCGCACGCAGCAACTCCAGCCCGCGCCGCGGATCCGATACCGCGGGCCGCCATCCTCGACCGGACGGAGTCGGCAGGAACTGGATGAATTCGTCGACGTGGCCGACTACCAGCCAGGTGGTGTCCAGGGTCAGTGGCGGCTGAATCTGCTGGGCGGCAAAGAATTTCTGCAATTCCGGGCTGCCCACGGTGGCGTCGTTGCGGTTTCCGGTGCCGATGATCACGCGGCCCTGCGGAAACTCTTTCCCGTTGTGGGTGTACGGCGGGATCGTCTCGACATTTCCGAACGAGTCCACGTGGCGATCGCCGGCGCCGCCGATTTGGATCGCGCCCATACCGGGGCCTCTGAGGTCGAAGACGGACCGGCCGCCTTCCCGCTCGGGTTGTGGTGAGCGGATCGCGACGCGTAGCGAAATGGTCTTTCCGCCGGGGCCGGGCATCGAGACATAGCCGAACTCGACGAAATCTTGTGCCCAGGTGTCGGTGGTGTTCATCTTGATCAGCGGTGCCTGCACGCCGCCGGACTGCGCGGCCGCGGTCAAATCGCCGACGAAGCGGTCATACGCCGGGTCGTCCTCGCTCGACGGAATCACCAACGCCTCGGCGTTCTGGTTGTGGCTGTGCAGCAGGAGCGGCGCTACTCGAACGGCGACGTCGTCGGTGACCGTTCGCCGGCCGGTCCGGACGGTGAATCGAACGGTGACGGTGCCATCCCACACGGCCCGATCACGGACGACATCGCGCGAGTCGATGCCCAAGGTCGCACCGTCGCGCAGTTCGGACTCGGTCAAATTGTCGTTGGGCTGCAACCTGATCCACGAATCCTGCCGCTTGACGAAGACGCGGATCTGGTCGGCGCCCACGCCCACCGGTTCCACCCGGCCGGTCATTCCGTCGATGCCACGCCCGACCGGCATCGTCACCATGGGTGCCAGGTAGTCCGGTGCGCGCGCGACGTCGTCGGCCGCGTCGTGACAACCGGCGAGCTCGGCGTCGGCGGCCGGGCTTCGGCTCGATGGGCAGCGGCGCGCCACATCGCCGATGTTCGGGAGCACGATCGCGCCGTATTCGGCGGTCCATTTGCCTTTGTCGATGCCGGCGCCGACATCCTTTCCGTCGACGACACCGTCGCGATTGGTATCGGCCCGGATATCCGCGACGAGCCGATCTTCGGTCGTCGCCGAACAGCCGGTCAGGACCAAAGCGGCAGCGCCGGCGACTAACCAGATCTTACGATATGCCAGGTCAAATATCGTTTTCTGATTCACCTGATCGACGCTACCCACGAGCGACGCGCATTAACCCCCGCCGAATGGCTGAAAGAGAGGGGCCGACAAGCCCTTCGATGACCGCCGCGACCAGCCACTCGGCGGAATCATTCGACCGAGTGGCCGGTTCCCTTGCGTGACAGCACATTCTATGGTTCGAACCGGGTCAGAATTGCTGACCGTGTCGGTTTGTCCGACGGAGTTTGCTCGCGATTCCGGGCACTTACCCGAGCGCGCGAGCCCGCCCCGAACTGTGGGCGATAAAGGAGTCACTTTCTCATGTACGACGTCATCGTCGTCGGCGCGCGTTGCGCCGGCTCGCCTTTGGCCATGCTGCTCGCCCGCCGAGGTCATCGGGTGCTGGTGGTCGACCGGAACAGCTTTCCGAGCGATACCGTTTCCACGCATTACATCCTCCAGGTGGGCATGGCGCGGCTACGTGATTGGGGTCTACTGGACAAGCTCGTGGCCACGGGGGCCACTCCGGTCCGCCGGCAGTATTTTTCCACCGCGCTGTCCGGATTCGCCGAGATCGACGGCATCACCGAGACCTATGCCCCGCGCCGGACCGTGCTCGACGAGCTGCTGGTCGACGCCGCGCGGGCCGCAGGCGCCGAAGTGTTGGAGAAGTTCACCGTCACCGATCTGGTCTGGCGGGACGGACGGGTGGTCGGGGTGCGGGGTAGCTCCGCGGGCGGGCACGAGCAGGAATTCCGGGCGGGCTTCGTCGTCGGAGCGGACGGACGCAATTCCACCGTCGGCAATCTGGTGGATGCCGAGTATCACCGGGTGGTGCCGCCCGCCGGCTTCTTCGCCTACAACTACTACGACGGGCTCGACTGGGACTTCCACCACCTGACCGGCCGGGATCTGCAATGGTTCGGCACCTGGCCGACCAATGACAATCAGCATCTGGTCGCCGTGATGCGCCGGCTGGATCGGTTCGCGGAATTCCGCGCGGATGTCGAGGGCAGCTTCCATCAGGTGATCGATCAGATCGTGCCGGAATTCGGTGCCCAACTGCGCGATTCGGGCCGCCGCGCCGAACGATTCCGGGTCATGCGCTATCCGGACAATTACTACCGCCGCTCCGCGGGCCCCGGCTGGGCGTTGGTCGGCGACGCCGGCTATCACAAGGATCCGTTCACCGGGTGGGGCATCTCCGACGCGCTGGTCTACGCCGAGTTGCTCGCCGACAAGCTGCACGCGGGCCTGTCCGGCGCACAGCCCATCGACGAGGCGGTGCGCGAATACGAGCAGTCGCGCGACCGGCGTTCCGCCTCGAACTTCGAATTCACCTGCACCATCGCCGAACTGACGCCGCCCCCGCTGCACCGGGCCGCCTACCGCGCCGCCACCAGCAGCGAACTCGGGCTGACGCAATACTTCACGCTGGTCGGCGGTGGACTCGACGCCACCGAATTCTTCGGCCGCGACAACCTGCAAGTCCTCTACGACGCCGCAGGCACGCCGACCGCCGAGCGGCTGTTCCCCGCCCAACCCTGATCAGGAGGAATTCGCTGTGCTCCGTACTGCTCGGCCAAAGCGGCGGTCAGGGCGTTCGCCGAAAGCCTTCAGCAGGAACTGAATTCAACGAACGTCAAGGTGATCGCCGCCTATCCCGGTGGGCTCCGAACTCCGATCGCGCAGTCAGCGTTGCATGCACCCGATGTCGATCGCGAACGGATGATCGCCTTCTTCGATCGGACCGGATGCGCGGGTGGCCGATATCGCGGCCCGGCTCGGCGGCAATTACGACCTGTGGATCAAGCTGGTGAGCCGGTTACCCCACTGACCGGTTTCACAGCGTCAACGTCGCGAGCACGACCTCCAGCGCCTTGCGCATGTCGTCGGCCTCGATCCGCATCAACGTGGCCTCGTCGAGGGCCCGCAGGTCCAGGCTGTCGTCCATGGCGAGGCGGTATTCGCGCTCTTCTTCCGCGCCCTCGATGATGTTGCGGATGAAGCGGCCGTTACCGGCGATGTCGATGCCGCGGCGGGGCAGCCCGCTCTGATCGGTGCCTTCGGCGTGGTAGAGGTCGGTGCAGGCGGTGCGCAGGAGTTCGATCGCCGCGTCCGACACCGCGGAGTCGCGCTTGTCCGCGATGAATCTGCCGATGTCGCAGAGTTCCTCCGGTGCGTACGAGTCGAACTTGACCCGCTTCGCGAACCGGGACGCGAGGCCGTCGTTGCTGGCCAGGAACCGATCGATCTCGCCGTCGTAACCGGCGATGATGACGACCAGGCGGTCGCGGTCGTTCTCCATCCTGGCCAGCAGGGTGTCCACCGCTTCGCGGCCGAAGGCGTCGCCGCCGGACAATCCGGTCTGGATCAGCGTGTACGCCTCGTCCACGAACAGCACGCCGTCCATCGCGGAGTCGATCAGCGAATTCGATTTGATCGCGGTGGAACCCAGGTGCTGGCCGACGAAATCGGAGCGCTTGGCCTCCACCACATTGTCGGTCTTGAGCAGACCCAGCCCGCAGTAGATCTTCGCGACCACCCGGGCGATGGTGGTCTTGCCGGTGCCGGGCGGGCCGGTGAAGGCCAGGTGCTGCCCGCGCGGCATGCTGTTGAGCCCCTTCTCCGCGCGGACCTTGGCCAGGGTGGCCGAGGACTGCAACTTGGCCACCTGAACCTTGACCGCGCCGAGGCCGATCTGGGCGTCGAGTTCCTTGCGGGCGGCGGCCAGCACCACCTCCGCCCGGTGCTGCTGCTCCTCCTCGGCGGCCTCGGCCAGCGACGGCGCGGACGCCGGATCCCAACGGTCGGTGCGGGATTCGATCTGCTCCCGGGTGGTAACCACGATCCGGAACTTCGGATCGTGCATCGCCTGAGCGTTCGAGGCGAACTCCGGGACCTGCGTGTAGACCGTCTCGAACAGCGCCCGCGCCTCGTCCTCGTTGCCCTGTTCGCGCAACGCCAGGCCGCGGCAGTACATCGCGGCGATCCGGGCCGCCGGAATCGGCCCGCGCTCAGCCAGTTCCAGCCGCCGCGTCCCCTCCCCGAACAATCCGAGGTGTGCGCACGCGGTGCCGACCATGACGTGCGCGCCCGACGCCATGTACTGGTCCTGCCATTCCGCCGACCCGGCCAGCACCGCCATCACGTCGGGCCACAGCTGGGCGGTGAAGTACAGCACGCCGCGCGCGTAGGCGCAGATCTGGTCGTCGATCGCGCGGTCCGGGTCGTCGGTGAGCTGTCTGCGCCGCTCGTCGAGGCCGTCCAGTACCTGGTGCGCCGCCTCGAATTCCTTGTCCTGCACCAGATGCATCGCCTGCGCGATCCAGATCTCGGTGAGGCTGGCGATCGGATAGTCGATGTACTGGCCGATCTGGAACCGACCGGCCAGCTGCCGCGGCGGCAGCCCGAGGCGGCGCTGCTCGCGCATCAGTGAGGTGACCGAGGTCCGGTGCAGCTGGCGCAGCACGTCTTGACTCACGTCACCGGCGGCGACGCGGCCCAACCAGGCATCGCACATCTCCGGGTCGAGCTCGGTGGCTCGGCGGAAGGCTACCTTGGCGTACTCGAGGTTCTTGGCGGCTTGCTGGCCGTCGACCATCAAGCCCAACGACAGCACGCCCGCGTCGAAGATCTGTTGCGCTTGCCGATTGGCTGACATGCCGGGCAACGTAGCGGCAAGCCGAGGACGTGGCATATCGGGCGCGGTCCGCGCCCACCGCGCATTCATCGGCAGTTCACCACGCCGGTCGGCGGCGCGCGGATAACCGCATGTCGTTGCGCGTCAGTGGTTACGGCGAGGCGAACTCCGCGCTCGGCGGGTGCCGCGGGCCGGGCCGATTGCTACCTTCCCGAACGTCGGAACCAGGGAATTCGGGAGTCGTCAGCGTGATGGAGTCAACGGCGATCGAGCCGCAACTGTGCCGGGTCTCGGTGATCGGCGACAACACCCAGGTGGACGTCGCGCTGCCGGCCACCGTCCCGATCGCCAACTTCATCCCGGATCTGGTGGCGCTCATCGCCTCTCGCAATCCGGACCTGTCCGAGAACGACGACAACAGCCCGCTGGCGGCGCAGCACTGGACGCTGAGCCGGCTCGGTCAGTCCGCGATCGATCCGGTGCGCACGCTGACCGAAGCCGAGGTGTTCGACGGCGACCTGCTGGTGCTGCGCGCGGTGGATTCGGTCGAGTCGCCCGCACTGTTCGATGACGTGATCGATGCGGTAGCGCGGTTGACCGACAACGCTTTTCGCGGCTGGACCGCAGAGTCGGCGGGACGAGCCGGTTTGGCCGGCGCGATCGCGGCGGTGACCGGCGCATGCTTCCTGCTGCTGTTCGCCGCGGCACACGGCTGGGGTGTCGCGGCCGGTGCGGCGGGGCTCGGCGCGGGCCTGCTGACATTGATCGGCGCTGCCCTCGTCGCCCGGATATACGCGGCCACCCTGCCTGCGACCGTGCTGGCATTGTGCGGTCTGCTGTTGATGGCCAGCGGCGCGGCAGCGGTCGTGCCCGGCCCGCTCGGTGCGCCCCACGTGCTACTGAGTTGCGCTGCCACCCTGCTGCTTTCGGTGATCGCGATGCGCGCGATCCGGGTTCGGCCGACGATGTTCACCGCCGTCATCACCATCGCGACGTTCGGCACCGGCGCCGCGGCCGCAGCGACCGTGTGGCAGGTGGCGCCGTCGAAGTCGGCGGCGGCGATCATCCTCATCGGCTTGCTCGGCATCACGCTGGCCCCGCGGATCGCGGTCGCCGCCGCCCGGTTGCCGGTGCCGCCGGTGCCGACCGCGGGCGGCGCGATCGATCCGCGCGATCACGAACCCCGGCCGACCATCGAGGGCATCGGGGCGATCGGCGCGACCTCGATCCCGTCGGCGGCCGGTCTCGGGCTGCGGTCCCGGCTGGCCAACGACTACCAGTCCGGGATGATCGTCGGCATCGTCGCGGTCACCGTGTTCGCCACGATCATGACGGTCGCCACGGCCACCGAACATCGCTGGCAGTGCGCGGCGCTCGCCGCGTCGGTGGGCATCGTGCTGGCCCGGCGCGGACGGGCCTTCTCCGACCTGACCCAAGCCTCGGTGCTGGTGCTGGGTGGTTGCGCGGCCCTGATCCCCCCGGCGGTGCTGTGGGGCGTCCGGTTGCAGGACGCGGCGCTCCCGGCGGCCGGTGTGCTGCTGCTGGTCGCGGCGCTGGCCATGCTGATCGGCGTGGCCGGGCCGAATCTGGAGATCTCGCCGGTGGTGCAGCGGGCGGGCGAAATCCTGGAGTACGCGCTGATCTGTGCGATCGGGCCGCTGACCTTCTGGATCATCGATGTCTACGCCATGGCCCGCAATGGGTGATCTCGGCCTGTCTCGACCATCCGGGTTCGCCACCGCCGCACTGACAGTCCTGCTGACCCTGTTGGCATCCGGTGCCGCACAAGGGGTTACACCGCCCGCGGTGGACCCGGGGCTGCTGGTCACCGGTGCCCCCGTCGCGCCGCCGACACCGTCGGAGCAGCGGCTGCTGTGCTCGCAGCCGATCTGGACCGGCTCCGCACCGGTCGGTGTGCCCGCGGTGCAGAAGGCGCTCGGTCTCGAGCGCGCGTGGGAATTCAGCCGGGGCGCAGGGCAAACCGTCGCGGTGATCGATACCGGAGTGAACCGGCATCCGCGCTTGACCGTCGAGCCGGGCGGCGACTACGTCTCCGATTCCGACGGCACCGCCGACTGTGACGGGCACGGCACCCTGGTAGCCGGGATCATCGCGGGTCATCCGGCTCCGGACGGAACCGACAGCTTCTCCGGCGTCGCACCCCAGGCAGCCGTGCTCGCCATCCGGCAGACCAGCCTGGCGTACCAGGCCAAGAACAATTACGGCAAAGAAGAACCCGGCGGAATGTCGGCCGGCGGTTACGGCACCGTCGATTCGCTGGCCGGCGCGGTCGTGCACGCGGTCGACCTGCGTGCCTCCGTCATCAACATCTCGGCCGTGTCGTGCCGCCCGGCCGGTACCGGCCCGGTGGACGGCGCACTGGGCGCGGCCCTCAAATACGCCTACGACCACAACGTCGTGGTGGTCGCGGCGGCTGGCA
Organism: Nocardia sp. NPDC051756; assembly: GCF_040681495.1. Classification (NCBI taxonomy): domain Bacteria; kingdom Bacillati; phylum Actinomycetota; class Actinomycetes; order Mycobacteriales; family Nocardiaceae; genus Nocardia; species Nocardia sp. NPDC051756. Next base: position 38,821 of record NZ_JBFAYV010000020.1, on the reverse strand, counting down.
ACGTGCAATCCCAAGGCGCCTGCAAGGACCAGAACGGCACTGCCGGTTGGGATTCCGTGCAGACGATCGCCACCCCGGCGTGGTTCTCCCCCTATGTGCTGTCGGTCGCCTCGGTCGAGGCCGACGGGTCGCCGTCGTCGTTCAGCCTGTACGGCCCCTGGGTTTCCGTCGCCGCACCGGGCAGCAATCTGATGTCGCTGGACAGCGCGCCCGGCGGCATCGGCCTGGTCAACGGCACGCCGCAGGCCGACGGCCGGGTGGCCCCGGTCAACGGGACCAGCTTCGCCAGCGCCTATGTCGCGGGACTGGTCGCACTGGTCCGGTCCCGCTTTCCCGAACTGTCGGCCGGGCAGGTGATGGACCGCATCGTCGGCACCGCGCACGCACCCGGCAGCGGTCACGACGCACGCATCGGCGCGGGCATGATCGACCCGGTCGCCGCGCTCACCGCGGTGCTGCCTGCCCCGACGGGCCACGATCCCGCGGCAGGCAAGCCGATCGCCGCCCCCACCCCGGCGCCGGTGCCGGACCCCTGGCCGCGGCGCATCGGAATCGCCGGTGCCACAGCCTGTCTGGCGGTGCTCGCGATCCTGCTGACCCTGTCGATTCCCTTCCGGCGCAAACAGCGCGAACGGCTCGCCCTGCCGGGCGACAACTGACGAGGATCAGCCATGAGTACGCAAGGTTTCATCCGGCTGGCCCGGATCGCGCCGCCGCGGCCGCCGGGCGGCGAGGTGGTGCTCAATGCGCCGCCGGAGATCACCGCGCCGGTGCCCGCCCCGCTGTGGCAGCGGCTGTTGCCGCTGGTCATGGTGGTCGCCATGGTCGGGATGATGGCGTTGATGTTCACCATGAGCGGCCGGGCCATGCTGACCAATCCGCTCGCCATGATGTTCCCGATGATGATGCTGATGTCGATGGTCGGCATGTTCGCCGGCCGCGGCGGAGGCGGCGGTAAGAAGGCCGCCGAACTCAACGAGGAACGCAAGGACTACTTCCGCTACCTGGACCAGCTGCGCCGCGATGTCCGCGGCACCGGCACCGCCCAGCGCGCGGCGCTGATCTGGAGCCACCCGCACCCGATCGACCTGCACGCGCTGATCGGCACCCGGCGAATGTGGGAACGCCGGCCCAGCGACCCGGACTTCGGCCACGTGCGGGTCGGCGTCGGCAGCCACCGGCTCGCCACCAAACTGGCTCGGCCCGAGACGGTTCCGCTCGAGGACCTGGAACCCGTGGCGACGGTGGCGCTGCGCCGGTTCGTGCGCACCCACTCGGTGGTGCACGGCCTGCCGACCGCCATCTCGTTGCGCGCGTTCCCCGCGGTCAACATCGAGGGTCCGCGCGAACACGGCCGGGCTCTGCTGCGGTCGATGCTGATGGAGCTGGCCACTTTTCACGGTCCGGACGCCATGGTGTTCGCCATCGTCACCGCCGACCCGGACGCCGAGGCCTGGCGATGGACGAAATGGCTTCCGCACCTCCAGCATCCACGCGATACCGACCGGATCGGCACGGCCCGCATGCTGTACGAGTCGTTGTCGGAGCTGGAGACCGCGCTGGCCGAGGAACTGCTCGAACGCGGCCGGTTCCTGCGCAATGCGCCGCCGACGCCGGGCCGGTTGCACGTCGTGGTGGTGATCGATGACGGCTACGTCAGCGGCTCCGAACGCACCATCAGCGACGCCGGTCTGGACTCGGTGACCGTGCTGGACCTGACCGCGCCACAGACCGGCCTCGCGGTGCGCCGGGGTCTACAGCTAGTGGTGGAGGAGGCCGTGATCGGCGCTCGCACCGGTGGTTCGGTGCAGAACTTCGCCGATCCGGACCGGTTGAGCCTGGACGTGGCCGCGACGTTCGCGCGCGGGGTGTCCCGCTATCGGATCGCCACCAGCGCCCAGATCGTCGACCTGGGCGCGGATCTCGGCGGCGACCCGGGACTGATGTCGATGCTCGGCATCGCCGACGCGGCGACCATCGAGCCGGACGCCGTGTGGCGGCCCCGGTCCGCGCGAGAGCGGTTGCGGGTGCCGATCGGCGTCACGCCCGACGGGACCCGGGTGGAGATCGACATCAAGGAATCCGCGGAGAGCGGCATGGGCCCGCACGGATTGTGCATCGGCGCAACGGGTTCGGGTAAGTCGGAGTTCTTGCGCACACTGGTCCTGTCGATGGTGACCACGCATTCGCCGGACCTGCTGAACCTGGTGCTGGTCGACTTCAAAGGTGGCGCAACCTTTCTCGGCCTCGATCCGCTGCCGCACGTGTCGGCGGTCATCACCAACCTCGAGGAAGAACTCTCGATGGTGGACCGGATGCGCGACGCCCTGGCCGGCGAGCTGAACCGCCGCCAGGAACTGCTGCGCGCGGCCGGAAACTTCGCCAACGTCACCGAATACGAGAAGGCCAGGGCCAACGGCGCGCAACTCGATCCGCTGCCCGCGCTGTTCATCATCGTCGACGAGTTCTCCGAATTGCTGTCGCAGAAGCCGGATTTCGCCGAACTGTTCGTGATGATCGGCCGGCTGGGCCGTTCGCTGCGGGTGCATCTGCTGCTGGCCTCGCAGCGGCTGGAGGAGAACCGGTTGCGCGGCCTGGATTCACACCTGTCCTACCGGATCGGCCTGCGGACCTTCTCGGCCGGTGAATCGCGGCAGGTGCTCGGCATCACCGACGCCTACCACCTACCGGGCAACCCCGGTGCCGGTTACCTGAAGAGCGATGCCTCGGATCCGTTGCGCTTCAACGCGACCTACGTGTCCGGCCCCTATGTGCCGCCGGTCGCCGGTCGAGCGATCGGCGCGCCGACACCGACCTCGACCGGGGTCGTCGACCTGTTCACCGCCGCCGTCGCGGTCCGCGCGCAGCCGAGTGCCACCGAGGCGGCGCCGGTCGAGGTGGAGCTGCCGGATCTGGCGGCGCTACTCGCCGAGACCCCGCCGGCCGGGCCGGAGCAGTCGCTGCTCCAGGTGGTGGTCGGGCGGCTGACCGGGCACGGCAACCGGGCGCACGAGGTGTGGCTGCCGCCCCTCGACGTCTCCCCCAGCGTGGACATGCTGCTGCCCGAACAGGATTGGCGTTCGGCGAGCACCCAGCAGAGCACGCTGTGGCTGCCGATCGGCATCGTCGACAAGCCGTACGAGCAGAAGCGCGACGTGCTCACCATCGATCTGGCCGGCGGCCAGGGCAATGTGGCGGTGGTCGGCGGACCGCAGTCGGGCAAGTCCACCACCCTGCGCACCATCATCATGGCCGCGGCCGCGACGCATACTCCGGAGCAGGTGCAGTTCTACTGCCTAGATTTCGGCGGCGGCGCGTTGTCGGCGCTCAACGGCCTGCCGCACGTCGGTTCGGCCGCGGGGCGGCTGGAAAGCGACCGGGTCCGCCGCACGGTCGCCGAACTCAGCATGCTGTTGCGCCGCCGCGAGGCCCGCTTCCTCGAACTCGGCATCGAGAACATGCGCGCCTTCCGCGCGATGAAGGCCGAACTCGCCGAGCTGCCTGCCGACGAGCGGGCCGCGCATCCGCTCTCCGCCGACCTGTTCGGCGACGTCTTCCTCGTCATCGACGGCTGGGCCGCCTTCCGCGAGGAGTTCGAGTTGGTCGAAGGCCAGGTGCTGGTGCTGGCCGCGCGCGGGCTGTCCTACGGCATCCACCTCATGCTCGGCGCGAACCGCTGGGGCGAGATCCGCCCGGTGGTCAAGGACCAGATCGGCACCCGGATCGAGCTGCGCCTCGGCGACCCGTCCGACTCCGAGATGGATCGCCGTGCGGCAGTGGGGGTTCCGATCAACCGCCCCGGCCGCGGCATGACCGCGGAAAAGCTGCACATGCTGATCGCGCTGCCCCGATTGGACACCGCCGTCGACCCGAACACCCTGGCCGACGGCGTCACCGCGGCGAAGGCCGAACTGGCCGAGCTGTACCCCGGCCGCCGCGCGCCCGCGGTCCGCATGCTGCCGCTGGAACTCGACCGCGAACAGGTGCTGGAGACCGCACGGGCGCAGGACATGCGACTGGACCACCGGCGGGTGCTGATCGGGCTGAGCGAATCCGAGCTCGCGCCGCTGGTGCTGGACTTCGAGGAGCAGCCGCACCTGCTGGTCTTCGCCGACGTCGGCTGCGGCAAGACCACGCTGCTGCGCAATATCGCGCAGGGCATCGTCGAGAATTCCACGCCGGACCAGGCCCGCATCATCCTGGTCGACTACCGCCGCACCATGCTCGGCGCGATCGAAGGTCCGCACCTGGCCGGCTATTCGACCTCGGCGCAGACCTCCGTGCCGACGCTGAAGGAGGTGGCCGGATTCGTCTCCAAGCGGATGCCGGGCACCGATATCACGCCGACCCAGCTGCGCGAGCGCAGCTGGTGGACCGGGCCCGAGGTCTATGTGATCGTCGACGACTACGACATGGTCGCGTCGAACAATCCGCTGCTGCCGCTGATGGATCTGCTGCCGCAGGCCCGCGACATCGGCCTGCACGTGATCATCGCCCGCCGCGCCGGTGGTGCGTCCCGCGCACTCTACGACCAGGTGCTCGGGCCGCTGAAGGACATGTCGGTCGACGGCCTGCTGATGAGCACCCCCAAGGACGAGGGCGTACTGCTCGGTGACGTGCGACCGGCGCAGTATCCGCCCGGTCGCGGCGTGCTGGTGTCGCGGACGCGCGGACGCGAGCTGGTCCAGATCTGCCACCTACCGCCGCCGTGAACGACCGAGAGAAGCGGATACCTGATATGGACGAATCGAACGTTTCACCACCGCAGGATGTTTCGGCGTGGATCGTGGCCGAGCGTGGCGACGGCGCCCCGGTGGTAGCGGTCGGTCCGGTATGCCTGGTGGTCGACCACCGCGATGTCGACGCCGCCGGGCGATACACCGTGGCGCCGGCGGATCTGCCGGTGCTGCTGCTGGATTCGCTGCTCGCGCGCCCAGGCTTCCGGCCGCGCAACGAAGCCGCGCCGGAAGGCCTGTTGAACCCGCGGCAGCTCGCCGAAATGTGGCGTCAGGCCACCGAATACGAGCACGGCCGCGGCTGAACACCGCCGCGGTCTGCTCAACCCTGAACGGGCAGTGCCTGTTTGACCGCGCCGGCCAGCAACCGCATCGACGCGGGAGCGCCCGGATTGATCAGCACGTCGATGCCCTCCTCGGGCAGCGCGTCGGCCAATTCCGTCATCGGCACCTCGGTCCAGCGCGCGCCCTCGACATGCTGCCGATGGGTCGCGGCGGAGGTGACCAGGACGCACGGCACGCCGTCGGGTGCGGCGGCGACCACCGGATCACCGTTCGCGTCGACCGCGACACCGACCACCGCGTCGCGCAGCGTCGACATCAGTTGCGCGGCATCGGCTTTGCCTTCCGTCACCAATTGGAGGGTCGCATCGACCGGGTCAAGGGCAACACCGTCCTCGACCGGCCGGTAGTCCGGGTTGGCGTTGAATTCGCCGACCGTGCCGTCCGCGTCGACGAACCAGCCGCCGAGCACCGCGTGGGCCGGCGGGCGCTCGTCCGGTGCGGCCGGTTGCCACGCCGGATCGATCAGGAACAGCCATTCGGCGCCGGTGTTTTCGTCGGACTGCTGGTCACTCATCGGTGGACCTCTCTCTAGGACGCCGCATCCGCACGCCGAACAGCGTGCTCGCGGAATACGAAGGGGATGAATGGATCGTGCCCGTCGCGGGCGGGTTCGCCTGCGGTATCGCGATGTCCCCTGGCTGGTTCTGCACCGGCCCGGCCACCGGATACCTGGTGTTGCCGTACTGGTATCCCCTGCCCTGGAAATACGATATCCAGCCGGCGTTGTTGTGCGCGCCGATCATGCTCAGATCCGGCAGCCGCACCGTCGGGGTCGACATATCGACTACGGACGTGTGGACCACACCCTGCGACGCATAGATTCGATGGTCCGGGAAGTGCACCCGCATCGCATCGGCGAAACCGGCACCCGCCTCCCCCTTCGCCGCTTCGCAGGCCACCAGGACAAACGATTTCGCGGTCCCCGGATTCAGCGTCCCCGAGGTCAGCGCATCGCGGAATGGCTGGGCGGACTCCACGATCGCGGCGAAGGTCGGGCCGTCGACAATGATGGACACCTTCGATTTCAGGCGGATCTGGAAATGATCGGGTCCCGCGTGCGCGGAGATATAGACGGGACCGTTGCGGCCTTCCCGATATTCGCGCTGCCAGGGCGCGGGGACGACCTCAGGGTGCGCATCGGCCCCGCTCAGCGCGTTCTGCCGGATGCGATCGCCGATCGCGAGCATGTCGGTTTCGTCCGCGCCCATGCGGATCACGTTGTCGTGGCCGATCTCCGTTTCCGCCCACAGCTGTGCCCCGCGCAGGTCGTTCTTGTGATGGAACGAGACACCGACCGTCTCACCCCGGTGGTTGAGCAGCGGATGCGTCTGCACATCCTTCGCCTCGAACTTCACCACGTACGAGCCGGGCGTGACGCCGAGCAGGGGATCCTCGACGAGCATCCGTCGCAGCGTGTGCAGGCGGGCCCGCCACTCGATGGGGTGGGTCATATCGGTGGTCGCGAGGTCACCGTCGGGGGTCTCCTCGCCGGTGGAATCGCTGTCGTAGACCTCGTCGTCCGAGCCCGAATGAATCACCGATGCCGAAACTACTTCGGGGACAGCAGGATCGGTCCGGGTGATCGGGAAGCGGGTTCTGGGATAATTGGTGCCGCCGCCATCGAAGTAAGACACCCATCCGTGATCGCGGACCGCGCCGAGCAGGCCTACGCCGGCCTGGCCGGCGACATACGTCTGCACCGACCCTTGGGACGCGTAGATGCGGCTCTGTGGGAACGACTCGTGCATCGCCTGCGCGAAATCCCGCCCGGCCGGCCCCGCCGCGATCTCGCAGGCGACCATGACGACCGACTTCGCCGGATCCGCCGCCATCGCGTCCCGAAACATCGGAGACGCCTTGATGATCGAGGCGAAGGTCTGGCCATCGACCGCGACCGCGTTGCCCGACCGGAGCTGGACCTCGAAACCGTTCTCGGCCGCGTGCACGGAAATGTAGAGTGGCCCGGTTCCCCCATTCTGGTATTCGCCGGCCCATGGGGCCGCGGTCAAACGGTCGGGCGTCAGCTTGGCCGGGTCGCTCATCACCTCGGTGAGGTCCGTCTCGTCGGACCGCATCCGGACAACCCGGTCGTGCCCGTTCGCGGCGCTGCCCCACCCGCGCAGCAGGCGCAGCTGAGACTCCTCGTGCAGGAACGTGATCCCGATCGTGCGTCCTTGGTGATCGAGGATCGGATGTTGGGTCAGCTTCTTGGCTCGGAAGGTATATACGTCCGTTTGTTCCGTGGCGCCGAGCAGCAGGTTCTTGTCGAGTCGCAGCCTGATCGTGGCGAAGCGCCGTTTCAACTCCAGCGGATGGGTCACGTGCGCTACCGCGAGGTCGTCGGCTGCCGCGGAATCGGTGCGTACTTGCGCGCCGGAGCCGGAATCCTCGTCGTCCGCGGTCGTCCGCACGAGGCTGTCGAACGGCTGCGGCAACTCGTCCAATCCGAACAGGGCACGGGCCCCGGACCCACTCACCGTCAGCTTGCCGAACTTGTTGAGATGCTCCAGGTTCACGTGCACCACGCCGCCGGCGTCGTGGCGGATGCCGGACAGCGGCGCCGGGGTCTCGGTATGGCTGCCCCACGGATTGCGCAAGGTCAGCGCCACCGGATTGCCGGGCGCGTCGCGTTCGACGCCGAGCACCGTGTACGCGTGGCCGCCGACCAGTCCGGGCACCAGAGCCGTATCGTCTACTCCCCAGGGTCGCGTGCTCAGCATGACCAAATCGCCACGGTCGAGCGCGAATTGGACTCGATCGGCGACCGGGCGCATGGTGGCGGGGTCGAGCAATCGGTTACGCCACGCGACCTCGCGACCGGTGTGATCGACGAGGGTGTCGATGTGGGCTGCCCAGCGGGTTCGCTGATCCGCGCTCAAGTGACGGTCGAGGAAACGGCGAAAACCCGTGGCCGACGCGGGATTATCCGGCCGGATCTGCCGATGGAACTCCTGCACGGCCCGGCCGGCGTCACCCTGTGTCTCGATCAGCCGCATCACCAGGTCGGCATCGGCACTGTTGCCGACGGGATTTCGCTCGCGAGCGATATGCGCCAGCAACTCGGTTTCCCACGTGCTGTGCAGGGCGGCGATCGTGCGCGCGAATTCTTCGTCGCCCGAGGCGAATCGCGTGTAGGCGTCGGTGTCCATCCGCATGGGATGCAGGAAGTAGTGGTCCATCACGGCGCGGGACGGCTGCGATCGCAGGCCGCCGAACAGGTTGGCGGGCTGGAGGGTTCGGGCGGCGTCGACCGGATCGCCACCGTCCAGTCCGGCGTAACCTTTGTCCCCGGCGAAGACCGCGTACGCCTTCTCCAGCATGGCCGGCCACAGCACACCGAGATGCGCCGCGTTGCGCGCACTTCCGTCCGCGTCGACGTAGAGATCCTTGGTGACCCGTTTCCACACCGGCGCACCGTCGTGATCGAAGAACCGCACCGCGACGGAATCACCGAGGTCCACCATCATCTCGGGGATCGGCTGCCGCGAACTGCGCGCCAGCGCAATCATATTGGCGACGAAGAAGCAGTCACCCAGGCGGCCCTGCCGCACATCCGCCTCGAGCGGGCCGTGTTCCGCGTGCCACAGCGGGCCGTCGAAGGCGCGGAGTCCGGGTAGCGCGACGCCGAGGAGCCGGCGCGGCAGCGTGCGCCATGCGGTCGCCGGGTCGGTGGCTTGCGGATCCCGGAACATCGTCCGGGTGAGATCGGCCGTCCCGTCGGCGTTCTGGGCGGGTTTCACCGTGATCGAGGAACCGCCGGGCAGCCACTGCGCGCGACCGGCGCCGCCGTCGAATCCGAGGCCGGGCAACGTCAGATAACAGTCTGTCCCCCAGGGGAACAGTCGTTTCTGCACATGGAAGGCCTGATCGAGCAGACCCTCGCGCACCCAGATCGGGTCGACATCCGTCTTCTGGTCGGACGGAACCAATCCGACGTACTCATGGCCGGTGTCGGGCTGGGTGAATCGAGTGCCGAGCACCCGCCATCCTTCGTCGACGCCGAGCGGGTGCGCAGTGCCGAACGGGTCGATCAATACCGTCCGATCCTGGGGAACGGCGCCCGCGACGGCCGGTGCCGCGTGCCGCGGCAGTGCGAGCAGGGTCGCAATGTCCGGCACGCCGGCGGGATGCGCTGCCGGAGCGGTGTTTTCGGCGGAAATGGCGGTCGGGCTCGGTGGGCGGAAGAGATCGACGAGCGCGTCTTCGCTCAATCGGACGCCGGATTCGCCCGGCTCGTCGGCGAACAGACCGGCCGCGGGTGCGGGGTGCCGGGCATCGTCGGACACGCCCTCGAGGTCGGACAGCTCCTCGGTGCTGGTCCCGTCCCGCACTGGACGTCCGCGTACCGCTCGATCGAACGCGTCGTCGAACACGTTGCGCGCGAACCACTGCCGCAACTGCGCGTCGCCCGCCTGAGCGTCGGCACTGCTGAGGTACTCGTCGTCGGGTTCGCTGTTGTGCGCTCTCGCGGCCCCGGTGGGTTGGTCTGTTCTGGCCCTCCTTGTGGTGCCGGAACCCGTCAGACCGGTGTCCGCCTTGACCGTGCTCTGCTGGATTTCCGCAGAGTCGTCCGACCGAATCGTCACCCAGCCCTTGTTGCGGTTCACACCGAGCGTCGCGAAGGTCTTGCCTGCCTTCTTCGCGCTGACCTCCACGGTCCCGATGCCGGCGTGTACGTCGGCGTTCGGCAGCAGATCACGCATCGCTCCCGCGAAATCCGCCGCGGCATGTTTCTTTCCCGCTTTGCACGAGATGAGCACCAGCGACCGCGGCGACTGCGCGCCCTCCTGCATCGCCTGCTGGAACGGGACCGATGCTTTGACGATCTTGGCGTAGTTCGCGCCGTCGACCTGGACCGTCTTGCTGGTCCCGTTCGCTTGCCGGATATCGACGCTGAATCGTTCCGGCGAAGCATGCGCATCGATGAAGATCGGGCCGGGTCCACCGTTGTCGTAGTCGGCCTTCCACGGCGCGTCCACGACGTCCGTGCCGAAGTCCAAGCGGCGCTTGGCCACATCCTCCACGGTCTGCCCCGCGTCGGTCAGCACGACCTTGTCCTGACCCGATGCCGCGCGCGCCCATTTCACCGCCTCGCGCTGACCGGCGTCCTTGGTCACGAACGACACTCCGATCACCCTGTCGTGCTTGTCCGGCAGTTGCCGGCTAAGCACGTCCGAGGCCTCGAAGGTCAGGGGGCGCTTGCTCTTTCCCGACTCCCCCGCTATCGAGGTGGCCGACGCGGGCTGTGTCGTGTGCACCTGCGGCCCAACAGCGCTGGCGGACATCGGATCTGTCGCGGGTGCGGCAGCGGAGCGAGCGGTATTCGTCACGGTGAGCGTGCGGTCGACCCCCGACGGCGTCCGGGCCGCGGCGGTCGTGGTCGCGGTGGCGGAGTCGTATCTGGTCGACTCGTCCACTGTCCGAACGCCATTGCCGTCGAAGGCTACCCAGCCGGCGTTGTCCTCAGCCGCGAGCAGCCGATACCGATTGTTCGGCGCGTTCTGGAAGTTCATCGAGGACATCGACACCGTGCCGCTGGACGCGTGCACCGTTGCGGTGGGCAGCATCTCGTGGATGGCGGTGGCGAAATCGGGTGCGGCCGCGCCCTTGGCCGCGTTGCAACACATCAGCACGACCGAGCGGACGACGGCCGGGTCGGTGCCGAGCGCGTCGTGGAAGGCCGGGGACTCCTTGATCAGCCGCCCGAATGTCGCACCGTCGACGTCGAGTGTGGTCCCGGTCTTCAGCCGGATCTCGAACTTGTTCTTACCCGCGTGCGCGTCGATGTAGACGGGTCCCTTGCCGCCCGCGCCGTATTCGGCGGCCCATGGGGCGGGGACCACCTCATGCCCGATCCTGGTTGTGCCGTCGAAGGCTGCTTGGCCCTTCTGACCCGGTTGGGTGCGCACCACCTTGTCTTGCCAGTTCTGTGCCTCCGCCCACCGCGTGCTGGCGTCGATCTCGTGCGGAACGTGCTTGAAGGACACGCCGATCGGCTGCCCGTCCGCTCCGATCAGCGCCCGCGACACGACGTCGGTCGCCTTGAACTTGACCGACTTGTGTAGGAAGTTCTCGCCGCTCAGCACATCGTCGCCGCTCAGCAGCAGCGACCGCAGGTGGGTCTTGAAGCCGAGCGGATTGCTGACCGAGCTGTCCACGATGGGGTCGACGTCACCATGCGTGCCGGTGTTCGTCACCGCCGCGTCCACGACGACGCCGGGCGGACTCACCACATCCGCCCTGCTCGGGAACGCGCCAGCCGCGTTGTTGCTCACCGCCGCCGACGAACGGACCGTCGAATTCGCCGGGGCGGTGGAACCCTCGTACCGCGTGTTGGCATGCGAGGTTCGAGAACCGTCGCTGCGCAAGGTCTCCCAGCCCGCGTTGTTGTCGCCCGATACCAACCGGGCCCGGGTATCCGGCGCGTCGCGCGACCACTTGGTGGACGTGGTGACCACGCCACTGGACGCGTGCACGTCGGTACCGGGAAAGGTCTCGTGCAGCGCCGCGGCGAAATCGGGAGCCGCCGAACCCTTGGCCGCCTTGCAGGACAGCAGCACCACCGAACTGGGCACGTCGGCGGCGGCACCGGTCCCGAACGTGTCGCGGAATCCCGCGGACGCCTCCAGGAGTGCGGCGAAGGTCCGGCCGTTCACCTCGAGGGTGGTCCCGGTCTTCAGCCGGATCTCGAAGGTGTTCGAGCCCGCGTGGGCATTGACGAAGAACGGGCCCTTGCCCCGGTTGGCGTACTCGGACGCCCACGGCGCGACGGCCAGTTCGTGTCCTTTCCTGGTGGAGCCGTTGAAGACCGCCGCGCCACCCTCGCCGGGCCGGGTGCGCACCACTTGGTCGTGCCACAGCTGCGCGCCCGCCCAGCTGGCGGCGTGCTCGATCTCGAACTGGACGTGCTTGAAGGAGACGCCGATCGTGCGGCCATCCGGTCCGATCAGGCTCTGCGACACGACATCTTCCGGCTTGAACCGGATCGGCACGTTCAGGAAGTTCTTGCCGCGCTGCGCATCGTCGTCGCCGAGCAACCGCAACGAATTCAGATGCGACTTCCAGCCGATCAGCGGGTTGCTGACCGCCGGGTCCGATTCCGTGGCGGTGTGGGTCACCACGTCACCGATGACGTCGGCGGGAGCCACCGCACCGGCCCGGCGCGCGAAGAAGTCCGCGAACTCGTGCGGAACGACCAGCTCGTCGTCTGCGGAACGAAACACCTTCCACGGAATCCCGTTGCGGTGCAGCAGGTCCTGAACTTCCTGATCCGGATGCATCGGGAAGACAACGTGATCGATGTCGGCGACCTCGACCCCGCCGTGCACCTGCGCCTCGACATACCGCCACTTCTCGAAATCGGGATGCGCCAGGTCACGTCCGAGGCCGACATGCGCCGATGGCAGCGCGGCCCGCTTGGGTTGTGCGTAGACACCGAAGGATTCGGGCAGCGGATGCTCGAGCGGCGAGGGATAGGTACGCATCTGGTCGGCGATCGAATCACCGACACAGGCCGTGGTCCGTGCGCGAACCGCGGCCTTCAGCACCACCTGGACCTCGCCGTAGTTGGACAGGTAGTCGTCGGATTGGCGGCGTGCGGGCCGCTCCTCGCCCATCCGCACATATCCGTAGACGGCGCGTTTGCCGACCGGATGACTGTGCTGGTCGTGGCCGAACCAGCGGTGCTCGAGCAAGCTGCGGCTGTTCATGCCCTCGCCGGTGTCGCCGTGGTCGAAGGCCGTTTTGAATCGCCCGTCCCGCAGCACGTCGACGAGGGAGTCTTCGGTGACGCGGATCGCGACATCCTTACCCGCGAAAGCGGTTTCGAGCTCGGACACCATCCGGGTGCGCAGCTCGTCCAGCGAAAGGCCTTGCTGGTCCGCCAAATCCTGCTCGTGCCGGTCGATGCTGCCGAGCTGTTCGGCACGCGCGACGGCGATCTGCTGCTCGTCGGGAGGCAGCTCCGCGAAGTGAGCGACCAACTGCCCCTTCAGTTCCTGCTGTTCCCGCCGAAGGGTGGCGAGCGACTCGTGGTCGGCTCGATCCGTCTGTTTGATCGTCTCCGCGATGGTCGCGAGCTGCTTGCCCAATTCCCGGCTCTGCGGATCGGCCAATTTCACCTCGGACAGCGCCGCGGTGTCCGGTGTGGCGGCGATCTCACCGAGATGGTTGCGCACGCTCGTGTCGGTGTCTGCCACAGACGTTTCCAGGTCCGGGAGCTTCGGCTTGCCGTCCACGTCCGGCCGGTGCACGGCTACCGGCGCGGCCTGGCTCCGCTCGACGAGCGAATCGGCAAGCGCGGCAACGCTGTTGGCCTGCTCGGGGCGGGAGTTCCTGGCTTGCAGCACCGGAGCCAGGTCGGCCAGCTCGGTCTCCGCCGCCTGACGCGCCCGTAGCCCGGCATCGCGGGCGGCCAGCGCCGCGTCGTGGTCGTCGCGTGCGGCGTCGAGGACGGCGCGGTTGGCCGGAGTCGGCGCGGCCTGGTGCGCGGCCTCGGCGAGCTTTTGCGTCTCCTGCGTCGCCTGGTACTTCGTGTCGAGAGTGGCGTGCTCCGTGACCGCGTCGGTGTAGCGGATGATGGTCAGGGCATGCTCGGGCGCGTGCGCGAACAGTGCGTCGTCGGCGGCCAGGTAGTACCGGACGCTGCCTTCCTGCCCGGCCCGCGCGGCCCGGTTCTCGGCCTGGATGTCGATGTCGCGCAGGTTCGACTTGCTCGTCACCGTCACATGCAGACCACCGGCCTCGCTGACCGCGTGACTGACCGGAATGTCGACGCCACGGCCACCCTGCCGGTTGATGATCAAGACCTTGCCCAGTTCGCCTGCGCTGTCGAAGATCTGCTGTAGTCGCGCCTCCGCGTGCTCGCCGTGGTCGAGGAACCATTTCGCATCGACCGCGATATGGTCGACGTTCGCCTTGGTCAGCAAGGCCGACAGCTGCGCGACCTCGCTGTTGCGGTTGGCGATCACCAACTGCGGGCGGGCGGTCGGGCTGTGTTCCGCGGCGATATCGTCGGCGATCATCTGGTGTTTCGCCGCTTGGTCGCGGGCCATCGACGCGTCGAGGATGTCGAGTCTCGACTCCTCGAAACGCGGGATCCTCACCACGTCGGTCATGCCGTACTTGGCGACGAGTTCGTGCGACACGCCCTCGGCGGTGCCGGACGCGCCGGTCAACGAGTCGTAATTGGTGTCGGAGAACATCTCCTTGGCGGTCAGGCTGCGCGCGCCGCCCGAATCGTTGCGGATAGTCAGTCCGTGTTTGGCCTCGACGGCCTGGGCCAGGCCACCGTTCCAGCGGCTCTCCGTGGACGTCTTCGGATCGAACATCACCTTGTGCGTGGTCTGGTCGATGATGAAGACCTTGTTGTTCGCCTTGTCCACGATGTAGTGGTCGTTTTCGATGAACTCCCAGCGGGCCGACGCGGCCGATTCGATCCGGCGCACCGCGTCGTCGAGCTGTTTCTGGCGCTGCGCCTCGGTCAGCGTCCGGTCACCCGGCTGCTCGCGAGCCAGCAGTTCCTTGACCGCGGACCGGCCGTCCTCGGTCAGCTTCGCCGGTCCACCCACCTGGTCGGCGGTCCGGCCGAAGTGCGCCGGGGTCAGGTCGCCGGAGGTCAGGCGCTGATCGAGGAAATCGCGGGCGTGCGCGACGCGTTCGGCGACGTCGTGTGCGGCCGGCGCGGCCGCGCCCTCGGAGAGGATCCAGGTGGTGTCGGCATGCACCAGTGCTTCGTCGATCTCGTCGAGCACGGCGATGCGGCCGGGCACGACCTTGTCGCGCAATCGGCCGAAGCCGGCGTCGTTCAAGGTGCCGATATTGATCGTCGGGCGTTGCGGCGCTTCGGCATCCGCACCGGTCGGGCCGCCCTCCGGGTTCATCCGGCCGACATCGAAGCCGTACGGGCGCAGGACGTCGTTGTAGAGGCGGAAAGCGTCGTTGGCCAGGGTGTCTCGCGTGGTGAACACCTGAACCGGCTCGCCCGCTGACGCTTTGAGCATCGCGTCGGCCAGGAACGCCAGCGTCTTGCCCTCGCCGGCGTCCATGTTGATCGGGCCGTGGCGCATCGCCATGACCGCCATGACCTGGGTCCAGCGCAGAGTCTTGCCGGTCTCGCGGCGGACCACCTCGACCGCGGCCGTCACCGCCCGGTGATACTCGGCTACCTGGGCCGGGTCTTGCGCATTGTGATGGATGCTGCCGGACAGGGCCTCCTTCAGGTCGTCGCGGGTGACTCCCGCCCATTCGTCCGGCTTGTACGCGTCGAGTAGGTCTTTGGCATCGCGCTCGAAGTTCGGCGGATCCGTCGGCGCGCGATGCGGTGGCGGGTCCGGCAGGTCGGCGTGCTCAGGCTTGGGTGGTGCGTCGTCGTGGTCGGGCTTGGGTACTACGTCGTCGTGTCCAGCCGGAGTCCGCTCGGCCGCGGGCGGCCAGCCCTCCTGCTCCGACGGGGTGTACTTGCGCCCGTGCTGGTCGAAATGCGCTATGCCATCATAGTTTTCGCCCAGCGCGGCTTTGATCCGGGCGGGCGACGGGTGGTACGCGCCGGCCCAGTCGAAGACCGACGCCAGCTTCCCGTTCACGAACTCGGCCTTGAAGGCCACGTACACCCCGGCGTTGTGGAACGCCTCGTGCTGTAGATCGCTGACGTACCAACGACCTTCGTGATCGCCGACGACGGTCCGCATGACCGGGGCGGTGCCCGCGGCCCATCGCTTCAGTACCGGGCCGGTGCGCGGCACCGGGGTGTGCGGCGTGCCGCCGTCCTCGCCGACCATGTTCTTGCCCGGAGCCGACTGAGCCTTACCGTTTTTCGGTGGCGCTTCGTCGGTCTTGCCCGACGCCGAAGCGCCGTCGTCGGACTTCTTCGGTGGGGCTTCTTCGACCCTCGACCAGTGTCCGTCCTCGATTTTGAAGAGGTGTGCGGACCTTTCGTTTTCGTTCAGCCGGTACACACCGCGGGACAACGGCTTGTCGTAGCCGGGTGACGGAGCACCATCGTGGGCCGGCGGTGTGTCGCCGGGTTTCTTCTGACCGAAGCCGTCGCGCATCGGCAGATCGGTGCCCTGCACCTGCCGGAACGGCTCCCGGTCGTCATGCGGTGACTTGCTGCCCCGCAGCAGATCCAGGGTCTGCTGGAAACCGACGACCTCGCGCAGGAACGCACGGCCGCCCGGCCACACCGGGCCCAGGAGGTCCGCCTCGACGCGGCGCCAGCGGGCACGACCGGTGTAGCCGTCGGCCGTGTGCGCTCGGGCGTTGACGGGATCGGTGGCGCGGGCGTGGTCGCCGTCCTTGGCCGCGCCGCTGCGTTGCGGCGGAGTGGCCGACTTCGGATCGGTTGAGTGCGGGGGCGAATTCGGTGATTTGGCCGGCTCTTTGGTGGAGTTCGTGGACTTGTCGCCGCTGCTGGATGGCTTGTCTCCAGGGTTGGGCTTGTCGCCGGCGTTGGGCTTGTCGCCGGCGTTGGGCTTGTCGCCGCCGTTGGTGGTCTTGTCGCCGGTGTTGACCGACTTGTCCCCGGCGTTGGGCGATTTGTCACCGACTGGGGACACGTTGTCACCGCCACTGGGCGACTTGTCGCCGCCGAGGGGCGCGGAACCCTCTGGCTTCGGCCGACTTCCGGACGCCGTCTGCTCCGGCGTCGAATGGATCTGCGTCTGCTGGGTATCGGGTTTGGCGACCGTGCTGGCAGACCGCTGCGTCTGAACGTCGGGAACGCTACTGCTGCTGGATGTATCGGACATCCGAGGTTGTGCGCGCTGGTCGGCGCCGACCTGCGGGCGGCTGGACGACGTAGACGAGTCCGTCGGCCTCGGCGATGTCGCCGGTGCCGCACCCTTGACGTCGTTCGTCGTTGTTCGCGCATTCTGCGGTTGTGCGCCGGCCGCCGCCGCGGCACCCGGCTTGGCCTCCGTGGCGGGAGCCTGATGCGCGGCCGCCGCCGCGTTCGAATGTGGTTGCCCCGCAACGCCAGACGACGTTTGGTCGTTGACCGGTCGCTGTTGGTTGTCCGCACCGGACGTACCGTCGTGCGCGCGAGGCGACGTGCTGTCGGTATGCGAGGACGAGGTGTTGTCGGTGTGCGACGGCGCGGAACTGTCGCGCGCACCGGAGCGCCCACCCTCATTCTGCGTGGACCGCCCATTGGACGAGTTCTCGGCCGTCTCGTTGCCGTGAACCGATGGCGCACTCGACTTCTGCGTCACGCCCGCGCCCTGATCGGCGCCGCCGTTCGAACCGGTTCTGCCGTTCGCGTTGTCGCCGTTGGCCTTCGAACCACCGGCGCCCGCCGGCTCGTGCACCGGCGCGGCACCCGATCCGGAAGCCTGCGGCCCCTCCCCCGGCTTTACCGGCGGACCGCCCGCCGGAAGCTTGGTGCCCAGATTCCCGGTCTCGGGCAGGTCGACATGAACCTTCGCGCCGGACGCGCGCCACCCGCGCGCGCCCCCGCTGAACGCACCGGCCGCGCCCGCGCCCAGCATTCTGGGGTCCAGTTCGAACGGACCGCCGTTGAGCGCCAGGTTAGCGACACCGCCGCCGACCATGCCGCCGACACCACCGGCGCCACCCTGCACCATGCCGGTCAACAGCTGCTGCCAGCGTTTGTCGAACTCGGTGCGGGTGATCTTCCCGCCCATGAACTTGAACAGGTCCCCGCCCAATTTGCCGAACGCCGCACCGAACGCGCCACCGAGCGCACCGCCGACCGCGGCCTGCCACAACGCTTTACCATCGAAACCGTCGCGGTGATGGGCGGCCATCTGACCGAGTTGGATGAGGATGTTCAGGATCATCTGCTGGCCCATGGCGTTCAGCGCGGCGATGACCATTTGCATCATCAATTTCTTCAACCACTGGAACACCACCTGGTACCAGGTGATCAGCACGACCTCCTGGGCCGGTGCGGTCACGGGCGACAGCCAGGCCAGCGCGATCTCGTAGATCAGCTGCACCAGGCCGACGACGATCATGATCTTGTTTTCCTGGATCGCGCAACCGACCTTGTCGCACGATCCGGCCAACTGCTTCATCGACTTCGCGATGGCCTGCAACGACGCGGTGTCCGACTCTTCGGTCAGGTGCTTCAGCGTCTGCACCATCGACGAATTCATCTCGCCCGCAGACGGATACGCGGCCAAGATGTCCTTGACCGCGTCCTCGATACTGGTCACCACCCCGGACAACTCACCGGAGGCGTCCGACCACGCGTCGGCGAGCGCGAACATGCCGTTCTCGCTGCCCTTGGGCCACTCGCTACCGGCGACGTAACTCAGCCAGTGCAGTTCCTCCGGCAGGTTGATGTCGGACTGCGAGACCGCGTCGGGCACGGACATCAGCGCTCACCGGCCCGCCGGTCGGTGAGCGGCCACGACTCTTCCGTACCGGCCGGCTCTTCGACCTCCGGCGCGGGCGAAGCGGGCTTGCGCCGCTTGCCTTTTCCATCGGCCGGGCCGCCGCTCTGCGCTCCGGGCGGTACTCCCGGCATGCCCGGCGGCATCATCCCGGCGCCAGGCATGGCAGCTCGCGACGGCACGCCACCCACGCCGTTCTTGCCGGCCAGCTTCTCGCCGTCGAATGCCGAGGACGGCAGGCGCGTCTGCGGAATGCCCGGCACCCCGCCGGCACCGCTCTTGCCGCCGAGGCCCGGCACACCCGACTTGTCTACCGGCGCACCGGTTATCGAGTCGAGCGACGGCCGGTACCCGTTCGGGCCGAGCGGGCCGAACAACCCGCCGACCCCCGGGTTGAGCGCCGCATCGAGATCCGCCCCGTCCGACCGCGGGGAAAGCCCAAGCGGATCAATGGAACTCCCCCGTTCGGTGCCGGGTGCCGAAGAGAAAGCGGGCTTTTCGGGTTGACCATCGCCCGGACCCGTCGCCCCGCCCGGCAAGCCGACGCCGCCGGGGTTCGACCCGCCCGGATTAGATCCACCGGCATTCGACCCGCCCGGTTGCGGGATATCCGGTCCGCCCGGCTTCGGCCCGCCACCCGAGCCTTGATTCTCCTTGGTCGGCGGCGGCGGACCCGACGAATTCTTGTCCCCGCCGTCCTTACCGTTGTTGTTCCCGCCGTTCTTGTCCTTGTTGTCGTCACCGGTCTTGCCGTGATTCGGATCGGAACTGAGCGGACCCTTGTACGGTCCCGGATTGCCGTGCGCGTCTTCGTCGACGTAGTTCTTCAGCATCCACTCGGCGTAGAGATCCTCGCCGGCCGAGAACGCCTTGCCCGCTTCCTGAATGGTGGCACCGTAGTTGATCAGTAACTGCCCGAAGACCGGGATCGCACCGGACGCATCGGATCCGGTGCTCGCGTTGCCGACCACCGAATCCACCGCGGCCACATAGCCGGACGCGCCCTCCGCGAACTGCTTGCCCAGCTTGTCGTCGCCCCACGGCTGGCCGAGCGACTGCAGGTTGCTGTGCAGCTTGTTCAGAATGTCGAACAAGCCGTTGGCCGCGCTCGGCAATTCGGCGAGCTTCTTGCCCTTGTCGATCAGATCCGCCGGATCGACGCGCACAGCGGGCCCGTTGTGGTCAGGCGGTGGTGTCACAGCGCCATCGTTGGTGTTACCGGTCAGCGATGTCGTGTGGTGACACCAGAGTTCACCGCTTCTTCAGCAGTTCACCCGCCGGTAAGGTTGGCGAATCGGCCGCTGCGGCAGGCAGACTCGCCGTCACGATCAGGCCGTGCGGCTGCGCGGCGTCGACGAAGAACAGTCCGCCGTGCTGCGCGGCCAGGGTCGCGGCGATCGGCAGGCCCAGCCCGGAGCCCCCGCTGCCTGCCTGTGCGCCGCGGAAAAAACGCGTGGTGAGCCGGTCGATCTCGTCCGGCGACACCCCGACCCCGGTGTCCTCGACCGCGACGACCACCGACTCGCACTCATGGTTCACGGTGACCGTGGCCTGCGTACCGCGTCCGGCGTAGCGAGCCGAATTACTCAGTGCGACATCGAGAATCTGGGCGAGCACACCGGACGGAACCGTTGTTTGCGCCGCGTCGACGAGCGGCCGCAGGGTCAGCGTCATGTCGGCGCGGAGGAACGCGTCGTGCCAGGCCTGGACCCGGTCCGCGGCGACACCGACGGCGTCGCAACCGGCCACCGGCGGCGCGTGCCGATCCGACTTCGCCTCGGCCACCGCCGAAGCCAGCAGACCGTCCAGCAGCGCCGTCAGCCGGTCTACCTCGCCGACGACGCTGACGAAGGTGGCCGCCGCCCGGTCCGCGGCGATCATCGGTTGCAGCGCTTGCAGCCGGACCGCAAGCGCGGCAAGCGGATTGCGCAACGAGTGCGCGGTGTCGACCACGAGTTGCCGTTCGGCGGCGGCCAATTCGGCGACCGCCCGGGTCACCGTTTCGACGCCGACCGCCAATTCCATGATCTCCGGCGGTCCTTCGCTGCGCAGCCAGGACCGGCGCGCCGCGGCGCGTTGCGCGGGCAGGGTCGAGGTCAGCGCGTCGACATCGCGCAGCAGTTCCGACACCGGCCGCAGAATCCAGCCGGAGACGACCAGTGCCAGACCGCCGAACACCAGCAGGGCCGTCGCGGTGACGCAGACGAGTTGGATCCAGCGGTCGGTGATTTCGGTGCGGGTCGCCGCGGTCGCGATGTCGATGACGACCACGCCGCCGGCCTGCGGCGGGGTGCCGATCGGCTGCGCGACGAACATCGGCTGCGTGCTCCACGGATACAGCGGTTGCGTGGGCACGATCCAGTGACCGTCGCCGACCGCCGCGCGCACCTGCGCGTCGCCGCGATCGACCCGGATGTCGCACATCACCGTGCCGTCGGCCGCGATCACCAGGACGCCGTTGCCGCTGCGGTCGGAGTAGCTCTGCGCTTCGTCGTTGAGGCTCGCCGGATCCGTCGCGGCCAGCACGCCGAATCTATTGGCGTCCTGGATCCGGTCGATCACCAGGCCGCGGGTCCGGCTGAATGCCAGCTCGTAGCCGATCCCGATGGCGAAGCAGGTCATGCAGATCGCCGCGAGCACGGTGAACGCGGTCACCAGACGGACGCGCATCCGGCGGTCTCCTCACCGAGCCCAGCGGTAGCCGAAGCCGTGGATCGTGGTGATCAGGCCGGGCCGGTTCAGCTTGGCCCGCAGCGCGCCCATGTGGACGTCGAGTGAACGCGAGGTGGACGGCGTTTTCTCGCCCCAGATCTCGTCCATGATCTGCTCGCGCCCCACCGCGGCGCCGGCCTGCTCGACCAGTACCCGCGCGACCGCGAATTCCTTCTGCGTCAGCGCGACCGCCTCGCCGGCCACCTCGACCTGGCGCGCCGACAGATCCACCCGCACGTCCCCGGTGACCACGACGGCGGTACAGGACCCGGTGGCCTGCCAACGCCGCACGGCCACCTCGAGCCGGGCGGCCAGCTCGCCGACGCGCGGCGGCTTGACCATGTAATCGTCCGCGCCGGCCCGCAGGCACGAGACCGCCGCGAGCTCGTCGCCCTCGGCGGTGAGCACCACCACGGGAACGGTGCTGACCTTGCGCAACTGGCGCAGCACGAGATAGCCGTTGACATCGGGCAGGCCGAGATCGAGGACGACGGCGTCGTATCCGGTGTGCGAGGTCAGCAGGTCGAGCCCGTGGGTCAGGTGGTCGACGGTGCCGAAACCGTGGGTCCGCAGGCCATCGATGACCGCAGCTGCCACACCCGCGTCATCTTCCACCACCACCACACGCAC
Source organism: Nocardia sp. NPDC051756 (assembly GCF_040681495.1). Taxonomy (NCBI): domain Bacteria; kingdom Bacillati; phylum Actinomycetota; class Actinomycetes; order Mycobacteriales; family Nocardiaceae; genus Nocardia; species Nocardia sp. NPDC051756. Next base: position 17,043 of record NZ_JBFAYV010000020.1, on the reverse strand, counting down.
GACCCGATTCCTTCCGCAGTCCAGACTCAACCTGGCCAGGTCGTGAGACTACAGCAGGCGACGGTGGACGCCGTCGGGCAACGGGCAGGTGAACGTCGTTGTCGGAGCTGGCTTTCGGCGCGCGATTGTGCTTCAGGCGGTGGCCCGGCCGGCGTTGAGGCGGGAGTCGGCGGCCTGCATCGGCCCGACCACGATGGGCGGGAATCCGGCCAGCCGCGTGGCCGGCGGCAGGCTGGGGAACCGTTTACGCAGATTGCCCAATTGCCGGTAGAGTTCGCGCAATTCCTCGTGCAGCACGCGGAGTTCCTCGTGCAATTGCTCGGCCTCTTCGATGAGCCCCGCCTGGAACAGCCTGCCCTGCTCGAGCTGCGCCCGTTCGGCCCGCGACTTCGCCAGGGTCTCCTCGGCCGACGGCCGTGACGTGGACGAACGCGCCGCGGCGGTCCGGCTGCCGCCGGTGCGTCGTCGGCGAACGGGAGTGCCGGTGTCGGAATCCTGCATGGCAAACCCAGCCTTTCGATAGTTCAGGTGACAACGTGCCGAATAACTCGATCGAATCGAGAGCAACTCGGCATAACGCTGAACCGAAATTATGCGCGCCCTTCGGTAACCGTCAAATCATCGCCGTAATAATGGGACTCGACTTTGGAATTCGAAGATAACTTTCGCATCATCTTTAGAATTCCTTGAGAAGCCGTCACATTCTTGATGATTCGCGCCTATGCCCGTTTCGGTCTCCGCGCCCGCGCGACCGAAACGAGTATCGCGACCACCATGGCGGCGACCACGCCGATGATGGCGAGCAACCCGTGCCGGTAGCCGGCCAGGAAGGCGTTCTGCACGGCGACGGCCAGCGGCTCGCCGGCCGAGGCCGCCGCGGCCACACCCTTACCGAGCGGATCCTGACTGACCGCCGCACCGCCGTGCGCCAGCAGCTTGGCCGGGATGACGAAGTGCGCGCGGTAGCCCCGGTCGACGAGACTGCCCACGATCGCCAGTCCGAGCAGACCGCTGACCTGCACGACGATCATCTGCGCCGCCCACGGAATCGCGGTGCGGGTCCGCGGCAGCGCCGCGCTCATCACGTCCAGCGCGATGCTGAGCACCATGGCGAAACCGACGCTCGTCACCGCCACCATGGCCACGAGCGGGCTGAGTTCACCCTGGGTGCCTGCGGTCAAGCCGATCGCCAGACCGTCCACCATCGCGGTCAACCCGATGACGATCGCGGCGACCACGCAGCCCTGGCGCTGCAACGCCGAACCGGCCTTCGCACCGATCGCGGTCGCGACGCACGCGGGCAGGAAGATGAATGTGCCTGCCACGATGGAGCTTCGATCCCCCATCGCCTGGAGATATTGAATGGTCAGGAAGACGGCGCCGAACAGGGCCAGGATCGCCGTCGCCAGCGCCGCCATCGCGAGCCGCACGCGCGGGTCGGCCCGCAGGCAATCGTGCGGGAGCACGCCGCCGCGCCGGACCTGCGCCGACACCGCGGCCAGCAGCACGCCGGAGATCAGCGCGGCGCCGAACGACGGTGACGTCCAACCCCAATAGGGGGCTTGGATCAGGGCGAGCGAGACCAGGCCGACGCCGAGCGTCACCGTGATCGTGGCCGGCCAGTCCACCGGGCAGGCCGGGTCCGGCCGGACAGCCGGGACGAACAGCACGGTCCCGATCAGCAACACCACCGCGGTGAACCCCAGCCCCGCCACCACGCGCGGCCACACCACATCGTTGAGAATCAACCCGGCGATCAGCGGAACGACGGTGACACCCGCCGCGCAACAGCCCGCCCACAACGTGACGGCCCTGGCCCGTTCACCCCCGGGTTCGCTGACCAGCACCAGGATGGACAACGTCGCGGGCACGATGACCGCCACCCCCGCGCCCATGAATATCCGGGCCAGGAGCAGCGGAATCGAGGTCTGTGCCAGCACCAGATGCACACCGGATCCGATGAGATAAACCAGGAAGCCGCCGACCAGCACCCGCTTGGCTCCGAGCCGATCCACCAGCGCGCCGCCGACCAGCAGGAGCGCGATGAAGGCCAGGACATACACCTTGGGAATCCACAGCGAGGTCTGCAACACCGGCCGATCGCCCAGCTGCTGCAACAGCGTCGGCACCGCGATGCTGTGCGTGGAGGTGTCCTCGCTGATCAGAAAGCCGGTGCCGCACAAGACCAGCAGCACCAGTCCACGACGCCGGCCGGACAATCGGAGCGGCCCTGCCTGCGTGCTCGTCCGGCCCTCTTCGCCCCCGCGGCCCGAACGGTCGATCTCCAGTGTCATGCTGTGACCTTAAGTCCGGGCACGGCTTTCTACCGCCCGCGTCGAACGATCCGCTCGCCCAGTGCGATCCGCTCAGCGGAGTTGATCGCGCAGCGAGGCGACCGCGGCCAGCAGGTCGGCCGGCTTGGGCGCCGCGCCGCGATCGACGGCGACCGGGGCCATCAGTTCTTTGGTCTGTTCCGCGAGATCGAGCACCGCTTTACCGGAGGCCTCGGTCACCGCGGCGGCGATCTCGTCGTAGTCCAGGTCGCTGATGTCGGCGCCGAATTTGATATCGATGGCGATGCCGTCGGCATTGACGGTGACCCGGACCCGGCGGCGTTCGGCGGTGCCGGTGGCCACGAGTTGCGCCCATTCCGCTTGCAGGCGGGTCATTTCGGCTATCTTGGTGCGGAAATCGTCGACGGCACCGGCGAATTCGTCGTCCATGCGGAAAGTCCTCGTCTCGCGCGAAGTTTCGGGTGGTTCAGCGGTCCAGGATTCGATGGCCGTCGCGGTGCCGGGTCCCGGCGTCGCGCTCCGACGGTGGGCTCAGCGGGGCGCGGGCCGGTTCGGGCAGTTGCTTGCGCAGGTCGGCCAGTTCTTCGGACAGGTCTTCGGGACGCGGACCCATCCGCAGCGCCGTGAGCGGGGCCATCAGCTCCGCCTTCTTTCGCTGCACCTTCGCCGCCGCCTGTTGGGCGGCCTGCACTGTGGCGCGGGCGATCTGGCCGTAGCTGAGCTCGTCGATGCCCTCGGCGTACTCCGTGCGCAGGATGGACCCGGATGCGTTGACCGTCACCGTGATTCGGCCATGTTCCACGGTGGCCGACGCGGTCAGTGCATCCCTCGCGGTGCGGATATCGCCCAGTTGCCCCAGCGCACCCACCACGGCGTCGATCAGGTCGGCCGCGTCGCTCGCCGCGTGCCGGTTCTCCGGTCGGATCATCGCGCCGACACCTCCATGGCCAGGCCGAGTTCTTCGGACCGCACCTGCAAGCCCGCGTACCGAGACAGGTAGGCGTTCACTTCCACAGCGTGCTGCTGATCATCCAGATCGGGCAGCAGCACCAGGAAGCGGGCCGGATTCGGCTCGTCCTCCCCGACCAGCGCCACCAATTGCCCGCTGCGCAAACGCAGTACAAGGAACGCCTGTTCGTCATCCGGTACATCGCCGAAGGGCGCTTTCACTGCCCACTCCAAGTCCGCGATGGTGATCTCCAGCCACCCGATCGGCCTGCTCGAACCGATCGACGGCCAGGTCGCCGGGTCCACCGGGACGAGGGCGGGGTCCGGCCATGGTCGGCGCCGATCCAGCTCGGCCACGAGCCGCTCGACGAAATCGATGATCTGCGGTGCGTCGAACTTGCCGGCGAGGTCCACCGCCAGGTCGGGCACCATGCCGGTCGCGACGACCTGCGTCAGCTCGGCGTAGAACTCCGACACCGTGGCGAGGTAGCTCGTGCGGTCGATCAGGTCTTGCGCTGCGGCGGCGACGATCTCGTCGCCGGAGAGGTAGTCCACGTAGCCCATGGACGCGCACAGTTGGACGAGCAGCTCGGGTTCGATGTCGAATTCGACTGCGGCGGCTTCGGTCTCGACCTCGACGGGGAACTCGTCGCGAGTGTCCGACAACGGTGGGGCGATCCGGTCGAGCGAGAACGGGCGATCGACCGCCTGCAGCGCAAAGCTGTTCGGGTAGGCGTCGCCCGTTTCCGGACGGTAGCGCAGATACAGTTCGGCCTCGCCGCTGCTGAGCCCCGGCCGGTCGCCGTCGCCGGGCACGCCCTCGACGAAACCGACCTCCCATTCCAGGATCGTCGCGATCTGCGCCGCCGACAGCAACGCGTCCGGCATCGGCTCATCGATGGCGACGAAACCTGATTCCACCGCCGCCGCGCTCACCAGGGTCATGCTCAGCGCCGAAGGTGCTGTCGCACAACGCCCCTCGTCGTCGAGCGCGTCCGGCCGGACGACCACACACGCGCCGCCGACGGCCACCACCACCGCACCATCCGCATGTCTGCACACCAACCGCGGCATCAGCTCTCCCTTTCGGTTCGGAATCACCGGACCGTACCGAACGGCCGGTCGGGCGGCGAGCGGGCCGGATTCGGCGGCCCCCCGCGTTCACTTTCTCGTCACTCGGTGCGCTACTGCCCGGCGCGGACGACGTCGCGCGCGATCAGCGCCGACTGCCGGTCCAGTATCGGGCCGCCGGGCAACTGACTGATGATCTGCCAGGGCACCAGCTTCGGCGTGGTCAGCCCGAGCACCGTGGCCGTGGCGAGGTCGGGAATGCCGAACCGGACGCCGGTGTCGGTGACGTAGAAGAGAACGTCGCGCCGGGTGCTGTCCGGCTCGATCCCGGTCACCTGAACGAATTCCCCACTGCCGCCGGGGATGTAGGCGGTGCGGGCGCCGTCGCCGGCCACCAGCGCCACCGGGGTTACCCCGTCGGCCAGCGGCAGCTGCCTGCCGACCAGCAGTTGCAGCCGCGCCGCCTGGTCCTCGCTACCGCGCGCCCACGCCGCGCACGCCACCGGGTCGGCGTCCGCGGCGACGACGGTCAGATCACCCGCGGGGAACTGGCCGACCGGCAACGTCTCCAGCACCGGCATGCCGCTGATCGCGTCTGGGGAGAGCAGCGGAATCACGGTGAGCCCCATGGAGTTCGAGGCCCGCAGCACCTGCGCGGTGAACTCGGAGATCTTCTGCACGCCGTCGGCGAGCACCACGTACGGCGTCGGTCCGTTCACTCCTTGCACTCGGATCACCGACCCCACAACCAGATTCGCGCCACGCACCGCACTCGGCTCACCCGCGTTCGGGATCGCGGGCACGACCAACTCGGGTGCGGCCACGGTGGCGTTCAGCAGTCCGGTCCCGATCGGCCGCGGGCGCAGGCCGCGCACGTGCAGCGCGGAAACGATGGCGTCGCTGCCCATGTCGACGCGGGCGTGCTTGCCGTCGTAGATCAGGTAGGTCGCGCCGTCGCGCGTCGCGAGCACGGCTTCACCGGCCGCCGCCGGACGAATCTGCGCGCCCAGCTGCGGCGGCCCGGCCAGCACCGTGCCGCCCTGACCGGCGGTCGCGTCCTCGCACAACGTCCATTCCGAGCGGTCGCGCTCGACCGGGTCGGCGAGCGAGCCCGGTGCGCCGGGTATGCCGAGCAACGGCCCGCGCGGCAGCGCCGACAGCTTCGAATCCTTCAGCGAGGTAGGCGATTCACTGCTGCCGGTGATCAGCCGGGCGGACGCCAGATTGAGCGCCGGATGCAAGGTCCCGTCCACCATCACGTAGAGCGCGCCGCTGCCGGAACTCATGATGATCTTGGCATCGCCGAGCTGGCCCTGCGGGCGCAGGAACGCCAGAATCGCGCAGCCCGCGGTCACCAATACGGCGAGCACGATGCCGGTGATCAACGACCGGAATTGGATACGCATGGGATCGTGCAGCATTCGCACATCGCGACGCACCATCGCGTGCCCGTAACGCTGCAGCAGAAAACGATATCCATTGACCTGCGCGCGCGTCGTCAACTGTGCCGGCATTCCCACTCCTCGATGCATATGAACACCGTGCGCATGAACACGCACATTCGACTGCGGTGTGAGAGGCTACCGCACCACGGGGGTGCTTGCGGAATGGAGATGAGTTGAATGAATAACGAGACAATGCCGCGAAGAAGCACGCCGGAGCTGTTCACCCGGCTGCCATTGTTCCTCGTGCTGCCGTCGGCCGCCGCGGGCGCCGCCGCCGGGACCACGGCAATCGCCTTGCACGCCGAGCTTCCGGTGGCCACCGGAATCGGGTTCGCCGTCGCCGCACTCGGCGCGGTCCGGATTCGGAAAACGAATGTCTGGCGAATTCTGGGAATGCGAATCGCGCTGCGGTGGCGCAATCGGCGCGGCAATGCTATCGAGGCGCGCACCGAGCCGTTCGATGTCACGCTGCCGGAATCCGGCGGCACCCGCTGCGGAATGCGCTGGGACGGCAGCCACCTGATCACCATGCTGGCGCTGGAGCGCACCGGGGTGCGCCCGACCCTGCTCAGCTCGGCGGAGATCCGCGCGGACGCGGCCGTCTCGCTCGCCGATGTCGCGCGCTGCCTGGCCCAGTTCGACATCCGGCTGTCCGCCGTCGACGTGGTCACGCTCGGCGTTCGCACCCAGGGGCCGGACAACGTGGTGCGGTTGTACGAGAAGCTGCTCGGGCCGCTGCCTGCCGCGGCCGCCCAGACCGTCTGGCTGGTCCTGCGTTTCGATCCGCTCGACAATGTCGACGCCATCGACAACCGGGGCAGCGGGCAGGCGGGCATGGTCCGGACGGCGCTGGTCGCCACCCGCCGGGTCGCCGCGCGCCTGGCCACCCGCGGGGTCCGGGTCTCGGTGCTGACCGCGACCGAACTGGCCGGCGCGGAAGCGGCCGCGTTGCACGACACCGATCCGCAGCAGTGGACCGAGGATTGGCGGGCGCTGCGCAGCGATGGCATCGAGTTGGCGGGTTACGCGGTCCGGCCCGAGCGGCTCGACGCCGAGGCGCTGGCGGCGGTGTGGGCGTTGCCCGGCAAGTCCGTGCTGACTCGCCTGCGCCTGACGCCGGCGCACGGTGCTACTGCGACACAACGGGACAACGCGGTGGCACTGACCGCGCTGGTGCGCCAGGACAAGGCGGGCGCCGGTCACCACGAGGCCGATACGTCCGCGCTCGAGCTGGGTTTGCTGCCGCTGCGGGGGCGGCAGCGGCGCGTGCTGCTGGACGGCGGGGACCTCGATACGTCGGTCGCTCGTTACGGGACGCCCGCGACGATGTCCGGTTTCACGGTGCCGGCCGGCGGGTGTGGCCAGGTGATCGGCGCGACGAGCGACGGTTTCGGCGTCGCGGTGTCGTTGTTCGGGCCGGAGATTCGGCGGGTGGAGATCGTCGGGTCGTTGCGCCTCACCCAGCTGATGATCTTGCGTTCGATCGCGGTGGGCGCCCAGGTGATCGTGCACACCACCCGGCCGCAAGCGTGGGCGCACCTGGTGGCCGCGGTCGATGCGCCTGCGGCACTGTCGGTTTCGTCGCCCGGTGGCGCCGCGCACCATACCGCCGCGGCCACCATGATCGTCTACGACGGCGTCGCGGCCACCGGACAGGTGTCGGAAGCGACTGCCGTGCAGGTCCGTTCGCAGACCGCGTCCTCGTCCGTGGTGCTCGGCGCCGATGTCGCGCTGATCGGATCGGCCGGCGAACCCGGCACGGTGACCGTCCGCACCAAGGGCCGTGAACTGGTCGTCCAGGTGGTGTCGATCCCGGAGGAGACCGAATACCTCGGCACCGCCGAGACCTCGACCGAACCGGTGTTGCAGCCGGCATGACAGATGGGCCCGCCGCCCCACGGCGACGGGCCCATCCCTCGGTCCGGACGACTACCAGGTGAAGTCGTCGGCGACCTTCTGGTCGGTCGCCATCGCCTTGTCCAGCGCGGCCTGTACGTTGTCCTTGCCCTTCGCGAGGAGCACGAGCAGATCGTCCAGGTCGTCGATCAGGGTCTTGTGCTTCTGCTGGAAAGCCGCCGACGCGCCACCGTCGCCGCTCTGCCAACCCTCCTTGAGCAGGTTGTTCGCCGCGGTCTCGGCGTTGTGCCGCTCGGTCGAGATGTCCTTGTGGTAGCCGGCGAGCTCGGTGATCAGCGCGTTGACGGCAGCCGGGTTGTACAGCATGGTGATTTTCCGTTCTCTGAATAGCGTCTCGTGCTGGGACTAGCTGTAGTTCATGTTCAGCGTGGTGAATCCGGACATGCTCTCGTCTTCCGCCGACGCGACTTTCTTCTCACCGGTCTGCAATGCCTGAGACACCAGATCCAGATCCTTGTTCACCGCGCGGATCTTGGTTTGCAGTTCGTTGGCGAATTTGGTGAACGCGATGTTGGCGTCACCCTCCCAGCCCTTCTTCGCGGCCTCGACCGTGTCGCCCAGTTTGTCGACGCTCTTGTCGATCGGCGGAATGACTTGGGCGTAGGCATTCGCGTACTTCTGGAAAATCGCGAAATCGAGGTGCAGGTTACTTGCTCCGGCCATGAGATGTCCTCTCGAATGATGTGGATGGAAATCATTGGGTGGGCCGACGGCCCGGATTCTCGGTCATGCGGGAATTACGACATCCACCTGCCTTCCGGCAATGCCTCGATCTGCGCGGCCAGCACCTGGGCCAATCGATGGTCACTGCCCGGGGCGAGGGTGGTCCACAGCTGGCCGTCGGCGGCGACACTGCCGCCGCCGATGATGCGGCCGTCCGCGGTGTCATAGACGGCGGCGGTGGCGGGAGACCGGACGGACTGGCCGTCACGGTGGGTGTAGCAGACCAGCTCGGCGAGGGAATCGCAGTGTCGCAGAGCCAGTCCCAGCGCGATCGCACCTGGCTCCGGCATGCCGAGCTGGTAGGCGGCGCTCGCGTGGGTGGTACCCGCGTCGTCCAAGCGCTGCTGCAATTCGGTGGTCAGGGCACTGAATACCGGGATCTCGGCGGGCGGGCACGGGCCGAGTACGCCGAGCAGCGGCCGGGCCAGGGTCGCAGCGTCCTCCTCGCCCCACACCGGAACCACCTCGAGGTCGTCGTCGGTGCGGACCGCGAGGGCGTGGTCGAGTCCCCTCCGGGCCAGGCAGACCCGAAGTAGCGTGCCACCGCGCCGAATGCGCAGGGCCAGTTGGCGATCGGGGCGCGCGAGGACGAACAAGGCGGTCGCCAGGTCGTCGAGTACGTTGCCGTCCCGGTCGAGCACGCCGCGCTCGCCGAGCTCCGGCAGTACGGCGGCGCGGGCCGCGGCGAAGGCGTGCTGATCCGTATGGCGAGGACGCAGTGCGAGCACGGTCGGGAGGGTCTGCACCCCGAGTGTTTCGGCGACGGCGAGAACGCCGTCGGTGGTCAACGTTGTCATCGGCCCTCCTGACCGGCGTGCACCGCCGCGCCGCCCAATACCGGTGGAGCGGTGGCGAATCCGGCGTCGACGACGAACCGATCCCCGATGTCACCGACCTCGGCGGCCTCGGCGCGTGCGGCAGGTTGCGGTGGCGCCGGCGTGGTAGTGCTCGCGGGTGGCGCCACGATCGGCGGCGGTGCGGGCTGGGCCGCCGAAACCGGCAGCGGGGCCGCGGGTCCCGGCGCGATGGTCGGACTCGGCGGCAGAGTCGGCGTGAGCACCAGCGATTCGCTGCCGACAGGCACGGTCGGCGGCGGCGCGACGTGCAGCGCCGACAGATCCACGGTCGGTGCCGCCAGTGTGGGCTCGGCGACGACCGGCGCGTTCGCGGGTGGACCCGGCTGCCCGGCCTCGGGTCGCGCCGGAGCCTGCTCGGCGGCCAGCGCGGCGCCGGCGCTGACCGCCGGAGCCGCGTCCTGCTCCCAAGGGACAGCGAGCTTTTCACTGGCCGCCTCGTAGGTGCGCATCACCTGAGCCGCCTGCGCGTGCAAGGCCTCGACCTGATGGTCGGCGGTGTCGAGCAGACCGGCCAGCGGAGCGCCGAGCAGGCTGCCGCTCAGCAGGTCCGCCGCCGTCCGCACGGCCGCGGCCACCTCACCCACGTGCGGCATGGTGAGCTGCGCGACCTCGTAGGACACCGCCTGCTGGGCGGCGGTCGCGGCGTTCTCCTTGGCCGCCGCGGTCACCTCGTCGAACCAGTCGGCCAACTGGGCCAACTGGGCCAGGCCGTCCTCGTTGGACGTCGATCCCCAGACGTCGCCGACGACCGCCAGGATCGCGCGGAACTCCGTGCCCGCCGCGCCCAGCCCGACGGCGAGTTCGGCATAGGCCAGGCCGACGTCGGCCATCGGCGTCGTGCCGGGTCCGGTGGTCAGCTCGTGCGCCAACTGCTCGGCCGGAACGGCGTCCCAAATCGTGCCGGTGAAACCGGCCTGCGGTGCTTCGACCATAACGTCAGTCCTCGTCTGAATGCGTTGCTACATCAGGGGTTTGAACATGTCGACGGCGTCGCCGTCGGATCCCTCGACGAGATCGGCGTGCGAACGCAGGTTCGCGGCGATCTTGCGCAGCTCGCCGACGCCGCCGAGATAGGACTGCCGGAACGACCCGCCGACCTCGCCGAGCGTCCGCGCGGTCTGCCGGGACACCGGGTCGATGGCCGCGGCCGCCGGATGCAGCGCGGTGCTGTGCCGGTGCAGTCCGCTTTCCAGTCCGTCGGCGAGCTGATCCAGGCGACCGGCTGCTGTCCGGGCAAGGACGTGATCGAATGCGATGTTGCTCATAGGGTTTCTCCTTCTACAGGCTGAACGGAGTGTCCGGATCCTCGGTCGGGGTTGCCCCGATTACGGGGGCCGCGGTGTCCTCGCGACCGCCGACGAGTTCATCGCCGTGGCAGGCGTCCACCAGCGCCTCGGGGGCGCCGCCGGCCGATCGGGCGCGGTCGATACCGCCGAGCGGTCCGACGCCCGGAACGAGTGGCGGCAGTACCTCACCGGCGAACGCGGCCCGGCCCGTGGGAACCGGCGCGGACGCGACCGTGCCCGGTGTCGCCGCGACGACATGTTCGGCTTGCCAGCTACCGAGCGGTGCGGTCGCGGGACCTACTGTCCCGCCGACGATTCCGGTCGAACCGTGCGACAGGCTCGCGGCGATCGTCGAGACCGGCCGCAGGGGCACCGGTACCGGGGTGTTCGTGTCGGTCTTGGCCGGTGCGGGCGTCGTGGCCTTGCCGACCTCCTGTGCGACCGACAGCAGCGGCTGCACAACCTGCGGTAGCTGTGACATCAGCTGTGTCAGAACCTGATTCGTGGCATTCGTCGTCGCCTCGGTCGACACGAGCCGCCCGGCTTCGGGGCGGGCCTTCGTCAAGCTCTGGGTGAGCGGGCGCTGGGCCGCGCTCGGCGCGCCGAGCTTGGGCCGTGTGGGCAGCCGGGTCGGCACCGGTTTGCCCGCCTCGGTCATGTGCGCCGAGTGGGTGAGCAATTGCGCCTTGGTGTGCGCGGTGATTGCCAGCGCCTCGGTGGCCGCCTCGATCGCGGTGGCCAGCAATGCGGCCTGGCCGGGCGCGGTCGCCAGCGTGGGCGTCAGCGCCGCCGTGGTCACCGCGAATCGGGTTGCCACCGCGGCCATCTGGAGGTAGCCGGTGGCCACCGAGCCGGCCGCTCCGCCGGTGGTGACGTTCATCCGCACGGCCTGATCGGAGACCGCCGCCGAGGTGGCGTACGCGTCGCCCGCCGCGGCGGTGGCCGCCCGGGTGCCGGAGCTCTCCATGGTCTGCAACAGCTGGATGCCGCTGGACACCAATTGCATTGCGGCGCTAACCGACTGCACGACCTGCTGGAGCACTTTCTGCGGGTTGAATGCGGGGTTGGTGTTCAGGTTCCCGTCACCGAAGCCGCTGAACAGATCGGTGACCGGCTTGACCAGAGCGGCCGGGTCGAGCGGCGGCAGTGGCGGGAGGCCGGGCAGTGGCGGAAAGGACGGTAGTTGCGGCAGCGCGGGCAAGCCGATGCCGGCGAGAACCTGGTGGGCCGACTGGCCGAGGAAGGGCGCGACCGGGGTGTTCTGCAGCGCGTCGAGAACGGTCGGATGGAGCGGCGCCGCAAGGGATTCTGCGGTCACTCGGGGGTTCCCGCGGGCGCGGCGAACGACTCCGCACTGTTTCGTTCGGTCTGCTCGTAGGACAGCGCCGCCGCACGCGAGGTCTCGGCGGTACCGGCGAAGATCTGCACCAGATCACCGACCGCGACGAAGTGATTGGCCTGCGCGAAGGCGAAACTCGCCAGGAACTCCTGCCCGATCAAGCCGAATACCGGTGCGACGGACGCGATTACCGCGGCCTGGTCGACGGCGCCCGCGACGGCGACGGCCGCCGCCGTCCCCTCGGAGAGGTCGCCGTACTGACGGAATGTCTGTGGCTGCACATTGACTACGTTCATCGCGGCACCCTCCTGGGGCTGATCTGTGAACTCGATACCTGGGCGGTTCATCGAGAAACCTAATGAGGGCAACGGGTTCCGCAACCGCTGCGCGAACTGCCGAACCTGTTGTTCACCTAGTTGTTGAATTCCTCGATCAGGCGACCGCGTAATGCGAGAGCCTGCTGGGCCGCGGCGGCAGCGGCGACGACCACCGCCTGCCCGAAATCGACCGGCGACATCCGCGAAATGCCTTCGGACAGCTGGATATCCAGGATCCGTGCGGTGCCGTCGACCACCACCGTGATGGTGTCGTCGTCGGTGGCGTGGGCGACTCGAATGGCCGCGAGGTCATCCGAAAGTTGTTGCATCCGGTTCAATTGCGCGCGTACGGTCGCCTCCAGGTCGGCGAAGTCGGTCACCACGAACCGCCGTCCTGATCGAGCCAGCTGCGTGGCTCGTACTCGCGCTCGGCCTCGTCGAGGAGTTCGGACTGTTCGACCCTCTGCTGCGACGGAAGACCGAGCAGGTTCAACGCGTGCTCCGGAAGGCCGAGTTCGGCCAGGTAGGCCCGCCGGTGCAGACCGGCCCGGTCGGCGGCCAGCCGGCACAGGCGTAGGAGGTCGGCGGCCAGTTCATCCGGGTTGCGCCGTAGCTGATCGGGCGCGACCCGAACGGTGAGCGGGAGGCCGGAATCGGTTGCGGTGACCACGATATCGCCGCCACGCACGGAGGCTTCACCGACCGAGTAGGCGGCGAACTCCGACGCTTCGGCGAGGTCGGACTGTTCAGGCACGGTGTTCGTCCTCCAGGGTCTGCCACACGGTGGCGATGTCGGCGGTGATCAGGTCCGCGAGTCGCCGCCGATCCACCGGCTTCGCGACCGGACCGACGTCGTCGCGGACCGCGTAGCGGCCGTCGCCGACCAGATCGCGCCATTCGATGCGATAGGGAGTGATCCCGCGCGGGCCGAATATCGAACTGCCCAAACTAGTTTCGATGAGGCCCACCTGCTCGGCCGGGTGGTCGAGCCATTCGGTGCTGAGCCGGTCGGCGTCGGCATAGCTGTCCTGCACCCGGGATCGGCCGTAGTGATGGTCGGTAGCGGCGCTGCCCTGCGCGGTCACCAACGGCGTGTCCGGGAGCTGCCCGGCGGGCCGGTCGGGCAGCGATCCGACCATGGCACCGGCGAGTCGGGCCCCGTCGCCGGTGTTGACGACGTAACCGCCGCTGTGCCAGATGGTTTCGCCGGGTAGCTGACGGATCAGTGTGGCCACCGCACCTTGCCGGCCGCCCAGGACGCGGACCGTACCGGCGGGGTCGTCCGGGTGCCGTGGGTCGAACGCTCGAACGGACACCCGGACGTCGGCGGTCGCGATCCGAACCAGTGCGTCGTGTAACCCACCGTCGTCGGGCAGGCCGGTCCGCGCTGTCGCCGCCGAACGCGCCCATTCTTCGGCGTCCTCGCCGCGATACAGGGCGAACAGCGGCGCGGGCAGTCGATCCTTGAATAGCTTGTCCCACAAGACGATAAGTTCGACATCGGTGAGCTTCCAGGTGCGGCTCACCGATCGAGCACCGGCCGGATGCCGCGCTCCGGCGCACCGATCGCCTCGTCGAGGTGCTCGGTGGAGTTCAGGTACTCATTGCGCTTCTTCTCCCGCTCCTCGCCGGTGGGCCGGCCGGGAGCGCCGCCGAACGGCATGCCGGGTTCGCGGCCGAGGGCAGGTCCGGCCCGCCCGACGATCTTCGCTTCGCCGGGCACGGTGGCACGCGGGAACAGTTTGGATTCCTGCAACGCCAACGGGTCTCGGGCGAACAAGCCGCGGCCGGGCCCGCCGATGCCGCCCTTGCCCAGTGCGGCGAGTGGACCGCCCTTGGGCAGCAGCGGGTTGTTGACGGCCAGCGGGAGGTTCCCCGAAAACTCGTTGGCGAGCGGGCCTTTGGGCAGCTGGGCCAGCGTCGAGAGCGGGTTGTTCTCGATGCCCTCGAGCGGATTCGGCGTGCCGGGCGGTGTTTCGGGGCCGGTCGGCGGGTGCTCGACGGGCGGCGGGTTTCCGTCGGACGGCGGATGGTCCCCGGCGGGCGGTTGTTCCCCGGACGGCGGCGGATCACCACCACTCTCGGGCGGCGGTTGGTTCCCGCTGTCGCCGCCGTTATCGCCGGAGTTCTCGTCCTCCGGCGGCGGGGCCTGCTCGTCATCGGTGGTCGGCGGCCGGTCGTGTTCGTCGTTCGGCGACTCGTCGTCCTCGGGCCCCGGTGTGGTCGTGACGGGATCCGGTTCCGGCAGCTTCACGATGCTGGTGGTGGTCTGGACGTAGTTGTCGGAGTAGTAGAGCTGGAAGTTCTCTTGCCAGCGAATGAGATTCACTTCGTTCGACATCTGCTGCGAGATGGAGGTGGGCGGTGGCGGCTGCGGGGTCGGCGGCATCGAGTTCTGCTTGGTCTGCTGTAACCAGCCCGAGGTGTATTGCAGTGAATCGCCCAGCAGTTTCATGTCGCCGGTGAGCCGCTGCGATGCGCCGACATACTGGGTTGTCGCGGTGATCGCGGCCTGTGCGCCTGCACCCTCCCACTCGTTCGACACCGCCGAGATCGTCGAACGCAACGTGGTGAAACCGGTCTCCAGGGTTTGCGAGAGCCAGTACCAGACCCCGGCCGCTGCGGCGACCGCCTTCGCGTCGATCGAGTTGCCGATCATCCACAGCGCTTCCCAGCCGAGCTGCTTGCCCAGCTCCGGACCGAAACCGTAAGCGTCGTACTGGGTTCCCGAGACCGGTTTGTTCGGCCGGTCGGGTATCGGCACGGGTGTGGGTGCCCCGCTCGGCGGGGTACCGGACGGGTCGTCGAAGGAGAGGTCGTCGAAGCTCACCTTCGAGTCGTGCTCGGTCCGCTCGTAGCGTTTGCCCGCGGCGACGAAAGTGTTGCCCATGTCGACGAGGATGGTGTGATGACGGTCGATACGTTGCTTCAGCTCGGTGCCGAACTTCAGGTTGAACACCGTCCACAGCAGGCGCCCTGACACGGACTCGGCGATGATCGGGCTCGCCAGTTGGACGTTCTTCGTCATCCACTCCTGCACGCCGACAACAACATTCAGCATGTCCTCGACATGCTGGGCACAACGCTGCGCCGACGTGGGCGCGAGCTTCAGCTGTCCGTCTTTCGCCGAGCCGGGCAGTCCGGTCCAGCTCGTGTCGTCCGATGCGTTCGGTTCTGGTGCCATGGCTATGTCTCCTGCTATCGACCGTCGTCGTAAACGCTGGCCCGGGCGACGCCGCGCCTGGACTCGTCCGCCCGGACGAGCAGCAACTCGTCGCAGTGGCGGTCGATGAGCTTGCCGAGTCCTTCCGCCGTGGTCGCGACGGCGGCGATCGGGGGTTCGAGATCGATGACATAGCGACCGTCGCCCGGGTGGTCTTCCCAGCAGATCCACTTGGTGACCTGGCCGCTCGGGCCGAAGGTGGAGTGGCCGTGGGTGATCATGATGTAGCCGACGGTTGCCTTCGGCGCCGCCTGCCACGTGCGGCACCTGGCGTCGACGTCGTGATCCTGCTCGTCGTCGAAAAGGGCGCTGCGACCGTGCCAATGGTCGAACTGCTCCTCGGCGGTGTTCAGCAGCGCGACCCGCGGGTGTGCGCCCGCCGCCATCGGCGGCAGTCTGTCCACGATCAAGCGCGCGAGTGCGGCGGGGTCACATTCGGTGATCTCGATTTCGTCGTGGCTCTCCGAGGTTGTCGTGCTGAAACCTTGGATCAGCACCGCACGTTCACCGAACCGCTTGGCCGCCATCACTTTATGCCCGGCGAGGTCGTGCGGCGCACTGCTGTCGCTGGCGCGCACCGTCATTCGGACATCGGCGCGCAACGACTTCACCAGCACGTCGGCCAGGTCCGGATCCCAGGCCGCCTGTAACTCGCCCCAGACCCGGGCCTTCTTGAACTGGAAGTCGTAGAAGCCGCGAATATCGGAGAGGTAGGTGAACGGCCAGTTGTGCCTGCGGTCGACGAGTCGCTCGCGCATCACCAGGTATTCCAGGCCGCTCAGGCGCCAGGTGCGTTCCACTATTGATTTCCCTCCACCGTGTGGCCGGGCGACCCGGTCGATGCTGTGTCGCCGCCGACCTCGGTGGTCGACCGCGTGGATGTGAAGTCCTCGAAGACCTCCGGTTGCCGGCCGCCCGCCCGGTTGGACGCCCCGAGATCCGGTACCGCCAGGCCGGGAAACAGCGCGCGGGGCAGCTCGATCGGGCCGGTCGCGCCCGGCGGGAAGAGCAGCTCCTCGACGTGGTGCACCTCCTCGCCGAAACGCTCGGTTGCCTGCGCCAGGGCCTGCTTCACGGTTGTCGTGCCGTCCTCGACCGACTTCGCCAGGGCTTGCAGTGCCGGGCCGAGTTGCGCGGCGAGCTGGTTGCCGAGTTGCACCAGGGTCGGGATGCCGGACGAGATGAGTTGCAGCGCTTCGGAGAAGAGACGGAGCAGATCCTGCGATCCGCTGGCGCCGCCGCCACCGATGCCGGGACTGATCGGGCCGCTGGGGCCGATCGGCGGGCCGGGGTGGCCGGAAGGGTTTGCGCCGCCGCCGTTTCCGCCGCCGCTGCCGCTTCCGCCGCCTTTGCCGCCGCCTTCGCTGCCGCTTCCGCCGCCGCTCTTGCCGCCGCCCTCGCCGCCACCTTTGCCGCCGCCCTCGCTGCCGCTACCGCCGCCGCTCTTGCCGCCGCCCTCACTGCCGCCGCTATCTTTGCCGCCGCCTGTTCCGCCGCCGCCTTTACCGCCGCCACTGTTGTCGTTGTCGTTGTTGTTGTCGTGGTTGTTGCCGGTGGGTTGTTTGTAGTTGTAGGTGCCGGGCAGGTTGCTGGTGGCTGCGGCGAGGGTGTTGGGGTCGGTGA
>NZ_JBFAYV010000019.1:0-87616 GCF_040681495.1 Nocardia sp. NPDC051756 | reverse complement strand
CAACGGGTATTTCCGCGATGTTTCGCCTGGCCGCTAAAAACCGGCGGAGAGATCACCCAGATCTACGAGGGCACCAACCAGATCCAGCGTCTGGTGATGTCCCGCGCTCTCCTGCGCTGACCGTAGGTTCGATAAAGGCGGTGCCGAGATTCGTTCTCGGCACCGCCTTTTCGTTGCCGGTCAGGGGATTTCGGCGAGCGCGGATACGACGACGCGGGTGACGGCTACTTGTCCTGCGGGGGTGAGGTGCACGCCGTCCGGTTCGAACAGGCCCGAGCGGGGGTGCGTGACCGCGAGGGTGTCGACGGTTGGTTCTGGCCGGTCGAGCAAAAACTGCGCCGTCTCCTCGTGATCCTTTGTGCGCCAGCTGATCTGCGCTTGCTGGAAGGGTGGGTAGGTGGCGATCAGCGTCTCGTCCACGTCGTGCGGGGTGATCCAGATCCAGTGTGCGCCACTCAATCGCACACCCTCGTCGTGCAGCAGGCTCAGGTTGCGCGCTGTCTCTTCGGCGCTGACTACGCGCGGTCCGTCGCTGCCGATGCGTTGCGCGTCGTTGGCGCCGAGTTGGCACAGCACCCAGTCCGGCCGCCGGAAGCTCAGTGCAGCAATACTTTTCAAGGTCAGCGTGGTCGTCGCCCCGGAGACGGCCAGGTTGGTAAGGGTGATTCCGTCGTCCGGTCGCCGCAGTTCGAGCAGGTGCCGCAGGATCTCGAACCAGGACAGCCGATCGGCGGTGCTGCTCTCGCCGAGTGCGACCACGTGGGCGCCGGGCGCGAAGGGCAGTCGATCGACCTGACCCGCGACCCACGCCTCGGTGAGCAGTCCGGCCGCTGCGGTGCGGGCTTGTTCGGCGAATTCCGCACGCAGCGAGTGGTATTCGTCGGCGGTGAGGCCGAACAGTGCCGCGATGTGTGCGTCGTCGATGCCGTTCAGGAACGGGAGCGACAGTTCGGGCCGCTGGAATCGGGCCAGCTTGGCGGCCATCTGGGTGGTCATGATGTTCCTTCCGGGGTGGGAGCTACGCGCGGGGGAGCAGGAAGCCCACGGCGATCAGCCAGGCCATCCCGGTGAAGCGGGCGATGGGCAGGAGGAAGGCGGCGGCGGTGACGGTCAGCGCCGCGGTGGTGCACAGCGCGATGAGCGCGATCACCAGCCCCGCGGTCAGCAGCCACGGCGCGAGCCGTCGTCGGGGCAGTGCGCTGAGCGCGATTCCCGCGATGAGCAGGCCGGTCGGCATCACATTGCCGGGTCCGCCACACAGGAACGCGAGGGTGTGCAGCGCGCGGGTCAGTGCCGGGTCGGTGGTCACGGCCGGCACGGTGAGCACCCAGCTGACCACGGCGGAGCAGATCAGAAACGCCGCGGCGAGCGTGCCGCCGATCGTCGTGAGCGCCGGTGCGAATCCGTCGGCGATCCGCCGCACCCGCGCCGTGACGCCCGCCACGTAGAGGATCAGCGGGATGGCGCTGGCGAATTGCAGCACCGCGCCGGTGCGGACGGCGCCGGGATGGTCGCGGAAGTAGGCGAGCGCGTCGTCGGCCGATCCGAACGGCGACGGAAACGGGCTTCCGCCCGCCAGGACCGTGCTGAGCACGAGCCCGGCGACGAACAGCCCGGCGGCAACGGCTGCGAGCATACCGAGCGGTGGTTCGAGGCTGTTCGCTGGTCGATCCAGGGTAGTTGGTGCAGAAAGCGCCATGACAATCCGTTCTTGACTGTGAATCGTTCTCATCTATGAACGATTATCCGATGGGTACGATAGCCGCGTGGCCGAATCGGAGCAAGAGGTTGTCGAGCAGGCGCGCCCGATGCGCGCGGTGGCCTTCGGCCTTGCCCAGCTGGGCGCGCATGCGACGCAACGTTTTTCCGAACGCATCGCCGAAATCGGGCTCACTCCACCGGAAGTCGGCATCCTGCGGATGATCGCCGCCGACCCAGGCCGCAGTCAGCGCTCACTCGCCGCGGCACTCGGCGTCGTCCCTAGCCGGGTGGTCGCGCTGATCGATCCCCTGGACAACAAGGGGCTCATCGAACGTCGGCGCAGCGCCACCGACCGCCGCAACCACGAACTGCACCTCACCCCGGCGGCGGGCAAGCTGCTGGCCCGCCTGGCCACCGTGGCGGTAGCGCACGAAACGGAACTCACCGCGGCGCTGTCGGACGCCGAGTATCGGCAATTCGCCGACCTACTCGATCGGCTCGTCGCCGCCCGGGAGTTGGCGCCGGGCGTTCATCCTGGTTATCGCGACTCGGAATAGCCGCCGATGTTTGCCATGTTGTGCCCTCGGTCAGAGTCGAACTGACACTGGACGGGTTTTGAATCCGTTGCCTCTGCCATTGGGCTACGAGGGCGTGAAAGGTCACCGCACGGGTGACCCGGGTACTAACCGACGAGGTCGGCGTATTCGCGGTGCTCGGTGATGTACTTCTCGACGTACCAGCACGTCGGAATGACCGAGTACCCGTTGTCACGGGAGTCCTTCAGCGCGTATTCGACCACCTGGGCGGCAACACCGCGGCCGCGGAATTCGGGAAAGGTCATCGTGTGATGGAAATCGCGGACCTTCGGATCGTCGCGCTGGGCGTAGTCGGCATAGCCGGCGAGGGTGTCGTCGAGATAGATCTCGAAACGAGTGTCGTCGACGTTGTGCTCGAGCCTGGTGGTCATGATCTGGTGAAACTCCTTCGCGACCGGGAATGTTCCGTGGACTAGAGAATTGCGCCGGGATTCAGGATGCCGTTCGGGTCGAGTGCGTCTTTGATCCGGTGGGTCAGGGCCATGACGTCGGCGCCGAGCTGATCGGGCAGCCAGGCCTTTTTCAGCCGCCCGACGCCGTGCTCGCCGGTGATGGTGCCGCCGAGCGCGATCGCCAGGTCCATGATCTCGCCGAACGCCCGGTGCGCGCGCTCGGTCATGGCCGCGTCGTCCGGGTCGTGCACGATCAGCGGGTGCGTATTGCCGTCGCCGGCGTGCGCGATCACCGAAACCATCACGTCGTTGCGCTCGGCGATCTCGGCGACGCCGCGCACCAGGTCGCCCAGCCGCGGCAGCGGAACCCCGACATCCTCGAGCAATAACGTGCCCAGCTTTTCCACCGCCGGAATCGCGAAACGTCGTGCCGCCGTGAAGGCTTCCCCCTCTTCGGGATCCTCGGTATGGAAAACCTCTGCCGCGCCTGCCTTTTCGCATGCGGCAACCATGATTTCGGCTTCCCGCCTGGCGAATTCGCCCGGCGCGTCCGAACGGGCGACCAGCAATGCCGCGGCACCGCGATCCAACCCCATGCGCAACTCGTCCTCGACCGCGTTGATCGACACCGAATCCATGAATTCCAGCATGGAGGGCCGCAATTCACCGGTGATGGCGAGAATCGCGTCAACCGCGGCGCTCAGCGACGCGAAGGTCGCGACGACCGTGCTCTGCGGGGGTTGCGCGGGCAGCAGGCGCAGCGTCAGCTCGGTGATGATGCCGAGCGTGCCCTCGCTGCCGACGAACAGCTTGGTCAGCGACAGCCCGGCCGAGTCCTTGAGCCGCGGCCCGCCGAGCCGCAGCGCCGTTCCGTCGGCCAGCACGACTTCCATGCCGAGCACGTAATCGGTTGTCACGCCGTACTTCACGCAGCACAGCCCGCCCGCGTTGGTGGCCGCGTTCCCGCCGATCGAGCAGATCTCGAACGACGAAGGGTCCGGCGGATACCAGAGCCCGTGCTCGGCGACCGCACGCTTGACCTCGGCGTTCAGCAGTCCGGGTTGGACCACCGCGGTCCGGGTGACCGGGTCGATCGCGATCGCCCGCATCCGCTCGGTACTCAGCACGAGACCGCCGTCCACTGCGGTTGCGCCGCCGGACAGCCCGGAACCCGCGCCGCGCGGCACGACCGGAATCCGCCGCTCGTGCGCCCAGCGAAGGGTCGCGGCGACATCATCGGTGCTGGTCGCGCGCACCACGGCCAGCGGTGTTCCGGCGTCGGGATCACGCGCCCAGTCCTGCCGGTAGCTCGCGAGCAGGTCGGGGTCGGTGACTACGGCACCGTCGGGCAGTCCGTCGATCAGGTCATGCAGGTCCACAACCCCACGCTAGCCCGCCCAGGCGACGGGACCACGTAAGCCACCGAATGTGATGTCACCCGCCACAGTGGTGCTCTGGCCGGTTCGCGATAAGAATGCCGAGGAAGGGCTTGCTGTTCGGGGCATCGAGTTCTCCCGGCACCGCAGGCGGGGCGCCGGATTTTCGTGTGACGCGAGCTGCTGTGCAGATCCATGCAGCGCCGCAACGCAACTCGGAGGGATGTTTCGAATGCAGGACGAATCGCACGGTCGCCGCGAACTGGTCGCCGCGATGTTCGCCAGCGAGTTCGTCGAGGACGGCATCGACCCGGCGGTGCTGCGTCGTATCCACGCCGGCGACCACGCCGAATGGCTGACCGCCCTGGACCGCTCCGGCATCTTCGGCAAGGAAACCCTCGCCGACCTCACCGCGCAGTGGCGCGACCACCCGCGTGAACTGCTGGACACGCTGCTCACCGAGGCCGACGACGTGACCAAGCGCCGCTGCCTGATCGCCTGGGCCGGACTCGACCGCGGCGCGACCGGAAACTCGGCGGCCCAGATCAGCTGAACACCCAGTTCGCCGAGTGATCACCTGGCAGACACCTGCCGCTGGCAGGCTGGCTGCGTGCACGAGCTGGCGAGAACCACCGACACGGTCGCGGACCGGTTCACCCGATGGTGCGAGGCCGTGGTGGCGTGGCTGCCGTGGGGGCTGAATCGGCTTGTCGCCCCGACCTTCCTCGGTTTCGCGCTGATCAACAGCTTCACCTTCGCGGTCGATCTGGTGCTGCTGACCGTTTTCCACGGCTGGTGGGGCCTGCCGGTGTGGCTGTCGATCACCATCGCCTACATCTGCGCGTTCGGCCTCAGCTTCGTGCTCAACCGCACGTTCAATTTCCATTCGCACGCGCCGGTCGGCAAGCAGGCCGCCGTGTACGGCGTGGTCGTCGCGATCAACTACGTCGCGTTCATCCTCGGCGTCGGCAGCGGCCTGACCGCGCTCGGTCTCGAATACCACCTGGCCAGGCTGCTGGCGGGCGGGTGCGAGGCGGTCTACATGTACAGCGCGATGCGCTGGGTCGTGTTCCGCCGCGAGCCCAACGCCGAACTTGCACCTCACGCGACGTGAGGTCCTAGCGTCCTGTTGCCGTCCGGCCGCAGCGGCGCGGGGCACCGGTTTGTATTCGACCGACGACGTGCAGCGGCTCTATCGGATCGGCCTGCTGCGCAATCTCGGCCTGCGCCTGGACGAGGGGGCGGCGGCGCTCGACGATCCCGCCTGGGATCTGGCCGGAGTGATGATCCTACGAGCCCACCGACCAGTTCTACGGCTATCGCGACTACAGTGCGCGCGACCTGGAGCAGCGGCTGTGGTCGTTCATGACTCCGCTCGACTGAGCAGCGCCGCGGTCCGGTCACCGTCGACGATGATCGCGTCGTCGTCGGTGAGTGCCCAGTGCGCGACGCCTGCCGCGCGATAGGACTCGGCGAGCGCGCCGCATTCGCCGGTCGGGTCGGTGGGGGAGTCCACGTGCGGCACGATCGCGCGATCGACCAAACCCAGTCCGTCCCACTGCGGTTCGATCCCGCAGGTCGGGAAGACCTCGGCGGGATCATCCACCGTCTCGATCCCGTGCAGATCCGGAGTCAGCACGCAGGCGCCGGCGCTGTAGCCCGCGTACACTAGCGTGTCGGCGGCGAGCAGCTTGGGCAGCACGAGATCGGCTCCGCTGCGGGCGAATTGGGCGCGCAGCACGAAGGTGTTGCCGCCGCGCACCCACAGCATCGGGAACTCGGCCAGCGTCCGCTCCAATTCCGCCGGGTTGCCGACGAAGTCGCGCAGGTCGACGGTCTCGGGCGCGTAGCCCAGCTTGCGCAGCGGCACCAGATCGCTGGTGACCGCCCCGGCCCAAGCCTCCGGCCAGGCGTCACAGGCATTGGGAATCAACGCAACCCGCCCCGGCTCACCTACCATCGCCGCGAGCCGGTCGTAGTGCGCCCCGAATCGGTAGCTGGACAGGAAGAGTCGCACCGGAACTCAGATCGTGAAGGCCAGGTTGCGGACCAGCCGCTGCCCGAGTTCCTCGTCCCCGCTGATGCTGATCTCGTCCAGGTGTTCGTCGGCGGTCGTGCGCCCGCCGCCGAGGCGAACGAAAAGCTCGGCGGGCAGCTGGATTTCGACGTCGGCCGGCTCGTCGAACGAGTCCACGTAGCCTGCCCGCCCGGCCACCTGGATATGCAACGTCCTGGCCAGCGATCCGGTCAAGGCGAACGTGATCCGCGAACCGTCCGGCGCCCCACCCTTTTTCACCACCACGCGCGGCACGCTGCCGAGGAACTCGGCGAACGCCAACTCCCCGCGCGGCCCGCCCTCCTCGACCCGAACACCGAGCGCGTCCGCGAGATCGAGCTCGTGCATCCAGCAGTCGAACAACCGCACCCGCATGAACCGGCCGTAACTGACCTGCCCGATCGGCGACTGGGTCAGCGCCTGCCATTCCTCATCGCCCATGGCGGCCAAGGCTTTCCGCCTGCGCTCGACGATCTCGCGGAACACCTCCAGCAGCTGTGCGCCCGGCATCGGCCGCAGCCGGTCCACCCAGATCTCGTTGAACACCGCGGTCTCGTTGCGCACGTGCGGCAGCGTGCTCACGTCGGTCTTCGCCGTGATCGGGTCGTGCGGCGGCGGACGCTCGCCGAGCAGCCAGGATTCGGTGCCGACGACATGCGCGACCACGTCGAACACGGTCCAGCCCGGCAGCGAAGTCGATGCGCGCCACCGGTTTTCGTCGAGGTCGGCGACCAGCGCGGCGATCGCGTCCCACTGTTCGGACAGGTGCGCGGACAGCTCGGTCCGGTCCAGTGTCGGGTCGGTCATCCCTGCGCTCCTTCGTCCGGGGCATCCATGCCCAGTTTTCCACCGTGGCCCGGCTTTTCGTCGCGTTCCAGCGCCGCGATTCCGCCCTGGATGGCGGCCGCGGTGGACTGCGTGTCGTACGGGCGGCGCAGCACGAACCCGGTGGCGAAGCGGAACTTGTCGCCGTGCTTGCGCGGGATCACGTGCAGGTGCACATGCGGGACCGTCTGAAAGGCGGCCGTACCGTCGTTGAGCAGCAGGTTCGCGCCGTCGGCGGCGAGCGTGCTGCGACGCACGGCGAGGGCGAGCCGGTGCCCGGCGCGGAACACGTACGCGCCCAATTCGGCGTCGAGATCCTCGAGCTCGGTGGCGTGCTGTTTCGGCACCACGAGCATGTGGCCGCGGGCGATGGGCCGGATATCCAGGAAGGCGCAGAGGATGTCGTCCTCGTACACCTTCGTTGCCGGGGCCTCGCCGGCCACGATGCGGCAGAAGACGCAGTCGTTCACACCGCAGGACCTTACGGCGTACGAGCGGTGCGGAACACCCCCGCCCGCGAATCGCCCATGACGCACGTCACTCTTCGGGCTCGCGTCCACGCCCTGACCTGGTGTCCAACCTACGGGTAAGTAAGGGACCCGCGAGTGCGCTCTTGTTCCGGTCCCGCGGAGCGACAACCATCAGTACCGGCGCTCATCCGAACAGCTGAAAGCGCGGGAGGTGACCACATTGTCCGCAGCCAACTGGAGAATCCGGCAAACCGGCGGAATCAGGCATGATCTTGTGACGGGCGTCTCAGCGTTCCGCACAAAGCGCCAGGTACAGTTGCGAGGATTTGGGCGACCTTACTCTCAAGTAACATCGTCCGGTCGTCCCATCTGATGCCTGAAGCTCAGCACGAGAAGGAACTGACATAGTGGAGACAACGCAGAGCGTAGGCGACGAGTCGCCACGCGGCGCGCGTGTCGGAGTCGTTCGCGAGTCCAACGCGGGCGAACGACGTGTCGCATTGGTGCCGAAGATCATTCCGACCCTGTTGAAGCAGGGCGTGCAGGTGGTGATCGAGTCCGGCGCCGGGCTCGGCGCGCTCATTCCCGACAGCGCCTACGAAGCGGCCGGCGCCACGATCGGCGATCCGTGGTCGGCCGAGGTGGTCGTCAAGGTCGCCCCGCCCAGCGACGCCGAGGTGGCGAAGCTGGCCGACGGGCAGACCCTGATCGGCTTCCTGGCCCCGCGCAACGCGGACAACCAGATCGGCAAGCTGAAAGCCGCCGGGGTGCAGGCCTTCGCGGTCGAGGCGATCCCGCGCATCTCGCGCGCGCAGGTGATGGACGCGCTGTCCTCGCAGGCCAACGTCGCCGGATATAAGGCCGTGCTGCTGGCCGCGTCCGAATCGACCCGCTTCTTCCCGATGCTCACCACCGCCGCGGGCACGGTGAAGCCCGCGACCGTGCTGGTGCTCGGTGTCGGCGTCGCCGGACTCCAGGCGCTGGCCACGGCCAAGCGCCTCGGCGGCCGCACCACCGGTTACGACGTGCGTCCCGAGGTTGCCGATCAGGTGCGCTCGGTCGGCGCGCAGTGGCTCGATCTCGGCATCGACGCCGCCGGCGAGGGCGGTTACGCCCGCGAGCTCACCGACGAGGAAAAGGCAAAGCAGCAACAGGCTTTGGAAGACGCGATCAAGGGTTTCGACGTGGTGATCACCACCGCGCTGGTGCCGGGTCGCCCCGCGCCGCGCCTGGTGACCGCCGCCGCGGTCGAGGGCATGAAGCCCGGCAGCGTGATCGTCGACCTGGCCGGGGAGACCGGCGGCAACTGCGAACTCACCGAACCCGGCGAGGTCGTGGTCAAGCACGAGGTCACCATCGCCTCGCCGCTGAACCTGCCGGCCACCATGCCCGAGCACGCCAGCGAGCTGTACTCGAAGAACATCTCGGCGCTGCTGGAACTGATGCTGGTCGACGGAAAGCTCGCACCGGACTTCAGTGACCAGGTGCTCGCCGATTCCTGCGTGACCCGTGAGGTGGAAGCCTGATGTACACCGAACTGCTCGCGAACATCGCGATCCTGGTCTTGTCCGGGTTCGTCGGGTTCGCCGTCATCTCCAAGGTGCCCAACACCCTGCACACCCCACTGATGTCCGGTACCAACGCCATTCACGGCATCGTCGTACTCGGCGCGCTGGTCACCCTGGGCAACGTGCAGGATCCGTCGATCCTGACCCAGATCATCCTGTTCGTCGCCGTCGTGTTCGGAACCCTCAACGTCATCGGTGGTTTCGTGGTGACCGACCGCATGCTCGGCATGTTCAAGGGCAAAAAAGCGGCCCCGGCCAAGGCGGAGAAGTGATGCATACCTTCGACAATGTGACCTACCTGGTCAACGGCCTCTACATCATCGCCTTCGGCATGTTCATCTACGGTCTGATGGGCCTGACCGGCCCGAAGACCGCGGTGCGCGGCAACCTGATCGCGGCGGTCGGCATGTTCATCGCCGTGGTCGCGACGCTGATCTCGGTGCGCCACACCAGCAACTGGATCCTGATCATCGCCGGCCTGGTGGTCGGCATCGCCCTGGGCGTGCCGCCGGCCAAGTTCACCAAGATGACCGCCATGCCCCAGCTGGTCGCCGCGTTCAACGGCGTCGGCGGCGGCACGGTCGCGCTCATCGCGTGGTCGGAATTCATCAACAGCCAAGGCTTTTCGCACTTCGACGAGGAGCCCACGGTGCACATCGTGGTCGGCTCGCTGTTCGCCGCGATCATCGGCTCGATCTCGTTCTGGGGCTCGCTGATCGCGTTCGGCAAGTTGCAGGAGATCCTGCCCGGGCGTCCGCTCGGACTGGGCAAGTTGCAGCAGCCGCTGAACCTGCTGCTGCTGATCGGCGCGGTCGCCGCGGCCGTGGTGATCGGCATCGGCGCCACCAATGACGGTGTGTCCCAACTGTGGATGATCGCGGTGCTCGTGCTGGCCGGTGTGCTCGGCCTCGCGGTGGTGCTGCCGATCGGCGGCGCGGACATGCCCGTGGTCATCTCGCTGCTCAACGCGCTGACCGGATTGTCGGCCGCCGCAGCGGGTCTGGCGCTGAACAACACCGCGATGATCGTGGCGGGCATGATCGTCGGCGCGTCCGGCACCATCCTGACCAACCTGATGGCCAAGGCGATGAACCGGTCCATCCCGGCCATCGTCGCGGGCGGATTCGGCGGCGGCGGAACGGCTCCCGGCGCGAGCGGCGACGGCGAGGCCAAGCAGGCCAAGGCCACCTCCGCGGCGGACGCGGCGATCCAGATGGCCTACGCCAACCAGGTCATCGTGGTCCCCGGTTACGGCATGGCCGTGGCCCAGGCCCAGCACGCGGTCAAGGAGATGGCGGCCCTGCTCGAGGCCAAGGGCGTCGAGGTCAAGTACGCCATCCACCCGGTCGCCGGTCGCATGCCCGGTCACATGAACGTGCTGCTGGCCGAGGCCGAGGTCTCCTATGACGCGCTCAAGGAGATGGACGACATCAACGGCGAGTTCTCCCGCACCGATGTCGCCCTGGTCATCGGCGCGAACGACGTCACCAACCCAGCCGCTCGCGAGGACGCCAGCAGCCCGATCTACGGCATGCCGGTGCTCAACGTCGACCAGGCCAAGAGCGTCATCGTGCTCAAGCGCTCGATGAACTCCGGCTTCGCCGGCATCGACAACCCGCTGTTCTACGCCGATCACACCTCCATGCTGTTCGGCGACGCGAAGAAGTCCGTCGGCGCGGTCACCGAGGAACTGAAGGCGCTGTAAGGCAGCCGGATTCACGCGAACGACCCTCCGCCGATCAGGGCGGGGGGTCGTTTTTCGATCGTGAGATAGTTTCATCCGGACCTAATCGCCTCAGGGGGAAACAGCTATGTCGCAGGGCTTTCCGCCGCCCGCCGAAACCGGTGACGGCGCAACGGGTCTCGAGGTCGCGGTCCCGGCGCGCCGTAGACCGTGGCGCGCGCGGTGGATCGTCAAGCTCGCCGTGCTCGTCGTCGGCGTGGTGGTGTGCCTGATCGTCGGTGTCGTCGTCAACATGAAATCGGCGCCCGGCGAAGCGAGGATCACCGCCGGGAGCTGCGCGAAGGTGTGGGGCACGACCAACGCCGCCGAGCTCGCGCAGGCCGCGTGCACCGACCCGGAGGCCAACTATCGGGTGGCGCTGCGGGTGGACAACGACGTCGACGCCTGCCCGAGCGCCGATTACGCCTACTACAAGATGGCCGGGCCGGACGGTTACCGGTTGTGCCTGACGCTCAACGCGGCCGAAGGCGACTGCTTCGAGGACCTGCCCGGGTTCGTCAGCCGGAAGACGCCCTGCGCGCCCCGCAGCTACCGGGTGAGCAAGATCGTTCCCGGCGCCCTGGACCGCCTGCTGTGCGGGCGCGATACCAGAGCCCAATGGGGCCTGGTCTATTCGACGCCGGAGCCGACCACGATCTGCCTGCGCGAGGTCGGAAGATGATCGTCCGCGATTTAATTTGCTGGACACGGCCGGTCGGCAACCCTGATCATGCTCCAGGTGTCCGCACGTAATGAGCCTCTTCGGTTGATCGACCCGAGCGAGCCCTCGGCCGATCCGGCCGAGCGGCTCCCGTGGGCGGTCACCGTCGATTCCGCCTACACCACCCGGGACACGATCGACGCGCTCGCGGTGTCCCCGTTCCTGCGCGGCGATCAACCCTGCGCGCACATCGCGCGCTTCGAGCGGATCAACCCGGAGGCGCTGCTGCGCCCGGAGCACGGGCAGGTGGTTCGTTCGGTGCGCGAGGACGACAGCCTCGCGACCCTGGTGGTCGGCCCAGGCTGGTCGCTGCGCGCGATGAAGTGGTCGGGCGGGTCGGCGATGGTCGAGGTCACCGCCGAGACCGACGAACTCGCCGCCGCGATTCTCGCCGAGTCGACCAAGGGCGCGGCCGCGCAGCCGGAGGTCGGCGAGACCATCGAGATGGGCTTCTGGCACATGGGCGGCCACGGGCCGCAGCGCCGGGGCCACGCCATCTCGGCGCCGGAGTGGCCGGCCATTCGCGGCAACTATCCCGGCGACGTCGCGACCGCGCTGGATCGGCTGATGGCGTTGACCGCGGCCGACGTGCGCGGCCGGCTGGTGCTGCTGCACGGACCACCCGGCACCGGAAAGACCACCGCGTTGCGCGCGCTCGCCCGGACCTGGGCGCCGTGGTGCCAATTCGACTGCGTGCTCGACCCCGAGGTGATGTTCGGCAAGCCCGGCTACCTGATGGACGTGGCGGCCGGGGTCGACGGCGACGACGAGACCAGCAAGCGCTGGCGCATGCTGGTGCTGGAGGACTGCGACGAGCTGATCCGCGGCGAGGCGAAGGAGACCGCGGGCCAGGGCCTTTCGCGGCTGCTCAACCTGACCGACGGCATGCTCGGCCAGGGCCGGGACGTGCTGGTCGCGATCACCACGAACGAGGACCTGTCCCGGCTGCACCCCGCGGTCACCCGGCCGGGTCGCTGCCTGGCCCAGCTCGAGGTCGGCCGGCTCTCGCCCGCCGAGTCCGCGGCCTGGCTCGCCCGGGAACGGCGTCCCGACACCCCGGCCGACGCCGCCTGCCCGGACGGCGCGACGCTGGCCGAGCTGGTGGCGCTGCGCGACGGCGACGGCAAGATCCGTTCGGTGCGCGAAGATCCCCTCAATTCCGGCCTCTACCTGTGACGTAGTCGGCAATCGGCGGGCACCCGCAATGCCGATCGATCGGCTAGATTCTGTGGGTTCGTCCGCCGCCCCGCGGTGGAGCTGCGTGAACCCTGGGGAGGGGAATCCATGACCACACCACCACCGAACTATCCGTATCCGGGGCAACCCGGGGGACCGGGTTACGGGCCGCCGCCGGGTTATCCGCAGGTGCCGGGTCCGCAGGGTTATCCGCCGCAGCAGCCGGGATACGGCCATCCCAATAACGGACCCGGCTATCCGAACAACGGTTTTCCGCCGCCCGGTGGCTTTCCGCCGGGTGGTTTTCCGCCCGGCCAGCCCGGTTTTCCGCCCGGCAATTTTCCGCCCGCCCCGCCGTCCCGGTCCGGCGGCAAAGGCAAATTCGTCTTCATCGCGATCGCCGTCCTCGTCGCGATCGGCCTGCTGGTCGGCGCCGCCGTGCTGATGCGGCCGGACGGCGACAAGGTCGCGGTCGGTGAGTGCGCGAAGCTGTCCGGCACCACGTTCAAGGCCGAGTTCGCCACCAAGGAATGCTCCGATCCCGAGGCCAATTATGTGGTCGCGCAACGGATCGACGGCGCGAACAAGGACTGCGCGACCAAGGACTACGCCAGCTACTACCAGACCGGCAGCAACGAATACACGCTCTGCCTGCGCCTCAACGTGAAGGAAGGCGACTGCGTGCACAGCAGTCCGCTCGGCGCCAGCACCAAGGTCCCGTGCACCTCGACCGCGGACTACAAGATCGGCCGGGTCGTCACCGGCTCGGCGGACAAGTCCGCGTGCGGCGCCAAGTACGGCGCGGACAGCACCATCATCTACCCGAAGCCGGACCCGATCACGCTGTGCCTGCTGCCGCCGAAGTAGCGGCGGGTCAACCGGATTCGGTGCGGGCCGGGGCGACGACTCCGGCATAGCGGCAGCACACCAGCACCGCGAGCAGCGGCACGGCGAACGCGGTGGTCAGGGGGACCACCGCGGTCAGCCAGCCGATCACGGCCGGGCCGGCGAGCAGGCCGAGGTAGCCGACGCTGAACACCCGCGACATGTCGGTCGCGGCCTTGCCGGAGCCGAGATTGCCTGCGGCGGTGAAGATCTGCGGGACGCTGCCGGACAGGCCGAGGCCGGTCAACGCCCAGCCGAGCAAGGTCAGCGGGATCCACGGGGAGGCCAGGATCAGGGTCAGGCCGAGCGCGGAGATGAGCATGCCGTAGCGGACGACGGCGACCCGGCCGAACGCGCCGCTCACCCGGTCCGTGGCGAGCCGGCCCGCGGTCATCGCGACCGAGAACGCGCCGAAAGCCAGTGCGGCGGTGGCCGCGTCGGCGTCGAGGTGCTCGCGCATCTGCAAGGTGCTCCAGTCGCCGGCGACGCCCTCGGTGAGCAGGACGGCGAAGGCGATCATGGCCAGAGCGAATACTTTTCGGCGGTGTTCGCGCGCGTCTGTCGCGACCGAGAGGCGGTCCTCGGGCTCAGTCCCGTCCGCGGCCGATGGCTTCGGATCGGTGTCGCGCAGCAGCCGCGGCAGGGCGGCGAAGGTCAGCGCCACGCAGCCGATTGCCGCGACGGTCAACGTGATTCGGATGTCCAACCCGGCGCGCAGGGTGGCGGCGCCGAGCAGCGACCCGAGCAGTCCGCCACCGGAGAACAGCGCGTGAAAGGCCGCCATGATCGGGCGGCCGTACGCCCGTTCCACGTGCACCGCTTGGGTATTCATCGACACGTCCAGCGCGCCGTTGCCGAAACCGAAGCAGGCCAAAGCGATCGCCAAGGTGACCGGTCCGGTCGCGAGACCGGGCCCGACCACCGCCACCGACGCGATGATCGCGGCGGCGGCGACCAGGGTCCGGCTGCCGAACCGATCGGCGAGCGGGCCGGCGATGCGCATGCCGACGATGCCCGCGCCGGCCATCAGCAGGATGAACATCCCCAGCGTCGACTTCGCGACGCTGGTCCGATCGGTGATCGGCGGAATGTGCACGACCCACATGGCCAGCAGGAACCCGTTCAGGCCGAACACCGTGAACACGGCGGCCCTGGCGACGCGCGTCGGTCGATCGGCAGTCGGAGTCAGCATCATTTCGACGGTACCGATGATCGTTCGATCTTTGCCCCACCCCCTCGATGTCGGCCAGACCAGCACAACCTCGCGGCATCCGGGGCGGGACATCATCGGCCCGCCGGTCCGGAAGCCGGATCGCGCCGTTGCGATCCGGCTCCACGGGTCGTCTGCACAGCCTGTACTCGGTCCAACGCCGCACTAGCCCTGGATGTTCCAGATTCCGGTCGATGCCGTGTCACGGACGTATTCGGTGAAATCCCTTGGCTCCCGGCCCAACGCGCGGCGCACGCCGTCGGCGGTCTTCGCGTTGCGGCCGTCCAAGATCGTGCCGAACAGGTAGTCGAGCAGGCTGACCACGTCGGCGGGCACCTGGTAGTCGGTCAGTGCCGCAACGAATTCCGTGCGCGAGACCGGGATGAAGGCGATATCGCGCCCGGTCGCCGCGGCGATCTCCGCGACCGCCTCGGCGAAGGTCAGCGCGCGCGGCCCGGTCAGCTCGTAGACCGCACCCTGATGCCCATCCGTGGTGAGCGCGAGCACGGCGACCTCGGCGATGTCGTCGGTGTGCACGAACGGTTCCGGCACGTCACCGTTGGGCAGCGCGACCTCCCCGGCCAGGATGTAGTCGGTGAACGCGCCCTCGCTGAAGTTCTGCGCGAAGAAGCTGCACCGCACGATGGTCCAGTCGAGGCCGGATTCCTGCACCATCTCCTCGCACTCCACCGCCTCCGGTTCGCCGCGACCGGAGAGCAGCACCAGCTTGCGCACCCCACTCTGCCTCGCCGCGGCGGCGAACGCGCGCAGGGTCTCGGGGGCGCCGGGCACCGCGAGGTCGGGCTGGAACGCGACGTACGCGGCCGTTACGCCGGCGAGCGCGGCGGACCAGGTGTCGCGGTCTGCCCAGCTGAACGGGATCTCCGCCGAGCGCGACCCGATCCGGATCGACTGCCCCGCCTGCGCGAGCCGGGCGGCGACGCGGCTGCCGGTCTTACCGGTCCCGCCGGTGACGAGGATGAGGTCGGTTGGGTTGCTGTTTGTCATGGCTCGATTACATCGGCGGCGGGCGAGACGAGACATAGTTCAGCGGCTCGTGACCATGTGTATTCGTCTACTGTGGGTGGCGTGGATGCGCTCGCCAGTCTGCTCGAAGGTCCACGTGCCCGCGGCGCGTTCCTGATGTGTTCGTTGCTGAAGCCGCCGTGGTCGCTGCACATTCAGGACGAGGCGCCGCTCACCGTGGTGTCGATGGTGCGCGGTGGCGCCTGGATCATGCTGGGCAAGAACTCCCCACGCCAGCTGTGCGAAGGCGACGTCGCGATCTTCCGCGGGCCCGACCATTACACGGTCGCCGACGACCCGGCCACCGAGCCGCAGATCTTCATCCATCCCGGCAACGTGACGAAGACGCTGGACGGTGAAGTCCTTTGCGAGACAATGAGTCTCGGCGTGCGGCAGTGGGGGACCGACGCCGACGGCGCGACCATGATGGTCACCGGCACCTACGAGTCGGCCGGTGCGGCCAGTCAGCGCCTGCTGCGCGCCCTGCCGCCGGTCATCGTGCTGCAACGCGGCGACTTCGACACCCGGCTGCTCGACATCCTGGTCGACGAGGCGATCAAGGACGAGCCCGCTCAGGGCGCCGTGCTCGACCGCCTGCTGGACATGGTGCTGATCGCCGCCCTGCGCGCCTGGTTCGCCCGCAACGACGCCCCCGCCTGGTACCACGCCTACAGCGACCCGCTGGTCGGCAAGGCGCTGCGGCTGCTGCAACACAATCCGGCGCACGGCTGGACCGTGGCCGGCCTGGCCGAGGCGGTCGGGGTGTCCCGGGCCGCGCTCGCCCGCCGGTTCACCGACCTGGTCGGCGAGCCGCCGATGTCCTTCCTCACCGAGTGGCGGCTCGCGCTGGCCGCCGACCTGCTCGCCGAATCCGACGCCACCATCGAATCCATTGCCCGCCAGGTCGGTTACGGCAGCGCCTTCGCCCTGAGCACCGCATTCAAACGCCACTTCGGCGTCAGCCCGCGCGACCACCGGCAGGGCGCCACCCCCGCTGAGCTATCGTCGGCCGGGTGACGCAGCAGTATCCGGTCCTCTGGCCGATGCCGACCCGCTGGGCGGACAACGACCACTACGGGCACGTGAACAACGTGACGTACTACTCGTACTTCGACACCGCGGTGAACGCGTGGCTGATGCACGCCACCGGCACCGACATCCGCGACCTGCCCGCGCTCGGCGTGGTCGCGCAGACGTCGTGCCAGTACGTCGGCTCGCTCAGCTTCCCGGACCAGCTCCAGGTCGGCCTGCGCGTCTCCCGCCTCGGCCGTTCCAGCATCACCTACGACCTGGCCATCTTCCGCGACGCCGACGGCGAACTGGAGCTGGCCGCCACCGGCGTGTTCGTGCACGTCTATGTAGACGCGGAAACCCGTAAGCCCGTAGAGATCCCGGCTGTGATCCGCTCCGCCGCCACCACCCTCGTCACCGACTGAGCCGGTGCGGCAACGGGTTTGCTGCTAGCTTCGATACGGCGGCCTGGGAGTGGCCGCCGAGAAAGCTTGCTTCACGTGGTGGGGGAATGTTGATCAGTCGGTTGTTCGCTGTGTTGTTGTCGGTTGTCGCGGTAGTGGGAAGTGCTGGTATCGCTGGTGCTTCGCCGTTGGGCGTGCCGGTGTTGCCGCGCCCTGGCGGCCAATCTCCGGTCGGCACAACGGTTCTGCATCTCGTCGATGGCGCGCGGCCGGATCCGTTCGAGCCCGAGCGGTCGCGTGAGTTGATGGTGTCGGTGTTCTACCCGGCCACCGAGATCGACAAGTACCCGCTGTCGCACTACGCGTCCACCGAGCTGATTCCCGCGCTGGAGCAGCGTTTCGGCGTCGAGTTGCCCGGTCTGCTCACCAATTCCCACAGCGGCGCACCCGCGCTCGCGGGGTCGGCGTATCCGGTACTTCTCTTCACGCCGGGCGCGGGAGTCTCGCGGGTGATCAGCACCGGCCTGGCCGAGGATCTCGCCAGCCGCGGATATGTGGTGGTGACCATCGACCACACCTATGAAGCGCCGGTGGTGGAGTTTCCAGGCGGCCGGCTGGTCCGAGCGGCGCCGATGCCCGCCTTCGACAAGGAAACTCGGCACCGATTCGCGGATGCCAGATTGCTCGACATCACACTCGTCCTGAACTCGCTCGCCGTGCTCGCGCAGGGCGGAAATCCGGACGCGGAACAGCGCAGCCTGCCCTCCGGTCTGGACCGAGCCCTCGACCTGGACCGCATCGGCATGATCGGCCATTCCCTCGGCGGATTCACCGCGGTCGAGTCCATGCACGAGGACCGCCGCATCGACGCCGCGATCGACCTCGACGGTCAGATCGGCATCGACGAGGACTTCGGCCGCGCCGCCACCGAAGGCGTCGACCGCCCCGTCCTCGTGCTGAAGAGCCAGCAGATCGCCGAGGTCCGCGACGCCGAACCGTCGTTGAACGCGTTCTGGCAGCACGGCACCGGCTGGAAGCGCGAACTGACCATCCAGGGCTCGGCCCACTACGACTTCACCGACTTCCCCATCCTGGTCCCCGACCCCGCCCGCCCAGCCACCAAGCAATACATCGGCCCCATCCCCGCCGCCCGCGCCACCACCCTCGTCCGCACCTACACAGCCGCCCTCTTCGACAAGTTCCTCCGCGCCAACCCCGACACCCTCCTCGACCACCCACCCACCGCCCCCGAGGTCACCCAGGACCGCTAACCGCGAGCCGCATACCTCCTGATTTCCCGCATACCGAATCGCATGCGATTCGGTATGCGGTAAATCAAGGGTTATGCGGCTGGCTTGGCAGTGACCGCAATTCCGGGCGGGTGGGGGTGGGGACGGGAGCGGGGGTGATGGTGGTGTGCGGGGTGGGGCGGGGGTGGTCGATCGCGTGTTGCCAGCGGCGAATCGCTGAGTCGCCGTCGAGGTCCGGCCAGGTCCAGCGGACTACCCGCAGGCCTGCATCGCGAATCGCATCTTCGCGAAGTTTCTCGGCGAAGACCGCGTCACCGGCTTCTTGCCCGGGCTTCAGCAATCGGCCGTACTTGATCCGGCCGTCGAATTCGCCGACCACGCCTGCCTTTTGGTCGTAGAAATCAACGCGTCCGAGAAATTCTCCGGCTGACGACCAGACATCTCCTTGCTGGTACGGTACGCGTAAGCCATGGCGATGGAACATCACTCGGCTCCGTGATTCACCAACGCTCTCGCTGCGGTTGTCGAGAAAGCAGACGGTGCGCCGCGCTTGTGATATTCCGTTGCGCCGGTGGGCAAGTTCGAGCTCGACCGCCAGTTCTTCCATCGTGACGCCGAGCTTCCGGATTGCGGCATCACCTGCTACGACGGCTTGCTCGAACGGCAGCATACGGGCCAGGTCGACGATGGTCCGTGCTGGTGATGTGACCCACCACCCGTCGACCTCCACCACTCCGTCGGCTATCGGTGCGCAGTGCACCCGCAACGAACTGCGCACCCGTCCCCCGTACCGTCGATCGCGCGTCACGTGTACGCAATCCAATGCCGTTGCCCACAATGGCAACTCGTATAAAACGGCAGCGGATTGATGACTCACGACCGTTTCCGGTGTCATCGCGGACAACGTCGATTCGAGCAGCAGCCGGTGCCGTCCGATGCTGTCCCGGCCGTTGAAATCGGCCTCTTCGACATAGCAGCCGTGGCCGAGGCGACGCCAGCCCTGTCTGCGATAGAGCTGGCGAATATCGTGGTCGGTATAGCCCTGTGCCAACACGCTCCGACGGCGTTGCATCTCCTCCATGTGAAGATCCTCGCTCGCCCCGCGCCTCCGAACTCACCTGCCGGCGCCAACTGTGGATAACTCGCGCCTGTGCATAACACCAGTAGGCCGCACACCTCCTGATTTCCCGCATATCGAATTGCATGCGATTTCGTGTGCGGGAAAACAGAAGGTGTGCGGCGGGTTCAGCTTCGGAGCGCGGCCTGGAAGCGGCGCATGCCGTCGAGCCAGCGGTCGTAATCGGTGCCCTTGTAGCGGTACATCTTCAGGACCTCCGGGTGCGGGAGGATCAGGAAGTGCTCGGCCTCGACGCCGGCGGTGATGACCTCGGCCACCTGGTCGGGCGAAAGGACCGCACCGGCGGTTTTGACGGCTTTCACGGCGAGTTCGGCTTCGGCGGCGTGCTCGGCCGGAACCAGGCCGCCGTTGAGGAGTTGGGTGTCGACACCCATCGGGCAGATACAGCTCACGCGAATGCCCTTGTCGCCGTAGGTGACCGACAGCCACTCGGCGAATCCGACAGCCGCATGCTTGGAGACCGCATAGGGCGCGGATCCGAGCTGGGTGAGTAGCCCCGCGGCCGACGCGGTGGTCACGAAGTAGCCGGTTCCGCGCGCCAACCAGCCGGGAACCAGCAGCCGGGCGGCGCGGACATGGGCAAGCACGTTGACCTCCAGCGCCGCCGCCCACTGCGCATCGGTGCTGTCGAGCCCGGCACCGCCGCCGATGCCCGCGTTCGCGAAATACAGGTCCACCGGACCGAATTCGGCTTCCGCGCGCTCGATCAGTCCGCGAATCACCTGCTCGTCCGCGATGTCGCCGCCGACGGCAACCGCTGCGGCACCGAGGGATTCGGCGACCTGGGCCACTCCGTCGGCATCGAGGTCGGCGAGCACCACCCGCGCACCATCGCCGACCAGCTTGCGGGCGAGCGCCGCCCCGATCCCCGCACCGGCCCCCGTGACGATCGCAACCTTGCCCGAAATCTCCATCTCCGCACCCTAGCTTCAGCTACCGCGGGATAGTCGATTCAGCAGCGGAGCGGTACGCGGGCCGACCAATTCGCGCATCACCAGCGCCATGTTGGTCCGCTCCACGCCGGGAATCTTCAAGATCTGCCCGGCAATTCGATACAGATCGTCGGCGTCCCTGGCGACCACGCGCACCGTCAGATCGGTGAGCCCGGTCATGCCGCACACCTCTGTCACCTCGGGCACTTCCGCGAGTTCGTCTACGACAGAATCCAATTGGTGCTGATCGACCACCACCGCGACGAACGCCGCCAGCGGATAGCCGAGCGCGCGCGGCTGTACGCGGCGCTCGAAACTGCCGAGCACGCCGCCGGCTTCCCAGCGCGACAGCCGCGCCTGCACGGTGTTGCGGGACAGCCCGAGCCGGGCGGCCAGCTCGACGCCGGTGGCTCGCGGATTGGCGACCAGTTCCAGCAAGAGCCTGGCGTCGGTGGCGTCCAAGGTCACATCGACGTTTTCTCTGGTCATGCAACGCAGTATGACATTGCCAAAGGGGTAAGAATTGAGCATTCTGCGCATTCGCGTGTCGATCACTTGCGCACATCGCATTATCGTGGATGCTGTGAGGTAGAGCACACCTGAATGGTGAGGAGGCGGCCACCGATGCCAGACAAGGTCGAGTATCCGGTGCAATTGGTCCAGCCCGACGGTCGTCGTGTCCTCGATCGAGAACACGCCGCCCTGGTCGCCGACGTCGGGCCGGAAGAGCTACGCGCGCTCTACGAAGACATGGTCGTCACCCGGCGGATCGATACCGAGGCAACCGCGCTGCAACGGCAGGGCCAGCTCGGTCTGTGGGCCCCGCTGCTCGGCCAGGAGGCCACCCAGGTCGGGTCCGCGCACGCCCTGCACCCCGACGACTACGTGTTCTGTAGCTATCGCGAGGCCGCCGTCGCCTACTGCCGCGGCGTGCATCCCACCGAGATCACCCGGCTCTGGCGCGGCGTCGCGCACTCCTGCTGGGACCCGAACGCGGTCAACATGACCAATCCGAACATCATCGTCGGCTCGCAGGGCCTGCACGCGACCGGCTACGCCTACGCCGCGCACCTGGACGGCGCCGAGATCGCGACCATCGCCTACTTCGGCGACGGCGCGAGCAGTCAGGGCGACATCGCCGAGGCGCTCGGCTTCGCGGCGAGCTGGAGCGCGCCGGTGGTGTTCCTGTGCCAGAACAACCACTGGGCGATCAGCGAACCGGTCCGGGTGCAGAGCCAGACCCCGATCGTGCGCCGGGCCTACGGCTATGGCATCCCCGGGGTGCAGGTCGACGGCAACGACGCGCTCGCGGTGCTCGCCGTGACCCGGCAGGCCGTGGCGCGCGCCCGCTCGGGCGGCGGGCCGTCGTTCATCGAGGCGCTCACCTACCGGATGGGCCCGCACACCACTGCCGACGACCCCACCCGCTATCGCGCGTCCGCGGAGACCGAGGAGTGGGCCCGCCGCGACCCGATCGACCGGCTGCGCAGGCTGCTGGAACGCGAATCGCTGTTCGACTACCAGTTCGAGCGTCAGGTCGCCGAACACGCCGACGAGGTGGCCCGGCAGGTGCGCACCTCGACCATCGAGATGCCGAACCCAGAACCGATGGATCTGTTCGAGCACGTCTACACCACCCCGCACACGCTCATCACCGAAGAGCGACGGGAGTACGCGGAATACCTGGCTGGCGATCCCGGCGAGGCGGCCGCGCGACCGGAAGGAGTTCCTTCATGATCACCACTTTCGCCGGCGCACTGAACACCGGACTACGCCGCGCACTGGAGGACGATCCCAAAGTCATTCTCATGGGTGAGGACATCGGCCGCCTCGGCGGCGTCTTCCGGGTGACCGACGCGTTGCAGAAGGACTTCGGCAACAACCGGGTGGTGGACACCCCGCTGGCCGAATCCGGCATCATCGGAACGGCTTTCGGCATGGCACTGCGCGGATATCGGCCGGTGTGTGAGATCCAGTTCGACGGGTTCGTCTATCCCGCCTTCGATCAGATCGTCTCGCACGTGGCCAAGATCCACTATCGGACGCAGGGAAAAGTCAACGCGCCCATCACGATCCGCATTCCGTTCGGCGGCGGCATCGGCTCGGTGGAGCATCATTCGGAATCGCCGGAAGCCTATTTCGCGCACACCGCCGGGTTGCGGGTGATGACGCCGAGCAATCCCGCCGACGCGTATCTGATGATCCGCCAGGCGATTGCGCTGGACGACCCGGTGATCTTCTTCGAACCGAAGCGCCGCTACTGGGACAAGGCCGACGTCGACTTCCTCGCGCTCGATCGTGAGGGTGGACTGCCGCTCGATCGCGCCAGGGTGTGCACCGTCGGCACCGATGCCACCGTCGTCGCCTACGGCGGCACCGTGGCCACCGCCCTGTCCGCGGCGAAAATCGCTACGGAGGAAGGGCATTCGCTCGAGGTGATCGATCTGCGCAGTCTGTCGCCGATCGATTTCGACACGATCGAGGAGTCGGTCGCCAAGACCGGCCGGTTGATCGTCACCCATGAGGCGCCCGTATTCGCCGGTCTCGGTGCGGAAATCGCGGCGCGGATCACCGAACGCTGCTTCTACCACCTGGAGGCGCCGGTGCTGCGGGTCGGCGGGTTCGACATCCCCTATCCGCCGGCCAAGCTCGAGAAGTTCCATCTGCCCGACCCCGACCGCATCCTGGCCGCGGTCGACCGAACGCTTGCCGCCTGACCACCGGTCCGTCGTAGGGAGAGGTGCCCACGTGGAAGATCGTGCCCACCAGCCGGGCAATGTCCTGGAGTTCCGGCTGCCCGACCTGGGTGAAGGCCTGGCCGACGCCGAACTGGTGTCCTGGTCGGTCGGCGTCGGCGACGAAGTGCAACTGAATCAGACGATCGCCGAGGTCGAGACGGCGAAGGCGGTGGTAGCGCTGCCTTCGCCGTTCGCCGGGCGGGTGGTCGAGTTGCTCGCGCAGCCGGGAGAGACGGTGCTGGTGGGGGCGCCGTTGATCCGGGTGCAGAGTGATGAGGCGCCGGCCGGGCAAAGCAGTGCGAAGAACGGTTCCGATGTGGCGAGTGACGCGCCGGGCTCCGGGCGGACCGCGGTTTTGGTGGGATACGGGCCGGAGGGCGAGGCGGTGTCGCGGCGGCGTCGGCCTGCGGCATCCGTTGTCCCGGAAGCCGATTCGAGGCGACGTCCCGAGCCGGCTGACGATCTCACCGCGCACCGATCCGATGTTGCGGAGCAGGGTGAGTCACCTGCCACTCAGCCCGGGTCAACTGCCGCACAACCCGAGTCGCTTGCCGCTCGAGCTGAATCGTCTGTTGTGCAATCGGATGCGCCCGACGATGCGCCTGTCACTCCATCGAACCCGGAATATGAAGCTGTAGAACACTTCTCGCGAAACCTTCGATCGCCGCTCACCACAACCAGGGCGGCCGCCGCCACTCCCGCTGCCCGCCGACTGGCCCGCGAGTTGGGCATCGATCTGTGGTTCGTCGCCGGCTCCGGCCCGGACGGCGCGGTCACCGTCGAAGACGTACGCGGCGCGGTCCCGGTCACGCAACCCCGCACGTTGGCGAGCCAGTCGCAGGCCGCTCACGCGGCGACCGCACCGGCCGTCACCGACCCCGACGCCGGCGTGATCCGACCGGCGTCCCGCGAGGTCCGCACTCCGATCAGCGGCGTCCGCAAGCGCACCGCGGCGGCCATGCTCACCAGCGCCCGCACCATCCCGCAGGCGAGCACCTTCGTCACCATCGACTGCACCGCGTCGATGGAACTGCTCGACCACCTGCGCAGCACCAAATCCTTTGCCGGACTGACCCTTACCCCGCTGGCCCTGGTGGCGAAGTCGGCGCTGGCCGCGCTGGCCGAATTCCCGGAGATCAACACCTACTGGGACGAGGCGAATCAGGAGATCGTCACCAAGCACTACGTGAACCTCGGCTTCGCCGTGGCCACCGACCGCGGCCTGCTGGTGCCGAACCTCAAGGAGGCGCAGTCGCTGAGCCTGCGCGACCTGACCCGCGAGCTCGGCCGGCTGGCCGAAACCGCGCGATCGGGCGGCGCCGGCCCCACCGACCTGCGCGGCGGCACCTTCACCATCACCAACGTCGGCGTCTTCGGCGTCGACTCCGGCGTGCCCCTGGTGAACCCCGGCGAAGCCGCGATCCTGTGCCTAGGCGCAATTCGCAAACGCCCCTGGGTATTCCGAGACGAACTCGCCATCCGCTGGGTCACCACCCTCGGCATCAGCTTCGACCACCGCATGATCGACGGCGAACTCGCCTCCCGCTTCCTCTCCACCACCGCCAGCCTCCTGGAAGACCCGCTGACCCTACTCAGCCGCATCTGACGCAGATATAGGTGTGATGTCACGCGGGGGAAACATTGGGGGCGCTCGATGTAAAGAAGACCGACTAGTTCTTTAGGTATGACAGAGGCAGCGCATCTCGTCGATACCAGGTTGCCGTTCGGGCGGCAGCTCACCTTCGGCATTCAGCACGTGCTGATCATGTACACCGGGTGCATCACGGTGCCGTTGGTGTTCGGCGCGGCCGCGGGGCTCGATCGGGCCACCATCGGGTTGCTGATCAGCGCGGATCTGCTGATCGCGGGGGTGATCACGCTGGTGCAGAGCCTCGGTGTGGCGAAGCTCGCGGGTGCGCGGTTGCCGATCATCTGCGGGGCCACGTTCATCGGGCTCGATCCGATGATCCTGATCGCCAAGGAGTACGGGCTGCCTGCGGTTTATGGGTCGATGATGATCGGTGGTGTCGTCGGCGTCGCGCTGGCGTATCCGTTCGCGCGCCTGGTCCGGTTTTTTCCGCCGCTGGTCACCGGGACCGTGCTCACCGTGGTCGGCGTTTCGCTGATCGGCGTGGCGGGCGGGCTGATCATCGGCAACAACCCGGCCGCGCCCGACTTCGCCGCGCCCTCGCATATCGGCCTCGCGGCGGTGGTCTTCGTGATCGCGGTCGGGTTCATGTGTCTCGGCCGCGGCATGGTCGCCCAGCTCGGCGTGCTGATCGGGCTGGTGGTGGGCATCCTCATCGCCGCCCCGATGGGCTTGATCGACACCGGCGGCATCGGCGGGGCCGCCTGGGTCGGCCTGCCGAAGCCGTTCCATTTCGGCGCGCCGGAGTTCCCGATCACCGGGGTGGTCGCGATGAGCGTGGTGATGGCGGTGGTGTTCGCCGAGTCGACGGCGAGCATGCTGGCGATCAGCGAGATCACCGGAAAGCCGATCAGCAAGGGCGATTTGGCGCGCGGCCTGGTCGGTGACGGACTCTCCGGCGTGCTCGGCGGCGTGTTCACCGCGTTCGTCGACACGATCTTCAACCAGAACGTCGGCGCCGTCGCCGCCACCCGGGTCTTCAGCCGCTACGTCACCGCCACCAGCGGCGCGATCCTGGTCTTGCTCGGGCTGTTGCCCCGCTTCGGCGCGATCGTCGCGGCGGTGCCACAGCCGGTGGTGGGCGGCGTCGGGCTGGTGCTGTTCGCCACGATCGCCATCGTCGGCGTCGACACCCTGCGCAAGGCCGACCTTGCCGACCGAGTCAACGCCACTATCGTCGCCACCGCGCTCGGCGTGGGCTTACTGCCGGTCATGGCGAAGGACATGTTCGTCCATTTCCCGTCCTCCGCCCAGATCCTGCTCACCAGCGGCATAACCCTCGGCGCGGTAACGGCTTTCACGCTCAACCTGCTCTTCAACCACACCAAGCTGGGTGTACTGGCCCGAAGCGGTTCCGCTCCGACGACAGTCGAGCACCCGGCCGGCACCGGACCAAAAGCCCACCGGGAGAACACCACTCCGATCCCATCCGCTCCAGCGCCCGCCTGACCGGCGCCGGTCAGGCGCGCAGGGCGAGTACCTTGCGCACCACCAGGCCGGCGATGAGTGCCCAGAAGGCGGCGCCGATGCCGAGGAAACCTACGCCGGAGGCGGCGATCAGGAAGGTGATGATGCCCGCTTCGCGGTGCTTCTCGGAGCTGAGCGCGCCGGTCAACGCGGCGGCGAGGGTGGCGAGAAGGGCAAGGCCCGCAACGGTTTCCAAGACGCCTCTGGGGGCGACGGCGATGAAGGTGACCAGGGCTGCCGAGCCGAGGGCGACGACGAAGTAGATGGTGCCGGAGGTGAAGGTGGCGATCCAGCGCTTCTTCGGGTCGGGGTGCGCCGACGGCGCCGCCGAGAGGGCGGCGCTGATCGCGGCCAGGTTGATCGCGTGCCCGCCCGCGGGCGCGCCGATGATCGTGCCGAGACCGGTGACGGTCATCGCGGCCCGCCAAGGGACCTGGTATCCAAAGGATTTCATGACCGCGGTGCCCGGGATGTTCTGCGACGCCATGGTGACGATGTAGAGCGGTATCGCGACACCGATCATCGCCTGCCAATTCCAGTGCGGCAGCGTCAATTCCACCGACGGCACCATCGCGGCGAAGTCGAGGTGCTTGTGCTGCAAGGCGATACTGATGCCCGAACCGACGGCGGCCGTGCCGAACGCCGCGATCACCGCCCAGCGTTTGGCCACCCGTTGCAGCACCAGCCACACCAGGATCACCGGAATCACCACCGCCGGGCTGGACTGCACCGCCTTCACCGGCGCCAGGCACAGCGGCAGCAGCACCCCGGCCAGCATGGCCTGCGCGATCTCCACCGGGATCGCGGCCACCAGCCGGCCCAGCCGCTGCCACACGCCGGTGATCACGATCAACACCCCGGCGATCGCGAACGCGCCGACCGCGGCGGGCCAGCCGCCCGCCACCGCGCCGGTGCTCGCCAGCAGCGCGGCGCCGGGCGTGGACCAGGCCAGCGTGATCGGCATCCGATACCGGTAGCTGAGCACCAGCATGCCGATCGCCTGCGTCACGCACAGCGCGAGCAACCCGGAGGCGGCCTGGGCCGCGTTCGCGCCGACCGCGTTCAGTCCGCTCAGCACCACGGCGAACGAACTGGTGAAACCCACCAGCGCGGTGACGATGCCGGCGCTGACCGCCTGGGCGGGCCCGGCCTCGGGGGCGACGGGGGAGTCCGGCTCGGCGGGCGCCGCGGTGGCCGGTGAAACGTTCGACATTGTGGCGATCCTGCCCGCAACTGGACTGGTCCGTCACGGGCCAGTCGGCCGAAACTGGACCGAATTGCCGAACGGTCGCGACCAGGGTGTTCGCCGCGGCCCGGCACCCGGTGATCCGGTGGTCCGTTCGCCCGCCCCGGCCGTTCTTACCGGCGAGTAGCGCTGGGGTGCAGCCACATTGCCCAGCTCAGGTGCGTAGGGTGGTGGGTATTCGGTGCGCGAAGGTGCGATTACTGGACTAGGAGCCTGGGTTGAGCGCGGTACTGATC
Organism: Nocardia sp. NPDC051756; assembly: GCF_040681495.1. NCBI lineage: Bacteria > Bacillati > Actinomycetota > Actinomycetes > Mycobacteriales > Nocardiaceae > Nocardia > Nocardia sp. NPDC051756. The sequence goes on along the minus strand of NZ_JBFAYV010000019.1, from coordinate 59,821 downwards.
TCGCCGGTGGAGCTTCGGGAGGCGTTGTCGGACAAGCGGGTTCGCCTGCTGGACGTCCGATGGGCGCTGGGTGACCCGGACGGCCCGCAACACTATCTGGACGGCCACATCCCTGGCGCGGTGTTCGTCGACATGGAGACCGAGCTGGCCGCGCCACCCTCGCCGGCCCGCGGCAGGCATCCGCTGCCGGACATCGCGCAGTTGCAGAAGTGCGCGCGCAGCTGGGGCATCCGCAACGGCGACCCGGTGGTCGTCTACGACGCGACCGGCGGCATGGCGGCGGCCCGCGCCTGGTGGCTGCTGCGCTGGGCAGGCATCGCCGACGTGCGCATCCTGGACGGCGGACTGCCCGGCTGGACGAACTCCGGCGACGAGCTCGCCACCGGCACCGAGCCCGACCCGGAACCTGGCGACGTCGAACTGAGCCCGGGCCACCTGAAGGTCATCGATGCCGACGCGGCCGCCCGCTGGCGCGGCGTGCTGCTCGATGCCCGCGCGGGCGAGCGCTACCGCGGCGAGATCGAGCCGATCGATCCGCGCGCCGGGCACATCCCCGGCGCGATCAGCGCCCCCACCGCCGAAAACCTGGACGCCAGCGGACGTTTCCGCGCCCCGGCCGAATTGCGGGACCGGTTCGCCGGATTCACCGCGGAACCGGTCGCGGTCTACTGCGGGTCCGGCGTCACGGCGGCCCACCAGGTCGCGGCCCTGGCCGTCGTCGGCATCGACGCAGCGCTTTATCCGGGCTCCTGGTCGCAATGGTCGAACGACCCGAAGCGTCCGGTCGCGACCGGAAGCTGATCACCGCACGGTCGATGAAATCCTGCGGGGCCGCGATTCGTCGCGGGTAGACGTTGGCAGGCCCTGGCAGCGGACCTGTAGTTCGCAGTGGTCGAAGCGATCTGCCGCGCTCTGGCAGCCGAGGACCGTTGGGTACTTGGTTCGATGCGGCGCGCGAGGCAGTCTCGGGCCCTTGACGTTCAAGGACACCCACGCGCCACACTCTGCAACGCCCTACTGTCCGCTTCGGTCAGCGCCAGCTCGTATTGCACCGCCACGGTCAGGTACTTGCCCGCATAGAAGCAGTGGTTCGCGCGTGCGGGTGGCAGCCACTGGGCAGGGGTCTTGTCACCTTTGGCCTCGTTCGTGCGCCCATCGGTGGCGAGCAGGTTGAAATCGAGGTCGTTGGCGAAGCGGATGCGTCGCTCGGGTGGCCAGCCCGCCGCGCCCAGATCCCAGGCGGCGGCCAGCGGGAAGACGTGGTCGATCTGCACGTCGTTGGCGTCGGCCTTCTTGAACGGGATCTGCTTGCCGGTATACGGATCGTTCACCGTGCCCCCGACGACCACACAATCCCGCGTCCCCGGCCGGAAACTCACCCCGACAAGCTGCTTGGCCAGCACGTTGTTCCGGGTATCGCAGCCATCGTGCCCACCGGGACCATCGTTGTCGTCGGTCCACGCCGGCCCGAACACACACCCCTGTCCCGCCTTGCACCCGCGCTCGTAACCGCCGGGATGCGGCCGATCCGGCACCACCCGCACGCCGGCCAGCAACTGCTCCAACTCGGCCCTGGTCGGACTGCCCGGCGCGGGCGCGACCGCCCCGACGCCGAGCTGCGCGCACCCGGCAGCGCACAGCGCCACGAGTGCGCCGACGAGCCAACGCCGAATGTCCATGGCGTCAGAGGTACACGCGGGTACCGACATTCGTAATACCTGAAGCACGAGCGGTTGTCAGAACTGGAGCGACACAACCCTCACAACCAGGCGCGGGCGAGCAGGTCGTCGTCGGCGACCTCGCTTGCCCGCGGCGGGAACCGGGTGGCCGAAATCGACGCGGAATTGGCGCCGTCGTGCCCGATCAGCCACGAGCCGCCGCGCTCCTCGCACTCGGCGAGTTTGGCGAAGGTGGCGAGCAGGAACGCGATGGCGTCGTGCGAGTCGAGGGTTCTGGCCAGGCGCTGTGATTCACCGGGGCGGGACAGGTCCAGCCACACGCCGGACTGACCGTCGAGCCGCATGCCGACGATCTTCTCGGCGTTGATGAAGGTGAATTTGCGCCGTTCCCATGGCGTCGTCGGCGTGAAGCTCTGCTCGAGAACTTGGAGCAGAATCGTCATGATTGCCTCCGTTGACCAGCGGATATTCAAGTATGTTCCGCCCGCGCCCAGAAATCCAGGAAAGTGCGCTCGCGGCGCGTGGATCGGTGTCGGACCCACCTGCTTGGATGGGTTGATGCTGCACGGTCTGTGGTCGCCGGGATCCGGGTTGCTGCTCTGGCACGATTCGCCCCTCACCACGCTGCCCGACCCGTTGGGCGGCGTATTGAGCGCGTCCAAATTCCGGCACCGGGCCGACGTGCTGGTCTCCGGTCCGGGCGGCACCGAGACCGAGCAGGTGCGCGCGCACGCGATGGCCCCGGCGGCCGCCGCCGAGGCGCTGCGGCTGCGACTTCCGGCCGACGCGGTGGCGGGTGACCTGCGCTTTCTCGCGCATGTCGCGCACGGTGTGGAGCGCTGGGTGCGGGCCGGCCGGATCGTGCCGGAGCTGCGCCGGGAGGACGGTCAGTGGTGGGTGCGCTGGCGGCTGGTCGGCGGCGAGCGGCAGCGCGCCTGGCTGGCCGAGTTGGCCGTGGCCATGCCCGCCGCGCTGCGGGTGGCCGGTCGCCCGAACACGCTGCTCGACGACCTGGTCACCGAACTCACCGACCCGATCGCGCGGACGCTGATCGACCCGCTGGACGCGGAGCATCCGCTGGTGGACGCGCTCGTCCGGGATATCCCCCTGGACGCGGGCAGCTACCGGGTGGCCGAAACGCTGGAGCATTGGCGCGCCACCCTGACCGGCGACGAGCCGGAACTGGTGCTGCGCCTGCTGGAACCGGACGGCGAGCTCGGCACCGCGGACGAAACGGTGGCGCTGTGGCGGCTGGAGGTGTGCCTGCGGGTGGACGGCGAAGCGCCGAATCCCGTTCTGCTGCACGCTGATCCGAACCTGCTGCGGATCGCGGTGGAGAAGCTCGGCGAGGCCCAGCGGGCGTATCCGCGGCTGCGCGACCTGCCGAGCGACCCACGCTCGATGGACCTGCTGCTGCCGACCGAGGTCGTGGTCGACCTGGTCGAGCACGGCGCGCACGCGCTGCAAGCCGCCGGCGTGCGGTTACTGCTGCCGCGCGCGTGGAACGTCAGCGCGCCGACCATGCGGCTGCGGGTGGAAAGCGCGGTGCCCGCCGCCGAAAGCACCGTCGGCATGCCGGGACTCGTCTCCTACCGCTGGGAACTCGCGCTCGGCGACACCATTCTCACCAAGGCCGAGATGGAACGGCTGGTCAGCAGCAAATCCGATCTGGTTCAGCTGCGCGGTGACTGGGTGCAGGCCGACCACAAGGTGCTGGCCGCCGCCGCTCGCTACGTCGCCGCGCACACCGACACCTCGGAGATCACCTTCGCCGACCTGATCGGCGAACTCGCCGGCGGTCGCGTCGAACAGGTCCCGGTCACCGAGGTCACCGCCACCGGCTGGGCCGCCGACATCCTGGATCGCACTCGCGAACTCGAGCCGATCACCCCGCCGATCGGGTTGAAGGCCCAGCTGCGCCCGTATCAGGAACGCGGCCTCGCCTGGCTGGCGACCATGAGCCGCATGGGATTCGGCGCGATCCTGGCCGACGACATGGGGCTCGGCAAGACCGTTCAGGTGCTCGCGCTGCTGGTGCACGAGCGGGAGGCGGCGGCGAGTGCGGTCGCGGGCTCGTCGGCGAAGCAGGGTAAGACGAGTCGTGCCCGCAGGCCGGTAGCCGCGAGTGTCGAAGGCGCGGTGGTGATTTCGCTCGACGAAGCGCGGCAGCGCAAGACCGCAGGGGGAGCGGACGGCAGCGTCGTTCGGCAGGACGCCACGGAAAGCGTTCGGCCGGACGGTATGCCGGGCCCCACCCTGCTGGTGTGCCCGATGTCGGTGGTCGGCAACTGGCAACGCGAGACCGAGCGTTTCGCGCCGGACCTGCGGGTGTGGGTGCACCACGGCGTCGGCCGGCTGGCCGGCAGCGAACTCGATGCGGCAGTAGCCGACGCTGACCTGGTGATCACTACGTACTCCCTGCTAGCGCGAGACCTCGACGAGCTGAAGCGCCAGTCGTGGGACCGGATCGTGCTGGACGAGGCCCAGCACATCAAGAACGCCGGGACCAGGCAGTCCCGTGCGGCCCGCAGCATGCCCGCGCGACATCGCTTGGCGCTCACCGGAACTCCGGTGGAGAACCGCCTGGAAGAGCTGCGCTCGATCATGGATTTCGCGGTGCCGAAGGTGCTCGGCAGCCCGCAGACCTTCCGCGCCCGCTTCGCCGTGCCCATCGAACGCGAGCGGGACGAGAACGCGATCAGCAGGCTGCGGATGATCACCCAGCCGTTCGTGCTGCGCCGGGTGAAGACCGATCCCGCGGTGATCACCGATCTGCCGGAGAAGCTGGAGATGACGGTGCGGGCCAACCTGACCGTCGAGCAGGCCGCGCTGTATCAGGCGGTGGTCGACGACATGCTGGCCAAGATCAAGGACGCGAAGGGCATGGCCCGCAAGGGCGCCGTGCTCAGCGCGCTGACCAGGCTCAAGCAGGTGTGCAACCATCCGGCGCACTTCCTCGGCGACGGTTCCGGGGTGCTGCATCGCGGCAGTCACCGCTCCGGCAAGCTCGCCCTGGTGGAGGACGTGCTCGACGCGGTGCTCGCCGACGGCGAGAAGGCGTTGCTGTTCACCCAGTTCCGTGAGTTCGGCGAGCTGATCGCGCCCTACCTGGTGGAGCGCTTCGGCACGGAGATCCCGTTCCTGCACGGCGGGGTGCCCAAGGCGCGCCGCGACACCATGGTCACCCGGTTCCAGGAACCGGACGGACCGCCGCTGATGTTGTTGTCGCTCAAGGCCGGTGGCACCGGGCTCAATCTCACCGCCGCCAATCATGTTGTGCACCTGGACCGTTGGTGGAACCCGGCGGTGGAGAACCAGGCCACCGACCGCGCCTACCGGATCGGTCAGCAGCGCAACGTTCAGGTGCGCAAGCTGGTCTGCGTCGACACCATCGAAGAGCGGATCGACGAAATGATCAACGGCAAACGGCAACTCGCCGATCTGGCGGTCGGCGCGGGGGAGAACTGGATCACCGAGCTGAGCACCGACGATCTGCGTGAGCTGTTCACGCTCGGCGCGGAGGCGGTCGGCGAATGAGTCCCTACATCGATTACAACGAGTACGGCAAGCGCCGCCCGGTGCGCGGCGGGGTCGAGGCCCGCAGTCGCCGTGGCGGTTTCGGCCGCACCTGGTGGGGCAAGGCGCTCATCGACGCGGTCGAGCGGATGGCCGACGCCGGGCGGATGTCGCGCGGCCGCACCTACGCGCGGGCCGGTCAGGTGGTGAGTTACCGGATCGAGCCGGGCTCGGTGACCGCGGAAGTGCAAGGCAGCCAACCGCGTCCGTTCACCGCGGTGTTCACCGTGCGCCCGCTGCGTGAGGAGGAACTCGAGTTACTCATCGAGACCATCCGCGACGCGCCGGGCATGCTCGCCGAGATCGCGTCCGGTGCGCTGCCCACCGCGCTCGGCCCGCTGCTGTTGCCGACCACCGCCGCCGACCTGGATTTCACCTGCACCTGCCCGGATCCGGGCTGGCCGTGTAAGCACGTCGCCGCGGTCTGTTACCTGCTGGCCGAACGCCTCGACGAACGTCCGCGCGAGATCCTCGCGCTGCGCGGCCTCGACCTGGACACTCTCATCGGCGGCATCGAACGCGACCTACAGGCCAGCACCGATGCCGACGATCCCTACGGCAACAACGCTCAACTGCCGGACCTGCCGAAGCTCGAATTCCGCCCCGCCCCCGACGACCTGGACTCGATGCTGCTGCGTAAGGCGCTGCGGATGACTTCCGCCGAAGAATCGGTCGCCGCCGCGGGACTGCGCGAACTGACCGCGCTGTATCGCATGCTCGACAGCTGATCGAGCTTGGTGAGCATCCGGCGTCGGGGCTTGCGGTTGTCTCCGGACTTTTCGGGGCGGGATCAAGGTCCGGTGACACAGGGACCGGGACTTCCCGACACCGGATGCCTCACCTAGTCTGCGCGCATCGAACCAGCCTGGGAACTGCCCGAGGGTTGCCCAGCCGCTGCCCTTGCACCGCACTTCGGGCAGTGCCCCGGCCCCACCTAGGCTGGTGTTCGTGGCAGGCACGGGTTCGTTGCCGGAAACCGGCCCGGACAGCGACGATCTCGGCGTCGCTGTCCCGCTCGCGCGGCCGCCGCGCCGGGTGGTGTCGCTGGTGCCTTCGTTGACCGAGGCGGTCGCCGTGACCTGTCCGGAGATACTGACCGCCGCGACCGAGTGGTGCACGCATCCGGCCGATCTCGCGGTCGAACGGGTGCGCGGCACCAAGAACCCGAATGTGCGCCGAATCATCGAACTCGCGCCCGATCTCGTGCTGTGCAACAGGGAGGAGAATCGGCGCATCGATGTCGAGCGACTGCGGGCGGCGGGAATTCCGGTGTGGGTCACCAGGATCGAGACGGTGGACGAGGCACTTGCCTCGCTGGCCCGCCTTTTCACCGTCGCCCTGAGTGTCGACATCCCGGCTTGGCTCACCGAGGCCGAATCCGTCTGGGCGCCATCACCGTCCACGCCGCCGCGCAACGCGGTCATCCCCATCTGGCGCAATCCGTGGATGGTGGTGGGCCGCAACACCTTCACCGGCGATCTGGCCGGCCGTCTCGGCCTACATCTCGTGCACGCCGACCGACCGGACCGCTATCCCCGCCTCACCGAGCCGGAGTTGACCACCGGCATCGACCTCGCCGTGCTCCCCGACGAGCCCTACGTTTTCACCAGAACCGATGGCCCCGAAGTCTTCCCGGGAACCCAGGTTGCCCTGGTCGAGGGCCGCAGCCTCACCTGGTACGGCCCCTCCTTGGCCACCGCCCGGCAAACCCTCACCGAACAGTTGGCGGCGTCCTTCCCCGGCGGTGCTCAGCCGAGTGAGTAGTCGAACCACATGTGGTGCGTGCCGTCCTCGTCCACGCTCAGCCCGCCGGTGCCGGTGATCCCGGTCAGGTCACCGGTTCCGCTGGTAGGGACGATGACGAAGAATTCGGCGGTGCGATCGGTGCCCGAGGTGGTGGCCGAATGGGCGAAGTTGAAACTGCCCTCGGCGCCGTTCAGCGCGCCCTCGAACGACTCCATCGCGACATAGGTCCCGTTCCCGGTGGCCTGGTCGAACGCCGCGGTGAACAGGGTCGCCGACCGACCGGTGATCTCGCCGTCGAACTTCTTCTCGAGCTGTGCGACCCCGACCGGCAGCGCGGTGCTGATGGCCGGCTCGGGCGCCACCTCGGTCGGGACGAACGAGACGACGGAAAAGGTACCGATTGCTTTCATGCGCCGAATCGTAACTACGGGCACCGACACCTTCGCGGCCGCTACGCCGACGTCGCGAACCGGTAGTCGGACAGGTCGAAGTGTCCACTGCGCCAGGCCGCTTCGACCGTGGTCGACGGCCGCAGCGGCACGTCGCCGTGCTTGTCGAAGTAGTAGCTGTTGGACACCGCGCAGCTGTCCTGCCAGAACACCTGCCCGCCGCGGCGGTCGAGCATCTCCTTGAAGAAGCGGTCGTTGGCCTCGCGGGTCACCTCGACCACGGTCGCCTTGCCCGCGCGGGCGTGCCGCAGGCAGCGCAGGATGTGCCGGGTCTGATTCTCGATCAGCGCGAAGTAGGACGAGCCGTTGTAGCCGTACGGGCCGATGATGGAGAAGAAGTTCGGGAAGCCAGGGACGCTCACGCCCTCATAGGCTTGCAGCCGGTTCTCGTCCCACCACTTCTCCAGGTCGAGGCCGCCGATGCCGCGCAGGTCGTAGGTCGGCATGTTGCCGGCTTCCATCACCTTGAAGCCGGTCGCCAGCACCAGGGTGTCGACCGGGTATTCGGTGCCGCTGGCGGTGCGCACGCCGGTGGCGGTGATCTGCTCGATCGGGTCGGTTTCCAGCACGACGTTGTCGCGATTGAACGTGGCCAGGTAGTCGTTGGAGAAGCTGGGGCGCTTGCAGCCCAAAGCGTAACGGGGCGTGAGCTTTTCCCGGATCACCGGATCGTGCACCTGGCTGCGCAGATGCGCGTGGCCGGCCCGCTCGCCGAGCGCGGCGGTCGGCAGATTCTTGTGATAGTGCGCGGCGATCGGGAAGGTGATCTCCACATACGTCTGGCTGATCAGCCGGGTCAGCGAGCGCGCGCCCGGAATCCGCAGCGCCCACTGCACCGGCTTGGGCAGCGGCAGATCCAGCCTGGGCAGGCACCAGATCGGCGTGCGCTGGAAGACGACCAGTTGCTCGACCTCGGGCGCGGTCTCCGGAATCACCTGCACCGCAGAGGCTCCCGTGCCGATGATCGCGACCCGCTTGCCGCGCAGGTCCTGCTGGTGGTCCCAGCGGGAGGTGTGCATGGTGACGCCGGTGAAGTCCTCGACGCCGGGGATCTCGGGCAGCTTGGGCCGGGTCAGCACGCCGGTGGCGCTGATGACGAAGCGCGCGGTCAGCTCGCCGCCGTCGGCGGTGTGCAGCCGCCAGCGGCAGCCGTCCTCGTCGAACTCGGCCTCGGTGATGTTGGTGTTGAACCGGATTCGCGGTCGCAGCTCGTATTTGTCCACGCACGATTCGGCATAGGCCTTCAATTCCCGTCCGGGCGCGTAGGTCCGGGACCAGCTGGCGCGCTGCTCGAAGGAGAACTGATAGCTGAACGACGGAATGTCCACGGCGATGCCGGGATAGGTGTTCCAGTGCCAGGTGCCACCGACCCCGTCGGCCTCGTCGACGATCAGGAAATCGTCGAATCCGGCCTCCCGCAACTTGATCGCGGCGCCGATCCCGGAGAATCCGGCGCCGACGATGATCACCTCGTGGTCGATCCCGTTGCTAGTCATGCGACCTCCCGTATCCGGCGCGGAGCTTCCACTCGCGTCACCGCCCGTGCGTCATGGGCCGTGTCCCGCGGCGAAGACGGCGGAGTCGACCCGTGCTGAGCGCGGCCGATCGTAATTGGCCGCACATGCCACCAATTAGGCGCGCGGTGCGGTAGTTTGTCAACCATGAGCCTGCGCGTACCGGCCCGGACCTGGGGCGGCCGCACCACCGAGGAGCGCCGCGCCGAACGTCGCGCGCGGTTGATCGAGGCCGCCCTGGACATCTGGATCGAGAACGGGTGGGCGGCGGTGACGATGCGCGGCGTCTGCCAGCGCACCGCGCTCAACGACCGCTACTTCTATGAGCACTTCGCCGATCGCGACGAACTGCTCGGCATCGCGTGGGACGCGGTATGCACCGAGGTCTTCGCCGAGCTGGCCGCGATCTTCGCCGAGCACCTCGACCAGCCGCCGCTGGAGATCCTGCGCGCGGCGGTGACCCGCGCGGTGCGGCTGCAATCCGACGACAACGGGCGCGCCCGCATCCTGCTGGCCGATCACGCGGGCAGCGCCGTGCTCGAGCAGCGGCGCAAGACGATGCTCACCGACGCCACCGACCTGCTGGTCGTCACCTCCCGGCCGTACCTGCGCCCGGACGCCGACGAACTGGAGTTCCGGATGAGCACCCTGGTCGGCATCGGCGGCTTCATCGAGCTGCTCACGGCCTGGCGCACCGGCGCGATGGATATCGATGGCGATCGGATCATCGAACACACCTGCAGGCTCGGCGCGCTGATCGGCACCCAGTATTTGCCGGCGGAGATCATTACCCCTGGGGGATAACATCTTTCGGCGCTACGTGTCGATCCGATAGACCCGCCGGGCGGTGTCCCGGAAGATGTGCGCGAGTTCCGTCTGCCCGCCGCCGTGCCCGGTGACCGCGGTGGCGACCGCCTCGATGCTGTTGCCGATGGTCGTAATCGGTTTGTCCACCGGGAAATTCGAGCCCCAGATCAGCCGGTCCGCGCCGAACACGTCGAGCGCGTGTTCGATGAGCGGGTGAATTCGGTCCACCAGCACCGGGACCGGCGTGGTGGTACCGCGCGCAGGCACGGGATGGCCGAGTATCGGCATCATCAGGCCGCTCACCTTCGCGACCACGTTCGGCCGCTCGGCGAGCGCGGACAGATCGTCGCGCCAGCGCAGATACAGCGCGCGGCGCTGGCTCGGATTGGCTCCGGTGTGCTTGCCGATCGGTCCGAAAATTCCTGCGGGAGTCGCGAGATGGTTGAGCACGATCGGCACCTCCGGGTATCGCTCGGCCAGCGCCGTCACATCGGGCAGCGCGTGCGAGTACACCCAGGCCTCGAACGAGAGGTCACGCTCGGCGAGCGCGCCGAAGCCGTTCAGGAACTCCTTCGTGGTCAGCGCGCCCGGATGTTCGGCGTACGGCCGCACGTCCGGATCGGGATGATGCGCCGCGTGCGCCCGGATGCCGCGCAGCAGGGGCGCGGCGGCGAGATGCGCGTCGAGCAGCGCGGCGAAGTCGGGCGCCGCGGGATTCGCATTGCCGAGGATCGCGCCGAGCTCGGGATTGTCGCCGCCGAACGGCAATCGAGCCACCCACGCCGTCTCGTCGGCCTCGGCCAACGGCTCTTTGCCGGCCCAGGCGACCTCGATGTGCACGATCGTGTCGATCGGCTGGTCACCGGCGTCCGCGCGATAATCCGCGGGCAGATACGGACGGCTGAAAGCCGTTGGATCACCGGAGAATTCGCGATCCCGCCGCGGTGCGACCCGTTTCGCCAGATCCATCGGGATCGGCAGCATCCGCCGCAGTCTGGCTGTCCCGCTGAACGTCCGCGGTGTGGTGAACGGATCCCACTGATGAATATGTGCGTCGATGATCCGAATACCCGATAGATCCATGTCCGCCGTCCCAACGCGCCGATGGCCTTGACCCGGCGATTGTCACACGGCAACCGCGCCGCTCGTTCGGAATCGACGCAGCAGGCGGTGATTCACTCGCGCCGCCGCGCGGTCAACGTGCGCCGAACGCGGACAGGAAGGTGTCGACGGCCGCGTCGGCGATGCCCCGGTATTCGGTCACCGAGACCTCGCGGGTCCCGAGCCGGGACCGCGCCTCCAGCGGCCCGGTGAGCAGGGCGAGAAGCTGTTCGGCGGCCAGCGCCGGATCGCTGATCCGCAACTTGCCCGACAGCGCCAGTCGCGCGAGCCGATCCGCCAGCGCCTCGGCGATGCGCCGCGAGGTGCGCTCGAGCACCTCGTCGGTGAGGTCGGGGAAGGCGGCGAGCTGGGCGTAGGTCAATGCGCGCAGGGCGCGGGCGCGCTCGCCCGCGCACACCGCGAGCAGCTCGGTGGCGGCCTCGGTCAACGCGGAACGCAGATCGTCGCCGGGATCGCGTAGCCGGTCGGCGACCGCGAGCGTCTCGGCCGCCACCGCGTCGGCCGCGGCGAGCACGGCGTGCCGGAAGAGCGTCTGCTTGTCGGTGAGGTGGTTGTACACCGTGGGTTTCGCGACGCCGGCCTCGTCGGCGATCTCCTGCACGCAGGTCTCGTCGTAGCCGCGCCGGGCGAAGACGGCGAACGCGACATCGAGGATCGCCTGCCGCTTGTCGATCCGGCCGCGCGCCGTCGTAACTCCCGTCACCTCTGATTGTTCACCTGCTGCGCTTCGGCTTCCGGGACGAGACGACGGACGAGCAGAAGGCCGAGGTGCTGGCGTTGATGCGGCGCACGGCGTCGGTCGAGTCGGTGTCGTTCTCGACCGTCGGGCAGAACCTGGGGGACAGCTCGGCGGGCCTGACCCACGCCTACTGCGTAGCCATCGAGGACCTGGCCGTGCTGGAGCGGTACATGCACGACCCGGTCCGCCTCGACGGCGACTCGCGGATCATCCCGCACGTCGCGAAAATCGCGATCGGGCCCGATGTTTCGGACGTGCCGGATCCCGCGCTGCGCGAGCAGATCATGGCGCTGCACGAGGCGAAGCTGGCGAAGTACCCGGAGTGGGCGCAGCTGATGCAGACCGTCCCCGAGGTGCAGATCTTCTGAGCCGCTTCGCCTTACACGTTGCGCCGGTATTGGCCGCCGACGGTGAAGAAGGTGTCGGTGATCTGTTGCAGGGTGCAGACCCGGGCGGCGTCCATCAGGACATCGAAGATGTTGTCGTCGGTGCGGGCCACGGCCTCGAGCCGGGCCAGCGCGGCGTGCGCGGGATCGCGGTGCCGGTGCTGGAATTCGCGGACCCGGGTCAGCTGGGACTGCTTTTCCGGCTCGGTGCCGCGGGCCAGTTCGATGTCGTGCTTCGGTTCGCCGTGCGGGTTGCGGAAGGTGTTGACGCCGACGATGGGCAGCGAGCCGTCGTGCTTGCGGTGTTCGTAGCGGATGGACTCGTCCTGGATCTTGCCGCGCTGGTAGCCGGTCTCCATCGCGCCGAGCACGCCGCCGCGTTCGCTGATCCGGTCGAACTCGGCCAGCACCGCCTCCTCGACCAGGTCGGTGAGTTCGTCGATGAGAAAGCTGCCCTGCAACGGGTTTTCGTTCATCGCGACGCCCCACTCGCGGTTGATGATCAACTGGATGGCGAGCGCGCGGCGCACCGATTCCTCGGTGGGGGTGGTCACCGCCTCGTCGTAGGCGTTGGTGTGCAGGCTGTTGCAGTTGTCGTAGATGGCGATGAGCGCCTGCAAGGTGGTGCGAATGTCGTTGAAGCTCATCTCCTGTGCGTGCAGCGAGCGGCCGGAGGTCTGGATGTGGTACTTCAGCTTCTGCGAACGATCGTTGGCGCCGTAGCGATCTCGCATCGCCACCGCCCAGATTCGCCGCGCCACCCGGCCGATCACCGAATACTCGGGGTCCATGCCGTTGGAGAAGAAGAACGACAGGTTGGGCGCGAAGTCGTCGACCCGCATGCCGCGCGCGAGATACGCCTCCACATAGGTGAATCCGTTGCTGAGGGTGAACGCGAGCTGGCTGATCGGGTTCGCGCCCGCCTCGGCGATGTGATAGCCGGAGATCGAGACGGAGTAGAAATTGCGAACACCGTTGCGCACGAACCACTCCTGGATGTCGGCCATCATGCGCAGGCTGAATTCGGTGGAGAAGATGCAGGTGTTCTGGCCCTGATCCTCCTTGAGGATGTCGGCCTGCACGGTGCCGCGCACCGTCGACAAGGTCTTCGCGCGGATGTCGGCGGTTTCGTCCTCGGTCGGCGCCCGCCCCTCGGCGGCGGAGAACCGTTCCAGCGCTTGGTCGATCGCGGTATTGAGGAAATAGGCCAGGATGGTCGGAGCCGGGCCGTTGATGGTCATCGATACCGAGGTGGTCGGCGAGGTCAGGTCGAAACCGTCGTAGAGCGCCTTCATGTCGTCGAGCGAGGCGATGGAGACACCCGAGGTGCCGACCTTGCCGTAGATATCGGGGCGCTCGGCCGGATCGTGGCCGTAGAGGGTCACCGAATCGAACGCGGTGGACAGCCTTTTCGCGTCGGCGTACTCGCTGAGCACCTTGAACCGCCGGTTGGTGCGGAACGGGTCGCCCTCGCCGGCGAACATCCTGGCCGGATCCTCGTTGTCCCGCTTGAACGGGAAGACGCCCGCGGTGAACGGAAAACGCCCGGGCAGGTTCTCCGCGCGCAGGAAACGCAGCAGCTCACCGTGATCGGTGTACCGGGGCAGCGCGACCCGCGGAATCGAGTTGCCGGACAGTGATTCCCGGCGCAACGGCGTGCGGATCTCGCGGTCGCGGATCCGCACCACCTGCTCGTCCCCGCGGTAGGACTCGGCCAGCGCGGGCCATTCGGCGAGCAGCGCCGCGTTCTCGGCGGTCAGCTCGGCGCGCGCCTTCTCGGCCAGCTCCGCGACGGCCGAATCGCCGGGCAGTTCCGCCGCCACCTGCTCGACCCGTTGCACCCGTTGTGCGGCAACGATTTGCGTGGCCGTCGTCGCGTGATACTCGCGCACCGTCTCGGCGATCTCGGCCAGATAGCGCACCCGCGCCGGCGGAATGATCTGCGCGAACCGGGTCGACGTGCGGGTGTTCACCCTGGGCAGTGCGCCCTGCTCCAATCGCAGGCCGCGCTCGGAAAGCAGCCCGGCCAGATGCTGATAGAGCGCGGTGACCCCGTCGTCGTTGAAAGTCGCGGCGCTGGTGCCGAATACCGGCATGTCCTCCGGCGACGCGGTGAACGCCTCCCGATTGCGGATCAGCTGACGCGACACATCGCGCAGCGCGTCCGCCGCGCCGCGACGCTCGAACTTGTTGATCGCCACCACATCCGCGAAATCCAGCATGTCGATCTTCTCCAGCTGAGAAGCCGCGCCGAAGTCCGGTGTCATCACATACATGGAGACGTCGACATGGTCGGTGACCGCGGCGTCGCCCTGGCCGATACCCGGCGTCTCCAGGATCACCAGGTCGTAACCCGCTGCCTTGCAGGCGGTCACGATCAGCTCGATATTGTCCGGCAGCTCGCGCCCGCCCCGGGTGGCCAGCGAGCGGAAGAAGATGTGGTCGCCGTCGAGGGCGTTCATCCGAATGCGGTCGCCGAGCAGCGCGCCGCCGCCGCGCCGCCGGGTCGGGTCCACCGCGAGGATCGCGACGCGCAGCTTGTCCTGCTGGTCCGAGCGCAGCCTGCGCACCAATTCGTCGGTGAGCGAGGACTTTCCGGAACCGCCGGTGCCGGTGATGCCGAGCACCGGCACCGTGCGCGCGGCGGCCGCCTGGACCAAGGCCTGCCGGTCGGTGTCGGACAGCGCGTCCTGTTGCAGGCAGGTAATGGCGCGCGCCAGCGCGGCGCGTTCACCGGCGAGCACCGCCTCCAGCACCGGCGGCTCGGTGGCGAGATCGACATCGCAGGCGCGGATCAGCTGATTGATCATGCCGGGCAACCCGAGTCGCTGGCCGTCCTCGGGGGAGAAGATGGTCACCCCGGATTCGGCGAGCCGCGCGATTTCCTCGGCGACGATCACCCCGCCGCCACCGCCGAATATCCGAACGTGTTCGGCCCCTGCCTTTTTCAACGCGTCGGCGAGATATTCGAAGTATTCGACATGCCCGCCCTGATACGAACTGACCGCGACGCCCTGCGCGTCCTCGGTGAGCACCGCGTCGACCACCTCGCTGACCGCGCGGTTGTGCCCGAGGTGGATCACCTCCGCACCCTGCGCCTGCAGGATGCGCCGCATGATGTTGATCGCCGCGTCGTGCCCGTCGAACAGGGCCGCTGAGGTCACGAAACGAACGGGGTTGGTCGGCGTGTGCAGCGTGTGGTCGGCCACGGCTTTCCTCCGGCGATATCCAGTTGGCGCCCGATACTAGGACGTCAAACTAATCCTACGGTGATGCCGATCACAGCGCCAGGTAGTACACGCCCGGTCAATTCGGGAAAGTCGGCAATCGAGGTTCCGCTCACCGTGAATGCAAATGGCGACAACCGGTGCCGGCTCGAGTTCCGATGTGACGCGATGCCCTAAATCCGAAATCCATCTGCACAAATCCACCAAAAGGAAGATCCATGGGACGGAACTCTTATCGGTTCGCCGCCGCGGTAGCCGCCCTCGGCCTGTCGACCCTCGCCGCGCCGTTCGCGCACGCCGAACCCGCGCCGCTGAACGGTCTGTTCGCCCTGGCGCCCGGCGTCTGCTCCGGCGGCGCGGTGACCGGCAGCTTCTTCCGGATGATCCTGCCGACCGGCGACGCGGGCGGCCCCTACCTGGCCAACAGCGACTCCGCGTGCAGCGACCAGACGGTGACCACGCTGTCCGCGGGCAGCGACGGCGGCCTGGTCAGCGGCAGTTATCAGCCGCAGCCGGCGGCGGCCTTCGACGGCGCGGGCAACGCGCAGTCGGGCCGGGTCACCACCCCGGTCCGCTTCTACGGCGTCGATTTCGCCACCGCGACCAACCCGACCGATCCGCAGACCGGCGGCGGCACCTCGGTGCCCGAGGTCTATTCCGACGGCGGGCAGCTCTCCGGCGATCTGAGCAGCCTCGGTGTCACCTGGAACAACCAGGTGTTCAACCAGGGCGCGCCGAAGCCGGGCGGTGGGCTGCCGGGCAAGACCAGTCCCGTGCGCGGCACCATCGACGGCTCGGGCAACTTCGTCATCGAGTGGACGAGTCAGATCGTCGGCGGTCCGTTCAACAACTTCACCGGGCTGTGGCATCTGGCCGGTCAGTACCGTGGCGGCAGCGTCCCGCAGGCCGCACCGGCGGCCGCGCCGATCGTCGCGCCGCCCGCCGCACCCGCAGCCGCGCCGGCCGCCCCGGCGCCCGCGGCTCCGGCCGCGCCCGCCCCTGGTGCTCCGGCGCCCGCGGCCGCGCCGGCCGCCGTGCCGGTGGCGCAGAACCAGGCGCAGCCGATCCACGCCGACCCGGTGCTCGCCTCGAAGACCATCGAGGTCCCGCGCGGCAGGCACACCCCGGCGTGGGTGGTGCCGACGCTGCTCGTCGTCGCGGTCGCGGCGGCCGGCGTGTTCTTCAACGCGGACCGGATCGTCCGTCGGCAACGGCAGTGACAGCGGTGTCGGGGCTGCCCACCTATTCGGAGTTCGTCTCGAATCCCGAACCCGCGCCGCCGCGTCCGCGGAAACGGTGGCCGTTCGTGCTGATCATCGCGATCGGCGCGCTGCTGGTGCTCGCGCCCATCGGCACCGGCATGTTTCCCCGAGCGGTCAAGGGGGAGGCGATGATCGACGCGTTCGAGCCGTACATGACGCGGTCGAGCATCGACGGATATCGCCACGATCTTCAGGTGCTCGACGACGCGCGGACCAATGTGGTCACGTTGCAGAGGAACGGACAGCAGCCGGGCAGCTTCGAGCGGGTGGACCAGTTCGTCCGCGACTACCCGGAGATCAGCTACCACATGTCCGGGATGATCGGCGCGATCGACGACAACCGGGGCAATTACGAAAAGCTCGCCGCGGTACCGCCGTTCGGCACGCTGCCGTGGTTGTTCGCGCTGCCCGGCGTGATCCTGGTCGGTGCGGGAGTGCTGGGTTATCGACGCGCGAAAGAGGGCAAGCAGGCTCTGGTCTGGCGCTCGGTCGCGGGACTCGCCGCGCTCGGGTTGATCGCGGTGCCGCTGCTCGGCGGACTGTTCCCGGCCTCTCCCGCGGCGCAACCGCTGATCAACGACCTGCGCCCGATCCTGACCCACGACGAGGTCCGGAAGTTGCAGGGCTACTTCGTCACTCTGGTCGCGGCAGACGGCGAACTCAACAGCCGCTACACCGCGGCCGTCCGCACCGCGCACCCCGAGGCCGATCTCACCGGCATCACCACGCTCGAAACCCGTTGGCAGCCGATGACTTCCCGCTTCGCCGCGCTGATCGGCGCGATGAACGACAACGTGCGCAACTTCGATGCCGTTGTCGCGCTGAACGACTCGACCCGCCCGATCGGCTTCGGCGCGTTCCGCGGGCTCGGGTTCTTCTACCTGGTACCGGGCATTTTCGTGCTGGCCGCCACGGTCGAGGGCCTGCGCCTGCCGAACCGGTTGCGGGCCAATCTAGTAGGAGGGAATCCGGCATGAGCGCACGAAAGCTGATCGCGGCGACAGTCCTGGCCGCGCTGGCGCTGGGGGTGTCCGGCTGTTCCAGCAGCGACAACGCTCCGGCGTCGAGCGGGCCGGAGCCGCTGGTCGGATTGCTGCGCCTCACCCCGGGTTCGGTGTCCGGCGACAGCGTGGCCGGCACCTGGTTCCGGATGGTGCAGCCGGGTGGCACGCCGGAGAAGGGCCCCTACATGCCCAACGGCGACTCCCCGGCGCAGAACGGGTCGACCACCTTGCTCGAACCGGGCACGGCCGGTGGCCTGCGCATCGGCGGATACCAGAGCGAACCGAATCCCGGCTTCGCGCAGGGTAATTCGCTGTCCGCGTCGATCACCAAGCCGACCAAGTTCTTCGCCGTGGAGTTCGGCATCTCCACCAATCCGACCGACCCGCAGACCCAGCGCCGGGTGCCGCCGCCCTCGGTGACGAACGACGGCGGCAAGCTGACCGCCGACGTGTCGTCCTGGGCGGCCTCGTGGAACGACCAGGAGTTCAACCAGGGCGCGCCGAAGCCGCCGGAGAAGCAGGACGCCCAGGTGGCCGGCGCCGAACAGGTGCAGAAGGTCTGGGACTGGGTGGCCAAGCAGTGGTTCGACAAGCCCACCGCAGATGCCGCTCGAGGTCCCTCGGCCACCGGCACTTTCGACTCGAAGACCCGCAAGTTCACTCTCCAGTGGACCAGCCTGATCGTCGGCGGGCCGTTCAACGGCTTCACCGGCGTCTGGCACCTGGAGGGCTTGTTCGAACCAGCCGCCGCCGCGCCCGATTCGCCTGCGGCCCCGGTCAAATAGACAGCAGAAAGAGTACGGTCCGATGAGTTATCGCACGACGACCCGGCCTGCGCTCGCCAGTGCCATCCGCGCGGTGGCCGCGCTGACGGTGATCGGCAGCGCGGTCGCGGTCACCGCGTTGACGGTGCGGCAGGACGACGACGTCACCAGCGTGGTGATCACCCAGGAACAGCCCGCCGCGGCGGCCCGGCCGGCCGCGCCCGCGGCTCCGGTCGAAACGCCGCCTGCCGCACCGGCTCCGGCGGCTCCCGCGCCTGCCCCCGCGCCCGGTGGGCCCGCCCCGGCCGCCTCGGTTCCGCTCGGCACGGGTGGTGCTTCCGCCGCCGTCGCCATCAATCCCGGTACGGCAGCGCCGAATACCGGTGCGCCCGGCGGTTCGGTCCCGTTGGGTGCGGGCGCGCCGAACAGTTCGGTCCCGCTCGGCGGCGGTGCGCCGAACAGTTCCGTTCCGCTCGGCGGCGCGGGCGGGGCCAACCCGTTCGCCGCCGCGCCGCTCGCGGCGCAGCCCGCGTGCCCGCTCGGCTGGCCCGCGCCGAAGCAGCAGGGCGGCCTCGCCTCGCTGATCGGACTCGCCCCGCTGGCGGGTCCGTTCTCTTCGGAGGCGTTCGCGCTCGGCTCGGTCTACCAGCCGATCTTGCAGCTCGCGGGTCCGGTGCTGGCCGAGATCGCCCCGATCCTGGCGCAGTACCAGCCGGCGATCGACCCGTTCATCACCCAGGTTCAGGGCGTGGAAGCCATTGTCCTGCAAGCGATCCTGCCCTACTACGGGCCTTACCGGGGTCAGCTGATCGCGGCCGAGGGCGAACTTGCCAAGGCGCTGGCCCCTATCCTCACCAACGCCTACAACAGCGAAGCCGCCTCCTGCTTCGTCGCGTGGCAGGGTCAGATCATCGACCAGGCCAAGGGTGGCCGCATCACCGTCGCGTCGCTGGCCCGCCCCGGCACCGTCGTGGAACTCGGCCCCGAGTCCTGACCCCCGCGCACCTTCAGTCGCGCCGCGCACGGATTCGCCTCGGATTCCGTGCGCGGCGTGCTTTGTCTTGGCCTGAGCACGGATCAGCCGCGAATGTCGTGCGCGTCCTTATGGAACATGCGTGAATCGGTGATCTCGGGTCGGGCGGAGGTCAGCCGGAGATAATGAGCGCATGGCGACACATCAGAGCTCAGCTGTGCGGAAGCTGGTCGAGCAGGGTGTGCTGACCGAGGCGCAGTTCGAAGCGGTCATGACGGCGCTGGCGACGCGCGAGTCGCGGCCGCGCGGAAAGATCCTCGCCGAGATCGCGGCCTATATCGGGGCCGGGCTGGTGTTCTGCGGGATCGCGCTGGTGATCGGGTCGTCCTGGGACGATCTCGCGCGCGGCGGCCGGGTCGCGGTGCTGCTCGCGGTGTCGTTCGGGCTGGTGCTCGGCGCGATCGCCGTGGTCGGCGGGCCGGGCAGGCTGTTCGTGCGGGATCCGCACGGGTCCCGGGTGCGGCTCGCGGCGGCGTTGCTCGCGCTCGCGGCCGGGGCGATCGCCGGGACGGTGGGTACGGCGCTGGACAACGGCACCGACGACGCGGGGTCGTGGGCGGTGATCGCGGGCCTGGTGGCAGCCGTGCTCGGTTACCTCGCGGTGCCGTCGGTGATCGGGATGCTCGCGTGCGGTGTCTTCAGCGCGATTCTGCCCGCGATGCTCGGCGATCTCGCGGGCGTCGACGACGGATGGTACGGACTCGGCATGCTGGTGATCGGCGGAATCTGGTTCGCGCTCACCAGGATCGGCGGTTTCGTGGAGACCTGGCTGGGTTATGCGATCGCGGTCGGGATCTCGTTGATCGGTGCGGTGATCGTCGATGGCGACAGTTGGTGGTGGGCATTTGTGCTCAGCCTGCTGGTGGCCGTCGTCTGCTTCGCGTTGTTCGCCGAGCAGCGTTCGACCGTGCTGGTGATCGGCGGCGGACTCGCGGTCGCGCTGGCGACCGGCCAGGCGGTGACCGAATGGACCGACAGCGTCCTTGCGGTGGCGGTCGCGGTGCTGGTGGTCGGCGCGGTGGTGCTCGGTCTCGGCGCGTTTGTGCTCACCAGGACGCCGAAGCCGTCGAGCTAGCGCCGCCGTCCGACTCACGAACTGCCAGGTAGAGCGCGATTCCTGCGGCTGCCGCCCGCGCGCTGGGAACGTGGGATGGCTCACACTCCGCATTTACATGGACGTCCAACTATAGGATGACCGCATACCGCGCCAAGCGGTGTCATGGTCGGCTACCAGAACAGGACTGGCATGGTTCGCGAACTCACTCACTTCATCGGCGGGCAACACGTCGCGGGCACCTCGGGCAACTTCGGTGACGTCTTCGACCCGAATCTCGGCCAGGTGCAAGCGCGGGTGCCGCTGGCCAGTACCGCCGAGGTCGAGGCGGTCATCGCCAATGCCGAAGCGGCGCAGCCGGTCTGGGCCGCGTTCAACCCGCAGAAGCGGGCGCGGGTGCTGATGCGCTTCCTGACCCTGGTGCAGGACGAGATGGATTCGCTTGCGGCGCTGCTGTCTTCAGAGCACGGCAAGACCATCGCCGACGCGAAGGGCGACATCCAGCGCGGCCTCGAGGTGATCGAGTTCGCCGTCGGCGCACCGCACCTGCTCAAGGGCGAGTACACCGAGAGCGCCGGCACCGGCATCGACGTCTACTCGATGCGCCAGCCGCTCGGCGTGGTCGCGGGCATCACCCCGTTCAACTTCCCGGCCATGATCCCGCTGTGGAAGGCAGGCCCGGCGCTGGCCACCGGAAACGCGTTCGTGCTCAAGCCGTCCGAGCGCGACCCCTCGGTGCCGCTGCGGCTGGCCGAGCTGTTCCTCGAGGCGGGCTTGCCGCCGGGTGTGTTCAACGTGGTCAACGGCGACAAGGTGGCCGTCGACGCGCTGCTGCACGACCCGCGGATCAAGGCCGTCGGCTTCGTCGGCTCCACCCCGATCGCCCAGTACATCTACGAGACCGCGACCGCGAACGGCAAGCGCGCCCAGTGCTTCGGCGGCGCGAAGAACCACGCGATCGTGATGCCGGACGCCGACCTCGACGATGTCGCCGACCAATTGATCGGCGCCGGTTACGGTTCCGCGGGCGAGCGGTGCATGGCCATCTCGGTAGCGGTGCCGGTCGGCGAGGAGACCGCGGATCGCCTGCTGGCCAAGCTCACCGAGCGGGTGGAGAAGCTCAACATCGGCCGCTCCGACGATCCCGGCGCCGACTACGGCCCGCTCGTCGGCCAGGACGGTGTGGACCGGGTGAACAACTACGTCCAGATCGGCATCGACGAGGGGGCCGAGCTGGTGATCGACGGCCGCGGCGTGACCGTGCCCGGCGGCGAGGACGGATACTTCGTCGGCGCAACGCTTTTCGACAAGGTCACCCCGGAGATGCGGATCTATAAGGAAGAGATCTTCGGTCCGGTGCTGACCGTCGTCCGCGCCAAGGACTACGAAGAGGGCCTGCGCCTGGCCAACGAGCACGAATACGGCAACGGCGTCGCGATTTTCACCCGCGACGGCGACACCGCCCGGGACTTCGCCGCCCGCGTGCAGGTCGGCATGGTCGGCATCAACGTGCCGATCCCGGTACCGATCGCGTACTACACCTTCGGCGGCTGGAAGCGTTCCGGCTTCGGCGATCTGAACCAGCACGGCCCGGACTCGTTCCGCTTCTACACCAAGACCAAGACCGTCACGCAGCGCTGGCCTTCCGGGATGAAGGAAAGCAACGCGTTCGTCATCCCGACGATGGACTGACCATGTTCATCCTCGACGAAGACGAGCAGGCGATCCGCGACACCGCGCGCGGATTCGCCGACGAGTTCCTCGCCCCGAACGCCCTGGAATGGGATGAGCAGAAGCACTTTCCGGTCGACGTGCTGCGCAAGGCGGGCCCGCTCGGGCTCGGCGGCATCTACGTCCAGGAGGATGTAGGCGGTTCGGGCCTGCGCAGGCTCGATTCCGTGCGCATCTTCGAGCAGCTGGCCACCGGGTGCCCGGCCATCGCGGCCTACATCTCCATCCACAACATGGCGACCTGGATGATCGACGCCTACGGCGATGCGGCGCAACGCGATCGCTGGCTGCCGAGGCTGACGTCGATGGAGCTGCTGGCCAGTTACGCGCTGACCGAACCGGGTGCGGGCTCCGACGCGGCGGCGTTGAGCACCAAGGCCGTTCGCGACGGCGAAGACTACATCTTCAATGGGACAAAGCAATTCATCTCCGGTGCGGGCGCGACCGACGTGTACGTGGTCATGGCGCGCACCGGAGCGGCGGGCGCGCGCGGCGTCTCGGCGTTCATCGTGCCCGCCGATACGCCGGGAGTTTCGTTCGGCGTCAACGAAAGAAAGATGGGCTGGCACGCGCAGCCCACCCGGCAGGTGATCTTCGAGGACGCCAGGGTGCCCACGGCGAACCTGCTCGGCGCGGAGGGCGACGGCTTCCGGATCGCGATGAACGGCCTCAACGGCGGACGGCTGAACATCGCCGCCTGCTCGGTCGGCGGCGCGCAGGCGGCGCTGGACAAGACGGTGCCGTACCTGGCGCAGCGGCAGGCGTTCGGCAAGCCGTTGCTGAAGAACGAGGCGCTGCGCTTCCAACTCGCCGACATGCGCACCGAATTGGAGGCCGCCCGCACCCTGCTGTGGCGGGCCGCGGCGGCGCTGGACGCCGACGCGCCGGACAAGGTCGAGTTGTGCGCCATGGCAAAGCGATTCGCCACCGACGCGGGCTTCGAGGTCGCGAACAAGGCGCTGCAACTGCACGGCGGCTACGGTTACCTGGCCGAATACGGCCTGGAGAAGATCGTCCGAGATCTGCGGGTACACCAGATCCTCGAGGGCACCAACGAAATCATGCGGGTGGTCGTCGCCCGCGCGGTGGTAGGAGCGGCATGAGCGAACGAAGTGAGCGAATCATGTGCCAGCGCGCTTCGCGCATGACGGAGCCGAGCGTTAGCGAGGCGCAGTCATGAGCGAACCGGAAGTGCTGATCGAGAAGGCGAATGGGCTCGGGCTCATCACGTTGAACCGGCCCAAGGCCATCAACGCGCTGAATCACCCGATGACCCTTGCCATTACCGACGCGCTGCGCGCCTGGGCGGACGACGACGAGGTGCGCACCGTCGCGCTCACCGGCGCGGGGGAGCGCGGTCTGTGCGCGGGCGGCGACATCGTCGCCATCTACTCCGACGCGACCGGCGGCGCCACCGGCGCGGGTTCGCCGACCGGGCGCTTCTGGCGCGACGAGTACGTCCTCAACGCGCTCATCGGCAGCTACCCGAAGCCGTATGTGGTGGTGATGGACGGCATCGTGATGGGCGGCGGCGTCGGGCTCTCCGGGCACGGCAGCCACCGGATCGTCACCGAGCGGTCCAAGATCGGCATGCCCGAGGTGGGCATCGGCTTCGTCCCGGATGTCGGCGGCACCTACCTGCTGTCGCGCAGTCCCGGTGAGATCGGCACGCACGTCGCGCTGACCACCGCCCGGATGACCGCGGGCGACGCCATCGCGGCCGGTTTCGCCGACTACTTCGTCGCCACCGAACACCTTCCGGCGCTGTTGGATACGCTGCGCACCGAGGCGGTCGAGGTGGCGATCGCCAAGTTCGCCACGGCCGCACCGGAATCCGGCCTGCTCGGGCGGCGGTCCTGGATCGACGCCTGCTACCAGGCGGACACGGTCGAGGAGATCGTCGCCCGCCTGCAAGCCGACGAGTCGCCGGAGGCCGCCGAGGCCGCCGCGGACATTCTGACGAAATCGCCTGTCGCGCTGAAGGTGGCGCTACGGTCGTTGCGGTCGGCGCGCACCGCGCCGGACCTGGAGACGGTGCTGAACGAGGAGTACCGGGTCTCCATCGCGGCGCTGTCCTCGGCCGATCTGGTGGAAGGCATCCGCGCGCAGGTAATCGACAAGGACCGTAATCCGCAGTGGTCACCGGCGACCCTCGCCGAGGTCACCACCGCACAGGTCGACGCATACTTCGCCGAATTGGGCGATCAGGAACTGGGTTTGGTGAGCAATGACTGAAAAGATCGGATTCCTCGGGCTGGGGCACATGGGTGCGCCGATGGCGGCGAACCTGGTGAAGGCCGGATATGAGGTGCTGGCCTACGATCCGGTGCCCGCCGCCCAGAAGCAGGCGATCAAGGACGGCGCGACCGTGGTGAGCACAGCCGTCGAGGCGGCCGACGCCGGTGTCGTGATCACCATGCTGCCCAACGGGAAACTCGTCCTCGACGTGTATGCCGAACTGCTCCCTGCCGCCAAGCCCGGCACCCTGTTCATCGACTGCTCGACGATCGACGTCGCCGACGCCAAGTCGGCCGCGGTGCTCGCCATCGGCGCGGGCCACCGTGCGCTGGACGCCCCGGTCTCCGGCGGCGTCGCCGGCGCGGCCGCGGGCACGCTGACCTTCATGGTCGGCGGCGGCGCCGAGGACTTCGCCGACGCGCTGCCGCTGCTCGAGGTGATGGGCGGCAAGGTGGTGCACTGCGGCGGCTCCGGAGTCGGCCAGGCGGCCAAGATCTGCAACAACATGCTGCTCGGCATCTCGATGATCGGCTTGTCCGAGGCCCTGGTGCTCGGCGAGAAGCTGGGGCTGACCCATCAGTCGTTCTTCGACGTCGTCTCCACCGCGTCGGGCCAGAGCTGGGCGTTGACCACCTACTGTCCGGTCCCCGGCCCGGTGCCGACCAGCCCCGCCAACAACGATTACCAGCCCGGTTTCGCCACCGCGCTGATGAACAAGGATCTGGGCCTGGCCGCGAACGCGTTGCGCGAGAACAGCATCGACGGTCAGCTCGGCCTGCTCGCGGCCGAGATCTACAACCGGTTCAACGAGTCCTCGGGCGCGCGGGACTTCTCGGCGATCGTCACCGAGATCCGGGACCGCAGCGATGTCCCCGGCACGGACGCCTGACCCGATATTCCGGAAGGATGACACGTCTCGAACATGCGTTCGACTCGAGGTATTGTTCGAGCCGTGTCTCCACTTTCCCGCCAGGACTGGGCCAGGATGAACCTCGAACAGGTCCGTGACCAGCTGCTCGACGCGGCCGCGTTCGGCAAGTACCTGCCGCCCGAGCAGTTGGAGAACGCCGCGGGAAAGATCGCCGAGGGGCTGCGGGTCTATACCGAGCTGACCAGCGACCGCGGCCCGTCCGGGGCGTGAATTCCGTTGTGCTGTAACAACTTCAGAATACCGTCGGGACGTTGCGGGCGGGTCGGCCGACCTAGCTGCTGTATCGTCACCGATGTTCCTGACCTCCCCCGACCGAGAAGGTGCCGAGTGACCGACTTCGAGACGATTCTGCTGGAGCGCAAGGGCCGGGTCGGCTGGATCACGCTGAACCGCCCGAAGGCGCTCAACGCGCTCAATGCCCAGGTCCTCGACGACGTCATCGCCGCGCTCGACGAGCTGGAGCGCGACGACCAGATCGGTGCCGTGGTCATCACCGGCTCGGATCGGGCCTTCGCGGCCGGCGCCGACATCAAGGAGATGCAGCCGAAGTCGTACATGGACATGTTCCTGAACGACTACTTCGCCCGCTGGGACCGGCTCGCCGCGTTCCGCAAGCCGACCATCGCCGCGGTGGCCGGCTACGCCCTCGGCGGCGGCTGCGAACTGGCGATGATCTGCGACATCCTGATCGCGGCCGACACCGCGAAGTTCGGCCAGCCGGAGATCAAGCTCGGCGTCATCCCCGGCATCGGCGGCTCGCAGCGGCTCACCCGCGCGGTCGGCAAGGCCAAGGCGATGGACCTGGTGCTCACCGGCCGCAACATGGACGCCGAGGAGGCCGAGCGCGCCGGGCTGGTCTCGCGCATCGTGCCCGCCGCCGACCTGCTGGACACCGCGCTCGAGGTGGCCGACACCATCGCGTCGATGTCGCTGCCGGTCGCCATGATCGCGAAGGAGGCGGTCAACCGCTCCTTCGAGACCACCCTGGCCGAGGGCCTGCGCTTCGAACGCCGAGTGTTCCACTCGCTCTTCGCGATCGAGGATCAGAAGGAAGGCATGAGCGCGTTCGTGGAGAAGCGGCCGGCGAAGTTCACCAACCGCTGAGCAGAATGCCTGTCCACTTAGCCGGCGCAGATCCGGGCTAGCCGAAGCTCGACGGCGACGGCCCGACGATCTCCACCGGCGTCGACGGCGTGCCGTGGCTGGGTTCGGTCGACGGCCGGTCCATCGCCAGGATTCCGGCGATCGTCGCGCCGAGCGCCGCGGTGACCGCGACGGCGGCGATGAGCTTGCGGCGGTCGACCGGGCCGTGCACCAGTGACGCGGACAGTCCCGCGCCCGCCCGGGCGCGGGCCATCCGTACGTCGCCGCTGTGTCGTTCGGCCGCGAGCAACACCGCGCCGCGGGCCGAGACGTAGTCCGGTTCCGGGTCGTAGATGATCGGCAGATCGATCAGCTCCGCGAGTTCGTCGCGGATGCTCGGATTGCGGGTGCAGCCGCCGAGCAGCACCAGCGCCTCGGGCTGCACGCCGCTCTCCTCGATCAGTTGCCGCACGAACGACGCCGAATGATGCAGGCTCGCGGCGCACAACTCCGCCAGATCGCTGCGGGTGACCACCTCGCGGCCGCCGGAGATCGGGTCGATCGCGGTGACCACCCGCTCGCTGCTCAACGCCTCGCGATGCCTGCGGCTGGTCAGCTTGTCGGTGAGCACGCCGCCGCGCGCGAGCTGCCAGCGCAGCAGCGCGTCGTAGCCGTCGCCGCCGAGCACCGTGCTGCGCTTGCCCGCGAGGATGGTGTCGTTGCGGCAGTCGGCGTGCGTGATGGTCAGGCCGGACGTGCCCAGGTCGTAGAGCAGGACCGAGCCGTCGTCGGGCAGCTGTCCGGTGAAGCGGAGATAGCGCAGCTGCGCCAGCGGCTCGTCGACGATGGTCAGGCGGTTGCGGCCGGCTCCGGTCCGGATGGCCTCGGCGTGCAGGGTGCAGCGGCAGGTCACGGCGGTTCCAGTGACCAATTCGTCGCGCCGGTCGGCCGCGCCGCGCATCTGGCGGATGGCCTCGAAGACCGGTTCCTCGACCCCGCCGCCGGCGCGCCGGGGCACCTCGCATCGATCGATCGGCGGGAGATGCGGCTGATCGGAGTGAGTCAGCATCGCGCGTGCGCCCCCAGCGCCCGCCGATACCCCCAAGACCAGCACCATGGTTTACATGGTGAACCCTTTTGCGGCTGCTGCCAAGACAACGGGCCGGGAAATTCGCTAGTTGGATGCCGGACCGTTACGCCATGGCCAACTGGCGGGTGTAGGAAACCGACCGGTACGACCGTCTGGTTCCGGTCAGGTCGCGGACCAGCGCGCCGGTTCGTCGCCGGTGTCGAAGTCGCCTGCGGCATGTCGGAATTCCGCCAGTAACTGCAACAGCGTGTGCAGCCGATCCGGTGCGAGGCCGGGTAACGCGAAGACGCGGGTGTTGAGTTCCTCGGTCGCCTGTGCGACCAATTCCCTTCCGGCGTCGGTGATCTCGATCAGCGTCGCGCGCCGGTCGGTGGGGTGCGGCACCCGTTCGACCAGCTTCGCCGCCTCGAGTCGATCGACGGTGTTGGTCACGCTGGTCGGGTGCACTTGCAGGCGGGCGCTGGCCTTCGCCATCGGCAGTGCGCCGGTCTTGCTGAAGCTCAGCAGCATGAGCAATTCGTAGCGAGAGAAGGTCAAACCGGTCGGTTTCAGCGCCTCGTCCACCCGGGCCATCACGATTTGCTGGGCGCGTACCAGCGAGGTCACCGCGGCCATGCCATCGGCCACGTCACCCCAGCCGTGGCCGACCCACTGGCGATGGGCCTCCTCGATCGGGTCGAGCGGAAGTGGGCGTGGCCGAGACATTCTCCGATCATTCCATGCGGATGGGCGCGGTTCGGGGACATCCAGCGGGCTTACGGTCACACCCGCTTCGAATCAGGGTGAGTGCAAGGGTGGGTCCGAGCGCCCGCGCACGGCACTATCAATGGCGAGGCGGGCGTGGCTGAGTGGTTGAGGCAACGGTCTGCAAAGCCGTTTACGCGGGTTCAATTCCCGCCGCTCGCTCTATCGGGTTCGAGGGTCGCCTCAGGTGGGAACGCTCGGTTCGGCATACGCCACGGCCGGACCGAGCACCCTCGAGCCATGCGCGGCGGTCAGCCGAGTCCCGAGAAATCTCGCAGCACAACGTGATTGCGGTCCGCGGTGGTGCCGAGCGTGTAATCCGGGAGCAGGCCGAAGTATTCGGATCTGGTGGTCGCGCTCCAGCGGCGGGCCGCTTCGGTGCGGGTCTTGTAGAAGTTGAGCATGTAGCCGCCTTCGTAGAGGCGCAGCAGGCTGTAGCCGCCCGGATATTCCTTCACCGCAGCGACTTCCAGGAATTCGACGGCGCAGCCGGTATCCGGGCGGGTGCGCCGATTGCGGTGGGTGTGGCCGCTGTGGTGCAGGAAGACGCCGGGGGAGCGGTCGTAGAGCGCTTGCAGTTCGGCGCTGTCGCGGCCGTTGAGCACGAAGCCAGGGCCGGCGAGATTGGTCAGGCCCGATTCGATGGTGACCGGGTGGTGGCTGAAGACCAGGGTCGGGCGGTCGGGGTCGGCGCGGAGTCGCTCGGCGAACAGGTCGAATTGGGGGCGATCGATGGTGCCGCCGGATCCGTCCAGTTCGCTGGTGTCCAGGCCGAGCAGGCGCAGGCCGCCGGACTCGTGTTCGATCAGCTGCTGGCGCGGGGTGAAAGCCTCTGCCCAGCAGTCGTGGTGGTCGGCGGGGGCGGGCCGGCAGTTGGCGTACCCCGGGCCGGTGTGCGGGCGGTCGTGGTTGCCGCGGACGACGAGGTAGTCGTCGCCGAGGGTGCCCCACGCGTCGAGTTGTGCGCGCACGGCGCGCGAATCATCCAGGGACGCTTCGCTGGTCAGGTCGCCGGCGATGAGCAGCCGTTCGGCGGCGCGGTCGGGGCGGCGCAGATCATCGAGCACGGCGGCCAGCATCACCTCCGGGTACGGCGGAACGTCTTGACGCACACCGGGCGGGAGATCGGCAACGAGCAGACCGCTGACCTCCTCGCCGTAGTGCACGTCGTTGGCGAGGGCGACGGTGTGCAGCGGGCGGCCGGGCGGGGGCACCAAAGTGGTGAATCGACCGGTGGATTCGGGGGTGCCGGGGCTGAGCGTGGTCAGGGAGAGCGCGGGGATCGCGCATACGCCGTGGGACCAGGCCTCGAATCGGTAAGTGCGACCGGGTTCGAGGCCGTCGATCTCGGCGTAGTGGAACGGGGTCGGCTGTGGGTCGGCGTACACCGGAACCGGTGCGCGGGCCGAATCCGCCGGAGCCAGGCGCAGTTCCGCGTCGGAGTCCACCGGCATCAATCGCCCGGCCGGATCGGGCGCGACCGTCGTCCAGGTCACGACCACCGAGTGATCGGTGATCGTGACCACTTCCAGATCGGTGGCGATCAGCGGATTCGGTTGAGCCCGAGCCGAACCCGTGCGCGCCAACGGCAGTAGTGCGGCAAAACCGATGGCGCCGAGCACAGTTCGCCGGGACGGCCCGCAACACGAGGCGCGTTCGTTCATGCGTGCGGGTGTGGCGTCAATTCTTGCCGGTGACTGCGGAGCAGACCTTCCACTTGCCGTCTTCCTTCTTCAGGTGCTCGGTGGTGCTGGTGTCGGTATCGGGCGCCTGACCCGGCACCTCGAGGGTGAGCTTGCCGACGATGTGCGCGGTCGCGGTGTCGCCGGTGATCACGATGCTCTCGATCCTATCGATGTTCACCGCGACCGTCGCGGACTCGAACTCCTGCCGGTCTTCCTCGGACAGCGCCTCGAACTCGGCCCGGTCCGCCGCGCACGCCTTGGCGGCGGCGGCCTGGAATCCCTTGTTGTCCAGCGTGTCGTAGAAGTCGTGGATCGCGTTCTCGATCCGCTTTCCGTCCGAGGCGAGCGGTCCCTTGCCCTGCGCGGTCAACACCGCGCCGAGCACCACGACTCCGCCGAGCGCCAGCAGCACCACCGCGATCAGTCCGACGATCAGGCCGACCTTGCTCTTGCGCGACGGCTGATGTCCGGGCGGCGGCGGTGGATAGCCGGCCTGCGGATAGCCCGTCGGCGGCGGATATTCGGTGGGCTGCTGCTGCGGATACTGCGGTCCTTGCTGCGGCGGTTGCCCGCCCGGCGGATAAGTCATCGTCTCGTCCTCCGTCAGCCCCCCTCGGCTTCCTCGAAGGTTACGTCAACCGGGTACCCGGGCGAGCGGGAAATGGCCCCGGCTGACTCGCTGGTCGGCGGCCCGGGCATGTCCCGCGTCGGCGCGCGGCCGGCGGACTATATTTGCCGGGTGCGGATGACCGCCCATGTTCGTTCGTGCAGAAGGAGATTCGAATGCGCAGACTGATCGGCATGTCCGTCCTCGGCGTCGGGTTGCTGGCGATCGCGCAGGGTGCGGGAACCGCGGGCGCCGATCCGGCGCCGGACGGGCAGGGGACCCTGCGGGTGCAGGCCGTGACCACCGGCGCGGAACCGTTCGGTGTCATGGGCGCCCAGATCGGGATCCTCTCCTGCACGGCAGACAAGGTGCTGGCCTCGCTGACCACCGGACAGGACGGCACCGCCGTGACGAACCTGCCCGCCGGCTGCTATCACGCCCAGTTGACCTCGGTCTCCGGCTGCGAGCCGAAGAGCGCGAACTCGGTCAAGGTGGACGTGATCCCCGCCGCCACCCAGACCGCGGCTTTTCAGGTCAGCTGCGCCTGATTCGGTGCTCCATCCCGCTGGGATGAGAATTGTTCCGGTGCCGTGGCTCCGGGATGTCACCACTTCGTAGGATGTGCCGCCGGTCGAGCGCGGGATACGGTCGCGACGTGGTGGTTTCGGTGAAATCTCAGCGCGAACGTCCGGCTCTGGTGATCCGGTTGGGGGCCGTGTTCGCCGCGGTGACGATCTGGTGGTTGGTGCTGTATCACGGGGTGAATGCCGTGGTCGGCGACGACGACTACACCCGCGGTGGACATGTGGTGCGCGCGGTCGGCGCGACGCTCGGCACGGTGCCGTTTGTTTACCTGGCGCTGCGATTTCTCGATCGGCGGCCGTGGTCCGCTCTCGGCGTGACCTCGATCGGCAGTGGTTGGCGCGCATTCCTTTTCGGGGCCGCCTGCTGGGGCATTCCCGCCGCTGTTTCCGCCGCCGTCATGCTGTGGCTCGGTTGGGCTGATCTCACCGTGCAGGCGCCACTGCCGAAGACTTTGCTTGCGTTGATTGCCCTCGTCGCGCTGGCACTGCTCTACGAAGCAGTCCCGGAAGAACTGATCTTCCGCGGCTATTTCTTCACCAACCTCGCCGAGCGCTATTCGACCGCGACAACCGTGATCGCTCAAGCGGTACTTTTCACGCTGTGGGGCGTCCTGATCGGCGCGGCCACCTCCATCGATCGGGTCATCCTCTTCTTCGCGTTCTCTGTGGTCCAAGGCGCACTGCGCGCAACCACCGGAAACCTCTGGGCCTGCATCGGATTCCACGCGGCCTTCCAGGTGGCCACTCAGTTCCTCGGCCGGCAATGGAACTACATCGATCTGAACGACCCCGACCTGAGCATCACGGGTCTGGCCTTCGTCATCATCCCGTTCCTGAGCACCGCGATCGTGCTGTGGTCGGTGGCTCGAAAGCGGCGCAAGAGCTGATCGACTATCCACGACTGCTGCCCGCCGCGGGGGTCGCTGGACAGAACCCGCTGGGAAACCGAGGTTTTCGGGCTCTCACCCATCTGCTGCCCGTCCCGCTACGAACAAGAGTCGGAACTCGATTGCTACCGGCCGGAACAGTGTGGACGTCGGGCGCGGTCGGTGGACCATGTGGTGCGAGCGAGGGTGAAATCCGGCATTTCGGTAATTCCGGATGGTAGCGTCTGGCCCGCGATCGAGTTCTTCATCCGCTCTACCCAAGGTTGCGGCTGCGCCGGTTCTGGCTTGCAGGCCGATTCGGTGTTTGCCGTCGGACCACCGTTTGGACGATGGGAAGGATTTCGATGGAACATCAGCAAGAGGAAATGTCGAGCTCGACTCGTGGCCGCCGGGGAGCCCGGCGTGGGGTGTTTATCGCCGCGAGCCTGGTGGGTGTGTCTGCGCTCGGATACAGCATGGTCGGCACGACGCAACCGATCGCTTCGGCGGCGGACGACAGCGCGCCGTATACCTGCACGATCCCCGACACCAAGATCAAGGTTACGACAATCGGTGACGTCGACGAGGGTTCTTACGAGCTCGAAGTGCCGGAAACAAAACTGTCGGGCGACAACGCGAACTGCACCAAGCTCGCCAAGACGACTATCCCGGTGGAAGACAATCGGCCATCGTATGACGGCACCACGAGCGGTAAGTGTGTGATGAAGATCGACAACATCATCGCGACTAAAAACTTCGAGAACGGCGGCGGCACGATTAAGGCTGCTCTCGACGGAAGTTCGTCGGACCTCATGGCTACGGCCGACACCACGGCAGCGAGCCCGCAGAAGGAGACCTCGGCGGAACTTACCGCCAAATTCAAAGGTCTGAAGTGGACAGAGTGCAAGAGCCACGGGTTCACCGACGCGACGATCACGATGACCGGCGGCAAAATCAAGTTCACCCCGAAGTAGCGCTCGTAGCCGGCGGTTGTAGCCCCGCTCGGCTCGTCGAGATCAGCTAGTTCACCGCGCTGCGTCGATACCCATCGACGCAGCGCGTCTGGTATCCCATCGAACGAATCGCCCGACACCCCAACCTGTTCCAGAAACCAGAACGGCCCCTGATCGCATAGTGCTGATCAGGGGCCTCTCTGCGGTGCCCTCGGCAGGATTCGAACCTGCGGCCTTCTGCTCCGGAGGCAGACGCTCTATCCCCTGAGCTACGAGGGCGGGATAGGTCTCGAGCGGTGACGGTGACGCCGCCGTTCGGGCGGGGAAAGCGTATCGCATCGGTCGCCGGGAGCCAAAAAGGGTTGTCGGGGGCGGCGGTTCGGGGTCAGTTCGGCGGGAGCGGGACCGCGCCCCGTGCGGTGAGCATGGTGGTGATGAGCTGGGCTTCGCCGCGCTGGGTTTGGTCCATGGTGTCGGCGAGGGTGCGCACGGCGGTGGTTTCGGCGTGTTCGGCCGCGTAGTCGATCATCGGCAGACCGCCCTGGTGGTGGCGCAGCATGAGTTGCAGGAACAGGGTGTCGAGGGCGGGGCCGGTGGCTTGACGCAGCGTGGCGAGATCGCCGGGCGTGGCCATGCCGGGCATGGTCGGCATCGGGCCGGACATGGTCTGGGTGGCGCCGGAATGCCCGTGGCCGCCCGGTTGCGCGCTCATCCAGCCCATGTAGCCGTCGACGCTCTGCGCGGGCTTGCCCCACAGTTGCAGCCAGCCCTGCATCCGGCCGACCTGGTTCTGCTGGGTGGTCATGATGTCGTAGGCGAGGCGGCGCACGTCGGTGTCGGTGGAGCGGACCAGCACGACGCCGGCCATCTCCACGGCCTGCGCGTGATGGGCCGACATGTCCTGGGTGAAGCCGACGTCCACCGCGCCGGGATCCGGTTCGGACGAATTGTTCAGCGGCAGCCGGATCAGCGCGCCGATCGCGACGCCGATCAGGATGGCGCCGATCATGCCGAGCACCAGCAGCGCGGTGCGCTGTCGGCGAACCTGGGCGCCGAGGCCGGACTCCGTGGAATCCGGCTCGACCTCGGTGATCACTACTGGCTCGGCTGCGGCTGGGCCGGCCCGGGCTGGGCCGGGTTCGGCGCGGGCCGGGGCGCGGGCTGGTTCGGCACCGCGCCGGGCAGGCCGGGCAGTCCCGGAACCCCGGGCACGCCCGGCAGGCCGCCGGGCATTCCGCCGACCTCACCCGGGTCCTGCTGCAAGCCCTTGCCGTCCATCGGCACCGCGTCCGGTCCAGGCGGCGTCGGGTCGAACGGCGGCGGGTTGTCGGTGTCGAACGCGATCGTCGAGCAGTCCGCGCCGACCTCGGGGTAGGTGTAGTTGTTCAGGCGCAGCGCGGTGATGAACTGGCCGACGCGCTTATCGTCGGCGCTGTCCAGCTTCAGCTGATGTCCCCACGATTGCAGCGAAACCGCATGGTCCAGACCGGGGTACGGCGACATGAGCGAGTACGCCTTGCCCTGCACCTTGCTCTTCAGCGAGTCGATGCCCGCGGCGTCGACCTTGTCCGGGTTGTAGGCGATCCACACCGCGCCGTGCTCGAGCGAGTGCACCGCGTTCTCCATCCGGATCGGCTTGTCGTACACGACGCCGGTGCAGGTGGCCCAGGACGCGTCGTGCGGTCCGCCGAACGCGGGACTCTGGTCGTAGGCGACCCGCTGGGTCGGGCCGATGTGCAGCCCCGCCGGGTATTCCTTCTTCACCACGCCGGGGATCGAATCCGAGGGGTCCTTGCGTTCCGCGCTGGGCGTGAACTTCTCCAGGTCGGCCTTCTCCTGGTACTTGGGTACCAGGCTGTAGGCGAGAGCACCGATGAGTGCGATGATGACTACGGCTGCGCCGATGGCCAACCAGGGGATCTGACGATTCTTCTTCGGCAGTTGTCCACGCCCGCCCCCTTTGCGGGACCCGGACAACTTGGCGGCGGCCTTGGCCGATTTGGCGCTGGGACTACTCGGCATCGCTCGTTGTGCTCTCTCGAGGTGATGGATCCGCAGGGTGCTGTGGATTGCGGACGGTTCCGGCGCAGTGCCCACTCGAGGTGTACACCCGCCAAGACCATAGGATAGAGACTCGTGACTCCAGCTGACCTTGCAGATCTCCTTCGCGCCACTGCGGCGAAGGTGCTTGTCGAACGCGGACTGGACCCCGCGGTCCTGCCCGACGAGGTCACTGTCGAGCGCCCCCGCAACCCCGAACACGGTGACTATGCCACGAATGTGGCGATGAAGGTCGCGAAAAAGGCGGGCGCGAATCCGCGCGATCTGGCGACCTGGCTCGCCGAGGCGTTGAGCGCCGCCGACGAGGTGGCCTCCGCCGAGGTCGCCGGGCCCGGCTTCCTGAACATCCGGCTGGCCGCGTCCGCGCAGGGCGCGATCATCGAGCAGGTGCTCGCCGCCGGCGCCGCCTACGGCAGCGGGGAGACGCTGGCGGGCACCCGGATCAACCTGGAGTTCGTCTCGGCGAACCCGACCGGTCCGGTGCATCTCGGCGGCACCCGCTGGGCCGCGGTCGGCGACGCGCTGGGCCGGATCCTGGCCGCGCAGGGCGCCGACGTGGTGCGCGAGTACTACTTCAACGATCACGGCGCGCAGATCGAGCGCTTCGCCCGGTCGCTGGTCGCGGCGGCCACCGGCGCGCCGACCCCGGACGACGGGTACGCGGGCGCCTACATCGGCGAGATCGCGAACACGATCGTGACCGCGCACCCGGACGCGCTGTCCCTGCCCGAGGACGAGCGGCAGGAGCTGTTCCGCGCCGAGGGCGTCGAGCTGATGTTCGCCCAGATCCGGCAAACGCTGCACGAGTTCGGCACCGACTTCGACGTGTTCTTCAACGAGAGTTCGCTGTTCGAGTCCGGCGCGGTGGAGCAGGCCGTGGCCAAGCTCAAGGATTCCGGCGATCTTTATGAAAAAGACGGCGCCTGGTGGATCGCGAGTTCGGAATACGGCGACGATCAGGATCGCGTCGTCATCAAAAGCGACGGCAAGCCCGCCTATGTGGCCGGCGATATCGCCTACTTCCAGAACAAGCGGGACCGCGGTTTCGATCTGTGCATTTACATGCTCGGCGCCGACCATCACGGATATATCGGCCGGCTGAAGGCGATCGCGTCGGTTTCCGGCGATGATCCGGCGACCGTCGAGGTGCTGATCGGGCAGATGGTGAATCTGCTCAAAGACGGTGTCGCGGTGAAAATGAGCAAGCGTGCGGGCACCGTGGTCACGCTCGAGGATTTGGTCGAGGCGATCGGCGTCGACGCCGGGCGGTACGTGCTCGTGCGGTCCTCGGTGAATTCGAGCATCGATATCGACCTGGACCTCTGGACCAGCCAGAGCAGCGAGAACCCGGTCTACTACGTGCAATACGCGCACGCGCGGACCGCGTCGATCGCGCGCAACGCGGCCGAGCTCGAATACGACAAGGTGACTCCGGACCTCGCGCTGCTGACCTCCGACGAGGAGGGCGAGCTCATCCGCACCCTCGGCGAGTACCCGAGGGTGGTGAGCAGCGCCGCGAGCCTGCGCGAGCCGCACCGGGTCGCCCGCTACCTGGAGGAACTGGCCGGTACCTACCACCGCTTCCAGACCAACAAGAACCTGCGCGTGCTGCCCCTCGGGGACGAGCCCGTGAGTCCCACCAACGCCGCGCGCCTGGTGCTGGTCAACGCGACCCGTCAGGTCCTCGCGAACGGCCTCGCCCTGCTCGGCGTCAGCGCACCGGAGCGCATGTGAACGGGCACAAGGACTTTCAGACGAGCGCCAGGGAGGAAGAACTATCATGAGTGCGCATCCTGCTGGGCCTCGGCACGCCGAGATCCCGCACGCCCCCAACCTGCCGGAGCGCCCCCGCGATCCGCAGCAGCTGATCGATCTGCCGGCGAATGTGTGGCCGCGCAACGCGTCCCGCGACGACGACGGCGTGGTGCGGCTGGCGGGTGTGCCGGTGCACGAGCTGGCCGCCGAATTCGGCACGCCGCTGTTCGTGATCGACGAGGACGATTTCCGTTCGCGCTGCCGCGACATGGTGCGCGCGTTCGGCCCGAACGCGCGAGTCCACTACGCGTCCAAGGCTTTTCTGTGCGGCGAGATCGCCCGCTGGATCCGGGACGAGGGCCTGTCGCTGGACGTGTGCTCCGGCGGCGAGCTCGCGGTGGCCCTGCACGCGGGCTTCCCGGCTGAGCGAATTGCGTTGCACGGCAACAACAAGTCGGCGACCGAGCTGGAAGCCGCGGTAGCCGCCGGGGTCGGGCACGTGGTGGTCGACTCGCTGATCGAGATCGAGCGGCTGGAGGCCATCGCGGGCCGGGCCGGCGTAGTCCAAGACGTGCTGGTCCGGGTCACCGTCGGCGTGGAAGCCCATACGCACGAATACATTTCGACCGCGCACGAGGACCAGAAGTTCGGCTTCTCGATCGCCGGCGGCGACGCCATGGAGGCGCTCGCGCGCGTCTTCGACGCGGACAACCTGCGCCTGGTCGGCCTGCACAGCCACATCGGTTCGCAGATCTTCGAGATCGACGGCTTCGAGATCGCCGCGCGCCGCATGCTGCGATTGCTGCACGACGCCATCGAGAAGTTCGGCGTCGAGCGCACCGCGCAGATCTCCACGCTGGATCTCGGTGGCGGACTTGGTATTTCGTACCTGCCCAACGACGACCCGCCGCCGCTGGACGACTTCGCCGGCAAGGTGCGCGACCTGGTCGCCGCCGAGGCGGCCGCCATCGGCCTGCCCGAGCCGAAGATCGCGGTGGAACCCGGCCGCGCCATCGCCGGGCCGGGCACGGTCACGCTGTACGAGGTCGGCACCATCAAGGACGTCTCCCTCGACGGCGGTCTGCGCCGGCGCTACATCAGCGTCGACGGCGGCATGAGCGACAACATCCGCCCGGCGCTGTATCAGGCGGACTACGACTGCCGCCTGGTCTCGCGCTCGTCCGAGGCCGCCGCGGTGGTCGCGCGCGTCGTCGGAAAGCATTGCGAGAGTGGCGATATCGTCATCCGCGATACCTGGATGCCGGCGGACGTCGGCCCCGGCGATCTGGTCGCCGTCGCCGCGACCGGCGCGTACTGCTACTCGATGTCCAGCCGATACAACCAGCTGACCCGCCCCGCGGTGGTCGCGGTACGCGACGGGCAACCGCGACTCATTCTGCGCCGGGAAACGGTGGCGGACCTGCTCAGCTTGGAGGTTGAATCATGACAAACCCCGCACCGAACACCTGGGGGAGAGATCAACCGATCGGCGTCGCGGTCCTCGGCATGGGCAATGTCGGCACCGAGGTCGTGCGGATCCTGCGTGACCACTCCGAAGACCTGCGGTCCCGCGTCGGCGCGCCGCTGGTGCTGCGCGGCGTCGCGGTCCGCAACCTGGACAACGATCGCGGCCTGCCGCCGCACCTGCTGACCACCGACGCGGACGCCCTGGTCGCCCGCGAGGACGTCGACCTGGTGGTCGAGGTGATCGGCGGCATCGATCCGCCGCGCCGGCTGATCCTGGCCGCGCTGAACGCCGGCAAATCCGTGGTGACCGCGAACAAGGCGCTGCTGGCCGACTACACCGGCGAACTCGCGGCGGCCGCCGAACGCAACCGCGCCGACCTCTACTTCGAGGCCGCGGTGGCCGGCGCGATCCCGGTGGTCCGCCCGCTGATCCAGTCGCTGGCCGGTGACCGGGTCAACCGGGTGGTCGGCATCGTCAACGGCACCACCAACTTCATCCTCTCCGCGATGGACGAGACCGGCGCCGACTACGAGGTCACGCTGAAGGAGGCCACCCGCCTCGGTTACGCGGAGGCCGATCCGACCGCCGACGTGGAGGGCTACGACGCCGCCGCCAAGGCCGCGATCCTCGCCTCGCTCGCGTTCCACACCCGGGTTACCGCGGCGGACGTGTACCGCGAGGGCATCTCCAAGATCAGTTCCGAGGATCTGGAGACCGCGTCCGCGCTGAACTGCACGGTCAAATTGCTGGCCATCTGCGAGCGGGTGCCCGCCGGACCGGGCGAGCCGAGCGTGGCCGAGGGCGGCAAGGACCGCGTGTCGGTGCGCGTCTACCCGGCGCTGGTCCCGCGCAAGCATCCGCTGGCCGCGGTGAGCGGCGCGTTCAACGCGGTGGTCGTCGAGGCGGAGAACGCGGGCAGGCTGATGTTCTACGGACAGGGCGCCGGCGGCGCGCCGACCGCGTCCGCGGTGCTCGGCGATCTGGTGATGGCCGCGCGCAACAAGTTCTACGGTGGCCGCGCCCCCGGCGAATCGGTTTATGCTGAGCTACCGATCGCGCCGATCGGCGATACACCCACCCGCTATCACGTGAACCTGCAGGTGGCAGACCGTCCCGGGGTACTTGCCGCGGTGGCGGGCGAATTCGCCAAGCACGGGGTGAGCATCTCGACCGTCCGCCAAGAGGGGCACGGCACGGGAGCTCGCTTGGTCGTGGTTACCCACCACGCCGTGGAATCTGCGCTCGCGGACACCGTCACCGCCTTGGGCGAGATGGAATCCGTCACATCAATCACCAGTGTTCTGAGATTGGAAGGCACCGAAGAATGAGTACGGCCAGGGGACGGCAGACGGCGGAGCCGGCGGGGTGGGTAAGCGCCGGCGTGGCGCCGCAAGCAGGAGTGCACTCCCGCTGGCCGGGTCTGATCGCGGCATACCGCGATCGGATTGCCGGTGCGGCCGAGTGGGAGCCGGTCACCCTGTACGAGGGCGGCACGCCGCTGGTGCCCGCACCGTATCTGTCCGAATTGACCGGATGTGACGTTTATCTCAAGGTCGAGGGGCTGAACCCGACCGGCTCGTTCAAGGACCGCGGCATGACCGTCGCGATCACCGATGCCAAGTACCAGGGCCAGCAGGCGGTGCTCTGCGCGTCCACCGGCAACACCTCGGCATCCGCCGCGGCCTATGCCACCCGCGCGGGCATGACCTGCGCCGTGCTGATCCCGCAGGGCAAGATCGCGATGGGCAAGCTGGCCCAGGCGGTCATGCTGGGCGCCAAGATCATTCAGGTGGACGGCAACTTCGACGACTGCCTGGAGCTGGCCCGCAAGGTCACCTCGGACTTCCCCAGCATCGGCCTGGTGAACTCGGTGAACCCGGCCCGCATCGAGGGCCAGAAGACCGCGTCGTTCGAGATCTGCGACGTGCTCGGCCGGGCGCCCGACGTGCACGCGCTGCCGGTGGGCAACGCGGGCAACATCACCGCGTACTGGCGCGGCTACCGCGAGTACTACGCCGACGGCATCACCACCCAGCTGCCGCGCATGCTCGGCGTGCAGGCCGCGGGCGCCGCTCCGCTGGTCAACGGCGCCCCGGTGAGCAACCCGGAGACCATCGCGACGGCTATCCGGATCGGCGCGCCCGCGTCCTGGAACG
Organism: Nocardia sp. NPDC051756; assembly: GCF_040681495.1. Classification (NCBI taxonomy): domain Bacteria; kingdom Bacillati; phylum Actinomycetota; class Actinomycetes; order Mycobacteriales; family Nocardiaceae; genus Nocardia; species Nocardia sp. NPDC051756. The sequence goes on along the minus strand of NZ_JBFAYV010000019.1, from coordinate 19,507 downwards.
GCGCGATGGCGGCCAAGGAGGAGTCCGGTGGCGCGTTCCGCGCGGCCACCGACGACGAGATCCTGGCGGCGTACCGCCTGGTCGCCGCGCACGAGGGCGTGTTCGTCGAGCCCGCCTCGGCGGCCAGCGTGGCCGGCCTGCTCGCCGCGCACAAGGAGGGCTGGCTGGACTCCGGCCTGACCGTCGTGTGCACCGTCACCGGCAACGGGCTCAAGGATCCCGACACCGCGCTGCTGGGAATGCCGCAGGTGCAGGCGATTCCGGTCGACCCGGTCGCGGTCGCCCACGAACTAGAGCTGGCCTGAGTTGAGTTCGCGCGAAGGCCAGTTGTATGTGCGTCCGCGGGCGGCGAGCATGAGTCGCACGCTGCCCGCGGGACTTTCGGTAACCGCGCGGGTGCCGGCGTCCAGCGCGAACCTCGGTCCCGGGTTCGATTCGCTCGGTATGGCTTTGGGGATCTACGACGAGATCGAGGTGCGCACTACCGATTCCGGGCTCAACATCCGGGTCGAGGGTGAGGGCGCCGACGACGTCCCCTGGGGCCCTTCACATCTCGTGGTGCGCGCGATCGAACGCGGCCTCGAGTCCGCGGGCGTCTGGGCGGACGGCCTCGATGTGGTGTGCCGCAACGTGATTCCGCATTCGCGCGGGCTCGGTTCCTCGGCCTCGGCCGTGGTCGGCGGGCTGGCCGCGGGCTGCGCGATCGCGGCGGAGTTCGATGCCGCGCTGGCCACCTCGGACGACCAATTGGTGCAGCTGGCATCGGAATTCGAAGGTCACCCGGACAACGCGGCGGCCAGCGTGCTGGGCGGCATCGTGGTGTCCTGGACCGAGACCGACCGGGCCGCCGACATCGGTCAGGACGGCGTGCCGGTGGCCGAGCATCACGGCCGGGTCTACCGGGCCGTGCGGTTGGACGCGCATCCGACGCTGCGACCGGTCGTGCTCATTCCGGAAGAACGCTCCGCGACCGCGCACACCAGGGGTTTGCTGCCCGAGACGGTGCCGCACGGCGACGCCGCGTTCAACGTCAGCCGGGCGGCCCTGGCCGTGGTGGCGCTGACCCAGCGCCCGGACCTGCTGATGCCCGCGACGGCCGACCGGCTGCACCAGACCCAGCGTGCGCCCGCGCTACCGCTGACCACCGCCTGGGTTTCCCGGCTGCGCGCGGCCGGTATCGCGGCCACCGTGTCGGGCGCCGGTCCCACCGTTTTGGCCCTGGGTACCAGCGAATTCCCTGCCGAACTCCGTGAACTCGCGGCGCTGGACGGGTTGCGGGTGGTCGAACCAGGACTGGCCGATGGAGTCCTGATCGACTGACGGCGCGTCTGGCTTGCCGAGATTCGCAATGGGCAGCTATCCTGAGCGAGTCCGTACATCGTGCGCATCAGACGCCGGTGCTTCATCAGGGCAATCGCTCCAGCAGGCTCCAGGCTCGAGCCTCCAGGCCATGGGGGTGCTGCGTAGCTGCGCAACTGGAATGATCACTCCCCACCTCACACCACCGGTGGCGAAGCGGACGGACGCATCCGAGTCCGGCAGAATGCCCGGACTGCGGGACGAACCCTCGAAACAGCACACGGCAATCGGGGGAAGGAAAGGATTTCCGTGACAGATACGGACCTGCTCGCGACACCCGGGGTGGAATCCAACCCAACATCTCCGGGGGACCGCGAAAGTGACTCCGGACAGATTTCGAAGATGAGCGAACAAACCGACGTCGCACGATCGGGGCTGACTGGAATGTTGTTGCCGCAGTTGCGCGCGCTCGCGGGGGAGCTCGGTATCCGAGGCACCTCCGGAATGCGCAAAGGCGATTTGATCGCCGCAATCAAGGAAAATCAGGCCGGTAAACCGGCCAAGGGTGAAAAGCCCGAAGGGGGACAGGCCAAGTCCGCGGTTTCCGCCAAGGCCGATACGCCCGGTAATACGGAAGCGCCGGCCACTCGGTCGACGCCCGCTCGGGCCGAACAGGGAACCCTCGATATGGATCCCGCACCGGCGAAGAAGGAAACTCCGGTTGTCGAGGCGGCTGCCCCGGCGAAGGAATCCGCTCCCGTGAACTCGGCGCCGGCCGAGACCACGTCCGCCAACCCGGCCGAATCCACCGAGGATTCCGGTCGCGATGGCGGTCAGCGTGGTCGTGGTCGGCAGCGGCGCGGCCGTGACCAGGCGCGATCCGGTGGCGGTGAGACCGCTTCGACCGATGCGCGTGGTGACGAGCCGAAGCAGGACACCGAGCAGGGCGAGCGGCGCCGTGAGCGCAACCAGTCGGGCGAGCGTAACCAGTCCGACCGCAATCAAGGTGAGCGCAACCAGGGCGGTGAGCGTAATCAGGGCGATCGCAACCAGTCCGGTGACCGCGCGCAGTCGGGCGAGCGGAATCAGTCGGGTGAGCGCGGCCAGTCCGGCGAGCGCAACAACCAGAACGGCAACGGCGGCGGAAATGCCGGCGGCGGCCGGAACAACGATCGCAATAACGCGCGCAATAACAATGACGACGACGAAGGCGACGGTCGCGGTCGGCGCGGGCGTCGATTCCGTGAGCGGCGTCGTGGGCGTGACCGCGAGCCGGGCACCGGTGGCGGCGAGGCACGCGAGCTCGAGATCCGTGACGACGACGTCCTCCAGCCGGTCGCGGGCATCCTCGACGTGCTGGACAACTACGCCTTCGTCCGCACCTCGGGTTACCTGGCCGGGCCGAACGACGTGTACGTCTCGATGAACCTGGTCCGCAAGAACGGCCTGCGCCGCGGTGACGCGATCACCGGTGCGGTGCGTGCTCCGCGCGACGGTGAGCAGAACAACCAGCGCCAGAAGTTCGATCCGCTGGTCCGTCTCGACACGGTCAACGGCGGCGACGTCGAGGACTCCAAGCGGCGGCCCGAGTTCAGCAAGCTCACCCCCCTCTACCCGAATCAGCGCCTGCGCTTGGAGACTCAGCCGAACAAGCTGACCACCAGGGTCATCGACCTGATCATGCCGATCGGCAAGGGCCAGCGCGCCCTGATCGTCTCGCCGCCGAAGGCCGGTAAGACGACGATCATGCAGGACATCGCGAACGCCATCGCCATCAACAACCCCGAGGTCTACCTCATGGTCGTGCTGGTCGACGAGCGTCCGGAAGAGGTCACCGACATGCAGCGTTCGGTGAAGGGTGAGGTCATCGCCTCGACCTTCGACCGGCCGCCGGGCGACCACACCTCGGTCGCCGAGCTCGCCATCGAGCGGGCCAAGCGACTGGTGGAAATGGGCAAAGACGTTGTGGTGCTGCTCGACTCGATCACTCGATTGGGCCGCGCGTACAACAACTCCTCGCCCGCTTCGGGTCGAATCCTGTCCGGTGGTGTCGATTCCACCGCGCTGTACCCGCCCAAGCGGTTCCTCGGCGCGGCGCGCAACATCGAGAACGGCGGCTCGCTCACCATCATCGCGACCGCGATGGTGGAGACCGGATCCACCGGTGACACGGTCATCTTCGAGGAATTCAAGGGCACCGGTAACGCGGAGCTCAAGCTGGACCGCAAGATCGCGGAACGGCGCGTGTTCCCCGCGGTGGACGTGAACCCGTCCGGTACCCGTAAGGACGAGCTACTGCTCAACCCGGACGAGGCCGCGGTGCTGCACAAGCTGCGTCGCGTACTGTCCGGCCTGGACTCGCACCAGGCGATCGATCTGCTGATCGACCGTCTGAAGAAGTCCAAGAACAACCTCGAGTTCCTGATGCAGGTGAGCAAGACCGCGCCTGGCGCCTTGGACGAGTAGGTCCGCACGTTGTATTGCCGAGAGGGCTCCGTGAAAGCGGGGCCCTCTCGGCGTTTGCGGGCCGAAGAACAGGACTCCGATGCCGGCCGCGCCGCTGATCAGGTAACCGAGGATGATCGCCGAATTCGCCACCGCACTCCCCTCCGGAGCGGTGGTCGAGGACTGGACATAGACGGCGGTTCCCGGCGCGGCCGTGGTCGCGGTGTCCGGAAGGGCACACCAGCCGACCGCGACAGCGAGAATCAACAGACCGAAAATCGCGGACGCGACCCGGATGTTCACAAGTTCTCCCTTCGCTGATCACGGCACGCCGTTGTGCTGGGGTTTCAACTCTATGAACGAAGCTGTTCGTGTACGTGAGTAGCGAACTACCCGTCTTCAGGGTCCCGGAGGCACCGGCCGAGCGCGTGCCCGGACTTCCTGGGGCGGCAGCGATGGGGGAGTACCTAGGGCGGGAACAAACCACTTGCCGGGGGTGTTTTGGGAGCGTAGGGACTGTTCTGGCATACTGAACGGTCGTTGCGTCTGCTCTGTTTCGAGCAGGCCTCCCGCCTAAGTCGGCTCCGGTTCACGTTCGCCGCGAATCTCGCGTGAACGACCCGGCGGCCAATATCGAGAGGACACCCATGAAGGCAGGAATTCACCCGACGTATGTCGAGACCACGGTCGTCTGTGGTTGTGGCAATACCTTCCAGACTCGCAGCACCAAGGAGTCCGGACACATCAACGTCGAGGTCTGCTCGCAGTGCCACCCGTTCTACACCGGCAAGCAGAAGATCCTCGACACCGGTGGCCGCGTGGCCCGCTTCGAGGCCCGCTACGGCAAGCGTGCCGGTAAGAAGGCCGACGCGGACGACACCGCAGCCAAGTAGCTTCCTCGCCGACGCCCGGTCCTGCTCACGCAGGCCGGGCGTCGGTGTTTTGTATGCGGTCCTTTCAAAGAGAAAGAGGAAGCACAGTGACGCAACCGTCCGCGATCGACGACATTCTGGCCGAGCACGCCGGTCTGGAGACGCAGCTGTCCGATCCGGCGCTGCACAATGATCCGGGCGCGGCGCGCCGGGTCGGCAAGCGATTCGCCGAGCTCGCGCCGATCATGGCCACCTACACCAAGCTGAAGTCCGCGCGCGACGATCTCGCCGCCGCGCAGGAACTCGGCGCCGACGACGCGACCTTCGCCGCCGAGGTGCCCGAGCTGGAACGCCAGGTCGCCGAGCTGGAGCAGACCCTCGCGGACCTGCTCGCCCCGCGCGACCCGCACGACGGCGACGACGTGGTGCTCGAGGTGAAATCCGGTGAGGGCGGCGAGGAATCGGCGCTGTTCGCCTCCGACCTCGCGCGGATGTACGTCCGCTATGCCGAACGGCACGGCTGGAAGGTCGAGATCCTCGACGTCACCGTGTCCGATCTCGGCGGGTACAAGGACGCGACGCTGTCGATCAAGAGCCGCGACGCCGCGCGCGACGGCGTCTGGTCGCGATTCAAGTTCGAGGGCGGCGTGCACCGGGTGCAGCGCGTTCCGGTGACCGAGTCGCAGGGCCGCATCCACACCTCCGCCGCCGGCGTGCTGATCTACCCGGAACCCGACGAGGTCGAGGCGGTGCAGATCGACGAAACCGACCTGCGCATCGACGTTTACCGCTCGTCCGGCAAGGGCGGCCAGGGCGTCAACACCACCGACTCCGCCGTCCGCATCACCCACCTGCCCTCCGGCATCGTGGTGACCTGCCAGAACGAGCGTTCGCAGCTGCAGAACAAGGCCCGCGCCATGCAGGTGCTGGCCGCGCGCCTGCAAGCCCTCGCCGAGGAGCAGGCCGATCAGGAAGCCGCGGCGGGCCGGGCCAGCCAGATCCGCACGGTGGACCGTTCCGAGCGCATCCGCACCTACAACTTCCCGGAGAACCGGATCGCCGATCACCGCATCGGTTTCAAGGCGCACAACCTGGACGCCGTGCTGGACGGCGACATGGACGCGCTGCTCGACGCCCTCGGCAAAGCCGATCGCGAAGCTCGAATGGCCGCGGAATAAACACCTTTCGGGAAGAGTCACCGACATGTCCATGACCCGTGAAGCGCTGCGCCCGGCCATCAACGACGCCATCGAGACGTTGCGTCGGGCCGGGGTGCACAGTCCGCAGGCCGATGCGGAGCAGTTGGCCGCACACGTGATCGGGGTGCAGCGCAGCAGGCTGGTGCTCACCCCGTTGGTCGCGCCGGATCAGCTGGCCGAGTTCCGCGCGCTGGTCGACCGGCGCGCGCAGCGAATTCCGTTGCAGCACTTGACCGGAACCGTCGCGATGGGGGAGATCGACCTGGCCGTCGGGCCCGGCGTCTTCGTGCCGCGACCGGAAACCGAGCTGCTGTTCGCCTGGGCGCTGGCGCAGCTCGAGGCACTGCCACACGATCACGCGCCGATCGTCGTCGACCTGTGCACCGGCTCCGGGGCGCTGGCGCTGGCCATCGCGCACGCGCGTCCCGACGCGGATGTCCGCGCGGTGGAACTCGATCCGGCCGCGCTGCATTGGGCTCGGCGCAATGCCGACCAGTGCATCGCCGACGGCGACACGCCCATCACGCTGTATGCCGACGACGTCACCGATCCGACCCTGCTGACCGAACTCGACGGCCGAGTCGACCTCGTCGTGTCCAACCCGCCCTACATCCCCGACGGCGCGCAGCTGGATCCCGAAGTCGCCGACCACGATCCGCATCTGGCGCTGTTCGGCGGCCCAGACGGCCTGGACGTCATCCGCGGCATGCTCCCCACCATCACCCGCCTGCTGCGCCCCGGCGGTGCCACCGCGATCGAGCACGACGACGCCAACGGCGCCGACCTCGCGGCCCTGCTGGGCAAACAGGGTGACTTCGCCGACATCGCCGAACACCCCGACCTCGCGGGCAAGCCCCGCTTCGTCGTCGCGACGCGTTCCTGACCGCCCGATGCCCGGATTGCGGTATTCACCGCGGCCCTCGACTGGGGGATGCTGGTCTCCGCGCGTGCCCGTGACAGGATGGTGGCCGTGAGTACCGTCTATGACTGCGCGGATCCCGACACCCGCGCCGCCGGACTGACCGCAGCCACCAGCGCCCTGAAGTCCGGGCGACTCGTCGTGCTGCCCACCGACACGCTCTACGGCCTGGCCGCGGACGCTTTCGATTCCACCGCGGTGAGCTCGCTGCTCGCGGCCAAGCGCCGGGGCCGCGACATGCCGGTGCCGGTGCTGGTCGGTTCCTGGCACACCATCGACGGACTGGTCTTCTCGGTCCGCCCGCAGGCCCGCGAGCTGATCCGGGCGTTCTGGCCCGGCGGCCTGAGTCTCGTTGTGCAGCAGGCTCCTTCGCTCGCCTGGGATCTCGGCGACACGCGGGGCACGGTGATGCTGCGGATGCCGCTGCACCCGGTGACCCTGGAACTGCTGCGCGAGGTCGGCCCGCTCGCCGTGTCCAGCGCCAACGTCTCCGGCCAGCCGCCGGCCAAGACCTCCGACGAGGCCCGCGAGCAACTGGGCGACCTGGTCAACGTCTACCTCGACGGCGGCCCGGCCGACCACGCCGTCGCCTCCACCATCGTCGATCTCACCGCCGATCAGCCGCGCATCCTGCGCGAGGGCGCGGTACCCATCGCGGACATCGCCGACGTGCTCGGCATGTCGCCGGAGGCGCTGACCGGCGCCTCCATCCGATGATCGGTGGGTGCCGCGGATGACCGGTTCGGGTGCAGTCGTCCCTTTGCGGGAGCTATTGCTCGTCCTGCTCATCTCCGCGGTCGTGACCTTCCTGGCCACCGGCGGCATCCGGGTGCTCGCCATCGGCTTCGGCGCCGTGGCGGTGCCGCGCGATCGTGACGTGCACGTCAAGCCGATCCCGCGGATGGGCGGCGTCGGCATCTACGTCGGGGTGGTCGCGGCGATGCTGTTCGCCTACCGGCTCCCCGCGCTGCGGCGTGGTTTCGACTACACCCCGAACATCCCGCTCGCGGTCCTGGTGGCGAGCACGATCATCGTCGCGGTCGGCATCGTCGACGACCGCTGGGGCCTGGACGCGCTGACCAAGTTCGCCGGTCAGGTGACCGCCGCCGGTGTGATGGCCGTCATGGGCCTGAGCTGGTACAGCATCTACAACCCGTTCAACAACACCACCGTGTTCCTCGACGCGCTGCAAGGCGGCCTGATCACGGTCGCGGTCACGGTGACCCTGGTCAACGCGATGAACTTCGTCGACGGGCTGGACGGTCTCGCGGCCGGGCTCGGCCTGATCGCGGCGGTCGCGGTGTTCATCTTCGCGATCGGCCTGATGAACCAGCAGGGCGGCTCGGTCGACACCTATCCGCCGGCCTTGCTGGCCGCCGCGCTGGCCGGCGCCTGTCTGGGCTTCCTGCCGCACAACTTCCAGCCCGCGCGGATCTTCATGGGTGACTCCGGCTCGATGCTGATCGGCCTGGTCCTGGCCGCGGTCTCGACCAGCGCATCCGGGCGGATCCCGCTGCAAGGCTTCGGCACCCGCGACATCGTCGGCCTGCTGTCGCCGCTGCTGCTGGTCGGCGCGGTCATGTTCATTCCGGTGCTCGATCTGGTGCTGGCCATCATCCGGCGGGTGCGCGCGGGTGTGAGCTTCTCCACTCCGGACAAGATGCACCTGCACCACCGATTGCTGCAGATCGGCCATTCGCATCGTCGCGTGGTGCTGCTCATCTACTTGTGGGTCGGCATCCTCGCGTTCGGCGCGGTCGGCACGGCATTGATGAACCTCACACTGGTCGTGCTGCTGGTCGCGGGCGGGCTGGTCTTCGCCCTGGTGGTGACCGCCATTCCCGGGCTGCGCCGCGGGGAGGCAGCGGGGGACCGGCCACCGTCCGGGTAAGGTTCGCGAATGTGAACTTCACTCCCACCCCGGTCCCCGGTCCCGACGCCCCGCTCAAGGCGGCGTTGCGCTACGGCTTGATCGGTTTGGGCGCGCTGATTGTGTTGTCCGTCGCAATCGGCGCCGCGGCCGCGGGTATGCCCGGCCTGTGGGGTGCGTTGATCGGCTCGGCTATCGGCGGCGGCTTCATTCTGACCACCGCCGCGGTGGTGTTGTTCGGCGCCAAATTGCCGCCGTCCACGGCCGGCATGGTGATGCTCGCCAGCTGGGTGGGTAAAATGCTGGTTGCCCTTTTGGTCATAGCAATACTGAATCAATTCGACTTTTATGACCGAATGGTCCTTTTCCTGACTGTGATCGGCGCGCTGGTCATCGTGCTCGGTGCCGAGACGTATGGCGTTGTCAGACAGAAGGTTCCGTACGTGACGGTGCCGGATTCGACCCCGGAATCGCCCGCTCGGGAAGATTGATCCCCACCCACCTACACGCTGTCGTAGATAACTTGGTAAAGTGTTGGTAAGCAAGCAACCAAGCGAGGGGGGATCGCCAAGATCCCTCCGAGTGCCGCTATGCTTACTGCCGTGCCGGGCTCTGAGGGTTCCGGTTCTGCATGTCGACGATGTCGCCGACACACGTACAGACGCCAGGTGGAATCAGAACCCGCCGCACAGCTGCTGACGAACTTCGAGCCGACCTGAGTCGACCCAAATTGATCGTCAATGTCCGATCGAACCGTGGGATCAACCGAACCCACGGCCCGAACACGGGAGAGAACGCTGAGCGTCACCACTTTGGCGGGCGAGTTCCACGCGCCATCGCTGTCCGACTTCTTCCCTCCAGCGCTGCTGTTCGAGGGTACGCCGTTCGAACTCGATCGTTTGATGCTTATCAGGCTGATCATGTCGGCGGTCCTGATTGTCGTGATGCTGCTGGCTTTCCGGAATCCCCGTCTCGTCCCGCGCGGACTGCAGAACATCGCCGAAACCGGTCTGGTGTTCGTCAAGGAGCAGATTTCCGACGAGATCCTCGGTAAGGAAACCGGTCGCAAGTACTTTCCGCTGATCGCGACAATCTTCTTCTCGGTGCTCTTTCTGAACTTCTCCGGCATCGTTCCGGGTTTGAACATCTCGTCGAACGCCCGAATCGGCTTTCCGCTGGTGCTCGCCCTGATCGCCTACATCGCGTTCAACTACGTGGGTATCAAGAAGTACGGGTTCTGGACCTACCTGCGCAGCAGCGTCGTGGTGCCGAATGTGCCGCCCGCGCTGCACGTGCTGCTGATTCCGATCGAGTTCGTCTCGACGTTCATCCTGCGTCCGTTCACGCTGACCGTCCGACTCATGGCCAACATGCTGGCCGGCCACATCATGCTGGTGCTTTTCTTCAGCGCCACCTGGTTCTTCCTGTTCGACGCGGTCGCGTGGATGAAGGTGTTCTCGCCGTTCTCGCTGCTCGCGGGTCTCGGGTTCACCCTCTTCGAACTCCTGGTCATCTTCTTGCAGGCCTACGTATTCGCCCTGCTGACCGCGGTCTACATCGGACTTGCGCAGCACGCAGATTCGCACTGACCCACAACTACCGGATACCTGCTACACACGCCGACCGGCGGGTGAGCAACAGAAAGGGAAATGGAACCTCATGAGCCTCGCTTACTTGGCCCAGGAAGCCGCTTCGAACTCTGACAAGATCAAGGGCTACGGCGCCATCGGCTACGGTCTCGCCGCCATCGGCCCCGGCATCGGCGTTGGCATCGTTGTCGGTAAGGCGATCGAGGGCATTGCCCGTCAGCCCGAGCTCCAGGGCACGATCCGTACCAACATGTTCCTCGGTATCGCGTTCACCGAGGCCCTCGCCCTGATCGGCCTTGTGGCCGGGTTCATCTTCTGATTGCCATGAACGGGCTTTCTGTGTTCGCCGCGGATGCGGGGGAAGACATCAACCCCCTCATCCCCGAGACATACGACATTGTGTGGTCGGTGGTCTGCATCGCGATCATCGGCGTCGTTTTCTACAAATATGTGATCCCGCGCTTGCTCAAGGTGCTCGACGAGCGCAGCGATAAGATCGAGGGCGGCATCGCTCGGGCCGAGGCCGCGCAAGAAGAGGCCCAGCTCACACTGCAGCAGTACCAGCAGCAGCTGGCCGAAGCTCGGCTCGAGGCATCGCGCATCCGTGAGGACGCGCGCACCCAGGGTCAGCAGATCCTCGCGCAGATGCGCGCGGACGCGCAGGCCGAAAGTGATCGCATCGTTGCCGCTGGCCAGAGCCAGTTGGAAGCACAGCGCCAGCAAATCCTTACCGAACTGCGCTCCGAACTCGGCCATACCGCCGTAGATTTGGCCGAAAAGATTATCGGGCAGTCGGTTTCGGACGAAGCTAAGCAGGCGGCGTCGATCGAGCGGTTCCTGACCGAACTCGACGACGAGTCGAAAGCCGGCATCGGGGTCGGAAGGTAGCGACGCGAAAGTGAGAAGCATGTACGCAGCGAGCCGCGAGGCCTGCGCCCGGTCTCGGGAGGCGCTCAGGGCCGCTCTGACCGGAAGCGACAGTGTCGCGGCCACAACGGGTTCCGAACTGTTCGCCGTTGTCGCCGTGCTGGACGACCAGCGTTCGCTGCGTGTTGCGCTCGCGGACGTGTCGGTGCCCGGTTCGGTCCGGGCCGAGCTCAGTGAACGGGTCTTCGGCGGCAAGGTCAGCCCGGCCACGCAGGCCGTGCTGACCACCGCCGTGGCCCAGGACTGGTCCCGGACCGCCGACCTGGTCGACACCCTGGTGTTGCTCGGGCAAGAGGCGTTGCTGGAGTCGGCGGCCGACAGCGGCCGGCTCGACGCGGTCGAGGACGAGCTGTTCCGGCTCGGCCGGATCATCAGCGACAACCCCGACCTCGAGCAGGCCCTCGCCGACCGGACCAAGCCGGCCGAGGCCAAGCGGGAACTGATCGATCGCCTGCTCACCGGCAAGACCGAATCCATCACCCTAACCCTGGCTGAGCAGGTGGTGACCAGGCAGAAGACGGCAGTCGGGGTGGCATTCGACGAACTGTCCGACCTGGCCGCGGCCCGTCGCGACCAGATCGTGGCGCACGTGCGTGCGGCGATCGAACTGTCTGCGCAGCAGCGCGAGCGGCTCGCCGCCTCGCTGAACCGCATCTACGGCAAGCCGATCCAGGTGCACGTACAGGTCGACCCGAGTCTGCTGAGCGGGCTGGTCGTACACGTCGGCGACGACGTGATCGACGGCAGCGCCATCGGCCGGCTCGAACGGCTGCGTCGGTCCCTGACCTGACGTCCTACTTCCCCCCGACATTCGACACAGCGAGAGCAGGAAGAACATGGCGGAGCTGACGATCTCCTCCGACGAGATCCGTAGCGCGATCGAGAGCTACACGCAGAGCTACACCCCCGAGACCTCCATCGAAGAAGTCGGTGTTGTCACCGACACTGCCGACGGCATCGCGCATGTCAGCGGCCTGCCTTCGGCAATGGCCAATGAGCTGCTGGAGTTCCCGGGTGGCGTGCTCGGCGTGGCGCTGAACCTCGAAGACCGCTCGATCGGTGCGGTCATCCTCGGCGAGTACGCCGACCTCGAAGAGGGCCAGCAAGTCCGCCGGACCGGCGACGTGCTCTCGGTTCCGGTCGGCGACAAGTTCCTCGGCCGCGTGGTCGACCCGCTCGGCCAGCCGATCGACGGCCTGGGCGAGATCGAGGCCGAAGAGCAGCGCGTGCTCGAACTGCAGGCCGCCTCGGTGCTGGAGCGTCAGCCGGTCGAGGAGCCGCTGGCCACCGGCATCACCGCCATCGACGCCCTGACCGCGATCGGCCGGGGCCAGCGTCAGCTGATCATCGGCGACCGCAAGACCGGCAAGACCGCGGTCTGCATCGACGCGATCCTCGCGCAGAAGGCGAACTGGGATTCCGGTGACCCGGCCAAGCAGGTGCGCTGCATCTACGTCGCCGTCGGCCAGAAGGGTTCCACCATCGCGGGCGTCAAGTCCGCGCTGGAGGCCCGTGGCGCGCTGGAGTACACCACCATCGTCGCCGCCCCCGCGTCGGACTCCGCCGGCTTCAAATGGCTTGCGCCGTACACCGGTTCGGCCATCGGCCAGCACTGGATGTACCAGGGCAAGCACGTCCTCATCGTGTTCGACGACCTGACCAAGCAGGCCGAGGCGTACCGCGCCATCTCGCTGCTGCTGCGTCGCCCGCCGGGCCGCGAGGCGTACCCGGGTGACGTCTTCTACCTGCACTCCCGCCTGCTGGAGCGTTGCGCGAAGCTGTCCGACGAGCTGGGCGCCGGCTCGATGACCGGCCTGCCGATCATCGAGACCAAGGCCAACGACATCTCGGCGTTCATCCCGACCAACGTCATCTCGATCACCGACGGCCAGGTCTTCCTCGAGTCCGACCTGTTCAACAAGGGCGTCCGCCCGGCGATCAACGTCGGTACCTCGGTCTCCCGTGTCGGTGGCGCGGCCCAGACCAAGGGCATGAAGAAGGTCGCGGGCTCGCTGCGTCTGGAAATGGCGCAGTTCCGCGAGCTGGAGGCGTTCTCCGCGTTCGCCTCCGACCTCGATGCCGCGTCGCTGGCGCAGCTCGAGCGCGGTGCCCGCTGGGTCGAGCTGCTCAAGCAGGACCAGTACTCCCCGGTCGCCGTCGAGGATCAGATCGTCTCGATCTTCCTGGTCGACGACGGTCGCTTCGACTCGGTTCCGGTCGCCGACATCCGTCGGTTCAACAGCGAACTGCTCGAGCACCTGCACCGCGCCGCGGCCGACGCCTTCAAGTCGATCGAGGGTGGCAAGGTGCTCAAGGACGAGGCCGCCGACCAGATCAAGTCGGAGACCGACAAGTTCAAGCAGGGCTTCCTCGCCTCCGACGGCAGCCGTGTGGTGAACGAGGCCGAGGCGGGCGATCTCGAGCACGAAGAGGTCGAGACGCTCTCGGTCACCCGCAAGCACGTCGAGAAGTGACCCAGGTCCGGGACTGATGCGAGTTTTTCGTAAAGACGAGGCGAATGAAGGGAGTGTGAACCGCTGATGGCAAGTTTGCGTGAATTGCGCTCCCGCATTCGTGGTGTGAATTCGATCAAGAAGATCACCAAGGCCCAGGAGCTGATCGCGACCTCGCGAATCTCCAAGGCGCAGGCCAGGGTTGCGGCCGCCAAGCCGTATGCCGAGGAGATCACCAAGGTCCTCGGTGAACTGGCGAACGCGTCGAAGAACCTGACCCACCCACTGCTGACCGAGCGCGCCGAGCCGCGCCGGGCGGCGGTGCTGGTGATCACCAGTGACAGCGGCATGGCCGGTGGCTACAACTCCAACGTGCTCAAGCGCGCCGAAGAGTTGATGCACACGCTGCGTGGCGAGGGCAAGGAGCCGGTGATCTACGTGATGGGCAACAAGGGCCTCACGTACTACACCTTCCGCAACCGCACCCCCGTCGCCTCGTGGGCCGGGTTCTCGCAGCAGCCGAAGTACTCCGATGCCTCGGCCGCCTGCAACCACCTGGTCGAGGCGTTCATGGCCGGCTCCGAGGGCGTGGTTCCCGCGCCGAACGGCACCGGCGACATCGCGGGCGTGGACGAGCTGCACATCGTGTACACGCGGTTCGTGTCGATGCTGACCCAGACCCCGGAGGTGCGCCGGCTGGCGCCGATCCAGGTCAGTTACGTCGACGAGAACTTCGACATGGGTGAGGACTTCGTGTCCGATTCGCCGACGGCGGATGTGCACGCGCAGTACGAGTTCGAGCCCGACGCCGATGTGCTGCTGGCGGCCCTGCTGCCGAAGTACATCAACACGCGTATCTACTCATCGTTGCTCGAGGCAGCGGCATCCGAGTCCGCGGCTCGGCGCACCGCAATGAAGGCAGCCACCGATAACGCCAACGACCTCGCCACGGATCTTTCCCGGCAGGCGAACTCGGTGCGGCAGGCCCAGATCACGCAGGAAATCAGCGAAATTGTCGGCGGCGTAAACGCGCTGGCTTCGAGCTCGGACCGCGACTAAGCGCAGGAAGAGAAAAATGACCGCAGCAGTCACGCAAGACAACACGAGTCGGACCGGCGCAGACTCAGGTCGCGTCGTCCGAGTCATCGGCCCCGTCGTCGACGTCGAGTTCCCTCGGGGCTCGATCCCAGAGCTGTTCAACGCTCTGCACGCCGAGATCACCCTCACCTCGGTGGCCAAGACGCTGACCCTCGAGGTCGCCCAGCACCTCGGCGACGGCATCGTGCGTTGCATCTCCATGCAGCCCACCGACGGCCTGGTCCGGAGCGCCCCCGTCACCGACACCGGCAAGCCGATCTCGGTGCCGGTCGGCGACGTGGTCAAGGGCCACGTGTTCAACGCCCTCGGCGATTGCCTGGACAGCCCGGGCCTTGGCCGCGACGGCGAGCAGTGGGGCATCCACCGCAAGCCCCCGTCATTCGACCAGCTCGAGGGTAAGACCGAGATCCTGGAGACGGGCATCAAGGTCATCGACCTGCTCACCCCGTACGTGAAGGGTGGCAAGATCGGCCTGTTCGGTGGCGCCGGTGTCGGCAAGACCGTGCTCATCCAGGAGATGATCACCCGTATCGCGCGGGAGTTCTCCGGTACCTCCGTGTTCGCCGGCGTCGGCGAGCGCACCCGTGAGGGCACCGACCTCCGCCTGGAAATGGAAGAGATGGGCGTCCTCCCGGACACCGCCCTCGTCTTCGGCCAGATGGACGAGCCGCCGGGCACCCGTATGCGCGTCGCCCTCTCGGCCCTCACCATGGCCGAGTACTTCCGCGACGTGCAGCACCAGGACGTGCTGCTGTTCATCGACAACATCTTCCGGTTCACCCAGGCCGGTTCCGAGGTGTCGACCCTGCTCGGCCGGATGCCGTCGGCCGTCGGTTACCAGCCGACCCTCGCGGACGAGATGGGTGAGCTCCAGGAGCGCATCACCTCGACCCGTGGTCGGTCGATCACCTCGCTGCAGGCGATCTACGTGCCCGCCGACGACTACACCGACCCGGCGCCGGCCACCACCTTCGCCCACCTCGATGCGACGACCGAGCTTTCCCGCCCGATCTCGCAGAAGGGCATCTACCCGGCCGTCGACCCGCTGACCTCGACCTCCCGCATCCTGGAGGCGTCGATCGTCGGCGAGCGGCACTTCGCCGTGGCCAACGAGGTGAAGCGGATCCTGCAGAAGTACAAGGAACTGCAGGACATCATCGCCATCCTCGGCATGGACGAGCTCTCCGAAGAGGACAAGGTCCTCGTCGGCCGCGCCCGTCGCCTGGAGAAGTTCCTCGGCCAGAACTTCATCGTGGCCGAGAAGTTCACCGGCCAGGTCGGTTCGGTGGTTCCGCTGGAGCAGACCATCGACGACTTCGACCGGGTCTGCAAGGGCGAGTTCGACCACTTCCCGGAGCAGGCGTTCAACAGCTGCGGTGGCCTCGACGATGTCGAGGCGGCCGCGAAGAAGATCGCCGGAAAGTAGTCCCCGATGTCGGAAATGTCAGTTGATCTCGTCGCCGTCGAACGGCTGCTCTGGTCCGGCCAGGCAACGTTCGTGGCCGCGCAGACCACCGAGGGTCAGATCGGCATCATGCCGGGACACGAGCCGCTGCTCGGCCAGTTGGTCGAGGGCGGCACGGTGGCCATCGTCTCCACCGAGGGCGAGCGCATCGTCGCGGCGGTGCACGGCGGCTTCTTCTCGGTGACCGCAACCACGGTCCGGATCCTGGCCGAGTCGGCGGAGTTCGCCGACGAGGTGGATGTCGAGGCGGCCCGCCGGGTGCTGGCCGACTCGGCGGCCAGCGAAGAGGACCAGCTGGCCGCGCAGGCCCAGGTCCGCGCGGCCGAGCAGGCCGCGAACGCGTAAGAGACAATCGGATACCGAGCACGAGACTGTCGGCGGCGAAGGGATCTTCGCCGCCGACAGTCGTCTTAAAAGCACTGACGGTCGTCTTAATACACGGCCCCCCAGTTTGTAAACTCGGTGTCGTGGTTGAATGACCGCACGGCGGCGACGCCACGGCGACAGAGCGAAGGGACGAACTGCATTGCAGACCGGGATGGTTCTCCTGATCATTCTGGTGCTCACGCTCGTGTTCTTGGCCCTCGCGTCGACCTATCGCTTGATCATGTTGCGGCGCGGCGGAACTGCCGCACTGTTGCGGGTGCTGCCCGCGCGCGGTGGTCAGGGTTGGCGGCACGGATTGATCCGGTATGACGAGGACCGAATGGTCTTTTTCAAGTTGACCAGTCTGAAACTCGGACCCGACTGCACAATTCGCCGGCAAGGCATCGAGATCGGCGACCGGCGCGGACCGGTCGGCGACGAATTCGACATCATGAGCGACGACATCGCGGTGATCGCGGTCTCCGATCGGGACGGCAGTTTCGAGCTGGCCCTGGATCGGGCGTCGCGGACCGCATTTCTTTCCTGGGTGGAATCGCGCCCATCCGACCGCACGCGCCGGATGCGCTGAGCTCGCGGAATCAGTTGTTGCCTCGGCAGCGGTTAGGGTTGGTCCTGTGAGTGTTCATCTGACGCGGATCTACACGCGCACCGGCGACGACGGGACCACCGGTCTCAGCGATTTCTCCCGGGTGGCGAAGACCGATCCGCGCCTGGTCGCGTACGCCGATTGCGATGAGACGAACGCCGCAATCGGGGTGGCGATCGCGCTCGGGCAGCCCGCGGAGCAGTTGCGCGAGGTACTGCTGCAGATACAGAACGATCTGTTCGATGCCGGCGCGGATCTGTCTACCCCGGTTGTCGCGGAGCCGAAGTACCCGCCGCTGCGCATCACCCAGCTCTACATCGATCGGCTCGAGGGTTGGTGCGATGAGTTCAATGCTGAACTGCCGGCACTGAATTCGTTCATCCTGCCCGGCGGGACCCCGCTGGCGGCGCTGCTGCACACGGCCCGCACGGTGGCGCGGCGCGCGGAGCGGTCGGCCTGGGCGGCGGTCGAGACACACCCGGACGACACGAACGTTTTGCCGGCCAAGTACCTCAACCGGCTCTCGGATCTGCTCTTCATCCTGAGCCGCGTGGCCAATCCAGGCGGCGATATCCTGTGGAAGCCCGGCGGAACCAGGTCGAGCACCTGATAATGCTCGAGACACGAGGACACACGTTCTCGAGTTCATGGGTAAACACCCCGGGTATACCCAGAACTCCACCGGCACCCGACCGCCGGCCCGTAACCGAACTACCGTGGCACCCACCAGTGCGCTGAATACCCGGAGTGGCGGAACAGAGCCGCAACTATCCTTGCACCCAACAGTGCGCCGAATACGCGGAGAGGCGGCATGGAACGGTTTTTGGTTACCGGCGGGAATCGACTCGTCGGTGAAGTCGCGGTGGGGGGCGCCAAGAACAGCGTCCTCAAGCTGATGGCCGCTGCCTTGCTGGCCGAAGGCACCACCACGATCACGAACTGCCCGGACATTCTCGACGTGCCGCTGATGGGTGACGTGCTGCGCGGCCTCGGCTGCGACGTCGCGATCGATGCGGGGGTGGTCACCATCGACACCCCGGCCGAACCGAAGTACCACGCGGACTTCCCCGCGGTGACGCAGTTCCGCGCGTCGGTCTGTGTGCTCGGCCCGCTGATGGCGCGCTGCAAGCGCGCGGTCGTCGCGCTGCCCGGCGGTGACGCGATCGGTTCCCGTCCGCTGGATATGCACCAGGCCGGTCTGCGGTTGCTCGGCGCGACCAGCGAGATCGAGCACGGTTGCGTGGTCGCGCGGGCCGACGAGCTGCAGGGCGCCAAGATTCGGCTCGACTTCCCCTCGGTGGGGGCGACCGAGAACATCCTGATGGCCGCCGTGCTCGCCGAGGGCGAGACCGTCATCGACAACGCCGCGCGCGAACCCGACATCGTCGATCTGTGCAACATGCTGGTGCAGATGGGCGCCCGGGTCACCGGTGCGGGCACGTCGGTACTGACCGTGCAGGGCGTGAAGCGCCTGTCGCCGACGACGCACCGCGTGATCGGCGACCGCATCGTGGCCGCGACCTGGGGCATCGCCGCGGCGATGACCATGGGTGATGTCCGGGTGACCGGGGTCAATCCGAAGCACCTGTCCTTGGTGCTGGACAAGCTGCGTTCGGCCGGCGCGCGTATCTCCTTCGAGCAGGACGGTTTCCGGGTCGTGCAGGCCGAGCGGCCGCGCGCGGTCAACTTCTCCACGCTGCCGTTCCCCGGCTTCCCGACCGACCTGCAGCCGATGGCGATCGGGCTCGCCGCGATCGCCGACGGCACGTCGATGATCACCGAGAACGTCTTCGAGGCGCGGTTCCGTTTCGTGGAGGAGATGATCCGGCTCGGCGCCGACGCGCGGACCGATGGTCATCACGCTGTGGTGCGCGGCATTCCGCGGTTGTCGAGTGCGCCGGTGTGGTCGTCCGATATTCGGGCCGGCGCCGGGTTGGTACTCGCCGGTCTGGTTGCCGACGGCACCACCGAAGTGCACGACGTCTTCCACATCGACCGCGGCTACCCGAATTTCGTCGAGCAGCTGCAGGCGTTGGGCGGGGAAGTGAAGCGAGTCGGCGCGGCGGAATGATGCGTTAACGTTGAAAACGCTTCCTGACCAGCGGATTTGACATGATGCACGCAGACACGTAACTTTATTCGAGTCAGAGCGACGCGGACACCGACCCGGTGCCGAGGAGCTGAGCGGAAACGCACAGCGACGGCCAGGGACACGAGGTAGTACGAGGAGCGCCTGACGCTCACACTGGTTCGATCGAGACCCCGATTTGGTTCTGGGGGAACGGCTGAGCTAAGCTGGATAAGTTGCCTCACCGATCAAGCGGACAAGATCCGTGCGATGGTGTGTGCGTGTGTTCTTTGAGAACTCAATAGTGTGTCGATGAATGTCAGTGCCAAT
>NZ_JBFAYV010000018.1:53496-88996 GCF_040681495.1 Nocardia sp. NPDC051756 | reverse complement strand
CGCCAACCCTGCTGCCGCGCTGCGGAATTCGCCATTGCTCGACACCTGGTCCACCGCCGCGGCCAACGCGGCCGGGCCGGGCCGCGCGGTGCCCAAGCGTTTTCCGCTGGCCAACGGGACCCTATTGTTCGTGGCCGCTCAGCTGGCGGCGGTGTGGGGGATGCGGGTGGCTTCGCGGGGCTCGCCGCTGGGGACGTTCTTTTTGAGGCTGGCGGCGTAGACGTCTACGTATTCCTGGCCGCCGAGTTGCATGAGTTCGTACATGACCTCGTCGGTGACGGCGCGTTCGACGAAGCGGTTGCCGCCCATGCCTTCGTAACGGGAGAAGTCGATGGGGGTGCCGAACTTGACGGTGACCTTGCGGCGGCGCCAGCGGAAGGGTCCGGGCGGGCTCACGTCGTCGGTGCCGATGACGGCGACCGGGATGACGGGGACGCCGGTTTCCAGGGCGAGGCGGGCGAGGCCGGTCTTGCCCTTGTACAGGCGGCCGTCGGGGGAACGGGTGCCCTCGGGGTACAGGCCGACGAGGCGACCCTGATCGAGCAGCTTGCGCGCGGCGTTGAGGGCGTCCTCGGCCGCGTCGGCGCCGGTGCGGTCGATCGGGAACTGGCCGGAGGTGGTGAAGAACCACTTCTGGAAGGCGCCCTTGATGCCCGGGGTGTTGAAGTATTCGGCCTTGGCCAGATAGTTGATCCGCCGCGGACTCAGCAGCGGCGCGAACAACCAGTCCGCGAAGGAGAGGTGGTTACCCGCCATGATCGCCGGACCGTCCGCCGGAATGTTCTCCACACCCTCGACCGTGGGCCGATTGTAGAGATGCATGAACGGTCCCAGCAGCACGTACTTCAGCAGCCAGTAGAACATGACGTCCTTCCCCCGGGACCGGGATAGAGGCGGGCACCTGCGTCAGTTGCCGACTTTACCGCTGGAGCTAGATCACATCCAACCGCAGCGGCGAATCTCACCACACTCTGCCATGAGCGGGCGAATACGCCGTAATCGGCGACCGGAAGCAGATTCCTCGGCGACCGGAATGGGGTCATCGGCGACCGAAGCAAACGTTCATCGATCGAATACCACTGCCGCAGCAAATGAAACGTCACCCGCCGCCCCGGCCCGCAGCTCAGTGGCTGCGGGCTACTCGGGAGGACTTGCGTTCGCTCTCGATCAGGGCGGCGCGGGCGAGGTCGGCCGCGCCGATCATGCCTGCGGCCTCGCCGAGTTGGGTGGTGCGGATGCGGGCGAGGGGGCGGTGGCCGGCACCGGTGACGGAGCGGGCGTATTCCTCGCGGGCCTCGTCCAGGAACAAGGGAGCTGAACTGCTGACGCCGCCGGCGATGACGACCAGGTCGGGATCGAAGATGTCGCTGACGAAGGCGAGGCCGAGGCCGAGCCAGCGGGCGAAGTCCGCCATGACACGGACGGCGAGCGGATCGCCGTCCTGCGCGGCATTGGCGACGCGGCGGCCGGTGAGTGAACCCGGATCGCGGTAGACGTCCTTGGCGAGCACGGACCGAACCGGGTCGGTGGCCAGCATTTCGATCGCGGTGTCGGCGAGTGCCGTTCCGCTGCAATACCTTTCCCAGCAACCGTGCTTGCCGCACGGGCAGGCGCGGCCTTGCGGAACGACCTGTAGGTGCCCGAGTTCCGGTGCGACGCCGTGGGTTCCGCGATACAGCTTGCCGTCGATGAGCAGCGCAGCGCCGATGCCGGTGCCGATCGCGACGAGCACCACGTTGTGACCGCCGGCCGCCGCGCCGAACCGATACTCGGCCCACATGGCGGCATTCGCGTCGTGCTCGAGGATGACGGGCAGCTCGAGCCGTTCGGTGAGCCGTTGCGCGACCGGGGTGTCCTGCCAGGGCAGATGCGGCGCGAAACGGACGGTGGAGCGGTCGCCGTTGATGAATCCGGCGACGGCCAGGCCGACCGCGCCGATCGGATGTCGTTGGCACAGTTCACGCACGGAGCGGGCGAGGGCGTCTTCGAGCGCCTTGGCCGAATGCGGGGTCGGCGCCTGGACGGTGTCGAGGACCTCGCCGCTGGTGTCGATCACCGATGCGCGAATGTTGGTGCCGCCGACGTCGATTCCGACGGTCAGCGGGCGCGCACCTCCTATACGGTGCGTCATGCCTTGATCGTCACAGGGATGCTGACATACCGGGAGCGTTTGCCCGCCCGCGATGTGTGTTGTCCGGCAGGGGATTCCGCACCTTTCGAGGCACCGGTCGAATGATCCTGTGGCGCACCGTGATTGTGCTGGTGTGCGTCGGGCTCGGGCATGACCGGGTCGACCGGCACTCCGGCCAGCGCTTCGCGCAGCACAGTCACGAGCGCAGTGCCGTGATCGGCAACCGCCTGCAACACCTCATGGTGCTGACCACGCATCAACGCGGCGGCCGCGCACACCGGGCACCAGCTACAACTCGACCATTCCACCTGTCCGTCGGCGGCCTGACGCAGTACCGGCTCCACCCGCTCCAGCACGGCCTCGGCGAGCAACTTCAGCTCGGCGGCGAACTCGGCGAGACCGTCGTCCGGATCACCTTCGCCCGCAGCAGCTTTCGCCCGCCCGCCGCCCGACGCACTGTCATGCGCACCGGACTCGGCCCGCTCGCTGTGCACGCCGGAAGGCTCGTCCTGCTCACCACCCGTGGCCGCATGCGCGCCGGCGTCCGGCGCGCTCCGATCCTCTCGGTTCGCGGCACCCCAACGAAATCCACGCGTGCCGGTACCCGCATCGCGGTCCTCAGCGCTCCTTGCTGAACCATCGCCAGTTCGATCCTCGTGCGCGGTAGGGCTTTCCGCATGCGGCTCGGGCGCTCCTGCATCGCGATCTTCGTAGGTGTCCCGACTATCGAGATCATCGGCGGTCTGATCCGCACCGACATCTCGCCCTTTACTCCCACGCCCGAAGAACCCGCCGGTGCGATCCCCGCTCACGTCCCGGCCTTCGGCGCCACGCCGGAAGAATCCGGAAGTCCGATCACCGCTCATCGCCGCTGCCTTCGGGCCATAACTCGGGATCGGGGCGGAAACGCACTACGAGCTGTCCTCCGTCGAGTTCGGCACCGTCGACCGTGCACCGCCGCAATACCGGCGCAAGACGAACTCGCCGCCGGACACCGTCCGCTCCCACGATCAAATCGTCCTCCACTCGGCCAAGTCGCAGCGTCGCCGCATCGACAACGGGCAGGGGCATCCGCAGTGTGTATATCGCGCGCAGGCCGGTGCCTGATTCACATCGAACCACCGGTTCGCCGGAACTCGCGTCAACCTCCGCCGGACTGTCGCTCAGCATAGGTCCTGTGCCGCCGGTGTTCCTGTCCGAGTCCACCGCGTACGACAGGGCCGCGAGCGAGGTGAGTCCGATCGGCTCCGGTCCGGTGTGCTGGGCGATCAGCAGCGGGATACCCGGCATGGAGCGTTCTAATTCGGCGATGGCGGCGAGCTGTTCGCCGCGCCGGTTCAGATACCAATGCACCGCGGGGTGTTCGGTGTCGAGCGGGGAGGTCGGGGGCAGCACCTTGTTGACCACGACCGCGTCCAGTCGCAGCCCGAGCAGCGCGGCCGCGGATCGGACTCGTTCGGATTCGGCGAGGGTCACCCGTTCGGCGACGGTGATCAGGCGCGCGCCGGTGCGCCGATGGTCGGCGAGCAGATCGCGGACCTCGGTGACCGCCTTGACGATCCGTTCGACGGTCGCGGCCAGGATCGCCTGCCGCAGGTCGGTGCCGACGGTGCTCATCGCGCGCGCGTGCGGCGGCCAGATCCGTTCGAGGTAGCCGAGCAGGGTGTCCGGCGCGGTGATGATGCGCAGCATGTCGGCCGACGGCGGGCAGTCCACGACGATGACGTCCCAGTCGTTCTCGTTGGCGAACTGGGTGATCTCGACCAGCATCAGCAGTTCCTGCACGCCGGGCAGGCCGGTCAGCTCGGCCGGATCCAGCGCGGCCAGGTCGATGCCGTGCTCGTGCCCGGTGCCGGGGGACAGCACGCGCACCACGTCGCGGAACCGATCCTCCAGCAGCGCAAGCGAATCCACCTCGATCACGTCGAGGCCGGGCAGCACGTTCGCGATTCCGGTGACGGTGCCGGGGTCGTGCGGAAAACGGAAGCCGAGCGCGTCGCCGAGCGAATGCGCCTGATCCAGCGAGGCCACCAGCACCCGCTCACCCGCCCTGGCGTAGGACATGGCGGTGGCGCACGCCAGCGTCGTCTTGCCTACCCCGCCTTTGCCGATGAACAGTTCGACCCGGGTCGTGTGCGTCGTCAGCCTTCGACCCGTTTCTTCAGTTCTTTCAGCGCGGTATCGGTGATCACCTTCTCGGCCTTGCGTTTGAACATGCCGATCATCGGGATGTTCAGGTCGACGGTCAGCGTGTAGACGACCTCGGTGTTGCCGTCGGGCTGGTCGATGAGTTCGTAGGTGCCGTTCTGTGCCTTTTGCAGCTCACCGCTGACCAGCGTCCAGCTGACCGTCTTGTTGTCCGGGCTCCAGGTATAGGACAGGACGTAGCTGTCCTTCACCACGCCCGCGTCCAGCACGAATCGCGCGGTGCGCGCGCGGCCGTCCGGTCCCTTTTCCTGTACTTCGACCGATTTCGCCGCCGAGACCCACTCGGGGTAGGACTCCAGGTCGGCGATGACGGACATCACCTGCTGCGACGGGGCCTCGATGATGATCGACCTCTGGGTCCTGTCGGCCATGGCGGACAGCGGTTCCTTTCCGGGGCTGGGCGAGCGTCAGGAGGCGTGAGCTGGTGCGACACCGGCCGGGCGACCTGCCTCCAGCCGGGATTTGAGTTCGAAGGACACGTTGCGGCCCGCGACGCGGCGCGCGCGGTTGGCGGCGGCCATCCGGTTCGCCGGCAGCGGGGGCTGCGGTTCGGCGTGCAGGAAGTAGTGCACGATCACCCCGTCCAGCATGGGTTGCAGCCAGACTTCCATGGTCCCGTCCAGCGCGCCGGACACGGTCCAGCGGATTCCCTTGTCGCCCCGGTCTTCCCGGACGACGAGGGTGAGGTCCGGCCACCAGCGGCGCCAGTTGTTCGGTGCCGATAGGACATCGGCGACGGCGATCCCTGGCGCGGCCACGAAGGTTTGGTCGGCGACCTGGATAGTGCTCACCTCGTGAGCGTATCGGATCGAGCCCTCGACGCCGCAGTGGTGATCACCGCAGGAGCTGCCGGAGCCGGACACCGTGGGTGTCCCAGCGCCAGCGGTCCTCGACGAACGCACGGCCCGCCGCACCCATCCGGGCGGCCGCTTCGGGGTCGGAGAGGATGTCTACCAGGGCATCGGTGATCTGCTGGACCGAGCGTCCGTCGACGACACGCCCGGTTTCGCCCTCGATGACCGTTTCCGGGGCGCCGCCGGAACGGCCCGCGACGACCGGCACGCCGGAGGCGGAAGCTTCGAGGTAGACGATGCCGAGCCCTTCCACGTCGAGGCCCGCGCCGCGGGTGCGGCACGGCATGGCGAAGACGTCGGCGAGGGTGTGGTGGGCGGCGAGTTCGCCGGAGGGGACGCGTCCGGTGAAGATGACGTCGTCGGAGACGCCCGCGGCGACCGCGAGCTGACGCAGCTTCTCCTCATAGGGGCCACCGCCCGCGATGACCAGGACCGCGCCGGGGACCCGATCGCGGATCTCGCGCATGGCGACGATCAGCGCGTCCTGGCCCTTGCGCGGGACGAGACGGGACAGGCACAGGATGGTCGGGCGGTCGTCCAGCCCGTACCGGTCACGCAGTTCGGCGCGGGCGGCCGGATCGGGGCGGAACGCGTCGGTGTCCACGCCCGGCGGCAGATACTCGAGCGCCGCATTGCGGCCGAACGCAGAGGCGAAACGTCCGCGCGTGTACTTGCTGACGTAGGTGACCACGTCGGTGTGCTCACCGATCTGCCGCAACGCCTGCCGCGCGCCGGGCAGCATCGACCAGCCGACCTCGTGCCCGTGCGTGCTGGCCAGGATGCGCTCGGCCCCCGCGCGGCGCAGCACCGGCGACATCAGCGCGAGCGGGGCGGCGGCGCCGAACCACACCGTGTCGCACTTCTCGCTGCGCAGCAGCCGTGCGGCCCGGCGCATGACCAGCGGGGTCGGCAGCATCAGCGTGGTGGGGTGGCGGACCACCTGAAACTTCTGTTTGGCATCGAATTTCAGGTGACTGTCGCCGCGCCAGCGCGGGGCGTACACGACGAGATCGTCCGGCGGGAGCTGACCGGCCAGGGCATGCAGATAGGACTGAATACCACCCGGCCGCGGCGGGAAATCATTGGTCACCAGCAGAGTTCGGGCCATGGTGACAACCTACTGTGTTGGATTTGCGGAGGCTTCGCGCGGCGTGTTGATGCACCTCGGGTCGCGCATCCGCAAGCGTCGCGACAACAGCCGCACACCTTCTGATTTCCCGCACATCGGCTTGCCGTGCTGACACGCGTGCGGATGTCAAAGGGTGTGCGGCGGCGATGGGTGGCTTGCTGACGAGTCTGTGCTGCTTCGACCGGTGGGTGCCTGCTGCTCGGGTCGCGCAGTCGAGCGGCCTGGGGTGGTAGTGACAACAGCCGCAGACCTGCTGATTTCCCGCACATCGACTTGCCGTGCTGACACGCGTGCGGATGTCAGAAGGTGTGCGGTGGCGGACGCTGACGAGTCTGCGTGGCCACGCGCGGTGGTTTCTGCTGTTCGGGTCGCGTAGTCGAGCGGCCTGGGTCGGTAGTGACAACAGCCGCATACCTGCTGATTTCCCGCGCATCGACTTGCCGTGCTGACACGCGTGCGGATGTCAGAAGGTGTGCGGCGATGGTTGCTTGCTGACGAGACTGCGGGGCCTCGGGCTGGGTCAGGCTGTTTGGGTGGACAGCCAATTGCGCCAGTCGGCGATGAAATCGGTGCGGTTGGTGCCGAGGACGTTTTGGAGGATCTGGTCTTCGGTGGCTGGGGTTTGGTGGGACGCGGCGATTTGGCGGTAGAGCTCTACTAGGTGGGGTTGGTCGTATTTGTCGGCGATGAAGGCGCAGACGGACCAGGCTTGTTCGTAGGTGGCGGCGGCGTTGCGGCTGGAGAAGTCCGCGTCGGCGGGGAGGTCGCCGGGGAGATTGCGGAGGCTGGCCTGCGCGGTGAGGGTGGGGGCGATGTCGGCGAAGCGGTGGCCTTGGCCGTGGTGGGCGGTGTAGTCGGCGAAACCCTCGAGCATCCACAGCGGGGCGCCGTCGCGGGTTTCGGCGCGGGTGGCGATGTGGGTGAGTTCGTGGCGGAGCAGGGTGCGCAGGCCCTCGGGGTCGAGGCGGCGGCCGGCGTCGGGGCTGAACACGATGCGCTGGCCGGTCGGTTGGGCGCCCGGCGCGAACGGGTCGGCGACGGAGGCGGCGGCGACCTCGGTGGACATGCTGCCTGCGTGCACCAGGCCGGCGAACTCGGAGGGGGAGGAGGCGACGACGACTGTGGTCGCTTGCGCCCAGTTCTTGCCCCACACGTCGCTGACCGCGGTGGTGGCCGCGGCGAGTTCACGTTCCAGGACGTCGATTTCGACGCGCTGGGCCGGGTGG
The DNA here is from genome assembly GCF_040681495.1 of Nocardia sp. NPDC051756. Lineage (NCBI taxonomy): Bacteria > Bacillati > Actinomycetota > Actinomycetes > Mycobacteriales > Nocardiaceae > Nocardia > Nocardia sp. NPDC051756. The sequence goes on along the minus strand of NZ_JBFAYV010000018.1, from coordinate 81,448 downwards.
CCGACGACCAGGGATTGTTGCCCGTCGCCGGTCGGCACCTGGCGGGCGATGAGCGGGCCGAACGGTTCGATGCTGCGGCGCACCTCGGCCAACCGCGGATCACTGGCCGGAGCCTGACCGACGGCGTCTGCCGTCGCCTGTGCCGCATGCGGTTTCGGTAGTGCGGAGTTCGGCAGCATGACCAGCGCACCGCAGAAACCGGTCAGCGCGATCACCATCGCGACGGTCACACAGAACTCGAACCGCCGCCGATCCGACCACCACGCCCGCAACCGACGCACGTCCCTCATAGTCGTGCTTTCGCCCGGCAAGGGGTGGACAGGTTATGTCCATTCATAGTTGGTCAGTATCGCCGAGCGGAGTTGTACGGCGTCGAGCCCATGGGGGCGACGGCTACCGGGACGCCGAAGGTGGAGGCGTGCAGCATCAGTCCGTTGCCTGCGTAGATGCCTACGTGGGAGATGTCGGAGTAGAAGAACACGACGTCGCCGGGTTGCAGTTCGTCCTTGGACACCGGCGTGCCGTAGGTCGCCTGCGCGGAGCTGGTGCGCGGCACGTTCTTGCCGACCTGTTTGAACGCCCATTGCACGAGCCCGGAGCAGTCGAACTGGTTCGGGCCGGTCGCGCCCCAGACGTAGGGGTCGCCGATGCGGGTGAGGCCGGCGGCCAGCGCGCTGGTGCCGCTGCCGGGGACGAGGCCTTGCAGCAGGGTGTCGCGGTCGAAGCCGGGCGGAAAGGGCGAGCCGGCGAGCGCGGACTTGTCCTTGGCGGACAGCGAACCCCACGCCTGCACCACCTGGGCGATGGCGCCGCCGAGGTCGCTGCGTTTGCGTTCCAGGTCGGTGCGCACGGTGTCGGCCTTGTCGGACGCCGTGCGGGCCTCGTCCGCGGCTCGGCGCGCGACGGTCTCGGCCTTGTCGGCGGCGTCGGTCGCGACCTTGTACTGATCCAGCTGCGCGGAGGTCTGCGCGGCGAGCACGTCCAGCGTGGACATCTGGTCGAGCAGCTGCTGCGGGGAATCGCTGACCAGCACCGCGAACAACCGGTTGGTGCGCGCGCCCTGATAGGCGGCGATCGCGGTCCGGTCGATGATCGGCTGGTACTTGCGCACTTCGTCGCGGGCGCGATTCACCATGTCGGTGCTGGCGGCCAGCTTGGCGTCGGCGTCGTGCTGGATGACGAGCTTGGCGTCCAGATCGGACTGCGCGTCCAGGGCCTGCTGGTTGAGCTGGTCGGACTGTCGCGAGAGGTCGATCATCCGCTGCACGGCCTCGGTGGCCGTGCTCGGTAGCGCGACCGGATCGGCTCCGGCCGGATTGCCACCGTAGAGGGCGGTGGTGGCCAGGACTCCGGCCGCCAGTGCTCCGCCGACCAGACGTCGCGTGCCATGTCTCCGGTGAGCTGCCACAGCCTGCCTTGCCCCGCTCTCTCGTGAAACGATCTCTGAGGAACCGACGATCTGAACCGATGAGCACCTTCATCGAAAACAAGGTTTGCGCTGCGCGTGCCTCGGGTAATTCGAGAAGGTCTCGATTAGGTTACGGAACGGCCTGCGTCTGTGTCCAGTAGAGAACGAAATGATCACAGCGCCCGTCCGGAGGTCGGGCCGCAACGTACGGCCCGACCAGCGGTTTCTCAGAAGCGACGGGCTCCGGCGACCGGCATCGAGGAGATCGGGGCCACCTGCACGGGCGTGCCGGCGGTGGACGCGTGCACGACATTGCCGTCGCCGGCGTACAGGCCGGAGTGGCCGCCGCCGTAGAACGACACCACGTCGCCCGGCTGCAGGTCGTCCATCGAGACCGGGCTGCCCGCGGACAGCTGGGCGCCGCTGGTGCGCGGCAGCTCCAGGCCCGCCTGCTCGTAGGACCACTTGACCAGGCCGGAGCAGTCGAACGCGTTCGGGCCGGCGGCGCCGTACACGTACGGTGCGCCGAGCTTGCTCATGGCGGCGTCGAGGGCTTCCTCGCCGACCGTGCGCTTCGGGGCGACGAACGGCAGCGGGGCCTGGCCCGGCAGTTCGATGCCCGGGATGCCCTGCGGGATCTGGATCTCGTTCGGCACCTCGAAGGTGCCGACACCGGGGATGTTCACCGGCTGAGCCGATGCGGGGGCGGCCGGAAGCAGGAAAGCGCCGATGGTGGCAGCGCCGACGGCCCCGGCGGCGACGGCACGCCGCGCCGAACGCTTGACGGATTTGGTCGTCATGATGCGGTACTCCCAATCTGCCCCACGACGCCGCACCCTGACTGGTGCCGCGGACTTCGTGTCGTTCGCACCGAGTTGGTGCGTCGGACTCCGTGAGGTCTCGAAAAGGTTACGAACACATCACGGGGGTTTGTAAAGTCCGCCGCCTGCCGAATGCGTGCGCGGGTCTGAATTCACGCTTAATCAGTGTGAGATATGTCCCAACAATCACGAAAAGATAACGACGGGTAATCGCGGGCGAGCTTCGTGGCCGCTATCCCGGTCAGCGATGCCATGCCTGACCGAGCTCCGGAAGTGAACCGATTGGACATTTCCCCAGGTCGCTACGTTCATCTCGGGGACATGTGCGGGTCGAACACTGGTCGGTCGGCCAGCTCGCTGTGATCCGTCACAGCGAGCCCGAAGCGGCCCGTCCGCGTCGGCCGACACGCCCGACTGATTGATACGTTTTATGCGACAGTGTGACCTGCATCACTTTTTGGCGTTCTAGATCATTTCATGGGTACCAAAACATAAATACGCACGGTGTCATTCAGACATTTTCTGGGGTTTTCGTGTGCGCCGAACCCTGCCCGTGCGCGCCCCGTTCTTGTCGGACCCACCGCCTACGCTCCAGCCCGTGTCCGACCCCGCACCGCGTAAGGCCGTCGCTCGGCAGCTGGTCTTCGACGACCTCGACACGCCCCTGTTCGACACCACCTTCGTGGTCGTCGACCTGGAGACCACTGGGACCAGTCCGGGCGGTGACGCGATCACCGAGATCGGCGCGGTGAAGGTGCGCGGCGGCGAGGTGCTCGGCGAGTTCGCCACGCTGGTCAATCCGGGACGGGCGGTGCCGCCGGCGATCGTGCAGGTCACCGGGATCACCACGGCGATGGTCTACGCGGCGCCGGACATCGCGTCGGTGCTGCCCGGGTTCCTCGAGTTCGCCTCGGGGGCGGTGCTCGTCGCGCACAACGCGCGGTTCGACATGGCGTTCCTGCGGGCGGCCGCGGCGGCACACGACATGGCGTGGCCGGCGGCGACCGTGCTGTGCACGGTGAAGCTGGCTCGGCGGGTGCTCGGGCGGGACGAGGCGCCCTCGGTCCGGTTGAGCGCGCTGGCCCAGTTGCTCGGCGCGAGCACACAGCCGACGCACCGGGCCCTGGACGACGCGCGTGCGACCGTGGACGTGCTGCACGCGTTGATCGCCCGGGTCGGCAATCAAGGCGTGCACAGCCTCACCGAGCTCGTCGACTACCTGCCCGACGTCACCCCGCGCCAGCGCGCCAAGCGGGTGCTCGCCAACGACCTGCCCGCGAGCCCCGGCGTGTATCTGTTCCGCGGGCCCACCGATGAGGTCCTCTATATCGGCACCGCGGTGAATCTGCGCCGCCGCGTGCGCAATTACTTCACCGGCTCGGAGACCCGCGGGCGGATGAAGGAGATGGTCTCGCTCGCCACCCGGGTCGACCATGTGGTCTGCGCGCACGCACTCGAAGCCGGGGTCCGCGAACTACGCCTGCTCGTCGCGCACACCCCGCCCTACAACCGCCGCTCCAAATTCCCCAAGCGCGCCTGGTGGATCACGCTCACCGACGAGCCCTTCCCGCGCTTCTCCGTCGTCCGCACCCCGAACCGAGATGCCCTGGGCCCGTTCAACTCTCGCGCCGACGCCACCGAACTGGCGGTGATCATCGCCGAATACACCGGCCTGCGCACGTGCAGTACCCGCCTGCCCCGACGCGCCCTGCACGACTGCCCGCCCGCGGTCGTCGGCGGCTGCCCCGCATCCGCCATCGGCACTCCTATTAATACAGAGGAATACGCCCCCGCCCCCGCACTCGTCCGCGCCCTCTTCGCCGGCTACTCGGATACTCCGCTGCGCGCCATGCTCGAACGCATCGAAACCCACTCCCGCGCACAACATTTCGAGGCAGCCGCCCGCCTCCGTGACCGCACCGCCGCCGTAGTCCGCGCCCTGCGCCGCACCCAACGCCTCGCGGCAGTCGCCCGCATCGCCGAACTGATCGCCGCCCACCCCGACGGCGCGGGCGGTTGGGAGTTCGCCGTCATCCGCTACGGACGTCTCGCGGGCGCAGGCAACGCCGTCCGCGGAGTCCCCCCGATGGCCATCGTCGAACAGATCGTCGCCTCGGCCGAAACCGTGATCCCCGAGGGCGGCCTGAACCCCGGTGCGCAAACACGGATAGCCGAGGACCTTCCGCCAGAGCCTGGCCCACCTCCGGGACCGACACCAGATCGGCGTGCAGCCGGTTTGCCCGCCACACCGGATTCGTCCCCCGCGGGCACACACCGCACGCTGCCCGCCGCTCTCAGCCCTGGCTCCGGGTCAGATGGCTCTGACGCGTCGGATCGAGTTGGTCAGCTCGGGCATTCGGATGCCAGCGCGGCGGGTGTCGACTCCGTGGGTTACAGCACAGTGGGCGGCAGCTCGGTGAGTGGTGACTCGGCGGGTGTCGACCTGGTGGGCGGCCGTGCGGCAGCGGAGAACGGGACAGGCGATACTGCGGCCGAGCTGCCGTCGGCAGTCGATGTCGCCGCGCGGGATCGTGTGCGGGCGAACAGCTCGCGACTGCGCGGCGCCGGATCTGATGCGGTGGGTAGCGATGCGGCAGGCGGCAGCTCGGAGGATGGCGGAGCGGGCAGGGGCGGCATGGCACCTGCATCTGCGGCGGAGGTGTGTTCGGTAGTCGATGCCGCGGCGCAGGATTGGGTGCCGGTGAACGTGCCGCCGTTGCGGGGAGCCTCGCCGGAGGAGGCGGCGCTGGTTGCGCGGTGGCTGGCTCGGGCGGGGGTGCGGATAGTAAGGACGACGGAGGGGTATCGGGAGCCGATGTATGGGGCGGGACGGTGGATGGGGTGGGCGGAGGTGGCGGATGCGGCGGCGCACGCCCAACCCGCTGAGGATGCGTACGTGGACCGCTTAGGCTGAGCGCATGATTACCGCGATCGTGATGATTGACGCCGACAACGGCCGCATTCCGGAGACTGCGCAGGCCGTTGCGGACACCGACGGCGTGACCGAGGTGTACTCCTGTGCCGGTGACGTGGACCTGATCGCGATCGTGCGGGTGCGCGACCACGAGCAGATCGCCGAGGTGGTGACCAACCGGCTGGACAAGGTCCCCGGCGTCGCGCGGACCATCACGCACATCGCGTTCAAGTCCTACGCCAGCGCCGATACCGAGGCCGGTTTCTCGCTGGGGGAGTGAGCGACCGGGATCAGCTGCGCAGCATCGAACTGCCGGTGTAGGTGCCGCTGCCGCGGGCCGAGAGGATGCCGGAGGCGGCGCCGACGCAGTGGGTGTTCATATAGATGGTCACCAGCCGGTCGCTGTTGTTCTTGAACTTGCGTGGTGCGTTGGGGCCGAGGTCGATGCAGCCGGACTGGCCGCCGTAGTCGGTGCCGTCGACGATCAATTCACCCTCCGCCGCACCGGTTATCGGGGCGGCGGCCACGCACACCACCAGTGCCATCACTCCGAGTCCGGCACGAAGAATGTGCTTCATGCGGTGCTCCTCGTCAGTCGAAGCCGAGCGCTCCCGAGGGGAGCGGCCCGGATCAGCTGATGACCATCGACTTACCGGTGTAGTCGCCACTGCTGCGCGGTCCGACGACTCCCGTGGCGATGCCCTCGCAGGAAGCGTCGGCGTAGATGGTCACCACGCTGTCGGTTTGGTTCTGGACGTCACGGATCGCGTCCTCGCCGAGGAGGACACATCCGGTTCGGCCGGTGTAGTTCACGCCGCCGACGGTCAGCCCGCAATCATCGGCCAATGCCAGCGGCGCGGTGGCGCAGACGGCGGCCACCGAAACACTCCCGAGTACTGCACGAACGCTGCGTCGCATGCGGTGCTCCTCGCCGGTCGAAGCCGTTCGGCACCTGCCGCGCCGAATCGGCCGGGTCATGGAGATACAGCTCTAGCTAACGCGTTGACCACAGGTTATGCAAGCCAGCTATCTGTAGATTGGTGGCCGCGCACCCTTCGTTGCGCTGCGCAGGGCTGCCAGCCGGAGGCTTCAGCGGTCGCCGCGCACGGTTCGTCAGGCTGCGCCCGAACTTGCCAGCGATTGTGTGCGCCGCCAGCGAAAACGTGCGCGGCGCGGGCTTGCTATGCGATGCTCAGCGGTCGCCGAGCGTGGCGGTCAGCTTCGTCCAGCGTTCGAGTAGGGCCTCGGCCTTACCCGAATCGATCGCGTCGGCTGCCCGCTCGAGCCCGCCGACCAACGAATCGTGCACGTCCGCCGCGAAATCGACTGTCCCCTGGGACATGTCGTAGGCCACGATGGCCGCGGCCGAGTTCACCAGCACCGCGTCCCGCACCGCGCCGCTCGTTCCGGCGAACACACTCCGCGCCACACCCGCGTTGACCTCGGCATCGCCGCCACGCAGCGCCTCCAGGTCGACGCGGGCAATGCCGAGGCGGGTCGGATCGATGGTCGTCTCCCGCATCTGACCACCGGAAACCACCCATGCGGTGGTCGTATCCGACGTGGTGATCTCGTCGAGCCCGTCATCCCCTCGCACAACCAGCGCACTCCCGCCCCGCCCGGCGAACACCCCCGCGATGACCGGAAGTAGATCCGCGAACGCGCACCCCACCAGCCCAGCCCGCGGCTGCGCCGGATTCGTCAGCGGCCCAAGCACATTGAACACGGTCGGAATCCCGATTTCCTTACGCGCGGCGCCCGCGAACCGCAGCGCGGGATGGAACACCGGCGCGAAACAGAACCCGATCCCCACCTCACGCACGCACCGCGCCACCGCCTCCGGCCCGAGCGCCAACCGCACGCCGAGCGATTCGAGCACGTCCGCGCCACCGCTCTTCGACGAGGCCGCACGGTTCCCGTGCTTGACCACCGGCACACCCGCCGCCGCCACCACGATCGAGGACATGGTGGAAATGTTCACCGACCCGGACCGATCACCGCCGGTCCCGACGATGTCCACCGCGTCACCGTCGATGTGCACCAGTCGTGCGTGTTCGAGCATGCCCGCGGCGAGCCCGGTCAGCTCCTCGGGCGTCGGCCCCTTGATCTTCATGGCAACCCCGAACGCCGCGATCTGGGCGGGGGTGGCGTTGTCCGACATGATCTCGTCCATCGCCCATGCCGTGTCGTCCGCGGCCAGGTCGCCACCGTCGGCGAGGGTTCCGAGCACCTGGGGCCAGCTGCGCACGCTCATGAATTACTTTCTCCCGTCACACTGGTTTCACACCAGTTTGTCGCGAAGCAGCTTACTGCCCCCGCTCAGGACGAAGCCCGTGGTTAAAACCGTGCACGGCCGAGTCGGGAGAACTTACTGCCGCTGCCCGGCCGCGGGCCCGGATTGTTCGGTCGCCGGCCGTGGTTGCAGCGCATCCCACCCATCCGCGGTCCCCTCGTGCCGCTGCGCGAGCCCGGCCATCCGCGAACGCTCCTGCGAACAATGCAGCGCGTCCAGCACCTGCACCCGTTGCAGGATCACCGTCTCCAGCGCGTCGGTCCCCGGCCCACCGACCTGCGGCGCGGGCGCGTACCCGTCCTGCGCCGCGATCGCGCACACCGCCTCGACCTGTCCCGGCGGAATCCGCAGATGATGCCGCAACACCGCGTCCGTGTCCGCCACCCATTCGCTCGCCCGCGCCAATGCCGCCGAACACGCCTCGGCGTCATCGAAACTCGCCGCGACCACCACCAGATCGGCCCGGCTCGGATCCAGCGGCGCCGGACCACCGCGCCCGAACAACCGACCCCACAAACGCCCTGCCACATCGCCTCCATCTCAGCTTTTACTTACGCACACCTGTCATGCTGTGGTCCAGCTACCCGAGGGCACGCGGACCCGGCACGTAAACACGTCCCGACCGACGCCGCCGCGCCGCGGGCAGCTCGACCTCAACACGCCGAGCCCTGGTCGAGAGGCTGTCTGTCCGTGGGTTTTCCGACACGGAGACACAAGTTTCGCACCCGGGTACTTGTGTCGTACTACGACGAGTCATACTTACCCCCGTGACGACCGCAGTAGGGACCCCCGGATCGGCCATTACCCAGCGTGTGCACTCGCTGAATCGGCCCAACATGGTCAGCGTCGGTACCATCATCTGGCTGTCCAGCGAGTTGATGTTCTTCGCCGGCCTCTTCGCGATGTATTTCGTCGCGCGCGCACAGGCGCACGGCGTTTGGCCGCCGGAACCGACCGAGTTGAACCTCAAGCTCGCCGTGCCGGTCACGACCGTGCTGGTCGCGTCGTCGTTCACCTGCCAGATGGGCGTGTTCGCCGCTGAGCGTGGCGACGTGTTCGGCCTGCGCCGCTGGTACGTCATCACGCTCATCATGGGCGCGATGTTCGTCGCGGGCCAGGGTTACGAGTACACGAGCCTGGTCAAGGAAGGCACCTCGGTCTCGAGCAGCGCCTACGGCTCGGTGTTCTACATCACCACCGGTTTCCACGGTTTGCACGTCATCGGCGGTCTGATCGCGTTCGTGTTCCTGCTGATCCGCACCAAGGTCAGTAAGTTCACCCCCGCGCAGGCCACCGCCGCGATCGTCGTCTCGTACTACTGGCACTTCGTCGACATCGTCTGGATCGGGTTGTTCGCCACGATCTACTTCGTCCGCTGAGTCGGGCATACCCCAGTCTTTTGCACACGTCGGTTCCGTCTACTCCAAAGGGACACAGATGAGTTCATCTCCCCCGTCAGCGCCAGAGCCCGCCAGCAACGGGAACGGCGAGGCCAGCAAGACACGCAGGCAGCGCCGCGTTCGCCGTCGCATCGCGGGCGGGCTCGCGCTGTTGGTGGGCCTCGTCGGTGCGGGCTTCCTGGCCGCGGCCTTGACGCCGGACCCGCAGCGGGCGACCGCGAACGAGGATTCCTCGGCGCTGATCCGCGAGGGTAACCAGCTCTACGACACCTCCTGCATCACCTGCCACGGCGCGAACCTGCAGGGCGTGCAGGACCGCGGCCCCAGCCTCATCGGTGTCGGCGAGGCCGCCGTCTACTTCCAGGTGTCCTCCGGCCGCATGCCGATGGCCCGCAACGAGGCTCAGGCCCAGCGCAAGCCGGCGAAGTTCGACGAGCACCAGACCGACGCGCTGATGGCGTACGTGGCGGCCAACGGTGGCGGCCCCACCGTGGTCCGCGACGCGAACGGCGAGATCGCGCAGGAGTCGCTGCGCGGCGACGACATCGCCCGCGGTTCGGAGCTGTTCCGGATGAACTGCGCGTCCTGCCACAACTTCACCGGTCGCGGCGGCGCGCTGTCCTCCGGTAAGTTCGCCCCGCCGCTGGAGCCGGCCTCCGAGCAGCAGATCTACGACGCGATGATGACCGGCCCGCAGAACATGCCGAAGTTCTCCGACCGGCAGCTGTCGCCGGAAGAGAAGCGCGACATCGTCGCCTACGTCATGAACGCGAAAGAGGAGAAGGCCCCCGGCGGCTGGGACCTCGGCGGCTTCGGTCCCGCGACCGAGGGCCTGGTCATGTGGGTGATCGGTATTACGACGGTCGTCGGTGCCGCGATTTGGATCGGGTCACGGTCATGAGCGAGAAGGAGCCAAACGACATGGGTCGGCCGGATGAGGGCCACGACGGCGGCGAGCCGTCGAACGATGTCACGGGCCACGGTTCCCACGAAGTGGTGGCGAGTTCCGACGGCCACGCGGTAGCGGAGTCCGACAGCCACGCGGCGAAGCGGGACTACACCGAGGCCGAGCTCGACGCGATGACGCGCGACGAGCTGGTCAAGCTCGGCACCGAGCGGGACGGCGTCGACGTCGCCTACCGGCGCGAGCGGTTCCCGGTTCCGGGCACCCGCGCCGAGAAGCGCGCCGAGCGCGCGGTCGCGTTCTGGTTCGCCGTCTCCGGCATCGCCGCGGCGGCGCTGGTCGGCGTGTACCTGTTCTGGCCGTGGAAGTTCAAGCCGTCCGACGAGGAAGGCCACACCGCCTACTCGCTGTTCACCCCGCTGGTCGGTGTCACCTTCGGTGTCTCGGTGCTGGTCATCGGCGTCGCGGTGGTGCTGATCCGCAAGATGTTCATCCCCGCCGAGCTGTCCATCCAGGACCGCCACGACGGCCCGTCGCCCGAGGTCGAGCGCCGCACCCTGGTCGCCGAACTCACCGACGCGCTGGAGACCTCCACGCTGGCCCGCCGCAAGCTGATCACCCGCACGGCCGGCGCCGGCGTCGGTGTGCTCGGCATCGGCGCGCTGCTGGTGTTCGTCGGCGGCATGGTGAAGAACCCGTGGGCCAAGCGGGAGAAGTCGCCGCTGTGGGTGTCCGGCTGGACCCCCGACTTCGAGGGCGAGACCATCTACATCCGTCGCGACACCGGTCGCCCGGAGGACGTCGTGCTCGTCCGCCCCGAAGACATGGACGCGGGCGGCATGGAGACGGTGTTCCCCTGGAAGGAGAAGTGGCGCGGCGACGAGCACGCCACGCTCCAGTCGCTGCGCGGTATCCGCAACGCGGTCATGATGATTCGCCTGCGCACCGAAGACGCGCAGAAGGCGATCAAGCGCAAGGGCCAGGAGAGCTTCAACTACGGCGACTACTTCGCCTACTCGAAGATCTGCACCCACCTCGGTTGCCCGACGTCGCTGTTCGAGTCGCAGACCAACAAGATCCTCTGCCCCTGCCATCAGTCGCAGTTCCTGGCGACCGAATGGGGTAAGCCGGTCTTCGGTCCCGCCGCTCGCGCACTGCCGCAGCTGCCGATCACCGTCAACTCCGAGGGCTACCTGGTCGCCAACGGCGACTTCATCGAGCCGCTCGGCCCGGCCTACTGGGAGCGTCGTTCATGAGCCCATCAGTCGCAGCCCAAGCCAACGAGATGGACGAGCGGTATCAAGCCGCCGCGTTCATGAAGCGGTCGATCAACAAGGTCTTCCCGACCCACTGGTCGTTCCTGCTCGGTGAGATCGCGCTGTACGCGTTCATCATCCTGCTGCTGTCGGGTGTCTACCTGACGCTGTTCTTCGATCCGTCGATGACCGAGGTCGTCTACAACGGCTCGTACCAGCCGCTGCGTGGTGTCACCATGTCGCGGGCCTACGAGACCTCGCTGGACATCACCTTCGAGGTGCGTGGCGGTCTGTTCGTCCGCCAGGTGCACCACTGGGCCGCGCTGCTGTTCGCGGCGTCGATCATCGTGCACCTGTTCCGCATCTTCTTCACCGGCGCGTTCCGCAAGCCGCGTGAGGCGAACTGGGTGATCGGCTCGCTGCTGCTGATCCTGGCCATGTTCGAGGGCTTCTTCGGTTACTCGCTGCCCGACGACCTGCTGTCCGGCACCGGCCTGCGGGCCGCGTTCGGCGGTATCACCATGAGTATCCCGATCGCGGGCACCTGGATGCACTGGCTGATCTTCGGCGGGGACTTCCCCGGCACGATCATCATCCCGCGCCTCTACATCGCGCACGTGCTGCTGTTGCCCGGCATCATCCTGGCCCTGATCGCCGCCCACGTGGCGCTGGTCTGGTACCAGAAGCACACCCAGTTCCCCGGACCGGGCCGCACCGAGAACAACGTGGTCGGCGCGCGCATCATCCCGGTGTTCGCCGCGGACCAGGGCGCGTTCTTCGCCTTCACCCTCGGCATCGTCGGCATCATGGGCGGCCTGTTCCAGATCAACCCGATCTGGAACCTGGGTCCCTACAACCCGTCTCAGGTCTCCGCGGGTTCGCAGCCGGACTTCTACATGATGTGGACCGACGGCCTGGCGCGCCTGATGCCGCCGTGGGAGCTCTACCTGGGTCGCTACACGGTTCCGGCCGTGTTCTGGGTGGCGCTGATCATGGGCCTGGTGTTCACCGTGCTGATCATGTACCCGTGGATCGAGAAGCGGCTGACCGGCGACACCGCCGGGCACAACCTGCTGCAACGTCCGCGCGACGTGCCGGTGCGCACCGCGATCGGCGCCATGTCGATCGGCTTCTACGTCGTGCTGACCCTGTCCTGTGTCAACGACATCGTCGCGCTGAAGTTCGACATCTCGTTGAACGCGACCACCTGGATGGGCCGCATCGGCATCCTGGTCGTGCCGCCGCTGGCGTACTTCATCGCCTACCGGTTCTGCATCGGCCTGCAGCGCAGCGACCGGGCGGTGCTCGAGCACGGCATCGAGACCGGCGTGATCAAGCGCCTGCCGCACGGTGAGTACATCGAGGTGCACCAGCCGCTCGGCCCGGTCGACGACCACGGCCACCCGATCCCGCTGGAGTACCAGGGCGCGACCGTCCCGAAGAAGATGAACAAGCTCGGCTCGGCCGGCAAGCCCGGTACCGGCAGCTTCCTGCGGGCGGACCCGTGGCAGGAGAGCGAGCAGCACTTCGAGACCGAGCACGCCGAGGAGCACAAGCAGCTCAAGGTGTTGCAGGCGCGTCAGGAGAAGGAACTCGGTGGCAAGCACAGCCACTGATAGCTGAAAACCATAGGCCCCGAGTCGAAACCGACTCGGGGCCTTTGCTTTCAGGTTCTACAACCGCGGCGCGCTGCGGCGGGACGCCTCGATGGCCTCGAACTTGGCCAGGTTGTGCCGGGCGTCGGCGAGTGCGTCGTGCGCGTCCGGGGGGACCGGGGGCAGCTCGGGGCGGCCGTGCGCGTCCCAGTGCTGGCGCAGCTCGTTGGTGTAGCGGGGGAAGATGGTGGGCAGGTCGACCATGGAACCCCACAGCTGGCACAGCGCCACGTGGTCGTACGCGCCGACCCAGGCCCACAGCTCGGGCACCACCGACGAGCGCGGCACCAGGAACTTGTACAGGTCGTCGCGGATCTGCTTGCGGCTGCGCCACAGCGGCGAGGACGGCGAGGGCAGCTGCGGCAGCACGTGCCTGCGCACCCACGGGCCCGCTTTGTCCGGATCGAATTCCGTGGACACCGCGTAATATTCGCGCCCGTCCTCGCACACGACACCGATGGAGACCAGGTCGATGACGACCCCGTCCTCGATGAATTCGCAGTCGTAAAAGTATCGAAGCGAGATCGGTCTACTCCTCAGCAAGTCGGTATGGCGCCGGTTCTGTCGGGCGTACGTTCCGATCAATCACCCTAAGTGGGGGAGGGGCCGGATTCGCAGCCGGGCTCGCATCCGCAGGGAGGTGGCCGGAGACACCCCTATGGTGGGTACCACGGAAGTCCGAGTCATCCGTATTCTGAACGAGTGAACTGGACCGTCGACGTACCGATCGATCGCCTGCCGGAACTGCCGCCGCTGCCTGTCGAGTTGCGCAGGCGGTTGGACGAAGCGCTGGCCCGCCCCGCGTTACAGCAGCCGTCGTGGGATCCAGAACAGGCCGCGCAGATGCGCACCGTGCTGGAGAGCGTGCCGCCGATCTGCGTGCCCGCCGAGGTGGAGGACCTGCGCGAGCAGCTCGCCGAGGTGGCCCGCGGCGAGGCGTTCCTGATGCAGGGCGGTGATTGCGCGGAGACGTTCGCCGACAACACCGAGCCGCACATCCGCGGCAACATCCGCACCCTGTTGCAGATGGCCGTCGTGCTCACCTACGGCGCGAGCCTGCCGGTGGTCAAGGTCGCGCGCATTGCCGGCCAGTACGCGAAACCGCGTTCCTCCGATACCGATTCGCTCGGCCTCAAGTCCTACCGCGGCGACATGGTGAACGCGCTGGTCGCCGACGCCGCGCAGCGCGAGCACGATCCGTCGCGCCTGGTCCGCGCCTACGCCAACGCCAGCGCCGCGATGAACCTGGTGCGCGCGCTGACCGGCGCGGGCATGGCCGACCTGCACAAGGTGCACGACTGGAACCGCGACTTCGTCGCCAAGTCGCCCGCCGGCGCCCGCTACGAGGCGCTGGCCGAGGAGATCGACCGCGGCCTCGCGTTCATGACCGCGTGTCGGGTGAACGACCCGAGCCTGAAGTCGGCCCGCATCTACGCCAGCCACGAGGCGCTCGTGCTCGACTACGAGCGCGCGATGCTGCGGCTGAGCGAGAACGCCGCAGGCGAGCCGGTGCTCTACGACCTGTCCGCGCACTTCCTCTGGATCGGCGAACGGACCAGGCAGCTCGACGGCGCGCACATCGCGCTCGCCGAACTGCTGGCCAACCCGATCGGCCTGAAGATCGGCCCGACCACCACGCCCGACATGGCCGTGGAGTACGTCGAGCGGCTCGACCCGAACAACGAGCCCGGCCGGCTGACCATCGTCTCGCGCATGGGCAACGGCAAGGTCCGCGACGTGCTGCCGCCGATCATCGAGAAGGTGCAGGCCACCGGTCACCAGGTGATCTGGCAGTGCGACCCCATGCACGGCAACACCCACGAGGCCTCCACCGGCTTCAAGACCCGCCACTTCGACCGCATCGTCGACGAGGTCCAGGGCTTCTTCGAGGTGCACCACGCCCTCGGCACCCACCCCGGCGGCCTGCACATCGAACTGACCGGCGAAGACGTCACCGAATGCCTCGGCGGCGCCCAGGACATCTCCGACCTGGACCTCTCCGGCCGCTACGAAACCGCCTGCGACCCGCGTTTGAACACCCAGCAGTCGCTGGAACTGGCGTTCCTGGTCGCCGAAATGCTCCGCTGACCAAGCGTTTCCACCCCCGGTGTCGCAGAAGTGCACAAGTCTCCTTGCGGCCGTTCACTACTTGGCTGACGGCTCGCTGTGCGCCTCCGGGCAGCAGCGTCGCGCATGCGAACCACTTCTGATTTCCCGCACCTGAAATCGCATGCAATTCTCGGTGCGGGAAATCAGAAGGCGTGCGGCGCGACGGTGAAACCCGAACCTGCGGAGGGGCTGAGGCCGAGCCGGTCCAGCGTGGGCCGAGGACACCGAGCAGGGCGAAGCGCGTGAGGTGATATCCGGATCAGGTCACTGTCCACGGCCGAGGTGAGGTCGGGCCCGGCGGTAGGTATGTAGGCGTGACGACCTAGGGCAGGGCGACCAGGGATACCGTGTTGCCCGACTCGATGTTGGCGCCGACGGCCGGGGTTTGCGAGACGATGAGTGAGCTGTCGCTTGCGACAAGCTGTTTCACCTCGACCTGAACGCCGAGGGATTGCAGTTTGGCGCGGGCGTTGGCGACGGTCCAGCCGCGGACGTCGGGCATCTTCAAGGCGTTGGAGACGATCAGGGCGACGCCGTCGCCGGATTGGATGGTCGCGCCTGCGGCCGGATCGGTGCCGATCGCCTTGTCGGCTTCGATGCTGCGGTCGAACTGAGACCTGGTCTCGCGCACGGCGATACCTGCGGCGGTGAGGATCTTCGTTGCCTCGTCGGTCGTCTTTCCGCGCACGTCGGGCACCTTCACCGGCTGAGAACCCTTGCTGCGGTAGACCTTTACCTGTCCGCCGGTCGGCAGGACGACGCCGGGGCCCGGCTCGACCTTGGCCAGCGTTCCTTTCGGCGCGGTGTTGCCGATCTCCCCGGAATCCACGGGCTGCAACCCGGCGTCGCGAATCAGCTGATTGACCTTGGTGATCGGATCACCGGGCTGCACATCGGGCACCTTCGGCTTACCGCTGGACACCAGCACCGCGACCGTCGATCCCTTGGTCACCCGCGATCCCGCGGACGGATCGCTGCCGACCACGCCGCCGACCGGAATGATGTCCGACGCCTTCTGCCGGATCTCGGTCTCGAACCCGGCATCGCGTAGCGCCGTGACCGCGCGATCGGAATCCATCCCGGCGATCGCCGGAACCGGCGAATATCGGCCGACCCCGAGCCACCAGCCGCCGACCCCGACGACCAGCGTGAGGATCGCCACAATGGCGACCCACACCCAGGTCATCCGGCGCGACTTGGTCCGATCGGGCGCATAGGCCTGGTACGGCGACGACGCGTGCTGCTGCCGCATCGGTTGCTGCTGCGGCTCGTAGCCGTCCGGCGGGCCGTAGTCGACCCGCGGCCGCGGCGCGGTGACCACCTTTGTGTGCTGGACAGTCGGGGGCGTGTACGGCTCCGGGACCGCCGCGGCCTGCTGCGTGGCCGGCGTCGCTATCCGGTAGCTCGCACTCAGATGCTCCGCCGACTCCTGCGGCGCGGGCACCCGGTACGGCGGCAGGTTCAGCTTCGCGCCGATCTGGCGCAGCGCCGCGGCCATCTCGTTCGCGTCGGTGAACCGGTGCGCGGGTTCGCGCGCGGTCGCCTTGGCGACCAGCTCGTCGAACTCCTGCGGCACCCCCGAGATGAACCGGCTCGGGCTCGGCACGTCGTTCTCGATCCGCTGATACGCCACCGACAGCGAGGTGTCACCGGTGAACGGCACCTTCCCGGTCAGCAGCTCGAAGATCAGCACGCCGAACGAATAGACATCACTGCGCGCGTCGGCCGTGCCGGTGGTCACCTGTTCGGGGGACAGGTACGCGGCAGTGCCGAGAATCACGCTGGCCGAGGTGGTATTGGCCGCCGCCACCGCGCGGACCAGGCCGAAGTCGGCGATCTTCACCTCGCCGTTGTCGGAGATCAGCACGTTCTCCGGCTTGATATCGCGGTGCACCAGCCCCGCCGCGTGCGCGACACCGATCGCCGCGAGTACCGGTTCGGCCACCGCGCGCACCGCGTGCGGCGGCATCGGGCCGCGTTCGCGCAGCAGTTCGCGCAGCGTGCCGCCCTCGACCAACTCCATGATCAGGAACGGATACTCACCGTCCACGCCCTGGTCGTACACCGCGACCAGCGACGAATGCTTGAGCTTGGCGACCGCGCGCGCCTCGAACTCGAATCGGGAGAGAAACTGCGGGTCACCGGCGAATTTCGGGTCCATCACCTTGATCGCCACCGGACGATCCAGACGGGTGTCGACGCCCCGGAAGACCATCGACATGCCGCCGCGGGCGATCGGCGCATCGATGCGATAGCGCCCTTCCAGCATCTGGCCGATCAATTGATGTCCTCCGGCTTTCACAAAGTTCTCACCCCTCGCGGTTGATCCCACAAGCGATCGACCGCCCCGTGCGGCCCTCACGATGGTATCGACCAAACGCACCCGGGTGTCTCACGACTTGCTGCGGGTGACCGTCTACCGTTATCCGCGTGAGTGCATTTCCCTGCAGTGATGATGTCCTTCCGGAGTCCGTGGCGCTGCTGCCGCTGCCCGAGGTGGCCGACAGACTCGGGCTCGTGGTGACCCGCGTCCATCAGATGCTGCGTGACCACCAGCTGCTCGCCGTCCGCCGCGACGGCGTGGTCAGCGTCCCCGAACGGTTCTTCGATCACGAGGGCGTGGTCAGGTTCCTGCCCGGCCTGATCACCGTGATGAAGGACGCCAAATACACCGACGAGGAGATCCTGGAATGGATCTTCACCGAGGACGACAGCCTCCCCGGCACGCCGGTCGACGCCCTACACGGCCCGCTGGCCCGCGAGGTCATCCGCCGCGCCGCCGCAGATCCGTTCTGAGCCGTTAACCCCCGCCCCGAGGGGCGATAGCTCCAGACCAAGCGACAGATAGGTCAACTTCACACACCTGCTTCACCCTTCGCATACCCCTCAACACACCACCGGGTATGCGAAGAAAGAAGCAGGTGTGCGAAGAACGATGCAGGTATGCGAACAGGCCTCGCCAACCTCACCTCAGCTTGTCGTGATCTTGAAAATTCTCGAAACGACACCACAGCCAGATGACCACGCTGGAACTGGACATTGCGCGCCTGACTGCGGAGGTAGGTCGGGTACGGCACACGACGTGCTCAGCACTACTTCAGTGAAAACCGGTGTAGGTCTTCAGTTTTACTGGCCAGGTCGCCCTGGGGAGTCTTTAGGTGTACTTGCTGAGACAGGTGTACCTGTTGCGGGAAAGATCCGCGGTCGGAACTGGCCAATAGTTCTGAAGACTCGTCCCAGGTTTTCTCGTGAGTAGTGCTGGGCGCGTCGTGTGCCGTCCCCGGCCTGGTCTTCCGCAGCTTGGTATGGGCAGCGTGTGGGTTCCAGCGTGAGGACTGGCTGTGGTCCGGTTCAGAGAGGGCTTGGGAAGAGCGGGGTCGCAAGTTCCTCGGTGTATGAGTCACCGGCAGTCGGTGCCGTCGAGTCGAATGGTTGTTTCCGTGTTCGAGTCGAGTCAAATGGTCGTTCCCGGGTGTCGAGTCGAGTCAAATGGTTGCTGTTGAAGATCTTTTAGCGACCATATGACTCGACTCGATTGGGCGCTGTGCAGTGGTTCTGGGCGCAAGTCAGTGCTGCGGGCGGCGGTGTAGTGCGGCGGTGGTGAACTGCATTGCCGCTACGCCGAGGCGGTGGTGGCGGGGGACTACTGCGCGGTGGCTGAAGATGGCGTAGTCGGTGGCTTCGATGCGGTCGAGGATGCTGGCGTAGAGGACGGCTGCGGTGCGGATGGCGGGGCGGACTCGCGGTTCGAGCAGGTCGATGCCGGGGTCGGCGTGGCGGTAGATGTCGCGGTTGATCGCGATGAGGTGTGCGAGGGCTCGGCGGACGCGGGGGTCGGTGCGTTGGGTGCGGTGGCAGTGGATGAGTAGCTCATGGTCGACACCGAAGGCGGCCAGCTCGTCGGCGGGGAGGTACACCCGGCCGCGGTCCAGATCCTCCGCGACATCGCGCAGGAAGTTGGTCAGCTGGAACGCTTCACCGAGCGCGGCGGCGGCCGGTTCGGCCTCGGCGATCGGCACCACCGTGCCCAGCACCGGTAGGACTTGCAGGCCGATGGCAGCTGCTGAGCCGCTCATGTATTCGGAGAGATCGGCCATCGTCGCGTACCGATCGCGGAAGCGCGGGGTGCCGGGGACATCCATCCGCATGGAGTCCAGGAATGTCCAGAAGTGTTGCGCGGCAATGTCATAGCGGCGAATGGTGTCGGCGACCGCAAGCAGGACCAGGTCTCGCCGGTACTGGCGCGCAGCATCCGGCGACATCCGGCGCTGCGACATTTGCGGCCCAGACGCGCGCGCGGGCTCCCGCGCGGTCCCGAGGAATCCGGTGGCATCGGTCAGCTGCTGTGCTCTCGGTGAAACTCCGAGCGACCGAGCGACATCGGTCGTCTCGTCGGACTTGTATGAATGTCCGATTGGCTGAGCGGTGTCGGTCGTCTCGTTGGACTTGTGTGGATGTCCGATTGGCTGAGCGGTGTCGGTCGTCTCGTTGGACTTGTGTGGATGCCCGAGCGACTGAGTGGCATCGGTCGTCTCCTGAGACTTGCGTGAATGCCTGTGTGGCCGAGCGGTATCGATCGTCTCCCGTGAATCGAGTGCGTTCCCGAAGTACCGGGCGACGTCAGCTGTCGCCGGCGACTCCAGCGCGATCCGCAGCTGCTTCTCGATCAGATCGAGTTGATCGGCGAGGCCGTGCCCGGGCAGGTCGATGTGACCGGACATCGGTTGCATCTGACTCGGGTAACGCTGCGCCACATCGGTTTCCGCATGGTCCACGATGTCGTCGACCAGCCGGGCGAACGCGTACAACGCATGCACCGCCGGTCGACGCTCGGCCGAAAGTAACCGCGTCGCAAGGAAATACGTGCGCCCATGGGTGGCCGCGATCTGCTTGCATTCGCGATACGCGACGCTCAGGTCTGTCTGCCCCGCGATGCGCGGCGCATCGCCGATCATGGCCGAGCGTCGGTGGCCGCGTCGAGGTTCGGCGGCGTGGCCCGCAACCGCAGCGGGTCCACCTTGCGCAGCGACATCGCCGCCACCACGGCGGCAAACGTCGCCAGGGCGACATGCAGGAAGCTGTAGAGCCCGATCGATCCGTCCGGTTGGAACACCAGCATCAACCAGGTACACAACCCGACCAACACCATCAATGTCGTGGTGGACAGCGCGAACCCGGCGGCCAGCGCCAGCGGCCACGAGTAGTACCAGGGCAGCGCGGCGGGCGACAGGATCACGATCCCGACGAACGCGATCAGGATGCCGAACACCGCCTCGCGCTCGCTGTGCCGGAACCGCCACCAGGCCCAGACCAGCACGGCGACCAGCGCCAACGCGCACATCGCCCTGGTCACGGTGAGCACCTTGCCGGAATCGAACGAAGTGAACCAGCCGACCGCGTGCATCATGATGGTCGGCAGCGAGAGCCAGTTGATGATCTTCTTCGACCCGGACAGCGCGGTCAGCCAGCCGATGCCGACGCCGGCGATGGCCGAGGCGGCCACGAACACCGCCGCGAACACGCTGAGCCCGAGCCCGGCGATCTTCGCGAACATCAGGGCCGGATGTGGCATGTCCTCGGTCGGCTCGGCGGCATCGTGCGGCCGTTCGCTCTCCGGCAGGTTCGCCGGGTCGCGCCCGGCCCGCTGGGCGGCGCGCTTCTCGCGTTCGTGCAGCATCCAGATCCACACCAGGAACGGCAGCGCGATACCCGCCGTCGCCTTGATCGCCACCCCGATGGCGACCACCACGATGCCCGCGACGTGATGACGTTCCAGCACCAGCGCGATGCCTGCGCACATCAGCCCGACCATCAGCATCTCGTTGTGCACGCCGCCCCAGAGGTGGATCAGCACCAGCGGGTTGAGCACCGCGAGCCACAGCGCCACGGTCGGCTTACCGCCGAGGTGCTTGGTCAGGTAGGGCACCGCCCACATCATCAGCGCGAGACCGGGCAGCATGACCAGGCGCATCGCGATGGTGCCCGCGACCACGTTGTCCCCGGTGATGCTGGTGATCCCGCGGCCGAGCAGCAGGAAGATCGGCCCGTACGGCGCGGTGGTGGTCTTCCACACCGGGCTCACGTTGTCGAGCAGCACGCCGGGGTTCGCGATCGGTCCGACGACGTAGGGGTCGAAGCCGTCGCGCAGCAGCGCGCCCTGCGCCAGGTACGAGTAGACGTCCTGGCTGAACATGGGCACGGCGAACAGCAGCGGCGTGATCCAGATGACGACGATGGCCCGCAACTCGTTCAGCGTCACGCCGGCATCGAGGCGATCGCCCTGGCCGATCGTGGTGCGGCCGAGTCGCACCCACGCGGTGATCATCAGCAGCACGCCGATCCAGATCACGATCGTGGACAGCGCGTAGCCGTGGCCGAACCGTAGCCAGGACAGGTGCAGCGCCTCGAGGATCGGGTCGCGCTTGCGCGTGCTACCCGCGCCGAAGCCGCCGAAGGTGATCATGATCGCGCCGTAGAAACCGAGCAGCGCGGAGTGCCCTTCCGGGCTGCGCAGGAAGATCGCCACGGTGCGCATCCAGGACCGCACACCGGGTTGCTCGGCGGCGGCCGATTCGCGCTTCGCCGCGGTGTTCGGTGCGTGGCCGGTGATTTCAGTCGAGCTGGCCTCTGCGGCGCGCGTTTCGGGGGATGCCATCTGGTGTCGGTCCCCCCGAATGGTCAGCGGTCGCAACCGCGAGTGAATAGGTCGGCGCCTAGTTTACGGCGTCGCTGGGAACACTATCTCGCTGGTACGCGCGGTTTCATCTCGAGCGGGGCGAGCTAGCCGGTAATGCGGGTTG
Organism: Nocardia sp. NPDC051756; assembly: GCF_040681495.1. Lineage (NCBI taxonomy): Bacteria > Bacillati > Actinomycetota > Actinomycetes > Mycobacteriales > Nocardiaceae > Nocardia > Nocardia sp. NPDC051756. The sequence goes on along the minus strand of NZ_JBFAYV010000018.1, from coordinate 59,888 downwards.
CCGCCAGTTTTCCGGACAGCAGGGTGGTCGGCACCCCCACGCCCGGCGTGGTGCCGCAACCAGCGATAACTACATTGTCGCTGGAGCGCGGAAAATTGCGCGGACGAAAGGGCCCGGTTTGCCGGAAGAGGTGCGCCGCGGAGAACGGGGTACCGGCCAGCATGCCTTGATCCAGCCAGGTTTGCGGCGTGTCCAGATGATCGACGGTGAAATGCTCGGCAATGCCGGTGTAACCGCGGCCTTCCAGCACTTCGAGCAGTTCACGCAGGTAGGCCGGCGCGAGTCGCGGCCAATCCAGGGGAGCGGCGTCCAGATTCGGGCAGGGGGCCAGCACCGAGAATGGTTCGTGCGGTCCGTCGGCGCGGGTGATGAAGAGGCCGTGGTCGGTGAGTGCCGGTCGAGTGAGCAACAGCGACGGGTCGCTCATCAATCGACCGCGGCGCCCCGCGATCTCCGCGAACGTCCGGTCCCACGCCTCGCCGAATTCGATCGTGTGATGCGCCTGGACGGGCCAGGTGCGGGCGATCCCGGCGGGCACGGTGCCGTGCGCGACGACCGCGGACGGCGCGGCCCGCAGTCCGCGGCGGCGACGCACGCCGAAACGCTCGAGGGATCCGAGATCGGCGGTAAGCACCAGGGCATCGCAGTCGAACGCGCGACCGTCGGACGTGCGCACCCGCTCGGCCCGCCGCCCCGCATAGTCCACCCCGGTCACCTCGGTGCCCAGCTCCAGCGTCCCGCCCGCCGCGGTGAACGCCTCGGCCATCGCCGCCGCAATGGCCCGCATCCCGCCTTCGGGGAAGTAGACGCCGAGCGAGGTGTCCATGTGCGGGATCGCGCCGTACACCGCCAGCGCCTCGGCGGGCGCCATGCCCGCGTACAGCGCCTGGAAGGTGAACAACCGGGCCAGCCGCGGATCCCGCAGGATCCGGTGCACCCGCGGACCGAGCCGGCCGAATCCGCCCAGCCGCACCAAATCCAGCAGGGCACGGCGCTTTTCGGGCACGCGAACCATGTCCAGGGGCGAATCGAAGTTGGTGTCCATGAACTCGCCGAACTCGGCCGCGTAGATCCGCGCCAGCCAGTCCCGCAGCCGTCGATAGCGACGCGCCTCCGCCGGACCGCAGACCCGCGCGACCTCCTCGGCCATCGTGTCGGCGTCCGCGAATACTCGAAGTGACGCACCGTCGGCGAATTTGGCGTGATAGCTGGGGATGAGTTGATGAATACGCAGCGCGGGTTTGCAAGTCTCCGGCGTCCGCCCGACCGCGGCGAGCGCGTCGGTGACCAGCTCGGGCAACGTCAACACGGTTGCGCCGGAATCGATCTCGTAGTCCGGTCCTTGGTAGCGCCCGACCCGTCCGCCGGGATGATCGGCCCGCTCGAGCAGGGTGACCTCGCGTCCCGCCCCGGTGAGGTACAGCGCGGCGGACAATCCGGCCAGTCCGGCGCCGACCACGACCACGCGATCCGTCGGTCCGGCAACGGTTTTCAGCCGACGGGCGTTGTCCTGATGGGATGCGCCGGCCGGCATTCCCCCGACGCGATCGGATGGTGCGGCAACGTCTTTCATTCTGATCCCCTCTGCGCGGCGCGCGTCGTGTCAGCGCCGACGACGTTTACCCAGGCAGTGCAACAACTTTCACGCAGCGCGCTTGGTCGCCGCCAACGCCATGGCGCGCAATCGTTCCTTCGAAGCCGGTGTCGCCGTGCTGGTTTCGATCGCGGCGAGCCCAGCCTCGGTGAGCTCGGTGATCCGCCGCTCCACCTCGTCCACCGCGCCGAGTTCGGTGATCACCGCGCGCAGCTTTTCCACCTCGTCCGCATCGAGATCGGTGCCGATGCTGGTGCGCAGCAGCTTCGCCGCGGCCGGATCGGCCTCGTCGGCCCTGGCCAGCGCCTCGGCGAGCAGCACGGTGCGCTTGCCCTCGCGCAAATCGTCACCGGACGGCTTGCCGGTGACCGCCGGGTCACCGAAAACGCCCAGGAGATCGTCACGCAGCTGGAAGGCGATGCCGATATCGGTGCCGAACAGCCGATAGGCGTCGACCAGCCCCTGATCGGCGTCGGCGATGGCCGCACCCAGGTGCAACGGGCGTTCGACGGTGTACGCGGCGGTCTTGTACCGGTTGATCCGCAGCGCCGCCTCGACCGATTCGTCCGCCCCGGCCTCACCGTGGATGTCGAGCAGCTGCCCGCCGAGCACCTCGGTGCGCATGCCCGCCCACACCGGCGCGAACCGGGCGATCGCCGCCGGGTCGAGACCGGACGCGTGCACCATGTCATCGGCCCAGGCCAGCGCCAGATCGCCGACCAGGATCGCCACGCTGGCGCCGAAGTGCGCGGAGTCGCCGGCCCAGCCGCGGTCGCGGTGGCGCTGCTCGAAGTCGACGTGCACGGTCGGGAACCGGCGGCGGGTGCGCGAGGAGTCGATGATGTCGTCGTGGATCAGCGCGCAGGCCTGCACCAGCTCCAACGCCGAGCAGGCGGTCAGCACCGCGTCGGCGTCCGGTCCGTCGGCGTCGCCGCCCGCGCCGAGCCACCCGGTCCAGGCGAACGCGGGCCGGGTGCGCTTGCCGCCGCGCAGCACGAACAGTTCCAGCGCGTCCGCGGCCTCGACGAAGACCGGGCCCAGCTGCTCGACCAGCTCGCGGCGGGTGGCGAAGAACCGGGTCAACGCGGCTTCCACGGCGGCGACGAAGGCCGGCGTGCCTGGCTGCGGTGCGATGAGCTCGGCCGCCGAGGTGCGGTGAGGCGTCTGGATACCGGATCCGGCGGACAGGGGAGCCTCCAAGGTCGTGCGGGCGATGGGCGCGAGGCGCCACGGGTTTTGTTGCGAAGAATACGCGTACTCGTCGGTACGACCCCTCGGGCCTGCCACCCATCACCACTACACTGAACCGGTGACTTTCGACAATGCGCGGGGACGCACGACCCCAGGCCGTCCGCCCCGGACGCAGCCGGACGTCTCTGCCACCCCCTCGGTTGTCCAGAGTCTGCGGACCCATGCCAGCGCGTCGGTGCCGTTCTCGGTGGAGTTCAACCCGCCGCGCGACGCCGCCAACGAGGCCCGGCTGTGGCGCGCGGTCCGCCAATTCGAGCGGATGCATCCGGCGTTCGTCTCGATGACCTACGGCGCGGGCGGGTCCACCCGTGATCGCACCGTCCGGGTCACCGGCGAGCTGGCCCAGCAGACCACCCTGCTGCCCGTGGCGCATCTCACCGCGGTGGAGCACAGCCTGTCCGAATTGCGTTCGCTGGTCGGCTCTTACGCCGATTCGGGCATCCGCAACATCCTGGTGCTGCGCGGCGACCCGCCCGGCGATCCGCTCGGCGAATGGCAGCAGCATCCCGAGGGCGTCGCCTACGCCGAGGAACTGGTGCGCATCGTGCGCGACCTCGGCGACTTCCACGTCGGCGTCGCCTCGTTCCCGCAGGGCCATCACCGCTCGCCCGATCTGGACTCCGACACCGCCTACCTGGCCGCGAAACTGCGTGCGGGCGCGGAGTATTCGATCACCCAGATGTTCTTCGACGTCGAGCACTACCTGCGGCTGCGCGACCGGATTGCGAAGTTCGACCCGATCGAGGGCGCCAAGCCGATCATCCCCGAGCTGATGCCGATCACGTCGCTGCGCACGGTCGCACGGGCCGAAGAACTCTGCGGGCGCTCGCTACCGGCCACGGTCTTGGCACGACTGAACGCCGCCGCCGGCGATCAGCCCGAGGCGAACCAGGCCGCGGTGCGCGAGGTCGGCATCGAGATCGCCACCGAAATGACGCAGCGGCTCATCGACGAGGGCGCACCCTGCCTGCACTTCATCACACTGAACTTCGCCAAGGCCACCACCGAGGTCCTGACGAACCTCGGTTACGGCGTGACCGCCGCGCCGATCAGTGCTTGAGACGCACGCCTTCTGATTTCCCGCACCTGAAATCGCATGCGATTCTCGGTGCGGGAAATCGAAAGTGGTGCGGCAGTTACCAACCGGGAGTGCCGGCGAGGGGGACGTTGACGTAGCTCGGTTCGGATGGGTCCAGTTGCAGGTGTTGGGGTTTGAGTTCGGTTGCGTCCAGCATCGGGCGGATGGGCAGGCCCTTCGGGTAGTTGCCCGCGAAGACGTCGATCCGGAGCCGGTGTCCCGGTTGCAGGATCGCGTCGGTGGGGGCGAGGCCGAGGTCGAGTTGGGTGGGCCGGCCGGGGACCATCGCCTGCCGCGCGGCTAGGGACATCACCGGGAACGGGTCGGTGTACGCGCCGTCGGGTGACCGGCGGCTCTTGGCGTCGTCGATGGCGCGCATCGAGGACATCAGCTGACCGGTGGTAAGCGTCACCGAACGACCGTCGGGGGCAACGTCATTCAGCGTCGCGGTCCAGTAGCCGTCGGTGGCGTCGTGCACCGTGTTCAGGTGCACCGCGATCGGTCCGGAGATCGTCGTCGGCTCGGCCACCGGCGGGCTGGTGAAGGTGAGGCCGCTGAGTTCCTGCACCCTGGCGTCTTTGCCGCAGCCGGAGAAGACGAGGAGTCCTGCCGTGCCTTGAACCGCGTCGGCCGAGCAGAGGCTGGCCAGACCGGGTGCGACCGTCAGCCGGGTCGTCTCGGAAGTCGGTTCGGCCATGAGGGTTCCGTCGTGCGCGCTGGTGGTCGTGGTGCCGCTGGGCGCGGCCGAGAGATACAGCCGGCGATGGCTCGCCTCGGCCCGCGGGAACTGCTCGTTACTGGTCCAGCCCGCACCTTGCTGCCACATCGTGACCGGCCCGTACCCGTCGATGCCGTTGTCGATTCCCTTGAGCCACTTGTCGAACCACGCGCGCTGCAACACATCCATGCGCGGCGGTTCACCGGCTCGGCCCCGCATGTCGAAGCCCGTGTTCACGTGATAGCTGTTGCCCATGATCAGCTGCTTCTGCCCGGGTGGTAGCGGAATGTCCTGGTAGATACGGGGTTCGCCGTTGGCGAAGTTGTCGTGCCAGCCGCCGATCACCAGGGTCGGCACGGTGATGCGCTCCGGATGTCCCAGCCACGCTTGCCGAATCGGGCTGTCCGGGTCGAGAACGCTCTGCAACTGCGGCTGGATCGCATCGAACGAATCGGTGCCCATGGTCTGAATTCCGACGTCCATGAACGACATCGGACTGGCCAGGCGGTCGGTAAGCCACTGCATGTCGAACTTGCCCTGCATCAGCGACATCAGGTCCGGCACGAACTTGGCCACATTCACCGCGAGCAGGTAGGGCAGCAGGATGCCGATGGCCGCCCCGCCCGGCGCGATCATGTCGCGCACCAGATCGTTGCCCGGCACCACCGGAACGATGGCTTTCAGTGCGGGCGGCTGCTTTTCGGCCGCCTGCACCTGATTGATCCCGGAGTACGAAGCCCCGGTCATCCCGACCTTCCCGTCCGACCACGGCTGCGCGGCCGCCCAGGCAATCACCTCCGGGGTGTCCTGCTGATCCTTCGGCCCCCACGGCTCCCAGATCCCTTGCGAGAACCCGGTTCCGCGCACATCGACGACCACCTGGGTGTAACCGCTCCGAATCAGGTTGGGGTCCACCGCGAATGCCCGCCCGAACCCGCCACCGGCCACCCGCGTCGCATCGGTCAACGCCTCCAACGGCGTCCCCGGCAACTCGAAGTCCCGCAGAAACCCGACGATCGCATCGGACAACCCCGGCACCGACAGCCCCGTCTGCGCGATCATCGACAACAGCTTGGTGTAGGGCGTCAGATTCACGATCGTCGGCAACGGCGTGCGCACCGGACCATTCGCATCCGCAGGCCGGTACACGTTCGCCTTCAGCACCGTCCCATCACTCATCGTGATCGGCACATCCCACTCGATATGCATCCCCGGATACTGCTGCGGCCCATCATGCACCGCCGTCCACGCCGGCACCCCCGCAGGCGCCGCCGGTACCCCGGGCGCGACTACCACTTGCGAAACCCCAAGCAGCGCAAGCGCTCCGACGATAACCCTGGTCCACCGACGGGCTGGAGCAATCAACATTGACATCTCCCTCTCCTGATCGGCCAGAAATATACATGCACGCCTGTATGTTTTAGACGCAATCGCCGCAACTATGTCCCAACGCCCAAGAATCCGCCCCCCAACCTGGTCAATCTGCCGACCCCGACACCCCAAACCCTCGACCGCCGGCCGCACACCCTTCGCATAAGCCGCATAAGCCGCATACCTCGTATACGTGGTGTGCGGCCCACACAAACGGTGCGCAGTACGCAGTACGCCCCACCCACGGCCGAAGCCGCACCCTCATTCGGGATCCGCACCGACTCTAGGGCCCTATTTTCGGTGCGGATCCCGAGAGGGAGTGCGGATGTTGGCGATGTCTGCTCGGGGGAGGTTTCGCGGGGAGGCTCACCGGTGAGGCG
>NZ_JBFAYV010000018.1:0-53398 GCF_040681495.1 Nocardia sp. NPDC051756 | reverse complement strand
CGGCTGCCAGCTGCCACGAATCCGCTGCTGTGGGCGAAGTGGCGGTCATCGCCCCGGCGACAGCGGAATCCGCACCCTCTCTCGGGATTTGCACTGCCTTTAGGGCTCTAGTTTCGGTGCGGATCCCGAGAGGGAGTGCGGATGTTGGGGATGTCTGCTCGGGGGAGGTTTCGCGGGGAGGCTCACCGGTGAGGCGGCTGCCAGCTGCCACGAATCCGCTGCTGTGGGCGAAGTGGCGGTCATCGCCCCGGCGACAGCGGAATCCGCACCCTCTCTCGGGATTTGCACTGACTCTAGGGCCGTAATTTCGGTGCGGATCCCGAGAGAGGGTGCGGATCGTCGGGGAGACCGGCGGGTGAGGCGCTCGCAGGCAGGTTCGCCGAAGGCGGCGCTAGGAAACCACCACGAAAACCGCCGCTGACCGACCTGCTCTTGTCCGAAGCGCTTGTGACGGGACCACAGCCAGATGACCACGCTGGAACGACAGACTGCGCGCCTGACGGATAACTAAAGCCGGGTACGGCACACGACGTGCTCAGCACTACTTCAGTGAAAACTGGTGGAGGTCTTCAGTTTTACTGGCCAGGTCACTCTGGGATGTCCTTGGTTGTACCTACCGGGTAGGTGTACCTGCTCTAAGGGGAAAGATTCGCGGTGCGGGCCTGGTCCGTAGTTCTGAAGACTTGTCCCAGGTTTTCACTGGAGTAGTGCTGGGCGCGTCAGGTGGGGTCCCCGGCTTACCTCCCGCAGTCAGATGCGTATTCGTCGAGTTCCGGCGTGGTTACTTGGCTGTGGTCCGGTTCAGAGACGGCAAGGAAGATCGAGTCGAATGGTCGTTCCCGTCATCGAGGGGAGTCATATGGTTGCTGTTGAAGATCATTTAGCGACCATTTGACTCACCTCGATGTCTGTGGGGTGTGCCGCCCCTCCAGTAGTTATGCGGCGCGGGCGGCGCGCAAGCCCCAGGCGTCGGCGAGGAGGCGGTGGGACTCCAGGCGGTCGGCGTGGTGGTGGGTGATGCTGGTGACGAGGAGTTCGTCGGCGCCGGTGACGCGTTGGAGGGCCGCCAGGCGCTCGGTGACGGTGCTGGGGGAGCCGACGAACTGGGTGGACAGGCGGTCGGCCACTAGGCGGTGCTGCTCCGGGGTGAGCGGGGTAGCGGTGGCGGGGTCGAGGTAGTCGGCCGCGCCTGCGCCGCTGCGGATGCTGTGCACCCAGTGGCCGTAGGTGGAGGCGTGATGCTGGGCGGTGGCGTCATCGCCCGCGACGACCACATCCGCTGACACCACGACGTACGGTTCGGCCAGCAGCGCGGAGGGCCGGAAGGCGGCGCGGTAGGCCTCGACGGCGTCCAGGGCGGTGCCGGGCGACACGTGGTAGGCGGCGGCGAACGGCAAGCCGAGTTGGCCTGCCAGCACGGCGCTTTCGCCCCCGGAACTGCCGAACAACCACAGTTCGACCTGTGCGCCCTCGCCCGGAACCGCGTGCAGCGCAACGCCGTCCTTGCTCACGAAGTGGCCGCCGAGCAGCGCGCGGATCTCGTCGACCTGTTCGGCGAAGTCCTGCGGCTGCGCGCCCTCCTGCTGCAGCGCCGCGGCCGAGGCGAGGAACTTCGACCGGTCGGCGACGCGGCCGGGGTCGAACGGCGGCGGCACCACCACGCCGTCCCGGACAACGGTCCGCCCGGTCGCCGTATCGACCTTGGGGTGACTGCCTTTCGGGTGCGACGGCTCCGAGCCGTACTGACTGCGCCGGTGACCGGACCGGCCCAGACCGAGATCGAGGCGGTCGGGATACAGCGCGTCGATCGTGCCGAACGCCTCCACGATCGACGCCGACGTGTGATGCCCGACCTGAACGGCCGCCGACCCCACCCGAATTCGCGAGGTGGCCGCCGCGACGAGGCCGATCAGGGTGATCGACGACGAGCTGGCGACCGACACGAAGTGGTGCTCGGCGAGCCAATAACGGTGGTAGCCCCACTGTTCCGCGTGCTGCGCGAGATCGATGGTGTTGCGCAGCGCCTGCTGTGCGGTCAATCCGGCGCTGACCGGGGACAGGTCGAGGATGGAGAGTGGGACGGTCATGCATTCCTCCCTAGCCGTGGATGCTGCTCGCCCGCCTCGATCGCCACGCGCAGCCGGTTCTCCGCGGGCGCGAGCGGGCAGGTCGCGAAATCGGTGAAGGCGCACGGCAAATTGGCCGCGCGATTGAAGTCGAGGCGCACCGTGCCGTCCGCATCCGGCGCGCCGACCGCGAGCGCGCGGGCCGCCGGATAGGTGGTGATGCCGCTGGTCGCGTCGGTGAACAGCAGACGCAGGTCGCTCGGATCACCGAACGCGACGACCCGCTCGGTCGCCTCGCCGAGGGTGAATTCGATAGTGCCGGAAGCGGTGTGGTGATGTTCGAGGCCGTCGACCACGGCGCCGGTGGTCACCGTGCGCTGCTCGTCGAACGGCGTGAACCGCCCCTGCACCACCCAGCGCGGGTCGGGCGCGTAACTGGGAATGCCGTCGAAGCTGGACAGCGTCGGCGCGGCCGGATCGTGCACGCGCACCGCGTACAGCCCGGTGCGCCGGATCACCTCGAGCACCCGATGTTCGTGCAGCACACTGAGTCCCGGCGCGCCCTCGGCCGGCTTGACGATCTGCACGCCCGCGATTCGCGTACCGTCGAACTCCAGCCGATCGGCGGGCTGGGCGGTGATGAACACCTTGTCGTCGGTGACCCACCAGGTGCCGGGCACGTCCGGCAACCGCTCGGGTTGGTCGGTGAGCCAATGCAATCCGGTCAGGCTGAGGAAGCCCAGCGGATCACGCAGCTGGTCTTCTCTGCTGTCGTGCCAGTGCGCCCACTCGGTTTCGAAAACGGTGCTGATGCTGGTCGTCATGACGCTCGGGCTCCTTCGTGGGCGGTGGTGTGCTGGTGCGGATGGCGCAGACCGAGATGGTCGCGCAGGGTGCTGCCGGTGTATTCGGTGCGGAAACTGCCGCGCTCCTGTAGTTCCGGGACGACCCGGCCGACGAACTCGTCCAGTCCGCCCGGGGTGAGGTGCGGCACGAGGATGAATCCGTCGCTGGCGTCGGCCTGGACGTAGGTGTCGATCTGCTCGGCCACCGCGGCGGGCGTGCCGACGAACTGCTGGCGCGCGGTGACCTCGATGATCAGCTCACGGATGCTGAGCTTTTCGGCCTCGGCCTTGGCCCGCCAGGCCTCGGCGACCGCGCGCGGGTCCTTGGCGTGGCGGACCCGGCCGCGGGTGATGGTGACGTTGTCGGTCGGTTCGACGTCGGGCAGCGGGCCGTCCGGGTCGTAGCCGGAAAGGTCACGGCCCCAGACCTGTTCGAGGAAGGCGATGGCGGTCTGCGGGCCGACCTGCTGACGCCGGATGTGACGGGCACGGTCCTCTGCGTCCTGCGCGGTGTCGCCGAGCACGAAGGTGGCCGCGGGCAGGATCTTCAGCTCGTCCGGTGTCCGGCCGTATTTCGCCAACCGGCCCTTCACGTCCGCGTAGAACTGTTGTCCCGCTTCGAGCGTGCCGTGCCCGGTGAAGATCGCGTCGGCGGCGGCCGCACCGAACTCGCGCCCGTCGTCGGAATCGCCCGCCTGCAACAACACCGGGTGCCCCTGCGGGCTCGGCGGCAGCACGAACCGGCCGGCGATATCGAATTGCCCACCGCGATGCCGGGTTTCGGGGATCTCGCGAGCGAACACTCCGGCGGCCCGATCGACCACCAGGGTGTCGGCGGCCCAGCTGTCCCACAGCTTGCGCGTCACCTCGACCACCTCGGCGGCCCGCTGGTAGCGCTGCGCGTGTTCGAGATATCCACCGCGCCGGAAGTTCTCGCCGGTGAACGCGTCGGACGAGGTGACCACATTCCAGGCCGCCCGCCCGCCGGAGAGATGGTCCAGCGAGGCGAACTGCTTGGCCAGCTCGAACGGCTCGTTGTAGGTGCTGTTGATGGTGCCCGCGAGCCCGAGCTTGTCGGTCACCCCGGTCAGCGCGTTGAGCACGGTGAAGGTGTCCGGCCGGCCGACCACGTCGAGATCGTGGATGCGCCCGAGGTGTTCGCGCAGGCGCAGTCCCTCGGCCAGGAAGAAGAAGTCGAACAGGCCGCGTTCGGCGGTCTTCGCCAGGTGCACGAACGACTCGAAGTCGACCTGGCTCTTGGACGCCGGATCGGCCCAGACCGTGGTGTTGTTGACGCCGGGGAAGTGCGCGGCGAGATGGATCTGCTTGCGTGGTGTGCCGGTCACGACGGCGTACCCTCCTGGATCTTGGTACCTGCATAGCGGCTGACCGGACGCGGCAGCCCGAGACGGTCGCGCAAGGTGCTGGCGGACAATGGCTTCCGTTCCAGCGCGGCGAGGTGCCGGACGGTCGCCGGCACGGCGAGGGGACGCAGCACGACGCCGTCGGCCGCGCCGGAAGCATCGATGGAGCCCAGCAATTCGCGCAGGGTCGCCGGAGTTCCGATGTGGCGCAGGCCGGCCGGGGAGCCGGCGGTCCACTGATCCAGCTGCGCTACCGCACTGTCCGCGTCCGCCGCCGAATCGGCAAGGTGCACTTCGACATCCAGCAGAACGCGCACCACATCCGGATCGCGGTCAGCCGCCCGCACGGCCGTACGTAGTGCCGTCCGCAGCACCCGCGCCGAGTCGAGATCGCTTGCGGCGACCCGGATCAGATCGGCTCGGCGCACCGCGACGCCCGTGCTCTCGTCATCGTGCGCACGGACCGCGACGATCGACTGTCCCTGCGGCGAGCGCGGCGTGATCGACGGCCCCTTCACCGAGAAGTTGTCCCCGGCGAAGTCGATGTAGTGCAACCTGTCTCGATCGATGAACCGTCCGGTGGGCACGTCGCGGATCTCCGCGTCGTCCTCCCAGCTGTCCCACAGCCGGGTGACCACCTCGATCGCCTCGTCCGCCTCGTGCCACAGCGACGCCGCGTCCTGCTCGCCCTTGCGCCCGAAAGCCCGTGCCTGCTCCACACCTTCGGACACGGTGGCCTCCCAGCCGGCGCGCCCGAACGAGGCGAAGTCGAGACTCTGGATCGCCTTGGCCAGATGGAACGGCTCGGTGTGCGTCACCGCGCCCTGCGGCAACAGGCCGATGTGCCGGGTGGCCGCCGCGACCCGGGCGGCGATCGCCACGGCGTCGAGCCTGCCTCGCGCGACACCCGGTCCACCGGGTTGCAACCCGAACGAGTCCGGCAGGAAAACCGCGTCCACACCGGCCGTTTCGGCCGCGGTGACGGCGTCGGACCAATACCCGCCGGTGAACAGATCCTCGGCCCGCGAATCGTCGCGCCGCCACGACGCCGGGTGAATCCCCGTCCCGGCGAGCTCCACCGCCAGGAAGAAGTCGGATTCGGCCATCAGTAGGTTTCCTTCCAATCGAGGCACTGCCGCGCCGCCGGGTGCACCCCGGCGGCGTCCGGCGCGAAGAAGAACGCGTGCTGCCACAGGTCGGTGGCGGCGCTGCGTTCCGGCCGGTGCAGATGGGTGCGCCACCAGCGCTTCGCCCGCGCGGGCAGCGACCCAGGGCGCTCCGGCCTGCTGCGGCAGTGCGCGGTTCGGTCAGAACGGACGAGTATCCGGTAGGTCGAATCCGACATCAGGATGGTCCTTTCGCGACGGCGGGGGTGGGGATGGCCGAGAGCAGCTCGCGGGTGTACTCGTGCTGCGGGTTGTCGAAAATCGCCGCGGTCGGCCCGGATTCGACGATGCGACCGTGCCGCATGACGGCGACGTGATCGCTGATCCGGCGGACCACCGCGAGGTCGTGGGAGATGAACAGGTAGCTCAGCGCCAGCTCGGTTTGCAGCCGGTCCAGCAGTTCGAGGATCTGCGCCTGCACCGAGGCGTCCAGGGCGGAGACCGGCTCGTCGAGCACCAGCAGGTCCGGGTGCAGGGCGAGGGCCCTGGCGATGGCGACGCGCTGGCGTTGTCCGCCGGACAGTTCCGCGGGGCGACGCTGCGCGAAGTGCTCCGGCAACGCCACCTGCTTCAGCAGCTCGGCGACGCGCGCCTGCCTGGCCGTCCGGTCGCCGACGCCGTACGCGCGCAACGGTTCCTCGATGATCGTGCCGACCCGCCAGCGGGGATCCAGTGAGGAGTAGGGGTTTTGGTAGACCACCTGGAACCGCTTGCGCAGCAACCGCAGCCGGGTGCCGCGGACGCGGGTCAGCTCGTGTCCGTCGAAGGTGACCCGGCCGCTGTCGGGTTCGGTGAGCCGCAACGCGATCCGCGCGGTCGTCGACTTGCCCGAACCGGATTCGCCGACCAGCGACAGCGTTTCGCCGCGCCCGAGTTCGAACCCGACGCCGGCGACCGCCGTCACCGACCCGCCGGCCTGCGCGCGGAACCGCTTGCGCACCTCGCGCAGCGCCAGCAGCGGCGCACCCTCGCGCGGCTTGGGCGTCCGGTAGGCGCCCGCGGGCGCCAGGCTCGGCGACGCGGCCAGCAGCCGCTTGGTGTACGGATGCCGGGGCTGGGCGAGCACGGTCGCGGTCGGCCCGCTCTCCACGATCTCGCCGTTGTTCAGCACCACGATCCGGTCGGCGCGCTCGGCGGCCACCGCGAGATCATGGGTGATCAGCAGCACCGCGGTGCCCTTGGCCGCGATCTGGGCCGCCAGCTGATCCAGCACCCGCCGCGCCACCGTGGCGTCCAGCGCGCTGGTCGGCTCGTCCGCGATCACCAGCTCCGGCCGGCAGGCCAGCGCGGACGCGATCAGCACCCGCTGCCGCTGCCCGCCCGAAAGTTCATGGGGGTACTGCACTTCGCGCAGTTCCGGGCGATCGATCCCGGCGTCGGCGAGCAGCTCGATCGCGCGTTCGCGCGCCGAGCGCTTGTCCGCGAGCCGGTGCACCAGCAGCGCCTCGGCCACCTGATCGCCGATGCGCCGCACCGGATTCAGCGACAGCCCGGGGTCCTGCGGCACGAACCCGATCCGCGCGCCGCGCAGCCGCTGCAAGGCCCGCTCGGACCGAGTGTCGACGACGTGCCCGTCGAATGCCACGGTCCCGCCGGTGATCTCGGCATTGGCCCCGAGCAGACCGATCACCGCCTGCGCGAGGGTGGACTTGCCCGAACCGGATTCACCGACCAGCGCCACCACTTCACCACGCGACACACTGAGTGAGACGCCGGCCAACGCGGTGACGTCACCGGAGTCCGACCGGTAGCGCACGCGCAGATTGTCGATCCGCAGCAGCGGACCCGCCTCCGGCCCTGCGGTTTCGGCAGGGGCGTCGATCGGTGCCGCGCGCGGCGAGGAGGTAGTGGTCATGGCTGTTCGTTCCTTCCTACGGCGCGCCCGAGGTGCTGGGCGGCCAAGACGACCGCGATGATGACCAGCCCGGGGAGCGTGGTCATCCACCAGGCGGTGGCGAGGTAGTTGCGGCCCTCGGAGATCAGCGAACCCCATTCGGGGGTAGGGGGTTTCGCGCCGTAGCCGAGGAAGCTCAGCGCGGAGACGGAGAGCACCGCCATGCCGAACTCGACCGCGGCCAGCGCGAGCACCGGCTGGTAGGAGTTGGGCAGCACGTGCCGTAACAGCACCGTGTACCAGCGGACACCGGAAGCCTGTGCGGCCTCGACGTATACGGCGTGTCGCACCCGCAGCACCTCCGACCGCATCACCCTGGCGAAGTTGGCGACCAGCGAAACACCTACTGCGATCGCCACATTCCGGGTACCGAAGCCGAGCGCGGTGACCAGCGCCAGCGACAGCAGCAGCGCCGGAATCGAGAGCAGCACATCGACGAACCGCATGACGACGGTGTCGACGAACCCGCCGACCGCACCCGACAGCAGACCGAGAATCGAACCCGCGATCAACGCGATGCCGACCGCGGCGAGCGTGGCGGTGAGCGAGAGCCCCGCGCCGTGCACCATCCGCGTATACAGATCGCGTCCGAGGTTGTCGGTGCCGAACCAGTGCTGGGCACTGGGGCTTTGGAACTTCTGCGCGGGCACGCCGATCAGCGGATCACCACCGGCGAACACCGAGGGAAACAGCGCCCACCCGACGGCGACCGCCGCGACCACACCCGACAGCACCAGTACCGCGTTGTCGCGCACCCACTTCCAGCGCAGCGCAGGCAGCCGCGGCAGGGCGCCGCTGCGCCGTCCCTCTTCGATGACGTCAACCATGAATTGCCACCCCTTCGGCAGTGCTGCCGATCCGATCGTCGGTCTCCTCGTCCTTCGCCACCCGCCGCGACCGCGTCGCGATGCGCGGGTCGAGCAGCGGATACAGCAGGTCCACCGCGAGATTCACGGTGACGAAGACGACCGAGGTGAGCAGGACGATGCCCTGCACCACCGGAATGTCCTGGGCCAGCACGGCGGTCTGGGTGAGGCGGCCGACGCCCTGACGGGCGAACACCGTCTCCACCACGACCGACCCGGCCAGCATGTTGCCGACCAGCACCCCCGCGATGGTGAAGGTAGGCACGCTGGCCGAGCGCAGCACATGCTTGCGCTGCACCCACCAGCGCGAACCGCCCTTCGCCAGCGCCACATCGACATACGGCTGCCGCCAGGTCGAGGCCAGCCCGGACGCCAGCACCTGGGCGATTACCGCGCCGATGGGCAAGGCCAGGGTCAGCGCGGGCAAAACGGTGCCCGCGAACCCGTGACCACCGAAGGCAGGCGCCAATCGCAACTTGAACGAGAACAGTTGCAGCAGTAGCAATCCGGTCCAGAAGGTCGGCACCGACACCCCGAGTGAGGGGAGCGCGGTCAGGGCCGTCCGCAGCCACGGCCGCCGGGTATAGGTCGACGCGAAGGCCAGTGCCACCCCGCCGACGGTCGCGAAAATCAAAGCCAGCCCGGCCAATCCGAGCGTCCCGGGCAGTGCGCTGCCGATGGCGTCGGTCACCGGCTGCCCGGTGACGATCGAATGCCCGAGATCGCCGCGCACCGCATGCCCGAGCGCGGTCCAATACTGTTCCCACAGCGGGCGATCCAGCCCGTAGCGGGCCTGCAACTCGGCGATGGCGGCCTTGTCCACCGGGGTGCCCGCCCCGCCGCCGTCGGCCGCGATCGAGATCGGGTCGGCGGGCAGCAGGTAGAGCACCACGAACGAGATGGTGAACGCGGCCCACAGCACCCAGATCGCCTGCAGGACCCGCAGAGCCAGATAGCGCGCCATGACTACCGCCCGCTCAGCCAGGTGTCGAAGAACTGGAGTCGCGCCGACGCCTCGAACTTCAGATCCTGCGTGTTGCTGCCCGCGCCGATCGCCTGGGACAGCTCCACCGTCGGAATCAGCAGCCCGGCATCGAGCACCTGCTGCTGCGCGGTGTGGACGAGGCCGTTGCGGACGCCGGTGTCGACGGTGCTCAGCTGCCCGGTCAACGCGTCGTCGAGCGCCGGAATGGGGCCGCGCGCATTGAGATTGCGGCCCTCCAGACCGAACGAGGTGCGCAGGATGTCCCCGTCGGCGCGGGTGGTGTTGCCGTAGGAGCTGTCGAAGTCCTTCGTGTTCTGCCGGGCGGTCTGCTCGGCGATCGACACCAGATCCAGCTTCAGCTCGACCCCGATCTGGCGCAGCTGCTGCTGCACCAGCTCGATGATCGCCTGATTGCCGCCGAACACCTGACTGAACACCACCGAGAAGGACAGCCGCTCACCGTTCTTCGCCCGGATGCCGTCCCCGCCGGGCACCCAGCCGGCCTGGTCGAGAATGCCGCGGGCCTTGGCCGGGTCGTAGGCCAGTCGCGCGGAAAGATCCTCGTAGCCGGGTGTGCTGCTGGCCAGGGGACTGGTCGCGGGCTTGAACTGCGGCCCGAGCACGGTGTCCACCAACTGCTTCCGGTCGATCGCGGGCAGCAGCGCCTGGCGCACCGCCGGATCGCGCAGCGGCCCGCGGGTCACGTTGGTCTGGAAGCCGAACGGCACACCGGGATTCGCGGTGCTCAGCACCCGGCCGCCGGCCGCCTCGATCTGCGGTGCGTCCTGCGGCAGCGCATCGCTGATCGCGTCGAGCTGACTCGACGCGAGACTGCCGGTGCGCACGCCGGATTCGGGCACCACGGTGAACTCGATCTTGTCCAGGTAGGCCTCGCCGCGATGCGCGAACACGGCCGAGCCCCACTGGTACCCGGCACGTTTGGCCAGCGTCGCCGACGCGTCCTGGCGGTAGCTCGCGTAGGTGAACGGACCGCTGGCGATGTTGTCCCCGAGGCAGCGCTGCTCGGCCGGCTTGGCGGTGGTGGCCTCGGCCTGGATCCCGAGCTGGGTGGTTGAAGTCGCCTGCAGGAACTGTGCATTGGGCTTGCTGAACTCGACCCGCGCGGTCAATCGGTCCACGGCCGTGGTGCCGACATAGTTGGTGAGGTAGCTCGAGGCCAGTGCCGCTTTGGCCCCGCCGAGCTTGATCACCGAATCGAAGGTCTGGCGCACCGAGTCCGCGGTGAACGCGGTGCCGTCGCTGAAGGTGACGCCGTCGGTGAGGTGGAAGGTGAACACCTTCGCGTCCGGGGTGACCTCCCAGCTCTGCGCGAGCCACGGCTTCAGCTCACCGGTCTTCGGGTCCTGGTCGGTAAGCGAATCGACGATCTGTCTTGTCACATACAGGGTTTGGTTGGTGCCCGACTGCGCGGGATCCGAGCAGGTCGGCGCCTGCGACAGGCCGTAGCGCAGGGTGCCGCCCGGCTTGGGCGGTCCGGCGTCGCCGCCGGGTGCGGCCGAATCGGCGCCGCAGGCGGTCACGGCGGTGGCGGCCGCGAGGGCGCCGGCCAGCGCGACGATTCGGTGGCGGGTGCGAATCACGAGGTAACTCCAGAAGTTTCGGCGCGGACGGGTTCGTCGCGCGGGTCGAGCTCGGCGGTATCGGCGCCGGTGGCCAACGGGCGGCTGGGAATTCGGCGGCGCAGCTCCGGCGCCACCTCGGTCTGGAACAGCGCGAGGCTGTCCAGGTAGTCGAGCTCGGGGCGGCCGTCGCGCTCGGCGGACAGGTGGATCACCTCGTGGCCGAACTGCTCGTGCTGCCGGCCGACCTTGTCGATCACCTGCTCCGGGCTGCCGACCAGAGCCGAACTGCGCGTGACGAAGTCGTCCAGGGTCTCGAACACCACCGGCAGGCCGAGCTTGCGCGCCAACGCGAGTCGCGCCTCGAAGATCGGCCGGTACGTCTCCTGAGCCTGCTGCGAACTGCGGGCCACATGGAAGCCCGCCGTGCCCGCGCCGACCAGCGCGTCGGCGGGGTTGTGCCCGTAGAACTCCCAGCGCTCCCGGTAGTGGCGAACCAGTTCGGCATACGGCTCGATCGGGTTGGTCACATTCGCCGAGAACAGCGGATCACCGTGGCGCGCGGCGAGTTCCACCGAATCCCGGCTGGTCGCACTGCCGTGCCAGATCCGGATCTTCGGCTGCCACGGCCGCGGCAGTGCCTTGGCGTCCTTCAACTCCGGCCGGAACCGGCCCGACCAGGTGACGCTGTCGCTGTCCCAGAGCGCCCGGAACAGGTCGTAGCCTTCGCGATTGCGGTCCCACTGGTCGTCGGTGGTGACGTGGAACAGCTCGGCCTGTGCGGCCCCGTTGCCCTTGCCGATGATCAGCTCCAGCCGCCCGCCGGACAGGTTGTCCAGCGTCGAGTAGTCCTCGAAGGCGCGCACCGGATCGAGCAGGCTCAGCGTGGTGACCGCGGTGAACAGCGTGATGCGAGACGTGACGGCGGCAATGTGGCTGAGGATCACCGGCGGTGCGGCGGACAGGAACGGATCCTCGTGCCGCTCACCGACGGCGAAGCCGTCGTAGCCGAGATCCTCGGCGAGCCTTGCCTGTTCGACGACATTGAGCAGTCGTTCTCGGGTGCCGGGCAGCCGGCCGGTGCTCGGGTCCGGCACCCGGGTGACGAGGGTGAAGAGTAGGAATTTCATGTCTCACCGCTGCTTCGGTAGTCCGGGCGGGTTGACCCGCGACTCGGTGACCTGCTCGGTCTTCAGGCCCCACCGATCGATCACCTGCTGGTAGGTGCCGTGCTCGATGGCGTAGTTCAGCGCGTGCTGGACGGCGGTGATCAGCCCGTTGTTCTTCTTGGTGAGCACCGCGATCTCGCCTTGCAGCGCATCGCCCGCGCCGGAGAAGGTGGCCAGGATCTTGGTCTGGTTCGCGGTGGCCGAGTGATAGATCGCGGTCGGGTTCGGGCCGATGTAGGCGTCGAGCCGTTGTGAGGCCAGCGCCAGGTAGTAGTCGCTGGTCTGCTGGAAGTAGGCGATGTCGATGGGCGCCAAGCCGTCCGCGCGATTCTGCTCGTTCCACTTCACCAGCAACTGCTCCTGGTTGGTGCCGGTGCCGACGCCGATTCGCTTGCCCGCCAGGCTCTTGCGGTCCTTGTAGTCGAGGGTGCTCTGCTTGGGCACCTCGAGCGCGACGGTGTCGTTGCGGTAGGTGGCGAAGTCGTACTTCTCCTTGCGCTCCTCGGTCACCGTCACGTTGGAGATGAACGCGTCCACCTCACCGGAATCGATGCGCACGAAGTTCTGCGACCAATCCGCCACCTGCACAGCGAGTTTCAGGCCGAGCACGTCGGCGACCAGCGAGGCGAAATCGACCTCGGAGCCGACCACGGTCTTGTCGTCGTTGGCATAGAAGCGCAGCGGCGGCGCGGTGCCGGAAGCGCCGGTCACCACCAGGGTGCCGCGATCGCGAATGGCCTGCGGCACCTCGGCGGCGATGCTGTCCACCTTGGCGGCGCGCACCCGGCCGGTCTGGGCGGCGGAGAGGTCGAAGGTGATCGCACCGGCGGGCTGGGCCGCGGACTCCGCTTCGGGATCGGTGCAGCCGGTGGCCAGCAGTACGACCGCGGTCGCGGCGGCGGTGGCCAGGGCGGAGAGCTTCATCGGATACCTGTTCATCAACGGACTCGGGAAAGGAAGGCGCGGGTGCGCGGGTGTTCGGGATGGTCGAGGACGACCTCGGGCGGCCCCTGTTCGACGATCGCGCCGGCATCGAGAAACACCACGGTGTCGGCGATTTCGCGGGCGAAGCCGATCTCGTGGGTGACGATCACCAGTGCGGTGCCGCCGTGCGCGAGGTCGCGGATCACGTCCAGGACCTCGCCGACCAGTTCGGGGTCCAGCGCGGAGGTGGGCTCGTCGAACAGGATCACGCGGGGGCGCAGGGCAAGTGCCCGCGCGATCGCGACGCGCTGCTGCTGCCCGCCGGAGAGCCGGCGCGGGTAGGCGTCGGCCAGCTCACCGATGCCGACCCGGTCCAGCAGCACCCGCGCCTCGGCCTCGACCTCTTTGCGGTCGCGCCGTTGCGCGGAAAGCGGTGCGATGGTGACGTTGTCGAGCACGGTCAGATGCGGGAACAGGTTGAACTGCTGGAAGACGAACCCGATGCGGGAGCGCTGCTTGCGCACCTCGCGGTCGGGCAGCGCGTGCAAGGTGTTGCGGCGCAGCCGATATCCGATCAGCTCACCGTCGATGTGCACGGTTCCCGCGTCCAGCGACTCCAGGTGATTGACCACCCGCAGCAGCGTGGACTTGCCCGAACCGGACGGGCCGATCACCGTGACCACCTCGCCGGAGCGCACGCTCAGGTCGACGCCGCGCAAGACCTCCTGCGCGCCATAGGATTTGCGGACGCCGCGGACCTCGACGGCGAGTTCGGTGCTCATCGGGTCGCTCCTCGCGGTGCGGTGGAACCGGAATCGGCGATCTCGCGCAGCTTCTGCCAGGCCCGCTGGGTGGGCGACGGCGGTGGCGTGCGCTGCGTGCCCTTGGCGTAGTGGCGCTCGATGTAGTACTGCGCCACCGAGAGAATGGTGGTGAGCACGATGTACCAGGCGGTGGCGACCAGCAGCAGCGGCACCACCCGGCCGTTACGCCCGTAGATCACCTGGACCTGGTAGAACAGCTCGGCGATCGCCATCACCGACACGATCGAGGTGCCCTTGAACAGGCTGATCACCTCGTTGGTCGCGTTGGGCAGGATCGAGCGCATGGCCTGCGGGACCACGATGGAGCGGAACTGGCGCACCTTCGGAATGCCCAGCGCGGCAGCCGCTTCCAGCTGACCGGCGTCGACGGAGATGATGCCCGCGCGGATGATCTCGGCCGAGTACGCCGCCTGATGCAGCGCGAGCCCGATCACCGCCGCGGTGAACCCGCTGATCACGCCGTTCACCTCGAAGGTGAAAAACGCGGGGCCGAACGGGATTCCGACCGAGAGCGTGTTGTACAGGTAGGCGATGTTGAACCAGAACAGCAGCTGCACGATGAGCGGAATCGACCGGAACGCCCAGATGTAGCACCACGAGATCACCCGCAGCACCGGATTGTTCGACAGCCGCGCGATAGCCAGCGCGGTGCCGAGCAGGAAGCCGAGCGCGGTGCCCCAAGCGGTGAGCTCCAGCGTCACCTTCAGCGAGGCCAGCACCGACTTCGCGGTGATGTACTTCGCGAACGTCGGCCAGTCCCACCCGGGATTGGTGACCAGGCCGTGGACGAACTGGGCCAGCAGGATGAGCGCGACGGCGCTGATCACCCAGCGCCACGGGTGCCATTGCTTGGCCACCTTCGGCGCGGGATCCGCCGTTGTCGCGGCGGATTCGTCCGGTACCGGGTCGAGCACGGGTTCGGATCGGACGGCGGCCTTGTCGACGGCATCGGGTGCAACGGATGCACTCATGTCGTGGTCCTTCGGAAGAACGAACGAGACCGCGCCACATCGGGCCGCGGTCACACCACCCGGCCAGCGACGGGTGCAACAGCCTGGCTGCGGGTCAGCCCCGACAGCTCGCGGATGTCACCTTGCATTGATCGATATGTCGACGGCCCCAACGGGTGCCACGGGCAGCAGCGGTTCGCACTTCGGTTCTCCTCCATCGGTCCCGGCGGAAGCACCCGCACCCGGTGAACCGGGGGGTTGCTGCGACGTCGACGAGCCAGGTCTCTCGGTCGCTCTGGATGGTTGTCGCCGATCCGGACATCGGACGATGCCAGGGTCGAGCCGAATTATCATGCCCAGCAGGGGAACCCTTAGACAAGGGAAGCAATCACCGTGAGCGTAGATCTTGCCGCGGCCCGGTTTGCCGGGTAGGTCGGATAGCCGGATATGCGCTGGCGCAGTCTGATCGGTGCCGGTCGACTTTCGCAGTGCGGGCGCTCACGTACTCGGGCGGCTCCGCCGGGAAGCAGCATACGGGCAACCGGAGGCCGCGGAGTGCGGACCCCACAAAACCAGGCGTTGCGGTCGCGGCCCTGGGGACACGCCGATAGCTTGCCGCAGGCAATAAAGCCAGTTCAGCGCGTTTGCCGGAGTACCGTCAGCCTTCGATTGCGTCGACGATGAGAAGAGGTCTCCGTGGCCGTAGTGCGCCGTCTGACCGTATTGTCCGCTGTCGCGACCTGCTCGGTCGCGCTGGCGCTCGCGGCCCCGACCGCGGGCGCGGCCCCGACGCCCCCTGCCGCTCCGGTCCCGCCGGTGGTCACCGACCGTTCCGGGCAGAATGGCGCCGTCGCGCCCGGCGACCTGTTCGGCGTCTACAACGCCGCGATCGACGGCCTCCGCGCCTTCGGCATGCAGCCGTTCCTCTATCCGACCGCGGCCGCGTACTGCCTCAACGGCAACTCCCTTGGTCTCGCCCCGGCCGTGGCCGGCGCGGTGCCGGGGCCGTGGCCGAAGACCTCGGTCACCATCCCCGGACTCGACCTGTCCGCCGTGAAGGCGGGGCAGACCATGTTCACCTTCGTCCCGTACGGCTTGAACCAGGACGGACCGGACACTACCGGCATGCAGGTGGCCTGGTTGAACGTGACCAGCGGGCGCGGCGGACTCGCGTCGATGGGCCCGCTGTCCACCATCCTGCGCGCGATGATCCCGGCCGAGGTGCCGATCGCGCTGCGCCCCATCGCCGAACGCGCGATCCAGGACTTCTTCTTCGCCGCCCTCCCGATGGGTGGGGTGCGGGCCGTGCCGGTCGATACCGGGCAGGGCACCGTGCTCGCGGCGGTCTTCGGCACCGTCGAGAACGGTGGTAAGTCCTGCTTCTTCCTGCCGACGGTGGGGATCACCGAGGTTCCGTAGGCGGTCGTTATGCGTTGAGCGCGCGGTCTTTCCAGCGCAGGGTGCCCCGTCGTCGGGCGCGCTGGGAGCGTGCCCAGAGCGTCGAATAGGCGGCCACCGAGAACGGATGCGCCAGCGCCGCAAGGACATCGGCAGCGCCGAGCGTGCGGGTTTCGAGTGAGCGCGCCAGCAGTCTGCCGGAGACGGCCGCCGCATAGCCGAGCACCCCTGTGCGGCGCACAGCGCCTCGGCCCAGGAGAGCCGCCAGCGGTGGAACCCAATAGGCCAGGGCGGCAACCGTTCCCACGGCCGCGCCGCCCGCCATGGTGCCGCCGTACGCGGACCACAGCCAGCGGGTGTAACCGGCGTCTAGTTCGGCAGTGCTCTCGTACATTCGAGTGCTCGCCATGCGCCCCGCGGCGACCAACACGGTGGGTTGGCCTGCGCGGCGCAGTATTCGGGCGATGTCGAGGTCTTCGGTCACGCTGGCGGCCACCGCGGCGTGCCCGCCGATGGCGCGATAAGCGGCGGTGTCGAAAACCAGAAACTGGCCGCAGGCAACGGAAGTCGACGGCCGCAGGCTCCGGTTGGCCAGCGCGATCGGTAGCGTCGCCGCCCACGACCAAGCCAGCAACGGCTGCACCAAGGCCTCGGTCACCGACTCGGCCCGTTGCCTCGGCCACGGAGACACCAACGCGACCCGGCGCTTCCGCAGTTCGGTGACCGCCGCTGCAATCGCGCCAGGCGCCAGCCGGACATCCGCGTCCACGAAGACCAGAACGGGCGCGACCACCGAATCGGCCAATCGCGCACACGCGGCGGCTTTACCGGTCCAGCCCGACGGGGGTTCGGTGTCGTTGCGCAACACCGTGATTCGCGGATCATCGCCGGCGGCATCGATCGCGGCAGCGAAGGTGTCATCGCTCGACGCGTCATCGAGAATCACGACACTCATCCGCGCGACCCCACGCTGCGCCCGCAGATCCGCGATCAGCCCGGGTAGCCGCGCGGCCTCGTCCCGGGCCGGTACACATACCGCGACCGGCTCGATCACGCTGGTCGCGGTATTCGCCAACTGGCGCACCGTGATTCGGTTGCCGAGCGCGATCCCCGCGCCCAGCACCGCGATCCCGGTGCCGGCCCGAACCGCGCTCAGCCGAACGGAATTCAGCGGTTCTGCTTGACCGATTTCCACCACCGGCTCCAGGAGAGGCCGGTGGGCGCGCCCGGCGCGGGCGGGTTGCGGTCCATGTAGGCCATGGCCGCGATGATGGCGGCGACGGCGAGGGTGATGCCGCCGACGATGCCGGCCCAGCCGGCGAACGAGCGGGTGTTCGGGTCGGCGTAGCTGACCTCCGCGCGCAGCGTGGAGACGTCGCCGGCGGGCAGCTTCCAGGACACGATGTTGTCGCCCTCGCGGTTGCCGTTGGTCTTGGCCACGCGGGCGGGGAAGGCGATGGTGAACTGCACGTCGGAGCCGTGCGGCGGCACGGATTTCAGGTCGACCCGCCCGGTCAGGCTGACCAGGTCGCCGGCCCGCTGGAATTGCAGTTGGAACATGCCCTGGGTTTGCTCGGACAGCTGGCCGAGCTGGCCGACCTCGCCGAACGACATGTCCTCGAAGAACACCTGACTGCCGACGTACCCGTCCTGGGAATAGGACTCCACCCGGACCTTCGCGGCGAGCGAGTCCGGCGCCTTCAGCTGCGGGCCCTTGTCATTGGGTTCGGCGGGCACCACCGCGGCGACGATCCGCCCGGAGACGCGGTCGTTGGACGAAACACCCATCGACACCTGCACCCGCAGGCAACCCGCGAGGACGGGCGCCAGCAATGCCGCAAGCAGAACGGCCGCGGCGACGCGCACGCCAAGGCGGCGGGTCCGCGGCGACGGTAGTACCGGGGCATCGGGCATCGTGGTGACGGGACTCGGCTGCACGGGGACATCGTGCCAGGCCATCCGTCCAGATGCCCACGCGACGGGCGGAACGAGCCTCGCGATGTGTCGCGGCTAGCCCGCCTGCTCCGGTCGCGAGCGGGAAAAGCACAGGTGACGCAGCAGCGGGAGGCCCAGAACGGCCAGCCCGACGCCGCCGTAGCCCGCCGAAACCGGCAGACCGAGAAACACGGCGTGCGCGAGCGCGGAACCGAGCCAGGTCCACAGGAAAACCGCCACCGGTACGGATATCGCGGAAACGTTGTCCAGCCCTGCTGACGGATTCGGCGGGATATCCAGCCCCACTGACACGGGCGCCACCCGATCCAGGACGGTCAGCAACACACCCATCAGCAACGCCACCGTGAACCAGCCGAGATAATTCGTGACCGGAATCTCCGCCAGGCCGGGCAGTCCCGAGCCGGTGTCGCACCAGGTCCACTGCCCGTCGGCGACCATCTGCGGGTCGAGGAAAAGATCCCAGCCCACCGCGCCCACCGCCGTCAGCCCGATCCGCGACAGCGCGCGGCGCGACAGCAGCCCCGCGACCACCCAGACCGGATACAAACCACCGGTCCACGCCAGCGGAACCACCAGCGGCACCCCACTGAGCGCGGGCCCCAGCCGATCGACCGCGTACGCGTAACACCCGAACGGCACCCCCGTCGCGGTACCGACGACCTCCGCGACCAGCCCGAGCCCCGACACGATCACCAAAAACCCGGCCGCATAACGAATCCCGCGCGTCGCCGCCGCATGCGCCAACGCCGTACCCGCCGACAGCAACACGACCACCACAGTGACCCGGTCCCGCGCATCGCCGGACGTCAGCGGATAGGCGATCTGCACCAGCACCAGCACCACCGCAAAGCCAACCGGCGCAAACTGACGCACTGTCCCATGTGCGCCACTCACAGCCGCACGCCTTCTGATTTCCCGCACCCAGAATCGCATGCGAATTTCGGTGCGGGAAATCGAAAGTGGTGCGGCTGCACGGTCATCGCTTGCGCAGCAGCGGGAATCGACTGCGGCGGAGGTCGCGCAGGGCCAGGTTGGCGGCGCTGCGGCCGCTGGCGCCGGAGACGCCGCCGCCTGGATGTGTGGACGCGCCGGTCAGGTACAGCCCGGGCGCGCCGGGGACGCGTTGCCCGGACAGCTCGGGCAGCGGCCGCCACAGCATCATCTGGTCCAGCGACATCTCCACGTGCATCACATTGCCGCCGAGCAGGCCCATCTCCCGCTCCAGATCGACCGGTGTCTGCACGAACCTGCGCAGCACCGAATCGGCGAAACCCGGTGCGTAGGAGTCGACTTCGGCGATGATGCGATCCGCCTCCCGCTCGGCGTGCGCGGCCCACTCGCTGCCGTCGGCCAGCCGATACGGATGCCACTGCGCCCACAGCGAGAGCTGATGCTCGCCGGGCGGCGCGATACTCGGGTCCAGTGCGCTGAAACTCATCGCCAGCACGACCGGCCGCGGCGGCAGATCACCGGCCGACGCGGCCCCGTGCGCGAGCCGCAGCTGCCGCCGGTCGGACACGAGAAACTGGAGGCCACGGGCGGATTCGCCGACCGAGCTGCCGGGATAACTCGGCAGCGACCGGGTCGCCACCCGCACCACCATGCCGATTCCCGGCCCGACCCGGATGCGCCGCCGCCAGTCGTCGAGCACGGCGGCGTCGAATCCGCCCGCGCGCAACAGATCCAGCGTGGTCAGCACATGCGAACCCGCGATGACGGTGTCGGCGTGCAGGTTTCGCCCCGACGCGGTGCGCACCCGCCAGCCGTCCCCCGCGCGCCGCAGCGCGGTCACCGCGTCACCTGCCGTGACCACCCCGCCATCGGCGCGCAGCCGCTGCACCAGCGCCGCGGACAGCGCCCCGCTGCCGCCGACCGCGCGGCCCGGCGGCAGCGTGTGCATCAGCGCGGCGAACCCCACCATCGGCGCGGTGCCCGGTTCGGACATCGGGGGACCGGACTGCGCACCGAACCAGGCCAGCGACGCCTTGAGTCGTTCGTCACGAAAATGCTTGTCCAGCAACGCATCCCCGGACTGCAGGAACTCCCGCGACAGCGCGCTCCCGCCGTCCTTCGCGTCCAGCCCCCAGAACGAGCGCAGCAGCCGCCCCGGCGTCGGCCCGCCGCCGAACGCGCGCATCACCCTGGCGCTGCGCGGACCCCACACCTCGACGAACCGCCGATAGGCCACGGCATCCGATTCGCCACAGGCGGCCGCGATCGACGCACAGGTCGCCGCCAGATCCCGATGGAACACCAACGGTGCGCGCCCATCGATGCCCGGCGTGAAACCCCAAGGGTCGCAATCGATATACCGCAGCCCGAAGCGATCGAGTTCGAGTTCCTCGATGATCCCGGTGTGGCGCACCATGATGTGCGCGGACGACCCGCGATCGACCAGATGCCCGGGAAACCGTTCGACCGTCGACACCGCACCGCCGAGCACCTCGTCGCGCTCGAGCACCTCCACCGCGTGTCCGGCCCGCGCGAGATAGCAGGCGGCGACCAGCGCGTTGTGCCCCGAGCCGACGACAACGACCGTCACGTGACCCTCACGCCGGTACCCCGAAGCCGCAGCGTCACAGCGGCAGCCGCCGTCCGAGGATGGCGAACGGCCGATTGTCGCCCGCGAACACGAAATTCCGTACCACGTCGGTGAATTCCTGTCGCCGATACAGCCGCCAGGCCCGGTTGTCCTCGCCGGCCACCTCCGGGGTGGACAGCAGCACCGCCTGTTCCGGCCGATCGCGCAGCAGCCGTTGCAGCAGCGTGCCGCCGATGCCGAGCCCCTGCGCCGACGGGTGCACGTGCAGCTCGGTCAGCTCGAAATAGTCCGAAAGCAGTTCGCGCGTCGAATGTTCCGGCCAGCCGGAGCGCCGCATGCCGCTGTGCACCTGCTGGTGCCACCACTGGTGCGCGGCGCCGCGGTAGCCGTAGGCGATGGCCACGATCGGCGAGGAGCGTAGGTCGACGTGTCCCGAATCGTCGGGCACCACCGCGGCGACGGCCTGCCAGCCGGGGCGGGTGGTGTGCTCGGTCCACATCGGCGCGCGATGGTGTTCGGTGCCGCGCGGATAGTCCATCGCCGCGACATACACCGCCAGCGCATCGTGCAGCCGGGAGCGCAGTGCCGCGACGGAGAGGTCGACGACGACAGGTGCGGGGGTGTGATTTGGCTTGACGGCGGTCATGGCTCTCGTCGGGTCCACAGCGGGCGCGGAAGTTTGTCGGTGGGTGTCTCTATATTCAAACTCAATTCAAACGTTCGAATGCCTGTTCGATCACACCAAGGCGGTGTTGGCCACGGGCACGCGATGGCGGAGGGACTCCGAGATGTCTGGTCGGGTCGAATATCCGGGACAGCCCGGTCGGGCGGGCAAGCTGCTGCAACGGGCCGACGGCCTGCTCATGCAGGCGGCGGGGGAGCGGGACCCGCGCGAGCGCTTCCGCGCCGCGTATATCGCCGCCCTACGCGGGGCGGGCGCGGTGATCGCACTCACCGGCGCGGACAGCGCGCCGCGGGCTCGTTCGCGCAACGCGTGGGTGTTGTTGCAGTCCGCCGCGCCCGAGTTCGTCATGTGGTCGGATTACTTCAGCGCACGGTCGGAGACCAGGGCCGCACTGGAGGCCGGGCTCGATCGAGACATCGATGACGACGAGGCCGACGAGTTCTATTCGCGGGTAGGAGCATTCCTGCACGACGTCGAAGATCTCCTTAGCGCATCGGCCCGGTTGCGCCCCGCACCGGGGTGGACAAACGGCATGACCGGATAGTGACCGGCGGCACGCCCACATAGTTATGGGCGACTAGGTGGTACGGCCCTGATCGAACTCGTATCATTGGTGTCAGATAGCCGCCAAGGTCGGCTATCAGGTCGCCTACCCGGAGGCGACAGCCACGCCTAGTGCCGGGGGAGGTACCGTGCCACTCTCCGAGCACGAGCAGCGCATGCTCGAACAGATCGAGAGCGCGCTCTATGCTGAGGATCCGAAGTTCGCGTCGTCCGTCCGCGGCGGGCGCCTTCGCTCGACCTCGAGTCGTCGCAGACTCCAGGCCGCGGCCTTGTTCGTCCTTGGTCTGTTCCTACTCGTCGCCGGCATCGCCGCTCCTGTGAAGCCCGGCGGCTTCCCGATCATCAGTCTGGTCGGATTCATCGTCATGTTCGCGGCCGGCGTACTGCTGCTGGTCGGCACGTCCAAGGGCATGGCGAAGGGCGATCGGGCCGGCGGCGACGCCACGCCCGGCGGTCCGAGCGGTGGAACGGCCGGACCACGTGGGCGCCAACGCAAGTCCGGTGGTTTCTCCGAACGCATGGAGGACCGATTCCGGCGACGGTTCGAGCAGGATTAGCCCGCTCGTAGCCTGACATCTTCAGACAGACGGCGACGCCGCACCGATCCGGTGCGGCGTCGCCGTCTTGCGTGTGGATAACCACGGTCCGTCGGTGATCTCCGCGCGGGGGCGCGCGACACTTCCTCCACATCGCCCCACAAGATCCCCCACTTCCCCCCATCCGCGGCCGAGCGACGTCGCACCTGGGCGTTTGCTGGGTGTTTCCGGGCCTTTGTCCATGCGGACTGTGCGTGTCGGCAGAACACGCAAAAAGTTCTCCACCATGGTGATAGCTGGGATGACCTGCGGAATCGTCTGGGCCGGGAGCCAGATCACCGGCAGTTTCGATTGAAAGTGGGGGAAAGTGGGGTAATGTGGAGCGCGCACTACAGGAAAGGCCGACCATCGAGGTGATCGACTAGGGAGGTATCGAGTTGTTTCTCGGTACCTACACACCTCGGCTGGACGACAAGGGGCGACTCACGTTGCCTGCGAAATTTCGAGACGATCTGGCGGGAGGGTTGATGGTCACGAAGGGTCAGGACCACAGCCTTGCCGTGTATCCCAAAGAAGAGTTCACCGCGCTCGCCCGGCGAGCCGCGGCGGCATCTCGAAGTAACCCGCAGGCTCGCGCATTCGTCCGGGCTCTAGCGGCTGGTACGGATGAACAACGTCCGGACGCACAGGGCCGGATCGTGTTGTCTGCCGAACATCGGCGCTACGCAAACCTGCAACGGGATTGCGTGGTCACCGGCTCGGTCGACTTCCTCGAAATATGGGACAAGCAGGCGTGGGACTCCTACCTCGCCGAGCACGAGGAGGACTTCTCGCAAGCGAGAGACGAGTCGCTGGGCGGAATCTTCTAGCCCCGAGCGAACGAGTGCCGCGCGGCCTCTGCCCGGACGCGGACCCTGACGTACTTCCCCGACGCCAGGTGCCGAGGTTCGGTCAGAGACCACGGGGCATTCGTCTCCGGCAACGGTTTCTTATGCAAAAGCATTGTGGAACAAGGCGACCCGTGCGCGGTGCGCGACGAAGCGAGGCAGATCCCGGGAGGTCGAGGTGAACCGTGAGCAGGACGGCCCCCGCCATGTTCCTGTTCTGCTCGGGCGAGCCGACGCGCTGCTCGGGCCCGCGCTCACCGAACCCGGCGCCGTCTATCTCGACGCGACCCTCGGTCTAGGCGGACACGCCGAACATTTCCTGCGTACCTATCCCGGTCTCCGGCTCGTCGGTCTCGATCGCGACACCACCGCGCTGAAGCTGGCCACCGAGCGGCTCGCGCCGTTCGCGGATCGAATCACCCTGGTGCACACCCGATACGACGGGATCGCCGAGGCGCTCGCGCAAGCCGGATTGACGGCCAAGGGCTCGGTCTCCGGCATCCTGATGGACCTCGGCGTGTCCTCGATGCAGCTCGACGAGGCCGATCGCGGCTTCGCCTACTCCATCGACGCGCCGCTGGACATGCGGATGGATCCGACCACCGGACCCACCGCCGCCGACGTGCTCAATACCTACAGCCACGGCGACCTGGCCCGGGTGCTGAAAACCTATGGTGAGGAACGCTTCGCGGGCCGGATCGCCTCCGAGGTGCTGCGCCGTCGTCAGCAGAAGCCGTTCACCACCAGCGCCGAGCTGGTGGAACTGCTGTATGCGGCGATACCCGCGGCGACCAGGCGGACCGGCGGGCACCCGGCCAAGCGCACGTTCCAGGCGCTGCGGGTGGAGGTCAACCGCGAGCTCGATTCGCTGCGCGCTGCGCTGCCCGCGGCGCTCGATTCGCTGCGGATCGGCGGCCGGATCGTCGTCATGTCGTATCAGTCACTCGAGGACAAGGTGGTCAAGCAGGAGTTCGCGCCGCGCGCGGCCTCTCGCACCCCCGTCGACCTACCGGTCGAATTGCCCGGCATGGGACCGGAATTCCGGATGCTGACCCGTGGCGCGGAGAAGGCGACCGAGGAGGAGATAGAGGAAAACCCGCGGGCCGCACCGGTAAGGATGCGGGCCGCGGAGCGAATTCAGGAGGTCGGATGAGAGATGAGCTCGTCCGGCGGACCGGGTGCGGGGCCTGGACAAGGGAGGCCGGATGTCCCGCACAGACTCACGAGGGGACGGCAGTATGAGCATACGGACGCGCACCGTCGAGGCACCTGGGCGGATCGCTCGCCGGGTCCACGAATCCGAGCGGGTGAAATCGGGTGCCGCGCAACGGGCCTACGCCCGGCGCCGGACCCGTGCCGAAACCCGTTCGGACACACCTGATCTGCCGCCCCGGCAGGGGTCGGTGATGGCCGCGCGGATTCCGTTCGTCGCGGCGATCATCGCGCTGCTCGGCTGTGGCCTCGCGCTCACGCTGCTGCTGACCACCCGCGCCGCGGAGGACAGCTACCAGCTCGGCGACATCCGGGCGACCAACAAGCGGCTCGCCGACGAGCGAGCGGCGCTGCAACGCGAGGTGGAGTCCGCGGATTCCGCGCCCGACCTGGCCGCCCGCGCCCGCGAACTGGGCATGATCCCGGCCAAGGACCCGGCCCGCATCGTGGTCGCCCCGGACGGCACCGTGACGGTGATCGGCAAGCCGACGCCGGCCGACGGCCCCCCGGTCCCGCCGCTGAACATCTCGCCGACCGCCCCGCCGAACCCGCAGGCAGGCAACGCGCAGGCGCGCGGCGAACGCGTCATGCCGGTGACCACGACACCGGCGCCCCCGCCGGCCCTGCCGCCCGCACCGGGCGCCCAGGTGAACGCGGCCCAGGCCAGCCCGGTTCCGGTCAGCCCGGTCCCGCCGGTGCCCGCCGCCCCGGTCGAGGCCACGCCGCCGCAGGCCGAAACCCCGCACCCGCCTGCGGAACTCGCGCAGGGACAGCCGGAAACCCCACAGCCGCAAGCACTTCCTGACGGAGGCCAGAGGTGACGCAGACCAGGCCCGCGCCGCGCCGGCGACGCGAGCCTGGTCCGAGCAAGTCGGCCCGGCCACGCTCCGCGCCGCCGAAGAAGGACCGGCCCCTACGCAGGCGACTCGGCGCCGGGCGGATCATCATGCTGATCGCGCTCGGTGTCGTTGCGTTGCAGCTGTTGTGGATCCAGACCATCGGTGCGCCGAACCTGTCCGCCCAGGCGGCGACCCAGCGCACCCAGCACGAGCCCGACTACGCGGTGCGCGGTCCGATCACCGACCGCAACGGCAAGTCGCTCGCGTACACCATCGCCGCGAAGCAGCTGAACTTCCAGCCGGTCGTGGTCCGTAAGCAGCTGGCCGACGCGAAAGCCAAGAACGCCAAGGCGCCGGACCCGGACGAGCGGTTGAAGGCGATCGCCAAGACCGTGCACGACAAGCTCGGCAAGGCAGGCCCCGCGGAGGCGGACCTGCTCGCCAAGCTGCGCAGCGACGAGACGTTCGTGTACCTGGCGCGCGGCGTCGACCCGAGGATCGCCGCGGATATCCGCACGCAGTATCCCGAGGTCGGCGCGGATTCCCAGTACCCGAGGGAACATCCCGGTGGCTCGCTGGCCGCCAACATCCTCGGCACCACCGGCTGGGACGGGCACGGCCAGATCGGGCTGGAGTCGTCGCTGGACTCGGTGCTCGCGGGCACCGACGGTTCGCACACGTTCGACCGCGGCTCGGACGGCGCGGTCATTCCCGGCAGCTCGCGCGACAAGCAGGACGCGGTCAACGGCCACGGCGTCGAACTGACCGTGGATTCGGACTTGCAGTACTACGTGCAGCAGCAGGTGCAGCAGGCCAAGGAGATGTCCGGCGCGAACTCGGCGTCCGCCGTCGTGCTCGACGCCAAGACCGGACAGGTCCTGTCCATGGCCAACGACAACACCTTCAATCCGCAACTGGGCCCGCAGACCTGGGCGAGCGCCGAGATGAGCAACCCGTCGGTGTCGAACGTGTTCGAGCCGGGATCGGTGAACAAGATCATCACCGCGGCCGCCGCGATCGAGTACGGGTTGACCAATCCCGATGAGGTGCTTCAGGTTCCGGGCAAGATCCGGATGGCGGGCGTGACCGTCAACGACGCGTGGGTGCACGATGTGGCGCCCTACACCACCACCGGCATCTTCGGTAAGTCCTCGAACGTGGGGACCCTGATGCTCGCCCAGCGGGTCGGTGAGGATCGCTTCGCCGACATGGTGAACCGCTTCGGCCTCGGCCAGCGCACCGGCGTCGGCCTGCCCGGTGAGAGCGGCGGCGTGGTGCCTGCCCGGGATCAGTGGTCGGGCGGCACCTTCGCCAACCTGCCGATCGGCCAGGGTCTTTCGATGACCACGTTGCAGATGACGGCCATGTATCAGGCGATCGCCAACGACGGCGTGCGCATCCCGCCGCGGATCATCAAGGCCAAGATCGCGCCGGACGGCGCCCGCACCGACGAGGTGCAGCCCGACGGTGTGCGCGTGGTGAGCCCGCAGACCGCCGCGACGTTGCGCACCATGTTCCAGTCGGTGACCCAGCGTGATCCGATGAACGCCAACCAGAACGGCACCGGCGGGCCCGCCGCGATCGACGGCTACCAGATCGCGGGCAAGACCGGCACCGCGCAGAAGGTCGACCCCAACTGTCAGTGCTACTCGACCTCGTCGTTCTACATCACCTTCGCCGGCATCGCGCCCGCCGACAACCCGCGCTACGTCATCGGCCTGATGCTGGACAACCCCATCCGCAGCGCCGACGGCAGCGGCGGTCAGTCGGCCGCACCGCTGTTCCACAACATCGCCTCCTGGGCGTTGCAGCGCGACCGCATTCCGCCGTCGCCGGAACCGTCCAAACGATTCGTGCTCCAGGCCGACTGAATCCGTGCGGTGTGGGACATACCGCGCGTGCGGTGCGAGGTGTTCGGTAGGTGCGTTGCTGGCCCGTGACCGGCCGTCGGTAACCTGACTCGTCGTCCCAGTCCCGCCCGTATCAGAGAGGAGCAATGTGCCTGCGCAGCCCAGCCAGCACGCGCTCCGGCCTGCCGAACCGCCGGCCACCGCGCTGACCACCGTGCTGGCCTCGACCGGCGCCGAGGCGATCGGTCCCGCCCTCGCGCAGATCCAGGTCACCGGCATCGAGCAGCGGTCGCAGGCCGTGCGACCCGGTGATCTGTTCACCGCCTTACCCGGCGCGCAGGCGCACGGCGCGCGGTTCGCCCGCGACGCGGTCGAACGCGGCGCGGTCGCGGTGTTCACCGACGCGGCGGGTGCGGAGCTGGCCGGCGAGCTGAATGTGCCGGTGCTGGTGCGGGAGAATCCGCGCGCGGTGCTCGGGGAGTTGTCCGCCCTGATCTACGGCCATCCGTGTGAGCGGCTGCGCATCGTCGGCATCACCGGCACCTCGGGCAAGACCACGACCTCCTACCTGGTGGAGGCCGGTCTGGCCGCCGCGGGGCTGTCGACCGCGCTGATCGGCACGATCGAGACCCGGATCGGTGGCCGTCGCGTTCCGAGTGCCTTGACCACGCCGGAGGCGCCGCAGCTGCACGCGATGTTCGCGCTGATGGTCGAGCAGGGCGTGGACGCGGTGGTGATGGAGGTGTCCAGCCACGCGCTGGCGCTCGGCCGGGTGGACGGGGTCCGCTTCGCGGTGGGCGCGTTCACCAACCTGTCGCAGGACCACCTGGACTTCCACGCCGACTTCGAGGACTACTTCGCCGCCAAGCGCAGGCTGTTCGAGCCGACCTCGCCGATCGCCGCGCGGACCGCGGTGATCTGCGTCGACGACGAGTGGGGCGTGCGCCTCGCGGCCGGCCTCGACGCCCCGATCACGGTGTCCACCACCGGAACCGGCGATTGGGCCCTGGACGGCGAGATCACCGCGCACGGCGGCGAGCAGGAATTCACCGCGACCGGACCCGAGGGCAATATCGCTGTGCGACTGCGTCTTCCGGGGCGCTACAACGTGGCCAACGGGCTGCTCGCGGTCGCTGTGTGCGCCGCCGCCGGGGTCGAGGCGTCGGTCGCCGCGCCCGCGCTGGCCACCGTCGACGTGCCCGGCCGGATGCAGCGGGTGGAGCGCGGGCAGAACTTCCTCGCGATCGTCGACTACGCGCACAAGCCGGCCGCGCTGGAATCGGTGATCGCCACGCTGCGTGGACATCTCGCGGCGGACGCGCCGCAATCGCCCGGACGGCTCGCCGTGGTGGTCGGGGCCGGTGGCGACCGGGACGCGGGTAAACGCCCGCTGATGGGCGCGGTGGCGGCCCGCGGCGCCGACCTGGTGATCATCACCGACGACAATCCGCGCAGCGAGGACCCGGCCGACATCCGGGCCGCGCTGCGCGCCGGTGCGCTGGCCGAGGCCGAACGCGGCGAGGTGCGCGAACTCGGCGACCGCGCCGAAGCCATTGCGGCGGCGGTGAATTGGGCTCAGCCCGGCGACGTGGTACTGGTTGCGGGCAAGGGGCACGAGGCCGGGCAGGAGATCCGGGGTGTGAAGCACCCCTTCGACGACCGCGACGTGCTCGCGGCGGCACTGGACAAGCGAAGTCCGCACCATGCGGACGCGGAGGACTTGACGGTTTCATGATCGAGATGACACTGCGGGAGATCGCGGACGTCGTCGGCGGCACGCTGCACGACGTCCCCGACCCGGAGGTGCGGGTCACCGGTTCGGTCGAATTCGATTCGCGCCGAATCGGTTCCGGCGATCTGTTCCTGGCCCTGCCGGGCACCAGGGCGGACGGGCACGACTGGGCCGCGACGGCGGTCGCGGCCGGTGCGGTCGCGGTGCTTGCGGCCCGCCCGGTGGGCGTGCCTGCCATCGTCGTCGCGCCGAGCCCGGGTTCGGTGCCGTCGAGTTCGGTTGCGCTGGCCGGTGATTCGGACGGATCCGGGGCCGCGGTGCTGGCCGCGCTCGCCGACCTGGCCCGCGCCAGCGTGCAACGGCTCACGGAGGCAGGCACACTCACCGTGATCGGGGTGACCGGCTCGTCCGGCAAGACCTCGACCAAGGACCTGCTCGCGGCCGTGCTCGCCCCGCTCGGCGCCGTGGTCGCGCCGCCGGGCTCGTTCAACAGCGAACTCGGCCACCCGTGGACCGCGTTGCGCGCCAACGCCGATACCCGCTTCCTGGTGCTGGAGATGTCCGCCCGCGGCCCCGGCCATATCGCCGCGGCCGCCGAGGTGACCCCGCCGAGCATCGGCGTCGTGCTCAATGTCGGCACCGCGCACCTCGGCGAGTTCGGCAGCCGCGAGGCCATCGCCAAGACCAAAGGCGAACTGGTGCAGGCCCTTCCGCCGTCCGGGCTGGCCGTGCTCAACGCCGACGACCAGCAGGTCGCCGCGATGGCGGCGCGCACCACCGCCCGGGTGGTGACCGTCGGCAGCTCCGACGGCGCCGACCTGCGGGCCACCGACATCCGGCTCGACGACGCGGCGCGCGCGGGCTTCACGCTGCATACGCCGGTGGGCAGCATCGCGATTCAGCTGGCGGTGCACGGCGAACACCAGGT
The DNA here is from genome assembly GCF_040681495.1 of Nocardia sp. NPDC051756. Classification (NCBI taxonomy): domain Bacteria; kingdom Bacillati; phylum Actinomycetota; class Actinomycetes; order Mycobacteriales; family Nocardiaceae; genus Nocardia; species Nocardia sp. NPDC051756. The sequence continues at coordinate 23,636 of NZ_JBFAYV010000018.1, read as the reverse complement.
CGGCAACGCGCTGTCCGCGGCGGCGGTCGCCCTCGAATGCGGCGCCGACCTCGACGCCATCGCGCGGTCGCTGTCCGGCGCGCGCGCCGCGTCCGCCCGCCGGATGGACGTGCAGACCACCCCGGCCGGGGTGACCGTGGTCAACGACTCCTACAACGCCAACCCGGACTCGGTCCGCGCCGCGCTCAAAGCCCTGGTCACCATGTCGCGCGCGGGCGAAACACCGCGTCGCAGCTGGGCGGTGCTCGGCGAAATGGGTGAGCTCGGGGAAGAATCCGTGATCGAACACGACCGGATCGGTCGGCTCGCGGTGCGGCTGGACGTGCACCGGCTGATCGTGGTCGGCACCGGAAGGCCGTCCCGGGCGATGCATCAGGGAGCGGTGATGGAAGGCTCATGGGGCGAGGAGTCGATCCTCGTGCCCGACATCGGCGCGGCCATCGCGTTGCTCGACGACGAAGTCGAGGCGGGTGATGTGGTGCTGGTCAAGGCGTCGAAGTCGGTGGGCCTCTGGGAGGTCGCCGAACACTTGATCAAATCGGAGCCATCCAGCGGACGTACGGGAAGCACGGAGGCAGTTGAGTGAGACAGATTCTATTCGCGGCCGCGATAGCGCTGGCCGTATCGATTCTGCTGACCCCGCTGCTGATCAAGATGTTCGCCAAGCAGGGCTTCGGCCAGGAGATCCGGGTGGACGGCCCGGCCAGTCACCAGGCCAAGCGCGGCACCCCCACCATGGGCGGCGTCGCCATCATCATCGGCATGTGGGCCGGTTACCTGGGCTCGCACCTGATCGGCATCGGCTACCGCGCGGACGGCCCGTCGGCCTCCGGCCTGCTGGTGCTCGGCCTGGCTACCGCGCTCGGCGGCGTCGGCTTCGTCGACGACTTCATCAAGATCCGCAAGCAGCGCAATCTCGGCCTGACCGCCGCGGGCAAATACCTCGGACAGCTGACCGCCGCAGTCGTTTTCGGCGTGCTGGCGTTGCAGTTCCGCGGCGCGAGCGGGCTGACCCCGGCCAGCAGGCACCTGTCCTACGTGCGCGACATCAGCACGGTGACCATGGGTGTCGTCGTGTTCCTGGTCTTCGTCTGCCTGGTCGTGGTCGCCTGGTCCAACGCGGTGAACCTCACCGACGGCCTGGACGGGCTCGCGGCCGGCTCGATGAGCCTGGTGCTCGGCGGCTACGTGGTCATCACCTTCTGGCAGTACTACCACGCCTGCGAGATCAAGGCCGAGGTCGGCTGCTACAACGTGCGCGACCCGCTGGACCTGGCGCTGGTCTGCGCCGCGGGCGCCGCGGCATGCGTCGGCTTCCTGTGGTGGAATGCCGCGCCCGCCAAGATCTTCATGGGTGACACCGGCTCGCTGGCGCTCGGCGGCATGCTGGCCGGGTTGTCCATCACCACACGGACCGAGCTGCTGATGATCGTCATCGGCGCGCTGTTCGTCGCCGAAACCCTGTCGGTGGTGTTGCAGGTGGCGGTGTACCGCACCACGCGCAACCGGCTGTTCAAGATGGCGCCGTTCCATCATCACTTCGAACTCAGCAAGTGGGCCGAGACTACGGTGATCATCAGGTTCTGGCTATTGGCCGCGATGGCTTCCGCCGTCGGGCTCGGCTTGTTCTACAGCGAATATCTCTCTGCGGTCGGGTGAACTAGCGATGGTCGAACATTCTCCTCGGGCCCTGCGATCACCAGGGCCCATGCTCGAATTCCTGCGTGGCCGTGACGTTCTCGTCGCGGGCTGGGGCATATCGGGGCGCTCGCTGATCGAGCCGCTGCGCGATATCGGCGCGCGCCCGGTGGTCACCGACGGCGGCGCCGCGGCGCTGGCCGAGGCGGCCTCGCTCGGCCTGGACATCGCCACCTGCGTGGAACTGGAAACCACGGACTGGAGCCGGTTCGCGCTGGTGATCACCAGCCCGGGCTGGCGGCCGGACTCGCCGGTGCTCGCCGCGGCGGTGGCCGAGGGCACCCCGGTGTGGGGCGACGTCGAATTCGCCTGGTGGGTCGATCAAGCCAGGATCTACGGGCCCGTGCGCAAGTGGCTGGTGATCACCGGCACCAACGGCAAGACCACCACCACCCAGATGACGCACGCCATCCTGCGCGCCGCGGGCATCCCGAGCGTCGCGTGCGGCAACATCGGCCTGCCGATCCTGGACGCGTTGCGGCGCAACCCGGGACCGCAGGTGCTCGCGGTCGAGCTGTCCTCGTTCCAGCTGCACTGGGCGCCGTCGGTGCGCCCGGAGGCGGGCGTGGTGCTCAATGTGGCCGAGGATCACCTGGATTGGCACGGCGGCCTGGACGCGTACGCCGCCGCGAAGGCGCGGGCGCTGGTCGGCCGGGTCGGCGTGGTCGGGCTCGACGATCCGGTGGCGGCCTCGCTGGCCCGCCGCTCGAAAGCCCGTCGCACCGTCGGCTTCCGGATCGGCGTGCCCGCCGACGGTGAGCTCGGCGTGGTGGACGGCAAGCTGCTCGATCGCGCGTTCACCAAGGCCGCGATCCTGGCCGAGGTCGGCGACATCAGCCCGCCCGGGCCGGCCGGCGTCGCCGACGCGCTCGCCGCGGCCGCGCTGACCAGGGCCATCGACGTGGCGCCGCAGTTCATCCGGGAGGGGCTGATCGAGCACAAGGTCGGCCCGCACCGGTCGGCGTTCGTGCGCGAGGTCGGCGGCGTCGACTTCATCGACGACTCCAAGGCGACCAACCCGCATGCCGCGCGCACCGCGATCCTGGCGCACCCGCAGGTGGTCTGGGTGGCCGGCGGTCAGCTCAAGGGCGCGCACATCGAGGACCTGGTCGAAGAGGTCGCCGACCGGCTGGTCGCGGTGGTGCTGATCGGCGCCGACGCACCGGTGTTCGCGGTCGCGTTGGCGCGACACGCGCCTGAGGTCCCGGTCATCGAGCTGATCGCGGGAGACGATGCAGGGATGGGTGACGCGTCGAGAGATAAGGCCGACGCCGTGATGGCGCGCGCCGTACAGGCCGCGGCCGGGTTCGCCAGCCGCGGCGACACCGTACTGCTCGCCCCCGCGGCGGCCTCGTTGGACATGTTCGCCGATTACACGCATCGGGGCCGCAGTTTCGCGGCCGCGGTGCACGCACTGGAAGACGGTGACGTCGGGCGGACGCTATGACGGAAACGACGCGGCGTAAGGAACAGCAACCCCAAGCCGGCGCCAGGTTCGTGGCCTGGCTGGCGCGGCCGCTCGCGTCGTTTCATCTGGTCGTCACCATCGCCACCCTGCTCACCGTGCTCGGCCTGGTGATGGTGCTGTCCGCGTCCAGCGTCGAGGCGTATGCCGATGGGGGATCGGCGTATTCGCTGTTCATCCAGCAGGCGATGTTCGCCGCGATCGGCACCGTGCTGTTCTATCTGGCGCTGCGGATTCCGTTGCGCCGGCTGCGGCAGTGGTCGTTCCCGCTGTTCGTGCTGTCCGTGCTCGGCCTGGTGCTGGTGCTGATCCCCGGCATCGGCTCCAAGGTGCAGGGCGCGCGGCGCTGGATCGACCTCGGCCTGTTCAACGTGCAGCCCTCGGAGATCGTGAAGGTCACCCTGGTGGTCTGGGGCGCGCACCTGCTGGCGTCGCGCCGCTCCGAACACGCCGGGCTGAAAGACATTCTGATGCCGCTGGTTCCGGCGGGCCTGCTGGTGTGTCTGCTGGTCGTGGTGGAGCCGAACCTGTCCACCACCATCGCGCTCGGCATCGTGCTCGCCGCGCTGCTCTGGTTCGGCGGGCTGCCGCTGCGGCTGTTCGTCACGGTCTCGGTGTCCGGCATGATCGCGGCGGCGGTGCTCGCCCTGTCGGCCGGTTATCGATCCGACCGCATGCGCGCGTTCTTCAACCCGGGCGACGACCCGCAGGGCATCGGTTATCAAGCCCGCCAAGCGCTCTACTCGCTCGCCGACGGCGGGATCTGGGGCCGCGGCCTCGGGCAGAGCCGGGCCAAGTGGAGCTACCTGCCCAACTCGCACAACGACTTCATCTTCGCCATCATCGGCGAGGAGCTCGGCTTCCTCGGCTGCGCCCTGGTGCTCGGGCTGTTCGCGCTGTTCGTCTACACCGGAATCCGGATCGCCAGCCGTTCGGTCGATCCGTTCCTGCGGTTGCTGACCGCGACCGCGACGACCTGGATCACCGGGCAGGCGCTGATCAACATCGGTTATGTGGTCGGCCTGCTGCCGGTCACCGGACTCCAGCTGCCGCTGGTGTCGGCGGGCGGTTCGTCGCTGGCCATCACGCTGTTCATGTTCGGCATCATCGCCAACGCGGCCAGGCACGAACCGGAGGCCGTCTCCGCGCTGCATGCCGGGCAAGACGGTAGGTTCAGTAAGTTGCTGCGGCTGCCCAAGCCGGAGGTGTACTCGCCGGCGCGGGCCAGTGCCGCACGGGCCAAATCCGCGCAGCGAAAGGCGCCGCGGCCGGGCAGGCAGGCCTTGCCCGCGCGGCGTCCGCAACCGGAGCCGGGACGGCGCCGCTCGCCGGAGAGCCGCGGCACCAGCTCGCTGCGCGCCACCAGAGCGTGGGAGCCCAGCTACCCGGTCAACCACACAAGAGAACGAGGAAAATCTAGGTGATCTCGGTAATCGTCGCAGGCGGCGGCACGGCGGGCCATATCGAACCCGCCCTCGCGGTGGCGGACGCGCTGCGGCGGCTCGACGATTCGATCCGGGTGACGGCGCTGGGTACCGAACGCGGATTGGAGACCCGGCTGGTTCCCGAGCGCGGCTATCCGCTCGAACTCATCCCGCCGGTTCCGTTGCCGCGCAAGCCCACCGCGGACCTGCTGCGACTGCCCGGCCGGGTCCGGGCCTCGGTGGCGCGGACCAGAGCGGTGATCGACGCGGTCGAGGCGGACGTGATCGTCGGCTTCGGCGGATACGTCGCGCTGCCCGCCTACCTCGCCGCGGGCCAGGGGCTGCTGCGGGGCCGGCGCAAGGTGCCGGTGGTGGTGCACGAGGCGAACGCCAAGGCCGGGATCGCGAACAAGGTCGGTGCCCGCCGGGCCGCGCGCGTGCTTGCCGCGGTACCGGATTCGGGCCTGGCCGGGGCGCAGGTCGTCGGTATTCCGGTGCGCGCCTCGATCACCACGCTGGACCGGGCCGCGCTGCGCGCCGAGGCGCGCGCGCACTTCGGGCTGCCCGCCGAGGGACCGGTGCTGCTGGTGTTCGGCGGCTCGCAGGGGGCGCGGAGCCTGAACGAGGCGGTCTCCGGCGCCGCGACCCAACTCGCCGCGGCAGGCATCTCGGTGCTGCACGCGCACGGACCTAAGAACACCCTCGAAGTAAGCGCGGGAGCGGAGCCTGCGGAGCGACCCGTAACCGGGAGTGGCGCGAGCGCACCGTATGTCGCGGTGCCGTATCTTTCCCGGATGGATCTCGCCTACGCCGCCGCCGACGCGGTGGTCTGCCGCTCGGGGGCGATGACCGTCGCCGAGGTGTCGGCGGTCGGCCTGGCCGCCTTCTATGTGCCGCTGGCGCACGGCAACGGCGAACAAGAACTCAATGCCAGGCCCGTCGTCCGACAGGGCGGCGGCAGGATTGTCCCGGATTCGGAGCTGACGCCGAAATACGTGATCGATGAGGTGATTCCGCTGCTCATGGACTCCGCACGGCTGATCGAGATGGGCCGCGCCGCGGCCGGCGCCGGGCACCGCGACGCCGCCGACGCGGTGGCTCGGATCGTGCTGGAGGTGGCACAGTGAGGGAGCGTCAGCGAGCGAACCAAAGACACAGCCTGCCTCAGGCAGGACGGAACCGAGCGTCAGCGAGGTGCAGTCGTGGCTGACGAGGATCTCTCCGCTCTGCCGGAGTCGCTGGCGCGGGTGCACATGGTCGGCATCGGCGGGGCCGGGATGTCCGGCATCGCCCGGATCCTGCTGTCCCGCGGCGGCGCGGTGTCGGGCTCGGACGCCAAGGAGAGCCGCGGGGTGCTCGCGCTGCGGGCCCGCGGCGCGCAGGTGCGCATCGGCCACGACGCCAGCGCGCTCGACCTGCTGCCCGGCGGCCCGACCGTGGTGGTCACCACCTACGCGGCCATCCCGAAGACCAATCCCGAACTGGTGGAAGCGAAACGGCGCGACATCCCGGTGCTGCTGCGCCCGGCCGTGCTCGCCTCGCTGATGCAGGGGCACCGCACGCTGCTGGTGTCGGGCACGCACGGCAAGACCTCCACCACCTCGATGCTGATCGTGTCGTTGCAGCACTGCGGCTTCGACCCGTCCTTCGCGGTCGGCGGCGAGCTGAACGAGGCCGGCACCAACGCGCACCACGGCACCGGGGACATCTTCGTCGCCGAGGCCGACGAGAGCGACGGGTCGCTGCTGCAATACGACCCGGACGTCGCGGTGGTCACCAACATCGAGTCCGATCACCTGGACTACTTCGGCACCGACGAGGCCTACGTCCAGGTCTTCGACGACTTCGCCGACCGGCTCGCCGACGGCGGCCTGCTGGTGGTCTGCCTGGACGACCCCGGTTCCCGCGCGCTCGCCGAGCGGGTCGGGGAGAAGCTGGCCGCCAAGAACATTCGCGTGCTGGGTTACGGCTCCGGTGAACTCGCCGACGCGCCGGTACCGGTCGGCGTGCGGCTGCACAGCTGGGAGCCGCGCGACGTCGGCGGCATCGCCCAGTTCCAGCTCGACGACGAGGCCACGCCGCGCACCCTGCGGCTGTCCGTGCCCGGCCGGCACATGGCGTTGAACGCGCTGGCCGCGCTGCTCGCCGCCCGGGCGACCGGGGCCGACGTGGACGAGATCATCCAGGGCCTGGAGGGTTTCGGCGGCGTGCACCGCCGGTTCCAGTTCGCCGGCCGGGAGAACGGCGTGCGCGTCTTCGACGACTACGCCCACCATCCGACCGAGGTGCGCGCCGTGCTCGGCGCCGCCGCCGAGCTGGTCCAGCAGGAGGCCCGCGACGGCGCGCGCTCGCGCCAGGGCCGGGTGATCGTGGTCTTCCAACCGCACCTCTACAGCCGCACCGCGACGTTTGCGCAGGATTTCGGCGCCGCACTGAGCCTGGCCGACGAGGTGGTTGTGCTCGACGTGTACGGCGCGCGGGAGAAGCCGCTGCCCGGCGTGAACGGCGCGCTGGTCGCGCAGTCGGTCACCAAACCCGTGCACTACCAGCCGGATATGTCGCGGGTCGGCCGTCAGGTCGCCAAGCTCGCGCTGCCCGGCGATGTGGTGATCACCATGGGCGCCGGCGACGTGACGATGCTCGGCAGCCAGATCCTCGACGGTTTACGGGCGCGTCCACAGTACGGGCGGTGAGGCCGTGACCGAGCGATCGAGGCGCGGTGTCGGGTCGGTGCGCGAGAAGGGCGTCGGCGCGGCGCGTTCGGCCGGTGCACGGCTGAGCCCGAACGGGTGGCGGCGGGTCCGGCTGTGGGGATTGCTGGGCGTGTGCGTGCTCGTCGTCGTCGGCGGCGTGGCGTTGTTCACGCCGGTGCTGTCGGTGCGCACCGTCGACATCGACGGCGTGGTCGCGGTGCCCGAACAGCAGGTGCGCGACCTCCTCGAAATCCCTTCCGGCCGGTCGATGTTGCGCATCGACACCACCGCGATCGCCCGGCGGGTCGCGAGTATTCCGAAGGTGCGCACGGCCCGGGTGCAGCGGGTCTTCCCGTCGACCGTGCGGGTGACCGTGGTCGAACGAGTTCCGGTGCTGTTCTTCGACAGTCCGCAGGGTGCGCACCTGCTGGACGCGGAGAGCGTGGAATTCGCGATCGAGGACGCGCCGATCGGCGTGCCCAAGTTGATCACCGATCGCCCGGCCAGTGACGCGCCGGTGACCAGGGCCGCAGTCGGCGTGCTCGCCGCGCTGCCGCCCGCGCTGGCCGTTCAGGTGGACGAGGTTGCGGCACGGTCAATTTCGGATATTTCGCTGAATCTCAAGGACGGGCGCACGGTACTGTGGGGCGGCATGAACGACGCCGCACGCAAGTCGGCGGTCGTGCTCCCGCTGCTGACCCGCCCAGGAACGGTGTTCGATGTGTCGAGTCCCAACCTGGTCACGGTAAAGTGAGCGATACCCATTGCGCCCGCGTCGAATTGCAGTGTTCGACGGGTGGCGTTCGCCGACCTGGAAAGGTCGCGCGAGCTGCCGCTTCCGGGCCTGACGCTCATGGCACCGGCCCTCGCGCCGGGAACCGAGCGCCGAGGGGCAACCGTTCACCATACGTCGTGTGGCGCTGCGAGACGAGAGGGATCACACAAGATTCTGTCTCTTGTTTCGGCGCGCCTGCGCGCGTATTGCGGCGGCGACGAATAGCGTTCCGCAGCAGTCGGATACTTGACATAACGCTAACCCTATGGTTGAGGTTTAGGGTTTGCCCGAGCGGCGGTTCGCTGAGTGAAGCCGCTCAGGCGAATACGGCGGAGTGTCTCGAATCCGAAAACGACAGGCTTTAGATCGAAGGAAGGCGAGAGCCCATGACGCCCCCGCACAACTACCTTGCCGTGATCAAGGTCGTCGGTATCGGCGGCGGCGGTGTGAATGCCGTCAACCGGATGATCGAACAGGGCCTCAAAGGTGTCGAGTTCATCGCGGTCAACACCGACGCGCAGGCCCTGCTGATGAGCGATGCCGACGTCAAGCTCGACGTCGGCCGTGAACTCACCCGTGGTCTCGGCGCCGGCGCCGACCCCGAGGTCGGCCGGCGTGCCGCCGAGGACCACAAGGACGAGATCGAAGAGGTGCTCAAGGGCGCCGACATGGTCTTCGTCACCGCGGGCGAGGGCGGTGGCACCGGTACCGGTGGCGCCCCGGTCGTCGCCCAGATCGCGCGCAAGCTCGGCGCGCTGACCATCGGCGTCGTCACCCGTCCGTTCTCCTTCGAGGGCAAGCGGCGCGGCGGCCAGGCCGAGACCGGCATCGGTCAGCTGCGCGAGTCCTGCGACACCCTCATCGTGATCCCGAACGACCGGCTGTTGCAGCTCGGCGACGCGGCGGTCAGCCTGATGGACGCGTTCCGCTCGGCGGACGAGGTGCTGCTCAACGGTGTCCAGGGCATCACCGACCTGATCACCACCCCGGGTCTGATCAACGTCGACTTCGCCGACGTCAAGAGCGTGATGTCCGGCGCGGGCAGCGCGCTGATGGGCATCGGCTCGGCGCGCGGCGAGGGCCGTTCGGTGAAAGCGGCCGAGTCGGCGATCAATTCGCCGCTGCTGGAGGCGTCCATGGACGGCGCGCACGGCGTGCTGCTGTCCATCGCGGGCGGCTCCGACCTCGGCCTATTCGAGATCAACGAGGCCGCCTCGCTGGTCCAGGAGGCCGCGCACATCGAGGCCAACATCATCTTCGGCACGGTGATCGACGACTCGCTCGGCGACGAAGTGCGAGTCACCGTGATCGCCGCGGGTTTTGACGGGGGAGGTCCCGCCCGGCGGACCTTCGAGAACCCGAGCCGGAGCACCATCGGATCGGCCCGAGCTGGCGAGATCGGCCAGAGTCGCCCCGCCGAGGTGGCGGCCCGCAGCACCGACATCGCGGCCGCGACCGCGAGCTCGACCTCCTCGACCCGCGGCGCCGTCCCGAGCTACCGGGACAGCGAGAAGGCCCGGATGGCCGACCCGACCGTCGCGAACAACGCACGGACCCACATCGAACCGCCCGACGACGATGACGACGACGTCGATGTGCCGTCGTTCATGCGACGGTGACGCCCAGACCGCACCCACCACAAGCTGACCCACGAAGGCCCTGATCCCACCGGGATCGGGGCCTTCGCGGCACCTCGACACGTGCGCTCCTCCCCAAATCCGCACTCTCTCTCGGGATGCGCACTCGAAATTGCCCCCTAAAGCCAGTGCGGATCCCGAGAGAGAGTGCAGGTTTGGGGATTGCGGGGGGCGCGGCTGCTCATCGGCGTGGCGATGCTTGCGGGTGTGGTGGGTTGCTGTGGGTGCGGGAGAGGAGGGGCGCACCCTTTCGCGCCTGCTGCACACCGTCGATGCGTCCGGGTGTGGGGCTGACGCAAAGGAGTGCACTTGCGAGGAAACACCCTCGCCGTTGGCGGGAGCTGGTGTGGAGGCAAAGTTGTGGAACGTCTGTGGGATTGGTGGGGTGGGGTGGTTGGTTAGGCTCGGGGGATGACTTCTGTCCCTACGCTGACCGTTCGACGAGTGACGACGACCAGAGCGGGCGGGTTCTCGGCGCCGCCGTACGAGTCGTTCAATCTGGGCGATCATGTTGGCGACGATCCGGCGGCGGTGCGGCGTAATCGGGATCGGCTGGCCGAGGGGATTGGGCTTACGCCGGATCGGTTGGTGTGGATGGAGCAGATCCACGGACGCAACGTCGAGATCATCGACGGCCCGCGGGACGAGCCGGTGCCGGCCACCGATGCCCTCGTGACCAAGGTTCCCGGCCTGGCGTTGGTAGTGCTGACCGCCGACTGCGTGCCGGTCCTGTTGTCCGACGACGAGGCGGGTGTTATCGCCGCCGTGCACGCGGGGCGGATCGGCGCTCGGATCGGGATCGTGCCCAAGGTGCTCGAGGCGATGGTGTCGATCGGCGCGCGCATCGACCGCATCGGTGCGTTCCTCGGTCCGGCCGCCTCGGGACGGCAATACGAGGTGCCTGCCGCGATGCGCGCCGACGTCGACAAGCACCTGCCGGGCAGCGCGTCGACCACCGTGCGCAAGACGCCCTCGCTCGACCTGCGCGCCGGCATCGCCAGGCAGCTCATCGAAGCCGGAATCAACGGCGTCGCCATCGATCCGCGCTGCACCATCGAAGACCGCACCCTGTTCAGCCACCGCCGCGGCGCGCCGACCGGACGGCTCGGCAGCGTGATCTGGTCGGAGGTGCGCTGATGGGTGGCTCGGAAGCCGTTGCGGCGCAGGTCGACGCGCGCACCGCGGAGTTGGCCACCAACCTGGCCGCGCTGCTCCAGCGGGTCGACGCGGCCTGTCTCGCGGCGCGGCGCGCCCCGGACTCGGTGCGGCTGCTCCCGGTGACGAAATTCTTCCCGGCCGGCGACGTGGCGATCCTGTATCGCCTCGGCCGGCGCGAGTTCGGCGAATCGCGCGAGCAGGAGGCCACGGCAAAGGTGGCAGAACTGCCAACTTTGGTCGCGCCGGAGGCCGAAGGTGACGAAGGACTCCCGGATGTGCAGTGGCACATGATCGGTCGCCTGCAACGCAACAAGGCACGGGTCGTCGCGCGCTGGGCACACGCCGTGCACTCGGTCGACAGCGAACGCCTGGCAACGGCCCTTGACTCGGGTGCGCAGACCGCGCTGGACGCGGGGGAGCGCACCGACCCGGTGCGCGTCCTGTTGCAGGTGAGCCTGGATGACGACCCCTCCCGCGGCGGTGTCGCGCCGGACGAATTAGCCCGTCTCGCAGAACAAGTTGCCGGGTCCAAGGCATTACGACTGTCCGGTCTGATGGCCATTCCGCCATTGGGGGCTGAGTCTGATGCGGCATTTGCGCGACTTGCGACTTTGCACACCATGCTGCTCGCCGAGCATCCCGGTGCGACAGAACTTTCCGCAGGAATGTCGGGCGATCTGGAATCTGCCATCGAACACGGCTCCACCTGTGTGCGTGTCGGTACCGCCTTGATGGGCGCTCGACCGATAACCTCGGCGTAGCAAAGAAACCTCATCAGTCACATTCGACACATATGCTTGAGGCAGACGAGGGCTGAGCAAGACTTCAACACCCGGCCGCCACCGGGGCCGAAGGAAGGTCGACCAATATGAGCGAGCGCAGCGAGCGAGTTCTCGACGCAGCCACCATCGTGGTCATGACTGCGCCGAGCGTCAGCGAGGCCAGGTCATGAGCGAGCGTAGCGAGCCAATGGACGCAGCCACCATCGTGGTCATGACTTCGCTGAGCGTCAGCGAGGCGAAGTCATGAGCACGCTGCATAAGTTCAAGGCGTACTTCGGCATGGTCCCGCTCGAGGATTACGAAGACGACTATGTCGATGATCGCGCCCCCCGGGGTAGCGATGATCGCGTCGCGCGTCGCCCTCGGCCCCGTGACTACCCGGACGGCTACGGCGCCGACCGGTACCCCGAAGACCGTTACGGCGCTGGTCATTACGCCGCCGACGGCTTCGACCGCGAGGACGCCGACTACCCGGAACCTGCCTACAAGTCGCCGTACAAGGCCGGCTACCCGGTCTCGCGTCGCGAGGAGTACGCGGACGAGCCCTACGGCGAGGACCGCTACGAATCGCAGCGCCGGCCCACCCGGATCGAGACCGCGCCGTCCTCCGGCCGGTTCCGGGGCAGCGGCAGCCTGCCACCGCTGCGGGGTGCCACCCGCGGTGCGCTCGCCGTCGACCCCGACGCCGAGGAGCGTCGGCTCGAGGAGCGCGTGCGCCCCGAACCGGCACCCGCGCGCAGGCCGGGGATCTTCGAGGACGGAGGCCCCTTGTCCAAGATCACGACACTGCGCCCGCGCGACTACAGCGAGGCCAGGATCATCGGCGAGCGGTTCCGCGAGGGCAACCCGGTGATCATGGACCTGGTCGATCTCAGCAACGCCGATGCCAAGCGCCTGGTCGACTTCGCCGCCGGCCTCGCGTTCGCGCTGCGTGGCTCGTTCGACAAGGTTGCTACGAAGGTGTTCCTCCTCTCACCGGCCGACGTCGACGTATCAGCCGAAGAACGCCGTCGCATCGCCGAAACCGGCTTCTACAACCAGAAATAAGGTCGTGATCTGGGGGGTGTAGCAGACCGGTCGCAGGTGAAGCGGCGCGGTCATTTTGCGCAAAGCGGATTTTGCGGCAGAGTGAACTCGTGGCCTTGTTCGCGGTGCTGTACTTCGTACTGTTCATCTTCTGGCTGTTGCTGATCAGCCGGGTGATCGTCGAGTTCATCCGAAGCTTCGCTCGTGACTGGCGTCCCACCGGTGTCGTGGTCATCATCCTCGAGATGATCTTCACGATCACCGACCCTCCGGTGAAACTCCTGAGGCGGTTGATACCACCGGTGTCACTGGGGGGAATTCGCCTGGATCTGTCGATTATGGTCTTGCTTTTCATCGTCTTCATCTTGATGTCGATCGTGGGCAGGCTCGGGCAGCCGGTAGCCCCGGTGTGACAGAATGGGCCGTGAAGTAGCTTGCTAGATCTGCTAGATCTCCAAAAGACGCGTGAAGGGATCCTTCCATGCCGCTGACTCCAGCCGATGTGCACAACGTCGCGTTCAGCAAACCGCCGATCGGGAAGCGCGGCTACAACGAGGATGAAGTCGACGCCTTCCTGGATCTCGTCGAGCAGGAACTCTCGCGTCTGATCGAGGAAAACGCCGATCTGCGTCAGCGGGTTGCCGAACTCGACGCGGAACTGGCCGATGCCAAGAAGAATCGCGGCCCGGTCGGCCCGAACAACGTGAAACCGCCTGTCCAGCAGGCCCCTCCGCCGCCGCCGGAGCCGATCAAGCCGCCGGTGCAGCAGGCCCCGCCTGCCCCGATGCCCGCCCCGCCCGCCCCGAAAGAGGCGCCGAGCGCGGACGCGAACCTGCAGGCCGCCAAGGTGCTCAGCCTCGCCCAGGAGATGGCGGACCGGCTGACCAGCGACGCGAAGGTCGAGGCGGAAAACCTGCTCTCGAACGCCCGGGCAAACTCCGAGCGTCTGGTCGGCGATGCCCGCACGCGCTCCGAAGCGATGATCGCCGATGCTCGCCAGAAGGCCGACGCGATGCTGTCGGACGCGCAGTCCCGCTCGGACAACCAGCTGCGGCAGGCCAAGGAAAAGGCCGACGCCCTGCAGGCCGATGCCGAGCGCAAGCACACCGAGATCATGGCCACCATCACCCAGCAGCGCAGCGTGCTGGAGAGCCGGATCGAGCAGCTCAAGACCTTCGAGCGGGAGTACCGGGTGCGGCTGAAGTCCTACCTGGAGTCGCAGCTCGAGGAGCTGGAGAACCGCGGCTCGGCGGTCCCGGTCGACGGTGGCGAGGCGTTCGCCGATGCCAACACGGCCAACAACCTGCAGCCGGCCACGTTCGCCAAGGGTGGCAAGTAAGCCGCTCACGCCGAGCACACACCCGCAGTTCGTACAATTGAAGGAACTGTCGTCGAGCCGCCTGGCATGCGTTGGGGGTTTCCATGCTCGTGTTGACGCTCGTTCTTGCCGCTGTCGGCTTCGCGCTACTGGTCGCCGCGCTCACCACCGGATCGGTGATCTGGGCGTGGGGTTGCATCCTGGTGTGCGTGCTCGGTGCGGTGCTCCTGCTGGTCAGTGCCTTGTCTATGGGTAAGCCGGACGAAGATTCGACTCCGCCTCCGCCGGGCCGCCACGCGAAACGCTAGGTGGGCCGTAAACAGGTTTGACCGCACTGGCTAGAATCAAACATGAACATGGTGTTGATCCGGCCATCACCGGGGAGCCTTCGGAAGAACAGCATCCGCTGCCTGCTCGGCGGCGGTGCCCAGTAGAACCGAACGGGTGAGCCCGTCACAGCTCACAACGAAGAGGTTCGGTCGTTCTGGCCGGACAAGCGGGGTGGTACCGCGGTTTCGGCGCACCGGCGCCGGCATCGTCCCCGTGCCAACGGAATCGGCACGAGGAGACGCATCCGCGATGGCGGACCAAACTTCCAGCAACAGCGGCTATCCGAGGGTCGACCTCGGTGCCGGAGCGACGTTCCCCGAGATGGAACGCCGCGTGCTAGACGCATGGGCGGCCGCCGACACCTTCCGCGCGAGCATCGAAAACCGTTCCGGGGCAGCAGAGTTCGTCTTCTACGACGGACCGCCGTTTGCGAACGGGCTGCCGCATTACGGGCATTTGCTCACCGGATACGTCAAAGATCTCGTCCCGCGTTTCCAGACGATGCGCGGCAAGCGCGTCGACCGGCGTTTCGGCTGGGATTGTCATGGATTGCCCGCCGAACTCGAGGCGGAAAAGCAGCTCGGTATCACGGACAAATCACAGATCGAAGCAATGGGCCTCGCCGAATTCAACGCGGCCACTAAATCTTCCGTGCTTCGGTACACCGGCGAATGGCGCGATTACGTGACGCGTCAGGCTCGCTGGGTCGACTTCGACAACGACTACAAGACACTCGATCTCGACTTCATGGAGTCGGTGATGTGGGCGTTCAAGTCGCTGCACGAGAAGGGGCTGATCTACCAAGGTTTCCGGGTACTGCCGTACAGCTGGTACGAGCAGACTCCGCTGTCCAATCAGGAAACCCGGCTCGACGACGCGTACAAGATGCGCCAGGATCCGGCGGTCACCGTCGACATGCTGCTGCGCGTGCCGGCCGAGCATCCGCTGCACGCGCTCGACGGCGCGAACGCGTTGATCTGGACCACCACCCCGTGGACCCTGCCGTCCAACCTGGCGATCGCCGTGCACCCCGACGTGCGCTACGTGCACCTGCGCGGCACCGACGGCAAGCGTTATCTGCTGGCCGCCGAACGCGTGTCGCACTACACCCGCGAATTCGGCGAGGAGCCGGAGGTACTCGGCGAGTACGACGGCGCCGCGCTCACCGACCTGGCCTATGACCCGCCGTTCGACTTCTTCGCCGGCCACCCGCGCGCGCACCGCGTGCTGAACGCCGACTACGTGACCACCGACTCCGGCACCGGAATCGTGCACCTCGCACCGGCGTTCGGTGAGGAGGACATGGATGTCGCCACGGCCAACGGCATCGAGATCGTGCAACCGCTCGATCAGGGCGGCAAGTTCACCTCGATGGTGCCGCCGTACGAGGGCCTGATGGTATTCGACGCCAACCCGGTGATCATCAAGGACCTCAAGGCCGCCGGAAAGCTGTTGCGGCACGAGACGATCGAGCACTCCTACCCGCACAGCTGGCGCTCCGGGCAGCCGCTGATCTACATGGCGGTGCCGTCCTGGTTCGTCGCGGTGACCACCTTCCGCGACCGGATGGTCGAGCTGAACCAGCAGATCTCCTGGGTGCCCGAGCACATGAAGGACGGCCAGTTCGGCAAGTGGCTGGCGGGCGCGCGGGACTGGAACATCAGCCGTAACCGCTACTGGGGCAGCCCGATCCCGGTGTGGGTGTCCGACGATCCGGCCTATCCGCGCACCGACGTCTACGGCTCGCTGGACGAGCTGGAGCGCGACTTCGGCGTGCGCCCGACCGATCTGCACCGGCCGATGATCGACGAGCTGACCCGGCCGAATCCCGATGACCCGACGGGCAACTCGACCATGCGCCGGGTGCCCGAGGTGCTCGACTGCTGGTTCGAGTCGGGCTCCATGCCGTTCGCCCAGGTGCACTACCCGTTCGAGAACACCGAGTGGTTCGACAGCCACTTCCCGGGCGACTTCATCGTCGAGTACAACGGGCAGACTCGCGGCTGGTTCTACAACCTGCACGTGCTCTCGACCGCGCTGTTCGACAGTCCGGCGTTCAAAACCGTTGTCGCGCACGGCATCGTGCTCGGCGACGACGGCCTGAAGATGAGCAAGTCCAAGGGCAACTACCCGAACGTCAACGAGGTGTTCGACCGGGACGGCTCGGACGCGATGCGCTGGTTCCTGATGAGCTCGCCGATCCTGCGCGGCGGCAACCTCATCGTCACCGAGCGCGGCATCCGCGAGGGCGTCAGCCATGCGCTGCGGCCGCTGTGGAACGCGTGGACCTTCCTCCAGCTCTACGCCTCGAAACCCGGTACCTGGCGCACGGATTCGCCGAACGTGCTCGATCGCTACATCCTGGCCAAGCTCGCGGCGACGCGGGACACGATGACCGAGGCGTTCGAGACCTACGACATCGCCGGCGCCTGCGACGAGCTGCGCGGGTTCGCCGACGCGCTCACCAATTGGTATGTGCGCCGGTCGCGTTCGCGCTTCTGGAGCGAGGAGCCGGATGCGGTGGACACGCTGCACACGGTGCTCGAGGTGGTCACCCGGCTGGCCGCGCCGCTGCTCCCGCTGATCACCGAGGTGATCTGGCGCGGGTTGACCGGCGGCCAGTCGGTGCACCTGACCGACTGGCCGAAAGACGGTGAGCTGCCTGCCGATCCGGAGCTGGTCGCCGCGATGGACGAGGCCAGGGTGGTCTGCTCGACGGTGCTGAGCCTGCGCAAGGCGCAGAACCTGCGGGTGCGGCTGCCGCTGGCCGAGGTCACCATCGCCGCGGCCGATGCCGAGCGGCTCGCGCCGTACGCCGACATCATCGCCGACGAGGTCAACGTCAAGAAGGTCGACCTGACCACCGACGTCGCCGTGCACGGCCGCTTCGAACTGGTGGTGAACGCCAGGGCCGCCGGTCCGCGCCTCGGCAAGCAGGTGCAGACGGTGATCAAGGCGGTCAAGGCCGGCGAATGGTCCGAGGGCGCCGACGGTGTCGTCACCGCCGCCGGAATCGCCCTGCTCCCGGAGGAATACACGCAGCGCCTGGTCGC
Source organism: Nocardia sp. NPDC051756 (assembly GCF_040681495.1). Classification (NCBI taxonomy): domain Bacteria; kingdom Bacillati; phylum Actinomycetota; class Actinomycetes; order Mycobacteriales; family Nocardiaceae; genus Nocardia; species Nocardia sp. NPDC051756. The sequence goes on along the minus strand of NZ_JBFAYV010000018.1, from coordinate 6,277 downwards.
CGCCGAACCCGAGTCCACCGCCGCGCTGCCCGGCAATGCCGGTCTGGTGGTGCTGAACTCGGTGGTGACCGAGGAACTGGAGGCCGAGGGCTGGGCCCGCGACCTCATCCGCGATCTCCAGGAGACCCGGAAGTCGTTGGGACTGGACGTGTCCGACCGGATCACCGTGGTGCTCGAGGTGCCCGCCGATCGGGCCGGGTGGGCCGAGACCCATCGCGACCTGATCGCGGGCGAGGTCCTGGCCACCACGCTCACCTTCGGCGCCGCGGGCGCCGACGCCGCCGACCTGGTCGGGGGAGTGCGCGCACAGGTCACCAAGGCGGGATAGTTCGATTACCGCGAGGGCGGGGCCGATTGGTCCCGCCCTCGCCGGTTATCCCTTGCCCCGCACCGAACCTGGCTGCGGTCGCCCTGCCGCCGCCGAATTCCACAGCGGCGGTAGCCAATACGCGTCGGCACTGTTCTGTCGCCGATCACGTCGCTCGTAGCGCTCCGCCGCGACCCCGCGCTTGGCCGCCTTGTACGCGCCCATCAGGCCGGCGCCATCAGCTGCTGCATGATCGCGGCGGTATCCAGCCAGACGTTCTCCCGGCTGATCTTGTTGTCCCGGACCTCGCAGACGTGCAAGATTCGGAACTCGATCGGCCGGTTGCCGCCGGGGATGCCCATGAACATCCCGGTTGCCCGGCCGTACCAGTGGGATTCGTCGACGAAGAAGTCCTCGCCGTAGTACCGATGGATGCTCTCCATCTTGTCCTCGCTGATCGCGTCGAACAGGTCGCGGTAGCGCTGGGCGATCGCGGCCGGGTCGCGCAGCGTGCCCTGCGGATCGCCGACCGCGTCGTGCTCGACCTCCTCGGCCAGGGTCGCCATGATCGCGTCCACATCGTTGGCGGCTTCGGCCGCACAGTGCCGCTCGAACAGCTCGTCCATCTCTTCTCTGGTCATCACACGCCCTCCGGAATAGTGAGATTCTGCTATCGTGGTGAGATGACTTTCTCACGGCGAGACGAGATTCTCAATAGTGGTCGAGCGGCGAATCAGAAGATGCGGACCAGGGAGGCGCTGATCAACGCCGCGCTCGAGCTCGCCCGCAACGGTCACTCGCCGTCGATCGCCGAGGTCGCCGAGGCTGCGAAGGTCTCTACCGCCACCGCCTACCGGTACTTCCCGAATCCGCAGTCGCTGTGGTCGGACATGGCCACCCGGCAGGCCGGGTTCACCGGCGGCTTCCCCGAGCTCCTGGACGACCTGCCCGAAGACGTGGAGGGTCGCATCGACCGGGTCGTGCGCGAGGTCTGCGCCTTCCAATTCGCCGACGAGGTGGTGTGGCGCGGCGTGCTGCGCGCGACCCTGGATCGCTGGTTCAGTCAGGTGGATGTCGCTGAGGCAGAACGGGTTCCGGTGCGCGGGGTGACCCGGCTGGAGATGGCGCGGGTCGCGTTGGCTCCGCTGCGGGACACGCTCCCGGCCGAGCGGTTCGAGCGGTTGGTGAATGCCGTCGTGCTGGTGTTCGGCGTCGAGGCGCTGGTCTCCACCCGCGACACCAGCGGGCTCGATCCCGAGGCGGCCACCGAGACGATGAGCTGGGCCGCCCGCGCGCTGGTTCGGGCCGCGATCGCCGAATCGGGGGCGTGACGGCGCTGCACACAGGCTGGTGCGTGTCGGTCACGCATGTGAGGCAGATCACATGCTAGAAATTTGCTGAAGTATTGTTGCAGGTCCGAGGCTCGCGGCAGAATCGGACCTGGTGCTGTTGTTGCGGATAGGTACTTCTGGGGCAGCAGTGAGTTCGTGGATTGTCCTACCTGAACCACGCTGTGTCCGGCGTCGCCGCGCCGGCCACGGCCCTCGCGGCTCCTTATGGATGACGCCGCTCGACCCAGGCGTCCGCCGGGACCGCCGGATGGCGACCCGCTTGCCGGGCCGCCGGAAGGGACGAGCACGTGAACAGAAAATCCTTGCGTCGCATCGCTTTCGGATTCCTCCTAGCGACGGCCGCGACGCTGATCCTGGCCGGACCCGGATGGTCCGATACCGGCAGCGCGACCGGCAGCGCCGAATCCCTGTCCGCCTCCGGTTCCGCCGCGATTCCGCTGCCCAGCTCGCACGGGGTAGGTGCGCTGGCCGCCGCGGTGTCGCAGACCGGAAAGCCCTACGAGTGGGGCGGCACCGGCCCGTTCGCCTGGGACTGCTCCGGCTTGGTCCAGTGGGCGTTCCGGCAGGTCGGCGTCAATATCCCGCGCACCACCTGGGAACAGGCCAGAGCCGGCGCACCCGTCCCGTTCTTCGCCCTCTCACCCGGTGACGTGGTGGTGCTGAACACCGACGGCTCGCACGTCGGCATCTACGCCGGCTTCGGCCAGATCTTCAACGCCTACGACTGGGGCGTGCCGGTCGGCCTCAGCCCGCTGCGGCAGTTCGACATCTTCGCCATCCGCCGCTTCTAGCGGGTCTCCTCGACCAGGCTGCGCAGCAGCGGGGCGTACTTCGGATTGGCCAGCGCCGAGGCGAACTGGGCGACCAGGTAGTCGGCCGGGTTGCCGGTGTCGTACCAGCTGCCGCGGATCACCTGGCCGAAGACCGGGTTCTCGGCGGCGTGCACGTTGATCGCGTCGGTCAGGTACACCTCGCCGGAGCGGTGCTCGTACCAGGCCTTGGTCTGGGTGCGCAGCTCGTCGATGATGCCGGGCGTGACCACGTAGCCGCCGATCGCGGCGAAGTCCGACGGCGCGTCCTCGGGCTTGGGCTTCTCCCGCAGGCCGGTGATGCGCAGCAGGCCGTTGCCCTGATCGTCGGCGACCACCGGCACGCCGTAGCGCTGCGACTCGGACGGGTCCATCGGCATCAGCGCGAGCACCGGCGCGCCGGTCGCCTCGTAGGCGTCGATCAGCTGCTGCGCGCGCGGGACCTCGGCGACGAACACGTCGTCCGGCCACAGCACCAGCATCGGCTCGTCGCCCAGATTGCGGGCCGCGTTCAGGACCGGGGTGCCGTTGCCGTAGGGGCCGTGCTGGTCGAGGTAGGTGATGTGGCCGAGCCGGGACAGGTCGCCGACCTCTTCGACCGCGTCGGCGTAGGCCGTCTTCCCGTCCGCGCGTAGCTGCGCCACCAGGGCCGGGTTGGGCCGGAAGTGGTCCTGGATCAACGATTTTCCGCTGCTGACCACGATGGTGATGTCGGTGATGCCCGACGCGACCAGCTCGCGGACGGTGTGTTCGATGACCGGCTTGTCGCCGACCGGCAGCATCTCCTTGGGGATGGCCTTGGTCAGCGGGAGGAGCCGGGAACCGATACCGGCGGCCGGGATCACGGCCTTGCGGATCTTCATAGGTCCGATCATCACATATGAAGCTGGGCGGTAAGGCCGGTCCCCGTGCTTCGTCAACTGTTTACCGAAACCGTGTAGTGCGCCGGCGCGGGAGATATCTGCCCAGGTCGTGGGCTGGTTGACCGTTCAAGGTCGGGTCGCGGCGGGGCAGGCAAGGGCTGTTGATCTCTACAGGAAATCAACAGCTAGTACGCAGTCACCACCCAGCGTCGGGACCTGCCGGGATCTGTCGGTGCCCGGCGGTAGATTTCGGGTCGTGAGTACAGACAAGGCCACGGTCGCCGAGCTCCTCGAGCAGCTCGAGCCGCTGGACGTGCGGGCCAGGGCGATGTTCGGCGAGTACGGCCTGTACTGCGACGACAAGCTGGTCGCCTTGATCGCCGACGACCATCTGTTCGTCAAACCCACCGCCGTGGCCGCCGACTACGCCGACGAATCCTGGCTGACGCCACCGTATCCCGGCGCCAAGGATTACTACCGGGTGCCCGCGCCGCGGCTGGCGGATACCGCCTGGCTGGGCGAGTTCGTGCAGCGCACCGCCGACCTGCTGCCGGCCCGGGTACCCAAGTCCAGGAAACCCTCGGCGAAACCACGGTGAGCGGGCAGCATCCGCCCGCGCGCGCGGAGATGCGCGGCGCGGTGACCGCCGACGGGCCGGCTGCCGAGCGCGCCGACCCGCCGGGTGCCGACGCGCCGGAAACCGTATCTGGGGACGTGCCGAGCCCGGTGCCCGCCGACGTGCCGAGCGCTGTGGCTACCGACGCGCCGAGTGCGGCGAATGCCGACATGCCGAATGCGCCGGCCACCGAGGTGCCGGACGCGATACCCGGCGGCGCGCAGAGTCTCGTCCGCGCCGACGCGCAGAGCACGGCCCGGCGCTGGGTGCTGCACATTGATATGGACGCGTTCTTCGCCTCCGTCGAACAACTCACCCGCCCGACCCTGCGCGGGCGACCGGTTCTCGTCGGCGGCACCGGTGGACGTGGCGTCGTCGCGGGCGCGAGTTATGAGGCGCGGGTCTACGGCGCGCGCTCGGCCATGCCGATGCACCAGGCGCGCAGGCTGGTCGGCGTCACCGCGGTGGTGGTGCCGCCGCGCGGTGTCGTCTACGGCGTGCTGAGCGGGCAGGTGTTCGACACCCTCCGCAGCCGGATTCCGGTGCTGGAGACGCTGTCGTTCGACGAGGCCTTCGGCGAGCCGACCGAACTGGTCGGCGCGACCGTGGCCCAGGTCCAAGAGTTCTGCGCGGACCTGCGCGCGGCCGTGCGCGAACGCACCGGACTGACCGCCTCGGTCGGCGCGGGCACCGGCAAGCAACTCGCCAAGATCGCCTCCGGTCTCGCCAAACCCGATGGGATACGGGTGGTTTCGGCGGTCGAGCAGCCGCAGATGCTGGCCGCGCTGCCGGTCCGGAAGCTGTGGGGGATCGGCCCGGTGGCCGAGCACAAGCTGCGCTCGCTCGGCATCGAGACGGTCGGCGCGTTCGCCGCGTTGCCCGAATCCGAGGCCATGTCCATCCTGGGCACCAGCGTCGGCGCCGCGCTGCACCGGCTGGCCCGCGGCATCGACGACCGCCCGGTCGCCGAACGCAACGAGGCCAAACAGATCAGCGCCGAAACCACCTACGAGACCGACATCGTGACCCTGGCCCAGCTGCGCCCCGCCATCGAGAAGATGGCCGCGGCCGCGCATCGCCGCCTGGTCAAGGACGGCCGCGCGGCCCGCACCGTCGTGCTCAAGCTGCGCAAATCCGATATGAGCATCGTGACCCGCTCGTTCACCCTGCCCTACGCCACCGAGGACCTGGTCACGCTGACCACCGCCGCCCAGCGCTCGGCGATCGACCCGACCGAGCTCGGCCCGATCCGGCTGGTCGGTGTCGGCTACGGCGGATTGTCCACGGTGCGACAGGAATCCCTGTTTCCCGAACTGGATCAGGCGCCGATCGCCGAGGAGTGGGAGAGCGCGGCCGAGGCCGAACCGGATGCGACGCCGGTGATCGCGCCGCTCGCGACCGCGCTGTCCAGCCCGCTCTGGCATCCCGGCATGGACGTCGAACACGCCGAGTTCGGCCACGGCTGGGTGCAGGGCGGCGGCTACGGCGTGGTGACCGTGCGCTTCGAGACCCGCTCGACCGGCCCCGGACCCGCGCGCACCTTCCCCGCCGACGATCCGGACCTGACCAGAGCCGATCCGCTGAACAGTCTGCGGTGAGCGCGCGGGCGAACGGCTCGACATCGCCGAGCCCACCGGCTACGTTCGCTGCCGACGACATCAGTCAGTCCCGTGTGGGTCCACGCGGTGGTCCTCTGTGCCGGTAGCCTGGGAGCTCGTGCAGCGCCGCCGGTCGGGTGGAGGCTGCCATTGGTGGACATGACACGGACCTACTCGAACGCAAAGGACGAGCAGTTGAAGCTTCGTAAGACTGGACGCATCGCGATCGCCGGCCTGGCCGTGGTTGCCGCGCTGGGGATGACCGCGTGTGGCAGCGACGACAAGGACAAGCCCGCGGCCAAGACGACGACCAGCGCCAAGGCGTCGGCGTCGGCGAGCGCCGCGAACCTGCCGCCGGTCCCGACCGTCGCGGAGCTGAACACCGCTCTGGGCCGCGCGCTCGACCCGTCGGTTCCGGCGGCGGAGAAGCTCGACGGCGTGCAGGGTGCCGAGGCCGACCCGACGCTGCCGGACCGCCTCTCCCAGGCGGCCAAGGGCGCGGACGTGAAGATCGAGGTCACCGACGTCTCCAGCTTCGGTGACAGCGTCAACGCCAAGGCCAAGTTCACCGTGAACGGCCAGGAGAACATCGTCGACGTGCCGTTCGTCGCGGACAACGGCAAGTGGAAGATCCAGAAGTCCTGGGCCTGCGCCATGCTGACCAACCTCGGCCAGACCTCCGCGGCCTGCGGCTAGCTCGTGTCCGTCGCGGCCGGCTCATCGCGAGCCGGC
>NZ_JBFAYV010000017.1:0-116967 GCF_040681495.1 Nocardia sp. NPDC051756 | reverse complement strand
CGAGCAACAGGCGAGTTGCTATGGACTGTCATCGTCGAATGCGTACAGCTGATGTGGGTGCGGGGCGACCGCACATACGCGGAGGGAACGCGGTGGCGGACAAAGTCCAGTACGACTCGGATCTGTTCTTCAAGGCAGCGAAGAAGACCGGGGACGCGCGCGACCGAATCAACACGGTGCTGCACACCTTGCAGGCGTCGATCAACGCGCGCGGAAACCCTTGGGGCAACGACACTCTCGGCCGCAACTTCGCCAACGGGCCGGACGGGGCCGGCGGCTACACCTCCTCGCGGGACAACATGATCACCGGCGCGGCGAACATCGCGGGCTCGCTCGACAACTTCTCGACCGGCCAGACCAAGAGCGCCAAGCTGCTGGAGAAGATGGAGCACGGGAACCGCGACGGTTTCTCCTGATCCACCATGATCGAACTGCCGGGCTTCCTGGAGTGGCTCGAGCCGATTGTCGGCATGGAGTGGCCCGAGGGCAACGAAGACCAGATGTGGGCGCTGGCCCAGGACTGGCACACCGCCGCCGCTGATCTGCGCACCATCCTCACCGACATCGACGCGGCGAAAAACGCCTCGCTGACCGCCTATCCGGTCGGCGAGGGCGTCGAGGAGATGATCAAGGGCTTCGACAGCATGCGCTCCGGCGACGGTTCGGAGAAGGACCAGTCGCTGAACAAGCTGGCCGAACTCTTCGACCAGATCGGCGAATCCGCCAACGGCGTCGGCACCGAGATCGAGTACGCCAAGCTGATGTACTGGTCCTCGCTGGGCCTGCTGGCCGGCGAGCTCGCCGCGGCCTGGCTGTTTCCGCCGACCGCGCCCGCGGTCGAGGCGGCCGCGATCGGGATCACCCGGATCGCGGTGCGGATCATCGGTGAGCGGGTGGTCTCCGCGATCATCCGGCACGCGGGCAAGCTCGTGGCATCGAAGCTCGCGAAGTTCCTGCTGCGGCACGTGGCGATCGATACGATGCTCGGCACGTTGCAGGAGCTCGGCGTCCAGCAGTGGCAGGTGGACCACGGCCACCGCAAGTCGATCAACTGGGATCAGGTCGCGGTCACCGCGGTGAGTTCGGCCGCGGGCGGCGCCGCCGCGGGACCGTTCGGCGACTGGCTCGGCCACCGGCTGAGCTCGGAGATGAAGCCGTGGATGCGGGCCGCGATCACCGGTCCCGCCGCCGGATTGGTCGGTGCGGGTGCGGGATTCGTCGCCGCGACCGGCACCCAGTTCGGCATCGACGCCGCCCGCAACGGCGTGGGCGATGCCTGGAACAACCTGAAGAACACCCAGGTCGACTGGCGGATGTTCACCGCGGGCGCGTCGAATGGCGCGATGTCCGGACTGAACAAGGTCGGTGCGCAGCATGCTTGGGGAAACATGCGCCCGGACCTGTTCGGCAGGCCCAGTTTCGGCGACCGCTTCGAAGCTGCCGTCAATCCCTCCGGCAGCGGGGCGCATTCGACCGACGGTGCCGGGCCGCGGCCCGACGGTGCGGGAGACGGTAGCGGGCGAGGCACGACCGGTGATCGCGGAGCGACCAGGCCGGCCGGGGCCGGGGATGCCACGGGCGACGGGCGGGCCGGCGGCGATACCGGGACTCGGCAGCCGGGCGGGGTCAACGGCCAGAGTGCGGGCGACGGCGCGGGCATCGGCAATCATCGCGGATCGAGTGACGGCCGGAACTCGAACGATGCCGACGGGTCCGGCGATGATCGTGGATCGAGCGACGGCCGGAACTCGCATGCCGCCAACGGATCCGGCGAGAATCGCGGGTTGGGCGATGGTCGGAATGCAGGTGATGCTGATGGGTCCGGCGAGAGCCGTGGTTCGGGCGATGGTCGGAATGCGGGTGATGCCGATGGGTCCGGCGAGAGCCGTGGTTCGGGCGATGGTCGGAATGCGGGCGATGCCGATGGGTCCGGCGAGAATCGTGGTTCGGGCGATGGTCGGAATGCGGGCGATGCCAATGGGTCCGGCGAGAGCCGGGGGCCAGGGGACGGTCGGAATGCGTTCGATGCCAACGGATCCGGCGAGAGCAGAGGAACAGGCGACAGCACCGGTGAGGCCGGGAGTCGAGCGGGCGATGCGACGGCCAGGGATGCGGACCGGGCGGCCGGAGACTCTGCGGCGCATTCCGACGGCGACGGTCAGAGCCGGACCGGCGACGGCAGCGCCCGACCGGTCGACGGCGCCGGTACGAGCACGGATCACACTGCGGCGCAGTCTGATTCCAAGGACCCCACAACTCAGCGTGCGGGCATCGCACCGGAAGCAGACGCTGTACGGGGCGCGGGTTCCGACGGCCGGATCGACGCGACGTCCATTGGCGGCGATCCGATTACGGTGCATAACATCGATGGCGGACCGGTTACCAACGCGCCGACCCATGCGACGCCCACCAGCCAGCCGGGCACTACACCTGCGCATCCGGCATCGTCCAATCCGCAGACTGCCGGTGAAAGCCGCAACACCTCAGCATCTTCCAGCACGTCCCGCCCGGCCGCCGCGGATGTGCGTGCGCACACCGGATCGGACGCCACCCGCGTCGAGCAGTCGCGGGCCGGAAGTCCGGACAGCCGTCCGCCGGGCGATACCCGCCCGTCCGCCGATCGTCCCCGGGCGGGCGACGCCCGCGGTGACGGAACCGCCCCGCGCACCCGCGACTCGGGTCGCACCGGCGTAGCGGACGCGCCGGTCCGCGGCGATCATCAGTCGGCGCTGCAATCGGGTTCCAGCGGCGAGCAGCCGCCGCGCGCCCGCTCGGGTGCGGACGAGGTGCGGCAGTCGCCGGACGCCGACGCGCCGTCGCCGACCGACAGTTCGCACACTCGACGCGAGGGTGACGGCCCGGCACCGCTCGATGTAGCCGGCGTGCTGCCCCTCGCCGCCGCGGCGGGCACGGACGCCGCATCGCGCGCGGATCATCGGACCACACAACCGGATACCGCCGCGGCCGCCGACCCCGCCGCCGCGCGACCGGACCCGTCGGACATCGACCAGCAGCGCGACTGCGCGGTCCGCAGCCTCGAACTCATCCGCCAGCTCACCGGCAGCGACGTGATCGACGTGCCGACCAGGGAAATCGGTCTGGACGGCGTATCCCAGGGCGAAATCGAGCAGGCCGCCCACGCACCGCTGCGAGACGTCGAGAACCACAACGAGATTCACGACGCGCTGATGTACGAGACCCGGCCGGACGGCAGTTTCGTGCTGGACTCCGACGGCAACCGGATCGAGCGCCCCGACGGGGTGGCCGCGCTGGTGATCGACGTCTACGGCAAGACCGACGAGCACAACGTCGGCGCGCACGCCTACGTCCTGGTCAAGGAGAACGGCGAGATCGTCGTGCGCGATCCGGTCCTGGGTCTGCCGCACGAGTTCCCGCCGGTCCCGCCCGGCGGCGACTATCCGGTACAGCTCACCCGCACGATCCTGTTCGACGAGAACGGAATTCCGCAACAGCACGCGGACTCCGGGCTGCCGCCACGGGATCCGGCATTGCACGAGGTCGGGGTCGGGCACCGACCGCCGGACGGTGAACCGGCCGAACCGGCGTCGGGTTCGGACGGCGGCGGCAAGAAGCCGCCCGAACTGCCGCCGCCCGTTTCGCCGGACGACCCTGGCGGTGAGTCGAACACCAACCGCGACAACGACTCCAGCGGACTTCCGGTCTTGGAGCCGGATTCGGTGGTGCTCGCCGACGACACCCACCCGCGCACCCTCGACATCGATGGCGAGCAGGTGCCCCTGGCGCTGCATCCGGATGGCGCGGATCGGTGGCGCGCGGTACCCGCGAGTGACGGGGAACCGCCTGCGCGGCAGGAAGGTTCGGGCGAGGTCGAGAAGAAGTCGCCGGTTCGGCGTGCGTGGGAACGCATTCGGGACCGGATCTACGTTCGCGGCTACGAGGGGGACAACCCCAAGTACCCGTCCGGCTCCGGCGAGGACGGCCGCGGTCAGACCGCGCTGCGGGACGGGGTGGCCAACGCGCCACACCTCTTCGACCAGCCGCCCACCCCGGCTCCCGCTCCGCACGTGCCGCATTTGCCGGACGTCCCGCACGTGGGACCGGCGCCGGACGCCTCGGACAAGGCGCCCAACGTCGCTCGCATCCTGAAAGAGGGCGCGACGATCTGGAAGAACCGCGAACACCTCCCGATCCTGGGCCAGCTGTCCGGGCGGACCCCCGATGTCGCGGGCGATTTCGTCGCGCCGCGCACCGCCGACGGCGAGGAGTACCGCTTCTGGGTCAGCGACGCCGACCCGGATCTGGTGCGGGAGACCATCACCGATCTCTTCGAGGTCGGCCAGATCTCGGCGGAAGAAGCGAGGGCCGTCCTGGAAGACGCGCTCTCGGTGTCGGATCCGGAGCAGCGGCAGCGGATCGTCGATGACATGGAGCGGTTGGACCTGGTCTCCGAAGACGAGGCGCGGGCGCTCGAGCAGGAACCACCGGCGCAGCCGGAGCCCACGCCGGACCCGGATGGCCCACCGCCCGAACACGAGTCGCTCTCGGAGCTGGCCGACCGGCTCGGCTTCGACCTGCCCGACGAGGATCCGGCGACCGTGCGCCGGGTCATCGACGAGCAGGAGTACCGCGCGCTGCGCGAGGCCGCGGCGATCGAAGGCCTCGCCGACGCGCACCGGCGATACAATGAGGAGCAGACCAGGCCGTACACCAGAGAGGATGTGGCAGGCCCGGATTCGCGTCCCGCTCTCGACCAGGGCGAGCAGCGCCATCGGCCCGGCGAACTCGACGGGCCCGACCAGCGTCGCCGCGACGAGGAGGACGAGGACCTCTACTTCGACGAGGACGAGTTCGACGACGACCCCGGCCATCGTCCGGTCCGTTCGAGCGAGCCGGATCCGGCCGGACGGCCGGTCCCGTACTCCGACCAGGTCAGCTTCTTCGACGACAACCCGATGGGGCGCTTCCTCAAGGAGCTCAACGCGGCCTTCGACGGTTCGACCGGGGTGCAGAACTACACGCCGGTCGGCAACGGCGCGGACCCGCTGAAGGAATGGGGTGATATCGGCCCGAACGACCCCGAGCTCGGCCGGGACCAGGGACCGCGCGCCTACTTCGAGCACGCGCTGCGCCGGGACCAGCTGCGCGACGAATTGTCCACCTGGGCACAGATGTTCGGCCTCGACATCGACTCGGTCAGCACGCAACGGATCGACGAGTTGCGGGCCGCGAATCAGGCGCGCGCGGACCGGGTCGCCGAATTCGCCGAGGCCGCCGAATTCCGCGTACATCCCGAATCCGATGATCAGCCGCCGATCGGCGAACCGTTCGGCGACCAGGTCATCCGGATTCCGGTCGGCGAGGATGTGCCGGACCGGCTCGTCGTCATCGACGGACCACAGGACCGGGCCGCCGCGCTGGCTCGCGCGCTGGCCGACCATCCGGACCTCGCCCAGGCGGTGAATCGTGGTGACGTTCAAGTCGATTACCACAAGGCGCGCACCGATCGGAACGGTCACATCCATCTCGAACCGGTCGATACACCCGACGTCTATCACCACCGCGAGACGATCGACGGCCGCGATCTGGCGGTAACCCTGTTGCGTGACCAGGACGGCCAGTGGCGGCCGGTCGTGCTCGACCCCACCGACGTCCCGCATACCGAGCCGTCGCCGGCGGACGCGCCGGAACCGCCGCCCCGGCCGCGCGCCGAAGTGCTCGCCGACCTGGTGGATCTCGCGCGGACCCTCGGGCTGCAACCGGAGGCGCTGCACCCGGACCGGGTGGCTCAGACGATCGCGGATATGAAGCTGGACAACGCCGTTCGAGCCGGGCAGATCGAGGCGCTCGCCGACTTCGCCCGGTCGATGAACGACACCTCGTCCTTCAACGACATCGGTGACGCGCGCAGCCAGCTCGCCACCCGCCTCGGCATCCCGGAGGCGGAGCTGACCCCGCAGCGGCTCGCCGAAGCGCTGACCGACAGTTCGTTCCGAAACGCGTTGCGCGCACAGCAGGTCGGCGATCTCGTCGCCTACGCGAAGCAGCTGCGCGACCTCGACCCGGCCGGGTTCGCCGCCGCGCGCGATCAGCTGGCGAAGCGGCTGGGCGTCGAGCCGTCGGAACTCTTCCCGCCGAAATACACCAAGAACGACGCGGGCAGGCTGGTGCACGGGCTGGACTCGAAGAGCCTGGATCCGAAGAAGCTGCGTAAACTGTTCGCGCAACTGGAGCGCGACGGCAAGCACGATCTGCTGAAGAACGCGCTCACCGAGTACGCGAAGTCGCTGATCAAGCTCGATCCCTATGCCGATGTGCCGCGCGGCGATCTGTCCGCCGATCCGCGGGTCACCGGCGAGCCGCCGATCCACGATCCCGAGGCGATCCACGCACTGCGCGACATCATCCGCGACGCAATGGATTCCGGGGATTCGCTCGACTTCGGGCAGACGCTCGCCGACCATCCGCGCCGCCCCGACGGCGACGGCGCCTGGGATCGCGACAGCGATGCCGAGAGCGATCGGCCCGACCCCAACCGGGACTGGTCGCGGCTGGTCGGCGTCGATCTCGCCGACGCCGACGACGCGACGTTCCGCAAGGTGTACGAGGCTTACCGCGACGGCAAGATCGAAAAGCACGAGGGGCTGACCCCCACGGAACTGGCCGCGGAAATCGCCAAGATGCGGGACGAGGTCCGGCAGCGAGCGGCGCAGATCCGTGAACTCGCCGACCTGGCAGACCAGTTCTACCGGGCGCCGGAGCAGCTGCCGGCGGGCGAGCACACCGGACAGCCCGGTGACGGGCACACCCGGCCCGAACTGGGCGGGCCCGACGAGGATGGCCCAACGCCCGCCTCGACCCCGGCCGAGCCGCCACCCCGTCGGCCAGGATCGGACGGGTCCGCGCAGCGACCGGCGATCGAGGGCAGCGATCAGCCGCCGGGTGCGCGGGACCGTACAACCACGGATGACCCGGTGCGGCAGCCGAATTCGGAACAGCGCCCGGACGACCCGAGCAACCGGACGAAGACACCCGAGGAGCCGCCGAGCACCGAGCCGAAAGCACCCGACGATCGGCCGAGTACGGATCCGCGTTCCCGAATCGACGAGGCGGTGGCACGCGAGCTGGCCGCTCTGGACGAATCGCAGCAGCGTTATACCGATGAGGCCGACGCCATATTGCAGCGGACGCTCGACCGTCTGGAGCAGATCGGTCGCGACCTGGACAAGCCGCTCGATCTGCATGACGTTGTGCCGGAGTCGGATTCGGTTGACCCGCGTTCGCGGATCGATGAAGCGGTGGCGCGTGAGCTGGCGGCGTTGGATGAGTCGTATCGTCGGCATTCGGAGGAGGCTGATGCCGAGTTGCGGCGAGTGCTCGACCATCTGGAGCAGATCGGTCGCGACCTCGCCGCACAACTCGAGCCGCAAGGCGTTGTGCCGGAGTCGGATTCGGTGGACCCACGTTCGCGGATCGATGAAGCGGTGGTACGCGAGCTTGCCGCCCTGGATGAGTCGTATCGTCGGCATTCGGCAGAGGCCGATGCCGAGTTACAGCGAGTCCTCGATCAGCTTGAGCAGATCGGTCGCGACCTGGCTGCGCAGCTCGAGTCGCAAAGTCCCGCACCGGAGCCGGATTCGACGAACCCGGCCACCCGGATCGATGCGGCGCTGGCCCGCGAATTGGCGAAGGTGGACGAGGCCTACCGCCGGCACGCAGACCAGGCCGACGCCGAACTGCGCCGCGTACTCGACCACCTCGAGCAGATCCGCACCGATCTCGCGGCCCAGAGCGAACACCAGCAACTCATGGCGAACCTCGAGGCCGCACATCGCGAAATGATCGCCAAGTTCGACGAACTCGACCGCCGCGACTCCGACGGCCCGGACGAGGAACCACCGACAACCGCCGTCTTGCCGCAGGACCCGCACTCGGACCCGCACGGCTCAGCGGCCCGCGAACCAACTACCACCCCGGACCCTGCCGCAGGCCACGACCGATCAGACGCCCCCGACCGCGCCCCAGCACAAGATCGATCGCCCGACTCCGAACCGCCAACCAGCCGGGAACCCGATGCCGGATTCGAACAGTCGCCTCCACGTGACCCGGCATCAGCGGAGGAAAGCGCGCGAACGCCGGAAAACGTTGGTGCGCATACGAAGCAAGGCGATGAGGGCACCCCTTCGGAACCCATGACAGGCGCCAACGAGTCGCCTACGCGCAGGCTCGAGTCCACCAATGAGTCCGCTCCGAAGCAGGAAGCTGACGACGCGGGTGCACATACAAGCAGGCGCGACGACGATGACCTGTCTGAATCCGACGCAAGCACAGAGCAACGAGTCCCGCGCGAGCCGGACTCAGCAGAGGAGTCGGCCCCGAAGCTCGACGCTGGTGATGCTGGTACGCATACGAATCGGCGAATTGGCAGTGACCCATCGGAGTCCGAGCAGTCACCTTCGCGCAAGCCGGACTCGACGAAGGTGTCCGCGCCGAGGCCGGAGGCCGGTGATGCTGGTGCGCATACGAATCGGCGGAATGGTGGTGATCCATCAGTGTCCGAGCAGTCACCTCCGCGTGTGCCGGAGTCTGGGGAGGAGTCCGGGCCGAAGGTCGAGGCCGGTGACAGCGGAGCGCGTACGAATCGTGGTGATGGCGGTGATCCGCCAGATTCCGATACCGGCCAAAGGGATTCGCGTCCACCGCAGTTGCCTGGTCGCGCGCTGAGGTCGCATATCCCGCATCCGCCGCGGGACTACGAGTTCGAGTTCCCCGAGCCGGTGGATTCCGCGCCGATCCCGTGGCCGGTGCCGGACCCACAACCCCCGGTGGAGCCGCCGCATCCGCCGACACCGCCGAAGCCCCCGCGCCCTCCGGTGCCGCCTCATGTACCGGCGCCACCGCATATACCGACCCCGCCCATGCCTCCTGTACCGCCGACGCCCCCTGTCCCTCCGACGCCACCCGTGCCGCCGAACCTGCCGGTCCCGCCGCATATCCCGGTGCCGCCGATTCCACCATTGCCGCCGCACATCCCGCTGCCGCCATACCCGCCAGTGCCACCGCACATCCCAGTGCCGCCGAATCCGCCCATCCCACCGCAGATCCCCGTGCCCCCGAATCTGCCTGTCCCACCGCAACTGCCGGATTCACCGACGGAGCCTCCGCATATTCCGGTGCCGCCGAATCTGCCGGAGCCGCCGCATATCCCGGTGTCACCGAGCTTGCCGGAGCCACCCAACCGGCCGATGCCACCGAACTTGCCGGTCCCGCCGCAGATTCCGACACTCCCGCATCCGTCCCCCGGCGGCCCGGTTCCCCCTGGCACCCCCGCGCTGCCGCCGAATCTGCCACCGGGCGGCCCGATCCCAACCGACCCGCCGGGATCCTCTCTACCCCCATGGACCCCCATGCCCCCACCACCCATGGGCGGCCCGGGTCCAGGCGGCAACGGTCGGCACAACGGCGGCAACGGCCGTCGCTCGTACGCCGGCGAAAACGGCAACGGCGCAACGATTGTCGTTCGCCCATACGTCGGCTACGGCGTATGGGCCGAGTTCGATCCGATCACCGGCGCACTGCAAGCGACGCCCGGTGGAACGAACCAACTCGGCGGCGTCTACGCCGAGCTGGGCGAAGTCCCGGTGGTGCTCTACCGCCAGCACGGCAGGTTGGGATTGCGGGTCGGCAACCAGGACATCGATCTCGACGGCCCGGTCGCTATCGATTGGTATCCGTACGATCGTCGCAACACCAGGTTCGTGGTCAGCGTCGCCGGCGTCCCGGCCTTCGACGTGATCTACCGTTCCGTCCCCGCAGACGGGGACCTAGGCCTGCTGATCCGCGACGTCCTCGCCGATCCCGCCCGCCGCGCCGCGATCTTCGCCTGACCTCGCCAGACTGTGACATCGAACAGCAGGTAGCGGCCACTTTTGTGCACTGTGCCCGGTCGATCTGACCGTTGTTGCCACAGCCGGTGACGTTGGGTTCAATCGGTAGATGATCAATGGTGATCCGCTATCTCTGGCCAGCCGTGGCGTGATTCTCGCGTTGCACACCACGCTGCGACCGCTCGGCGCGCGCCTGCCCGCCAACCGTTTCGGCGTGGCCGGCGCACGACTCGGGCTGGCCGTCGCCTGCCGGATCTGGTTCGACCGCACTTTGCCGACCACGCCGGTCGACACCGAAGGACCGCGCGGCCGGACCCTGGGGGAGTGGGTCGGCCCGGCTCCGAGCCCTGGGCAATCACTCATCTACTACCTGCACGGCAGCGGCTACGTCGGTTGCAGCCCGGCCACCCACCGCGGCCTGGTCTCCGAGCTGTCCCGCCGCCTCGACCGCCCCGCCTTCACTCTGCGCTACCGGCGCGCCCCCGAACACCGATTCCCTGCCGCCCACGACGACGTCCTGAACGGCTACCTCTGGTTGCTCGAACAAGGCTACGCCGCGAAAGACATTGTGCTCATGGGTGATTCGGCCGGCGGCCACATGGCCCTCGGCCTGTGTGTACAACTGCGCGAACTCGGCCTGCCCCAACCGAAGGCCCTCGTCGGCTTCTCGGCCCTGGTCGACTCGACCTGGACCCTCGCCGACGCCCGCCGCCCCGAGGTGAACGAGGCCTTCATGTCCTTCGGCCTCGCCACCCGAATGACCGGCCTCTACACCGGCACAACCCATTTCGACGACCCCCGGCTGAACGTCGCCGCCCACGTCGGCCCCGATCTTCCCCCGATGCTGCTGCAAGCGGGCGGCAGCGAAATGCTCAGCGCCGACGCCGAACACTACGGCGCGGTCCAACGCGCTGCGGGCGGACAGTGCGAGGTTCAGCTGTGGCCAGGCATGTTCCACGTATTCCAGGTGGGACATCGTTTCCTCCCGGAAGCCCGCGCCGCCCTGAACAGCGTCGAGCAGTTCATCGCCGAGGTCGAGCGCGCGGAGCTCCGCCGCGGCCCGCTGTCCGCGTAGTCGCGCTACCGCACTGGTTGTGGCACAGTCGATCGCCAAGAAAAGATGCGGTCCGACAGCAAGTACTAGGGTGATTCCATGACCGAATGGCGTGCATTGTCCGACGACCAGATCGTCGACCTGGCGCGTCGGCTGCGCTCGGTGAACTGGCCCTACCCGGCAGCGGACATCCCGGAGCTGGCGGCGTCGTTCGGCTGGCAGGTCAAGACGACGCGACCGGAGTGGGTCCGCCTCGATGCCGGATTCGGCCGGTCCAGCGGCATGATCCACATCGACGCCGATCAGGCCGTCGACCTCACGTTGCAAGTCACCGATTTCGTCGACAGCGATCCGGCGGGCATGGCGCAGACGACCGACGCGTTCGCCCGGATGACCAGCGCGCTGACCGAAGGCCTCGGCGAACCGACGGCCCGCATCCCCGGTGAGTCCGCGGAGGTTCGTTGGGCGGGCGCGGAAGCGACCATCGTGCTCAGGCACCTGGACATCACGGTGCAGTTGGCCCTGATCGCCAATTCGCGGCTCGCGGCTCGCGATCGGACCATCGATTTGCAGGAAAAGGGGCTGATTTGACCGGGTGGGATCAGTTCGCCGAGGGATTGGCCCGGCATCTCGCGGAGCTTCCCGCGGGTGCCGTGGTGAAAATCGTCGAGTCCGATGAGTCGGCCGAGGTCGCGCGGTACGCGCAGTTCCTCCAATCCGAGGACACCCTGTTCGCCGAGATCGTCGGCGACGAATGGCTCGACTCGGATCGGGGTGCCGGCGAAGCGGGGGCCCGGTTGCTGATCGACGCGGGCTGGCAGCAACCCGACGAAACCCACAGCGGCAACTGGTGGCGCGATACGCCCTGGCCGATCGACTCGGCGACCTACCGGCGGATCGCATCGATGGTGGTGACCGGGCTGCGCGACGCGTTCCGGATCGCCGACCCCGCGGCGTTCCACTACGAAGCGTGGAACGGCAACGCGGGCAACCGCAAGCTCGATCTGCCCCTGCTCGGCCTGCCTGCGCAGAGCTGACGAGGCGCGATCCGCTGTGCCAGGATGGACGCGGGGCGGCTTCCTCTTCGGGCCAGTCGCCGATCGGTGCGCAGATGAGGAGATTTCCGCGACGTGACCAGTCCAGACGACCAGGCTCCGGACCCCGGGCCGCGCGACGAGCCTGCGCCGGATCACGATCATTCCGGCGCGCCGGCCGGGGCCGAGACGACCGCCGCCCAAACGGCTTTCATGAAGCAGTTCCTGGCCACCCCCGAGCAGCAGAACGGCTTCGCCGAACCCGGTGAGCCGGTCGTCCCCGAGTCCGGCGACCAGGAACCCGACGTCGGTTTCACCCTCGCCGGCGGACTGGCCGCGCCGCCGGTGGCGGACCCGGCCGAGGTGGCCACCGCGATCAGCCATCAGATCGCCAGGGAATTGGGCGGGGCCGGTCCGGACGGCTGGCAGCGACTGGAAGCGGTCTTCGCGGTGACCGTCGCCGCCGAGGTGGCCCTCGCGGTGTTCACCGACGACGAGGAACGCATGGCGCGGGCCTACCCGCCGGAAGAGGTGCTGGCCCTGGTCCGCCAGCACCGGCACGTGTCGGCTCAGCTCAGCGACGGACCGTGGTGGCGGTACAGCATGACGCTGACCAGCAGCGGTCAGGTCGAGGTCGATTACGACTACGGCGACCAGCCGTTCCCCGACGAACAACTCTTCGCACCGGAGATCTATCGCGCCGACCTGGAGGTCTATCCGCGCGACGTGCTGCCGGTGTGGCTGGCGGCTTACATCGGGCATGCCGATCGGCAGTCGCGGACGCCGCAGGACGCCGCGGCCCAGGCCAGGGCGGATCGCGACGCGGGCAGGCGCGGAGTCCTGGCGCCCACGGACTTTCCGGCGTTCCCGCTGCTGGCGGCCCGCTGGGCGGTGATCGCCGCGGCATTCGTCGCGGCCGGATCGCCGCTGGGTCCGCGCGTGTTGCCCGCGTTGAGCTGGTTCGAAGGGTCCAAGCGCAGCGGCTCCACGCTGTACTCGGTGCCGGGCGGCCGGGCCGTGCTGTCCGGCGGGGTATGGAACGCACCGGAATTGAACGCTGTCTACAACGAGGGCGTGCCGATGCCCGACCTGTACGCGGGCGCGCCGGAGTGGGTAGCCAATCCGGTGCTGAACTCGCGCGCGGCCGGCGGCCTGCTCTCGTTCTGCTACTGGTGGGAAGGCGGCAACTGGTATCGCGGCGATTCACCGATCGCCGACGAACTCAGCGACGCGGTGCCCGGCATGTGGTCGCCGGATTCCGTGGTCGACATCGTGTCCGGCCTGATCGCGGAATCGCCGAGCCCGCGGCTACGGCAAGCGGTGGCCAATCTGGTGTCCGCCGCGGAGATCGGCGTGGTCACCCGCTCCACCCTGGTCGATGTGTTCGGCGAAGACGGCGGCTTCGAGATCGACAGCGCCCTGTACCAGCTCACCATGGCCGGCGTGACGATGACGGTGCCGGAGCCGATGCCGCAGGAAGACGCCATCGCCAGGGTCCGGCAGTTCATCCTGAACAGCGGCATGGACACCTCCCGGTATCCGATGGACGGCCTGCGCGCGGACCGGATCAGCATCGGCTGGATGGTGTACGTGCCGACCGCGCCGGGCGAGATCGCGATCGGCCGGGCGCTGTTCTACATCGCCGACGACGGCGTGCTGGAACAGTCGTCGTCCTCGGTGGCGCCCTCGCTCTACATCGCCGAGTTCGAGCAGCGATTCCAGCGGCGGCACGGGCAGGTGGACGCCTGATCTTGGCTGCTGGGAGCCGACAAATCGGCTCCGGTGCCCCTAGTAATGGGGTGTTCGGTTGGAGTGGTCCACCACTACTCTTGGTGTTACGGTTTATTGACTGGCGGCGGAGGTCGGGTGAACTGATCATGAACTCCGCCAATGATTTCAGGATCGGGCCGGGGGTTGGCTGCCCTCGCACTGCGGGAAAGGGTGCATTGTGGCGGACGAGAAATTCGAGTTCGACCCGGACGATTTCCGTGCTGCCGCGGGTAAGACTGCCCATGTCGGCGACCGGATCACCGATGTGGTGACCAACCTGAACTCAGTGATCTCCGGTCGCGGCGCCCCGTGGGGTGACGACAAGATGGGTAGCCAGTTCGCAAACGGTCCCGGCGGCGATGATGGATATCTGTCGTCGAAGAAGAATCTCACCGAAGGCGTCACCGGTATGGCGGGCTCCTTCAAGCAGGTGGCCAAGGACCAGCGGAAGGTTGCCGACCAGTTGCAGCAGGACTTGGATAAGCGCAATGGCGATAGCTTCAACAGGTGAGTAAGGGTCGGTAGCCGTGGCACACGATTTTTCTCGGGGAGACGTCGCCGGCCTGATGGAAGAGGTGCAATCGCAGCTTCATTCGATCGCGCGATTGCAGCAACAGCGCGTTGCACTGATGGGTAAGGCCACCGTGCGTGGTGGCCGGGTGACCGTCGTGGTCAATGCCGACGGCAACGTTATCGAGACCAAGTTCGGTCGAGGCGTCGAGGATTTGGAATACGCGGAATTGGCACGTGCCGTCACGCAGGCGGCGCAGGAAGCCACCGCGGACGTGCGCCGCCAGTCGCAGGAATTGCTCGCGCCGTTCCAGCAGGAGCGGGCGCGCTTGCCGAAACTGTCGGATCTGGTCGAAGGAATGCCGGATCTGAGCAGCCAGATGCCCGCGCAGATACATGCGTCACTGAGTAAACCCGATTCGATGGAGCGGGCCACCACTGCCGAAACCGACAGCGCCGCCATGGCATTCGACAATGTCGAGCAGATCGACACTGTGAAGTCCCGGGAGCGTGGGGTCACCGATTCCGGTTGGTGATCTAGATGGACTTCTGGGATGGACTCCTCGAAACCCTCGGGTGGGTCGCCGGTAGCGATTGGCCCGAGGGCTCGGAAACCGGCATGCGGGCGCTGGCCGGTGACTGGCGCAACGCCGCCGAAGAGTTGCGCGGCATCATGGCCGATATCGACGCGGCGAAGTCCGCCGCGCTAGGGGCGTATCCGTCCGGTGCGGCGCGCGATGAGATCGCGGGCGCGTTCAACATGATGCGCGACGGCACCGGTGCCAGCAAAGAGCAGGAAAACAACAACCTCAAGAAGCTCGCCGAATTCTTCGACAAGATCGGCGAATCCGCCGACGGCATCGGTACCGAGATCGAGTACGCCAAGTGGATGATGTGGTCCTCGCTGGGACTGCTGGCCATCGAACTCGCCGCGGCGTGGCTGTTTCCGCCCACCGCGCCCGCCGTGGAGCTGGCCGCCATTGCCGCGACCCGGGTCACCATCCGGATGATCGCCCGGCAGTCGATCATGGCCGCGATCAAGCACGCCATCAAGATGGCCATCACCAGCACCGCCAAGTTCCTCTTCAAGCACGTCGCGCTGGACCTGGCGCTTGGCACCATCCAGGACTTGGGGATCCAGTGGATCCAGAAGGAACAGGGCCACCGCAAGGCCATCGACTGGAACCAGGTCGGAATGACCGCGCTGTCCTCGGGTGCGGGCGCGCTCGGCGGTGCGGGGGCCGGCCATTGGCTCGGAAACCGTTTGAAGCACGTCGATTTGGGCCCTGGCATGAAGGGCGCGATCACCGGCGTCGGCGCGGGCTTCGCCGGGTCGATCGCCGGCTACGCACCGCAATTCGCGCTCGACGTGATGCACAACGGCTGGGGCGGCGCGCTCAACAACTTCGACCCGCGCATGATCACCGCCGGCCTGTCCAACGGCGCGATGTCCGGTGGCAACAAGGCGCGGGCCACCAATTTTCACTTCGGCCGAATGGGCGCGCCGACCGGCGTCGGGGCGCCGGGCGGGCCACGGATCGGATACGCGGGTCTGGGACCGGAAGGCCTTGGTACACATAGCAATGGCGGCCCGGACATGCGTCCGGCCGGCAGCAATGGTCTGAGCCCGACGCAGACCGGCGGGGTCGGGCAGAGCGAGCACGGTGGTACGGGTGGTGACCGGACCGGCGGAGACAACGTCGGCGGCGGGGCCAACAATCGCGGCAACTCGGGTGACGGGTCGTCCACGCGGACCGATGACACCTCGTCGCAAAACGGCGACTCTTCGCGCACCGGCGACTCGGATCGGACCTACAGCACCGACGCCGACCGGCAGCAAGGCGGTGATTCGGCGAGCCGCGGCACGAATGATGGTCAGCAGCAAGGTAATTCGGATAACCGTGGCTCCGATGGCGGTCAGCAGCAAGGTGGTCCGGAGAGCCGCGGTACTGATGGTGGTCAGCAGCAAGGTAATTCGGAAAGTCGTGGCACCGACGGCGGTCAGCAGCAGGGCGGTTCGGAGAGCCGTGGCTCTGATGGTGGTCAGCAGCAAGGTAATTCGGAAAGTCGCGGCACCGACGGCGGGCAGCAGCACAGCAGCGCCCCCGAGAGTCGTGCCGGTTCGCCGGAGCAGCATGCCGGAGCCGAACCGGGCGGAGCCGACGGTAGCGGCGCGGATCGCAGCCGGGCGGGCATCGCCGACGGTGGCACCACCCACGACAGCAGCACCGGCGAGTCCGGCAGCAGCGCCGATCGATCGGTTTCGCCACAGCAGCATTCTGGCGCAGAGCCGGGAAGTGCTGCGGTAAACCATAATTCGGGCGATGCGGGACGCATCGGCGACGGTGCGCCCGCCCGGCCAGGAGCCGACGGTGCGCCCGCCCGGCCAGGAGCCGACGGTGCGCCGGCCCGGCCAGGAGCCGACGGCGCAACAGCTCGACCCGGCGGCGACGGTGCGGCCCCCCGGCACAGTGGCGACGGTGCCGCACCTCGGCAAAGCGGTGACGGTGCCGCACCTCGGCAAGCCGGCGACGCCGCCACATCCAGGCCTGCCGGTGACGCCGCGACCTCTCGGCCCGCCGGGGCGGAGCCGGGGCGTGGTGGCGAGGCCAGGCACGGCGGAGAATCGAGGGCAACCGACTCGCGCGCCGGATCGCCGGACGCCAAGCCCGGCGCCGATCGTCCGCGCGGAGATTCGCGTGCGGGTGTCTCGGAGTCGAATCCTGTTCGGGCAGGCAAGGATTCGACTCCCGGTATCCGCGCGGAGTCGAGTGGTTCCGAGGTGTCCCGGGCGCCGGAGCGCAAGGCAGGCGGAGCGGACGAGCACGTCCAGGTGCACCCGGATTCGGACGAGAGAGTTCGGCCGCGCTCGGACGCGGACGGCCCGGAGTCCAGGAACAAGCCGGAAGCCGGTGCGTCACAAGCGGATCGGCCGCGCTCCGGGGCCGAGCCGCACGCCAGGGACGAGGCCGGACGCCCGCGCGCGAACGACGCTCGGCCGGTCGGCGACGGCCCGAACCGGGCCGGCGACGCGGATTCCGCGCGGCGTAGTGACCACGGTGACGACTCCGACAGCCGCCCACGGCAGGACGACGTGCAGATCGTCCCGGTCGCGGATGTGGGCGCCGCCGCACATCCGCGGCAGTCGGGCGCCGACAGCACGCCCCGTCCGCATGCAACCGACGGCGAGGGCACGGCACCGCGCCAGGACGGCGACAACGACAGCAAGCGGCCGCTCGAGCCCGACGATCCGAATCGCGGCAAGTGTGGCGAGCTCTCGCTGCGGCAACTTCAAGAACGCTTCGGTGACGGAATCCGATTGCCGGAGCGGACTATTGGCGTCGACGGCATGACCCAGCGCGAGCTGGTCGGCGCCGCGGGCGGGCAGCTGCGCGACTTCGCCGGCGGCCACGACGCGATCCAGCGCCGGCTGTTGAAGATGGGCGACGGCGCCACCGCACTCGTCGTGGACACCTACAAGGGTCCGCGCGACGAGCACGGTGTCGGCGCGCACGCGTACCTGCTGGTGAACGAGGGCGGCCAGATCAAGGTGCACGACCCCGGCATGGGGACCGAGCACGGCTACCCGCCGCGGACACCGAAGGAACTGCACAGCGTCAGCGCGATCATGTTCAAGCCGGACGGCACGCCGGTGGACAAGGTGCCCAGCCGTATCCGGGACGAATTGCTCGCCAACCCAGCCGATCTCGGCGATCCGGCGCGGATCGGCAGTGTGCCGGACCCGCCACCGCACCCGGCCCACGAGCCGGTGCCGCCGGGAATGAACCGCGACGCCGACGGGTACCTACGTCGTTCCGGTGATGGCCCCGACTATTACCGAAGCGCCGCCGACGGCAAATTGCACAAATTCGGCGATGCGCCGAATACCTGGCGCGGCGATACTTATCCGCATCAATTGCGCGATCGTAACGGCTTCGCCACCGATCCCAACAGCGCCAGCAGCAGCGGATATGCGCATCGGCACCAGGACCTCGGCCCGCCGGAGCCGCATACGCCCACCGACCCGGAGATCGTCAAAGATCTGGCGAAGGCTTCCGCCGAGCGGCAACAGCAGGGCATAGACCGCAAAGCGGCGCGTGATCTGCTCGAGCCGCTCATGGGCGAGTTCGATATCAAGGACTCGGACGGCAAGACCGACGTCCACCAGCTCAGTGAGAAGAAGCTGGAAAAGCTCATCGCCGCAAAGACGCGGGAAATCGAGGCCATGGGCCTGGACGACGCGGCTACGGACGCCAAGCTGGATCGCCTGGCGGAAATGAAAGCCCAAGCAGAGAAATACAATCTGCTCGGCGATCAAATGAACACCACCTCGAAATTGCTGGGCGAGTTGGGCGCCAGATCATTCGGGCACCTGCCCGACGGCGCCGTGCAGATCACCCCGTTCGAGGGTGCCTGGGATGGCAATTACTCGGTCGACTTCGCCATGTTCGTACCAGGCCCGCCGCCCAAGCTGATGGTGATCGAGGCCAAGGGTGTCGGCTCGACCCTGGAGGGCGCCGAAACCCCTTACGGCCGTTCAGAGCAGGGCTCCCCGGAGTATCTCCGGAACACCCTCGCCATCGACCGGAATCTCAAGCAGATCCTGAACGAGACGCCCGAGCAGATGCGCGAGCGCGGTCTCGATCCCAACAGCGATGAAGGAAAGGCGTTCCTCAAGACCAGAGAGGATTTGCTGAAAGCGCATCGCGACGGCACGCTCGAGGTCGAATACTATAAGGCGCACACCAATATCAAGGGTGAGGTGACGATCACCCGGTTCGATCTCGAGCGCAACAATGTCCCGGTCCCGATGGACAATCTGGGCGGTTTCCAGTCCCAGCACCACTCGTCCGACGATGCGTTCAATCTTCCGGATGACCGCCGCGGTCGCTGTGGCGAATTGTCGCTCGGCGAACTCCGGGCGATGTACGGCGGCGACCATATTCGGATGCCGGAGCGGGTAATCGGTCCCGACGGGATGACCGACGGCGAATTGATGGCCGCGGCGGGCGGGCGACTGGAACTCACCTCGCACAACGACATTCAGCAAAGGTTGCTGGCGCTGGGCGATGGATCGTCCGCGTTGGTCGTCGACGCCTATTCGGGTTATCGAGACAACCACGGCGTCGGCGCGCACGCGTATCTGCTGGTCAATCAAGGCGGCGACATCGTGGTCCGTGACCTCGGCGCCGGCGTGGCCGATCATGGCTACCCGCCCCGCGTGCCACGGGATCTGAGCAGCACGCGCGCCGTCATTTTCGACACCCAAGGCCAGCCGGAGCACAAGCTGAGTCCGGTGGATCGGGCGCGCCTGCTCGCGGAGGCCGCGACACCCGCACCGGACCGGCGAGTCGGTCAGGCCTACGACGGCCGCCACAACGACCCGGACAGCCTGCGCCACGACGCCATGGATGGGGTGTTGCCGAGGCCGCCGGAAGGGGGCCTGCCCGAGGTCGAAGTGATCGGCGAACCCGGTCCCGGCGTGACGCCCGAAATGCTGGACGCCGCAAGGAAATCCGTCGCGGAAACCGGTGAGCCACTGGTGATCTTCGGCAGCCGGCAAACCGGCATCTCGGAGAAGTCCGGCGCGCCGTTCCACCCCGACAGCGATCTCGACGTCGCGGCCACCACGCCCGAAGGGCTGATGAAGCTCGTCGACGTGCACGAGGGCAACAGCCCGATCCCGAAGGTCAAGGACATCGCCGGGATCTTCACCGAGCAAGAGGCCCACGAAAAGGGTTACCTGGTCATCAAACCGGCCGACGAGGTGTCCGCGACTCCGGTGCGTCCGGCCGACGCGGGCACGGACGATCCCGTCGTGGGGGGCGACCGTCCGGATCACTCGGACACCGGGAACGACGGCAACGGGCGGCACGAGAGCACCGCGGACTGGGCCGATCGGATGCGGGCCGAGACCGCCGAGTGGACGGCGCGGATGGCCGCCGATCATGCCACCGAGATGCGGCGGATCGCGGATACCGAACCGCGGGACTGGGCCTCGGAGATGGCGGCCGACCACGCCGAATGGCGGGCGCGGATGCTGGCTTTGCGGGCCGAGTTCTCGCGCGACATCGCCGACGGCACGCTGCCGCGCCCCGAGCCGGAGGTGCCGTCCGCGGAGGCGGGCAAGCACCGGACTCCGGAGCCCGGGGGCGAGGTTCCGCACGAGGGCGACGTGAAGGTCTGGCCGCGCGAGGAATCCAGCCCGCAGCCCGAACCTGCGGGCGCGGGCGGCGGGAAGAAGCCGCCGGAATCGACACCGCCCGTTGGTGATCCGGGTGAGGACGGCACGAACCACGGCGATCGGAAGCCCGGTGACGGGACGCCGCCGCACGAGAACGATGGCAAGCCGCCGCACGAGACCGACGGCAAGCCGCCGCACGAGACCGACGGCACGCCGCCCCCCGAGGACCCGTTCGCCGCACGCCAGCACGAGCTGGAAGCCGAGCGGGATCGTGTCGTCGCCGAGCGGGACGCGCTCCAGCGGCAGCGCGACGAGCTGGCCGGCCGCCTGCGCGTCTCGTCGGAAAACGACTGGGCGGCACTGCGTCCGGGCGACGATCTCGCGCAAACGTTGGAGGAGTTGCGCAACCGCACCATGGAGGTGCGCGAACAGCCGCGCGAGCACGCCCGCATCGACGAGCTCGAGCAGCTGTCCAACCGGGTCCATGACGCGAACAACGAGATCGCCAGGATCGATCGCGAGCTGGCCGAGCTGGACGCCGCACGCGAAGCCGCACGACTCGAGACCCCGGAGGGCGAGTACGCCCGCCTGCTCGAGGAGCGGCGTCTACTGGACCATGAGCGCGAATTCGCCAGGGCGAAGCGCGAAGAGATCGCCACCTACCTCGGGTTCACGGATCTGACCGGCGCCGCGTTCGAACGTCGCATGCTCGAGCTGTACGACCAGGCGCAATCGCGGCGGACCCGGATCCCCGGCAACCTGGACACCCCGGAACGGATCGTCCGGGAACAGCTCAGTGGTTCCGAGCGCGAATTGCATCTGCGTGACCTCCGCAAGTTCAGTGATGCCATGCGCGATTGCGAGCGTCTGGACGCGGCCATCGCCGAGAAGGACGCACGCCTCGCGCAGCTGCGCGCCGAAGGCGTCGTCGGCGAGCGCCCGCCCGGCGACGATACCGGCACCGCCCTCGATCGCCTGGCCCACGAGTACGCCGACCTGCTCCGCGAGGTCGAGGCGCGCCGACCGGTGCTGGAGGACCTGGCCCGGCGGCTCGGGATTCCGGTATCGGAGCTCGGCCCGCATCCGCGTGACCTGGAAAAAGCTCTGGATTGGCATCGCACGCGCACGATGCGGGTGGACAACGGCGAGATGGCCGAGCGCCACCGCGTGCTCGATGAGCTGGAAGCCGCCGCGCGCGACGTGCTCGTCGGTGAGCACGAAATGGGCAAGCTGCGCGACGAGATGGCACGGCTCAACGGTGTGTGGCGGGATCTCGTCGCGGCCGAGGGCGGCCGGATGGTCACCGACCGGGTCGGCTTGGTGCCCGGGGAGCGTCCGCGCATCATCGTGTTCGGTCCGCGCGCGGAATTCGAGCCGTCCCGCGCGGGGCACGACGACGCGCTGGCGCACGCGATACTGACGGATCCGGCTGTGGCACAGGCGATGATGCGGCAACCGCGGATCGAATACCAGCGGGTGGTCGTCGATCCGGACGGCACCGTGCGGCAGGAGCCGATGGGTGGTCCGGCCGTCGAGCGCACTGCCACCGGATGGATCAACGGTGACCCCGGCCTGGTGATGGTGCGCTGGCAGGACGCGGACGGTCAGTGGCATGACGTCGATCCGACCAAGCCGAGCCAGCGCACCAACCGCGGTCCTGACGCGGGCCACGAATACGATCCGGGCAATCCGGATTGGTGGGGCGGCCTGTCCGACTACATCAACGACTTGGCGACGCCGTTCGCCGATATCCCGCCCGGGCATATCGCGAAGAACATGCTCCAACTGAACCCGATGAACGTCGAGACCAGGTATTTCGACAACGGCATGCCGGCCGACGACATCGTCAGCCAGCATCTCGGCGGCGACATCGCTTCTATTCAACGCAATCTCCGCACCTTGTTCATGGCGATCGACCATCCGCTCGTCCGGGACTGGATTCATCGGCATCCGGCGATCGGCGACTGGGTACTGGCGCGTCCGTGGCTGAAGCGGTTCTTCCCGGTCGGCACCATGTGGTCGTCGTTCCAGTGGCACCGGCCGCCGGAGACCAATTTCCAGCCGATGTACCGCACCTGGGAGCCGGCCGAGCATTCCAGGGTCGAGATTCCGGACTGGCTGCGGCCTGCGATCGATGAGGATGTCGCGAACTGGCGGGAAGTACAGGAGTGGGCCGACAAGCAATACGCCAAGTTCCGGGCCGACGATCAGCTCGCCGACCGGATGGCCGAACGACTGGCCGAGCACCGGCAAGAGCAGATGCGGGTCGACGCACAGGAGTTGGTCGATCGCATCCGCAAGGAACTGGTCGATCCGCATCGCGGTATCGCTCCGGACCAAGCCGGCATCGACCGCCAGGTGCAGCGGATCAACGAAGCCATCAACCGGATCGCCGACGATTCCTTCGACCACTTCGCCACCGACGATCGGGTGGCGATCAGGCACAAGATCGCTGAAATCCGGCAGCAGTTGCTCGACATCAATAACGGGCAACGGTTGTTCGATGTCCGGAACGAGCAGCCGATCACCGACGCCGACATCACCCGGATCGTCGACGAGTTGGCCCCGGACATTCGTCCGCTGCCGCCGAAGATCGAAGAGCACAACTGGCCCGACCCGTTCCCCGATCGCCCGCAACCCGACGGCGCCCCGCCGAAGCACGAATATCCGGTCTTCACCCGGGACGAGATTCAGCAGATCCTGAATCATTTGATGGTCGATGAGCACCCGGCCGTCGATTACGCCGATCCCAACGGCAGGCTGACGACGCGGCGGATGGACCAGCTCGCCGACGTGGCCGAGGCGATCAACCGGATCGTGGACGGCAAGCCGCTCCCCGCGGATATCGTCCTCATGCTCGACGCACTCGCGGAATCCAACTTCCTGCGCACTCCGCCGCCGCCGAACGGGCGCTGGACCTGGCATGACGCGAACGCGCACGCGGTGGCCGAGGGCTTCCACTGGGATGCGAACCGGCCGCCGCTGACCGGCGATCGCGCGAATATCCCGTACGCGCCTGCACCACTGCATGCGCCGGAGCCGTTCCTGCCGCGCGACCGCTACGAGCATCAATTGGCCAACGCCAAGGCGCTGTGGGACACCCGTTCACGCGCACTGCTCGAAGCCGCGCGGGTAGCCGGCGTCGATCCCGAGAGTTTGTTCCGGGCCGCCGATCCCGCCGACCGGCTGGCCAACCTGCGCAACCAGCAGCCGGACGCGGACGGTCGCCGGCACATCGATGACCTGTCGGCCGCGCTGCGCGATTTCGACGACTCCACCGCGGAGGTCATGCGCCTCGAACAGCGCCTGGAACAGCACGACGGCAAACTCGACCGCGCCCGCGCGGCGATCCGTGGTGAGCAGCCGGAAGTGCCCGTGCTGGAAGCGGGTTCGAACGCGAAACCGGAAGCGCCCGGGCCGACCGCGGAAGAGTTGTTGCAGCAGCAGCGGTTCGCCGAAGCCGATGCGCGGCAACGGAGTAACGAGATCGATCGGCTCGAGCAGGCCAAAGCTGACGCTATCCGGGCTCGGGACGAGGCCGAAAACGACCATCTCCGGGCGCAGGATCCGGCCGAAGCCGACGAGGCGTACGAGCGGCACAAGTACGCCGTACGGGATGCGGCCGAGCGGGATCAGCAGCTCGCCGAGCAGATCAGAAAAAACACCATGCTCGAAGCCGGTGCGGAGCCGCTCGACGGCGCGCCGCAGATCGGCATCATTCCGGGTGATCCGCCGCAGGCGATAGTCGTGGTGCGCGGTGAGCAGACGGATCCGACCACGTTGATCGATCGAGCGATCGCGCAGCATCCTGAGCTTGGTGATCTGGTCGGACCGAATCGCGACAACGTCACCACCTATCGCCTCGTCCCTGGCGAAGACGGTCGCACACAGGTGCACCGGACCGATTCGCCGGAGGTTCTCGCTCGGTCTGCGGAGGCTTTGGCGGAGCAGCAGCGGTTCGCCGAAGCCGATGCGCGGCAACGCAGTAACGAGATCGATCGCCTGGAGCAGGCCAAGGCCGACGCGGTGCGGGCCAGAGACGATGCCGCGAGACGGCTGGACGAGGCGGCGGACCAGGGCGAGGCGGAGGCCGCGTACGAGCAGCGCAACCATGCCGAGCGTGAGCTGGCCGAGCGGGATCAGCAGCTCGCCGATCAGCTGCGCAAGAACACGATGCTCGAAGCGGGCGCGGAGCCCCTGGAAGGTGTGCCACAGATCGGTGTCGTTCCCGGCCATCCGCCACAGGTGATCGTTGTGGTGCGCGGTGAGCAGACGGATCCGACCACGCTGATCGATCGAGCCACCGCGGTACATCCGGAACTCGATGATCTGGTCGGCCCGAACCGCGACAACGTCACCACCTACCGCCTCGTCCCCGGCGAAGACGGCCGCACAGAGGTGCACCGGACCGACCCGCCGGACGCCCCACCCTTGGCAGCGCCCCGCCCAGAGCCCGACGCACCGAGTGATGGCGGCGGCGCGAAGAAGCCACCGACTGGCGAGGCGCCGAAGCCGGCCGAGGTGCAGACCACTCCGGCTGCGGATGATGCTGCGGCACAAAACAAGCCGAGCAAAGAGCCGACGGCGGTAGCGGACAAGCCGGCGAACAAGCCGAACGAGCCGGTCAATGAGGCCGCGCCGGTGCGTGAGACGCCTGTGCCGGTGCGTGAGACGTCCGCGTCGGTGGGCGAGAGGCCTGCGTCGGTGGGCGAGGCGCCTGCGTCGGTGCGCGAAACTCCCACGCCGGTGGGCGAGAGGCCCGCGCCCACCGGGGACAGCGCAGCGAATAAGCCGGTGGCCGAGGCGAATCGGCCTACACAGGTGACGGACGAAGTCCTGCAGCAGCAGCGGTTTGCCGAAGCTGATGCGCGGCAACGGAGTAACGAGATCGATCGGCTGGAGCAGGCCAAGGCCGACGCCATCCGGGCTCGGGACGAGGCCGAAGCGGAACATCTCCGGGCGCAGGATCCGGCCGAAGCCGACGAGGCGTACGAGCGGCACAAGTACGCCGTGCGGGATGCGGCTGAGCGGGATCAGCAGCTCACCGACCAGCTGCGGAAGAACACGATGCTCGAAGCGGGCGCGGAGCCGTTGGACGGTGCGCCGCAGATCGGCATCATTCCAGGCGATCCGCCGCAGGCAATCGTTGTCGTGCGCGGTGAGTTGACGGATCCGACCACGTTGATTGATCGTGCGGTCGCGCAGCATCCGGAGCTTGGTGATCTGGTCGGCCCGAACCGCGACAATGTCACCACTTACCGCCTTGTTCCCGGTGAGGACGGCCGTACGCAGGTGCACCGGACTGACTCGCCGGAGGTTCTCGCTCGGTCTGCGGAGGCTTTGGCGGAGCAGCAACGGTTCGCCGAAGCCGATGCGCGGCAACGCAGTAACGAGATCGATCGCCTGGAGCAGGTGAAGGCCGACGCTGTGCGGGCCAGGGACGAAGCTGAGGAAGAGCTTCGGCAGGCGCAGGATCCGGCCGCGGCCGAGGAAGCGTTCGAGCGGCACAGGTTCGCCGAGCGCGACGCGGCCGAGCGGGATCAGCAGCTGGCTGATCAGCTGCGAAAGAACACGATGCTCGAGGCCGGTGCGGAGCCGCTCGACGGTGTGCCGCAGATCGGTGTTGTCCCCGGCGATCCACCACAGGTGATCGCCGTGCTGCGCGGCGAATCGGCAGACCCGACGACGCTGCTCGACCGGGCCGCCGCGGTACATCCGGAACTCGATGAGCTGGTCGGCCCGAACCGTGACAACGTCGTCGTCTACCGCCTCGTCCCCGGCGAAGACGGCCGCACCCAGGTACACCGAACCGACCCGCCGGACGCCCCACCCCTGGCCGCAACCCGCCCAGAACCAGACGCACCCAGTGATGGCGGCGGCGCGAAGAAGCCGCCCACCGGCGAGGCCCCGCAGCCGAAGGATATGCAGAGCACCCCACCGGCGGATGATGCTGCGGCCCAGAACAAGTCGGTTGAGGAACCGAGCGCAGTCGACAATCCGGCAGGGGAGGCGAGCAAGCCGGCAACCGAGGCGAACCGGCCGGTGACCGAGCCGGAACGGCCGACCGGAGAGCCGAACGAGCCCGCGAGCGCGCCGGTCAAGCCTGCGGAGGAAGTCGGCAACCGTCCGCCCGCGGTCGAGCCGTCCGGTGAGTGGTCGACGGTGGGTGACCCGCGTTCGTACGAACCGTCTGCTCGCGCAGTGGATTTCGACGGGATCGTCGATCGGATGACCGCTGCGGCCGACAACGGTGCGCGGTTGCTCGATCAGGCGCGCACGATGGCGCGTGCGCTCGGGGTGAACGCGGATGGGCTCAATGCCCGCGACCTGGAGCGGGAAGTCCGTGCGGTGCACGACGACGCAGAGGCGCGGGTCGCGGAACTCAATAACCGCGAGCAGGTCCCGTCTGCCGAGATGGT
Organism: Nocardia sp. NPDC051756; assembly: GCF_040681495.1. Lineage (NCBI taxonomy): Bacteria > Bacillati > Actinomycetota > Actinomycetes > Mycobacteriales > Nocardiaceae > Nocardia > Nocardia sp. NPDC051756. The sequence continues at coordinate 90,130 of NZ_JBFAYV010000017.1, read as the reverse complement.
GCAGCATTTCGCCGATCTGCGTGTGGCACAACAGCATTACGGCGAGATCGTGCAAGCGACCGGCGAGGTGTCCAGGACGCTCGGCCGGTACCACGAGTCGATCCGGACGGTGAACCACCTGCGCACCGAAGCCGCCACGGTGGCCGCGCGCGACCTGCTCGCCACGGAAGGCCGCCCACTGGCCAATGCGGACGGGATAGCCGTTCTGCCGGGCGATGCCCAGCGGCTGTTGGTGGCCACGCCGTTCCGCGAACCGGTGCACCTCATCGGCCCCGAACTGCGCGCCAACCTGGACCAGCAGGGTGTCGAGGTCGTCTACCGGCAGGTGCTGGTCGACGATCAGGGCCGGGTGAGTGTCGTAGACCTGGCGCCGCCGAACGTTCCGGACCCCGCCGGGGAATTGCGTCCGGCCGAGGTGCAAGCCGAGGAGACGCCGGAGAATTCGACCGTCCAGTCGGCCGCCGACGGTGGCGGTGGTGGAAAGAAGCCGCCGCAACCGCCGACAGCGCCCATGGCCGGCGATCCAGATGACGGCGGTTCCGCCGGCCACCGTCCGCCGCAGGGTGAACCCGCCGGCGATCCGAGCGAAACCGGTTCGGACGCAGCGGCTCTCGCTCGCGCGGTGGCTCGGGTCGAGGCCGCGGAGGCCAACGGCGAGACGTTCCGGGTCGAGGTGCTCAGCGAGGGCGCGATGCGTCGGGCCGAGCGGGTGGAGCTGATCACCTTCGAGGACGGCACACAGCTGATCCGCAAGGTGCTCACCAACCCTCGGCACGGCGACGCGGAACAGCTCGCGTCCCTGGTCGGGCACGCCGTCGGCGCGAACGTGCCGCACATCGTGCGGGCCGGCGACAACGTGATCTACATGCAGGTCATGCCGGGCGACTGGGCCGACACGCAGCAGTCCCGCGCGATGAGCCCACGGGATACCGGGTTGACCGACTCACCGAGCGGCGTTCGCCTCGGCCTGCTCGATGTGCTGATCCGGATGCCCGACCGCGGCATGACGAACTGGCTGGTCACTCCGGACGGCGTGATCAGCGGTATCGATCACAGCCTCGCGTTCGGCGGCGGGATTCGCCCGAATGCCGAGACCACCAGTGGTTTCGCCCATCACTTCCTCGAGGTGGGCCCCGACGGCCAATTGCAGTGGCGTCAGCATGATTTGAGCGCGGCGGAGCTGGCCGAGATCCGTGGCCGGATCGAGGCGCTGGCACCGGAGTTCGCCGATCATCCGGACTGGCATCAGTCCGTGCTCGACCGGTTGACCAAGCTCGAGCAGAACGTGCGCCCGGACGGCGATCCGCCCGCGCCGGACGAACCGTCCGGTGGGCCCGCCCAGCCAGGTGACTCCGGTCCGAAACGACCAGCCGCACCGCAGCGTCCGGAACAGCCGGTCGTCGATGAGTCGGCGCCCAAGCCGGCGACCGGCGGCGACGACGGTGGAAAGAAGCCGCCGCAACCGCCGGCGCCGCCGCAGGAAGGTGATCCCGGCGACGGTGATTCCAGCGACGGCCATCGTCCGCCGGAGGGCGGCCCGGTCCAGGAGCCGACTGAAACCGATCCCGAGGCTGCGGCGCTCGCGCAGGCGGTGGCTCGGGTAGAGGCCGCGTTGGCGTCCGGTGAGCCTATCCACTTCGAGCGGATCAGCGACGAGGCGACGCGGATCACCCTCGAGGACGGCACGCAGCTGATCCGCAAGACGCTCGGCAATATTCAGCACGCCGACGCGGAAGTGCATGCGGCACAGATCGGTCACGCCGTCGGTGCGAACGTGCCGCATGTCGTGCGGGCCGGCGACCACGTGGTCTACATGCAGCTCATGCCCGGCGACTGGGCGGGCGGCCGGCATCCCGGCGCGTGGAGCCCGCAGGAGACCGGGCTGACCAACACCCCGGCCGGTGTCCGGCTCGGCCTGCTGGACACGCTGATTCGGATGCCGGACCGCGGCATGACGAACTGGCTGGTCACGCGGGACGGCGTGATCAGCGGCATCGACCACAGCCTCGCGTTCGGCGGCGGGCAGCGCCCGAACGCCGAAACCACCAGTGGTTTCGCCCATCACTTCCTCGAGGTGGGCCCCGACGGCCAATTGCAGTGGCGTCAGCATGATTTGAGCGCGGCCGACCTGGCCGAGATCCGCGGCCGGATCGAAGCGCTCGCACCGGAATTCGCCGATCACCCCGACTGGCACCAGTCGGTGCTCGACCGGTTGACGATGCTCGAGCAGAACGTGCGCCCGGACAGCGCTGCGCCCCGATCCGAGGCTCCCGGCGATCCGGGCGACGCCGGACGGCCACACCCGGGTGCTCCCGAGCGGCCCGGCACCCCCGAAAACGGAAGCGGCGCAACCAGAACCGAGGACGCCCCGCAGCCGAACCCGGCGCACCTGGCGGACAACGCCGAACGCCGCGCCGAACTGGTCGAAGCGCGCGACCTCGCCGTCCGCGACCTCGACGCCGCGACCCGCCGCCGCAACGAACTGGCCGAGCTGCTCGGCGTCGACCCGGCCGAAAATTGGTCGGCGCTGCGCCCGGGCGACGACCTCGCCGACACACTGCGCGAGTTGAACCACCGCCGACCCGACGGGCAGGAGTGGCAACCGCACGACCTGCTGCGGGTCAAGGAACTGGAGCGGTTGTCCAACCGGGTGCCCGAGACCGAGGCGACGATCCACCGGTTGACCGCCGAGATCGCCCGAATGGACGAGCTGACCGGTCCGGCGGAAACCCGGGAGGCCGAATACGACCGCCTGCTCGAGGAACGGGGCGAGCTGGCGCGCGAGCGCGAAGCTGCTCGTGCGGTGCGGGATGCCATCGCCACGCGACTCGATGTGCCCGACCTGACCGGTGACGCGTTCGCCCAGCGGGTGATGGAGCTGCACCGGGAAGCCCGGAGCCGGTCGGTGCGGGTGCCCGCCAACCTGGACAACCCCGCCAGGGTCGTGCACGAGCCGGTGGCCGGACCCGAGCGTCAGCTGCGCGAACGATCCATTCGCAAACTGATCCAGGCCGTCGAGGCGTTCAATCTGCTCGACACGGCCGTCGACCGGATCGACGCCAGGTTGCAGGTGCTGCACGGCGAGAACGTGAACCGGGACCGGCCGCTGTCCGCGGACGTGGTCACCGCACTGGATCGGCTGGCCAACCAGCAGGCGGCGATCTTCCAGGACAGCAAGCGCCGGCGCGCGGTCCTGGAGGATCTGGCGGAGCGACTGCATATTCCGCTGTCCGATCTCGGCCCGCAACCCCAGCGACTGGCCGAGACGATGCGGCAACAGCGGCAGCTCGACGACGGCACCGATCCGCACCGGCCGGCCATGCTCGACGAGCTCGAGTCGGCCGCGACCGACGTCATCCGGGCCGACACCGCGATGACCCGCCTGCAAGACCGGATGACCCAGCTCACCGAGCGCTGGCACGAGGTAGTCGAGTGGCGCGACGCCATCGACACCGAGGGCGGGCGGATGGCGACCGACCGGGTCGGCATCATCGAGGGCGATCGCCCCCGGATCGTGGTCTTCGGTCAGCAGCCTGACCCGGCGCGTCCGCACGCGCTGCACGACGCCGCGCTCGAACACGCGATCCGCACGAATTCCGCTGTCGCACAGGCGATGTTGCGGCACCCGCGGATCGAGTACCGGCAGACCGCGCCCGGACAGGAGTCGGTGATCCATCCGGGTCCGCCGATGGAGCGCACCGAGACCGGCTGGATCAACGGCGACCCCGGCATGCTGGTGGTCCGCTGGCGCGACGCTGCCGGGGACTGGCACACGGTCAACCCGAGCAGGCCCGATTGGTCGGTCAATGTGGACGCCGAGGGCAAGTTGCGCCGTGGCGACAGCCTGAGCGAATACGACCCGGGCAACCCGGACTGGTGGGCCGGCCTCGCCGACTACATCAACGACCTGGCCACCCCGTTCGCCGACATCCCGCCGGGGCACATCGCGAAGAACATGCTGCCGATGAACCCGATGAGCGCGCCGGTCGAATACTTCGAGGGCGGCGTACCGGCGGATGACATCGTCACCCTCCACATCGGCGGCGATTTCTATGCCATCCAGCGGGATATCCGCACCCTGCTCCAGGCGATCGACCATCCCGCGGTCCGAGACTGGATCCACCGGCATCCGGCGATCGGCGACTGGGTCAAGGCCCGGCCGTGGTTGCAGAAGCTGCCGCCGTTCGCGACGGTGTGGGACGGATTCGACTGGCACAAGCCGCCGGAGACCAACATCCAGCCGATGTTCCGCGGCTGGGAGGCGAGCGAACACTCGCGCCTGGACGAGCACGTGCAGATCCCCGAGTGGTTGCAGCAGGTCTTCGATCACGAAGTAGCGCAATGGCAGCGGGTCCAGGACTGGGCCGATGCCGAATACGACCGGTTCCGCGCGGACGACCGGTTGGCCGACACGATCGCCGCCCAGTTGGCGCAGTTCGGCGAGGATCAGCAGTCGGTCGCCGCACGCAAGCTCATCGACCTGGTGCGCAAGGAACTGGTGGACGCCCACCGCGGCATCGACCCGACCCGGCCCGACGTCACCGAGCAACTGGATCGGATCGACCGGCAGATCGATGAGCTGGCCGACCGCACGCTCGGCATGTTCGACAGCAATGATCGAATCGCGGTGCGCGACACCATCGCCGACATCCAGACCCTGCTGCTGGAACAGCAGAACAACGGCCGCGTCACCGAGGAACGGCTCAATCGGATGGCCGCGGAGCTGGCGCCGCACATGTGGCACGACGCCACCGCCGACAGCGCCCTGCCGCCGCCACGCTTCACCCGCGAGCAGATCCAGCAGGTCCTCGATCACTTCATGAACGACGAGCACCTGGTCACCGATTACGCCGATCCCACCGGACGATTGGTGCGGCAGCGGATGGATCAGCTGGCCGACGTCGCCGAGGCGATCAACCGCCTCGTGGCAGGCCGGCCGCTGAAGCAGGACATCGTGATGCTCTACGACGCGCTGGCCGAATCGGAGTTCCTGCGCGACCCCGAGAACCGGAACAAGACCTGGCACGACGCGAACACGCACGCGGTCGGTCTCGGCTTCCACTGGGACGCGGACCGGCCGCCGCTGACCGATTGGCGGGCGGGCATTCCCTACGCCGCCGCGCCGCTGCCGGAATCGACGCCGTTCCTGCCGCGCGATCGCTATCAGCTCGAATTGTCCGAGGCGCGAGCTACTTTGGACGCGCGCACCGACGCGCTGCTCGCGCTGGAGCAGGGCATGGGGATCGATCCGGCGTGGCTGTTCGGCGGCACCGAGCCGGTCGAGACCCGGCTGGCCGAGCTGCGCGCGCAGCAGCCGGATCCGGCGGGGCAGCGCCGGGTGGACGAACTGTCGCAGGCCTTCCGCGATTTCGAGGACGCCGCCGAACAGGTGCGGTTGCGTGAGCAGAACATCGAACGCCACGACACCGCGCTCGAGCAAGCTCGCGCGCTGGTCCGCAACGGGCAGCAGCCTGAACTGCCCGGCCCGGTCGCGGAGCCCGATGGTGCGACGCAACGTGATCCGGCGACCCAGCCCGACGAAGCGACGCAACCCGACGTCGACGCCGAGGCCCGGCGCGAGGTCGAGGAACTTCGCGAGCGCCTCGAACTGGATCTGGTGCAGGCTCAGGATCGGCTCGATCGCGCCGAAGCGGCGCGTGCCGCGGCCGCCGAGGGTTTGTCCATGACGATCGAACCGCACGAGCTGCGCTCCGAACGGGAAATCGAAGCGCGCGCAGCGGATTTGCGGACGCGGACCCTGGACGTCACCCAGCAGCAGGCCCGGCTGGACCAGGTCGCCGAACTCGAGCGCGCGGCCAAGGACTACTTGGTCGCCGAAGCGGAAGTCGGACGCATCGAGGCGGAGTTGGGTCGCGCCGAAACCCAGGCCGAAGCGCTGCGTTCGCTCGATCCCGGTGCTGGCGACCGGACCCGTCCGGCTACGGAGAACACGAACCAGCACGAACCGCAGGGCAATTCGACGCGCACCCGGCCGGTCCCGGATCGCTTCGGTGACCACGAAGTCACCGATCCGGCTGAGCAAGAGGTCGACCCGGGCTCGACTCCGGATCGCGATAACGACGCCGACGGTTCCGATCGGGAGCAGCCGGTCGATCCGGACGCCGTGGCGGAACGCGAGCGCACGGGCGACGATACCGATCCCGCTGAGCTGCCGGGTGATTCGATGTCCGCGCGTGATCGGGCTCGGGAATCCGACCGGGATGATTCCGCAGGCGACGACGATTCAGGGTCGGATAGCGGCACCATCGACGGCGGCTCGAATCGTGATCGCGGCTCGGACAACGGGAACGACGACGGTGGGGACGATCGATTCCGCGGCGGTGAGCCGCAGGCGCCGATGTTCCGTTCGCACATACCGCATCCGCCGCACGAGTACGAGTTCGAGTTCCCGCCCGAGGTGGGACCCCCTCTCCATATCCATGTACCGGAGGCGGAACTCCCGGAGAAGCCGGAGCCGCCGCAACCTCCGCATCCGCCGGTGCCCCCGCACCCTCCGGTGACCACGCATCCGCCGGTTCCGCCACGGAATCCGGTACCGCCGACTCGGCCGCACACGCCGAGGCCGCCGACCACGCCGACGACCCGGCCGACGACGCCGCCAACTACACCGCCGACGACGCCACCTACGACGCCGCCGACAACTCCGCCGACGACGCCACCCACAACTCCGCCGACGACGCCACCCACGACGCCGCCGACGACGCCACCGACGACGCCGCCGACAACTCCGCCCACGACGCCGCCGACGACCCCACCAACCACCCCGCCGACGACCCCACCAACTACACCGCCGACAACCCCACCCACATCACCGGATCCGTCGCCTACCCAGACACCCGGCCAGTCCGGCCTGCCGTCGTACCCACCGCAGGCGCTACCCCCGTACCCCGGAGAGCCTGGGTCGACCTCACTCCCGGGTCAGTCTTCACTCCCAGGACAGCCCGGCTTCCCCGGCCAGAACGGCCAGAACGGACACCTGCCGAACCCCGGGCAGTTCAACGGGGCACCGGTCGGCGATCAGCAGCAGCCGATGCTGCCGCCGCCACCGGTGATGCCGCCGATGGGCGGCGCAGCGGCCAACGGTGCGGGCTCGCGCAACGGCGACCGGCGCCGCTGGAACGGTGAGAACGATTCGCGCAGTAGCGAAGTCGTCATCCAGCCGCTCGACGGCGGCCGCTGGGCGTCGTTCGATCCGGACAGCGGGTCCCTGCGGGCGATCCCGGCCGCCACCGGCCCGGTCGGTGGCGTGCTCGGCTACTTCGGTGATGTGCTCGCCGTGTTCTACCGCAAGGAAGGCCGGCTGACGCTGCGTCTCGGATCGAATGAATTCGACCTCGACGCACCCACCGTCGGCGTCGGCTGGGAGCATGTCGATCAACGGCACGCGCGATTCCGGGTGCATGTCGACGGTCAGCCGGTCGTCGACTTTCCGTACCCGCTCAACGGTGGTGGGACCGACCTCGGTTTAATCGTCCGCGATGTAATGGCCGATCCGCGTCAATGCGCCACTGTCTTCCATTGACCATCGGCTGTGAACATAATGAACGCAATACGAGGAAGAAGTGAGCAGCTCGCCGACCGGGATCGGATCCTCGACTACCTGCGCAAAGGCCCCGAGGTCTTCGACGTGATGGAGGCTGCTGGCCATCCCGGACGAATTCGTCCAGCACGTCCGCGCCAACGACTACCTGCCGATCGACTACGACCTGCGTGACGAGGCCTTTCGGGCCGCCTACCTCCGCTACTTCTGAGATTGCCGCGAATAGTTCACCGCCGCTGGTCAGGATATGTTCAAGCCGTGCTTGCCACCAAGATTCGGGTCTGTACATGCGAGCGGGACGCTAGTACCCATAGAATTGGCACGCTGTTAGAACTGGCTGCGATGCTGACCGTGCGCACACCGCGTCAGCACCGTCGCAGCTACGAGGAGGGCCAGTAGCGGATGAGTGATCAGGCGCGGGGGGAACGACCGGGTCCACCGGTTGGCGACCTCGCTCATTTCGCCACGCTGGCGACGAACGGTCTCGACGAGCCTTTCGGCGCGGCGGACAAGCGCGCCGACGACGGCGGCAAAGCCGGTTTCGGCATCGAGCAATGGATCAAGAATCCCACGTCGCACGCCGACGATCCGAATGGCTTCACTGGCAACCGATATCAAACGATCAGTACGTCGACGGACACCATTCTTATGGGCCTGATCGGCGAAAACCTGGAATATCAACCAGCCATGATGATCGTGCATAAGGAGTTGTTAAGGAGTTGACATGCGTGAGACGCTGTTATTGATCCCATGTTCGGAGAGCGGGCGGCTATGACGGAACTTAAAGACGATGCGGGACAGGAGTTTCCGACGGAATTCGTCGTGACCTCGCTGACCGGCTCGATCGCCGTGCGTACCACCGAACAGGGCCTGCCGTTGGGCATCAAGCTCGACCAGGATCAATTGCGGCGTGATCCGGCGGCGCTGGCGGCCGAGATCCTGCGGCTGTGCAAGCAATCGGCGAACCGGGCCGGGCTGGCCCGCCGGACGCAGCTACGCGAGGCCGGCTTCACCTCCGAGATGTTGGCGATGACGGGACTGCCCACCGAGCAGGAAGTCGCCAGACAAGAGATCATCGAGGAGCAGGAGTACGAGACCGAGCCGCAGAGCTGGCTTCGATCAGTCTGACCAGGACGAGAATTCGGGAGGTAGTCATGGTCGACACGATGGACGAGTTGATCGCGCGGGTGCAGCAACAGATGTACCGGCTGCGCGATCTCAACGACGCGACCACGGGGATCCTGGTGACCGAGACCTCCGAGGACGGGGCGGTCACCGCGTCGGTGGACGGCAACGGCGCGCTGGTCGGGTTGAGCCTCAGCGGCGCGATCGCCAAGCTCTCGCCGACCGACTTCGAGCAGACACTGATCGATACCGCACGCGCGGCCGCCTATCGGGCGTTCGCCGAACGCGCGGATCTGGTCACCGCATACAACGAGGAAAACGCGGGTCAGTGATCTAGAAATTATGTCGCGATCAGCGCCAAACATGGTCCGGTAGGTAGGGTTTGACGAGACACCTGGGTGTTTCGGGATTGGATGTCAGTCATGAATCACATTGAAGTTGTCCCGGATGCGGTTCGGGCTTACGGTTCCGCCTCGGCCGCGATGGCCGCGGGCGTCGCGTCGGCGGGTGCGGTCGACCAAGCCGCCACCATCGGCACGGTCGTACCGGTGTTCGGCCTGATCGGCCAGGAGTTCCTCGCCTCGTTCGCGTTCGCGCAGGCGAACCATCTGAGCTCGGTGGCCGAGCTGGCCGCGGTGCACGCGGGCACCGCGCTGACCGCGCACGAGGCCGCCAGCACCTACGAGGTCACCGACAGCGCGTCCGGCGCGGCTATCGGATCGGTCAACTCGAAGTCATGACCATCCCCGGGGCAATCCCACCGCCGGGGGCGGAGCCGTTGGATCCAACTGTGCTGGATCTGTTGCGTGGCAGTGCGTTAGCTCCGATGCTCGACCAGCCGGTGAACGACATCCTGCACAGCATGGGCCTGCCGAACATGCCCGAGATGCCCTCGTTCATCCACATGCCGGAGATGCCGCCGCTGCCGCCGCTGGATCTCACCGCGCTGATGCGGCCGCTGACCGACCTGGCGTCCGCGTTCGGCAGCGGAAAGCTGGGCGCACCGCCTGCCCCGGCCCCCGCCCCGGCGAATGCCGACGGCACGCAGAACGCGGCGGCCCCGGCACCGCCGGTCGACCCGACCCAACTACTGTCCGGCATCTCGACCGTCATGCAGACGGTGATGCAGATCGGCACCTCCGCGATCCAGACCGCGATGTCGGTCTGGCAGGGCATGGCGGCGATGGAAGCGTCGAAGAAGGCCGGCGAGGCCGCGACCGACGCAGGCAAGCTGGAGGCGCAGAGCACCCAGGAGAAGGCAGTGCTCACCAACGCGGCGGGCAGCGTCTTCACCGGTGCCGGGCTGATGTCCGCGGTGGTGGCGAAGTTCTCCGCCACCCTCGCGCTGGCCCCGCTGTACGCGGCAACCCCTGCGGGACAGGTGTTTCTGGCCGCCTCGGCGGTCGAGTCGATGGCCGAGGCGCTCGGCATCACGGTCAAGACCAAGGGCGAACTGCTCGGTCACAGCGCCTCCATGACCTCGACCGGGACCAAGGTCCCGATCACCAACGCGCCCAAGGGCGTCGCGGGTGCGGGTGGCGCCGATCAGCTCAGTCAGCTGATGAGCATGGTGACGCCGCTGATCAGCACCGCGACCACGGCGGCACAGTCGCTCGGTCAACTCGCCCAGGCGAGTTCGGCGCTCAGCGCGCCGAAGCCGGTCGTCGACCCGAAAACCCATACCGGCGAAGGACTTTCCGACGAGGAGAAGGCCAAGGCCGCGGAAGTGTCCGCGAAGGGCAGCATCGGCTCCGGCCCTGGCGCCTTCGGCCCCGGCCCCGGCGTGGCCGCGACCAACGCACCACTGAACCCGTGGCAGGGCACGCGCGTCGCCAGCGGCTCGATGGGCTCGCTCACCGGGTTGAGCGGCGCCGGGTCGAGTCCCGCTACTACAGCGGCGATGTCGACCGGCGGGACCGGCGCGGGCGGCATGGGCATGCCGATGTCCGGCGCCGCGGGTGCGGCCGGACTGGCCCGCGACGGCGCGTCCAGCACCGACTCGCTGCGCGGTCAGATGGTGACCAGCCAGCACGGCGACGAAGTGGTCGGCCGGATCGAAGGGGTCTCGTTGCCGGTGGTCGGCGCGGCCGACACCACGTCGGAACCCCCGCCGGATAAAGAACTCACGCTCTGACTTTGAGGAGGGTCTCATGAGTAGTGATGGCGCATTCGCGAGCTTCCAGTTCGACGCGGCCGCGGCCGGGGAGGCATCGAGCGGACTCGATGTGCTCGCCGACCGGCTGGCGGCGGACCTGCAGGCCGCGGAGCAGGCATTGACGATTCAGCCGGCGGGGGCGGACGAAGTCTCCGGCCGGGCCGCGCAGACCGGGAACGAGGTCGCGACCTCGTACTTGGCGAGCGCCCAGGCCAGCGTGACCGAGATGCGAAAGCTGGCGGCCACGTTGCGGTTGCACACCAACGAGTTCAGCCAGATGGAAAGTGACAGCGTCGCGGACTTCGACGCGGCAGGCGGCAGGTCCGCCTGAGGCACGGTCCGGGGAAAGGCCTGTCTTGGAAAGGCACAGCGCAGCAATGATCGAACCACCGAAGCCAGGGTTTACCGGCGTGGTGTGGGAAGCTCGGCCGCCGGAGCGGCTCGCGCGAGACCTCACCACGGGGCCGGGCTCTGTGCCGATGGCCGAGGCAGCCGCCGAATGGGCGCGGCTCGCCACGGTTTTCGGTGCGGCGGTGCTCGAATACGAGCGGGTCCTTGCTTCGCTGCGCACCGCGTGGCAGTCCGGGCGCAGCAACGAGGTCATGGAAAAGGTGACCACGCTGCGGGATTGGCTGGTCGACGCGGCCGGCACCGCGACCGCGAACGCGACCCGCCTGCAGGCCCAGGTCGCCGCGTACGAGGTGGCCAAGCTGACCATGCCGAACACCGCGGACATCCAGCAGATCCAGCAGGTGCAGGCCATGCTGGAAAGCATGGGCGCCATGCTCGGCGCCCCGATCCGCGCGGTCGCGGCGGACAACGACGCGGACGCCGATGTGGCGAAAGCCGTTGCGTCGCGGGTGATGCGGAGTTACGAGACGGCCGCTGAACCGCTGGCCACGCCGTGGCAGCATCAAGAGCCGCCGAAGATCGCGCCGGAGCAGGCGCTGGCCGCGGAACAGGCGGCGACCGCCGCAGCCGCCGCTCCGAAGGCCATGCCGGGCTTCGGCGGGATGCCGATCGGTTCGATCGCGATGCCGACCTTGCCGCCGCGGGCACTGTCCTCCTACCGCGCGCCGGTGTACTCGCAATCCACGACCACCACCGAGCCCACGACCAAATCCACCCAGGTCAGCACGACCGGCGCGACCGGCCAGTCCGCGCCGGTGGCCCCCGGTGCGATGGGTGGCGCGGGTGGCGGCGGCCAGGATTCGGCTCGGTTCCCGCGCGCCAGCCTGGCGGGCGAGGCCGACCAGATCGGGCTCGAAGGCGAAATCCAAGCCGCCCCTGCCGTTCTCGGCGGCACCGAGTCGGTGACCAAGGCGCCCACCGAGACCCGGACCGAAACCGGCGGTGCGCCGTGACCACACTGAGCAACGACGCGCTGCTGGCCGTCGCCGACCGGGCCGGGGTGCAGACCCTGCCGCTGGCGCTATCGGTAGGGCCGCAACAGGATTCGTTCGAGGAATGGCAGCGGGCACAGGAACACGCGGTGGCCGGCCTGATCGGTGACGGCCTGATCGACGCGGACGGCGAGGTGGTTCCCGACCTGGCCGAGACGTTGTTCACGCTGGCGCTGCCGGAGCAGGAACTGGCCGCCCGCATCTTCACCGAGCATGGCACCCGGCGGGTCTGCGTGGTGCGGCGCGGACACGCGCACGCGCTCGCGGTGCGCACCGGCGACACCTTCGAGGTGCGACAGCTGTGGACCGACGGATCGGCGACCGATCTGGTGCGCCCGCTGCTCGCCGCGATGGACCCGTGCCCGCCCGCCGAGATCCCCCAATTCAGCGTCCCCGCCGCGGAGCTGGCCGAGCGGCTGAACGCCGCCGCCACGCCGAGCGAGCTCACCGACGCTCTCTATGCCCTGGGTGCCACCGAACGCGACGCCACGAAATTGGGGCTCGCCTTCGGTGCGACGCACGCATACGCCGAGATCGTGGCGTGCGCCCATGAGGATGGCGTGACCACCCGAGCACCGGGTGCCGTTGCCGTGTACGACACCGCCCGCGGGCGGATCGTCGCCGCGCCGACGGTTTCCCCGGATCAGCAGGTCTGGTCCACGGTCACGCCGGGTACCGACCACCGGGTTGCGCAAGCAGTCGCCACGTTGATCGAGGGGCTGCCCGGGGGGAGGTGGCTGCCGCAGTAATTCCTGGGTGGCAACTTCGGTTGTCTTGTAGTTCGACGAGATCGTTTGTCTGAGAACGATCTTCAAATATGACGAAAGGTCAAACAAATGTCCCTCACCTCACTCGGTGGCTCGAGCAAGGCTGTTGGTGTCGAGGCCGGCGGCGTCCAGAAGGTCGTCGGCGATCTCGAGACCGCGATCAACAACCTCCGCACCTCGGTCAAGGAAATCGACCAGGCCGCGCAGGATGTGCTGAAGGGCTGGAAGGGCGACGCGTCCGACAAGTTCGTTCAGGTGGCCGGCGACTGGCACGACGAGGCCGAAGACCTGAACAAGCGCCTCGACCAGTTCACCGAAGCCGTCAACAACGGCAAGTCGACCCTGCAGGCCATGGACCAGGCCTGATCGGCGCCTGCTCCACTCTGTTTTCCGAACCCATCGTTCGAAGGAATTGACGAATGACCATCCTTTACGATCCCGCTGCCATGAACGAGCTCTACAGCGACCTGCAGACGCACGGCGGCAAGATGAAGGGCGAGATCGACTCGCTCAACGACGCCGCCAAGGCGTTCCACGACAACCTGACCGGTGAGAACGCGTCGCAGGGCTTCGACGGCGCGCACAAGAACCTGACCCAGGGCCTCGAGGACACGCTGCAGAAGCTGGATGCCCTCGGCGCCCAGGTGGAGAACGCGCTGCAGCGCGCGCTCGAGGCCGATGGCAAGGTCGGCGACGGTTTCGCCGCTTTCTGACATGTCCGTCACCTGACGGCCGACCGGAACATCCAGTTCCGTTCGGCCGTTTCGGTTTTCCGGGCCTGATACCGCGCGAACGGCGGCACCGCGGGATCAGCGCGCGGCGAGCGATTCGCCGATGTAGTGCATCTCGTCCGGCGTGGTCACCATGAACACGGTCGCGCTGGCGGTCGCGGTGCGCACGGTGATCCGGTTCGGCGCGTCCGGATCCTGGGTCAGCGTGACGTCGGCATCGATCGCGCTCGGTGGCTGATCCGGCGTGCGCACATGCACGATGGTCGCGCCGCCCGCGTGCGTGGTCGGGGCGATCCCGTCGAACACCACGACTGTGGTGCTCGGATAGGGCGCGGCAGGCAACGGCGGCGCCGACGGCGCGTGATAGCTGGCGCCCGCCGACCGCGGCGCGATCGAAAGCACGTGCGGCGCATCGAGATTGGTCACCATGGTGTGCCATGCGTCGGGCCGGGCGGTGTGCACGATGGCGTGCGCGCCGAGCGCGGTCGCGCGCAGGATCACCTGCTGGGCCAGGTCCAGGTTGCCGATGACCTCCAGGTGCCGGGTGCCCTCGCCGACCAGCGGCACCGCGATGCCCTGGCCGATCTCGTCGGCGCCGATCAACTGGCCGCAGCCCGCGGTGGGCACCGCGATGTCGGTGAGCGCGGTGAGCGTGCCGCGGTATCCGGTGTCCGCGCCCCAGCGTCCGGCGGCGCCGATCGGCAAGGTGTCCAACAGGATTCGCAGCTGATTGCCCGGCAGCTCGCGCAGGCCGGGCAGCGGCGGCTCCTCCGGCTCGAAGGTGGTGTCGAACCGGACCACCGCGTTGAGCACGACGGTGCCCGCATGGTCGGCGCGCGTGTCGTGCCGGTGCGCGCCCGGGCGCAGCCGCAGCGTCACCGTGGTGGACAGGCTCTGCACCGTCCAGATATCGGCCAGCCCGCGCGGGCCGATCAGGTCCGCGCCGATCTGGTAGTGGGTCAGGTAGCGGCCCTGATACTCCAGCGACTGCGGCGATTCGGCGAGCTGATCGACCTCGAAGCCGTGCGTGAGTTCGCGGACCGCGGTGTTCATTTCGGCAGCGGTCAGCACCGAGGTGGCGATGTCGTGGGCGGCGAGCCGGTTCGCCACCCGGCGGGTGGCGATCATCGCGGTGCGCAGCGCGCCGGTGCCGCCGCCACCGCGCTTGTCCACCGCCTCGGCATTGGCCAGCGGGTCCAGCCGCAGCACCAGCCAGAGGGTGCGGTGCGCGATCGCGGGCAGCGGGCCGAGGATGCTGTCGTAGAGGTGCGAGATCATGCCGGTGCCCGCGGTGCGCGCGCCGGTGCTCACCAGATCGACCCCGGCCAGCGTGAGGTCGAATTGGTCCAGGCAGCGGGCGATCTCGGTGAGCGGGAGCAGCTGATCGGTGCTCAGCGAACCGCGGCGCAGCAGCGTCAGCGTGTCCGGCGGCGGATCGATGCGCAGCATGGTGAGCAGCAGTTCGCCGTCCCAGCGCACCCCGTAACCGCCGCCCTCGCTGAACGGCACGTCGAAGGCGGGCGCCTGGGTCAGATGGTCGGCGGGACGCAGCCCGCTGCGCCGCCGGGCCAGCGCGCCGCCGATCCGGGCGGCCGGGGTGCGGCCGCGAATCGGCAGCAGGAAGATCACCGCGAAACCGATGCCGCCGCCGATCGCGCCCCACAGCGAATGCGTTGTGGCGAGCACGATCCAGGCGACCGCGGCGGCCAGCACCACCACCGGCACGAGCACCCGCAGCGGATAGATCCGGAACAGCCAGAACTCGGGGTCGCGCAGGGTGTCGTAGGCCGAGGCCCGGTCGGCGGCCTGCGTCGGCGCGCCGCTGCTCTCCGGTTCGGTCTCCCCGTCGGGCCTGGTCTCGTTCATCGTTGTCGTCACCGCGTTGTCCCTGTCTGCCACCCGTACGGCCACCGCCGAAAGACCATGAATTCATCGGTTCAGGGCCGTCCTGGAATTACGGTACCGTGTCGATGAAGATGGTTCTCGACAGTTCAATGGAGACCTAGTGCCGGCACAGCTGACTACCCGAGCCCAGGTCAACGGGTACCGATTCCTGTTGCGCCGACTCGATCACGCATTGGTACGGCGTGACGTGCGAATGCTGCACGATCCCATGCGGTCCCAGGTGCGTTCGCTGCTGGTCGGCCTGGTGCTCGGCATCCTGGTGATCGCCGGTGCGGCCATCCTGAGCTTCCTGCGCCCGCAGGGTGCGATCGGCGACTCATTGATCGTCTCGGGCAAGCAGAGCGGTGCGCTCTACGTCGTCGTGCAGTCCGAGGACGGCAACAAGACGCTGCACCCGGTGCTGAACCTGGCCTCCGCGCGCCTGATCACCGGCAGCAATGCCGAGCCGAACGCGGTGAAGGACAGCAAGCTGAACAGCATGCCGCGCGGACCGATGGTCGGCATCCCCGGTGCGCCGAGCGCGCTGCCGGGGTCGGGGCAGGGGTCCCGCTCGGAATGGGCGCTGTGCGAGACGATCGCGCTCTCGCAGGGCGGCAGCGCGGCCTCGGCCACCGGCGGCACCACGACGGTCATCGCGGGCCGTCCGGCCCTCGGCGAGCGCACCCGCACGGTCGGCAAGGACGAGGCGCTGCTGGTGAAGCGCAGCGACAAGACCTACCTGGTCTACGACGGCAAGCGGGCCGAGGTCGATCCGGGCAACTCGGTGCTGCAGCGCGCGCTGCAACTGACCACGCACCGGCCGCGGCCGATCGGCACCGGAATGCTCGGCGCGACAACGGAAGTCCCGCCGCTGGTCGCGCCGCAGATCCCGCAGGCAGGCCAGCCCGGCCCGGGCCCGCTGTCGAAGATCCCGGTCGGCGGTGTCATCTCCATCCGCGACGTCGGCGACGGCAAGCCCGAGCTGTACGCCGTGCTCGCCGACGCGCTGCAGCCGGTGAGCCCGTTCACCGCGCAGGTGATCCGGTTCGCCGATTCGCACGGAATGAGCGACATCCCGATCATGCCGCCGGACGTGCTCGATCGGGTGCGGGTGGTGCATGATGCGTTGCCGGTCAACGACTTTCCGGTCGAGACCCCGAAGATCCTGAACGCCGAGGACGCCCCGGTCACCTGCGTGGCCTGGTCCAAGACGCCGGGCACGGCGCCGGCCAATCGCAAGGTCGACGCGGGCGACGGGCCCGCCGAGCGCGCCTCGGTGACCCTGCTCGCCGGTGTGCGCGTGCCGATCGCGGAATCGGCGAAGACGGTCGCGCTGGCCACCGCCGACGGGACCGGCGACCGGGTGGACGCCGTATACGTCCCGCCGGGCACCGGTGAGTTCGTTCAGGTGACCGGTATGGGGCCGGGCAGCCCGCGCCGCGGCAGCCTGTTCTACGTCGCGGATAACGGTGTGCGCTATGGCATTCCGGACATGGCGACCGCAGGGGTACTCGGTCTGGGGGACACCCCGCGGCTGGCGCCGTGGGCGATCATCGGTCAGATGGTCCCGGGCGCGACGCTGTCCGCGAAGGAAGCGCTCACCGCGCGCGATCAGCTGCCGCTGGAACCGGAGCACTGACACTCCGGTAGGCCTGCACCAGATGGTGCAGGCCGCGTCGGTCAGATGGTGAAGGGGACGTTCAGCGACGCGAGGATGCCGGACAGCGCGGTGTGCATATCGGGCGCCTCGATCCGCATCAGCATCGACTCGTCGATATTGGCCAGATCCAGGCTCTCGTCGTTGGCCAGCCGGAACTCGCGCTCTTCCTCGGCCGCCTCGATGACGTTGCGGATGAACCGGCCGTTGCCCGCCAGGTCGACGCCGCGGCGCGGCTGGCCGCTCTGGTCGGTGCTCTGCAACTCGTAGAGCTGGGTGCAGGCCAGGACGAGCAGTTCCAGCGCGTCGTCGGACAGCTCCGAGTCCCGCTTGTGCGCGATGACCTTGCCGATCTCGCCGAGCTCGGAGGGGGTGTAGGACGGGAACTGCACCCGCTTGGAAAAGCGGGATGCCAGACCGTCATTGGCGGCGAGCAGGCGATCGATCTCGCCGTCGTAACCGGCGATGATCACCACGAGCCGATCGCGGTCGTTCTCCATCCGGGCCAGCAGCGTGTCGATGGCCTCCCGGCCGAACGAGTCGCCGCCCTGCAGGCCGGTCTGGATCAGCGTGTACGCCTCGTCGATGAACAGCACGCCGTCCATCGCGCTGTCGATCAGCGCCTCCGACTTCACCGCGGTGCCGCCGAGGTGCTGGGCGACGAAGTCGACGCGCTTGGCCTCGACCACCTTGTCGGTCTTCAGGATGCCGACGCCGCAATAGATCTTGGCGACCACCCGGGCGATGGTGGTCTTACCCGTACCGGGCGGACCGGTGAACGCGAGGTGCTGGCCGCGCGCCCCGGCGGCCAGGCCCTTCTCCGCGCGGATCTTCGCCATCTGCGCGCTCGACTGCAGCTTGGCCACCTGGGTCTTCACCGAGGCCAAACCGATCTGGGAGTCCAGTTCGGCGCGGGCGTCGGCCAGGATCTTCTTGGCCCGGTCCTCGGTCTCGGCCTGCTCCATCGCCTTCATCGACGGCGCGGAGGCCGGATCCCACTTGTCGGTGCGGGCGTCGATCGTTTCCCGGGAGGTGATGCTGATCCGGTAGGTGCGGTCGCGCATCGCGGCGGTGTTCGCCTCGAAATCCGGCGCCTGCGAGTACACCTTCTCGAACAGGCCCTGCGCCACTTCCTCGTTGCCGGATTCGCGCAGGCACAGGCCGCGGCAGAACATGGCGGTCGACCGCGCGGCCGGGATCGGGCCGGCCTCGGCCTGCTCCATCCGGCGGATCGCCTCACCGAACAGCCCGAGCTGCGCGCACGCGGTGCCGACCATGACGTTCGCCCCGGCCGCGAGGTACGGGTCGTCCCACTCGGCCGAACCGGCCAGCACCGTCATCACGTCGGGCCAGCGCTGGGTGTTGTAATGCAGGACGCCGCGGACGTAGGCGCAGATGCGCTTGTCGATCTCGCGATCCGGGTCGCTCAGCTGGGACCTGCGGTGCGTATCGAGTTCGTTGAGCACCCGCTCGGCCTCGTCGTACTCCTTGTCCGCGATGAGTTGCGCGGCCCAGGCGAGCCAGATCTCGGTGTAGCTGGCGAGCGGGTAATCGATATAGAGGCCGGGCAGGAAGCGGCCGGCCAGGTCGCGCGGCTGCAGGCCGAGCCTGCGCTGCTCCCGGTAGAGCGTGCTCGCGCTGGTCTTGTGCATGTTGAACAAGACGTCCTTGGTGAGCTCACCGGCGGCGGCGCGGCCGAGCCAGGCGTCGCACATCGTCGGATCCCACTCGGTGGCGCGCTGGAAGGCGAGCTTCGCGTACTCGAGGTCGCGCGCGGATTCCTGGCCCTCGATGGACAATCCCAGCGACAGAATTCCGGCGTCGAAGGCTCGTTGTGCTTGGCGATTGCCGGTCATGGCTGTCGGACCCCGAAGTCTTCGTTCGTAGTAGCGGATGAGTTCTTTATGCCCCCCAGACTACCGATCGCGCAGTGCCTGGTCTGTCCGTTACATTAGGTTCAGCTGCCGGGAGGTTGCAACGCAAGCGTTGTCTAGGTGAGAGTCTTACTGGTGTCGAAGTCGTTCACTCAGAAGACGTTCCACCCAGTGCAGTCGGGGCGTGAACAATCGTCAGTGGAGAGGCCGGGGGTCCGGGGTCGTTGATCGAGTCACCTACCAGTGGCACACGCGCCGCTGAACCGGAGTTGAGTCGGGTTTCCGTCATCGGCGGCAACACTCAGCTCGATGTCGGGCTGCCCGCAACCGTGCCGATCGCCGGCTTCATCGGCGACCTGGTGGCTCTGATCGAATCCCGCAATCCCGACCAGCTCGACGCCGAGGACGACGCGGTGCCGTTGCAGGCCCAGCATTGGACGCTGGCCCGGGTCGGCCAGGAGGCGTTCGCGCCGAGCCGCACGCTCAACGACGCCGACGTGCACGACGGCGAGCTGCTCGTGCTGCGTTCGGTGACCGCGAAGGAATCGCCCGCGCTCTTCGACGACGTGATCGACGCGGTCTCCCGGCTCACCGCCGAGGAATTCCGCAGCTGGACCGGCAACTCCGCGCGCTGGATGGGCCTGGTCGCCGGCGTGCTGACCGTGCTTGCCGCGCTTGCGCTGCTGGTCATCTCGCGCGGGCACGGCGATCCGCTCGCGCCCGCGTTCGTGCTCTCGGCCGTGGGCATCGGCGCGTTCGTCGCCGCCGGCTTCGCGGCCCGCCGATACCTCGACCAGGTCACGGCCACCTGGCTGTCGCTGGACGGCCTGTTGCTGCTGTTCGGCGGTGCCGCGCTGTTCGTGCCCGGCGAGCTGGGCAGCGCGCATCTGCTGCTCGGTTGTTCGGTGACGCTGGTGGCGGCCGTGCTCGGGTATCGGGTCATCGGTACCGGGGCAACGCTGTTCTCCGCCGCGGGTGCGCTCAGCGTCGTCGGGGGTATCACTGCCGCGGTGTATCTGGCCTGGCATCCCGGCCTGCCGAAGGTGGGCGGCGGCCTCGTGGTGGTCGGCATCGCGATGCTGTCGCTGGTGCCGCGGCTGGCGGCCGGGCTGGCCCGGTTGCCGATCCCGCCGGTGCCGACCGCGGGCGCCGCGATCGACCCGGCCGATCACGAACAGCGCCCGACCATCGAGGGCATCGGCGCGATCGGCGCCACCGCGCTGCCGTCCGCGTCCGGCCTCGGCGAGCGGGCCAGGGCGGCCAACCAGTACCAGTCCGGCCTGATCATCGCGTGCACGTTGAGCGCGGTGATCGGCGCGTTCGGCGCGGCCGACCCGTTGGGCTCGGACCGCTGGCAGGGCATCGTGCTGGCCGTGGTCACCGGGATCATCCTGTGCCTGCGCGGCCGGTCCTTCGCCGATCTCACCCAGGCCGCGACGCTGATCGCGGGCGGCTGCCTGGTGTTCGTCTCGCTGGTCGTCGGCGCGGCCCTCGGGGACGCGGATCTGGAAATGCTCTCGGTCGGCCTGCTGGTCGCCTTCGCCGCGGGCACCATCGGCTTCGGCGTGATCGGGCCGCACATCGAGGTCACCCCGGTGACCCGGCGAATGATCGAGATCTTCGAGTACCTGCTGATCATCTCGCTGATCCCGCTGGTGCTGTGGATCATGAACGTCTACTCATTGGCGCGGAACATATGAGTGCGGGCAGCGATGGGACCTAGCGCCTTCCGTCGCAGTCTGCTGCGGATGGCCGGCGCCGTCGCGGTGGTGGGTTTGGTGAGCGTGCCCGCACCGCCCGCCTCCGCGATCTCGCCGCCCGCGATCGATCCGGGCGCGCTCGGTATCGCGCAGGCGTTGAGCGGGCGCCCCGCGCCGCTGGAACCGACCCAGCAGGCCGACCAGTGCGCCGAACCTCAGCTCACCGGGTCACCGCCGAACGAGCCGCCGATCTCGCAGCGGGTCCTCGAGTTGCCCGCGGCCTGGCAGTTCAGCCGCGGCGCCGGACAGAAGGTCGCGGTCATCGACACCGGGGTGCAGCGGCATCCACGCCTGGCCGCGCTGCAACCGGGCGGCGACTACGTCTCCGACACCGACGGCACGGTGGACTGCGACGGGCACGGCACCCTGGTCGCCGGAATCATTGCGGCGCAGCCGAGTCCGGCCGACGCGTTCACCGGGGTCGCACCGGACGCGGAGATCCTCAGCATCCGCCAGCTGAGCCTGGCCTACGAGAAGAAGGACCGCGGCGGCGAGCGCCCGCCCGGCAGCATCCGCGCCGACGGCTACGGCAGCGTGCTCACCCTGGCCGCGGCCGTGGTGCGCGCGGTCGATCTCGGCGCCACCGTCATCAACATCTCCGAAGTGGCGTGCAGCCCAGCCGGATCCGACACCGCCGACTCCTCGCTCGGCGCCTCGGTGAAGTACGCCTACGACCGCAACGTCGTCGTGGTGGCCGCCGCGGGCAATGTCGAGAACAACGGTCCCTGCCAGAAACAGAACTCCGGCTCCGGCTGGGGCGCGGTCAGCACGGTGGCCAGCCCCGCGTGGTTCTCGCCGTACGTGCTGGCCGTCGGCTCGGTGGACGCGGACGGCAAGCCGTCGGATCTGTCGTTGCACGGTCCCTGGGTCGGGGTGGCCGCGATCGGCCGCAACATCGTTTCGCTGGACAGCAAGGGCGGCGGCGTCGGCCTGGTGAACGGCGTGCAGACCGACGAGGGCATCCGTCCGGTGGACGGCACCAGTTTCGCGGCGCCCTACGTGGCCGGTCTGGCGGCGCTGGTGCGGTCGCGCTTCCCGAATCTCGATGCGCGACAGGTGATGGACCGCATCATGCGGACCGCGCAGGCGCCGGGCACCGGCCACGACGACGCGATCGGCGCGGGCCTGATCGACCCGCTCGCCGCGCTGACCGCGCAGCTGCCGGAGAAGTCGGTGAGCGAAGGCGCCGATATCGATCGGGCGATCGCCGCGCCGGTGATCCCGCCCGGACCGGATCCACGGCCGCGCCGGATCGCGGTGATCGGCTCGCTGACCTGTTTGACCGCACTGGCAATCGGTGTGGCGGTAGCGATTCCGTACCGCCGCAGACGTCGGGAGATCGACGCCGAATTCGACCCCTAACACCGGCTCCGCGCCGAACGCAGAGAGCTCGATCGATCGAAGGAATCCATGGCTACCGAAGGTTTCGTACGACGCCCCCGGATAGCGCCGCCACGGGCACCCGGTGGTGAGGTGGCGCTGACCCCGCCACCGGAGATTCCACGCCCGCTGCCCGCGCCGCTGATGATGAAGCTGATGCCCGTCGTCATGGTGGTCGCGGTGATCGGCATGATCGCGATGATGGCCATGATGGGGCGCAACCTGCTGGCCAATCCGCTGTCCATGATGTTCCCGATGATGATGCTGATGTCGATGGTCGGCATGATGGCGGGCTTCCGCGGCGGCACGGGCAAGCGCGCGGTCGAGCTCAACGAGGAACGCAAGGACTACTTCCGCTACCTGGATCAGATCCGAAAGGATGTGCGCCGCACCGGCACCAAGCAGCTGGAGACGCTGGCCTGGAGCCACCCGGACCCGGCCGACCTGCCGTCGCTGATCGGCACCCGCAGGATGTGGGAGCGCAGGCCCAACGATCCCGACTTCGGGCACGTCCGGGTCGGCATGGGCAGCCATCGGCTGGCCACCAAGCTGGCCAGGCCGGAAACCGGTCCGCTGGAGGACCTGGAGCCGGTCTCCACCGTCGCGCTGCGCCGGTTCGTGCGCACCCATTCGGTGGTGCACAGCCTGCCGACCGCGGTGTCGTTGCGCGCCTTCCCGGCGATCAACATCAGCGGCCCGGCGCAGGACGCGCGCATGCTGGCCAGCTCGATGCTGATGGAGCTGGTCACCTTCCACGGCCCCGACCATCTCGCGGTCGCCATCGTCTGCGCCGACCCGGACGGACCCTGGGCATGGGCGAAATGGCTTCCGCACCTGCAACATCCGACGGTGCGCGATGGTATGGGCTCGGCCCGGATGATGTACACCTCGCTCGGCGAGCTGGAGACCGCGCTGTCGGCCGAGCTGATGGAGCGCGGCCGCTTCATGCGTAACCCGCAGCCCACCCAGGGGCGGCTGCACCTGGTGGTCATCATCGACGACGGCTACGTCAACGGCAACGAACGGCTGATCAGCGAGTCCGGCCTGGACTCGGTGACCGTGCTCGACCTCACCGCGCCGGAGGGTGGTCTCGCCGCCCGGCGCGGCCTGCAACTGGTCGCGGCGGACGGCGACGTGTCCGCCCGCAGCGCGGTGGGCGTGGAGAAGTTCGCCACCGCCGATCAGGTCAGTACCGCTGAGGCCGAGGCCTTTTCGCGGGCGCTGTCGCGTTACCGGCTGGCCACCGCGGCCCAGATCGTCAGCCTCGGTGAGGGTTCGACGGCCGACCCGGGACTGATGGCGCTGCTGAAGATCCCGGACGCGGCGCAGATCGACCCGGCCAGGGTCTGGCGGCCGCGCACCGCGCGCGAACGGCTGCGCGTGCCGATCGGCATCACCCCCGACGGCACTCCGGTCGAGATCGACATCAAGGAATCGGCCGAGAACGGCATGGGCCCGCACGGCCTGTGCATCGGCGCGACCGGCTCCGGTAAGTCGGAATTCCTTCGCACCCTGGTGCTTTCGCTGGTCACCACGCACTCGCCGGACGCGCTGAACCTGGTGCTGGTCGACTTCAAGGGTGGCGCGACCTTCCTCGGTCTGGACTCACTGCCGCACGTCGCCGCGGTGATCACCAACCTGGAAGAGGAACTGTCCCTGGTCGACCGCATGAAAGACGCGCTCGCCGGTGAGATGAACCGCCGCCAGGAACTGCTGCGCTCGGCGGGCAACTACGCCAACGTCACCGACTACGAAAAGGCCAGAGCCGCGGGCGTTCCGCTGGATCCGCTGCCCGCGCTGTTCGTCGTGGTCGACGAGTTCTCCGAACTGCTCTCGCAGAAGCCGGATTTCGCCGAGCTGTTCGTCATGATCGGCCGGCTCGGCCGTTCGCTGCACGTGCACCTGCTGCTCGCCTCGCAGCGCCTGGAGGAGAACAAGCTGCGCGGCCTGGAGTCGCACCTGTCCTACCGGATCGGCCTGCGCACCTTCTCCGCCAACGAATCTCGCGCGGTGCTCGGCATCACCGACGCCTACCACCTGCCGAGCGTGCCCGGCGCAGGCTACTTGAAGAGCGATGCCTCGGATCCGTTGCGGTTCAACGCGAGCTACGTGTCCGGTCCGTACGTCGCGCCGATCGGCACGGTGACCGGCGAGGACGGCAGCCCGGTCGGCGGCCAGCGCCCGGCGGTCTTCACCGCCTCGCCGGTGGAGGCGCCGGAACCGGTCGAATCCGAGTCCGCGCTGGATCTGCCGCCGTCGCCGACCAACCCGCTGCTCGAACTCCCGCCGCCGCCCGGCGCGCCCGGCACGGAGGAGGGGATTCCGGACTCGCTGCTCGACACCGTGGTCAAGCGACTGACCGGACACGGCCGCCCGGCGCACGAGGTGTGGCTGCCGCCGCTGGACGAATCGCCGACGGTGGACATGCTGCTGCCCGATCCGGACTGGCGGTCGCCGGTCAACCGGCACGGCCAGCTGTGGATGCCGATCGGCGTGATCGACAAGCCGTACGAGCAGCGCCGTGACGTCCTGACCATCAGTCTGGCCGGCGCGCAAGGCAATGTGGCCGTCGTCGGCGGCCCGCAGTCGGGCAAGTCGACCACCCTGCGCACCATCATCATGGCCGCCGCCGCGACGCACACCCCACAGCACGTGCAGTTCTACTGCCTCGACTTCGGTGGCGGCAGCATGGCGGGCCTGGTCGGCCTGCCGCACGTCGGCTCGGTGGCCGGTCGGTTGGACGGAGATCGGGTGCGCCGCACCATCGCCGAGCTCACCTCGCTCATGCGTCAGCGCGAGGAGCGCTTCGCCGAGTTGGGCATCGAGTCGATGGCCGAGTTCCGGCGGCGCAAGTTCGCCGCGGCCGCGCACGTGCCCGACGGCGCGGCCTCGGCCGGAAATCCGTTGGCCGACGACCGATTCGGCGACGTGTTCCTGGTGATCGACGGCTGGGCCGCGATCCGCGAAGAGTTCGACGTGCTGGAACCGCAGATCAATGCTATTGCGGCGCAGGGCCTGTCGTACGGCATCCACGTGATCATCGGCGCCTCCCGCTGGCCGGAGATCCGGCCGGTGGTCAAGGATCAGATCGGCACCCGGCTGGAGCTGCGCCTGGGCGACCCGACGGACTCGGAGATGGGGCGGCGCACCGCCTTCCAGGTGCCGGTCGGCCGTCCTGGCCGCGGTCTCACGCCGGATCAGCTGCACATGCTGGTCGCCTTGCCGCGCTTGGATTCCGACTCGAATCCGGACTCGCTGGCCGACGGCGTCACCCGGGCCAGGCAGGAACTGGCCGAGTTGCATGCGGGCAGGCAGGCGCCGGAGGTGCGGATGCTGCCGCTGCAATTCGGTCGCGAGGGGCTGCTGGCGGCCACCAGGGAACAGGGCATCGAACTCAGCCCGACCAGGGTGGTCGTCGGCATCGGCGAATCCGAATTGCAGCCGCTGGTCCTGGATTTCGGCACCGATCCGCATTTCATGGCCTTCGCCGACGTCGAATCCGGCAAGACCACGCTGTTGCGCAACATCGTGACCGGCGTGGTGGAGAACTCGACGCCGGACCAGGCGAAGATCATCATGATCGACTACCGCCGGACCATGCTCGGCGTGGTCGAGGGTGAACACCTGGCCGGCTACTCCACCTCGTCGCAGACCTGCGGGCCGATGATCCAAGAGGTCGCCGAGTTCCTGTCCAAGCGGATCCCCGGCTCCGACATCACGCCGCAGGAGCTGCGCGACCGCAGCTGGTGGGAGGGCCCGGAGATCTACATCGTGGTCGACGACTACGACATGGTGGCGACCGGCGGCATCAATCCCTTTGCGCCGCTGATCGAATACCTGCCGCAAGCCCGCGATATCGGCATGCACTTCGTGGTCACCCGGCGCATGGGCGGCGTCTCGCGCGCCCTCTACGATCCGATCATCGGTGGCCTGAAGAACCTGTCGGTGGACACGCTGATCATGAGCGGCTCCCGCGACGAGGGCAAGATCATCGGCGAGATCCGCCCGAGCAAGCTGCCACCGGGCCGGGGCACCCTGGCCTCGCGCAGCCGCGGCCAGGAAATGGTGCAGATCGCCTTCATGCCGCCGACGACGTAGGTCAGTTGTTCGGTTGGACCGCACCGAGATTCGGTGCGGTCCGGGCGATCCCGGCGGCGGGGACGGTTACGGGCGCGCCGAGATCCCAACTGTCGGCCCGGCGTTCGAACAACGCGCGGGACGGGCCGGTCGCGATCGGGCCCGCGATGCGCGCCAATTGGAAGCCCTCCCTGCGGTAATAGTCGTGCAGTTCGGTGTTGGTGGTCCACGCGTCGAGCCGGACCCACTCCAGTTCCTGTTGGCGCGCAAGCACTCCCGCGTGCGCGAGCAGGTGGTGGCCGATCCGCTGTCCGGCGAAACGCAGGTCGACGATCATGTAATGGACGACGACCGCGTCGGATAGTTCCCACGGCGACCAGAGCCCTGGGTCGGCGTGCCGATTGACGGTGATGGTGCCCGCGGGTTCGCCGGACACCTCCGCGATCCAGGTCTCGCCCGCGTCCAGCGAGCGGCCGACCCCCCGCGCGAAGATCTCGATGGGCAGTCCGCGGCCCGCGACCGTCCACTGATCGGAGCCGCGCGCGGTCAGCCACGCGGTGCGTTGCAGCCGCAGCCGGCAGATCACGCCCAGATCGCCAATTGTCGCCTGGCGGAGCACGATGACGCTCATGCCTGCGCCTCGCTGGCGCTCGGCTCCGGCATGCGCGATGCACGCTGACACATGATTCGCTCGCTGCGCTCGCTCATGCCGACGGGATACCCGGCCCGTAGGGCACGCCGATGGTCCGCCCGATCACGCCCAGACCCTCGGCGTCGCCGAGTTGATAGGCGAGCCGGTTGCTCGCGGCGATCGAGCGGTGGCGGGTCGCCCGGGTGACCCGCTCGTGGTTGGCGCCGATCCGCAGGTGGTCCAGCAGGATGGTGCCCGCCGCCACGCCGAGCACGACGGCCTCTTCGGCGGAGGCGGGGCGCGCCGTCACCGTGTCGCGGTGCGCGGTCTCCGCGTGGCCGCGATCGGCCAGTCGCCGGGTGGTGCCCTCCGGAATGTCGTGCGGTGAGTCGATTCCGGTGGCCTCGGCCAGGTCTCGCGGATAGAAGGTGACCTCCCAGGACCACGGCTCGTTGTCGAGATACTGGACGACCGTCCGGGCCAGCACCCAGGAGTCCTCCGGCACGCCGAGCCATAACGCGACCGCGGGCCCGGCCGGCTCCATCTTCGCGGCGAACTCCTTCGACGGCACCCGGTGAGCGGCGCGCGCGATCTCCTCGAAGATATCGTGCGGCGATTTCGGCCGGTCCTGTCGAATATGTTCGGTGACAACCGATTCCAGAACTTCCTGGTTTCGCACGATGGTGCCGCGGGAAGTAGCTGTATAGACCAGATTTTCGGTGACCAGGACCTGAATCGCGTTGCGAGCGGTCGTCAGCGAGACCTGCATGTGCTCGGCCAGCTCCGTGTGGCTGGGCAACCGATCACCCGGTTTCCACTTGCCTGCGCGGATCTCCTCGCGGAGGAGGTCTGCGATCCGGTGGTACGTCGGACCGTCCGCCATCTTGCTCCTCGGTTGGTCGTGCAGGTAACGAAGTGTACTCTTCGTGACTTCCTACGGCCCGGTAACGCTTGACAGGTGCCTTCAGAGGTTTATTGTAATGAACGTCCTGATCCGGTGTTGTGCGGCGATGACGGCGAGGCAACGTGGCAGGTTCGGATACAACAGTCGTAATGGCTCTTCCCGGCACACTGCGGTGTACCGATTCGGTGGTGCAGTCCCACGCTCCTGGGCTGCTTCCCACCTCCGATCTACTTGTTCGGGCGTGTCGTGGGCACCGCGTGGTCGGTGGTCCGCTGCTCTGGTTCGCTCGCGATCTCGCGGTGCTGCACGAGCGGCGACTGGTCGGCCGCGGCGGTTCGGTGGACACCGATCCGCTGGTGGTCCTCGAAATCGAGCGCCGCAGAGTCGAATTGGTCATGGCCATCGATGACTGGGTCGCGCGCAGCGTGCCGCAGCATCGGCTCGGCGCGACCCTGCACACCGAGACGGTGGGCGCGGTCATCGACCGGCTCGCCGAATCCTCGGTGCGCGCGCATCACGCGCTGATGACTCTCGACGCACACGACGAAAGACTGCACGGCGCTTGGCATCACCTGGCCGAACTCGCCGATGCCTACGACGACCTGGTCCGCGACATCATCGCGGGCAGGCGTCGTCTCCCGGAGTGGTAACTCCCGCAACCGTTTTCCCTAGCTCTGCCACCTGCGGACCCCCGCGTCACGTGACGGTGTGACACGGGGGTGTTTCAGGGTTGGTAGCGGCGGTGATCGGTGGCGAAATCGTCGGCGATGGTGGCCGCGAGTTCGACGTAGGCGCGCTTGGTCTGCTTGTGCAAGCGGTGCAGATCGATCTCGGCGCCCTCGGACATGTGCGGATCGAACGGGATGATGTGCACGGCGCGGCAGCGGGACAGGAAGTACTCCCGCAACTGCTGGATGCCGACATTCGGTGATCCGGCCCGCGGCGAGTTGATCACCACCACCGCGTTGCGGACCAGGTGATCGTGTCCGTGCAGCGACAGCCAGTCCAAAGTCGCTGCGGCACTGCGGGCCCCGTCGATGGCGGGGGAGGAGATGAGCACCAGCGAATGGGCCAGATCCAGCACGCCCGACATCGCCGAGTGCATCAGCCCGGTGCCGCAGTCGGTCAGGATGATGTTGTAGAAGCGCTGCAGGATTCGCGCGACCGCCCGGTACTCTTCCTCGCTGAATGCCTCCGACGCCGCCGGATCGCGTTCGCTGGCAAGCACTTCCAGCCGGCTCGTGGCCTGCGAGGTGTGCCTGCGCACGTCCGAGTAGCGCTGGATGGACGGATCGAGCAGCAGGTCACGCACGGTCGACCGGGTCTGTAGCGGTACTCGCTGCGACAGCGTGCCGAAGTCGGGGTTGGCGTCCACCGCGATCACCCGGTCGCCCCGGATGGACGCGAAGATCGACCCGATACCCATTGTCGTGGTGGTCTTTCCGACGCCGCCCTTCAGCGACAGCGTCGCGATCCGGTAGTCGCCGCGCACGGGTTGCCGGATCCGCGCGACCAGTTCCTGTAGTCGCAGTTCCTCCGCGGACAGTCCCGGATTGATCGCGCCGCCCGACACGTGATGCACGGCCTTGCGCCAACCACTGCCCGGCGACTTCTTGGCTCGCCGCATCGGCACATCGTCCAGCGACGGCGGCGGCCCCGACTGGTACTGCACGCCCGGCTGGTACTGGCCACCGGGCGGGACCGGCGGACGCCCCCATTGGCCCGGGTGCGCTGGCGGTGTCGGCGACACGCCGCCCGGTGCCTGCCCGCCGACCTGCGGTCCGGCGAAACCGCCGGGTGCGCGTTGCGGGGGTTCGGTCTGTGGTCCTGGTTGTTCACTGCCTGGAGCCTGTCCGCCCGTGAAGGGTGGTGTCCGAGAGGCGGTTTCGTCCGGGGATGCTTGGTTGCGCCACGGCTCGCCGGGCGCCTGCGGTCCGGGCTGTTCGCTGCCGGGGGCCTGCGGCGTTGTCCGGGTGGGGGTTTCGTCCGCCCACACCGGTGCCGCGGCATTGCGCCACGGCTCGGCCGGTGCCTGTGGACCGGGCTGTTCGTTGCCCGGCGCCTGGCCGATCGTCGGCGGGGTGTAGCCGGTCGGGCCGACCGTGCCCGTGGGTGCGTACGGCTGTGGCCCGGGGCCGTTCTGCGGCGGAGCTTGGCGGCCGGATTCGTCCGCGCCCTGCTGCAACTCGATCTCGGAGGGCAGGCGATGCCGCCCGCTACTCGACGGACGGCCCGCGCCCGCGTTGGACGACGGCACCCAGTCGGGGGCCTGCCGGCCGGAATCGCGTTGCTGCTGGCCGGATTCCGGGCGTTCGGTGACGCCCGAGGTCGGCTGGCCGGTCGGCCAGCCGGAGAGTTGCGGGCCTGCCGTGCCGTTCGGTCCCGGTTCGGGAGCGGGAGCGTGTGGTCGTTCGGACTGCGGTGCGCGCAGTGGGCCGGTTGCCGGCGGTCCTTGATCGGCTGGGCTCGGTGGCGCCGAGTTTCCGATCGGTGCACGGTTCGGGGCTTGCTCCGGCGCGGTGCCAGGTGTCGCATCCCGCTCGACTCCGGGCGGCGCATACGGTGCACGGTTCGGCAGCTCGGGAGTTGTTGCCGCGGTGGGCCGTTCGCCGGGTGCGTCGCCGGGCGTGCGGCTCTGCTCGCGCGGTCCGGGTCGGTCCGGTATCGCCGGAGGTGTTGCGGGGCCCGGTCGTTGGGCAGCGCTCTGCGGGGCAGGTGCTTGTTCACCCTGCGGCGGGCCTTCGACACCACGTGTCGGTGCATCGAGCCGCGCCGGTGGTGCCGGTTCGGCGGTGGGCGCTGCCGATCGGTCGCCTTGCGGCGGTGGGGGATCGGGCAGCGGTGGCCGTCTCGGCGGTTGGGCCGGCGGCGGTGTCGGCTGCTCCGGGCGCGGCCCGGCGAGCCACGGCGGCGGACCACTGGACTCGGGTGCCCGCTGGACGGGGGCCTGCGGCGGTGGGGTGGATTCAGGAGCTCGCTGGATGGGAACCTGCAGCGGCGGGGTCGACTCGGGCGGCCGCTGGATGGGAGCTTGCGGCGCGGGAGTGGACTCGGGCGCGCGCTCCACCGGAGCCTGCGGTGCTCGGGTCGGCGCGTCGGGTGTGGCCGTCGAGGCCTGCGGCGGCGGGTCCGGCAGGGCGGGCGGCGGTGGTAGCTCGGGCCGGTTCGCCGGTGGACGCGGAGCCGGTTCGTTGGACACGGACGGCTCGGCAGCCGTGCGCCTGCCCAATGGTTGGAAGGCGGGCGGCGGCGGGCCCGGGTTGCGGGTGGGCAACGCCTGCGCCGGCGCCTCGGTGCGCTGCTGGGGCGCCTCGGTTCGCGCTGCCGGTGCTTCGGTGCGCTGCGGCGGTCCGGCCTGCCACGCGTCGTCCGGCCGCGGCTGGACGTAGGCGTCCAGACCCGACTGGCGCCACGGGTCGTCGCGCGGACCATCCTGCTGAGGCGAGTCCGGGGTGCGGGAAGGGGATTCGGGCGCGCGCTGGCTCGTCTCGTTCGGCTGCTCGTCGGCGCCGCGCCGGTCGTTCTTGTCGCGGCGCCACCGCTTGCCGCGTTTGTCTTGACGTCTTTGACTCGGACCCTCGTCGATCACATCGTCGGAGGGAAGATTCTGTACCGGCGCTTCGTAGCCGACCTGTGTGACATCGCTCTCGGACAGCCACGGCGGCAGCATGGGGAGGCCGTCGTTGTTCCGGCTCATGCCTCCACCTCGCTAGCGCTCGGTTCCGTCATGCCCGTGGGCGCTGCGTTCGGGGTTCGCTCGCTGCGCTCCCTCACGGGATCCCCCTTGATCTGCTCGACCCTGTTACCTGGACAGCGGTCAGTTTACGCGACGTCGGTGTACCGCAGCGGGGCAGGAGGCCAGGGGCCCGCGGCACCGGATTTCGTGCTCTGAACGGGGCGAAAAGAGTAGTGGCGGCAGGTGCTGGCACGGGCCATTTTTGCCGGAACCGTGGGGTACCGGTAAGCTGGAGCGGCGGTGCACCTATGCGCCGACTGTTTGTGTGTCTAGCGGTCACTTCGACCGACAGATCCATGTAAGCAGAAACAAGCCAAACAAACCAGGTTGAGCGTAACCGGGATCGCGGAGGACATGGCGAAGAAAGACGGGGCCATCGAGGTCGAGGGTCGAGTTGTCGAGCCGCTGCCCAATGCGATGTTCCGGATCGAGCTCGAGAACGGTCACAAGGTTCTCGCGCACATCAGCGGGAAGATGCGGCAGCACTACATTCGTATCCTCCCCGAGGACCGTGTGGTCGTCGAGCTGTCGCCCTACGACCTGTCGCGCGGCCGGATCGTCTACCGCTACAAGTAAATCGAATTGGGTGAGCCCTGCTCGCGGAGAGCGCTCGCCGGTAGTCGATTTACTTGGTGTTTTGTGGGGGTGCAACCCCCACACCCCGCCCGGCGGGCTTCGCCCCCGGACCCCCGCAGGGGGCTCGGCAGGGTGAAAACCTCGCCTCACCGGCCAGGGCGGGACCGAGAGCAGCTGCTCGACAGGGCGGCACAACAGACTTCCCCAGCGAAACGGCTGGGGAAAAACTGTGTTCACACCCGTGTGAACCACAACAAGATTGGACGGACGTGAAGGTTCAGCCGAGCGTCAAGAAGATCTGCGAGAAGTGCAAGGTGATCCGCCGTCACGGTCGGGTCATGGTGATCTGCGACAACCTGCGCCACAAGCAGCGCCAGGGCTGATCCCGCCGGGCACCGATCACTGATCGGCTTGGCCAACTAAAGAAGAACTCCCAGCTCCAGCCGCACGCTGCGGTATTCCGGGTTCGCTCGGAAGGCGTGTGCGCCAACCACCGGTACGGAGGCCGGTGCCCCAAACAAGACGCGGGGACGGACAGGGAGCAGACCTCCGCAACAGTCGAAGGAACCTGCCACATGGCACGTCTCATGGGCGTCGATCTCCCGCGCGAAAAGCGCATGGAGATCGCGCTGACCTACATCTACGGCATCGGCCGTACCCGCTCCAAGGAGATCCTCGCGGCCACCGGCGTCAGCCCGGACCTGCGCAGCAAGGACCTCAGCGACGACCAGGTGACGCAGCTGCGTGACTACATCGAGAGCTCGCCCGAGCTCAAGGTCGAAGGTGACCTGCGCCGCGAGGTGCAGGCCGATATCCGTCGCAAGATCGAGATCGGCTGCTACCAGGGCCTGCGCCACCGTCGTGGCCTGCCCGTGCGTGGTCAGCGCACCAAGACCAACGCGCGCACCCGCAAGGGCCCGAAGCGCACCGTCGCCGGCAAGAAGAAGTAGGGGATAACCGATGCCTCCGAAGTCCAGGGCCTCCGGCCCCAAGAAGACCCAGAAGTCGCGTCGCCGGGAAAAGAAGAACGTCCCGCACGGCCACGCGCACATCAAGAGCACGTTCAACAACACCATCGTGTCGATCACCGACCCGGCCGGAAACGTCATCTCCTGGGCGTCCTCGGGCCACGTCGGCTTCAAGGGTTCGCGCAAGTCGACCCCGTTCGCCGCGCAGCTCGCCGCCGAGAACGCTGCCCGCAAGGCGCAGGAGAACGGCGTCAAGAAGGTCGACGTCTTCGTGAAGGGCCCGGGTTCGGGCCGCGAGACCGCGATCCGTTCGCTGCAGGCCGCGGGCCTCGAGGTCGGCACGATCTCCGATGTCACCCCTCAGCCGCACAACGGCTGCCGTCCGCCCAAGCGTCGTCGCGTCTAGCGGGAAAGGAAACAGATAACAAATGGCTCGTTATACAGGCCCCATCACCCGCAAGTCGCGTCGTCTGCGCGTCGACCTCGTCGGCGGCGACCAGGCGTTCGAGCGTCGCCCCTACCCGCCCGGCCAGCACGGCCGCGCGCGGATCAAGGAGAGCGAGTACCTGCTCCAGCTGCAGGAGAAGCAGAAGGCTCGCTTCTCTTACGGCGTCATGGAGAAGCAGTTCCGCCGGTACTACGAAGAGGCCAACCGCCTCAAGGGCAAGACCGGTGACAACCTGCTGCGTCTGCTCGAGTGCCGCCTGGACAACGTCGTGTACCGCGCCGGTCTGGCCCGTACCCGTCGTCAGGCTCGCCAGCTGGTCTCCCACGGTCACTTCACCGTGAACAACCGGAGCGTCAACGTTCCGAGCTTCCAGGTGACCCAGTACGACATCATCGATGTCAAGGAGAAGTCGCTGGGCACGCTGCCGTTCCAGGTCGCGCGCGAGACCGTCGGCGACCGTCCGGTTCCCGGCTGGCTCCAGGTCATCCCGGGCCGCCTGCGGATCCTGGTGCACCAGCAGCCCGAGCGCGCCCAGATCGATGTGCCGCTCTCGGAACAGCTGATCGTCGAGTACTACTCGAAGTAACACGCTGCTACACGGTGCGTGATCCATCGAAACGGTGGATCACGCACAACCCCTTAAACGAGGCGTCAAATAGCGGGCGCCCAAACAGGAGGATGATCCTAAATGCTGATTTCACAGCGTCCGACACTGACCGAAGAGGTCGTTGCCGAGAACCGCTCGAAGTTCACCATCGAACCGCTCGAGCCCGGTTTCGGTTACACCCTGGGCAATTCGCTTCGGCGTACCCTGCTGTCCTCGATCCCGGGGGCCGCGGTCACGAGCATTCGTATCGACGGCGTGCTGCACGAGTTCACCACCGTCCCCGGCGTGAAGGAAGATGTCACCGACATCATCCTGAACCTCAAGGGTCTGGTCGTGTCCTCGGAGGAGGACGAGCCGGTCACGATGTACGTGCGCAAGCAGGGCCCCGGCACCGTCACCGCCGGTGACATCGTGCCGCCGACCGGTGTCGTCGTCCACAACCCGGACATGCACATCGCCACCCTGAACGACAAGGGCAAGCTGGAGATCGAGCTCGTGGTCGAGCGCGGTCGCGGCTACGTCCCCGCCGTGCAGAACAAGGCGTCCGGTGCGGAAATCGGCCGGATCCCGGTGGATTCGATCTACTCGCCGGTGCTCAAGGTGACCTACAAGGTCGAGGCCACCCGTGTCGAACAGCGCACCGACTTCGACCGTCTGATCCTGGATGTGGAGACCAAGAACTCCATCAGCGCACGGGACGCGCTCGCCTCGGCGGGCAAGACCCTGGTCGAGCTCTTCGGCCTGGCCCGTGAGCTCAACGTCGAAGCCGAAGGCATCGAGATCGGCCCGTCGCCGGCCGAGGCGGACCACATCGCCTCGTTCGGTCTGCCGATCGAGGACCTGGACCTCACCGTCCGGTCCTACAACTGCCTCAAGCGCGAGGGTGTGCACACCGTGGGCGAGCTCGTCGCCCGCACCGAGTCGGACCTGCTGGACATCCGCAACTTCGGCCAGAAGTCCATCGACGAGGTCAAGGTCAAGCTGCACGCGCTCGGCCTCTCGCTCAAGGACAGCCCGGCGTCGTTCGATCCTTCGTCTGTGGTGGGTTACGACGCGAGCACCGGAACGTGGAGCGACAGCGGCACGTTCAGTGACACCGACGGTGGCGAGCAGGACTACGCCGAGACCGAACAGCTCTAGGCCGCTGGGGTAGGCACCCCGGCCCGGCCTCACACAAGGAGAACAAACAATGCCCAAGCCCAAGAAGGGTGCTCGCTTCGGCGGGTCGGCGTCGCACCAGAAGGCGATCTTCGCCAATCTGGCGACGGCGCTCTTCGAGCACGGTCGTATTTCGACCACCGAGTCCAAGGCCAAGGCGCTGCGCCCCTACGCCGAGAAGCTTGTCACCAAGGCGAAGGGCGGCACCCTTGCCGACCGTCGCGAGGTGCTCAAGGTGATCCGCAACAAGGACGTCGTGCACGAGCTGTTCGCCACGATCGGCCCCTCGTTCGAGGGTCGCGAGGGCGGCTACACGCGCATCACCAAGACGCTGCCGCGTAAGGGTGACAATGCGCCGATGGCCATCATCGAGCTGGTCCGCGAGAAGACCGTGACCAACGAGGCCGACCGCGCTCGCCGGGTCGCGTCGTCCAAGAAGACCGAAGAGGCTCCGGCCGCCGAGGTTGTCGAGGAGAACGCTGACGAGGCCGTGGCCGAGACCGCCGAGGTCGAGGCTCCGGCTGCCGATGAGGCCGCTGAGGACAAGAAGGACGCCTGACGTTCGCGTCGGAGTTCTCGAACGAGCCCGCCACCCGATTCCGGGTCGGCGGGCTCGTTCGTATCACCAGGAGATGTTGTGACGGTGGAGGATTCGGTGGATTCTGCGGATGAGTCGTCGACGGACGCGCGGGTGTCCGCCCGTTTTCGGCTCGACATCAGTTACGACGGAACCGATTTCACCGGCTGGGCGCGCCAGCCCGGGCTGCGCACCGTGCAGGGTGTGCTGGAGGAATCGCTGAGCAAGGTGTTCCGGGAACCGGTGCAGCTGACTGTCGCCGGACGCACCGACGCCGGCGTGCACGCGGAAGGCCAAGTCGCACACTTCGATACGGCCGCCGAGGTGGACACGGACAAGTTGGTGCACCGGATGGCGCGCTTCCTGCCGAAGGACGTGCGGATCAAGGAGATTCGGCTCGCTCCCCCTGAATTCGATGCTCGCTTCTCGGCGATCCGCCGGCACTACGTGTACCGGCTGACCACCGCCCGCTACGGCGCCGAGCCGCTGCAAGCGCGCGGCATCGTCGCCTGCCGCCACGACGTCGATATCGACGCCATGCGCGCGGCGTCGGGAAAGCTGTTGGGCCTGCACAACTTCGCCGCCTTCTGCCGTCGCCGGGAGGGCGCGACCACGGTCCGTGAACTCCAGCGCTTCGACTGGGCCCGGCATGGTGATCTGCTCACCGCCTACGTCAGCGCGGACGCGTTCTGCTGGTCCATGGTCCGCAGCCTGGTCGGCGCCGTGCTCGCGGTGGGGGAGGGCCGCCGTACGCCGGACTGGACCGCTTCGCTGCTGACCGAGACCGAACGTTCCAGCTCGGTCACCGTCGCCCCCGCGCACGGCCTGAGCCTGGTTGCCGTCGACTACCCCGCCGACGCCGACCTGGCCGCCCGGAATGCGCAGACCAGAGAGGTGCGCATGGTGCCGTCCGGCGAGGGCTGCTGCGGCAGCTGAACCTTGCACGCCGAGGTTTCGCGGTGCCGGAATAGGAACGATCGCAGGGTGGTTCCGCAAAGCATGACAAACGAGGGTCTCGGACGGTTCGGTGTGTGGCGCGGGTACAACCTGTTCACCCCGGAAGACGCGCAGGAGCTGGAGAAATCCGGCTACGGAACGTTGTGGCTCGGCGCATCGCCGCCCGCCGACCTGTCCACCGTCGAGCCGTTGCTGGAGGCGACGGAGACGATCAACGTGGCCACCAGCATCGTGAACATCTGGGCCTCGCCCGCGAAGCAGGCCGCCGAGTCGTTCCACCGGATCGAGGCGCGGTTCCCCGGCCGCTTCCTGCTCGGTGTCGGCGCGGGACACCCCGAGCACACCGGTGAATACCGCAAGCCCTACGACGCCCTGGTCGAATACCTCGACGAGCTGGACGAATTGGGCGTCCCGGTCGAGCGTCGCGCCGTCGCCGCCCTCGGCCCGCGCGTGCTGAAGCTGGCCGCGGAGCGCTCCGCGGGCCCGCTGCCCTACTTCGTCCCGTCCACGCACACCGCGCAGGCCCGCGCGACGCTCGGACCGGACGCGTTCATCGCGACCGAACACAAGGTTGTGCTGACCGATGATGCGCGACAAGCACATTCGCTCGCCGACGGCATCGTCGGTTTCTACCTCGGCCTCACCAACTACGCCTCGAACCTGACCCGGCTCGGCTTCACCGACGAAGAACTCGCCAACCCCGGCGGCCGCGTCTTCGACGCCGTCATCGCGCACGGCGGCCCGGAACAGGTGGTGGCCCAGCTCAATGCGCATCTGGATGCCGGCGGCAACCACGTCGCGGTTCAGGTCCTGAACGAGGACTACGTCTCCGTCCTGCGCACCCTGGCCCCGCTGCTGAACGCGTAGCAATTCATGGGAGCACAACCGTCCTAAGGGACTGTTAGGAAGCAGCCAGGACTGTTCCCTACAGCCTGTGACAGCAGACACACTCGATCTCGGCTGACGCGCTGATGCGTCGAAGAAGGAGATCTTGTGACTACGACACAGCCCGTGAGCGAGCGACGGGTCGTCGCGAATGTGCTTCGCGGATCGATCGGCAACCTGGTCGAGT
Source organism: Nocardia sp. NPDC051756 (assembly GCF_040681495.1). Lineage (NCBI taxonomy): Bacteria > Bacillati > Actinomycetota > Actinomycetes > Mycobacteriales > Nocardiaceae > Nocardia > Nocardia sp. NPDC051756. Next base: position 52,122 of record NZ_JBFAYV010000017.1, on the reverse strand, counting down.
GGTACGACTGGTATGTCTACGCGGCGTTCAGCGTCTACTTCGCGAAAACGTTCTTCCCCAAGGACGATCCGACCGCACAGCTGCTCTCCACGGCCGCCGTGTTCGCCGTCGGCTTCCTGATGCGGCCGATCGGCGGCTGGCTGCTCGGCCGCTATGCGGACAAGTTCGGCCGCCGCTCCGCGCTGACGCTGTCGGTGACGGTGATGGCGGCGGGCTCGCTGCTGATCGCGGTGACCCCCGGCTACCAGACCATCGGCCTCGCCGCGCCGGCCATTCTGCTCATCGCCCGTCTGCTGCAAGGGCTTTCGGTCGGTGGTGAATACGCGACCAGCGCGACGTATCTGTCCGAGGTCGCCTCGTCGGGCAAGCGCGGGTTCTACTCGAGCTTCCAGTACGTCACCCTGGTCGCGGGCCAGCTCGTCGCGCTCGGCGTGCAGATCATCCTGCAGCAGTTCCTGACCAGCGCGGAAATGAACAACTGGGGCTGGCGCATCCCGTTCTTCATCGGTGCGGCGGGTGCGCTCATCGTGATGTGGCTGCGGCGCAGCATGGACGAGTCCGAGCAGTTCCGGGCCGCGGCCGCGGACCCGGAGAACCGGGTCTTCATCACCGACGGCATCGCGGAGCACGCCTACCAGTACGGCAAGGACAAGGCCGCCGAGTCGGCCGCCGCGCAGCGCGGCGAGCCGAAGCCGCCGCCCGCCCGTGGTTCGCTGCGCATGCTGCTGCAGTACCCGCGCGAATGCCTGCTGGTGATGGGCCTGACGCTCGGTGGAACGGTCGCGTTCTACACGTACACGACCTACATGCAGAAGTTCATGATCAACACCTCGGGCATCTCCAAGGGCACGGTCGCGTGGATCAACTTCATCGCCCTGCTCGTATTCGTGGTGCTGCAACCGCTGGCGGGCGCGTTGTCCGACCGGGTCGGGCGGCGCAAGCTGCTCATCTTCTTCGGCGTCGCGGGCACGCTGCTGACCGTGCCGATCATGACCGTGCTCGCGCACACCACGAACGTGCTGGCCGCGTTCGCGCTGATGATGCTGGCCCTGGTGATCATCACCGGTTACACCTCGATCAACGCCATCGTGAAGGCGGAGCTGTTCCCGACCAAGATCCGGGCGCTCGGTGTCGGCCTGCCGTACGCCCTGACCGTCGCCATCTTCGGCGGCACCGCGGAGACCATCGCCCTCGCGCTGAAGAAGGCGAACCACGAGTCGGTGTACTTCTGGTACGTGGCGGGCTGCATCCTCGTCTCGCTGGTCACTTACTTCTTCATGCGGGAGACCTCGGCTTCCTCGACCATCGAGGCCGAGGGGATCGCTACCGCCGATACCGGGGCGGCTGCGCCGGAACGCCGGCTGACCACTGCGTGAGCATCGGCCCGCCGCCCGCGCCGATCGACCCGCTGTGGGACGATCGGCGCGTGCGGCTTGCGGTGGTCGAAGATGACGACGGCGTCGGGGACGCGCTGGTCGAGGCGCTGAACGCCCGGGGCTACCGGGCCGAGCGCAAACGACGCGGCGCGGATCTGCTGACGGCGCACCGCGGCTATGACGCGGTCATTCTCGACCTCGGCCTGCCCGATGCGGACGGACTACAGATCCTGCGGCAGCTGCGCGAAGTGAGTCAGGTGCCGGTGTTGATCCTGACTGCGCGCAGCGACGAACGGTCGATCGTGCGCGGGCTGCGCGGCGGTGCGGACGACTACATCGTGAAGCCGCCGCGGATCGCGGAATTGATGGCCAGGCTGGAGACCGTCACCCGGCGCGCGGCCGCCGCGGCACAACCGGCGCAGGATGTGGTGGTCACCGGAGACGTGCGGGTGGACCTGCAAGCGCGTGCGGTCGAGGTGGGCGGCGAGCCGATCACGTTGACGCAGAAGGAATTCGAGCTGGTGCAGGCGCTGGTCGAACGGCCGGGCGCGGCGGTGAGCCGGCAGCAGCTGATGGACCGGATCTGGGGCGACGCGTTCGTCGCGGTCTCGCGGTCGCTGGACGTGCACATGACCGGGTTGCGCGCCAAGCTGAATCGGCCGGGGCTGATCACCACGATTCGCGGTTACGGGTATCGGTGGGGGCAGTGAGCAGGGGCAGGGCATGCGGCGCCGGCTACTCATCGCGCTGACCGTGTTCGCCGCGATCGCGGTGCTGGCGTTCGCCGTTCCGCTGTCGCTGACGGTGGCGACGAGCCGGACCCAGCAGTTGGTGCTCGCCCGTTCCGGTGATGCCGATCGGTTCGCCACCCTCGCCGCGGCCGCGTCGGCCGGAGGCGATAGTCGCGCGTTGTCCGACGAGGTGGGTCGCTATCACGAGCTGTACGGCGAAAACGTGCTGGTAGTCGATGCCAGGGGCACGACAACCGCCAACGGCGGCGCGAACCTCGACGATCCGGGGATCGGCGCCGCGGTGGCGGCGGCCCGGCGTAATCAGCGGCCGCAAGCGGTGGATCAGCTGACGCCGTGGGGTGCGCCGACCATGCTCGTCGCGCGTCCGGTCGGCACCGGGGTGCAGGTCGGCGGCGCGGTGGTGATCGAGGCGTCGACCGCGCGTGCGCGCGCCGATATCGCGCGGACCTGGGCGTTGATCGTGCTCGGCGGCGCGGTGGCGATGGCGTTGTTCACTTTGCTCGCACTGACTTTGAGCCGCTGGGTGCTGCGTCCGTTGGCGGCGCTGTCGCACTCGGTCGCCGAGCTCACCGCGACCCTGCCCAAGCCACGGGCCGAGACGATTGCCGCGAAACATCCGGTATCGATCGCCAGGCATCACGGTGGTCCGCCGGAAATGCGGGCCGTCGCGGAATCTTTCGACGCGATGGCGTTGGCCGTTGCCGACTCGGTGGACGCGCAACGGCAGCTTGTCGCCGATACCGCGCATGCCATGCGGAACCCGTTGGCGGCGCTGATGATTCGACTCGACTCGCTGGAGAACGCAATACCAGGCAACGCGGCCAGCACCTTTCGTAGCGCTAGCGCAGAAGTCGAACGGCTGACCGCGTTGCTCGACGGCCTGCTCGCGCTCGCCTCCGCCGAAACCCCGGATGCTTTCGACCTGGCCGAGCTCGGCGAGGCCGACGATCATTGCGACGCAGTACAAGTGGTCGCCGACCGCTTCGACGCGTGGCACTCGGCCTTCGAGGCGGCGGGGCAGGAACTGCACGTCAGCCCATCCATCGAACACGCCGACGTCGCCGTCCCCGCCGACGTGCTGGCACAGATTCTCGATGTGCCGCTGAGCAATTCGTCCCGCTACGCGGGGCCAGGTACCCGCACGGTGCTGACCGTCGCCGTCGAACCAGGCTGGGTCACGCTCACCGTTCAAGACAACGGAACCGGTGTTCCGTCCGACGAACTCGACCGACTCACTACCCGCTTCTTCCGCGGCTCGACCGCCGTCAGCGGCGGCTCCGGCCTCGGCCTCCCCATCGCCGCCGCCCTCGCACAAGCCCGCGGGGGCACCCTCACGGTGGCATCGATCGACCCGCACGGCCTCGCCGTGCACATCCGGATACCTGCGGCGGAGGCCGTATGACGAAGCGTTGCGATGTGCAGGCCCGGCATTTATGCCGTCCGGTTCGGTCCGTGCGGCCGCGCTATGGACGGCGGGCGGACAATGGCGGAGCGCGGGGTGGCGACGCCTGGACTGCCGGTGGCCAGGGACGTGTGACAGAGCAGAACCTGTTGTCGCGAGCAGTATTCGGCACAACGCGTCGATGCGAGGTGTCATGGTGCTGATGGGCCGGCGGGGTTTTCTCGCGCTGAGCGGAATGGCCGCGGCGGCAGGCATTGTCGGGTGCGGGCCCAGTAATGGGGGACCGGTCGTGCGGCTGGCCTCGGGGGAGATCGGCGGGTTCTATTACGCGTTCACCGGATTGCTCGCCGCCGCTGCTGCTCGATCGGGTGACGTGCGGATCGAGCGGGTGATCACCTCGGGTTCGCAGGAGAACCTGACGTTGCTGGCGCACGGACAGGTGGATGCGGTACTGGCACTGTCGGATTCGGTGCGGGACACGACGGATCAGGTGGCGCTCGGCCGGGTGTACGAGAACTACTTGCAGCTGGTGGTGCGCTCGGACAGCACGATCGGGAGCGTCGCGGAGCTGCGTGGCGCCCGGGTGAGCCTGGGCGCGGAGGGCTCGGGGGCGGCCTCGACCGGCGACCGGATCCTGCGCGTCGCCGGCCTGGATCCCGAAGTGGACGTGCAGATTTCGCATCGCCCGCTGCGCGAGGCCGTGGCGGAGCTGGCATCCGGGGAAGCGGACGCGCTGCTGTGGGCGGGCGGCGTCCCGACGAGCGTGCTCGAGATCCCCAAACGCATGCGGCTGGTCGACATGGGCGAACTGGCCGGGCCGATGCGCGAGCGGTTCGGACCGGTGTACGACCGGGTGGAGATTCCCGCCGACGCCTATCCCGGCGGTGTTGCCGTGCACACCATCGGAGTGGCGAACTTCCTGCTCGCGGCCGCATCCCTGCCCGACGACGTCGCCGCCTCGATTGTCGAGTTACTCGTCTATCAAGCTGATTCGCTGGTGCCCACCGAGGCCGCGGGCACCCAGTTCCTGGACGGCCGCTCGCTCATCGGCACCGCGCCCGTCCCGCTGCATCCCGGCGCCGCCGAGGTCTACCGCCGCTGGCACGGCTGACCGGCTGGGTCAGGAGCGGACCAGCCGGGCGATCGCGTCGGTCGCCTCTTTGATCTTCGCCTCGGCCTCGGGCCCGCCCGCCACCGCGGCATCGACCACGCAGTGACTGATGTGGTCTTCGAGCAGCCCCATCGCCACCGCCTGCAACGCCTTGGTCATCGCGGAGACCTGGGTGAGGATGTCGATGCAGTACTTCTCCTCCTCGACCATCCGCTGCAGCCCGCGCGCCTGACCCTCGATGCGACGCAGCCGCTTGAGGTAGTCGTCCTTCGCGGTGATGTAGCCGTGCGCGGCGTGATCGTGCGCGGTGTGGTCCTGGGGGGTCGTGGTCACCGTGTCTCCTCGCTGGCTGCCGGTCTGCGGGCGAACCGGATTAATACCCCCCTAGGGTACAGTTTTCTGCCTCGCTTGTCAGGCGGGCGCCGTCAAGGCTCTAGCTGCCGGTCGCCCGGAGTTTCGGTCCCCCTCGAGCGGCTGTCGCATCGAGACGAGAGAATCGGTGCATGAGTTCGCATGCCAAGCCCGCGCTCGCCGTCATCGGCGGCAGCGGCTTCTACGATTTCTTCGACAACGAGGCGACCCACGTCGAGGTAGAAACCCCCTACGGCGCGCCGAGCGCGCCGATCGCGGTCGGCGAGGTGCAGGGGCGCCCGGTCGCGTTCCTGCCGCGGCACGGCAAGAATCACGAATTCGCTCCGCACACCCTGCCGTATCAGGCCAACATGTGGGCGTTGCGTTCGCTCGGCGTGCGCCGGATCTTCGCGCCGTGCGCGGTGGGCAGCCTGCGCGCGGACTGGGGTCCCGGCACGGTCGCCGTGCCGGATCAGCTGGTGGACCGCACCTCCGGTCGTCCGCAGACCTATTTCGACGGCGGTGGCGTGCACGTCTCCTTCGCCGACCCGTACTGCGACGACCTGCGCACCGCGACGATCAAGTCCGCCGACGACGTGCTGCCGATGAAGGGCGCGGGCACGATGGTCGTCGTGCAGGGCCCCCGGTTCTCCACCCGGGCCGAGAGCCGCTGGTTCGCCGGGCAGGGCTGGGACCTGGTGAACATGACCGGCCACCCCGAGGCCGTGCTCGCCCGGGAACTCGAGATGTGCTACGCCGCAGTCGCTTTGGTGACCGACCTGGACGCGGGCCTGGAGGAGGGCAGCGGCGTGCACGCGGTGGACGTGTTCGCCGAGTTCAAGCGCAACCTGGTGCCGTTCAAGGACCTGATCCGGCGCTCGGTGGCCGCGGTCACCGAGACCGACACCTGCGATCGGTGCCGCGTTCATACCGGGGTGTCGCTGCCGTTCGAGCTACCCTGACCCATGCGGGGGTGCCGAACAAGGGTGCGGTGAATGAGAGTGCTGATCACCGGCGCGGCCGGTTTCCTCGGAACACACGTGTGCAAAGCCGTGTCATCCGCCGGGCATGAGGTCGTCGCGATCGACCTGATGCTCGCCGCGAGACACGGCCCGGACGCGGAACCGCCGGACGGTGTCGCGCGCGTGGACGTGCGCGACACCGACGCGCTGGTGCCGCTGCTCGCGGGCATCGACGTCGTCTGTCACCTGGCCGCGGTCACCGCGGGCGGCCCGGCCGACTTCGCGACACACAACGATCTCGGCACCGCGGCGCTGCTCAGCGCTATGGAGCAGGCGAAGGTGCGCCGACTGGTGCTGGCGTCCTCGATCACGGTGTACGGCGAGGGTCGCTACCGCAGCGCGCGCGGCGGGCCGTTCTTCCCGGGACTGCGCAGGCGCGCGGATCTGGATCGGGGCAGGTTCGATCATCGCGCGCCCCGCACCGGTGACCTGCTGACCTGGGAGCCGGTGAGCGAGGACGCACCGCTGCGCCCGCGGGACAGCTATGGCGCGAGCAAGGTGGCGCAGGAAAACTATGCCTTCGCTTGGGGATTGAACGTCGGCGGCGCGGTGACGGCGCTGCGGTTGCATCAGGTCTACGGCGAGGGCGCGCGGGCCGGCCTGGTGGGCCAGGTGCGGGCCGCGCTGGACGAGGGCCGGGCTCCGCATGTGTTCGAAGACGGCGGGCAGGTCAGGGATTTCGTGCATGTGCGCGATGCCGCGGTGGCGGTGCTCGCGGCGGTCGAGCAGGCGCTGCCCGGGTTCGTTCCGCTGAATATCGCGTCGGGGCGGCCGATCACGCTGTGGGAGCTCGCCTCGATCATGGCCAAGGCGTGCGGTGGTCCGGCGCCGATTGTCACCGGGCAGTACCGGCTCGGTGACGTGCGGCATTTCGTCGCCGATCCCGAACGGGCCAGGCGGACATTGGGTTTCACCGCGATGGTGGCGCCGAGGGTCGGGCTGGCCGAGTTCGCGGCGGCTCCCGTGCGCGCGGCGGCGGGCTGACCGTCGTGCTCGGTCAGGTGTGTGGCCAGTCGACGATATCCAGCTGAACCAAGGCGAATTCGGGTGTCGGTGTGCCCGTGGTGCCGCTGGGGAGCGGGGACGCGGCCAGGTCGGCGACCAGCCAGTCGCCGGTATCGGTGGCCATCCGCACGCCGGGGATCGTCACCCGCTCGGCACCGGATCGGATGTCATTGCGGGCGCGGACTATTCGATGGCGGTCGGCCGGATGCGGCACCGTGCGTTCGTCGGTGCCGCGGCCCCAGCGCAATCCGGGGACGGGTTCGGTGACCCAGCGGACCAGCCGCACCTGGGCGAGGTCGACGATGGCGAGGTAGAGGTTCGGTTGTGCGCCGCGCAGCAGGTCCAGGGTCGCCGCTTCGAATGATTTCCGTTGCGGTGCAACACTGTCGGTGACGTCGACCGCCAAACCGAGCCACCGATACCGGTTCTCGTCGGGGTTGCGGGCGGCGAGCAGCAGCGTGCGTGGTCCGGTGCGCGCACGCACGGTTGCCGTATCCAGCCACCGGTCGCCGGGCTCGGACCTGGCCAGCGTGGCGACGAGATCCAGTGCGCCGTCGAATCGTTCGATCAGTTCGAAGGATTCCGCGCCGATCCAGACGATGTGGTCGGGCTCGAAATGCGGTCCGAGGTCGTGCGGGAGGGCCTCGATCCGCCGGGCGCGCGCGTCGACGCCGAACGCGGCCACGCCGACCGGCGGCGGTGGCTCGCCGGTGCCGACCCACAGGCGGACCGCGTGCACGCGGTTGTCCGGTCCGTGCAGCGGCACCACCAGGATGCGCTGGCCCGACCAGTTGTGCCGGGACTGCGGTAGCTGCTGGTCGATGCTCGAACCGGTGGTGTAGGCGGTCGCGACGAGGGGCTGTAGTCGCGTGGATACCGCGCGCTGGAACGACTTCCACTCGCGCGGCGCCGTGTCGACCGCGAGCAGCGACCACGTGTCGACGTGGCCGAGCGTTTCGATGAGCAGCCAGCGCCCGAGTATCACGAATCCCCCTCCCGAGTCGAACACTATGCCACGGTCAGGCTGATAGCCAGGACATATCGTGCCTGATTCGGCGGCGCGGACCGTACGAGGGGTCCGCTGACGCGGTCAGCGGGCGAAGTCGACGGCGTGTGCGCGCGCCCACTGCTCGAAGGTGCGCGGCGCGCGTCCGGTGACCTCCTGCACGGTCGGGTACAGCGTCTCCTCGTCCAGCGTGCCGTCGGCGAAGAAGCTCAAGAAGGCGTCGACGTAATGCTGCGGCATGGTGGCTGCCAGCTCGGCCCTGGTCTCCTCGGTGGTGAGCCCGTGCGCGACCAGTTGCCGGTCCAGAACCGCTGCCAGCAAGGCGATTTGGTCGGCGGGCAGCAGCGCTTGCGGGCCGGTCAGTTCCAGGATCCGGCCGTCGAGGTCGTCGCCGGTGAGTGCACGCGCGGCGACCGCGGCGATGTCGGCGGGATCGATCGCGCCGACCCGGACGTCCGGGAATTGCACCCGCACCACGTCGCCGACCGCGAGCTGGGGCAGCCAGCGCAGCGCGTTCGACATGAACGAGCGCGGGCGCAGGAACGTCCACGCCAGTTCGGATTCGCGCACCGCCTGCTCGGACAGGGTCATGTAGCGGGAGACGGCGTTGTCCAGGTCCTGCAACGCCGCCGACGCGCTCGACAGCAACACAATCCGTTGCACCCCGGCCTTTTTCGCGCGGCCGAGCAGGTCGGCCTGGTTGTCGTAGCCCGGCAGCAGGAACAGCGCGCGCACACCGTCGAGGGCCTCGGCCATGGTCTCCGGGCGGTTCAGATCGCCGGTCACCGTCTCGACGCCGGCGGGCAGCGTGGCGGTGGCCGGATCGCGCACCAGAGCGCGGACCGGCGTGCCGGACTCGCTCAACGCCGTCACCAGTTCGCCGCCGATGTTTCCGGTCGCCCCGGTTACCAAGATCATTTCGTCTTCCTTTCACCGCGCCGGGCGTGCTGCCGCGTTCGCTCCGGCCACGGGCAGTCTATTGACGGACTCCGTTCGACCGCGCCCGTTACGCTCACGCGGTGGACACTCCGTTGCGACTCGAGGTAATCGTGGCCAGCGTACGTCCGGAGCGTTTCGCTCCGGTGGTCGCCGACTGGTTCCTGCGCACGGTAGGCGCACACGCCGAGTTCGATACGGGCGTCATAGATCTGGCAGAAACCCCCCTGCCCACCGACCTGACCGACACCCCCGAAGCCGGCGCCTACCGCGCCCGGCTGGCTGCCGCCGACGCCTTCGTCGCCATCACCTCCGAGTACAACCACGGCTACCCGGCGTCCCTCAAAACTGCCTTCGACACTGCCAAACAAGAATGGCGCGCCAAGCCCATCGCCTTCGTCTCCTACGGCGGACTTTCCGGCGGCCTACGCGCGGTCGAACAATTGCGTCAGGTGGTCGCCGAGATCCACATGGTCTCGATCCGCGAAACCGTCAGCTTCCACCAAGCGAAGAAGCAATTCGACGCGTCCGGCGAAACCCACGACGGCGCCGCCATCGATGCTTCAGCCCGCATGCTCCGCCAATTGGCTTGGTGGGCAAGGAATCTGCGCGCAGCTCGGACAACCGACCCGTACCCCGGTTGATTCGCGCCGCCGCGCACGAAATCGCCGGCGGATTCGAGCCCGGCCGGTCAGAAGTGCGCGGTGTCAGCCTGCGCTCGGCACCGGGGCGCCGCGGCGGCCGCGGGGGTGGCCGATGTAGGTGGCTTCGCGGGGGATGGAGACGAGGGTGAGGTCGACCTGGGCGGTGCCGGTGCGCAGGATGACGTGGTTGCCGATCGCTCCGGGCTGGTGGATGGACAGGTCGGGGCGGGTGCCCGGCCAGCCCATCGGGTCGCCGGTGACGTAGATCGTGGTGACGCCGGCGTGCGGGGCGGGGGCGAGGACGCCGTCGACGACGGTCGCGGTGAAACCCGCGTCGGACTGGTGGGTTTCGACGGCGAGGGTGAGTCGCTCCGGGTTGCCGATGGTGGTGACCAGGTTTTCCCAGGCGTGCGCCCGGTCGGTGCGGATCAGGACGCGTTCGCCGACCGCGAGCGCGCGGAACACCAATTGCTGTGCGAGATAAAGCTCGCCGGCGACGTAGACGGTCGAGATGCCCGCGCCGACGATGCGGACCGCGACGCCGTTGCCCTCGTCGTCGGAGCCGATCAGCTGACCACAGCCGGAGGACGGCAGGTGCAGCGCGTCGATCACGTCGATCGGGTATTCGCTCATCGGGACCGTGGCGTCCACGCCGGGCACGGCCAGCGGCAGGTGCGCGAGCAGTCCGTCGCGGTGCCGTCCGTTCATCGACACCATGCCGGCGAGCTTGCTGCGCTCCGGCAGTTCCCGTGCGGTCAGCCGCCACGCGGCGCCGACGCTCACCGACTCCGCCGAGCTACCCGGCCGCAGCCGGACCGCGACCGTGGTGCCGCGCGACGGGGCCACCCACAGTTGCGCGAGCAGGTCCGAGCCGAGCCGCTTCGGATCGACGGCCATGCCGATGTTCACGCTGTTGCCGATTTCGGCGTAGCGCCAACGATGTTCGAGCGTGCGCGGGTCGAAGCCGCTGGTGATCTGCAGGACCGCCTTGCGGATTTCCGGCGCGGTCAGGATGCGGGCGTTGCAGTCGGCGTCCTCCAGCGCGCGCATGATGCGCTGGGTCGCGATGGTGACCGCGCGCGAAGCACCCTCCGCGCCGCCGCCACGTCGGGCCGCCGCCTCCGGGCAGGCGACCGCGTCGAAGCTGATCGCCAACCACACGGTGCGATGCGCGGTGGCAGGCAGCGGGCCGAGCAGCGATTCGTAGATCTTGCCCGCGGGCGTGCCCGAACGGCTGCGGTGTCCGTGGCTGACGATGTCGATGCCGCTGAGCAGGATGTCGTGCTGGTTGAGGCATTTCGCGAGTTCCGGCAGCGGAAGCAGGTGCGAGGCGTGCACCGTGTTGCGGGCGATCCGGGTCAGTCCGCCGGGCGGGGCGAGCACCTCGACGACCGTGACCACCCGGCTGCCCTCCCAGTACAGCCCGAGCGAGCGCCCGTCGGTGCCGCGGAAGTCGACCGTCTGGCCGATCGTGTACTCGCGCTTGGTGAGGTAGCGCCACCAGGTCGCGATCCAGTCCAGCACAGTGCGCTTGGCGATCGGGATCAGCGGAATCAGCGCGACGACGATGCCCACCCCGAGCGCGATCAGCGGCTGTAGCCCGGCGAGCAACGCCACTACGCCCGCGATAAAGCCGATGACCTGCGCAATCAACAGATTCTGCAGCGAGATTCGGCCAAGCAGCGGCCGTGGTCCCGCCCCGGCAGGTTCCGCCATCGTCGTCCCCCAAGTACCCGATGTCGGCCGATTAGGAGTGGCCGAGCTGAACAAGAGTCCTCGGGAACTGTACTGTGTTGCGCGAACGTGAGCACTGTTCGGGGGAGGAATAATGCCTTCAAAACCCACCACTCGGTGGCAGGTCAGCGGCTATCGCTTTCTGGTCCGCCGGATGGAGCACGCCCTGGTCCGCCGGGACGTGCGAATGCTGCACGACCCGATGCGCTCGCAGTCGCGGGCGTACGCGGCCGGGCTGGTTTTGGCGATCGTCGTGTTGGCCGGTTGCGGGGTCCTGGCCCTGCTGCGTCCGCAGGACAAAATCGGGGACAAGAAGATCCTGATCGCGAAGGAATCGGGCGGCGTCTACGTCCAGATCGACGACGTCGTCTACCCCACGCTCAACCTCGCCTCGGCTCGTCTGGCCGCTGATGACTCGTCCAAGCCGACGATCGTCAAGGATTCCGAACTCGGTAAGAAGCCGCGCGGCCAGCTGATCGGCATTCCGGGTGCGCCCAGCTCGCTGATCTTCGATAAAGCAGGCAAGGGGCGGAGCTGGACCGTCTGTGATTCGTTGAAGACCGATGGCAGCGACGACCGCACCACCTCGGTGCTGATCGGCGACCTCGAGCTCAACGACAAGGCGTCGGCCATGGACCGGGACCAAGGTCTGCTGGTCAAAGGCAAGAACGCGACCTATCTGGTGTGGAACAACACGCGGGCTCGCGTCGACATGAACGACCCGTCGGTCACCGTTCCGCTGAAGATTCGAGGCGCGATTCCCCGGCCGATCAGTGAGGGGTTGCTGAACTCCATCCCCGAGGTGAATCAGATTGTGCCGCCGAAGATCGATGATCCGGGCGGGACGCCCAGCTACCCGATCAACAACCTGAAGATCGGCACCGTGGTCCAGGTGGCAGGCAAGGCCGATCAGAACGCGGTGATCCTGCGTGACGGTCTGCAGCCGATCAGCCCGCTGACCGCCGCCATCATCCGCAGTTCGCAGCCGAGCTCGGACCATGGCACCGCGATCGGTGACTTCGAGGCGGCCCGTGCGCAGCCGTCGCGGGCGTTGAAGGTCGACACCTACCCGGATGTCGCGCCGACGATCGTCCAAACGAACTCTCGCCCGGTGAGCTGCCTGTCCTGGGAGCCGATCGCCGGCGCCGCGGGCAACGCCGACGTCGCCGTGCGCGCGAAGCTGTCGGTGATCGACGCCACCGACCTGCCGATGCCGAAGAACGCCAAGCTGGTTCCGCTCGCGCAGGCCGACGGCAAGGGCGACAACGTCGATTCGGTGTACTTCAAGCCGGGCTCGGGCGCCTTCATCCAGACCACCGGCATCGAAGTCGACAGTCGGCGCAAGGACAGCCTGTTCTACGTCTCCGACACCGGCGTTCGCTACGGCATCAAGAACAAGGAAGCGGCGAAGGCGCTCGGTATGGACACCGAAGGCGGCGTCACGCCCGAACCCGCACCGTGGCCGATCGTGGGTCTGCTCGCCGGTGGACCGACCATGGGCCGCGAGGAAGCGATGGTCGCGCACGACGGCATCGCCCCGGATCCGAGCCCGGCCAAGCAGCCGATCGCCTCGTCGAAGTAGTCGGCTAACGGCCGTCCGCGCCAATGGAATTCGGATTGTCCGCGCCGTTGGTCTCGTGCATTGCCGCCACCTCGGCGCGCAACGCACGAATCTCCTCGACCAGCACGTTGATCTCCCGATCGGTGCGGTCGGCCGTCTCCTCGACCGTCTTCAGCTGATCGATCACCCAGCTGGTCGTGGTGCCGATGGCGAACGAGATGATGCCGATACCGAAGGTCATCAGGACCAGGGAGATCAGCCTGCCCTCGACGGTGACCGGGTAGACGTCGCCGTAACCGACCGTGGTGACCGAGACCGCCGACCACCACAGCGCGTCACCGAAGTTCAGCACCTTGCTGCCTTCCACGCCGTACTCGGCGTCGAAGAAGGCCAGGCTGCACAGGAACAGGATCAGCACCGAACTACTGCCGACGAACACCGAGAGGCGGGTGCGGTGGCTCAACGTGTGCCGATTCAGGGTGCCGAGCACCAGCACCGCCGCCCGCACCAGCCGTAGCGGCCGAAACGGCGGAACGATCACCATCAACAGTTCTATCGGATGCGTGCGCAGGAATTCCCAACGGCGAGTAGACAATCCGAGCCGCGCCAGAAAATCGACCGCGAACACCACCCAGATCGCCACATCGACCCGACCGAGCCAAGCATCCAATTGTGGCGAGGCGCCGGTGTCGAGCACGAACCAGGCATAAACGCCGAGAAAAAGGACGGCAAGCACCACCATCGGCACACCCGTGGCCCGCTCCCACGCCTGACGACGGCTCAGCCCATGGTTAGCGGGCGCGGCGCTGACTGCTTGCTCTTGTTGCGACATGGGCACTACCTGCGTTGATCGTATCCGGCACCCTGTGTACCGCAGTTTGCCGTGCAGACGCTACAGGCAGCTCAGCGGATTTTCCGGCAGCGCGCACGAGTCGCCGAGCCGGGCGGATCGAAGAAGTTCCCGAACCGAGGGAACCGATCGTGATCTTGCTGCGTCATACCAAGTGTCAGAACAAGTTTCGGGTGGGATAGCGGACGCGGGCTGCTTAGACGGCCGCATGCCGAGACCCTAGTCGAAATCCTGAGCGCGGTCGTCGCTCAGGGCTGAATCAGAGGGGAAGAATGAAGAATTTTCTGAAGGTGGTCGCGTCCATCTCTATGATCGTTTCGGCGCTGGGCTCGGCGGGAGTCGTTGGCGCTGGTGTCGCGTCCGCGTACCCGGCAGACGTCACAGGTTTGACATACGCAGATTGCGAGAACCTTGCTGCGCAGGAGAACGACAGACTCACTCGGCAAGAGGAGCCGAATCAAACTCATGCTGGCTACTGGAAATTTGTGTGTGTGAGCGAGGGAAACGGCTCGTATAAAATGACATTGAGTGGCAGCAATGTATAGCAGTTGCTAATCTCCGCTGCACAACGTGGAGTAGAATTCGACTGCGGTTGAACAGAAGGGCCTCAGCGGAATTCGCTGAGGCCCTTCTGCTACATGTCGTCGCCGGAGATGCCGAATCTGCGGCGGATCGGGAATGACGCGAGCATGCCCAGGATCAGCAGGATGGCGACGGTGCTGCTGCCGATCAGGGCGACATTGCGGGCTCGGTGGTCCGGCGGTGGGGTTGGTGCGGGTACCGCGAGTTGCACCTGCTTTGGTGCGGCCGAGCTCTTCGGTGGAAGGGGTTTCGTGACTTCGGCGGTGAGCGCCGCGACCGGATCGATTGCGCCGTAGCCGATATAAGGGTTCCAGCCCTCGCCCGGGGCGTGTGCGGTGGCTTCGATGCGTTTGATCACTTCGAGCGCGCTGAGCTCAGGGAAGCGAGCACGGACTAGTGCCACCACACCGGACACGTAGGGTGCGGCAAAGCTGGTGCCGTTATTCGGAATCAGCTGCTCTTTTTCGTACTTGCCGGTGATAGTGCCGGTGCCACGCGGATCGAGTGACACGATGTTTTCACCGGGTGCCGCTACGCCGACCCAAGGACCTGGAACGCTGAACTTCGAGGGCGCACCGTTTTCATCGATTGAACCGACCGAGAGGACGTAATCGTCGAAACGTGCAGGCGTGACGTTTGTCGTCACGTTTTTCCACGGATCAGTGTCGGGGTGCAGTGGGTTGATTAGATTCGGATTACTCGGCTTGCAGTACTTGTCCGTATTGCCCGCAGCAACAACCACGACCGAGTTCATTTCCAAAGTCGCGTACCGCACCGCGGCACCGACTGCACCATCACCGAGTGCCTGGTCCTTGGCCACACAGGAGACCAGGGAAATATTGATGACAGAGGCACGCCGGTCGGCAGCCCGGCGAATCGCGCTCGCGAGTGCATCGATCCTGCCGTAGCCGTCCGGCGCGTCCTCGGGCTTCTTGTCCTGCCGACCGGGGGTCTCGTACAGCGCGCTGGTTTGGCGGATCGACAGAATGCGTGCATCTGGGGCGACGCCGGAAAACCCCTGCCCGTCTACCGGTTTCGCGGCGATTATGCCCGCCACGAGAGTGCCGTGCGCGTCGCAGTCCTCGCTGACGCCGTCGCCGGGGTCTGCTACGTAGTCACCGCCTGCCTCCAGATCCGGCAGGCGTGGATGACGGACGACACCGGTATCGATGACGGCGACGAGCTGGCCCTCACCACGGGAGAAATCCCACGCGCGCTTCAGATTGAGCGCAAGCTGCGCTGGTGGAACCGTCGGGCCATCGCCACCCTGCTGCGTGGAGTAGCAGGGTGAGTTGGGCGGATGTTCGGTCTTGTCCGGCGGTCGCGCCGGGTCGCCCGTCGGCAGCAAGGACGGGTCGACCGGGGGCGGTCGATCCGCGTATGCCACACCCTGACTCGCGCCCAACCCGAACGACATGCTCAGGGCGAGCACAGTCGCTGCCGCGCCGGTGCGCAGGTAGCGGTTCACAGCCCGCGGACGAGGGAGTAGAGGCTGGCCACCCAGAAGACCAGGGGGAGGACGGCGGCTACGAAGGCGTATTCGAGGAGTTCCACGCCGCGGCGCATGGGTGGGGTGGCCGATTGGTTGGGGATGATGATGCCGAGGATGAGGGCGGCGATGAGGATGACCATGGCGGTGCCGAAGACGGCGAGCGGCTGGTCCATCTCGAAACTGGCGCCTACCAACATGATCAGCACGATGCCCGCGCCGCCCGCGATGAGGACGACGGCCTGTTCGGCGCCCGCGTAGGTGCGGCTGCGGAACATCAGGACGACGGCGCACACGATGGCGAGGGCGATGCCCTGCCAGTACGGGTCGTCGGCCATCGGGTCGGTGGCGGCGAGGGCGCCGATGGCGGTGACCAGGGTGGTGGCGGCGACCAGGCCGGCCAGGTACATGCGGGCCCGTTCCGACTTCACCCGCAGCGCCTCCATGGTGGGCAGGGCGCGGTGGTCGTCGGGGTCGTCCTCGGTCGGGTCGATCGGGGTGCCGGGGGAGGGGACCGGCGGCAGCGGCAGTTTCGCCAGCAGCATGGAGATTCGCGGTGCGAGGGCCAGACCGGCGAGGCCGAGTGCCGCGGCACCGGCGCCGATCGCGCGCTCGGGCTGCGCGGTGAGCAGGCCGACCAGGGCGGCAGGCACGGCATAGACGGCGAGCGTGGTCGCACCGATGAACAGCGCGAGTCCGACGCCGCTGACCCGCCACGCCAGAACCGCAGTGGCGCCAAGTAATACAGAGCCGAGCAGAATGTGCGGCCAGCCGTAATGATCGGGCACGTAGAGCATGCCCGCGGTAAAGGCGGTCGGTAGCGCGCAACCACCGAGAACCAGCGCGGTGGAGGTGTCGCCATACATCCGGCTGAGCACCATGGCCGCGACCACGAGCAGAATTGTCACTGCCAATGCGACCGAACCGCTGACCCAATAAGGCAGTGAACCGGGCGCGAGCAGCAGCCCGAGACAGCCGACGAGCATGGTGAGGGCGGCGAGCACCGAGCCGGTGATCCGCGCGACCTTGGGGGTCCAGCTGCGGTAATGATCGGTATCGGCGATCGCGACGTTGTACATGATGTCGTCGAACAGCGGCGTGGGCGCGGTGTGCGAGGCGCTCTCCAGCATGAGCAGCTCGCCGTCACGGACACCGTGCTCGCCGAGGCTGAGCGAGTTGGAGAACGGCGGGTGACCGATCCGCGCCAGCACCCACTCGGCGGGCTCGAAGCGCTCGCCCTCGTTGTCGAAATCGTTGGTTCGGCTGTGCTGTGCGACCATGTCGACGACGCTCGGAATCACCAGCGCGACCGGCACGTCCACCGGGATCGCCATATCCACCTGGGTGTGCTTGGCGAGGATTGTCACCCGGGCGAGATCCGGTGCGCGGACGATGCCGTGCGAGGAGTTTTCATCGATGTGGTCAAGTCGCGCGTGCGTCAAGCTTCCCCCAACTCGTCTTCTACCTCGTATTTTCGCAAACCCGAGACCCTACGTCGAGTTTGCGAACCCACGGTTCGGGCAGCAGAATGCTGGTCGAACTGTACGACATGTCGGCTACGGCCTCTACACTGAGCCGGAATCACAGCAGTCGAGGAGGGGGATTCTCGCAGATGAGTACCGTCCGGTTTCAGCGTCGCGCGCGCCGGGAGATGCCGCGCTCGCCCGGCGGCGAGGTCACCTTGCAGCCGCCGCCCGAGATCCCTCGGGTGACGCCGGGCAACCTGCTGATGAAGCTGATGCCGGTCGTGATGATCATCGGCATGGTCGGCATGATGGCGCTGATGTTCACCCAGGGCGGTGGCATCGGGTCGAATCCGATGAGCATGATGTTCCCGCTCATGATGATGTTCTCGATGGTCGGCATGTTCGCCGGTCAGGGCGGCGGCAAGGGGGCCAAGGCCGCTGAGGCGAACGAGGACCGCAAGGACTATCTGCGTTATCTGGACCAGGTGCGCCGCGACGTCGACACCACGGCGACCCAGCAGCGGGCCTCGGTCGAGTGGAGTCATCCCGAACCCACCCTGATCTGGATGCTCGCGGGCACCAGCCGCATGTGGGAGCGCCGGGCCGGCGACAAGGACTTCTGCCACGCCCGCATCGGCGTCGGCGGCCAGCGCCTGGCGACCCGCCTGGTCGCGCCGGAGACCGGACCGGTGGAAGAGCTGGAGCCCATCGCGGCCGTCTCGCTGCGCCGCTTCGTGCGCGCGCACTCGACCGTGCCCGACCTGCCGACCGCCATCGCGGTCAAGGGCTTCGCGACCATCGCCCTGGACGGCGACCGGGTCGAGGCCAGGGACATGACCCGCGCGATGCTGTTGCAGCTCAGCATGTTCCAGGCACCGGACCAGGTGCTGTTCGCCTTCGTCTGCGGTCCGGACACCGCGCGCGAATGGGAGTGGACCAAGTGGCTCCCGCACACCCAGCACCCCGATGCCCAGGACGGCATCGGCACCCAGCGCATGTTCTACGGCTCGATCCGCGAAGCCATGGCCGGATTGCAGCCGCTGCTCGGCAACCGGGTCCGCTACTCGCGTAACCAGCCGGCCAACGCGAACATGGTGCACATCGTGATCGTCGTCGACGGCGGCCTGCTCGAGGCCGAGGACGATCAGCTGCGCGAATCCGGCTACGAGGGCGTCACCATCATCGACCTGTGCGGTTACGCCCCGCGGCTGGCGGTCTCGCGCGGCATCAAGATGATCGTGGAGAACGGCGAATGCGTCGGCCGCGGCGCGACCGGCAATCAGGAGCGCTTCGCGCTGATCGACCGGATCAGCCCGCAGCAGGCGCAACAGGTCGCTCGACGGCTCGCCCCGTACCGGGCGGCGACACAGCGCAGCAGTGACGTGGAAACCGATGACTCCGAGGTGATTTCGACCTGGAGTCAGCTGATGGGCCTCGGCGACATCGGCATGTTCAACCCCGAGCACGCGTGGCGTCCGCGCTACGGCCGGGAGCGGTTGCGGGTCGCCTTCGGTGTCGGCGCGGACGGTCTCCCCGTCGAACTCGACATCAAGGAAGCCGCCGAGAACGGCATGGGCCCGCACGGCCTGTGCATCGGCGCGACCGGTTCCGGTAAGTCGGAGTTCCTGCGCACGCTGGTGCTCAGCCTGCTCGCCACGCACTCGCCGGACCAGCTCAACCTGGTGCTCGTCGACTTCAAGGGTGGCGCGACCTTCCTCGGATTGGACAGCGTGCCGCACGTCGCGGCCGTCATCACCAACCTGGAAGAAGAGGCCGACCTCGTCGACCGGATGAAGGACGCGCTGGCCGGTGAGATGAACCGCCGCCAGGAAGTACTGCGCGCCGCGGGCAACTTCGCCAACGTCTCCGAATACGAGAAGGCCCGCGCGGCCGGCGCCGACCTGGATCCGCTGCCCGCGCTGTTCGTGGTGCTCGACGAGTTCTCCGAATTGCTCACCCAGCACCCGGATTTCGCGGAACTGTTCGTGATGATCGGCCGGCTCGGCCGCTCGCTGCACGTGCACCTGCTGCTCGCCTCGCAGCGCCTCGAAGAGGGCAAGCTGAAGGGTCTGGAGAGTCACCTCTCCTACCGGATCGGCCTGAAGACCTTCTCCGCCAACGAATCCCGCCAGGTGCTCGGTGTTCCCGACGCCTACAACCTGCCGAACAACCCCGGTGGCGGCTACCTCAAGTCGGACTCCGGCGAGATCGTCCGGTTCCAGGCCTCCTACGTCTCCGGCGCGTACGTCGGCGGCGGCTCGCAGCGCGACATCACCGTCGCCACCCAGTCCGGCGACATCGATATCAAGGCCCGTCCGTTCACCGCCACCCACGTGGATTTCCGTGCGGTGGACCGGGTTCCGCTGCCCGCCGAGCCCGGCGAGACCGAGCATCAGGGCGACGACGGCGAGCAGGTTTCCAACGTGCACATGCTGGTCTCGCGAATCAACGGCCACGGCCGCCCCGCGCACGAGATCTGGCTGCCGCCGCTGGACGAGGCGCCCACGCTCGACCAGCTCATCCCGCGCTCGATCCTCACCGGCGAGTACTCCGCGGTGGCCACGCTGCGCGCGCCGATCGGCATCGTCGACCGGCCCTACGACCAGCGGCGTGACCCGATGGTGGTCGACCTGTCCGGCGCCCGCGGCAACGTCGCCGTCGTCGGCGGCCCGCAGTCCGGCAAGTCGACCGCGCTGCGCACGCTGATCATGGCCATGTCGCTGACGCACACCGCCGAACAGGTGCAGTTCTACTGCCTCGACTTCGGTGGCGGCACGCTGATGAGCCTGCAGGGTTTGCCCCATGTCGGTTCGGTCGCAAGCCGATTGGACGGAGATCAGGTCCGGCGCACCGTCGCCGAGATGACCACCATCGTGCGCACCCGCGAGGCGCGGTTCCGGCAGCTCGGCATCGAGTCGATGACCGAGTTCCGCCGTCTGCGCGCCATGGATCCGTCCAGCAGCCCGGCCGCGACCGGCGCGCACGAGGATCCGTTCGGCGATGTGTTCCTGGTGATCGACGGCTTCGGCTCCATCCGCCAGGACTTTGAGCTGCTCGAGCAGACGATCATGAACCTGGCCGTGCAGGGTCTGTCCTACGGCGTGCACATCGTTATCGCGCTGGCCGGCTGGCGCGAGGCGCGACCCGCGCTGAAGGATCAGATCGCCACCAGAATCGAACTGCGACTCGGCGATCCGATGGATTCCGACCTCGGCCGCAAGTTCGCGTCGATGGTTCCGCAGGCCCGCCCTGGTCGCGGTATGACGCCGGACTGCCTGCACATGCTGACCGGCCTGCCGCGCATCGATGGCAGCTCGGATCCGACCGACATCGGCCAGGCCGTCGGCGACGCCGTCGCGACCATCGCCCGCTTGACTCCGGGCCGCCCGGCGCCGTCGGTGCGCATGCTGCCGGAGGAACTGCCGCGCGAGCAGATGCTCCAGCTGGCCGGAAACTGGCCGGCGCAGGTCGACCGGTCGGCGAAGTGCATGCGCATCCCGATCGGTATCAACGAAGCCGAGCTGGCGCCGGTCTACATCGACTTCGCCGTCAGCCCGCACTTCATCATCATCGGCGACACCGAGTCGGGAAAGACGACGCTGCTGCGCTCGATCGTCGAGGGAATCTGCGCGTCGAACACCCCGGACCAGGCGCGGATCATCATGGGCGACTACCGGCGTTCGATGCTCGGCATGGTGCCGGAGGGTTATCTCGCCGGATACGGCTCGACCGCACCGCAGTTCACCCAGAACATGATCGACCTGGCCGCGTACGTCAGCAATCGGTCGCCGGGTACGGACGTGACGCCGCAGCAGCTGAAGGAACGCTCATGGTGGAGCGGGCCGGAGCTGTATGTGATCATCGACGACTACGACCTGGTGTCCACGTCGAGCGGAAATCCGGTGCAGGCGTTGCTGGAACATCTGCCGCACGCCCGAGACCTGGGTTTCCACCTGATCATCGCCCGGCGTTCCGGCGGTGCCGGTCGCGCCATGTTCGAGGCGACGCTGGCCAGGATGAAGGATCTCAGTGCGGCCGGTCTGACCATGAGCTGCAGCCGTGACGAGGGTGTGCTGATGGGTACGACGCGGCCGGGCCCGATGCCGCCGGGACGCGGCACCTATGTCTCTCGTAGTGGCGAAGGTCTGATCCAGACGGCCTGGATGCCGCCGACAGCCTGATGTCCACCGTCGAGCTCGTGGTCACCGACACGCGTGTCTGGGCGCGTGGCGCGACGACGCACTGGGACGTGCCGCCCTCGATCGTGTTGGGCAGCAACGGGTTCGATCTGGTGGTCGGGGAGTCGCTGACGCCGCCGACGCAGGTGAGTTCTGCGGTGCAGTATGTGCCTGCGGAGGCGGTGGCGTTGTTGCCGCGTGTTCCCACCGTCGTCGACGGGTTGACCGCGGTGTTCGCCGCGGTGCTGGAGAATCTGCGGGTCGCCGCGCCGTGCGAGCGGATCACGCTGATCTGCCCGACCGAATGGGGTGCGTCGCGGCGGTCCGTCCTCGACCAGGCGGCTCGGCGATTCACGGCGGACGTCGTGTTCGAGGAGCTTGCGGTGCGGGCGGTCGCGGCGGATGAGGGCACCAGCCACAGTCGGCGCACGCTGGTGCTGGAGTTCGGCGCGCTCACCACCACGGCGACCGCGGTCATCCGCAGCCATCAGGGTGTGCACATCGAATCCTGTGAGCACCAGCCGGCTTTGGCGCTCGCCGAGGTGCTGCCGGAATCGAGTGGCTTCACCGCGTTGTGCGAGCTGATAGATCGTGTGCTCGACGGTCAGCCTGCCGACCTCGCGCAATCCGTTGGTGTCACCGAGGCCGGGAAACTCGACCTCCTCCGCGCTGCTGTTCAGCAGCGATGCGGGCAGGGCATTGGTCTGCGGGCGCTCATCGGGTCCGATCTGATCCGTGGGCGGCAGACCGAACCGATTCATCAGTCGGAGCTTCCGTCTGTTCTGCCGCAGGACGAATGGATGCAGCCGTTGCGCGAACGAGCCGCTGCGCAGCAGCCGCGTCGCGGCGGTCTCGGATATGTGGGTGCGGCCATCGCCGCGGTCGTCGTGGTCGCCGCGGCCGTGGTCGGCGGTGTCGTCTTCCTGAACCGCTCCGACGATGCACCGGTCGCTGCGCCTACTACCGCGGAACCCAGCAGCGAATCGGCACCGAGCAGTACCGCCGCCGCACCGACAACCACCCCTGCCGCCGGACCGGAAACATACGGCCGCATCCGCTTTCAGATCCCCGACGGCTGGCATCTCGCCTCGACGCCGGACGCTTCCGGCAAGTCCCGGGTGGATCTGTCCCCGGATGACGGTGCTCGCCTACGCGTCACAGTGACGCAAACCCCGGTTGCACCGGGCGCGACCTACGACCAGGTCGCGACGAAACTCGAAACCCAGATGAAGCAGCGCCCGGCCGGCGTGATGTCCGACTTGCAGCGCGACGTCGTCTACGGCGGCCGCTCCACCCTCGCCTACACCGAGCGCCCCGGCGACGGCTCCACCGTCCGCTGGCATGTGCTGCTGGAGTACGGAATTCAGGTCAGCATCGGCTGCCAATACGCCGACAACGACTGGCAGTCCTTGTCGACGACTTGTGAGAACTTCGGCAGTTCGGTTCGTGTCATTCAATAGGGCTGGCATCTCGGCCCAGTCGGCCGTACGGCACGAGATACGCGCGGTATTCCATACTTTGCCAACCGCGCTCGCTCGAGTGCAGCGCCCGGCCGCTGGTGGCCGGGTCCTTCGGCCATAGCTCTCGGGTGTGGATCTGGATGTCGTCCTGCAGGATTCGGGCCAACGCCATCGCGAACTCCTCGGCGGTCGTGCTCTCCAGATCGCCGGGGTCTAGGGCCGCTGACGAGCCCACGTCGGGAACGCTGAGGCCGACCATGGAATTCGGCGCGGGTCGTCCTGTCTGCTCTCTGAACTCGAGCCATTCTTCTGTGACATCGGAAGTGAGCTGCGCTGAAAAACCCAGTGAATTCTCGATGTCGGAGGCCAGCAGTCGCGCACCGCGGATTGCCTCGTCTTTATCCATAAGTGTTTGGACAGCACATAATTCGGGCCCCCGGCAAGTAGCTTGCCGGGGGCCCGAATTAGCCGAGACAGGATCTCAGAAAAGACCAGCGAGGCTGGTGTCGGTGCTCTGCAGATCCGTGTTGCCGGAGCTGACGGCGCGACCGGCGGTCTCCAGCGTGGCGTTCAGCTGGGTGACGTTGGTGTTCCACTGCGACTGGAGCTGGGCGAACGCGTCGTTGGCGTCACCCTTCCAGTTGTTGGTCACGAAGTCGGTGACCTCTTTGTGGAAGTCCTCGAGCATGCTCGAGATGTTCTTCGCTTCGGACACGATGGACTGTGCGCCAGCCTCGACCGCGCCGAAGTTAGAGGAAATTGTATTCGGGTCGTTCGCTACCATCTGGAACTCCTCCGTGGTATTAGTGGTTCGGCTGATCGATCAGGGGAGTGTCAGGCTGGAAGCCTGCTGCGATACCTGCTGAGCAAACTGCTCGTCTTGCGCTACGAAAGACTTGCCGGCCTTGCGGAGGCTGTCGGAGGTCTGGTCCAGCGTGTCGTTCAGCCTCCGCGCCTGTTCGAAGTAGGCGTCCATCAGCGCATCGAACGCCTTCCGTGCCTGGCCTGACCAGGTCGCGGTGGTTTCGTCCGACCGCGTGTTCAGCGCGGTGATCGCGTTCTGCAGTGCGGTGTGACGATCACTGCAGTTCTGCGCGAACTTCTCGATGGCGATGTGGTCCGCTTGAAGCTGTCCTGCCATTTTCGGCTCCTTCTCGGTTTCCCGTCTCGGCCAACGGCAGAAGCCCCCAGTTGGCCTGTACATCTGATTGGACGCTCGATAGGTCTGATCGGTTCCATCCGACTCGAGAAAATTTGGATCTCCCCCTACGGAGATCAGACCCCAGTGTCCGTTGCCGTGCTCGTCCGTGGTGTCGGGGCCGCGTATGGGCCGCTCGACAGGCTACGGACGTGGTCATCTTGGCATGCTTGCAACGCCAGCGCTCGGCTCCCCTCCTTCCCCCTGCTCGCTGATGTCTTGATTGGCGAGTGGGCTGGCTGGTTGTACCTTACCCAACCACTATGGCTCCCGCTACATCAGATTGCAGGTATATCGGCAGCAAAGGGTCGGTGATGTTGGCAGGGCCGGTGCGCTACTGGCTGTTGGCGAGCACGGCATACTGAGCTGCCGCACGCTGCTGTGCGTCCTGCAGTTGAGTGCTCCAGACGTAGCCGACGTAGCTGCGATACCGTACGGCGCAAACCCAGTCCTTGACGTATTTATCCGTCGGTAGTTCGGTGCATTTGCTGTCCGGAACATTCGACGGTGCCTGTTTGGCGTCCGGTGCGTCCAGAATCGCCAACCAGAGTGCTTTGGCCGAGTCGATACCCCGCGTTCGGATCAGGATGGCTCCTTGCAGGAACCTGTCGGTCCCCTTGCCGAAGCTTTGTGCAACTCCCTTGGTGTAGCTGTTCGTTGTGGGCGAGTAGGCATCCGAGAAGACGAAACGCTCGCTGTCGGCATACAGAATCTTCGACGCTATGCGGTCGGTCTGAAAGTGTAGAAATCCTTGCAGTTCGTATGCCGCGAGGCCGCCGGGATCGGGTACAGCCAGCTTGCCGGGATTGAGGACTCGGCGGATTATGCCTTCAGGGTCGAGGTCCAATCGCAGGGCCTGTTCGGCAGACAGCGGCGCAAGCGTGTCGAGCATAGGCAACTGTGCTGCGTAAACCTTCTCTATAAGTGCGGTCAGGTCGGCGAGGACGGGCTGGGATGTGGAGATGAAAGTGCTGACCACATAGCTTCCGTGCGCGACGACCGAACCTATAGTCGGCGTTCCAGGGCGCCAATGAGAATGCGCCATAGGGTATTTCGCGAGTTGCACACGCTCGTTCTGGTCCGGGGAAACGGAGAAGTCGGTCTCTTCGAATTCGGTCGCCGCCCGGTCGGCGGACTGGGAGTCCGGAAACTGCATGACGGCCACGGTGGTGAGTGTCGAGTCCGACGGTACTTCCACGAATGGCTCTGGCCGGAAATCGCTACTGCCGGAGGCGAATCCGAACAGCATCTTGTTTCGAGCGGCGACCGGTACGCTCTGTTCGGCCAGGACGTTCTTGACATCTTCGGGTTTGGCGAGTTGTTGCACGCCGGTGCCGTAGCGCAGTTTGGCGTCGATATCGTTACCTGTCACCACGTGGTTGGCCAGGCGTGAGATGGCCAGGGCGGTCCCGCTGCGCACCGAGTGCTGAAATTCCTCGTAAGAGTCCAGCGGCTCCGTGGAGTACTGGCCGACGTCGAGGGTGCGGACGTCCATCTCGCCGGGCAGCGGCGTCCCGGTCATCGGCGCACCGCACCCGGAAACGACGAGCAGCGCAAAGACAGCGCAGGTGTGCCGCATACGTGTGTTGATCATGCGCCTCACTTCGCTTTCGCGAGCATCGCGTACTGCGCCGAGATCCGTTGATATACGTCGATCAGCTGATCCGACCACACTTCTGCGGTGTACCGGTCGTATGCCACCACGCAATGAAATCTGGGGATCAGTATGTCCTTTGGGCGGTACTCGAGGCAGCGAGCGTCGGGAAGATTCTTCGGCGGACCGATCCGGCGATGCAGCTTGTTTGGTGCGCTGTGGCCGTCTCGGACAAGTTGCGCACCTTTCGGATTTTCGGCGCGGTAGAGGTGCCCGGCGTTATACGCCAACCAGTCGACGCCGGCCTCGTCGAACAGTTTCTTGTCTCGTACCGGATCGCTACTCAGATTCAGCGCGCCCGCGCGATCGTACAGTCCGGGTGGGTTGCGCCAACCGTCTTCGGTCGGTCGCGGAAGCGAGCGGCCGAGCATGCCGTCGTGATCCATAGGGACATCGGTCAGTTTGTCCGGCGGTGTTGGGCGGAACTCGCGCAGCCGGGCGCCAACCGTATCGAGACTCTTGTCTACGAGAGAGATCATGGCAGGTAGATCGGTGGTGCCGACCGCGATCTTGGCTGCGTCTTTGACCTCGGTGTAGATCACATACTGTCCGCTCGCCTGGAACGAGTGGAGCTCCTGCGTCCCCGGTTTCCAGTACGCAACAGCGTCTCGGTGCTTGCTGATGCCAACCGGTTCGCTCAGTTCTTCCTTTGCCGCGACAGCCGGAGCAAGAGCTGCGGCGGCCGACGTGGCGGAGTGCTCATCTGAAAACAGCAGCACTGTGTTCGTGAGGGAGGTGGCGAGTGAAATTTCATTCTCGGAGTACGCCAGGCTATAGAAGCCGGCTATGAAGCCCGGTGTATTCGCCTTGAAACTCTCAGCGGAAAGGTTGAGGTTATACAAGGTTTCGATGAATGCCATCAACGAACTGGTCTCGGAATAGGGCTGAGAGGTGAATCGTGGGTCGATGTCCATCGGTAGCGAGACGAAGCTGCCGAGGCGCTGGCCTTCGCTGAGCCGTGCGCGGTCGAATCCGGGTTTGCCGATCTCGCGTGGTGCGGTCGCGTAGCTGCCGACGTCGAGCTGGCTGATGTCGACTGCGGGCGGCGGGGTAGGGGAATCAGACCCACATCCTGCGGTGCCCAGGGACAGGACTGCCAATCCGACGGCCAGGGCTCTCAATGGTCTTCGCATCGTTCCCTCCATCGGCTGACAAGCAGGAGGACAAGCCAACGAACAATGATCCCCCCGGCATACGCGCGTGCGCTGGCTCGGCCTGCGGCGACGTATCGTTGCTCGGCAACATAACACCCGGGACGGTCGTCCCGCGACACCGCTCGAACTACTTCACGCGCTTCTGCAGCAGCGGGACCAACTTGTCGAGGAGTGTCTGTTCCGAGCCTGGAGTCCAATTGCGGAATGCGGCCACGGCCTCGGGATCGTCGAGCGGGATGACGGTGGCACGGGTACCCGCGACCTGGTAGGGCAGCCCGCGTAGCCCGCCGCCTCCGGCGTCTTCGTCGGTGCGAACCGCGAGGACGAAGCTGTCGGCCGCAACCTCCAGTGTGTCTCCCGATTTCATCGCTCGCGGCGACGGTTCGCTACCCTGCGCGACGTAGCCCGGGTTGTAGACAAAGCCCAAGTCCTCGAGGAACTTCGACTGTGCGGTGCCGCCCAGGAAGATCGAAACCGGTTTGTTGAAATCGACCGAGCGCTGCACGTCCACCACCGTGATGGTCTTGCCGCGGAAGGCTGGATTGGCCGCGCGGGCCTGTTCCTTCGACGGCAGCGCGCTCACCGCGGCCGTGGAGCTGGCCGCAGTGGTCGTGGCCGCGATGTTGGTGCTGGACTTGTCATTACCGCCGAGCCCCCAGATGCCCAGGCCCGCGGCCAGCGCGACAACGACGACACCGGCCCCCGCGCCGATGACCCACCGCCTGCGGTTGGGAGCCTGCGGCACCACCGTCTGCGGACCCGAAAACGCAACGCGCGGATCGGTATTCGGCCGCGGATCGTAGGACTGAACCGGATAGCTGCCCGAGGTGCTTGTCGGGGCCGGAACATAGCCGGGGGAGAAGGCGCTCGCGGCCGCGTCGGTGAATTCACGGCAGGTGTTGTACCGCGCGGTGGGGTCCTTCGCCATCGCCTTGGCGAAGACGTGATCGATGGCGGCGGGCAGGCTGGGATCGACCGCGGTGGCCAGCGGCGGCGGCTCGTGCAGGTGCCCCATCATGACCAGCGCGGGTTGCGTTGCCGGGTAAGGGTTTCGGCCGGTGAGCAGCTTGAAGAAGGCGCAGGCCAGGCTGTAGATGTCGGCCCGGTGGTCGAGGTGTCCGCCGACCAGCTGCTCGGGCGGGGCGTAGGCGATGGTGGCGACGAAGCTGCCGGTCTGGGTGAGCTCAGTGGTGTCGTCGTTGGACTTGGCGACGCCGAAATCGGTGAGCAGCACGCGTTCTTCGTCACCCTCGGTGGAGGAGAGCAGGAAGTTGGCCGGCTTGACGTCTCGGTGCAGCAAGCCTTTTCGGTGCGCGTAGTCGAGGCCCTTGCCGACCTCGGTGGTAATCCGCAGGGCGCGAAGCGGATTCATCGCGCGCTTGTCGCGGGCCAGCTCGGCGGAGGCGTCGGTGCCGTCGACGTACTGCATGGCGATCCACAGCTGACCGTCTTCTTCACCGCGATTGTAGACCGAGACGATGTTCGGATGGTCGAGGCCGGCGGCGAGATTGGCCTCGCGCTCGAAGCGGGTGCGGAACTCGTGGTCGTTGCTGAGTTCGCCGCTGAGCACCTTCAACGCGTCCATGCGCGGCAGGCTGGGATGTTTGGCCAGGTAGACGGTGCCCATGCCGCCCGCGCCGAGCACGCCCTGGACGCGGTACCCGCCCACGATAGTGCCGGGGCTTATCGCCATGATCCACAATCTCCTGAGTCGGTCCCCACGCGGCAGCATACTGGAACGCGCGGAGCGGGCCTGGTGCGTCGCATCAGCGGCTGTTCGCGAATATCGCGTATTGCGCGGCGGCGCGTTGCTGCACATCCAGTAACTGATCGCCGGTCACGAAGCCCGCGTATTGGCGGTAGGCGACGATGCAGGTGAATCGCTTTATCTCGAAATCCATGGCCGAACGCTTGTTCTCGACGCAGGCGGAATCCGGGACATTCGGCGGGGGATCGGCATCATGCGTCGTCGGTGCGGGAGTGCGGCGTTCGGCGACAATCTTCTTCGCCGCCGCGGAGTCCGGCGTGCGGGCCACGATGGTGCCGTTGGAAACGGCGAACCGGTCCGCGTTCATCGCACCGAAGCGTTGTTTCGCGATACTCAGATCGTCGGCGTACTGCACGATGCCGCGCAGGCCGTAGAGCGCTTGACTGCCGATTGCCGGTCGTTCGGACTTGTTCGGATTCAATGCGCGGCTCAGCAGACGGTCGGTATCCCAGGGCAACTGGAACAGTTCTTCGTCGGTGAGCGGCTTCAGCTGATCCAGCGCGGGAAGTTGTGCGGCATAGGACTTTTCGGCGAGTCCGAGCAATGCGTTCAGCTCCGGTTCGTTGCTGGAGACCAGATAGGCGACAACGTAGGACCCGTGTGCCAGGAAGGCGCGCAGAAACGGCGTGCCCGGACGCCAATGGGCATGCGCGGTAGGGTAATTCGGCAGCGTCACCGGCTGGTTCTGCTCCCGGTTGGCATTCAGATCCGCGTCATAGAACTGCGATGCCGCCGCCGTCGCCCGCTCCGGATCGGGAAACTGCATCACCATCGTCGAGATCGTGGTCGCGTGCTGCGTCGTCTTGATCGGCCAGGCGGACGGGACGATCGTCGTCTTCTGATCGAAACCGGTGGTCTTGAAACCGAACAGCAATTTGTTCCGTTCGGCGATCGGCTTCAGGTCGCCTTCGCTACCGAGTTCGCCGGGCAGCAGTCCGCGGGTTATCTCGAACGGCAGCTGGCCGTACTTCAGGTGCGGATCTATTTCGTAGGCCGGTATCACGTAGTCCGACAATCGCATTGCGGCGATGTGCGGCATGGAGGTGAAATCGGGCCGGTAATCGTCATCGTGCGCATTGGGCGGCTCGGTGGCGTAGGACCCGGTGTCGAGGTTGCGGATATCGACCTCGGCGGGCTGGAAGCTTCCGGCCACGGTCGATCCGCACGCGGTAAGACTCGCCGTCACCACAGCGGCGAGCGACAACAACACCGCGCGCCTCATTTGGTATTCACCAGCAACGTGTACTCGGCCGAGATCCGCTGCTGGGCGTCCAGCAATTGGTGCGATGCCGAGAACGCGGCGTAGCGGTCGTAGGACACCGAGCAGTAGAAGCGGATCGCCATGGTCGTTCGTCCGATGTATTCGTGGCAGTCGGCGGTGGGCAGATTCGCCGGCGCGGCGGAACTCTTGAACCGTTTGGTCAGACCACCCATGTCTTTCTGCAAGGTCGCGGCCGCGGCGGCGTCGCGGGCCCGGTAGAGCTCCACTCCGTTCGACGCGTACCGGTCGGCGCCCGCTTTCTCCAGATAGCGGAGCGCGTCGGGCGGATCATTGACGAAATGCAGTGCGGTGCGGGCATTGAAGGCGCCGGGCGGATTGAGCCACGAGTCTTCCTTCGGCCGCGCGATGGTGCGGTTGAGCATGCCGTCGAGATCGATTTGCAGTTCCATGAGCTTGTCGGGCGGGGTCGGGCTGAACTTGGCGATGGCCGGGACCACCGTGTCGAGGCTCTTCTGCACCAGCGACAGCATCGCGGGCAGATCGACCTTCTCCAGATAAATCTTCAGGTAGTCGTAGATCCACGTGTAGACGACGAATTTGCCGGTGGCATACCAGGATCCGATCGACTGCTGGTTCGGCTGCCAGTGTGCGTGCGCGGCAGGGTATTTCGGTATCTCGACGGTGGTATTCCGGTCGTTGGCCTCGTGATCGACCCGCTCCAGCGCCGCGGCGGCGTCGGTGGCCTTCTGCTCGTCCGGGAAGATCAGCACCGCGTTCATCAGGTCGATGCCCCGGTTGTCTTCCTCGGTGCGGCCGTAGCTCTGGAAGCCGGCGACGAAGTCGGGCGCGGCCTCGGCGAACCGGTCGACGGCCATGCTGTGGTCGAGGGCGTACTTCGGGTCGGTGAATACCGTGGCGACGAACGGATTGCTGTGCGCGAATCGGGGGTCGATATCCAGCGGTACGGGCACGAAATTGCCGAGCCGTTCCGCTTCGATTATCCGAGCCTGCTCGAGGCTTTTCACCGCACCCAATTGACGTGGCTTCGCGTCGTAATTGCCGACGTCCAGCTTGTCGAGGTCGACCGCGGCGACGGGAGTATCCGCACGCGGCTCATCCGATCCGCAACCAACGGCGGCAATCGTCAGGATCACCGCCGTGATCAGGGCATACGCCGTCCGGCGCGGCATCGATTTCGCGCGGAGCTGCAACATCCCTCCCCTGACGACTGTGGTTCCCGCGGAATCCTACGTCACCGCGTGACGCGACACCCGGTCACAACATTCGGGGTTCGGCTCACAAACTGTTCGCGAGCAGCGCGTACTCCGCGGCCACTTTCTGCCGGACATCCGGTTCTTTGTCACTGGTGACGACACCCACATAACGCTTGTACGCGACGTAGCACCGGTACTTGTATTCGCGGTCCGGGTTGCCCTTGCCGTTGAGTTGCAGGCATTTGGCGCCGGGCACGTCCTTCGGTGCGCCGAGTGTGTCGTAGTGTGCGCCTTCGCTTTCCATCAGACCGTCGGCCAGTTTCTGGGCGGCGGTGGTGTCCCTGGTGCGGGCGACGTAACTGTCGTCGGCGACCGCCTGACGGTCGACGCCCGCCTCCTCGACCAGGCGCAGGTGCGCGGATTCGTCCTCGGCGCGGTGCACCATGTGGCGCGGGCCGAAGATGGCAAAGACGGCGGGGTCGGGCGCGCGGTTCTTGCGGTCGCTGACCGCGACCCGGGCGAGCAGTCCGTCCGGATCGACCTTCAGGTCCTTGATCTTCTCCTGCGGCGTCGCCTGGAACTTGTCCAGCTGGGTGACCTGCGCGGCGAGCGCCTTGTCGACCCAGCCGGTCAGGTCGGCGCTGTCGGCGCGCGGGCGCTGGATGAACAGGGAGATGACGAATTCCTTGTAGGCCATGAAGGTGCCCACGGTGGGAACGCCTGGGCGCCAATGGATGTAGGCGTCCGGGTACTTGGTCGACGGCAGTTTGCGATTGTCCGGCGAGATGGTGATATCCACGTCTTCCAGCTCGCGGGCGGCGAGCTTGGCGATCGCCGGATCCGGGAAGCGGAACAGGGCGGTGGTCACCGCGGTCGCGTCCGGGGCCGGGTTGGTCTGCCCGGCCGGGTCGGGCTGGTCGGCGCCGCTGGCCGCGTAACCGGTGAGCAGCTTGCGATCGTCGAACACCGGCTTGGAGGACTTGGCCACGAAATCGAGCGCCTGGTCGGCGTCGGCCACCACCGTGCTGCCCCGGCCCACCTTGAGCGACGGATCGATCACTACGGTCGGCACCACCGCGTCGGACATCCGCATGCCCTCGAGTAGCGCGCCCTTGTCGCCGGGGTCCTGGTTGTACTGGTGCCGGTCCACCGCGTAGGTGCCGACCTCTAGCTGGCGTACGTCGACCTCGCCCGCCGTAGCGGTGCCTCGTACGCCGCCGCACCCGGTCAGAAGACCAGCCAATGCGATACACGACGCGGCAAGCGCGATTCGCGATGTCCGAACCATGACGGGCCCTCGTTTCTTCACGTGCTGTCACTGAAGTTACCGGACGGACGCCTGGGAGGGGGGTCGATAGTTGTGGGATTGCAATACCCTGGTTTCTGTGACGACGCCCCTGGACAGTGCCTTCGGTCGAGGCCGATACCTCTGATGGATCGGCAGGTCGAGGTCGTCGTCGGTGGTCACGCGGTGGTGCGCGTCGCCGGGGCGCTCGTCGTCGTCGGGCATCGCGGACGGGGCAGGTTGACCCAGGATTCACCGGCCGCGCTGGCCGTGGAATCGCTGGCCGAGCTGGTGCGCGAGGCGGCCGGGCACGAGCCGAAGGGGCCCGGCGCGGTGATCGCCCGCCAGGCCACGCGGTGGCTGATGAAGCAGGCCGAGCAGATCAGTCCGGGGGAGCCGATCGACTTCGGCATCCTGTCCACCGCGGAAAACGGCGGGGTGGCGATATTCCTGCACGGCGCGGTGACCGCGGTGCTGGCCGGGGACGGCACGGTCGAGCGGCATCGGGGCAGTGACGCGGCGTTCACCGTGGATCGGGTGGCCGGTGTGCCTGCGCGAGCCGTCGCGTTGTTCGTGGACGACGCGAAGGGCCGCATCCCCGAACTGCCTGCGCAGCGCGGTATCGGCTGGCTGGTCGAGGGCATCGCGCAGGCCGGCGGGGCGATCATCTGGTCCGAAGAGGTGCGAACCAGGGCGTTGACCGGGGTGCCGCGCGAGGGCGCGCATCGGCGCGACGACGAGGAACTGCTGCCGACCGCGCGCATCGACCACGAGCCGCCGCCCGAACCACAGCCGCAAGAACCGCAGCCACACACCGGAAGTCAGCGCTCGACCGCCGCGCACGGCCTCGACGACGACCCGCACCGGGCGCATACCGAGGTGAGCGGCACCAATCCGGCCGCGCCGCCCGATCCGGAGTTGCAGCGGCGGCTGGAGGCGACGGCGAAGGCCACCACGCTCACCGTCAAGGTGATGGGATTCAAGTGCGCCAGAGCGCATCCCAGCGATCCGCGCGCGGCGTTCTGCACGGTGTGCGGCATGCCGGTGGACCAGACCCAGGCGCTGATCGAGGTGGTCCGCCCGCCGCTGGGCATCCTGATCCTCGACGACGGCATGACCTACGTGCTCGCCGCGGACGCGGTAATCGGCCGCGACCCGGAACATTCCGACGCCGCGCAACGCGGCCTGATCCCGCTACGGGTGGACGACTCCTCCGGCGGCATGTCCCGCGCCCACGCCGAGGTCCATCTCTTGAACTGGGATGTGACCGTGGTGGATCGCGGCTCCACCAACGGCACGCGCACCCGCCTGCCCGGCTACCGCGACTGGATTCGCCTGGCCCCCAACCAGTCCATGGTCCTGGTGCCCGGCGCCGAGGTCATGCTCGGCAACCGCGTCCTGCGCTTCGAACACTCCGCCCCGCCGCCCTTCGGCGGCTAGCCGACTACGAATACCTTGACGTGCAGGTCTTTTCGCCGTTGATCACGCCGGCGCGGAACGCGTCGACCCGGGCGAAGCCGCTGCGGACAGTGTTGCCCTGCACGTCGCTGGCGGCCAGGCCGTCGGTGAGCAGGCCGGAGACCGCTTCGTCGAGATCGCCTGCGGCGAGACCGATGTCGCCCTGCGCGGCCGGGCGGTTCGGCGCGGCCAGCTTGCCGGTGATGACGCCGGACAGGCAGGCCGCGCGCAGGCCGGTCTTGGCGCCGACGAGTTCCTGGCCGTTGTGCTGCTGGACCGCGAGGGTGTAGCGGGAGATGAAGACGATGTAGCCGTTGTAGTCGCCGGTCACCTTCAGCGGCAGCGGGTCGTCCACGTCCCAGTTGGACGCGCCACGCTGGGCGAGGGCGGGGATGTCGGTGCCGATGGTGTTCGTGTCGGGGCAGTAGCTGACCGGTTCGGTGGCGACCCCGTTGCGGCAGGCGATCTTGGCGCTGGAGTAGTCGTAGGTCGGGGACGGCTTGGTCGGCAGCAGCGCGGCGAGCGCCTTGCTGAGCTCGACCAGGGTCTCCTTGTTGATCTCGTATTCGCCGCGGCCGGTGTCGTTGGCGAAGTCCTTCGGCAGGTTGCCGCGCCGCTGGTTGATCTCGTCCATATCGATCCGCTTACAGCCCTTCGGGCCGTCGGTGAAACCGACCTGAACGGCGGTGACCCGCTCGAAGGCCGAGCCGTGCACGCTTTCCGGGTCGTCGGGGTCGGAGTCGCGGATGGCCACGGTGGCGGCGAGGACGGAGTTCAGGCCGTCGGAGGTGTTGATGGTGAAGTGCTTGGACTTGCCTTCGGCGACCGAGCGCATGAACGCGCCGGCGAAGCAGTCGGCCTGCTGTTCCTTGACGATCACCGGGTCCTTGGCGCCGACCAGCCGGGCCATGGTCTGCACCGCGTGCCCGTACTCGTGCGCGAGCACCATGACCACGGCCATCTTGCCGAAGGTCTCGGTCATGGCGGGCAGCAGCACCGAGCGGTCCCAGCCGATGGAGTTGTCCAGCCGGCAGTAGGCGGCGTTCACCAGGTGGAAGGTGGTTTCCTTGCAGAATTCGCGGGCATCGCTGCGGGGCGCCTTCGCGCTCCAGGAGAGCAGCGTGTCGACCGGCTTGAAGTCGCCGCTCTGGAACTCTTTGCCGAATTCGGCGTGCCAGTAGGTCTGGATGTCGTCGACGGCGTTGAGCGCCAAGGTGTCCTCGGGGCCGCCGTCGCCGTTGGTTGCGGTGAGCGTGCTGTCCTCGACCCCGGGGCGCGGTCCGCTCGGACCGCTGGTGGTCGGCAGTCCGGCCACCTTGAACGGGTCGTCGTAGATGGAGACGGCACGGCCGTCGATCAGCCTGGTGCAGCCCGCGACCAGCACCACGACAAGCAGCGCGGCGGTAATGATCGCCGTCGCACGGACTTTCGGCAAGGCTCCCCCTCGTCGGCCGGTATCACGTTCACATCGGTCGCCGGATCGGGGCAAAAGGCGCGTCGGGGGCACCGCCGATGTCCGGGTGATGGAATAGTATCCGCTGCATGTCTTCACCGGGGGCGCAGACCATCACCGTGCGCCATGATGGAAACGAACGAGTATTCGATTCGAGCCAGCAGGTCACCATGGGCCGTGCGCCGGAGGTGACGCTTTTCGTCGACAGCCCGCTGGTATCACGGGTGCACGCGACGCTCACGTGGCAGGGTAGTGCCTGGGTGCTGAGCGATAACGGAAGCACCAACGGTGTGTTCGTGGACGCGCGCAGACTCAGCCAGCCGGTGTCGATCGACCGGCCGACCCAGGTCCGTCTCGGTGACGCGATCAGCGGTCCGCTGCTCCATCTGTTGCCGGCCAATCCGCAACCCCCGCAGCGTCCCTCGGCGCGGCCACCGCAGTCGGGCCAGCAGCCGATGGCGGGTCAGCCGATGTCGGGCCAGCGGCCCGCCCAGCAGTTCCAGCGCCCGGTGTATCCGCCGCCGCAGGACGCGCCGCCGCAGATCAACGTCAACCTGACCACCCGGGCCGACACCTCGAACATGCCGCCGGTGCGCGCCCGCGCCTCCACCGCGGCGATCGCGCGCGGCGACCGGCTGCCCGCCGGCGGCCTGACCATCGGCCGCACTTCCGACAACCAGATCGTGGTCAACGATCCGCTGGCCTCGCGCAAGCACGCGCGCCTGGTCTCCGCGTCCGACGGACTGACCATCGAGGACCTCGGCTCGGCCAACGGCACCTTCGTCAACGGCCACCGCCAGCAGCGCTCGGTGCTGCGCGAGCGCGACATCATCACCATCGGCAACATCGACTTCGTCGTGCAGCAGGGCACTTTGGTGCTCCGGCAGAAGCCGGTGGCCGAGCAGGGGCTCGCGGTGCACGGGGTCGGCTTCACCGTCGAGGGCAACAAGCAGCTGCTAGTCGACGTGAACATGCAGGCCAGCCGGGGCACGCTGACCGCGCTGATCGGTCCGTCCGGCGCGGGCAAGTCGACGCTGTCGCGGTTGATCGCGGGCACCACCCGTCCGTCCGGCGGTGTGGTCACCTTCGAGGGCCGCAATCTGCACGCCGAGTACGAGGCGCTGCGCTCCCGGATCGGCATGGTGCCGCAGGACGATGTGCTGCACCGCCAGCTCACGGTGCGGCAGGCGCTCGGCTACGCGGCCGAGCTGCGGCTGCCGCCGGACAACAGCCGTGCCGACCGGCAACAGGTGATCGACGGTGTGCTGAAAGAGCTTTCACTGACCGAGCACGCGGACACCCGGGTGGACCGGCTCTCCGGCGGCCAGCGCAAGCGCGCCTCGGTCGCGCTGGAACTGCTCACCGGTCCCTCGCTGCTGATCCTGGACGAGCCGACCTCGGGCCTGGACCCGGCGCTGGACCGGCAGGTGATGGTGATGCTGCGCGAGCTGGCCGACGCCGGCCGCGTGGTGATCGTGGTGACCCACTCCATCGCCCACCTCGACATGTGCGACCAGGTGCTGCTGCTCGCGCCCGGCGGCAAGACCGCCTACTGCGGCAACCCGGCCGGGGTCGGCAACGCGCTCGGCACCAGCGACTGGGCGGAGATCTTCGCCAATGTGGCGGCCAACCCGGATCAGGCGTTCGCCGCCTATCGATCCAGGCAGGCGTTCGCGCCACCGCCGCCACCGCCCCCTCAGCAATACGGGTCGGCGGGCTCGCCACCGCAATCCAGTGGCGGCAAACAGTTCTCGACGTTGTCGCGCAGGCAGATGCGGCTGATCCTGGCCGACCGCGGCTACCTGTCGTTCCTGGTGATCCTGCCGTTCATTCTCGGCGCGCTGTCGCTGGTGGTGCCGGGCAAGGACGGTTTCCAGCGAGGCGCGCTGAAGGCGTTGCCGGACGGCACTTTTGTGCCCACCGGCGGCGGCGAAACCCAGCAGCTACTCGTGGTTTTGATCCTCGGCGCGTGCTTCATGGGATCCACGCTCACCGTGCGTGATCTGGTCGGCGAGCGCACCATCTTCCAGCGCGAACGCGCGGTCGGCTTGCTGCCGTCGGCGTATCTGTCCGCGAAGATCGCCGTGTTCAGCATCACCGCGCTGCTGCAATCGGCGGTGCTGGTCGGCATCGTGCTCGCCGGGAAGAAGCGGCCCGGTGAGGGCGCGGTGCTGTCTTCGGGCAGCGCGGAGTTGTACATCGATATCGCGTTGACCGCGGTGTGCTGTGTCGTTGTCGGACTGCTGCTTTCGTCGCTGGCCAAGTCGAACGAGCAGGTGATGCCGCTGCTGGTGGTCGCCATCATGGTGCAGCTGGTGATGGCGGGCGGGCTGATCCCGGTCACCGGCCGTGTCGTGCTCGAGCAGGTGTCCTGGTTGTTCCCGGCGCGCTGGGGTTACGCGTCCGGCGCCTCGACGGTGAACATTCGTGAGGTATTCCTCAACGCGCAGCCGGACACGTTGTGGCAGCACACGCCGGGCATCTGGGCCCTGGACGTCGGCGTGCTGCTGCTGATCACCCTGGTGCTCGCCGTGCTCACCTGGCGGCGGTTGCGACTGAAGTCGTCGGCCGCGTGATGGGCGAGCGATTTTCCGGCCACTACCGGGGGCTCCGGACAACAGCAAGCATCTCGGCCGCACACCAGGCACACTTATGCCTGTGACGGTGCGAGTAGGGGCAGTACATCTCGGCTGGGATGTGGTGTCCGTGGCCGCGGGTGGCGGTGGCACACCGATCCGCCCGGTCCAGGTGGAGGGTATGTGGACACCGCCGGCGTATCTGCTGGCTGATTCGTCGGGTCGGTTGCACACCGCCGGCGTGGACCGGCAGCGCCCGGACCTCGGCATGGCGATCGCCGATGTGCGCGACATCCTCGGCCACCCACAGATCGTGGTGGCCGGGGCGACCTGGCCTGCCGAACTGGTGTTCCGGGCCAGGATGTACAACCCGCTCGCCTCGATCGGCAAGCATCTGCGCGGCAAGCCGGATCTGGTGGCGCTGCCGTTCCCGGACGGCTGGCCGGACGAGAAGGTCGAGGTGTACGCCGCGCTGGTGGAACAGCTCGACGTGACCGTCGAGCCGCTGCCGGAGAGCGTCGCGTTGTCCGGCTATGTGCGCGCGCTCGGGCTGGTGCATCCGCCGGATCAGGCGCGACCGCACGGCATCGGCGCGACCGGCGTCTACTCCGACGGCCGGACCGTGCTGGTGGTCGCGGTGCACGGCGACGACGAACAGCCGACCGAATCGGTCGACGTGCCGGTGACCATGGAGTCCATGCGCGACGCCAGGTCCGCGGACAACGTGGTGATCGAGGTGATGGCCGCGGCCCGCTCGATCGGCGCGGACACCTCGACGGTGCTGCTATCGGGCAACGTGTGTTTCAACGACGCGCTGCGACTGGCCTTCCAGAACCATCTCGGCCACCGGCTCCAGGTTGCCGATCATCCGATGCACGCGCTCGTGCTCGGCGCGGCCCACCTGCTGGTGACCGACACCGAAGCCGAAGAGCCGGAACCAGCGACACCGCCGGGCCGGCATGCCGAACCCGCGCAGCCGCGTGTCGACCCCACGCAGTTCCAGGATCCGGGACCGCAGTATCGCGATCCGGCCGGGCACTACCGGGCGGAATCCGCGCCGCAGCAGGCCGCGCCGGGACAGCGTCAGGCCGGTGCCGCGCATCGGCAGGCCGAATCGGCACAGCGCCAAGCGGAGTCCTCACAGCGCCGAACGGACGTGCCACAGCCCCACATGGATCCGTCCCCGCCGCGAACGGTGCCGCCCGTGCAGTACGGGCCCGGCTATCCGACGCAGGGTGAGGAACCGACGACCAGGATCACCCGCGACGAGGTCCAGCGCGGCCTGCCGCCGAATCTGGCCGAGCTGGGCAGCCGGTTCACCCGGCCGCCGGGGCAGTACCCGGAGGAGCCGGGTCGTCCGCCCGGCAGCAGCGCGCCGCAGAGCGGTCCGCCGCCCGCCCAGCCGTCCGGTGCGCGGTCGTATCAGGCGCCGCAGTCCGATCCCGCCGAGCAAGGGCGGCAGGGGCAATGGCGCGAGCCGGAGTCCGACGACGACGACGACGAAGGCCGTCCCCGCAAGGGGAAGCTGTGGAACAAGATGAAGGACAACCTGTTCGGGGCGCACACGGTGGTCGGCGCGCTGGCGCTGGCCGTGGTCGCGCTGCCGACCGGTACCGATCAGGTCGAGCTGACCGCGGCCGAGGTGAGCCTCGCGGCGCCGGCGCCCGCCGGTCCGACGGTGTGCCCGCTGATGCCGTACGTGACCAACGAGGTCCGGCCGGGCATCTCGTCCACCCGCGGCCCGACGGCGAGTCGGCCCGACCGCGAGGCCGCGGATCCGGACTGCGGGCAGCCGAGCGTCGACACCTTGCGCTTCCTGCTCCCCGGCCCGCGGCGGGCCATCGATCCAGGGCCACCGATCCAGATCTGACGCGATTTCGGCTGGTAGATCCGGGCTGGTATTGTGGCTCGTTGGCGTATGGGCGACCGGGAAACCGGTCGTGCAATCGAACCCCGGGTCTCCACCGGCCGCCGGGAGCTTCGACCACATGCCTGGCCGGCAACACCGACTACAGACAGGGAAGCACTGTGCCTACGTACAGCCCCAAGGCTGGTGACGTCACCCGGCAGTGGTACGTCATCGACGCCACTGACGTAGTGCTCGGCCGTCTCGCCGTTCAAGCAGCGAATCTGCTGCGTGGCAAGACGAAGCCGACCTACGCACCGAACTTCGACGGTGGCGATTTCGTCATCATCATCAACGCCGACAAGGTTGCCATCTCCGGCAACAAGAAGGCGGACAAGCTGATCCACCACCACAGCGGGCACCCGGGCGGCCTCAAGTCGCGCACTGTCGGTCAGGTGTTGGAGAGCCGTCCGGACCGGCTCGTGGAGAAGGCCGTCAAGGGCATGATCCCGAAGAACAAGCTCGGCAACGCGATCGCGGGC
The DNA here is from genome assembly GCF_040681495.1 of Nocardia sp. NPDC051756. Lineage (NCBI taxonomy): Bacteria > Bacillati > Actinomycetota > Actinomycetes > Mycobacteriales > Nocardiaceae > Nocardia > Nocardia sp. NPDC051756. Next base: position 11,827 of record NZ_JBFAYV010000017.1, on the reverse strand, counting down.
AAGCTGAAGGTCTACGCAGGCCCGAACCACCCGCACGCCGCTCAGCAGCCCATTCCGTTCGAGATCAAGCAGGTGGCCCAGTGACCGCTCCTGAGGAATTCAACGAAGAAGCCGTCGTCGAGGAATTCGACGCCGTCGAGGTTGTCGAGGACGGCGAAGGCTACGAAGAGGCCGAGGTCGCCGCGGAGACCTTCGCCCCGATCGTGATCGACCGCCCGGTGCAGACCGTCGGCCGGCGTAAGGAAGCCGTCGTTCGCGTGCGCATGGTGCCGGGCTCCGGCAACTTCGTGCTCAACGGCCGCACCATCGAGGACTACTTCCCGAACAAGGTGCACCAGCAGCTGGTCAAGTCGCCGCTGGTGACCGTCGAGCGGGCCGAGAACTTCGACATCGTCGCCCTGCTGCACGGTGGCGGCCCGTCGGGACAGGCCGGCGCCCTGCGTCTGGCCATTGCCCGCGCGCTCATCGAGGTCACCCCGGACGACCGCCCCGCCCTGAAGCGGGCCGGCTTCCTGACGCGTGACCCGCGTGCCGTCGAGCGTAAGAAGTACGGCCTGAAGAAGGCCCGTAAGGCGCCGCAGTACTCGAAGCGCTGATTTTGGCTTCGCCGACCACCGTCATCCGGCACCCTGGAGGTGCCGGGGGCGGTACGGTCGGCGGGCAACCTGTGCGAGAGCAGGCTTCCGGCATCGGCTGGTCGCCTGCTCTCGTGCTGTATCAAGCCGCGGCGTTTCGGATGCCCTCGTGGCATCACCGGCTGTCGCCTTCGGGCGCGCCGCGGATCCACCGATGAGGGGCTGAGGTATGGGACGTTTGTTCGGCACCGACGGAATCCGTGGGCTGGCCAACGAGTCGTTGAGTCCGGAACTGGCGCTGCGCGTTTCGGGTGCGGCCGCCCAGATCTTGAGCAGCGGCAAGGAACGCCCGCTCGCGGTGGTCGGCCGCGACTCGCGCGCCAGCGGTGAGATGCTGGAGGCCGCGGTGACCGCGGGCCTGACCGCCACCGGGGTGAACGTGCTTCAGGTCGGCGTGCTGCCGACGCCTGCCGTCGCCTACCTCACCGGGCTCTACGACGCGTGCTTCGGCGTGATGATCTCCGCCTCGCACAATCCCATGCCGGACAACGGCATCAAGATCTTCGCGGCCGGCGGGCACAAGCTCGACGACGCGATCGAGGACCGCATCGAGGCGCTGCTCGCCGAGGACGTCGCGGTGCGACCGACCGGACGCGGCATCGGCCGGGTGGTCAACGCGTCCGGCGCGCGCGACCACGGGCAGACCATTCCCGATCAGTACAGCATCGCGGGCACGCACGAGCGCTACGTCGAGCACCTCGTCGAGGCGACCGCGCAGGACCTGACCGGGCTGACCGTGGTGGTCGACTGCGCGCACGGCGCGGCCGCCGAGGTCGGGCCCGCGGCGTTCCGGGAGGCGGGCGCGACGGTGATCGCGATCAACGCCGAGCCGGACGGCCTCAATATCAACGATGGTTGCGGCTCAACGCATTTGGAGATGGTGCAGCGGGCGGTGCGCGAGCACGGCGCCGACCTGGGTCTGGCGCTCGATGGTGACGCGGACCGCTGCCTCGCGGCCGACGCAGACGGCAATGTCGTCGACGGAGACGTGATCCTGGCGATTCTCGCCCTCGACCTGTACGAGGCCGGTGAGCTGGCGAAGGACACCCTGGTCGGCACCGTGATGAGCAATCTCGGCCTGCACATCGCCATGCGGGAAGCCGGAATCACCTTGCTCACCACCGCCGTCGGCGACCGCTATGTGCTGGAGGAACTTCGCCGCGGCGGGTACACGCTCGGCGGTGAACAGTCCGGGCACGTCATCTTCCCGAAGTTCGGCACCACCGGCGACGGCATCCTCACCGGCCTGAAACTGATGGCCCGGATGGCCAGGACCCGGCGCAGCCTGGCCGACCTGTCCGGCGTATTGCACACCGTGCCACAGGTTTTGGTGAACGTGCCGGTCAGCGACAAGTCGCTGGTCGCGGCGGCGCCCGAGGTGCGCGACGCGGTGCTGGAAGCCGAACGCATCCTCGGTGACACCGGCCGAGTCCTGTTGCGTCCCAGCGGTACCGAGCAGTTGGTCCGGGTGATGGTCGAAGCGACCGATCCGGCCCAGGCCAGGCAGCTCGCCGACGACCTCGCCAAGCGGGTCGCCTCCGTCTGATCGGCAGCGCCGCTGGTCAGGTGGTTTCGGTGAGCTTGCCGAAGTCCATGTGCCAGCGGCGGGTCGCCTGGATGGTGTCCAGCATCCGGCGGTCGTGGGTGACCAGCAGCAGTGTGCCGGTGAAGGATTCGACGGCCTGCTCGAGTTGTTCGATGGCGGGCAGGTCCAGATGGTTGGTCGGTTCGTCGAGCACGAGCAGGTTCACCCCGCGCGCCTGCAACAGCGCGAGGGCGGCGCGGGTGCGCTCGCCGGGGGACAGGGTTTCGCAGGCGCGCAACGCATGTGAGCCGCGCAGGCCGAACTTGGCCAGCAGCGTGCGGACCTCGGCGTCCGGCCAGTCCGGCATCTGCGCGCCGAAAGTGTCGGCCAGCGAGGTGCTTCCGCGGAACAGGCCGCGCGCCTGATCCACCTCGCCGATCTCCACGCCGGAACCGAGTGTGGCGGATCCGGTGTGCGGCTTGATCTTTCCGAGCAGCAACGCGAGCAGGGTGGATTTGCCGGAGCCGTTCGCGCCGGTCAGCACGATCCGGTCGGCCCAGTCGACCTGGAGGGTGATCGGGCCGAGGGTGAAATCGCCCTGGGTGACCGTCGCGTCGGACAGCGTGGCCACCACCGAGCCACTGCGCGGCGCGTTGCCGATGGTCATCCGCAGCTCCCACTCCTTGCGCGGCTCCTCGACCGCGTCCAGGCGTTCGATGCGGCGTTGCGTCTGCCGGGCCTTGGCGGCCTGCTTCTCGGTGGATTCGGCGCGCATCTTGCGGCCGGCCTTGTCCGAGTCGACCTTCTTCGGGTCGCGGGCCTTGCGACGCGCGTTGCGCACACCGTGTTCGAGCCAGTTGCGCTGCATCTGCGCCCGCGCCTCCAGGCCCGCCTTGGTGTCGGCGAAGTCCTCGTAGGCCTCGCGCGCGTGCTGGCGGGCGATCTCGCGTTCGGTCAGATACGCCTCGTAACCGCCGTCGTACAGGCCGACCTGTTGCTGCGCGAGATCCAGTTCGACGATGCGATTCACGGTCAGCGCCAAGAACTCCCGGTCGTGGCTGATCACCACGAGCGGTACCCGGACGCCGGTGACGAACTGTTCCAGGCGGGCCAGGCCGTCCAGATCGAGATCGTTGGTCGGCTCGTCGAGCAACAGAATGTCGAAGCGGGACAACAACACCGAGGCGAGGCCCGCGCGTGCGGCTTGGCCGCCGGACAGGCCGGTCATCGGGGTGTCCAGGCCGTTGGGCAGGCTGGCGGTCAGGCCGAGATCGGCGGCGACTTCGGCGGCGCGTTGGTCCAGGTCCGCGCCGCCGAGGGCGAGCCAGCGTTCGAGTGCGGGTGTGTATTCGTCTTCGCCACCGTCGGCTATGCGTTCCGCTGCGGTGTCCATCGTCTGTTGGGCGGCCGTGACTCCCGTTCGGCGACCGAGGAATTCGAGCACCGTCTCGCCGGCCACCCGCTCGGGTTCCTGCGCGAGGTAGCCGACGGTGGCGTCGGGCGGGCTCAGGGTGATGCTGCCGGTCGGGGTGTGCCGGTCCGCGAGCATGCGCAGCAGCGTCGACTTGCCCGCGCCGTTCGCGCCGACCAGGCCGATCACGTCACCCGGGGCCAGAGTGAGATCGAGGTCGTCGAACAGGGTGCGTTCGCCGTGGCCCGCGGACAATCCGCGCGCGTGCAAAGTGGTGCTCACTGGCCCAAGTCTGCCGTGGACCCGTACCTGCTCGGCCACTCGGGGTTGCACCCTGACCCCTGGGTACTGGAAATCAGGGTCGGCATCGCCCCAGGGACCGATGCGGCGCGGCGTGCGGCTCGGCAGAGTGGAGTTCGAAGAGATCATCACCAGAGAGGGACAAGACCATGACCGCACCTGCCCGCCGTTTCACCCGCTCCACCCAGGACAAATGGATCGCCGGAGTCTGCGGCGGCATCGCCGACTACCTCGGCTGGAATGCCAATGTCGTGCGCCTGCTGTTCGTTGTTTCCTGCCTGCTGCCCGGCCCGCAGTTCATCGTCTACCTGGTGCTGTGGCTGCTGATGCCGAAGAAGTGAGGCCAGGGGGCTGCGTCGGGCACCCATGGATGTCAGGATGGAGCGATAGCGTTGTTGTCGGGTCATTGGATGACAGCCCCACGAGTCCTGCTGAGGAGGAGTAATGATCACCTCGGGTGAATTGCCGGGTCTGGAACTGCCCGGCATCGACGCGTCCTCGTCGCTGGACGGCCTCGGCGCGGTCGAGTTGCACCATCCCACGCAGGACATCGATGGGGACGGCACGCTCGACACCATCACCACCAACGGTGGCGATGCCATGCAGGTATGGACCGATTACGACCACGATGGGCTCGCCGACCACGTCACGGTGGTGGAGAACGACGGCGATTACGCCGCGTGGGAGTTCCATCGGCATCCGGACGGGTCCTCGGAGTGGGTGCGCACCGATCACGGGAAGATCGGCACCTAGATCCGTCGAGCCGGTTCGGCACCGCTCTGCGAATTCGATGGAACCGAACGTCGGCGAGGCGCGTCGAAGGAAGTATGGGGACGCCCGGCGCCGACGTAAGTCCGGGGAGATCGTGCACGACGCAGGGACGGAGGGGATCGCGTGGCCGGATCCGAGTTGGTCGGCGTCAAGACCGGGGAGTTGGGGCGTCTCGGCAATGACCTGAGTACGTCCGGGCAGACCGTGCGCAATCGCGCGAAGGACGTGGCCGACGCCACGTTCGGCCCGGCCGATGCGGGCGAGAACTACGCCGATCAGGGACGTCAGATCCAGGCCGGGCTCGACGCGATCTACAAGTGGCTCGGTAACTGGTCCGAGGCGACGCTGGCCACCGGTGATGTGGTGGGGGCCGCGGTGGTGAAGTACTCGAACACCGATCAAGAGGCCTCCTTCGACATCGCGAAGCTCGACCATGGCAGCAAGGCGTAAGGGCGGCCATGACTTTCGACGTTCCCGCCTACGCGCCCGTCGCCGAGTATCTGAATATCGGGTCGCGGAGCCTGCTGTACTTCGAGAAGTTCGAACCACGGTTCAAGCGCGCATTCGGCGATACCGCCGGCTTGCCTGCCTATCAGCAGCTGCACAAGCGGTTCTACGAGCAGAACGGGTTGAACGAGGACAAGCTGCGCAACGTCGCGGCGAAGCTCCAGGTCGTGCTGCAAGACGCGGGCGCTCAGCTGGACGTGCAGCGTGGCCAAGCCAAGGCCCTGTGGGGCTGTTGGGAAGGTGCGGCTGCCGAAGCGGCGAGCGCCATGCTGAACCAGCAGGTCGACCAGGCGGGCATCGACTGGAAGGCCGCGGGGGAAGCGTGGAAGGCGATCGCGGCGGCGGGGGATGGACTGCGCTCCGCGGTCAAGATCAAAGCCGACGTCGTGCGCTACATCCTGGAGAACGGCGAGAGCGTCAAGATCGCCGAGAAGTCGCCGGAAGACATCGACGACATCATTTCCGGCACGAGCATCGCGGTCAGCAATGGCTGGCAAGACGACAGTTTGCTCAGCAAGCTCGGCCGAATCTTTCCGGATCTGACCGGAGGATCCGATGCCTGGGCGGCCCGGAATGTCCTCGGGATCCTGCCAGGGTCGGACTATCAGCAGCATATTCAGGCGCGTTGTCAGCATTGGCTGGACAACGTGTTCAAGCCGGAATATCTGGCGAAGGTGCAGAAGTTCACTGCGGCATGTGATTTGACCGATACGGCGGTCAAGCAGGTCTATGCGCCGATAGTCAGTGCGCTGGGCCAGGTTTCGGTTGCTTCGTATCCGCGTCCGGCGGGGGTGCCGGTGCAGCAGCCGACGCCGGAGCAGCCGAAAAGTGAGGGGACGCCGAAAGAGTCGGGGGTGCCGAAGTCGGATAGCCCTGCCGCGCCGACGGTTCCGGCGAGTACTGCGCCTGCGCCGTCGACACCGAGTACTCCGTCGACGCCGGTGACGCCCTCGTCGCCTACTGCGCCGGCGAGTACTACGCCTGCGCCGTCGTCACCGAGCACTCCGTCGTCACCGAGCACTCCGTCGACACCGAACACGCCCTCGACGCCTGTCACGCCGTCGACCCCGAATACCTCGTCACTGGAGGGTTTGCCCGCGCTCAGCCAAGTGGCGAGTCAGTTGTCGCCCTTGGCATCTGGGATCAGCAGCCTTGTCGATGCCGGGGTCAGTTCCTTGACCGGGATCATCAAGGACGGGGCCGAGGACGCGGTGAAGATGGTCGAGGGGCTCATCGAGCCGACGCAGGTCGACAAGGACGGCGACGGCAAGCCGGACAGTAAGCCCGCGGCCGAATTCGATGTTGCCGGTAAGCATCTGAAGTTCGAGATGGCCGACGGGCAGCTGAAGCTGGTGATGTCCGAGGGGGACGGGAAGGCGCAGGAGTTCAGTGTGAAGCTGGACGAGCACGGGATGCCGGTCATCTCGGTGAACGAGCCGAAGGACGACGCGGTGCCCGGTGACAAGCCCACCGACCACACCCCGTCCGCGCCGGAGAAGGAGAAGTCGCCCGGGGATCAGGCCCCGGCCGCGCCGGACCAGGAAAAGCCGGGTGAGAAGTCGCCTGTGGACCCAGCGCCGTCCGCACCGGAGCAGCAGAAGCCGGTCGAGAAGCCGCCCGCCGCCGAGGAAGAGAACGCCGGCCAGCCGAGCGCGCGCACCGGCACCCCACCACCCTTGCGGCGCGAAGAAGACGGCGAGCACAAGCCCAAACGCATGCCGGGCGAACAGAATCCGGACGCCCCGTTCGACAGCGGCGCGGAACTGGCCGAGGCCGGTCCGATGGGCGATCTGGCCGAGGCCGGACCACTGTGAGCACGCCACAGCGTGCCGCTGAGCCGGTAGCCTAGTGCGGACGCGGCCGGGAGCGCGTGTGCGCGGAGCCGCGAGCTGATGTCGTCCACCTGCGGATCGGGGAGAACCGAGATCGTGAGTTACGCCGAGGAGATCGAGCGCGCCGCCGAGGAATGCCGCCGCCGCTCGGCCCTGCTGCTGGACGAACTCGAGCAGATCAACCGGCGGACCGCCGACACCAGCCGCGAACTCGCCGACGCCGCCGCCACCGACATGCACGAGTTCCTCGCCGAACACGCGGACGAGCTGGCCAAGGCGCGCGCCGAGGCCGAAGAGCGAGAACGCCTCGAAACCGAAGCCCGCGAACAGCGCGAAGCCATCGCCCGCTCCATCGCCGCCCGCAAAGCCAACCGCGACGTCCTCCCGGTCGACCAGGAGGACGAAGAAGCCGCGTTCTACCAGCGCGAAACCTGGCTGATCTGAGCTATCGGGGGTAGCCGCCATCGAGGTGAGTCAAATGGTCGCTAGTTGATCTTCAACAGCAACCATATGACTCCCCTCAATAACTGGAACGACCTTATGACTCCCCTCGACGCACCCAACCACCATTTGACTCACCTCGAATACACCCAGCGACGCCATGACCCGAGTCGTCTTTGTCCCAAGCCTCTCTGAACCGGACCACAGCCAAGTGACCACGCCGGAACTCCCACGTTGCCCATACCAACAGCGGGAGGTAAGCCGGGTACCCCACCTGACGCGCCCAGCACTGCTCCAGTGAAAACCTGGGACAAGTCTTCAGAACTACGAACCAGGCCCGCACCGCGGATCTTTCCCCTTGGAGCAGGTACACCTACCCGGTAGGTACAACTAAGGACATCCCAGGCTGACCTGGCCAGTAAAACTGAAGACCTACACCGGTTTTCACTGAAGTAGTGCTGGGCACGTCGTGTGCCGTACCCGGCTTTAGTTATCCGTCAGGCACGCGGTCTCGCGTTCCAGCGTGGTCATCTGGCTGTGGTCCCGTCACAAGCGCTTCGGACAAGAGCGTGGTCGGCCGGCGGTTTCGTGGTGGTTCGAAAAGGGGGCCAGATAGTGAACCTGCCTGCGAAGCACCCCGGCAGCCGGTCCCCTCGAAGATCTGCACCCTCTCTCGGGATCCGCACCGACAATAGGGCCCTAAAGTCAGTGCGGATCCCGAGTTAGAGTGCGGATCCCGAGTTAGGGTGCGGATTCCGCCGTTTGCGGGGCGAGTTGGGTGCTGCACGCCGTTTGCACATGCTGCACACCCTCTATAGCGGGTGTGCAGCTTGGACAAAGGGTGTGCGGTCTCAGATCAGGTTGTCTGGCTGTGCCGTAGTGCGGGTGTTACCGCCGGAGCAGGCCGGCGAGTTGGCCGATCTTGAGTTTGGGGGCCTTCGGCTCTTCCTTGGCTTCCGGGTCGATGACCGCGGTGTGTGGGATCTCCGCTTCCGGGTCAGCAAACGCCTTGTAGGTCTTGTCGGCGGTGACGGTGGCGAGTAGGTAGCCGGCGAGCAGGGCTCGGGTGGTGCGGGCGGTTTTGGATTCGTGTTTGCCCGCGCCGACGGCGGCCAGCACGCGGCGGCCCTCGATGATGCCGTTGTGGGAGGCGCCGTCGATGGCGCGGAAGACCGAGCGACCGCCCCACGCGGTGGCGAGGGGGATGGCGTTGGAGCTGACCGAGGCGAGATCGGTGGCGCCGGCCAGGATCAGCGCGGGCGTGTCCAGGTCGGGGGCGAGGTTTTCCGCCGACGGAGCGGTGGGAGCCGGGAACAGGGCGGCGACCGCGGCGACCTGGCGTTGGGTCGCGGCGATGACGGCGGCGCCCGCGCCCATGCCGTGGCCGACCAGGGCGAGCCGGTCGGGATGCACGCTGATGGTGCCGTCGCCGAGCCGCACACCCGTGCAGATGTCCAGGGTGGTAAGCAAGTCAGTGCCCAGGCCGAGGTGTGACGGGATCGGCCCGCGCTCGGTATCGGGGGCGGCGACCACGAAACCCCAGGACGCGAGGTGTTCGAGTAGCTGTCGATAGTTCGCGGCGCTGGTCAGCCAGCCGTGCCCGAACGCGACGGCGGGCAGGTTGAGCCCCGATTCGGGCGTGAATACCACCCCCGGCTGCCCGGCGATGGCCAAATTGCCGCGCAGCACCCGATGGGGGCCGCGGCTGGTCAGGGTGCTCAGGAGTGATTTCACAGACGCCGACACGACGAGAACGTTATCCGATAAGTACTCTGGTGAGCCATGTGCGGAATCGTGGGGTACGTCGGATACCGGGACGCGCTCGGCGTTGTCGTTGACGCGTTGCGCCGCATGGAATATCGCGGCTACGACTCCGCGGGTGTGGCGATCGTCGACGGCGCCGGTGCGCTGGCAGTGGAACGCAAGGCAGGCAAGCTGGCGAATCTGGAGGCCGAACTCGCCGAAATCGGGGTCGCGCGCTTCGCGGGCAGCACCGGAATGGGACACACGCGGTGGGCGACGCACGGCGCGCCGACCGATCGCAACGCGCATCCGCATCGCGACGACAGCGGCAAGGTCGCGGTCGTGCACAACGGGATCATCGAGAACTTCGCCCCGCTGCGCCGGGAGCTGGAGGACGCGGGCGTCGAGCTGCGCAGCGACACCGACACCGAGGTCGCGGTGCACCTGGTGGCCAGGGCTTATGCCGAGGGACCGACGGCGGGTGACTTCGCGGCCAGCGCGCTCGCGGTGGTGCGCCGGCTCGAAGGCGCGTTCACGCTGGTCTTCACCCACGCCGATCACCCGGACCTGATCTTCGCGGCGCGCCGGTCGACGCCGCTGGTCATCGGGGTCGGCAAGGGCGAGATGTTCATCGCCTCGGACGTCACGGCGTTCATCGAACACACCCGCGAGGCGGTCGAGCTCGGCCAGGACCAGGCCGTGGTGATCACCGCGGACAGCTACACGGTCACCGATTTCGCCGGCGCGGACGCGACCGCGCGCACCCGCCCGTTCACCATCGACTGGGATCTGGCTGCCGCCGAGAAGGGCGGCCACGACTACTTCATGCTCAAGGAGATCGAGGAGCAGCCCGCCGCGGTGGCGGACACGCTGATCGGGCATTTCAGCGTGGACCAGGACGGCGCGGGCCGGATCGTGCTGGACGAGCAGCGCCTCGCCGATCAGGAACTGCGCGACTTCGACAAGGTCTTCGTGGTCGCCTGCGGCAGTGCCTACCACTCTGGGCTGCTGGCCAAGTACGCGATCGAGCACTGGACCCGGCTGCCCGTCGAGGTGGAGCTGGCCAGCGAATTCCGTTATCGCGACCCGGTTCTGGATCGGTCGACGCTGGTCGTGGCGATCTCGCAGTCCGGTGAGACGGCCGACACGCTCGAGGCGGTGCGGCACGCCAAGGAGCAGAAGGCGCGCGTGCTGGCGATCTGCAATACCAACGGCGCGCAGATTCCGCGCGAGTCCGACGCGGTGCTCTACACCAGGGCGGGGCCGGAGATCGGCGTCGCCTCGACCAAGGCGTTCCTGGCCCAGGTGACCGCGAATTACTTGGTCGGGCTGGCCTTGGCGCAGGCGCGCGGCACGAAGTACCCGGACGAGGTGGCCCGCGAGTTCGCCGAGCTCGAGGCGATGCCGAAGCTGGTGGAGCGGGTGCTGGAGACGGCGCCGCAGGTGCGGGCGATCGCGCGCGAGCTGGCGCACGTGTCGACGGTGCTGTTCCTCGGACGCCACGTCGGCTATCCGGTGGCGCTGGAGGGTGCGCTCAAGCTCAAGGAGCTGGCGTACATGCACGCCGAGGGTTTCGCGGCGGGCGAGCTCAAGCACGGCCCGATCGCGCTGATCGAAGAGGGCCTGCCGGTGATCGTGGTGATGCCGTCCCCGAAGGGACGCGCGGTGCTGCACTCCAAGCTGCTCAGCAACATTCGCGAGATCCAGGCGCGCGGCGCGCGAACCATCGTGATCGCCGAGGAGGGCGACGACACGGTGCGCCCGTTCGCCGACGACCTCATCGAGATCCCCTCGGCGCCAACGCTGTTCCAGCCGTTGCTGTCGACGGTCCCGTTGCAGATCTTCGCCGCCGAGGTGGCGCAGGCCCGCGGTTACGACGTGGACAAGCCGCGCAACCTGGCGAAGTCCGTCACCGTCGAATAACCCACGGCCCCAACCCGTTAACGCACGCACCCCGGATCGCTCAGCGACCCGGGGTGCGTCGTGTCCAGCGCCACACGCCCGCCGAGCGGGACGTGGTTGCGGTTAGTGGTGGGGACTGGCTCGGTGGTGTCCCGTTCGGCGTCAGTCTGCTCGTCGAGCGGGACGTGACTGTGCAAAAGTGCCAGGACTGGCTCAGTGGTGTCCCGTTGGGTGGCGAGGTTGTCGCTGAATGGGACGTGTCGGCCCAAGTCGGGGGGACCGGACCGGCTGTGTCCCGTTCGGCGTTGGGTCGCTTGTTGAGCGGATGTGGCGGGGCGAGTGCCAGGTCTGTTTCGTTCTGTGGTTGCTTGTCGCTCTTGCTGCGTAAGGGCTGGTGAGGGGTACTGATTTGACGAAGGGTGCGGCAGTACTCGAATGGGCGGCGCGTCGTGAGCTGGGCGCAGAGGGGTATTGCCGGCGCGGCGGGGTAGATCAGGGGTGGGTGACGGCTATGCGGGGTTCGGTTGGGGCGGTGGGGGATTGGGTGGTCGAGCGGCGTTCGAGGGCGCCGGACCAGACGGCGAGGGCCAGTGCGATGAGGACCAGGACGACGCCGACCCAGTTGGGGGCGGTGTAGCCGAAGCCGGCCGCGATGACCAGGCCGCCTAGCCAGGCGGAGATGGCGTTGCCGAGGTTGAAGGCGCCGATGTTGACGGCGGAGGCCAAAGTTGGTGCGCCTGAGGCCTGATCGAGCACGCGC
>NZ_JBFAYV010000016.1:90441-156902 GCF_040681495.1 Nocardia sp. NPDC051756 | reverse complement strand
TCAACCGGGGGGTATGAGAAGCCGGAACCAATTAAATAATTGGCACTGACATTCATCGACACACTATTGAGTTCTCAAAGAACACACGCACACACCATCGCACGGATCTTGTCCGCTTGATCGGTGAGGCAACCTTACAGCTTAGCTCCGCTAAGAAACAAATCCTGCTTCCGAGAGAGCTAGTGCGATTTCAGGCGCTCCTCGTCCTACCTCGTTTCCCGGTCCATTCACTCAGCGTTTCCGCTGAGCTTCTCGGCTCCGGGTCGGTGTCCGTGTCGCTCTGACTTGGAATAAATTACGCGGCGACGAACGCGAAGTCAAATCGCCTGCGCAGCCCGAGAATTCGCAGGCCACGGCGCCTGGGCGACGGCGAGCGACTGCGCTAGTCGGACAACTCCTCGGTACCGCTCTCGCTTACCAGTCCGGCGAACCGTGACGCGCTGATATTGCCGCCGGAGATGACAACGCCGACGCGGGCGCCGGCGAGTTGGACTCGGCCCGCCAGCATTGCCGCGACACCGGCGGCGCCGGTCGGCTCGGCGACGATCTTCATGGTGTCGAACAGAAAGGACATCGCCGCGACCAACTGCTCGTCGGTCACCACGGAGATCTCGTCCACCAGCCTGCGGTTGACGGCGAAGGTGAGTTCGCCGGGGATTTCGGCGGCCTGCGCGTCGGCAATGGTGCGGGGAACCGGGATTCGAACCCGGTGACCGGCTTCGAGCGAACGCTTGGTGTCGTCGCCGTCGACGGGTTCGACGCCGATGATGCGGATGCCGGGAGAAAGCGCGGTCGCCGCGGTGGCACAGCCCGCCATCAGGCCGCCACCGCCGATCGGGGCGAGGAAGGCGGTCAACGGTCCGGTCTGCTCGACGAGCTCGAGCGCCACGGTGCCCTGTCCGGCCATCACGCGAGGATCGTCGTATGGCGGAATGGCGGTCAGGCCGCGTTCGGCGGCCAGGGCCTCGCCGAGCGCGGTTCGGTCCTGCGTATAACGGTCGTAGAGGACGACCTCGGCCCCGTATTCCTTGGTGGCGGCCAGCTTCGAAGCGGGGGCGTCCGTCGGCATCACGATGACTGCCGAGGCGCCGAGCAGTCGTGCGGACAGCGCAACGGCCTGGGCATGGTTGCCGGAGGACCAGGCCACGACGCCGCGCGCGAGTTGTTCGGCAGTCAGCTGCGAGATCGCGTTGTACGCGCCACGGAATTTGAACGCACCGACCCGCTGGAAGTTCTCACACTTGAGAAACACCTCGGCCCCGACACGCTCGTTCAGTACCCGGGAGGTAAGCACCGGCGTCCGGTGCGCGACGCCGGCGAGCCGGTGCGCCGCCGCACGCACATCATCGATCGTGATATCGCCGGTCACGCTTGGCATTCTGTCATCCCCGCACGCGGGAAACGGGATGAGACGGGCGCTCATCGAACTCGCCACCTCTGCTCATGGCGTCGATCCGCCCACCGTTGCCGGTCCCGAGTAGCCATCTCCGGTCAGTATCTGGAGTTCGACAGCGGCACGACCAGCCACGGAGGGATCGGGATTGTTCACCGCTTCCTCGACGAGATGGTCTCTGCGCGCTTTCCTGCGATGCTCCAGCAGCTCCCGAAACAGCGCTGCGAGCGTCTCGTGGTACGAATCGTCGTAGTAGACCGGGAAGGTGTTCGACGGCATCGGCCGGTCGGAACCCTCGACATCCCAGTCGTATTCGGCGTCGTACAGCCATTGCCGTAGTTGCTCGTCGGTCGGACGTTCTGCCGTCACAAGGTCGCCCTTCTGAGTGCCGAGGCTTGGTTGTTGCAAGGATGCTGGTCCTCAGATTCTCCCCTTCCGCACGAACCCCCGCCCGGTGTCAGGTCTCGATGAGAGTCCAGCAGGGCCGCCTACTCGGCGGGTCGCTTCCTCGCGGGCCTCGGTCGGCTACCGGAAATGCCAGTCGAGCTCGGCGCATCGGTGCCGTCCTCCCGTCGCGTCGCGGGAACTCCGTGACGGCGCATGAGGTCCGCGAACTGCCTCACATTTGCCCTTGACCGTTGTCCAGGTCGTTGCCATCACTCGCGACGACGTCTCGCAGCTGCGTTCGAGTTATCGAGGCTTGGCCGTGATGGGTTGGTTCGTTCCATAAGTGCAGCAGCAGGTGTTCATCGATTTCGATCAACCGATCAGCGTATCCCGGTGCAGTAGCGAGGTATTGCTCATGAGGACCGGGGATCTCATAGAGACGGACGTGCACCGCTGCCGGGCCCGCTGCGGTCAGCGGAGCGGCGAGTTGTCCTTGGCATTCTTCGAGGTTGCTGTCACGGACGCGCTGGGCCCCGCGGCGGGTGAGATAGCTGCGTTCTTCGAGAAGCCGGGCGTTTTCGGGCGGGGCAGGAAAGGAGGTGTCGCCTACTTCGACACTTACTCGGACCAAGCCCCGTGCCAGGTCATGAGTGGTGTTGATCCGCACAGCGCCTATCCCTGGACAGAGCCGTTGTCCGGGTTGATACGAGGGGAGGGTGGATATTTGTTCGTCGAGGTCGGCGTCGGTCACAAAGAACCCACCACCGTCGTAGTCGACGACGTCGGTCAAGGTCGCCATGTCGATCTCCATGGTCACATCGTCGGGTCTGCGCGGACGTAGAACCTGTCGCCGTCCATGATCAGGTTCTCGTAGATGACCTGACCGAGACACCGTTACCATCTACGACGACGTCGAGACCTGGGGCTGCGGCGTTGTCATACTCGGACGCCAAGCACATCAACAATATTCACTGCGGGCAGGCCACACGAGCCGGCAGGCACTGGATAGCCGAGCAAGGGATGAGTAGTCGGATTGGTTGCCAGAGTCGATAGGTTCCAGCAACGGCATCGCGGGTTGGGGTTTCCGCTGGCGGTGATCTACAAGTTCGTCGACGATCAGGGTGGGTACCTGGCCGCCTTGATCACCTATTACGCGTTCGTGTCGTTGTTTCCGCTGTTGCTGATTCTGACGACTGTGCTCAGCGTGCTGCTCAAAGCCGACCCGCATCTTCAGCAGCGCATTCTCGATTCGGCGTTGAGTCAGTTTCCGGTGATCGGGGATCAGATCAGCCGGCCGGAGCGGCTCAGCGGTGGTACCGCGGGGCTGATCGCCGGCATCGCCGTTGCGGCGTTCGGTGGTCTCGGGGTGTCGGTGGCGGTACAGAACGCGATGAACGTGGCGTGGGCGGTGCCGGTCAATCAGCGGCCGAATCCGTTCATGGTCCGGGTGCGCGGGCTGACCGGACTGCTCATCCTCGGTCCGCTGATCCTCGGATCGACTGTGTTGTCGCAGGTCGGTGCCGCGTGGCGGATCGGGTTCGGGTTCGCATGGCTGATCCTGTCGGCCTCGGTGGTGGTCAATGCCGGGTTGTTCGCGATGGCGTTCAAATGGGCCACGGTGCGACCGCTGAGCTGGCGACAGGTCGCTCCCGGCGCGGTGGCCGCCGCGGTTACGTGGCAGTTCTTGCAGCGGTTCGGCTCGATCTATGTCGGTCAGGTGGTGAGCCAATCCTCCGACACCAACGGGGTGTTCGCGGTGGTGCTCGGTCTGCTCGGGTTTCTCTACCTGGCCTCGTGCTCGGTGGTGTTATGCGTGGAGATCAACGTGGTGCGGGTCGACAAGCTCTATCCGCGGGCGCTGTTGTCGCCGTTCACCGAGAATGTCAGCCTCACCAGCGGGGATCGACGTACCTACACGGACCAGGCACAGGCTCAGCGCAACAAAGACTTCGAAGACATCACGGTCACCTTCGACCAGCCTCCCGAGAAGTAGAACCTGGCCACTGAACGGCGGTCAACACCCCGCAGAGGCCGTCGCGACGTCGCGGCACTCCGGTTGCGGGCCGGGCGAACTCGCAACTTCGCGTCGGGTGACCTGGCCCAGTCCCCACAGGACCAGCGCGGAGAGTGAGTAGCCCGCGCCCACCCAGCAGGCGCCCGGCCACCCCCAATTGCTGTATGCCCAAGTGGTGGTGATCGCGCCGAGCGCGGATCCGAGCGAATAGAAGGCCATGTAGGCGCCGATGACGCTGCTGGCGTGGTCGGGGTGTGCGGTGGTCAGCAGGTGCTGGCTACTGACATGCACGGCCTGGACGGCGAAGTCGAGCACGATGATGCCGATGATCAGCAGCCACAGGCTCGCTTCGGTCCGGGCGACGAGCAGCCATGAGGCGGAGAGCAGCACCAGCGCCGAACCGGTAATCGCTTGTGCGTGACCGGAATCCGCCCATCGTCCGGCCCGTGCAGCGGTTCGGCGAACGGGTCATCGATGAGCGCAGGATCTGTTCGGGTCGCGATCGCCCGCGCCGCCGCGGCCATGGTTGCGGTCGCGCCGACGCTGGACGCGAGGTCCCAGGAGTCTCCGTCATGCCTGGTTGAAGTCATGTTCTACCCCCATCTCCGACGATGTGGCGAGTCCGGTCAGCAACCGTCCTTGCCGGGTGGCCGACGCTAACATCCACCACCGACAGAGTGCGTTCGTCGACGTGACGAGGGTGCGGGAAGTGCTGTCAGCCAACCCTTCTGCTCGGCATGAAGGAAGAAGTGAGCCTAGCTTGCCTTCTGGGCTCGAGTTTTCAGAATCGCCTGGTAGGTCTGTTGGACATTGACGATCATGCGGTCTGGGTGATGGTTGTCGGTGAAGTGTGCCCGAGCGTTCGCGCCCAGCTGTTCGCGGTCATGTGGCTGGTTGATCAGGTGGGTCAGAGCGGTGGCCAGGGCAGCTGGGTCTGCCGGTGGCACAAGGATTCCCGCTCGGCCCTGGTCGAGTTGATCGGGGATGCCGCCGACGCCGCTGGCAATGATCGCGACGCCTGCGCCCATCGCTTCCAGCACGACCAGGGGCGAACCTTCGGTGTGGGAGGGGACCACGAGTATGTCGAGACCGCCGATGAGGGCGGGTCCGTCGGGGCGGGCGCCGAGGAATCGGATTCGGTCGTTGAGTCCGAGTTCGGTTGCCTGCCTACGGAGTTGGTGATCGAGCGGTCCCGCCCCGATGATGACGAACCAGGCGGCAACCGGTTCGGTCAGCCGCGCGACGGCCTCGAGAAACACCTCGACGCCTTTGTCTGGGTGCAACCTGGCGAGGACCCCGACGATCAGACCGGGTTCCGGGATCGGTCGCCGCGGCGTCGGGTAGGGCGGAAAGATCACTCCCGGTATCACCGTGACGCGTTCGGCACGGACCCTGTCGACGTGCACCAGCCGTTCGCCGATCGGGGCGGAGACAGCGAGGCAGTGGGCCGCCGATCGGTAGAGCCATCGGGTGTAGCAACGAGCCCACCGGCCACGCCAGGCGGCCATCGTGTGTTCGGTGACGACCACCGGGGTCCTCGACACCATTGCCGCGACGAGACTCGCCGTCGCGCTGGCGACCTGATGGGCATGGACGATGTCGAAATTGCCATGGCGCAGCAGCTTCCACAGTTTGACGGCGAGCACAACGCTGACGCGGCGGTGCACTACCCGACTGCTCAGCGTAATGACTTGCACGGGAATCTGTTCCAGGGCGGGTCGTAGTTCGCCGCCGACCGAGCAAGCGACGCTGACCCGGTGCCCGCGCGCGGCCAGTCCGGTCGCCAGGCCGATGAGATGGCGTTCGGTGCCCCCGATTTGCAGCGAATCAATGACCATCAGGATGCGTAGCGACTGCGCGCCGGGCAGGTCAGCGGTGGCCATAGAGTTCCCAGAAGTACTGCTGATCGCGGTCGTAGGTGCCGTCGACCTGATGGATCGTGGTGAGCTGGTGCGGGTGAACGCGGCGGCAGGCGAGGTAATCACGGCGGCGGGCATGGCGTTTACCGGCATGGGTCAACCGCAGCCACAACGCCCAGTCTTGGCAGACGACTTCCTCATCCCATCCACCGACCTCCACCAACGCCGAGCGGCGCAGCACCACGGTGTTGCCCAGCACCCGGTTGGCGGCGAGCAGGATGGTGAAGAATTCGGCGGGATCGTCGCTGTATTCGGTTGCGGCGTATTTGGTTTCGTTCTCCCACGCGCTGTCGAGCAGGCGGTTGTCGGCGTCGATGCGCAGGGTATGACCGAAGGACCAATCGATGTCTGGATGGTCGCGCATGAATTCGGTATGCAGTTGCAGACTGCGGGGCAGCAGGAGGTCGTCGTCATCGAGCGGCACGACCAAATCCCCTGTCGCCACGTCGAGTCCGCAGTTCTGGGCGTGCGCCATCATCCGTGTCGCCCGAGTACGGATGGGTTTGACCCGAGGGTCGGCGCGGGCGACCTGCTGAAGGTAGTCCCATGTGCCGTCGGTCGAACAGTCGTCGATCACGATGTGCTCGTAGTCGAAACCATCGCCGATCTGGTGCCGGACATTGTCCAGGCATTGCGGCAGGAACGTAGCGCGCCGATTGAACGTGGCGGTGAGCACCGAGACCAGCAAACCACTCCTCCGACCTCAGCCGACGGGCATCGCCGGCCTGGACCACCCGATGATCATCGCGCACCGCAGTACCCATGGCCAACACGACGCGGCCCGATCTCGGTGAGAAGTCAAGGCGCACCGCATGTTCGCAGGTAGTCGACCGTTCGACGGACGCCTTCGACGATGCCCACTGCGGGCCGCCAACGCAGATCACGCTGGGCCGCAGTACAATCCAGCACCGACGCCCGCACGTCACCGTGCCGCATCGGGGCGAACCCCGGGGTGTCCGCCGTGCCGACAGCGGCCGCGACGAGCGTATGCAGCTCCCGATCCGACACCGGGATTCCCGTCCCGATGTTGTATCGCCGCGGCGTGCCGACCTCAGCCGCCGCGGCGACGAATGCCGCGGCGACATCGGCGACGTAGACATAGTCCCTCGTATTACCGCCGTCGCCGAATATCGTTGTCGGCCTTCTGGTCAGCAATGCGCTGGAGAAGATCGCCACCGCGCCGCCGGCAGGGTTCTGGCGCGGACCGTAAACGTTACTCAACGCCAGATGCGTGCACTGCACACCGTAGAGCTCGTGATAAGTGTTCAAGAACAGCTCGCCGCTGACCTTGCTCGCCGCGTACGGAGACCGCGGATCGACCGGCGCGGACTCACTGGTCGGGAATGCCTCGGGCGCACCGTATATGGATCCGCCGGACGAGGCGAACACGATCTTGCGGACCGCCGACTTGCGCGCCGCCTCGGCCACATTGACTGTACCCAGCACATTTTGGGTGACATCGAAGATCGGGTCGGCAACACTCGCCCGCACATCGATCTGAGCGGCCAGGTGGAAGACCACTTCCGGTGTCGCCCTGGCGAAAACCTCACACAGATCCGGCGCGGTCACATCCCCCGGCCAGACGACGCACCGGCCGGTAGCCAGCGCGTCCGCCAGGTTGGCCAGTCGTCCACTGCTCAAATTGTCGACGACGACCACCTGACAATCACCGGCCACCAACTGATCAACCAGAGCCGAACCGATGAAACCCGCACCGCCGGTAACCAATACACGCATCCCGACACGATGCCTTATCCAGAGATTGTCGGCAGGCAGCCGATGTAGCCTTCTCGACAGTCGGAAGATCGGGTTTCTCGGATGAGTTCAGGACCGGTGGTCGTCGCCATCATGTCGCATCATCGGTCAACTCAGCTGACTCGGCTCGTCGAGCGAATCACCGTCGGCAACAACAGCATCGCGGTGATACACCACGATCCGTCGGGTTCACCGCTGCACCTGCCGCCGTCTTCCGACGTGGCGATCATCCCGGACCCGATCCCTTGCCAGTGGGGGCGCATGTCCTTGGTGCAGGCCCAATGGAAGACCCTGACCTGGGTTGCCGCCAACATCCCGGACTTCTCCTGGTTCCTGCTCATCTCGGGTCAGGACTATCCGGTGCGGTCCATGGCGTCGATCGAGGCCGAACTGGCGACCTCGCCGCACGACGGATATCTGCGCCACCTCCTGATCGCCGACCCGGACGAGGATATCGATCCCTGGCAGGCACTCACCCGAAACCGCTATCTACGGATGCGCCGACGCCCGTTCTCCGTCAGGCAGATTCAACTCCCGTACCAGCGCCGCCACCCCTACCGCGACGGCACCCACCTCTACGTCAGCGAGATGTGGTTCAACCTGTCGGCGTCGGCCGTCCGGCAAATTCTGGCCGACCGGCCGCTGCGGGACCGTCTACTGCGCTACCTGCGCTGGGCCCCGATTCCCGACGAGACGTTCATCGCGTCCATGATCGGCAATCAACCCGGCCTGGATATCGCTCCCACCAACCGCCGCTACATCAAATGGCAACCGGGCGAACCGCACCCCGATCTGGTCTCCGAGGCACACCTGCCCGATATTCGTCGATCCGACGCATTCTTCGCCCGGAAGATCGACATCACCTGCCATCCCGGCATCCAAGACTTGCTCGACGGCCTCGGCGCCGACACGCATTGAACGCATAGCGGAGTCGGGACCCACCGCTGTTGCAGTCCTTCGGTCACCAGCCGGGAGACGCACTCAGACGAACTTAACGCTCAGATACTGCGTGATTCCTACGCGCTCGAGACCCCGTTGCCGCTTCGGCGAAAGCAGGGGCAAAGCTGTTGCCGCGTCGATCACTTCGGGTGCCGCCACTTCCCGGGTCTCGCCTTCGGCCGACAGGGTCGCCCGTCCGGCGGCGAGCACGTTCTGCAACCAGTCCACTCCGGTCCCATAGCCCAGCGGAATGATGAACCCGTCCGGCACACGGTCCGCCCCGACCGGCGTCGAATACTGTTTGCCTGATTTTCTGCCGGTATGCCGGATGACGGCGGCGTACGAATTCTTTTGCCCGGCACGTGCGCCCATGATCCGGTTGAGCAGGTATTTGTTCGAGATACGAACCGCTCGCAGCAGCGGACGGGGCCAGGTTCCCGGGGCAAGCGCCATGTCGCCGATGCTACTCGTCCGGAAACGCTGTCCCCTGACACGTCTTATCGGTATCGCTCCGACCTCGTCTCATGCCTGAAGCCGAATGAGCTTATGGCACAAGTGGTCTTGGACGCGACAAGTCATTGCGACCTAGTGTCCGGGTATCCACTCCACGGATCCCGACGTCGGCACCGCTGCGGTGGACGTCACCGCGCCCGATGCGGGGCCGCACCGGGCCGATCACCCCTAGGAGATGACCGCATGAGCGTCACGATTTCACCTGCCGTGCACCGCGTTCTGCCCCTGCTCACCGATCCTCCGGCGGCTCCCACCGCTCCACACGGTTACCTCGACCTCATCGGCCCGCAACCAGCCGACGACCGAGAGGTCAATACCGGCATCGTGCAATCGCTGTGGAGCTCGCGCATAGGCGCATCCCTGTTCGACCACGCAGCGACAACCGCGCGACGTGTCTTCGGCATCCTCCAATCGCCCGCCGAACGCCTACAGCTGAAACCCGGCCACACGGCACTCGACATCGGTTGCGGCCCAGGCGAAATCACCGCCGCACTCGCCCGCACAGTGGGTCCGACCGGACTCGCACTCGGCCTGGACATTTCCGCTTCGATGCTCACCCGCGCCGCCCGTCAGCACCGCGCCGACAACATAGCGTTCCTGCGCGCCGACGCCCAACGACTCCCGTTGCGCGACAACACCATCGACGCGGTCACCTGCATTGCAGGGCTACAACTCATCCCCGATCCGGACGCCGCCCTGGCCGAGATGACTCGCGTGCTCCGACCGGGCGGTCATCTCGCCGTGCTGGTGCCCACCGTGCTCACCGGCCCGCTCGAACTGATCGGACGCTACCTACCCGGCGCCGGCGGAGCACGCTTTTTTACCGCGACCGAAATCGCCGACACTGTAAAGGGTTTCGGACTCAGCGAAGTCGGCACCCGTCGCTTCGGGATGATCCAATGGACCTACGGACGCAAGCTCCGCGCTGAAGACTGACCCGGCGACCTGCCTGGTAGCCGCATGCTTCGCCTGTGCGATCGCAAAAAGCATGAGGTGCCATCACCCCGAAGAGGGTGCCGCCGTGTGCTCGCCTACCCGGTCGCCATGATCAACGCCGCCAACCGGCCGCTGGTGATGGTGCACCAGAAACCGGGTCGACCTCACCTGTCGGAGGCTGCCGCTACATTGATCGCCGAAGTCGACCGTCACCCTCGAGCCTGGCTCGGCACAGAAGGAGTTCCCGTGAACACACCCACCGCCTTTGCCAACGTCGTCTACCCCACCGCGGATCTGGACGCGAGCGTTGCGGCGTTCACGGCGATGCTCGGCGCCGACCCCGTCTTCCGCACCGAGGACTACGCGATGTACGCGATCGGCCTCGCGCTGTCGGCCAAACCGTGGGTGCCCCACCCGCTGCCGTTCTGGACCGTAGTCGACATCGCGGCGACGCACGCCGCGATGGTGAAGCTCGGCGCCACGGCGCTGGGCGAGATCGCCGACGGGTCGCTCGCCGAGATCGGTACCGCACCGATCGTCAACGGCGATCCGGAGACCGGCATCGTCGACCTACCCGGAAACCGCCTGGCCGTCCTCAAAGCCGTCGATGGGAACCTGATCGCCATCAATCAGCCGGTCGGCTGGTAATCGCCTGCTGATGGCTTTTCGGAATCGCGCCGAGGATCGCACTGCGGGCATGGGTGATGTCGGAGTGGTCGCCTAATGTGTCACCGAACATGACTCAGGAGAACAGCATTGGGGAATCTACATCGGCCTGGACGTCCGGAGGATCTACCGGATGCGCGAGTGCTGTGGGCGCGTTGGGCGGCCGTGGCGATCGCGACCTACAACCGCGAACAAGAGCTCGAGCCGCAGCAGCATCGGTCGGGCTATTGGATCGATGACGACGGATTGCACTGGGACGACTGCGGTTGCACGTGGTGGGTGCTGAAGTGGTTCGGTGACGGTCGCGCGGTGCTCGTCGGGGAGGACGAATCGAGCAAGGTCAAGTGGTACGAGCCGGCCATCGATCTGCTGGACGGTGCGCCGGAATGGGTTCCGCGGCACTATCTTCAGGGTCTGGTCGACGACTACATGGTCGGCTGTGTCTACTGGTTCGACGAAGGCGCCTGGCACCGCGCGAGTTACCCGGACGACCTGGGCGACGACGGACTCGACTGTGGCATATCGGCTTTGACGACGCAGACGGGCGCGGCGGGCGAGATCGGCGAACGGCTGGAGTTCGGCGGTGGTGACGCCGGCCTGCCCGAGCTGTGTGCGCAGCTGATCGATGACGCCGAACGAGGCGCGGTCACCGAGGGTGTGCTTCGATCCTTCGCCGGGGCGATGACGCGGTTGCTGTTGCAGCACTACCCCGAGGACGATCCGCAACCGCGCACCGACGACGACCTCGCCGCCATGTTCGCACTGGCACAGCGCGCAGGCATCGACACCGCCACGTGGACCGGCACTCTCGGTATTCGCAGCTGAATCGGGCGAACGGCCGGGTACGCATTCTTCTCGGCGACAACCTGGGTCGGTGCGATGACCGTGCGAAAGCACGACGCCGACGTAATATTCGGAGCGTGAACGCCATTGCCGCGCGTGTGATGTCAACCGTTGCCGGTCAGCTCGGCCACCCCCACGGACCGCTGGGGAAGGTGGTGGCCGTGGTGCTGAATCGCGCCAATCGGCGGGATGCGATCGCCGCGGTCGACGCCGCGGCGGTCGAATCGGGCGCGACTGTGGCCGATATCGGCTTCGGCGGTGGGGCGGGGATGGAATTGCTGCTCGGTCGGGTCGGATCGACGGGTGTCGTCTATGGGATCGATATCTCGGCCGACATGGTGAACCGCGCCCGCTCCCGTTTCGACCGCCAAGTCGATGCCGGCACGTTGCGTCTGCTGGAGGGATCGCTGAACGACCTCCCGCTCGACGACAGCAGCCTCGACGCGATCATCACGGTCAACACGATCTACTTCATCCCCGATCTGGACGAGGCGTTTGCCGAACTTGCCCGCGTGCTCCGCCCGGACGGCCGGGCGGTCATCTGCATCGGCGATCCGGCCGCGATGGCGAAATTGCCGTTCACGCCTTACGGATTCAGACTGCGCCCGGTCGACGAGGTCATCGCTGAACTAGAGCGTGCCGGATTGACGGTGGACCGCCGCGAGGTGCCGGTAGGGCTGGTGCCGGGACACCTGCTGATCGCGACCCGGCCCTAGCGGAGCACGAGTTCAACTCGCACCACCCCCGGCACAATGCCGAATTCGCCCATCAGGACTGCTGATTCGATGATCGGCAAATCTGAAGGTCGATTCATGCGACGACCACCGGCGGCCTCAGCCGGGGCGAAGGTTCGTTACCGGCAGGCCGTGCTCGGCGTGCAGACGCTCGGCGACAAGCGAACGGTGGCATGCCTCCGGATCGCATTCGACGCAGAACAGGGCGGTCGTCGAGTCGCTCGGCAGATCGGCCACCAGTGCCGCGAGGTCGAACGGGTCGAGGATTTCTCGGGTGTAGCGCTCGGCGTACTCGGTCGACAGCGCGACGCGGTTGCGCTTGCCCACTCCTTGGCGGTCGTCCTCTCGGTACTGGAGATGGCGTAATTCAGTCGTCGGTGCCAACTCCTTCACCTGCCGATAGCCGATGCCTGCCACGGCGAGCGCGCTTTGGAGCCGCGCCGAGTTCGCCCAGGAATACTCGGGCCCGCGAACGCCGCGGCGTTGGCGCAGATCCAGCAGCAGGCCCACTCCCCCGTCAGCGAGCTGCTCCAGGAAACCTCCGACGGTGAATCCGTAGACACCGATCGTCGCGATACGTCTCATCTCGGTACCCCGCACAGGGCGGCGGTGGGCTCGGTCGGACCGGCCCACCGCTGCCCCGCTACAGCACGAGTGACGGCTGGTCCGTGGCCCACAGCCACGATCCGTCCGGCTGCCGGCGGGCGATCTCGACGGCCACCTCGCCGCTGGTCAGGGTGGATGCGGTCATGGCAAGGTCGCCGCTCACCAGCGCGGGATGCTGTCTGCCGGGCTCGAGCACCGGCGCGGCGGCGACGAATTGTTCGTATACCTTGCGGATCTCCGCGTGTCCGGTCGCGAGGCTGCCGGGCGGGAACGCCAGCACGGCGTCCGGCTCGTACAACGCCACCAGTCCGTCGACGTCACCCGCGTTGGCCAGCTCGATGAAGAGCTTGCCCAGGTCGTTCGGCTCGGTGGCCACTTTCTTGTTGGTCATACTGGTAAGGCTCTCAACGAATCACGACACCTTGTGTCGTGTATTTCTGCAAAGGTTTTCCGTATGCGCGCCGATCGACTGGTCTCGATGGTGTTGCTGCTGCGCCGGCACGGCCGGCTGTCCGCGGCGGCGCTGGCGCGCGAGCTGGAGGTGTCCACGCGGACCGTGCTGCGCGACATCGAGGCGCTGTCCGCGGCCGGCGTTCCGGTCTACGCCGAACGCGGGCGACATGGCGGTTTCGCCTTGCTGCCCGGTTTCCGGACCGAGCTGACCGGACTGAATCACGACGAGGCGCTGGCCCTGCTGGTCGCCGGATCACGGCGCGGCGCACAGGCCTTCGGCCTCGGCTCGGCGCTCGCATCGGCGGTGCTCAAGGTGGTGGACGCGCTGCCCGAAAGCTATCGAGCCACCGCGGCCGACGTGGCCGAGCGATTGCTCATCGACCCGGAGACCGATCTGCTGTCGCGTCGGCTGGTCGCCGAGGAGGTGCCCGGCACCGTGTTGGCCGAGGTCCGACGCGCGGTGTTCGCCGGGCACAAGTTGCGCATCCAGTACGCGGCGGTGGACCAGCAACCACAGTGGCGCACGGTCGACCCGATCGGCCTGGTTACCGTGCGTGACCAGGGCTATTTGCTGGCCACGAAGTCGGGTGCGGACCGCACCTATCGACTGTCCAGGATCTCGGCCGCCGAGGAGTTGCCCGAACTCGCAGAGCGACCGGATCGCGTCGATCTGGAACAAGCCTGGCAGGAACGCAGCACGCGGTTCCGTTCCGGCGGCGACCAAGTCACCGTGCTGGTGCGGTTGCACCCGAGTCGTCGGGAGGAACTGGTGGGCACCGCGCTGGCCGTCCTCGCCGAGGAAACCGACGCCGACGGCCAACTGCGGCTCCAGGTCACCTTCCAAGATCCGAGACACGCCGAGTGGGCGCTGTGGCAACTCGCCACGGACGCGGAAGCCCTTGCACCGCAATGGTTACGGACCGCCCTGCGCAACCGCGCCGCCGCGATTGCTACCTGCTACGGCGAGTCCTGAACGCCTACTTCGGAATGCGCGCTGAGCCACTACTCGCGCGGTTCCGGGGTACGCGGCGCCCGGTTCGAACGACCGGCCAGGAAAGGGCCGGAAGCCGTTGGCCGCGTGTCGAACTCGGTTCCATCTCCGGCGAGTAGGCCGAACACCACTACCGGAGGCCTAGGGCGTTCAGCCACAGATGAGTGAGGGTTGCCGCGGTGTCGTCGAGCGAGTCTCCGTTCTTCGACGCCTGATAGAACGCGCGCTCGGTCATCCACACGAGTGCGGTCGTGACGGCGTGTGCGCCGGTCGGGCTGTCGTTGCCGGGGAGACCGGCACGTTCGGCAATGGCCCTCGTGGTGTCGCGGATCGCGGTGACGGCGGAATGCCAGCTCTCGCCGATGGGCTCGACGGTGGGGGCGAGTTCGACGGCGGCGCGCATGACGTCGCCGTGGTCGCGCCACATGTCCCTGGTCTGGTCGATGCTGCGGCGCAGGGCGCGGGACGGTTCGCCGGAAGCGTCTGCGGCGTCGATTTCGGCGCGGAGCGTGGTCACGGTTCGTTCGACGAGAGCGGCCAGGACCGCGTTTTTCGAGGCGAAATAGAAGTAGAACCCGCCCCGGGTGATGCCGACCACCTTGGTGATCGTCTCGATCGTCATCCGGTCGAATCCGATTGTGTGCAGCTGTTCTTCGGCGGCGTCGAGGATTGCTCGCTCGCGCTGGTCGCCCTTGGTGGGCGCGGTTCGGCGGCGCGTGGTCTCGGGCACTGGCCCACTGTACCCCGAGGCAACTATTTTCTACATTGTGTCAATTTTTTCAATCAGAGTGTAGATTCTGTGGCATGACTGATCGAACGACCGGCAAAACCTTCCTCATCACCGGCGTGAGCTCCGGATTCGGGCAGGCCATCGCACGTAAAGCGATACAGGAAGGCCACCTCGTGGTGGGCACGGTGCGGCGCGCCGCCGATGCAGAGGAATTCCGGGCACTGCATGCCGGCCGCGCGATTGCGCGCATTCTCGATGTCACCGACGACCAGGCGGTCCTGGACACCGTGCGCGACATCGAGTCCACGGTCGGCCCGATCGACGTTGTCATCGCCAACGCCGGGTACGGGCACGAAGGGGTATTCGAGGAATCACCTATGTCCGAGCTGCGAAACCAGTTCGCGGTCAACGTCTTCGGCGCGGTGGCCACTATTCAGGCCGTGCTGCCGCACATGCGGGCCCGGCGATCGGGACACATTCTGGGGATCACGTCCATGGGTGGGCTCATGACCGTGCCCGGACTGGCGTACTACCACGGGAGCAAGTACGCGCTGGAGGGAATCCTCGAGACGCTCGGCAAGGAGGTCGCGGGGTTCGGCATCCATGTCACTGCCGTCGCGCCCGGGTCGTTCCGCACCGACTGGGCCGGGCGATCCATGGTCCGCACCGAACGCTCGATCTCGGACTACGACGAGCTGATGAATCCGGTGCGCGCACACCGCCAGGCCGCCGACGGCAACCAGCTCGGCGACCCGGAAAAGGCCGCGGCCGCAATACTTTCGGTGATCGATTCCGCCGACCCGCCAGCCCACCTCATCCTCGGCTCCGACGCACTACGCCTGGTACGAGCCGGTCGTGCCACCGTGGACGCCGAGATCGAGAAGTGGGCCGACCTCTCGCGCACAACAGACTTCGCCGAGGGCGCCCAACTACCGGGCTGACCGGTTGACTGTTGCTCATCCTGCTAACCCAGGCAAGGTCCGAATTTATTGAACTGCCACAGCATTGGCGGATCGCGTTCCAGCTAGCAGTGTCGGCGATTTTCGGCAGTGGAGCCTTGTCAGCTACGCTGCGAACAAGAAAGCCAGGGGGTGGTATGGCCGACTTCACTGTCGATGTGTCCGGTCTTGCGGGGTTCAAGTTGGATCTGCAGAATCTGGGGGCACACTTCACGACGAATGCCGGGCGCCTGTTGCCGTCCATCGCGGTGCCGGGCGGGACTGCGGGGCTGATGGCCACCCTGGCTGTGTCGATCGACAAGTTCAGCAGCGCGATCTCCTCAGCACAGCAGAAAGATCTGGCCGCAGTCGGCACACTTGACGAGAACCTGTCCACGGCGAGCACAAAATACCTAGCAACGGATGACAACTCAGCGGACCGGCTGACTGCCGCGGCGGTCGCCGGCCTCGGTAATGCCGGTACGTCCAGTTCCAACAGCGCGCAGGGCGCGAAACGGTTCAGCGGTTTGCAGTTGCCCACCCTGCCGGACGTTCAGGACGAGCAGTACACGACTCGTCAGATCGTGACTGCAGGCATCAATTCGATCAGCCGATACGACGAAGCGTTGAGCCAGGCGATCGGCGTCAAACCCGCAGCCGACTATCTTTCCCCGCTGGAAGCGGACTGGGAGAGGGTGCAGGCCATCGGCAAACGCATCGGTCTGCTCGGCATCAACGACTACGTCACCTCCGAAAACCTCACCGCCGGCACCAGATGGCTGCAAAGTCTTTGGTCGGGCGATGCCGCACAGGCATTCGCAACCAGCGCGAACAGTCTCGGACAATCGATCGCCGGGCGAAGCAACGACCTGGAGACGATCTCGAAGATCGTCGAAAATGGCGGTGCGGTGCTCGAGCGATTGGTCTTCAACCAGGCCATGGGGCTCAGCAGCGGACTCGCACAGCCCATGACCTTCCTCAACTTCACGCTGCCGCTCGGTCAATGGGCGCAACTGATCAACGACCCGATGCGGGACTCGATCAGGTCGGAGATCACGGCCGCCGTAGACACACTGAAGCAATCGGCCGAATCCAGGAAGGGGGAACTGAATACGATGATCACACGTCTGTCGAAGGCGCTGGATTATGCGCCTGGCCAAACCACACCTTCGTATAACGCCAGCGAATTCGAGGTTCCGGAGAAGTTGGTAGTCGACTTGGGCGTGCTCCGATATGGATACGGAGACAACATCTGGTGGGAGAGCAGCATTGCATCCGCCGGCTGATCCACCGATTCCCTCCAGCCATCCGCAGTTCGGCTCTGATCGCAGCATTCTCAATCGGTCCGAAGCCGGGGTGATCAGC
Source organism: Nocardia sp. NPDC051756 (assembly GCF_040681495.1). Lineage (NCBI taxonomy): Bacteria > Bacillati > Actinomycetota > Actinomycetes > Mycobacteriales > Nocardiaceae > Nocardia > Nocardia sp. NPDC051756. The sequence continues at coordinate 139,720 of NZ_JBFAYV010000016.1, read as the reverse complement.
ACGACAACGGCCCCATCCGTGCAGCTCTACTTCGACCACAAGGGCTACACGTTCGCCGGGGACATCCTCGACCAGTACCTGGCGAGTCATGGCCCCGACTACGAGTACATCATCCGTTCCGTCAACGTCGCGCAGATCGTCAAAACGCAGGCCGCCAAAACAGCCGCCGAGAGGCAGCTGAATTGGATTAAGGGCGAGGCCGCGCGAAACGGAGAACGCGGCGGTGCGATACAGGAAATCACCGCTGCGTGGCAACCGATTTCGGTGACCGACGATTCTGATGTCACGCTTGCTCTAGGAACCTTCTCGGTCGCGGTCGGTAGCGACACCGTCGTGCAGAAATCAGGCGACAAGCTGAAGGCCGACATACGGTATCGCGTCTATATCTACGACTTGTACGATTTCGACAAGACCGTCGACTGGTGGTCATCGGACCCCGAATTGGCGATCAAGAAAGGCCTGAACCACGATATGAGGCAGTTGGAGGAGGCGGGTTGGGCGCGCAGCTTCAAAGCTCGTGGAAATACCGAATCCCTCGGGGACTACACGTGGTCGGGGGAACTCTGATGGGGGGCATCCGGCACCGGGGTTGGATTCCTGCACTCGCTGGTGTGCTCGCGCTCGCCGGATGTAGCGACCCCTCGGATGTGGAGAAGATCGGCGGGTGCGGGGGTATCCACTTCCCGGACAGCGCGCGCGTCGTTGCACACGATAGTGAAATGCCCGGCCTCAGCGATGAGATCGTCGAGGTGGTTGCCGAATTACCGCGCGCCGATCTGGATGCGTTCAAGACGAAGTCCAACCTCGGCCAATTCCAGACCGGGGTGCCGAGTGACTGGAAGAGTCAGTACTGGCAGGGCTATCGTGCCGCGGACCTGTTGCGGGCCGATGCCGACAATGAGCATTATTCGGATTGGGATGGGAAGAACGGGCGACAGGTTGTCGTGCACGACAACGGCGGCGACAAGAATACGGTGTTCGCCCGCGGATTGTGCTGAGCTAGCACCGCCAATCGTCCGGGATTGTTTCGACCGAATGCAGAGCTGACGTACCAGAGATGTTGGCGGCCAATTGTATTCATCGCTGTCTGCGTACGGGATAGCCGGAACCGTTGAGTGGGTGACTCATTCGCGCTATTCGTTGGTGCGGAGGCCGTTGATGAGGATCGATAGGAGGCGGGGGGCTCGGGTGTTTAGTTCGGGGTCTTCTAGGCGGGATAGCCAGCTGATGAGGATGATTATGTCGCGGGCTTCGGCGTCGGGGCGGATGGTGTTGTTTGCGCGGCCGGCGGCTAAGAGGAGTTCTATGGCGTCGCCGATGGGGCCGCGACTGTGGGCGGCGAGGTCTTGCCAGGTTGCGGCTTCGACGGCGGCGAAGATGTCGCGTTTGAGTCGGGCGTAGGCGGCGACTCGGTCGAACCATTCGGCGAGGGCGTCCAGTGGCTGGTGGGTGATCAGTAGCTGAGGGGCCGCTTCGACCAGGGTTTCTACGTCGCGGCGGTAGACCTCGGCGAGGAGGTCCTCGCGGGTGGGGAAGTGTCGGTACAGCGTGCCCTGTCCGATGCCGCAAGCCTTGGCGACGGCGTTGAGTTTCAGTTCGCCGGGCTCGCGCACGAGTTCGCGGGCCGCCTGGAGGATTCGGTCGCGGTTGCGTTGGGCGTCTGAGCGGCGGGTTCCACTGGCCTTGACAGAAGCGGACACTTGTCCGCTAAGGTCGTCGGGGTAAACGGACATGTGTCCACTCTAGACGGAGGACGTTCGATGACCATCGACGGCAAGGTTGTTGCGATCACCGGCGCCAGTAGCGGAATCGGTGCGGCGACGGCTCGTCATCTCGCCTCGCTCGGCGCGATCGTTGTGCTCGGTGCCCGCCGCACCGACCGGCTGGAGCAGATGGTTGCCCAGATCGAAGCGGCAGGGGGCGCTGCGGTCGCGACGCGCGTGGATGTCACCGATCCTGACGACCTTCAGTCGCTCGTCGGTCTCGCCGTCGAGCGTTTCGGGCGGCTGGATGTGTTGGTGGGCAACGCGGGGATCAGCAAGATCAGCCCGATGGCCGATCTGGATGTCGAGGGCTGGTCGGCGATGGTCGATGTGAACGTCAAAGGGATTCTGCACGGGATCGCCGCGGCCCTACCGGTTTTCCGCCGCCAGGGCACCGGCCACCTCGTCACCGTCATCTCGACTTCGGGGCTGAAAATCGTTCCTACGCAAGCGGTGTACGCCGGGACGAAGAACGCGGTCCGCACTCTCCTCGAAGGGCTGCGGCAGGAGAGCACCGACGGCGTACTGCGGACGACGTCGATCTCCCCGGGTTACGTCCGCACCGAGCTGATCGATCACGCCGTAGACGATCCGGCGGTGCGCGAGCAGGTCCGGCAGAACATGGCCGAACTCGGCATCGACCCGACGGCCGTGGCGCGGGCCATCGCCTTCGCGATCGACCAACCCGACGACGTCGAAATCGGCGACCTGACGATCCGGCCGACTCGACAGAATTGAGTGCTACTTCCGCACGACCAGCTCGAGCGCGATGTTGTCCGGGTCGCGGAACTCCAGGATGTAGCTGACGCCGATGTCTTTGATGTCCTCGTGCTTCACCTCGCAAGCGTCGAGATGAGCTGCGGCGGTTTCGAGTTCGGCAAGGGAGCCGAGGGAGAACGCCAGATGGTCGAGACCGACGTTGTTCTCGTCGAAGGGGTCGCTCCCCGCAGGCCGCAGTCCGATCATCCCGTGCTTCATCCGATAGATCACCCCACCGTGCAGAAACGCGAGACGCTCCCGGGTCGCATCATCGGCATCAGCCGGGATCTCCAGCGCCACAGGCCATCCGAAGACCTTCTCGTAGAACGCCCGCGACCGATCGATGTCGCACACCGTCAAACGCAGATGGGCAATGGACTCCGCAGAGATCGACATGTGACCGATGCTCGCACACCACTCCCCTACCCGCCGGTTGACTTCAGGGCGGATCTGCCGCGCGCCGAACTGGCCGGCGCGCGGCATTGCGGTCAGTGGGCGGCGGAGTCCCAGCTGCGGCCGGTGCCTACGGAGACGTCCAACGGGACGGAGAGGTGGATGGCGGCGGACATTTGTTCCTTGGCGAGGGCTTCGAGGGTGTCCTTTTCGCCCTCGGCGACCTCGAAGAGAAGTTCGTCGTGGATTTGCAGGAGCATCTTGGAGCGCAGGCCGGCTTCTTGGATGGCCTTGTGCACGTTGATCATTGCCACCTTGATGATGTCGGCGGCGGTGCCCTGGATGGGGGCGTTGAGGGCCATGCGTTCGGCGGCCTCGCGGCGTTGGCGGTTGCTGGAGTCGAGGTCGGGGAGGTAGCGGCGGCGGCCGAAGAGGGTGGAGGTGTAGCCGACCTTGCGGGCCTGTTCGACGACCTCGTACAGGTAGTCGCGGATGCCGCCGAAACGGTCGAAGTAGACGTCCATCTGTTCTTTGGCCTCGGTGGTGCTGATCTTCAGCTGGGCCGCGAGACCGTAGGAGCTCAGACCGTAGGCGAGGCCGTAGGACATGGCCTTGATGCGGCGGCGCAGCTCCGGGGTGACCTCGGCGATCGGGATGTCGAACGCCTTGGACGCCACGAAGGTGTGCAGATCCTCGCCGGAGTTGAACGCTTCGATGAGCGCCTCGTCCTCGGAAAGGTGCGCCATGATGCGCATTTCGATCTGGCTGTAGTCGGCGGTCATCAGTGACTGGTAGCCGGTGCCGACGACGAAGGTGTCGCGGATCTGCCGGCCGGTGTCGGTGCGGATCGGGATGTTCTGCAGGTTCGGCTCGGTGGAGGAGAGCCGGCCGGTGGCGGCGATGGTCTGGTTGAACGTGGTGTGGATGCGGCCGTCGTCGGCGACGCACTTCAGCAGGCCGTCGACGGTCACCTTCAGCCGGGTCGCGTCGCGGTGCTCGAGCAGGTGTTGCAGGAACGGGTGCTCGGTCTTCTCGAACAGCGATTCCAGCGCGTCGGCGTCGGTGGTGTAACCGGTCTTGGTGCGCTTGGTCTTCGGCATGTCGAGCTCGTCGAACAGCACGACCTGCAACTGCTTGGGCGAGCCGAGGTTGATCTGCTTGCCGATCACCTCGTAGGCCGCGTTGGCCGCCTCGGTCACCTTGTCGGCGAACTGGCGTTGCAGCGTCTCCAGCTGGTCGGTGTCGACCGCGATGCCCGCGTCTTCCAGGTTGGCGAGCACGCTGAGCAGCGGCAGTTCCATATCCTCCAGCAGCGGAACGGATTCGATCTGCTGGAGTTCGGTGTCGAGGGCGTCGGCGAGGTCGGCGACGGCGCGGGCGCGCAGCATTTCGGTCTGCGCGACCTCGGCGTCGACGGTGTCCTCGTCGTCGAGCAGGGACAGCTGCGGGGTCTCGTCGGTCTCGGCGCGCAGCTCGCGGCGCAGGTAGCGCAGCGAGAGGTCGTCGAGGTTGAAGCTGCGCTGGCCGGGGCGGACCAGGTAGGCGGCGAGCGCGGTGTCGCTGGTGAGCCCGCCGAGGGTCCAGCCGCGGCCGCGCAGGGCGTGCATGGCGGACTTCGCCTCGTGCAGAGCCTTCGGCACGGCCGGGTCGACGAGCCAAGCGCCCAGTGCCGCTTCGTCTTCCGGGGTCAGGATCGAGACGTCGATGTAGCCGCTCTCGCCGTCGGCGGCCGCGATGGCGAGCGCGCGCACGTCACCGTTGCCGGGAGTGCCGGAGCCGACGATCGAGACGCCCTGCCGGACACCGGCTTTCGCGTGCTCGACGAGCCAGCCGGCCACCGCGCCGACCTCCAGTGCGCCGCCGCTGATCTCGAAGCCCGCCTCGGCCTCCGGCTCCTTCGGGGCCAGGGTCTCGAACAGCCGGTCCCGCAGCACGCGGAACTCCAGGTCGTCGAAGAGCTGGTGAATCTTGTTGCGGTCCCACGGTTGCTGCGCCAGCTGATCGGGGGTGTAGGGCAGCGGCACGTCGCGGATCATCTCGGTGAGCTGACGGTTCAGCACGACGCTGCTCAGGTTCGCGCGCAGCGACTCGCCGACCTTGCCCTTCACCTCGTCCACCTTGTCGACCAGGCTGTTCAGGTCGCCGTATTCGCGGATCCACTTGGCCGCGGTCTTCTCCCCCACGCCGGGGATGCCGGGCAGGTTGTCGCTCGGGTCGCCGCGCAGCGCCGCGTAATCCGGGTACTGGGACGGGGTGAGACCGTACTTCGCGAACACCTCGTCGGGGGTGAAGCGGGTCAGGTCGGAGACGCCCTTGCGCGGGTAGAGCAGCGTCACGTTCTCGTCCACCAACTGGATGGCGTCGCGGTCGCCGGAGACGATCAGCACCCGGAAGCCCTGCGCCACGGCCTGCGTGGTCAGCGTGGCGATGAGGTCGTCGGCCTCGAAGCCGTCGATCGCCATCACCGGGATGCCCATCGCGCCGAGCACGTCCTTGGTGAGTTCGACCTGCCCGCGGAACTCGTCCGGCGTCTGCGAACGGTTCGCCTTGTACTCCGGGTACGCCTCGGTGCGGAAGGTCTTCCTGGACACGTCGAACGCCGTCGCCACATGTGTCGGCTTCTCGTCGCGCAGCAGGTTGATCAGCATCGCGGTGAACCCGTACACCGCGTTGGTGGTCTGCCCCGTCACCGTTTTGAAGTTCTCCGCCGGTAGCGCGAAGAACGCGCGATAGGCGATCGAATGCCCGTCCAGCAACAGCAGAGTCGGCCGGTCACCCGACGCGGAATCGCTGGAGCCGGACGCGGTGGCAGGACGCTGAGCAGTCGTGGGTGAACTCACGCCCCAGAGTCTAGGGACCAGCACCGACAAGGTGATACGCCGACACCCGCCTCATCCGCGCCGACTGCGAACCGCGCCTGTCCGACACACCGGCACCGGCCTGCGGTCCGGCATACGATTCCGCTGCCGTACCGGCCGCAGTGTTCGCGATCCGCCGTGGCGCGGGCCCGTTCGCGGCGTCCTTCGCCTTCACCCCCGAGGGGATCGAGCGCCGCCCGCCCGAGGATGAATCCTGAGGCGGGCGGCGCACCGGATCACAGCAGGGAGGCGACGAGTTCGCGGAGGACGGGGAGGCTGACGGAGCCCGAGCCGAGGACCTTGTCGTGGAAGGCCTTGATGTCGAAAGCGCTGCCGAGGCGTTCGGTGGCGGTGAGGCGTTGGCGGCGGATTTCGAGTTGGCCGATCTTGTAGCCGACGGCTTGGCCGGGCATGCCGATGTAGCGGTCCACCTCGGTGGTGATCTCGGCGATGCCGGCGGGGGCGTTGGCGACCATGAAGTCGATGGCCTGTTGCCTGGTCCAGCCTTTGGCGTGCAGGCCGGTGTCGACGACGAGGCGGCAGGAGCGCAGGGAGTCGCCGGCGAGCATGCCGAGGCGGCCGAGATCGTCCTCGTACAAGGACATTTCCTCGGCGAGGCGCTCGGTGTAGAGGGCCCAGCCTTCGACGAACGCGGTGTTCGCGTAGGACTGGCGCTGGAAACGCGGCAGGTGGTCGAGTTCGTTGGCGATGGTGAGTTGCAGATGGTGGCCGGGGATGGCCTCGTGGAAGGCGACCGCCGCCGTCTCGAACCGGCCGCGGCCAGTGGGGTGGTAGGTGTTGACGAAGTAGGTGCCGGGGCGGGAACCGTCGGCGGCGGGCGGGAAGTAGTAGGCGGCGGGCGCGTCCGCGGCGAGGAAGTCCGGCATCGCGACGATGTCGCAGGATTCCTTGGGCAGCCGGCCGAACCAGTTGCCCATCTCGGCGTTCGCCGCGGTGAGCGCGTGGCGCGCGTCGAACATGATCTGCTCCCCGTCGACGTAACACAGCGACGGATCGTCGCGCAGCCTGGCGAAGATCGGACCCAGCTCGGCGGTGCCGAACAGCCGCTCGCCGACCGTCGCGTACTCCTCGCGCAGCGCCTCGAGTTCGGTCAGGCCGAGCTCGTGGATCTCCTCGGCGCCGAGGTCTGGCAGGGTGGTGTGGTAGCGCAGCTGACGACGGTAGATGTCCTCGCCGTCGTCGCCGAGCCAGCACAGACCGGGCTGGTCGTCGGAGCGGCTCGCGGGCAGCAGCTCGTCGAACAGCACCTCGCGATAACTCTGGAACGCGGGCCGGATGATATCCCTTGCCACATCGGTCAATTCGGCCCGCCAGAACGCTTCGCCGTCCCAGTCCGGCGGCCCGGCGAAAGTGACGAACGGATCCGTGGAAAGGTCCGAGGCCAGGTAGCTGTCGAGCTGGTTCAGCGACCGTTCGAGGGTGATCCGGGCCGGCGTGCGCCCCGCGGCGAGGCCGGCGCGGAACCGTTCGACCGCCTGCCCGAGCATGTCGCCGTACTGCCGGAACCGCAGCACGAGCGCCCGCGCGCTGCCCGGCGTCGACGCGTTGGTCTGCGGCGCCATCGTCAACAGGTAGGCGTGCACGCCCTCCATCTGATCGGAGGCCAGTTCCACCGGCCGCCATTCCAGCCGCTCGATCACCCCGGTCAATTCGGTGCGCAGCAGGCTGCGGGTGACCCGATCGGTCTCGTCGAGCTGCTCGGCGTCGAGCGCGTCGACCTGCCCCAGCAACTCCCGCCAGGTCGCGAGCAACCGCTCGTCGGCCGCGGCGGACAGATCCTCGATGCGGTCGTCGAACCGCCGATCGCCGAGCAACGTCGCATCGCTCGGTTTGGCCTCCAGGAAGGTGTCCCAGTACCGCTCGGCCAGACCTGTCAGCTCATCATGACCATTCATGGTCACGATCATGCCTCGAGGACCGCCTTGCGGCACTGGGGTTTACACCGTGACTATCCGACCCCGAGGTAGGCCGACTTCACCGACGGATCGGTGAGCAGGTCCCGGCCGGAGCCGGTCTTGGTGACCTCGCCGGTCTCCATGATGTAGGCGCGGTCGCTGCGCGAGAGCGCCTGCTGGGCGTTCTGCTCGACCAGCAGCACCGTGGTGCCCTGCTGGTTGATCTCCGAGATGATCCGGAAGATCTGCTGAATGATCATGGGCGCCAAGCCCATCGACGGTTCATCCAGCAACAGCAGCCGCGGCCGGGCCATCAGCGCGCGGCCGATGGCGAGCATCTGCTGCTCGCCGCCGGAGAGCGTGCCGCCGACCTGCTTGCGCCGCTCCGCCATCCGCGGGAACAGCTCGAACACCCAGTCGAGGGTCTTGCTGTATTCCGCCTTCTGCTTGAACGGCCTTCCGTAGCAACCCATGTCGAGGTTTTCCTGCACCGTCATGCCGGGGAACACACCCCGGCCCTCCGGTGCCTGGATCAGGCCCTCACCCACCCGTTCGTGCGCCTTCATGTGGGTGATGTCACGACCCTCGAACATGATCTTGCCGCGGGTCAGCGGCAGCAGCCCGGACAACGCCCGCATGGTGGTGGTCTTGCCCGCGCCGTTCGCGCCGAGCAGGGTGACCAGCTCCCCTGCCGCGACCTTCAGCGAAATCCCGTGCAGCGCCTGGATTCTGCCGTAGTTGACGACCATGTCGGTGACCTCGAGCAGCGCGTCGGAGCCGCCCTTGGTCACGTCGACGGTCTGCTGATCCGGTTCTCTGTGCGATGCCATCGCTGCTCCTACCCGTCCGTCCCGTGCGCGCTTGCCGTCCCCGACTCGGTGCCGTCATCGGGCACACCGAGATAGGCGGCGATCACCGCGGGGTCCTCCCGGATCTCGGCAGGCAGCCCGTCGGCGATCTTGCGGCCGAACTCCAGCACCACGATCCGGTCGGTCACGCCCATCACCAGGCGCATGTCGTGCTCGATCAGCAGCACGGTGAACCCGTCGTCGCGGATCTTGCGGATCAGATCCATCAGCGCCGACTTCTCGCTCGGATTGAACCCGGCCGCGGGCTCGTCCAGGCAGAGCAGCTTCGGCTCGGTGGCCAGCGCCCTGGCGATCTCCAGCCTGCGCTGATCGCCGTAGGACAGGTTGCGCGCCTTCTCCACCGCTTTCGGTGCGATGCCGACGAATTCGAGCAGCGCCATGCCCCGCTCGATCGCGTCGTGTTCCTCGCGCCGGTGCCGGGTGGTGCGGAAGATGGCGCCGGGCACCGAGGTCTTGTGCCTGGCGTCGGTGCCGACCACCACGTTCTCCAGCGCGGTCATCTCGCCGAAGAGCCGGATGTTCTGGAAGGTGCGCGCGATGCCGAGCCGGGTGATGGCGTTGCGCTTGGTCTTGGTCAGCGGTGCGCCGTCGAAGTACACCGTGCCGGACGCGGGCCGGTAGACGCCGGTGATCGCGTTGAAGCAGGTGGTCTTACCCGCGCCGTTGGGCCCGATGAGGCCGAGGATCTCGCCGCGGCGGATCTCGAAGCTCACCGCGTCCAACGCGGTCAGTCCGCCGAACTTCACGGTCAGGTCCTCGGTGCGCAACAGCGGCGCGCCGACGGCCGTCTCGATCTCCCGGCTGGAGGCGACGACCTCCGCGACCGTTTCCGCGTCGGCCAGGTCCGGGATAACCGCGGTCAGATCGACCACGCCGGCACTGGGTTCGGTCTCGGGTTCGGCCACGTAGCCCGCGGCCATGTCTTCGTTGTCGAACAGTGCGCCACCGGCGCCCGGGCCGGTCATCGGGTCGCCCCGATCGCGTCGTCGCCGAACGGCCTGCGCACGGCCTGATACACCTGGCGCCCGTAGGCGAGCAGCTTCTGCCGGACCGGCAAGAGGCCCTGCGGTTTGAAGATCATGACCACCATCAGCGTGATACCGAAGAACAGATACTTGTAGTCGCCGAGCGACTGCGCGCCCGGTTCGTGGAACTTCAGCACGTTGCCGAGCAAGACGAGCAGCACCACGACCGCCACGATCGACCCGGCCGCATAACCGAGCCGGATCGGCCGTTCTTGATCACGAGCCCACCTGCGCCAGAACACGATCAACGCGACGAGGACGGCCACGCTGAACACGATCAGCAACCAGCCGACCGCGGTCTGCCCGACGGCCTGCACCGAGAGCAGCCGGTTCGGCAGGTACACGATGATGAACGCGCCGACGATCACGCCGAGCTTGTTGCCCTGACCGCCGATGACCACCGCGCACAGGAACAGCATCGAGTTGATGATGTTGAACCCGGTCGGGTTGATGAACTGCACCTGACCCGCGTACAGCGCGCCGGACAGGCCGCCGACCGCGGCGCCGATCATGAACGCCCACAGCTTGAACTTGAACGTCGGCACGCCCATGATCTCGGCCGCGTCCTCGTCCTCGCGGATCGCGACCCAGGCCCGGCCGACCCGGCTGCGCTCCAGGTTGCCGACGATCAGCAGGACGATGATCACCAGGATCATGCCGACCCAGAACCACCAGGTGCCCGCGTTCGCCTTGTCGAAGATGTTGGAGGTCTCCGAGTTTCCGACATTGCCGGAGGAGAACACGCCGTTCTGCTTGTGCTCGGACTCGCCGATGTGCGGGTAGGCGATGCCGGACAGGCCGAGGCTGCCGTTGGTCACGTCGCCGAGGTTGTCGGCGAGCAGCCGGACGATCTCACCGAAGCCGAGCGTCACGATCGCCAGGTAGTCGCCGCGCAAGCGCAGCGTCGGGGTACCGAGGATCAGGCCGGAGACCGCGGTGACCGCCGCCGCCAGCGGCAGGCAGGCCAGCCAGGCCCAGTCCTCGCTCAGCCAGCCGCCGTCGGTCTGATTCCACGGGCTGTTGGGACTGGTGAGCAGGCCGACGGTGTACGCACCGACGGCATAGAAGCCGACATAGCCGAGGTCGAGCAGACCCGCCTGTCCGACAACGACATTCAGGCCGACCGCGAGTAGCGCGTACATGGCGAACTGCGCCATCACGCCGCCGAAGCTGGTACCGGGGGTGTCGAGGAACGGCGGCGGGAACAACGGAAGCAAGGCCAGCAGGATGATGGCGGGGACGCCGACGGCCCATTGCGCCGGCCGGGACAATCCGCTCCACCACGAACGCAGGTTGTCACCGATGCCGTGCATCGGCCGCTCCGGCTTGGTCGGCGGGGTAACGGTTTTCGTGTCACTCATGCTCGCGCCTTCCCGAGGCTCTCACCGAGAATGCCGGTCGGGCGGATCATCAGGACCAGCACGAGCACCACGAACGCGACCACGTCACGCCATTCGGTGCCGAACAGGATCTGACCGTAATTCTCCGCCAGCCCGAGCAGCAGGCCACCGAGCAACGCGCCACGCAGGTTGCCGATGCCGCCGAGCACCGCGGCGCTGAACGCCTTGATGCCGAGGATGAACCCGCCCGAGTAGATGATCCCGTTCGGGATCTTGAGCGCGTACAGCAGCGCGGCCGCACCGGCGAGCACGCCGCCGATGAGGAAGGTGAGCATGATGATCCGCTCCCGCGAGACGCCCATCAGCGTCGCGGTATCGGGATCCTGCGCGACCGCCCGGATGCCGCGGCCGAACTTGGTCTGATTGATCAGCAGTTCGGTAGCGATCGCGAGAATGACTGCGGCGCCGATGATCACGAGCGTCACGTTGGTGATGTCCGCGCCACCGATGTTGAACTGCTTGGTCGGCTCCACCAGCATGATCGGCTTCTGGGCGTTGGTGCCGCCCAGACTCGGCCAGATCTTCGGCAGCACGAAGTGCACCACCTCCTGGATCACGAACGAGGCGCCGATCGCGGTGATGAGAAAGATCAGTGGTTTGGCGCCGCGTCTGCGCAGCGGCCGATAGGCCACCCGCTCCAATCCGACTGCGGCGGCGCCGGATACCGCCATGCCGAAGATCATGGCCAACGCCAGATAGGTAATGGTGAGGATGATGCCCTGGGAGTAGACATCACCGCTGGGCGAGAACCCGAGCAACATCAGCCCGACATACTGGCCGAACAAGCCGAGCATGAAAATTTCCGAATGGGCAAAATTGATCAGCCGCAAAACGCCGTAGACCAGGGTGTAGCCCACAGCAACCAGCGCGTAGATCGCACCGTAGGACAATCCGTCGACGGTCAGTCGCCAGAAATCGTGGATCACTCCTTCATAGTTGAAGTCGATTGATCCGCCGGCGAGTTGTACAGCGCCGGTTAATGCCGTTGAAGTCATTTCGCTAATTCGCCCTCATCGATTCGCCCTCATAGATTCGCCCGAACGACACAGCAGCACGTACTGGGATTCGCGCGAACCCCGGTACGTGCTGCGCGATCTCGTTCGTGTGGGTTACTTGACCGTGTAGATCCAGATCAACGCGTTGCTCAGTTCGCCGTTGGCGTTCCACTTGTACTGACGCGCGAGGCCGGCACCGTCGTAGGACTTCACATACTCCAGCAGGTCCGGACGACTGACCTTGCCACCGTCGATGCCCTTGGCCAGGATCGTGGCCAGGTCGTAGGCCTCCACCGAGTACACGCCGGACGGCTGGCCGTTGAAGGCCTGGTAGTCCTTGGCGAACTTGTCCGGAGCCGGACCGCACGGGCAGGTCAGCATCGCGCCCTTGGCCGCACTGCCGGCCTGGGACAGGAACTGCGGGTCGTTCACGCCGTCGGGGCCGATGAAGACACCCTTGAAGCCACCGGACTTCAGTTGCTGGGCCAGCGGCGCGCCCTCGGCGTAGTAACCGGCGTAGAAGACGGCGTCGGCATTGGCCGAGGCGATCTTGGTAACCGTCGCGGAGAAGTCCTTGTCACCGGTCTTGATGCTGGACGAGCAGGCGGCGTCGGCCGCCGAGCCCAGACCATCGGTGATGCTCTTGGCCAGGCCGGTGCCGTAGTCGCTGTTGTCCTGGACGACGCAGACCTTCTTGTAGCCCGCGGTGCCGGTCAGGTACTTCGCCACCGACGGTCCCTGCACGTCATCGTTGGCCAGGCCGCGGAAGAAGGTGGTCCAGCCGTTCTGGGTCAGCGTGGCGTTGGTGGCCGAGGAGGTCACCGAGACCAGGCCAGCGTCGCTGAGGATCTTGCCGGTCGCCTTGGTCTCACCGGAGAACGCCGGGCCGACCAGGCCGATGATCGACTTGTCGTTGACCACCTGCGGAATGACCTGGGTGGCCTTCTGCGGGTCACCCTCGGTGTCGAACGACTTCAGTTCGATCTTGCAGCCCGCGTTGGCCTTGTTGTGCTGGTCGAGCGCCAGCTTGACGCCCATCTGAATGTTGATCCCGAGCGCGGCATTCGGGCCCGTCAACGCGCCGGCAAAGGCGATGGTCGTGCCGGCCGGGCAGGTCGCCTTGCCGTCACCAGCGGGATCGGCGGCCTTCGCCGGATCCGTCTTCGACACCTCTTTGCCGTTGATGTCTACCTGCGCCACCGGCTGGATGGACAGCCCGGCCGCGCCGCTGGTGCCGGACGTATCCGTTCCACCAGTGCTGGTCGATTTGTCACTGCATCCGGTCAGCACCAGCGCGGCGGCAGCGCCGATAGCCAAAACACCTCGCGTCGTACGACTGTGCCATGTCGAACTAAGCACGTTTCACCTCTAAGTCCTGTGCTCCCCCGGGATCACCGAGGAGGCCGACCACGTCGACCCGGTCAGAACTTAGCGTCCATACGTTAGTTCCGCATCACATTCGGATCATGAACGCGACATCGTGTCGAATTTTTGTTCACGATTGCGTTTCACCCGCGTAAAATCCACGCTTAATCGGCTCAGACGGACGCAGTCCTTCAGCACGCCGTGCCCTACCACTGGGGTCCGCTCAGCGGACCCGGCCGCTCACTTGGGCGCCAAGTTCTCCAGCACGACCTCGGCGACGGCCTTCATCGTAGTCCGGCGATCCATCGCGGTCCGCTGAATCCACTTGAAAGCCTGCGGCTCGGACAGCCCCTGCGTCTGCATCAGCACGCCCTTGGCCCGCTCCACCAGCTTGCGCGTCTCCAGCCGGTCGGACAGGTTCGCCACCTCGCTCTCCAGCGCGGTGATCTCATGGAAGCGGCTCGCCGCCAGCTCGATCGCCGGCACCAGATCCGACTTGGTGAACGGCTTCACCAGATACGCCATCGCGCCCGCGTCGCGCGCCCGCTCGACCAGATCCCGCTGACTGAACGCCGTCAGAATCACCACCGGCGCAACCCGTTTCGACGCGATCTCGGCCGCCGCATCGATACCGTCCCGGCGCGGCATCTTCACATCCATGATCACCAGATCCGGGCGATGCTCCACCGCCAGATCCACCGCCTGCTGGCCGTCGCCGGCCTCACCCACAACCAGGTAACCCTCTTCGGTCAGCATCTCGACCAGGTCCATGCGGATGAGCGCCTCATCCTCCGCGACGACAACCCGCTTCGCCCCCGCGTCGCGCTTAGTGCTTGCGCCCCCTGCTGCTGTGCTCATAGGTAGACCCCTCTGGTTCAGATGCCTGTCCCGACACGCCGAAGGGTGGACGTTGGTCCAACAAGCCGACCATCGACCTCACCACCGCGCTATCGAGTGATGTAAAGAGTACCTTTCACTTCGGCATAGAACGCATATACCCAGGGCAAACCGCCCGGCCGCGCGTCACCGAGCAACCGGTTAGGTACCAGCCCGCCCCACCCGCTATCATTTCCTCCCGGTGCGCCGGGTTGGCGGAACTGGCAGACGCGACGGTCTCAAAAACCGTTGTCCGAAAGGACGTGTGGGTTCGAGTCCCACACTCGGCACTCGACGATGGGCGATCCCTGTTCGCGGAGTACGCGAACGGGGTCGTCTCGTCATTTCTTCCGGGGGTGCAACCCCCGGACCCCGCTCGGCGGGGCTTCGCCCCCCGAACCCCCCTTCTCATGGTTGCGTTGGGGACGCCGCACACCTTCTGATTTCCCGCACGCCTTCTGACGAGCCGCACGTCTTCTGATTTCCCGCACACCGGCTCGCCGCGCTGACACGAGTGCGGATGTCAAAACCCGTGCGGCTGTGGCAGTTCCGGATGGTTCACAGGGGTGATGAGCGTTTCGCGGGCGCAGATCTCGGCGCTCGATCCTGCGATGACCCGCATTTTGGTTCGAATCACGTCGGTTCGTTCGCTGTCGAGTAATATCTAAGTGTCACGTGAGTGATGCTGGGCGGTGGGACGCCGTTGGTGCGACGCCCCACCTGGTGGGTCTCCTAGCCCCTCAACCAGCGGACTAGCACGAGCGCCCCGGCGACCACGGCAGCTGTTGCAAGCAAGATGCCGTCGTTGGCCGGGGCTTTGCTCTTTGCCCGCCGATGTTTCGCCATTACCCACCACCTCCCTCCTGGGCGCGATGTCTGGACTAGGTCCATCGCCCCTCGGCTGGAGGTGCCAACACTCTATGCCACGCCACTGACTGAAACCGTTGGACCACAGTGGTTTTCGGCATCACACCCGAATTATCGGGACATGTTCCAAAATGGACCGATTCGCCGTTCCAAAACGACCGGTGGCACCTTCCGAGCACGACGTGTCGCGCATTCCGCGAGGGCTCGTGTGTATCGCCGCGCCACGCTGCACTTCGGCCGTCCCGGCCAGGACGCGCATACCGGCCCGGCGGATGAACCGATCGCCCATTCCTCTCGTATTCACGCGTAAGGTGGGCAAATAGGACGCCCAAATCAGCGGAGGTTGCGATGCGGGTGAACAGGACCACGGTGGATCTGGACGGGTATCCGGATCTTGTCGTCATCTATCTCGGCATGCGGGTGCACAAGCCGCGCGGCATGCTGCGGTTGCTGGGGCTCGGGCCGAAACTCTATAGCTCGCACAAGGATCGGCCGGACGGGCTGCTGTCGCACGAGGACGTGATCTGGTCGCTGTTCCCGCCGCACTGGGGAGCCCGGCAATATTGGCGAGACCTGGACAGCCTGGAGCGGTGGACGCGGTCGGCCCCGCACCGGGAGTGGTGGCAGAAGTTCCTCCAGGACTCGGGCGGGACGGGGTTCTGGCACGAGGCGTACTTCATGCGCGGCGGCATCGACGCGATGTACGACGACATGGACGTCTCGACCGGGATGGCGCGGTTCGCGCCGGTGATCTCCGCGCGCGGGCGGATGTTCTCCACCCGGGGCCGGGTGCACGATCAGCCGGCCAAAGTGGCGCCGGTGGTGGACGAAAAGACTTACTACAGCGGCGAACTAGACAAGTAACCGAGTCGTCCCATGATCGGCCGTACTGTCCTATCACAGGGCAATCACAACATTGCGTTTCGATGATCCCGGTGCGGGGTAAGTGCACAGGGACACAGTCGAACATGATCATCCACAATTGCGACGCACACCTCATGTGCGCCGCCATTCGTGTACGGCATCTGACCTGTAGATGAAATATTGGTCTAGACCGTGGGTTTCGGAGGTTTTCGGACATCGGCAGCGTTATCGAACGTTTACCGTATTCCTATGCACGTCCTGTTCGTCTGCAACGGCAATGTTTGCCGTTCGGTGATTGCCGAGCGCCTCACCCGCGCGCTCGCGGTCGAACACGCCCTGCCGAACCTGACCGCGGAGAGCGCCGGAACCCGTGCCCTGGTGGGCTTCCCGGCCGAGCCACTGGCCGCGCAGGCGATCGAGGGCCTGGGCGCGGACGCGAGCGGTTTCAAGGCGCGCCGGCTCAGGGACGAGATGGTGGACAACGCCGATCTGGTGCTGACCATGACCCAGCAGATCCGCGACACGGTGAGCGAGATGGGTTTCGGCGTCGCGTCGCGCACCTTCACCCTCCTGGAAGCGCATCGGATCGCCCACGTGACCGGCGCCCGCTCCATCGCCGAGCTGCACCGGGCGCGCAACGATCTGTCGATCGTCGGCCGGGAGAACATCACCGACCCGGTGGGGCTGTCCGAGCAGGCGTACTGCGAGGTCGGCGACCGGATCGCGGAGGCCCTGGTGCCGCTGCTGCTCGCGCTGGCCCCGCACGAGCAGTCGCGGCCGGTGAAAGACGAACACCCCGGCTTGGTCATCGAGCCGGGCGCGGCTTCCCCACCGCTGGCGTCCTTTCTGGCGGCGCACCGCATCAGGTAGTCTTTCGACCCAAATACCACTCTCCGACACAGCAATGCAGAGCTGCTATGTCCATTTCCCGGCCGGACGTATTACACTCCCGCGGACACCAACTTCCACCGTTGCTGGTTCGACACACGACAGGAATAGACATGCCGAAACGCATTTCGGATGTTTCGCTCCATGTGTATGTGACACCGGAAACCCTCGAACGAGTCGTCGAGACCGTACGCGAGGTTGTGGACGACCACCTGCAGGACCGCGAGGTGTTCGCCTGGCGCTTCACGCTCCCGGTGGACACCGACGATCCGGCCCATGTGACGCTCGAAACCCAGTGGCGGATGGAGCATCCCGGCGACGAGCCGGGCGAGCGCGGCACCTACGAGATCGCGCTCAGCCTGGTCGGCGCGCCGGCCGAGCTCACCGACGCGGACATGGCCGGCCTGGAACAGCAACTGCTGCACGGGATCTACGGCGCCGCGAGCACCGAGCCGGGCCAGAACATCCCGTTCTCGATCCGCGCCAGGCAGCGCGCGGACCTGGACCTCGACGTCGAGCGCGAACGGATCTGACCCCGGAAACGACTGCGCCGCACCGGCTTCCCGACAGCTCGGGAAGCGGATGCGGCGAAGTTCAGCGGATCGGCTACTTGCCCCGCGCGGGGAAGTGCCGAATCAGCCCCTCCTGCACGGTGGTCGCGAGCAGCTCCCCGGAACGGGAGAAGAAGCGACCGGTCGCCAGCCCACGCGAGCCCGAGGCGACCGGGGACTCGGTGGCGTAGAGCGCCCACTCGTCGAACCGGAACGGCCGGTGGAACCAGATCGAGTGGTTCACCGTCGCCGCCACGATCCGGTCCAGTCCCCAGGACAGCCCGTGCGTGGTGATGATCGAGTCCAGCACCGTGGTGTCGGACGAATAACCCAGCATCGCAACGTGCAGCAGCGGATCGTCGGGCAGCCGCCCGTCGGTGCGCATCCACACCCGATTGTGGTTGAGCCGCTCCCCCGTGCCCTTCATGATCCAGGCCGGGTCGTTGGTGTAGCGCATGTCGATCGGGTGCGGCGCCTTGATGAACATCTCCAGCTTGTCTTCCAAGCCGACGAAGCTCTCCTCGATGCGCGGCAAGGTCTCCGGGTCCGGCACGTCGGGCAGCGGGTGCCCGTGCTCGAGACCCTTGTGCCAGTCCTGGAACGCCGCGAGCATCACGAACAGCTCTTGATCGTCCTGGAGGGCGGTGACGGTGCGGTTGGCGAACGCGCGGCCGTCTCGGTGCCGGTCCACCCGGTACTCGATCGGCTTCTTCGGATCGCCGCCGCGCACGAAATGCGCGTTGATCGCGTGCACCGGACGGTCACCGACCGTGCGGCCCGCCGCGATGATCGCCTGCGCGACGAGCTGGCCGCCGAACGTGCGACTCCACACCTTCTCCGGATGTTGCCCGACGAACACGTCCTCGTCCATCTGCTGCAGATCGAGCAGACCGAGTAAAACGTCCAGATCAGACTTCCCGGCCGCCGACGAATCGACGACCGACCCTCCAAGAGAGCTGTTCACAGTTAATGATCCTCCTCACCGATGCGATGCACGTGGATCAGGTTGGTGGAACCGACCGTACCCGGCGGGGAGCCGGCCACGATTACCACGAGGTCACCCTTTTGGTATCGCTCCATGGACAGCAGTGCTACATCGACCTGGTGGATCATAGCGTCGGTGGTGTCCACCATCGGCACGATGAAGGTCTCGGTGCCCCAGGTCAGCGCGAGCTGGCTGCGCACCTCCGGCAGCGGGGTGAAGGCCAGCAGCGGCAGCGGGGTGTGCAGCCGGGCCAGCCGGCGCACAGTGTCACCCGACTGGGTGAACGCGACCAGCGCCTTGGCGTTGAGCCGCTCGCCGATGTCGCGGGCGGCGTAGGAGATGACACCGCGCTTGGTGCGCGGCACGTGGGTCAGCGGGGGCACCCTGGTCGATTCGGTCTCCACCGCGTGCACGATGCGCGCCATGGTGCGCACCGTCTCGATCGGCCAGGCGCCGACCGAGGTCTCGCCGGAGAGCATCACCGCGTCGGCGCCGTCGAGCACCGCGTTGGCCACGTCGGAGGCCTCGGCCCGGGTCGGGCGCGAGTTCTCGATCATCGACTCCAGCATCTGGGTCGCCACGATCACCGGCTTGGCGTTCTCCCGCGCCATCTGGATGGCCCGCTTCTGCACGATCGGCACCTGCTCGAGCGGCAGCTCGACGCCGAGGTCACCGCGCGCGACCATGACCGCGTCGAACGCGAGCACGATGGCTTCCAGGTTGTCGATCGCCTCCGGCTTCTCCAGCTTGGCGATCACCGGCACCCGGCGGTTGACCTTGTCCATGATGTCGTGCACGAGCTCGATATCGGACGGGGACCGCACGAAGGACAGCGCGATGAAGTCCACGCCGAGGTTCAGCGCGAATTCCAGGTCCTCGATGTCCTTTTCGGACAGCGCGGGCACCGAGACATCCATGCCCGGCAGCGAAACGCCCTTGTTGTTGGAGACCGGTCCACCCTCGGTCACCCGGCAGACGACGTCGTTGCCGTCCACCCGGATGACGGTGAGCCCGACCTTGCCGTCGTCGACCAGCAGCCGGTCGCCGGCCTTCGCGTCCTGCGCGAGTTCCTTGTACGTGGTCGAAACCCGGTCATGGGTGCCGTCGACCTCGTCGACGGTGATCCTGACCTCTTCGCCCGTCGCCCAGACGGTCTTGCCCTCGATGAATCGGCCGAGCCGGATCTTCGGTCCCTGGAGGTCGGCCAGGATGCCGACCGCTCTGCCCAGGTGATCGGAGGCGGCCCGCACCTTCTTGTAGTTCTCTGCGTGATCCGCGTGTTCGCCGTGACTGAAGTTCAGTCGAGCCACGTCCATGCCGCTCTCGACGAGTTCGCGGATACGGTCCTCGGAGGCAGTAGCCGGGCCGAGCGTGCACACAATCTTCGTCCGTCGCATCACGGGTAGAGCCTAGTCCCGACCAGTGCCCGGGGCCGCCTGTGCCCCAGGTGAAAGCTTAGTTAAAAAATGAACCGCGACTTGGTGAAACCTCCAAGTCGTTACGCATTGCGCAACGCCCCTGGCCAGCGCCATCTATTTGAAACAACGGCAATCGAATGTTACTCGTTAGTAGATAATTTCGGTGCCGAATCGCGCAAAAACGGGTAGCTGGAGCATCGCCGTTTCAGATGTTGCCGTGTCATGGATCGAGGGGGATTTGTGGCCCGCACGCGAGAACCCCGGCCACCGTTCTCGGGTGTCCGGGGTTCCGTGGGAGACAGCTCGGTCAGGTCGCCACGTGACGTGCCAGTCGCGTTTCGAGCCTGGTCTGACCGAAGCCGAGGATCAGGCAGATGACCCAGTAGTAGACCGCCGCGACGCCGTAGAGCGCGAAGAAGTCGAACGTCGGCGCGGCCGCCAGCTGCGCGACCCGCAGCAGTTCGGTGACCAGGATGGTGGAGGCCAGCGAGGTGTCCTTCACCAACGAGATCAACGTGTTCGACAGCGGCGGCACCGCGATGCGGTAGCCCTGCGGCAGGATGATCAGCCGCATCATCTGCGGATACGTCAGGCCCAGCGCCTGTGAGGCCTCCCACTGCCCCTTCGCCACACTGAGAATGGACGCGCGCACGATCTCCGCGGCATAACCACCGACATTGAGGCTGAACGCGATCACCGCCGCCGGGAACGGGTCGATCACCAGCCCGAACTGCGGCAGCGCGTAGAACACGATGAACAGCTGCACCAGCAGCGGCGTGCCGCGGATGATCGAGATGTAGAACCGGGCGGCCGCGGACAGCGGCCACACCGGTGACATCCGGGCCAGCGCGACGAACAACGCGATGGCCAAGCCGATGACGAAGCTGACCGCGGTGAGCGGGATGGTCATTTTGAGCGTGGCCTGCAGCATCGGCCACAGGTTGTGCCAGATCAGTTCCCTGGTAGCGGCATCCATGGAGGGCGTCGGCTACTTGCTGACGTCGGTGCCGAAGTACTTGTCCGAGATCTTCGCCAGCGTGCCGTCGGCGCGCAGTTCGGTCAGCGCCTTGTCCACGTCCTTGATCAACGCGTCGTCCTTGCGGGCGGCGAAGGCCTGCTTGCTGGTCTCGCCGGTCTTGCCGGAGACCTTCACGCCGGTGTCGCCGGTCTTCTTGGTGTACTCGGCGACGGCCAGGGTGTCGTTGACCGTGGCGTCGACGCGGCCGTTCTTCAGCAGCTGGATGGCCTGCACGAAGCCCTCCACCGCCTCGACCTTCGCGCCCGCGTTGGTGGCGACCTTGCCCCAGTTGCTGGTGGCGGACTGGGCGCAGGTCTTGCCCTTGAGGTCGGCGAGGGTGGTGATCGCGTTGTTGTCGGCGCGCGTGACGATCACGCCGTCGGAGGTGGTGTACGGGGCGGAGAGGGCGTACTTGTTCTTGCGCTCGTCGTTGATCGTCACCTGGTTGGCGACCAGGTCGAAGCGCTTGGACTCGAGGCCGGCGAAGATGGCGTCCCATGGGGTCTGCACGAACTCGACCTTCTTGCCGAGCTTGTCGCCCACGGCCTGGATCACCTCGATGTCGTAACCGGTGATCTTGCCGTCGGAACCCTGGAAGCTGAACGGGGAGTAGGTGCCTTCGGTGCCGACCTTCAACACGTTCGGATCGCTGCTGCTCCCGCAGGCGGTGAGCCCGGTGGCGGCGACGATGGCGAGCATGGCGGCGGCGAACAGCTTGCGACGCACGGGTTCCCTCTCTTCGGTACGCGGACATCCCACGCACAACACGCAAATCCGGCTCATGCTACGCCGGGACTTATCCGATGGACCCTATATCGATCATGGTGCGCGAAAGGGTTGTACTCGCCGAATCCGAGGGCGCGTCGCCCGGCCCTGCCCCCATTTCTCGGGGCTCTGACCTGCTAAATCGCGGCCGAGACGGGTGGGGAACGACGAACGGGCACCGCCGGATCGGCGATGCCCGTCGGCTATCGGTGTGCTCAGTCGCGCAGCGGGCGGCCTTCGCTGTCGGTCACCTTGCCGACCAGCATCATGATGCCGTCGATGATCGGCCAGATGACGCCGAAGCCACACGTCAACCAGGTGACGGCGATCTGGGCGATGGCGATGCCGGTATGGCCGGTGTAGAAACGGCCGACACCGAACGCGCCGACGAAGATCTGCAGCAGGCCCGCGATCAGCTTCTGCTTGTCGGAGAACGGCGCGCCGAACTGGTCGCGGCCCCAGGGGGCTTCGGGATCGTTCGGGTTGTAGCCCTGCGGGCCGAAGCCGGCCGGCGGGTAGCCGCCGGGCTGCTGGCCGTAGGGGTTGGGCTGGCCGTACTGCGGCTGCTGGGCATACGGGTCCGACGGCTGGGCGTAGGGCTGCGAGTCGAACTGCTGCGGCATGGCCGCGGTGTCCTGCGGCTTGTTCAGATCCGGCCCCGTGCCGGGTGGACCGTACTGCGGTCCGCCGAATCCCGGATTGTTCTGCTGGTAGGGGTCGGTCACCAATGTCCTCCTCATTCGTGCTGGGCACCCTCTGCCCGGCATTGATCGATCTGCCGAGCGGGGAGATGCTCGCGACGATCACGAGACATTGTGGTCGGAGCGCGGTGATTTGTCGCCCCGTAGCGTTCGGCATTCCCCCGGGTTATCGCAGGTGATGCGGCATTGTTATCGGCGGCGGGAAATTCGGAGCAAACCGGTGGGAGAGACAGCGGTGCCGCCGCGGAATCCGCGGCGGCACCGTTGTATTCAGGACTTGTCGGAGTCCGTGGCCTGCTTCGACTCGGTGGTCACCGCGGTAGTGCTCTCGGTGGCCGGGTCGGCGCTGGTTTCGTCCGCGTCGGCGTCCTTCGGGGAATCAGCGTCCTTCGCGGAATCGGCGGCCGGCTCCGGCTCGGCGTCCGCCGTTTCGCTCGGCTCGTCGGTCTCGAGTTTGTCTGTGGCCGTGGCACCGTCGGTCTCGGCGGCCGAATCCGTTTCCAGCACAACCGTGTCCGAGGTCGCATTCGTCGCGGCCGCCGCCCGCAACGCGCCGATCTGCCACGGCCAGGGGCGTCGCTCCTTGGTCGGTTGCAACTGCTCGGCGGTCTCGCGCCCCTTCGTCGCGAACACGAAATAGGCGATGGCCGCGAGGAATACGAGCGCGGAGGTGAACGAGTTGATCCGGATGCCGGCGATCTTGGTCGCCTCGTCGTCGCGCATCAGCTCGACGAAGAAGCGGCCGAAGCTGTAACCCGCGACGTAGAGCGCGAACAGGCGGCCGTGCCCGATCCGGTAGCGCTTGTCCAGCTGCACCAGCAGCACGACGATCAGCACGTTCCAGATCAGCTCGTACAGGAACGTCGGGTGCACGACCTTGTCCACGACGCCGTTGGAGACGCCGTTCATCGCGTCCGGCTTCAGGTTGTCGTCGTAGCGGAAGAAGATCTCCAGGCCCCACGGCAGGTCGGTGGTGCGACCGTAGAGCTCCTGGTTGAAGTAGTTGCCGAGCCGGCCGATGGCCTGGGCCAGCAGGATCGGCGGGGCGATGGCATCGCCCAACGCGGGCAACGGGATTCGATACACCCGGCAGCCGATCCAGGCGCCGACGCCGCCGAGCAGCACCGCGCCCCAGATGCCGAGGCCGCCGTTCCAGATCTCCAGCGCGGCCTTGGGGTCGCCGTCCGGGCCGAAGTATTTCTGCCAGTCGGTGGCGACGTGATAGAGCCGGCCGCCGACCAGGCCGAACGGCACCGCGAACATCGCGACGTCCAGGATCGCGCCCTGTTGTCCGCCGCGGTCGCGCCAGCGGCGCTCACCCCACCAGATGGCGACGATGATGCCGAGAATGATGCACAGCGCGTAGGCCCGCAGCGGGAATGGGCCGATGTGCCACACGCCCTGCGGGGGGCTGGGTATGTACGCCAGGACTCGTAAGGTCACGGGGCCACCGTAGCGGAGAACCTCGGCGACGCTGGAACCACCGCTCCGTGAGGACCGCCGACGAACGCCGGATTACGAGGCGACGGTCGCCGAACGCACGCCCTCGGCCAGCTCCGCGGTCAGCGCGCGCACCGCGTCCAGGCTCTCGCCCGCGGCGGTCACCAAGGCCGAGCCGACGATGACTCCGTCTGCGTAGGAAGCGATTTCGGCTGCCTGCGCACCCGAGCGGACGCCGAGACCGACGCCGATCGGGATGTCGGAGTGGGTCCGGATCCGCGCGCACAACGCGGGCGCCGCGGACGACACCACATCGCGGGCGCCGGTGACACCCATCGTCGAGGCCGCGTACACGAATCCGCGCGAGGCCTCCAGGGTCTTCACCAGACGCTCCTCGGTGGAGGACGGCGCGACCAGGAAGATGCGGTCGAGGTTGTGCGTGGACGAGGCGACGAACCAGTCGTCGGCCTCTTCCGGGATCAGGTTCGGCGTGATGATGCCCGCGCCGCCGGCCCCGGCGAGATCGCGCGCGAAACGGTCGACGCCGTAGGCCAGCACCGGGTTCCAGTAGCTCATCACCACGGCCTGCCCGCCCGCCGAGGTGATCGCCTCGACGACGGAGAACACGTCGCGCACCCGCACGCCGCCGCGCAACGCCTGATCGGCGGCGGCCTGGATGGTCGGGCCGTCCATCACCGGATCGGAGTAGGCGACGCCGACTTCGATGATGTCGCAACCGGATTCGACCATGGCGCGGACGACCTCGATCGAACCGGCCAGGTCGGGGAAGCCCGCGGGCAGGTAACCGATGAGCGCGGCACGCCCCTCACCGCGAGCAGCGGCAAAAGTATTCGCAAGACGAGACTGCTGACTCACGACTGAACTGCTCCTTCATCGATCAGCCCGAACCAACGCGCCGCCGTATCCATGTCCTTGTCGCCGCGACCGGACAGGTTCACCAGAATGATCGAGCCCGGGCCGAGTTCCTTGCCCAGTTGCAGCGCTCCGGCTACCGCGTGCGCGGACTCGATCGCCGGGATGATGCCCTCGGTGCGGGACAGCAGCATCAGCGCGTCCATCGCCTCGGTGTCGGTGATCGGGCGGTATTCGGCGCGGCCGATGTCCTTGAGGTAGGCGTGCTCGGGGCCGACGCCCGGGTAGTCCAGACCGGCCGAGATGGAATGCGACTCGATGGTCTGGCCGTCCTCGTCCTGCAACAGGTAGGAGTAGGCGCCCTGGAACGCGCCGGGCGTGCCGCCGGTGAAAGTGGCGGCGTGCCTGCCGGTTTCGACGCCATCGCCGGCCGCCTCGTAGCCGATCAGCCGGACGTCGGCGTCGTCGAGGAATGGATGGAAGATGCCGATGGCGTTGGAGCCGCCGCCCACGCAGGCGACCACCGCGTCGGGCAGCCTGCCGGTGGATTCCTGCACCTGCACCCTGGCCTCCAGGCCGACGACGCGCTGGAAATCGCGCACCAGCATGGGGAACGGGTGCGGGCCCGCGGCGGTGCCGAAACAGTAGTAGGTGTCGTCGGCGTTGCTGACCCAGTCGCGCAGCGCCTCGTTGATCGCGTCCTTGAGCGTCTGCGAGCCGGTGGTCACCGAGATGACCTCGGCGCCGAGCAGCCGCATGCGGGCCACGTTCAGGGCCTGCCGTGCGGTGTCGACGGCACCCATATAAATGACGCAGTCCAGGCCGAGCAGCGCGCACGCGGTCGCGGTGGCGACGCCGTGCTGGCCCGCACCCGTTTCCGCGATGATCCGGGTCTTACCCATGCGCTTGGCCAGCAGCGCCTGGCCGAGCACGTTGTTGATCTTGTGCGAACCGGTGTGGTTCAGGTCTTCTCGCTTGAGCAGGATGCGCGCGCCGCCCGCGTGCTCGGCGAGCCGGGTGCATTCGAACACCGGCGACGGACGCCCGGTGTAGTCGCGCTGCAACCGGTCCAGCTCGTTGAGGAAGTCCGGGTCGAGCCGGGACTTCTCGTAGGTCGCGGTGACCTCTTCGATGACCGCCATCAGCGCTTCGGGCACGTGCCTGCCGCCGTAGACGCCGAAGTGGCCGCCGGTGTCGGGCTCGTGCGGGCTGCGGTGGGCGACGCCGTCGCTGGCCTTGGGTAGTTCGGTCACTCCGGTCACCGGCCCCGCCGCGCCGGCTTCGGGCAGGACGGGTGGGTGCCGGCGGTCACCAGCTCGGACACGGCCGCGCGCGGATCGCCGCTGGTCACCAGGCCTTCGCCGACGAGCACGGCGTCCGCGCCCGCGCCCGCGTAGGCCAGCAGGTCGGCGGTGCCGCGGATGCCGGATTCGGCGATCCGGATGACCTCGGTGGGCAGGCCGGGCGCGATCCGGGCGAACACGTCCCGGTCGACCTCGAGGGTCTTGAGGTTGCGGGCGTTCACGCCGATCACCGAGGCGCCTGCCTCGAGCGCGCGGTCGGCCTCTTCCTCGGTGTGCACCTCGACGAGCGCTGTCATGCCGAGCGATTCGGTGCGGTCGATGAGCGAGGACAGCACGTCCTGCTCCAGCGCCGCGACGATCAGCAGGATGACGTCGGCGCCGTGCGCGCGGGCCTCGTGGATCTGGTACGGCCCGACGACGAAGTCCTTGCGCAGGATCGGGATGTTCACCGTGGCGCGCACCGCGTCCAGGTCCTCCAGGGACCCGTGGAAGCGGCGGCCTTCGGTGAGCACGCTGATGATCCGGGCGCCGCCGTCCTCGTAGGACTTGGCCAGGCTGGCCGGATCGGGGATGTCGGCGAGTTCACCCTTGGAGGGGCTGGCGCGCTTCACCTCGGCGATGACACCGATGCCGTCTTCGAGGAGTGCGGCGCGCGCGTCGAGCGGGCTGTTCGCCGCCGCGGCGGCCGCTTTGATCGCCTGGAAGTCGAGGAGGGCTTCCCGAGCGGCCACATCCGCGCGGACCCCGTCGAGAATCGAGTCGAGTACCGTCATCTGGCTCGAATCCTTTCTGGGGAGACGGACTTGCTGCCTGAGAATTTCCCCAGGCGCTGTCTCACCGATGCTGACCAAGAATAAATGGACGTACCGGCCGCGTTTGCGCCGGGTCGTGTTGTGGACCAGGCAACCAGTCCGTGCGCAAGGTGTGCGCCGCCACAGTTGCCAGGGCCGAATCGCTCAGCGGACACGTCCGCCTGCCTCGTCGGCGTCCGGATCGCCGGGCCGCCCACCGGTGTTCACGGCGTCCTCGGTCGGGTCGGTGCCCGCGTCCAAGGCGTCCCAGAGCACACGTTCGGAGAGTTGGGTGGAGCCCGGCTCGGTGCCGGCCTCGGCGCGCTGCTTGGTCACCTGTTCGGTGGCGGCGGCGCGGCGGAAGACCGGGTTGTCGTATTTGCCGGACATCCGGGCGGTTTCCTGCGGCATCCGGGCGAGTAGTCCGCCCGCCGCGAAGGCCGCGAGCGCGCCGAGCAGGGCGAGTACGGCCGGGAAGATCGAGGTCGTCGCCTCCCCCACCTGCGCCCTGGCCGGGAGTTCGGCGAGTTTGGCGGCGCGTTCGGCGATCTTGCCGGAGTTGGTGAGCAACGCGAAGGCCGGCACCGCGGCTACCGCGGCGATCAGCGCGATGACCACGCCCAGCACGCGCCGCAACCAGCCTCGGGTGGCCAGCACGGCGGCAATGGACGCCAGCAGCACCAGGGCCAGCGGGGTGAGCGCGCCGAACCAGACGCCGCCGTTGAGCCGGTCGGTGCGGGGTTCGGTGAGGCCGTCGGCGGACTCGAGCGTCACCCAGGTCATGCGGGAGGAAGCCCACAGCGCGGCCGCCGCGACCGCGAGCAGGACCAGTGCGCCGACCGGGGACTTGCGCCGCGCGGCGGGTTCGGCCGGCTCGACGCCCGCGGTGTCCGGTGTGACGAGGTCGGGATCCGGGGTGTGGTCGCCTTCGCTGGACCCTGCCGTCATGCGTCGTCGCCCTTCGCGCCGTACGCGCGCACCGTCTTCGCCGCGGCGACCGCCTTGAGCACCGCCATCGCCTTATTGCGGGCTTCGACGTCCTCGTATTCGGCGTCCGAGTCGGCGACGATGCCCGCGCCCGCCTGGACATAGGCGGTGCCGTCTTTCAGCAGCGCGGTGCGGATGGCGATCGCGGTGTCCGCATCACCGGCGAAGTCGAGATACCCGACGACGCCGCCGTAGACGCCGCGCCGGGTCGGCTCGAGTTCCTCGATGAGTTCCATCGCGCGCACCTTCGGCGCACCGGACAGCGTGCCCGCCGGGAAACAGGCCCGCACCGCGTCGAGCGCGATCTTGCCCGCGGCGAGCCGGCCGGACACCGTCGAAACCAGGTGCATCACATGGCTGTAGCGCTCGATGTGCCGGTACTCGGTGACCCGCACGGTGCCCGGCTGGCAGACCCGGCCGAGGTCGTTGCGGCCGAGGTCGACGAGCATCAGGTGCTCGGCGTTCTCCTTCTCGTCGGCCAGCAGGCCCTTCTCCAACAGCAGGTCGTCCTCTTCGGTGGCCCCGCGCCAGCGGGTGCCCGCGATCGGATGCGTCGTCGCGACCCCGTCTTTCACCGTGACCAGCGATTCCGGACTGGAGCCGACGATGGAGAACGCGGTGCCGCCGTCGCCGTCCGGGACGTGCAGCAGGTACATGTACGGGCTCGGGTTCGACGCGCGCAACATCCGGTAGAGATCGAGCGGCGCACCGTCGTAGTCCATTTCGAAGCGCTGCGAGAGCACCACCTGGAACGCCTCGCCCGCCTCGATCTCCTTGACCAGGCGGCGCACGCCCGCGCCGAACTCCTCGGTGGTGCGGCGCCGGCGGAACTCCGGCTCGGGCCGATCGAAGACCGACACGGTGGACGCGGCCGGGGCGGCGAGCGCCTCGGTCATCCGGTCCAGCCGGGCGACCGCGTCGTCGTAGGCCTCGTCCACCCGATCGGCGGTGCCGTTCCAGTTGACCGCGTTGGCGATCAACGTGATCGCGCCCTCGTGGTGGTCGAACGCGGCCAGGTCGGTGGCCAGCAGCAGCACCATCTCGGGCAGTTGCAGATCGTCGTGCGCGAGGTTCGGCAGCCGCTCGATCCGGCGCACCGCGTCGTAACCGAGGTAACCGACCATGCCGCCGGTCAGCGGCGGCAGCCCGGGCAGCCGCTCGGTCTTCAGCAGTTCGAGGGTTTCGCGCAACGCGAGCAGCGGATCGCCGCCCGCGGGCGCGTCCACCGGAATGTTGCCCAGCCAGGCCGCCTCGCCGTCGACCACGGTCAACGCGGACGGACTACCTGCGCCGATGAACGACCAGCGCGACCACGATCGTCCGTTCTCCGCCGACTCGAACAGGAACGTGCCCGCCCGATCGTCGGCCAGTTTGCGGTAGGCGGAGAGCGGAGTTTCGGAGTCCGCCAACACCTTTCGGGTCACCGGGACCACTCGATGCTCCGCGGCCAGCAGATGGAACTGGGCCCGGGTCGTGGTGGTGGGAGTCGACGCGCCTTGCATGGTCACATCATCCCAGGGGGCACCGACACCCCACGCGGCGCACCCCGGGCGGGCCGATACCGCCCCGCGCGAGTCACATCCGTCACAAACACGACCGCCCGGTTCTCATGCCCTCGACAACGCTGTGACGGGCGTCTCTATGCTCGCTCCGTTCCATCTCGCACGCGGTATCCATGATCGAGAGGAGACAACTGATGTACCCCTCGCAACCGGAGGGCAGGCACGCCGCCCCGGGCGGTGCGCCGAGCCAGGCCCCACGGATGGTCGGTCTGCAATCCAAGGCAGGCCAACAGGGTGCCCCGAACGCACTAGCCACCTTCGTCACCTACGCGAAGGCGCTCGAATCCCTGGACAAGAACCACTTCCCGGACGAGTACGCCACGCACGCCGACCGGATCAAGGAACTCAAGCCGTTCCTGCGCGCGCACGGCATTCTCGACGTGATGCAGATCAAGAACCCCGAAGTCGCGGCACTGATCGGTATCTAGGACGTAACCACGTCGTCCGTCTCCAGCCCGCGCGTCATCGGCATGCAGACGGAGGTTCGATATGAGCCGGAACGGACCGGTACCGGGTGCGACATGCGCCCGGTACTGTCCCTTTCTATGCAGACAGGACAGCTCGCCCCCCAGTTCGAGCTCCCCGATCAAACCGGCACTCCCCGTTCGCTCGACGCGTTGCTCGCGGACGGTCCGCTGGTCCTCTTCTTCTATCCCGCCGCGAACACCCCGGTGTGCACGGCGGAGGCCTGCCACTTCCGCGACGTAGCCGGCGACTTCGCCGCGCTGGGCGCCTCGTGCGTCGGCATCAGCGCCGACGGCGTCGACACGCAGGCTGGTTTCGCCGACAAGCAGGGCCTCGGTTACCCGCTGCTCTCCGATCCCGACGGCAAGGTCGCCGCCCAGTTCGGCGTGAAGCGCGGGCTGCTCGGCAAGCTGGCCCCGGTCAAGCGGCAGACCTTCGTCATCGATCAGGACCGCACCGTGCGCAAGATCGTCACCGGCGAGCTGCGCGCCAACGTGCACGCCGACGAGGCGCTGAAGTTCCTGCGCGAGCGCGCGAAGTAGCTCCCGGCACGGTCGTACCGGAAACGCCGGGGCGATCACCACGTTTCCGCCGCTCACCCGGCTTACGCTGGGCCCATGACTGCGACCGACGGACAGCTGGAGCAGAAATCGACCGGGCCCGCCTGGAAGACCTGGGCGATCGGCGGACTGGCGGTGCTCGCCCTCTTGTTCATCGCCTACTTCATCCTGTCCGCGTTCATCCCCCGCTGGTGGGCGCAGCGGATCGCGGAGATGGTCAACGGCAGCTTCGCCAAGGGCATCGGCTGGGGCCTGGTCTTCGGCGGCGTGTGCACGGTGATCCCACTGTTCCTGCTGCTGTTCGCGGTTCGGGTGTGGCGACGCCGGGGCGGCCGATTCATGGCCGGTGCGGCCGTGGTGATCGCCGTGCTCGTCGCGATCCCCAATCTGATGACGCTGACCATCGTGCTCGGCGGCAGCAATGCCGCCCATGCCGGGCAGCGGATCCTCGATGTGGACGCGCCCGCCTTCCGCGGCGCCACGATGGCCGGCGCGATCGCCGCCGCCGCGATCTGGCTGGCGGCCCTCGTGCTGGTGGTCATGCGGTGGTGGCGGCGCCGGCATCCGAAGCAGCGCGGCGGCACAACACCGCCCGCGACCACCGCTGATCCGGCCATGACCCGGCCCGACGGTTTGTGAGTGAACTCACGCTACTCAGCAACTGCATGACGAGCGAGCGAAGTCGTGGCAAACTCAAAGCCACGGGTGACTGTGAACATGCTTTTCAATAATCGGTAGGCTACCTAACAAAACCACGTCACTTGGCTTGAAAGAAGGCACACAGTGACGAAGTGGCTCGACCCCGTAGAACAACGAGCTTGGCGTGCGATTGTCGCGCTGATGACCCGCCTACCAGGCGCTTTGGATACCCAGCTGCAGCGCGAATCCGGGGTCACCCATTTCGAGTACTGGGTTTTGACCCTGCTGTCCGAGGAACCGGGCCACCGCTTACAGATGAGTGACCTCGCCCACAAGGCAAATGCATCGCTATCACGGCTTTCGCACGTCGTATCCAAGCTCGAACGGATGGGCTGGGCGGAGCGCTCGGCTACCGCCGGGCGCCGCGGCGTGCAGGCGGTACTGACAGACGACGGCTACCACAAGGTGGTCGAGGCGGCCCCCGGATATCTGGATGCGGTGCGCCGCTTCGTATTCGACGGTCTGGAGCCGGAACAGACGGCCCAGCTGGCGGAGTTGAGCGAGCTGCTCGCCGACCATCTCACCGATGCGCTGAGCCGGTCGAGCGGGACGAATCAGGAAGATCCGCCCGCCGAGACCTGATCGGCGAGCAAAACGTCCGCATCGAAACAGGTGTGGGTCCCGGTGTGGCAGGCCGCGCCCTCTTGATCGACGACCAAGAGGATGGTGTCGCCGTCGCAGTCGAGCCGGACCTCGTGCACATTCTGGGTATGACCGGAGGTCTCCCCCTTGACCCAGTACTGCTGGCGCGAACGCGAATAATACGTGGCCTTACGGGTTTCCAGCGTACGGGCCAGCGCCTCGTCGTCCATCCACGCGACCATCAGCACGTCGCCGGTGCCGCGCTCCTGCGCGACAGCGGCGACCAATCCGGCGTCGTTGCGCTTGAGCCGGGCGGCGATGGCGGGGTCGAGAGTCATAGCACCGTTATAACAGCCGGACATGGGTGCTATTCCCGGCGGCCGCGGTGTCCCCGGTCAGGCGGCGCGATTCAGTTCGCCCAGTAGTTGCCAGGTTCGCTGCTGGTCGGCGGGCGTGCTCAGGTCGGTTTGGCTGAAGACGACGTCGGTCGCGCCTGCTTCGAAGTACTCGGCGACGCGGTCGGCGATGGTCTGCTCGTCGCCGATGACGACCAGATCGGCGGCCCGGGACGCACCGGACAGCTCGATGATCCGTTGGTAGGAGGGGATGTCGTCGTAGAACGCGGTCGACCGCGCGGCCGCCGCGCGAGCGCCCCCGACGTCGGCGGTGACCACCCCCGCGACCACGGCCACGATGCGCGGCGCGGAACGTCCTGCTCGCTCAGCGGCTTTGGTGATCGGCGCGACAACGTGTTCGGCCAGCGCCTTCGGGCCGACCAGGAAAGGCAGTGTGCCGTCGGCCAATTCGCCCGTGACCCGCAGCGCCTGCGGTCCCATCGCGGCGACCAGCACCGGCACGGCCGGCTTCGCGCCCGCCACCGCGGCCGGCAGCGGCGCGACCGCGGTGAGCAGCTCGCCCTGGAAATCGACTGTGCCGGTGTCGAGTACGGTGCGCAGCGCGGTCAAGAACTCCCGCAGCCGGGCGATCGGCCGGTCGAACGGGATGCCGAAGGCGGCCTCGGTGAACACCTGCGCGCCGAGGGCGAGGCCGAGGGTGAACCGGCCGTGCGTGGCCGCCTGCGCGGTCTGCGCCTGGCTGGCGATCAGCAGCGGATGCCGCGCCGGGATCGGAATCGCCGACGTACCCAGTTCCAGCTCGGGCACCTCCCGCCCGACCGCCGTGGACAGCACGATGCTGTCGTGGCTGAACGTCTGACCGAACCAGAGCGAACTCAACCCGGCCGCGGCGGCCTGCCGACCGATGGCGACCGCGGCATCCACCGCGTTGTCGGTCGCATCGAGGGTGAACGGGGACACTGCGATACCGATGCTCATTCCCGGAGCAACGCAGGCCGATGCGAGGCCGATTCCGACGCGGCAGATTCCCGCCAGGCTCAGCGACGGCGTCCCACCCACGAACCGTCTCGCTGCGCCCGAAACGCGGGCGGATTCGTGCGCGGCGTGAACTAGCGGACGACGATGTGTTCGGCGCGCATCGAGTCCTTCACCTGACCGATGGTGAGGTCGCCGAAGTGGAACACACTCGCCGCCAGCACCGCGTCCGCGCCCGCCTGCACCGCCGGAGCGAAGTGCTCGACCGCGCCCGCACCGCCGCTGGCGATGACCGGAACGGAGACCGCGGCGCGGACGGCACGGATCATCCGCAGGTCGAAGCCCGCCTTGGTGCCGTCGGCGTCCATCGAGTTGAGCAGGATCTCGCCGACGCCCAATTCGGCTCCGCGCGTGGCCCATTCGACGGCGTCGAGGCCGGTGCCGCGCTTGCCGCCGTGCGTGGTGACCTCCCAGCCGGAGGGCGTCGCGGGCTGTCCTTCCGGCACCGTCCGCGCGTCCACCGACAGCACGATGCACTGCGAGCCGAAGCGTTCCGACATCTCGCGCAACACCTCGGGCCGCGCGATCGCGGCGGTGTTCACCGAAACCTTGTCCGCCCCGGCGCGCAGCAGCCGGTCGACGTCGTCGACCGTGCGCACCCCGCCGCCGACGGTGAGCGGAATGAAGATCTGCTCGGCGGTGCGGGTCACCACGTCGATCATGGTGCCGCGATCGCCGGTGGAGGCGGTGACATCCAGGAAGGTCAGCTCGTCGGCGCCCTGCGCGTCATAGGTCGCGGCCAGCTCGACGGGATCGCCTGCGTCGCGCAGGTTTTCGAAGTTCACGCCCTTGACCACCCGGCCCGCGTCGACGTCCAGACACGGAATCACGCGTACCGCCAACGTCATTGCCTCACCCTTCCTCCGCGGCCGCCGGATCGGCGACCGTGCAGATCATGTCGAGCAGTTCCTCGTGCACGCCCGGCGCGGCGGCCAGCACCGAACCCGAGGTGATGGTCCACGGCGCGCCGGCCAGGTCGGTGACCACGCCGCCCGCGGCGCGGATCAGCGCGACGCCCGCGGCGTTGTCCCACGGGTGATGGCCGAACACGATGGCGCCGCCGAGCACGCCGGCCGCGGTGAACGCCAGGTCGATGCCGGTGGACCCGTGCATGCGCACCCGCGAGGAGAGCCGGCTGAGCGGGCCGAGCAGATCGAACCGGAACTGCCCCGGAATCCGCCCCTGCGCATCGACATTGAACGCGCCGAAGCCGATCATCGCCTCGGCCAGCTTGCCGTGCGGCAGCGGCGGCAGCGGTTGCCCGTTGAGCTGCACCGGTCCGCCGGTGATCGCGGCGTAGCGCTGCCCGAGCAGCGGCAGCCAGGTCAGGCCGAGCACCGGCTCGCCCTCGTGCACCAGCGCGAGCAGCATGCCCGAAAGCGGGTGCCCGGACGAGTAATTGAACGTTCCGTCGATCGGATCGAGCACCCACGCGGTGCCGGACACGAGCTGTGGTCCGCCGAATTCCTCACCGTGCACCTTGATTCCGGTGCGCTGCTCCAGCTCGGCGGAGATGGTGCGTTCCAGCTCCAGGTCGAGTTCGGTGGCGAAGTCGTTGCGTCCCTTGGTCACCGCGCTCGGCGCGCCGACCCCCTCGATGAAGCGTGAGGTGACCGAGTCCAGGATCTCGCGGGCGACCGCGAGCAGAGCCGATAGGTCCGGGCTCATCTCACCGCGGCCAGCGCCTCGGGCAGCGTGAACCGGCCCGCGTAGAGCGCCTTGCCGACGATCGAACCCTCGACGCCCTCGGGCACCAGTTCGGCGATCGCGATCAGGTCCTCGACGGTGGAGACGCCGCCGGAGGCGATGACCGGCGCGTCGGTGGCGTTGCACACCTCGAGCAGCAGGTCCAGGTTCGGGCCGGTCAGCGTGCCGTCCTTGGTGACGTCGGTGACCACGTAGCGCGAGCAGCCGTCCCGCTCCAGGCGCTCCAGCACCTCCCACAGGTCGCCGCCGTCGCTGACCCAGCCGCGGCCGCGCAGCCGGTACTCGCCGTCGATGATCCGCACGTCCAGGCCGACCGCGACGCGTTCGCCGTGCTTGGCGATGGCCTTGGCGCACCAGATCGGATCCTCCAGCGCGGCGGTGCCGAGGTTCACCCGGGCGCACCCGGTGGCCAGCGCGGCCTCCAGGGTGTCGTCGTCGCGGATGCCGCCGGACAGCTCCACCTTGACGTCGAGTTCGCCGACCACACCGGCCAGCAGTTCACGATTCGAGCCACGGCCGAAGGCGGCGTCCAGGTCGACCAGATGCACCCACTCCGCGCCGGCGCGCTGCCATTCCAGGGCGGCGTCGCGCGGCGAGCCGTAGCTGGTTTCGCTCCCGGCCTCTCCCTGCACGAGGCGCACGGCCTCTCCATTGGCAACATCGACGGCGGGTAGCAGCACAAGACTCACGCGACCACCTTAGTAGTTAGCTCCACTCGCCCGGTCCCCGGCCTGCGGATATAGGAGTCGGATCACCGATCGAGGATCCGAGTGAGCAGGCGGACCAGTTCCGCGCGCTCCGCGGGGTCGAGACCGGCCAGGAGTTCGTCCTGGGCGCCGGCCAGTCGCTCGTCCAGCTCGGCGAGATGGGCGGTGCCCGCATCGGTGATGGTGACGATCTTGCGCCTGCGGTCGCCCTCGTCCGGGCTGCGCTCGACGAAGCCGCGGCCGGCCAGCTCGTTCACCGTGGCGACGATGTCGCTGCGATCGATCCGGGTACGCCTACCCAGGTCGGCCTGGCTGATCGAGCCGAACTCGCCGAGCGCCGCGAGTAGGGCGTAGTGGTAGCGCCGCGAGCCGGTGGCGGTCAGCGCCCGCTCGGTTGCCCGATTGGCGACGAGGGCGACCTGATTGACCAGCCGGGTGGGCAGCGCCCGCAGCCTGGCTGGAGCGCCCTCGTGCGAGATCTCCATGCCAGCAATCTAACTCTTGTTGGTCGCACCCACAATATGTTCACGTTCGCGCGACCACCGTCAGCGGGCCTGGGCGGCCAGCACCCGGCGGCGGTAGCAGACCAGCGCGGCGGCCACCGCGAACAACGCGGTCAGCGCCGCCGCCAGCACCCGGAACCCCTCCCCGATCTGGAATTCCGTTGCGGCCCGTTCGATCTCGGCGAGGGTGTGCTTGTCCCGATCGTCGAACAGGATCGTGGCCCGCGGCCACTCGTAGAGCACCGACAGCAGGAACTGCCCGCTGATCAACGAGACCAGCGACAGCCCCGTCCACCGCAACCCGACCCGATACCGCACCGCCGCCACGAGCGCGAGCACCGCGCATAGCGTCAGCACACCACCGAGCGGCCGCATCACGTCACCGACGCTGACCACGCTCATGAACTGCTGGGTCAACGCCAGCGACTCCGGAACATCGCGAAAGATGTTGGGATACAACAGCAATGTCTCCGCCGCGGCGGTGCCGAAGACGAAACACGCGACCACGGCGTACCCGGTCAGCACGACCAACGGGACTGTGACGCTCCTCATAGCGGCCTCCTCGGATCGACCGTAGATCCACGCGGCCACAAGCGAATCCGGTAACCACCCGGATATTCGGCGCGGACGAGTCAGGGTCTCCCCGGAGACGCCGGCCACGACCAACTCCGCGGGCAGCCCCCGCGACCGGGAAATCGCCGGTAGTGTCTCGCCACGGCGACCACTCCGGTCGCCGACTCCGCACTCTCCCTAGGGATCTCGTATGTCGCGCTCGACCCTGCCTGCCGTGCTCCTGATTTCGGCTGCCACCTGCACCGCGGTGCTGGCCACCGCGCAGACCGCCGCGGCAGCCCCGCCCGAGGAGGCGCGGCTGGCCGGCTGCGATTTCGGCACTGTCGCGGGGACTTACGACTACGCGCGCTTCGACGAGCACGTCGGCAAGATGCTCGACATCACCACCGGCATGTTCCGCGCGGAATTCGAGGAGGCCCGGCCGACCATTCAGGCCAACGCCGCCGCCAGCCACACCCGCGCGACGGTCGACTCGGTGGACTGCCGGACCGTCTCCGGCGACGAGGCCCGCGCGGACGTGACCGTCGACGTGGTGCGGACGACGACCAGCGACGAAACCGGCGGTCTGCCGAAGACCAACAAGATGTCGCTGCTGATCACCGTCGAGAACGTGAACGGCCGCTGGCTGGTCAACCGGGCCGAAACCCGGTAGGCCCGTTCGGCTTACAGCGACTGCACCCAGTTGTGCAGCAGCTGGGCCCCGGCGTCGCCGGACTTCTCCGGGTGGAACTGGGTCGCCGAGAGCGGCCCGTTCTCCACCGCGGCGAGGAACGGCACGCCGTGCTCGGCCCAGGTCAGCTTGGGCGCGGCGAAGTGCTCGCCCGGCGGCAGATCCCAGGTCTGAGCGGCGTAGGAGTGCACGAAGTAGAACCGCGCCTCCTGGTCCAGCCCTGCGAACAGCACGCTGTCCCGCGGCGCCGACACGGTGTTCCAGCCCATGTGCGGCAGCACCGGCGCGGACAGCCGTTCCACCACGCCGGGCCATTCCGCGCAGCCGTCGGTCTCCACGCCGAACTCCACGCCGCGTTCGAACAGGATCTGCATGCCGACGCAGATGCCGAGCACCGGACGACCACCGGCCAGGCGCTGGCCGATCATCCGCTCGCCCCGCACCTTTCGCAGTCCGGCCATGCAGGCGGCGTACGCGCCGACGCCGGGCACGACCAAACCGTCGGCGGCCAAGGCGATCTCCGGATCGGCGGTTACCTCGACCTTCGCGCCCGAGCGAACCAGCGCGCGCTCGGCGGAGTGCAGATTGCCCGAACCGTAATCGAGCAGGGCAACAGACTTCAACGTCACAACGTTCCCTTCGTCGAGGGAATACCTTGCACCCGCGGGTCGAGCTCGACCGCGGCACGCAAAGCCCTTGCCACCGCCTTGAATTCGGCCTCGGTGACGTGGTGCTGGTCGCGGCCGTACAGCACCCGCACGTGCAGCGCGATGCGCGCGTTCAACGCGATCGACTCGAAGACGTGGCGGTTGAGCACGGTGGAATACGGTGCGCCGGGACCGGAGCCGGGGATCACCGCGTGCAGCAGGTGCTCCGGCTCGCCGGTGTGCACGCAGTACGGCCGCCCGGAAACGTCCACCGCGGCGTGCGCCAGCGTCTCGTCCATCGGGATGTAGGCGTCACCGAACCGGCGGATGCCGACCTTGTCCCCCAACGCCTTTCCCAGCGCCTGGCCGAACACGATCGCGGTGTCCTCCACCGTGTGGTGGGCCTCGATCTCGGTGTCGCCCTCGGCCCGCACGGTCAGGTCGAAGCTGGCGTGCGCGCCCAGCGCGGTCAGCATGTGGTCGTAGAACGGGACGCCCGTGGCGATTTCGGTCTTGCCGGAGCCGTCCAGGTCCAGCTCGACCACGATGCTGGACTCTTTGGTGACACGCTCGACCCGCGCGATTCGGTTCATGATTGGTTCCTCCACAGGCGGATTCATCGGGGCGTCACGTCGGTGTGCACCAGAATGCGGCTGACCTTCAGGAGTTCGTCGTTCTCCGCGGCCAGCCCGATGGTGGTGCGCAGGTAGCCGGGGATGCCGACATCGCGGATCAGCACGCCATGATCAAGATACCGCTGCCAGCTCGCGGATGCGTCGGTGAACCGGCCGAACAACAGGAAGTTGGCGTCGCTCGGGATCACGTCGAAGCCGATCTCGGCCAACGCCGTCGCGACCCGATCCCGTTGCGCGGCAAGCGCTGCGACACTGCCGAGGGTTTCGTCGGCGTGCCGCAAGGCAGCCCGCGCGGCCGCCTGGGTGACCACCGAGAGGTGATACGGCAACCGCACCAGCAGCATCGCGTCGATCACCGCGGGCGCGGCGACCAGGTAGCCCAGCCGGCCACCGGCGAAGGCGAACGCCTTGCTCATGGTCCTGGTCACCACCAGCTTCGCCGGGAACCGGTCGATCAGCTCAATGGCGCTCGGCTGCGCGGAGAACTCCCCGTAGGCCTCGTCGACCACCACGATGCCCGGCGCGGCTGCCAGGATCCGCGCGAGATCATCCTGCGGAATGCTGTGTCCGGTCGGGTTGTTCGGGCTGGTCACGAAGACCACGTTCGGCGAGCGCTCCGCGATCGCCGCCACCGCGTAGTCGATGTCGAGGGCGAAGTCCGCGTTGCGCTTGGCCTCGATCCATTCGGTGTCGATGCCCTCGGAGATGATCGGGTGCATCGAGTAGGACGGCACGAAACCCAGTGCGCTGCGGCCCGGTCCGCCGAACGCCTGCAACAGCTGTTGCAGGATCTCGTTGGAACCGTTTGCCGCCCAGACGTTGTCGGTGTCGACCGCGACACCTGTCTGCCTGGTGAGGTATTCGGCCAGGTCGCTGCGCAGCGCCACCGCGTCCCGGTCCGGGTAGCGGTGCAGGTCGGCGGCGGCGATCCGGATGGACTCGGCGACGTCGTCGATCAGCGCCCGGCTCGGCGGGTGCGGGTTCTCGTTGGTGTTCAGCTGCACCGGCACGGTCAATTGCGGTGCGCCGTAAGGCTTCTTGCCGCGCAGGTTGTCCCGCAGCGGTAGGTCGTCCAGGCTGATGTCCGCGCCCGGCACGGTTGCCTGGCCGGTCATGACAGCGCCTCGAAACGCGCCTGCACGGCCTGGCCGTGGGCGGGCAGGTCCTCGGCGTTGGCCAGCGCGACCACGTGACCGGCGACATCCTTCAGCGCCGCCTCGGTGTAGTCGACGACGTGAATGCCGCGCAGGAACGTCTGCACGCTCAAACCCGAAGAGTGCCGGGCACATCCGGCCGTCGGCAGCACGTGGTTGGAGCCCGCGCAGTAGTCGCCGAGACTCACCGGCGCGTACGCGCCGACGAAAATCGCACCGGCACTGCGCACCCGGGCCGCCACCGCGGCGGCCTCGGCGGTCTGGATCTCGAGGTGTTCGGCCGCGTAGGCGTTCACCACCCGCAGGCCCTGCTCGATGTCGTCGACGAGCACCGTGCCGGACTGCTTGCCGTGCAACGCTTCCGTCACCCGGTCGGCGTGCTTCACCACGGCCAGCTGCCGGGTCAGCGCCGCGTCCACCGCGTCGGCCAGCTCCGCGCTGTCGGTGACCAGCACGCTGGCCGCGAGCACGTCGTGCTCGGCCTGGCTGATCAGGTCCGCCGCCACATGCACCGGGTCGGCGGTCGCGTCGGCCAGGATGGCGATCTCGGTCGGGCCTGCCTCGGCGTCGATGCCGACCAGGCCGCGGCACAGCCGCTTGGCCGCGGTCACGTAGATGTTGCCGGGCCCGGTGATCAGGTCGACCGGCTCCAGCTGCGCCCCGTCGGTGTCGACGCCGCCGTAGGACAGCAGCGCCACGCCCTGCGCGCCGCCGACCGCCCACACCTCGTCGACGCCGAGCAACTGCGCGGCAGCCAGGATGGTCGGGTGCGGCAGGCCGCCGAACTGCGCCTGCGGCGGCGAGGCCACCACCAGCGAGCCCACGCCCGCGGTCTGCGCGGGCACCACGTTCATCACCACGCTGGACGGGTAGACGGCGTTGCCGCCGGGCACGTACAGCCCGACCCGCTCGACCGGCACCCAGCGCTCGGTCACCGTGCCGCCGGGCACCACCTCGGTGGTCTTGTCGGTGCGCCGCTGATCGGCGTGCACCTTCCTGGCCCTGGCGATGGACTCCTCCAGCGCCGCGCGCACGGCGGGATCCAGCTCGTCGAGCGCCTTTTCCAGCTCGGCCGCGGGTACCCGCACCGTCGCCGGGCTGACCCCGTCGAACCGCTCGCTGTACTCCTGGGCCGCCGCGACGCCACGATCCCGGATCGCCTCGACCACCGGCCGCACATAATGCAGCACCGAGTCGACGTCAACTCCCCCGCGCGGCAGCGCGGCGCGCAGCTCGGCAACGGAGGGAGTGCGACCGCGCAGATCAACGCGGGCGAGCTCGATGCGGGTAGTCATGTGGTGTCGATCCTTGTCTTCAGCCGAATCCGCAACAGGAAAGTTGCAGCTACCAGCCTATCCGGCCGACGCCAGCCGTTATCCGCACGGTGGGCTCAGCCGAGCCCCGCGTCACACCCGCAACGCCCGGGGGCAGCGCCGACCGGCATCGGCCTTGTCGGTCGTAGCCTCCGTCATCGAGCCTGGCAGTGACCATGCCAAACAGCGATACAAACCTTGCGCGTGCGTAAAAGTACTGCCAAGCTATGACGTGGGGGGTTGTATGCAAATTCCGAAGAAGGCAGCGCCCCAACGAATTTCATCGAACTTTGGGGTTGCCATGAAGGTATTTTCTGGATTCATCACCAGTCTCGCCATCACCTGCGGGGTGGTAGCCGGGACAGCTTTTACCACTACTGCGAATGCAGAGTCGGCTAGGTGCGACTTCGGCATCGCACGCGGCTACCCATACGTCACTGTATTTGCCTCACCCACTGATGAGGCAGAGGGAGTTGTCGACTCAATCGGATATCCCACGTGCCTGGAGGATATCGGGCAGGTGACGGGCCGCCGCATCCCCTGCCCCGACGGGCGTACAGATAATCAATGGCACCAGGTTCGGATTGTCGACAACCGTCTCGTCGGCTGGGTCAGCTCGTGCTTCATCGCATGGCAGACACCATAAACAACAGCTATTAGCCCGACTAACTCTGCGCACTGATCGTTCGATACGACCGATCAGTGCGCAGTACGCTGCGACTCGCATGGCAATTGTTTGCCGCTTGGCGGAGCGACGAGCCGACGAATTCGGCTAGCGTCCTACCAGACGATCAAAACGCGAAGGCTATCGAGAAACCTACCGAGTGTCGCTATCGATGAGCAGCTTGCCACCGCTGCTCACTACCCGCAGGGTGAGCTGCTTGTCCTGTCCATCGACAACAAGGCTCGCCAGGTTCATGTCCATCGAACCGTCCGGATTATTGGTGTTGTTGACCGCTGCGATGTCGGCGAACGTATCGATCGTGTGCGAACTCCAGTACTGCCGGAACGCTTGCTCCGTGCCGTACACCTTCTGCGCCGATGGCGTGAGCTTGGACCACGATCCGGCAGCATTGTTGTAGAAGTCCACGATCAGCTGCCCCGCAGGGCCCTGAGTCACCTTCCCATCACTGGTGGTCTTGCCGGGCGTGCCGGACGGCGGAGCCGAACTCGGCCCACCGCTGGCCGCACTGGTCGCCGGCGGACCCGCATTCACCGTCGGCGCGTTCGAGTCCTTCTGACTCAGCGCGCCGATCAGGATCGCCGCCACCGCGACGACCGCGCCGATCGTGCCGCCGATGATGACGGCCTTGCTCTTGCCGCCGGACTTGCGCGGCACCGGGCGCGGCTGGGCCTGCGTGCGTGGATGGGTGGCCGTGTTCGACTGGGCGGGGCGCCGCGGCGCATGCTGCGGGCGCGGTGCGGGCCGCTGCGGGCGCTGCTGCCGTTCGGCCTGCTGCTGCACCGGCGCGGAGACCGCGGACGGGCGCAGCGCGCGGGTCGCCGATTCCGGTGCGCCGTTGCGGCGGCGCACGAAAGCCTCACTGGCGGGCACGAATCCGGCGGCCACCGGCGCGGGGCCGGAGTCGGCGAACGCGGCCAGAT
This sequence comes from Nocardia sp. NPDC051756, assembly GCF_040681495.1. Lineage (NCBI taxonomy): Bacteria > Bacillati > Actinomycetota > Actinomycetes > Mycobacteriales > Nocardiaceae > Nocardia > Nocardia sp. NPDC051756. Next base: position 97,276 of record NZ_JBFAYV010000016.1, on the reverse strand, counting down.
GGTCGAGGGCGGCCCGCATGGTCGGCCGGTCCTGCGGTTCCGGGCTGAGCAGGTCGAGCAGGAAATCCGTTGCGGGACCGGCGTTTCGCGGCTCGCTGACCTGACCGTTGGCCGCGGCGTAGAGCACCGCGAGCGGGTTGGCGTTCGCGCCGTACGGCGGTTCGCCCTCCAGCGCGTGGAAAAGAGTTGCGCCCAAGGCGAATACGTCCGAGGCGGGCGTCGGGTCCGCGCCGCGCGCCATCTCCGGTGCGAGATAGGCGGCGGTGCCGCAGATCAGGCCGGTCTCGGTGAGCGTGACGTCGCCTGCGGCGCGGGAGATGCCGAAGTCGGTGATCTTCACCGTGCCGTGGTCGTCGAGCAGGATGTTGCCCGGCTTCACATCCCGGTGCACGATGCCCGCGTCGTGCGCGGCGATCAGCGCCGAGGCGACCTGTTCACCGATCCGCGCGACCTGGGTCAACGGCAACGGGCCCTGCGCGGACAGCACGCCGGCCAGGCTGTTGGATTTGAGGTACTCCATCACCAGGCAGGGATCACCCTGATGCTCGGTGATGTCGAACACCACAATGGCGTTCGGATGCTGGAAGCGAGCGGCGTTGCGGGCCTCGCGAATGGCACGCTGGCGCACCACATCACGCTCGGCCTCGGGCAGGCTCGGCTTGATGTGGATCTGCTTGACGGCCACCGAGCGTTGCAGACGCTCGTCGATGGCACGCCAAACAACGCCTGTGCCGCCGCTACCAATCCGCTCGACCAGGCGGTAATGCTCCGCGATCAACTGACCGGTATCGATGGCGCCTACTCCGAACCTTCTCGAAATCGTGACATCCCGCATATTGCTTACAGACGCGGTCCGGGGACGAGTGTAGCGGGCCGCGCGACTTCGGTCCGCGCCAGCACGGGCATATTCTCCGCCCACATCGGCGCGCCGGAACTAATGCGCCGCCCGCAGCATCCGTCCGGCCGCGTCCACCGCGGGTCCAGAGCTGTTCGCGTCGTTGATGAATACGGCAAATGCCAGGTCATCGGCGATGCCGACGAACCAGCCGTGCGCGTGCTTGTCGTCGATGAATTCGGCGGTGCCGGTCTTGCCGAGCAAGCCGGGGATATCGCGCAACTGGGTGGCGGTTCCGACCGTGACGGTTTCCCGCATCATGGCCTTGACCTGGTCGGCGACGGTCGCGGGCAGCGCGGCCGGCGTCTTGTCCGGCGTACCCGGCTGGCCCTTGACGATCGTCGGCGCGGGCACCGAGCCGCGCGCGATGGACGCGGCGACCAGCGCCATACCGAACGGTGTCGCGGTCACCTGGCCCTGTCCGATGGCGGATTCGACCCGCAGCGCCGGGGTGTCGGCGGGCGGCACCTTGCCGGTGACGGTGGTCAGTCCGGGTGTGACGTAGTCGATGCCGAGTCCGAGTTGTGCGGCCGCGTTCGTCAGCGCGTCAGCGGGCAGTTTCACCCCGAGCTCGCCCATCGTCGTGTTGCACGAACGCGCGAACGCGGTATGTAGCGGGACCTGTCCGAGGTCGAAATTGTTGTCGTTGGGGATCTTGCGGCCCTCGATGTTCGCGACGCCCGGGCACGGCAGCACCGTGTCCGGGGTGACCGTGCCCGCTTGCAGCGCGGCCGAGACGGTCACCGTCTTGAACGTCGAACCCGGCGGGTAGAGCCCGGTGAGCGCGATCGGGCCCTGCGCGTCGGCGGCGCTGTTCTGCGCGACCGCGACGACATTGCCGGTGGACGGCTGCAACGCGACGATCGCCGCGGGCTGCGGGATCGGCGTCAGCGCCGCCTCCGCGGCCTGTTGCAGGTCGATGTTCAGCGTGGACGCGATGTCGGCGGTCGGCTTCGGATCCTGGCCGCCGACGCGCTGGGTGCCGTCGCCGGTCTGCGCGCGCACCGCCCAGCCCGCGTTGTCGTCGGCGTTCTTCTGCCACAGTTCGGCCAGCCCGGACAGGGTGGGCGAGGCCAGGGACTTGTCGTTGGTGAGCAGCCGGGTCTGCGGCGCGAGCGTGACGCCGGGCAGGCCGGACAGCTGCGCCTGGATCGGCGCCAGATCGGCGTCGCGCAGGCTGATCGCGGTGACCGGTTTGCCCTGCGCCGCAGCCAGATCCGCCTGGAGCGACTGCGCGGTGATGCCGGGCGAGATCGGGCCGAGCAGTCCGGCGAGCGCGCCGAGGTCGGCGCCGGGGCCCACGTTGACCAGCGTGACCACCTGCTGGGTCATCAACTCGCCGCCGGTGGAATCGAGGATGCGCGACGGTTGCGGGTAGACCGCGCTGTAGCTCAGCGGGCCGGCGGCCAGGCCGGGCGCGACCGTGTCCGGGTTCCACTTGACCTTCCAGCCGTCGCTGTCGTTCGCGGTGCCGGTGGTGGTGTAGGTCCACTGGGACTTGCCGTCCTTGCCCAGCTTCCAGGTGGCGGCCAGCGTGAAGGTGTTCTTGTCGATCGAGCGGACGTCGAAACGCACGTCCTTGCCGAGGCCGTCGTAGAGCTTGCCGAGCGCGTCGGCCGCCTTCGTCGGATCGTCGGTCAGCTTGGCCGCGGCCGCGACATCGTCGCGGGTCAGCGCGTCGGCGAACTGGCCTGCGACCGTGTCCGGCTGGTCCGGACCGGACGAGCAGGCGGCGAGCACGAGCGCGGGTGCGGCGAACAGGACGAGGTAATTCCGGCGGGTACGCACCCCGCCGACTGTATCCGCCGGCCCCGGCGGGGTGGGCGAGGCGGCGCCGGGGCCGGCTGGCTCATGCGGTGCGCCAGGCGCCCGTGACCAGGGCGGCGGCGTCGGTTTCGGTGAGGTCGATGGCGAACTCCGCGGACAGGATCTTCGGCAGTTCGCTCGCCTCGATCAGGCGGGTTTCGCTGGTGCCGTCCGGGCGTTCGGTGATCAGTGTGGTGCCGTCGACGGTCAGGTGCAGGTCCGGGGCGAAGTGCTGCACGTAGGGGCGGGTGGTGAACGGCGAGCGCGGCGAGGTGGAGACGAAGTGGTTGCCGACCGCGAAGTCGATGCGGTACTGCGGGGTGGTCGCGAAGGTGTAGCGGCTGATCCAGCCGTCCTTGCCGAACTGGTGCAGGACCCACAGGTCGCTGTCCAGTTCGCCGCGGGTGTATTCGAGCCGGAACTTCCACTCGCCCGCGGAGAAATCGGTTGTCTCCGTGGAGAGTTCGAACGGTTCGAGCGGGCCGGAGCCGAAGCCGACGTCGCACAGCCAGACTCGGTCGTCGTCCTCGGTCGTCACGCGCAGCAGGGCGTGCGTCGCGGGGCGCAAACCCTCGTCCGCGCCCATTGTGACCCGCGCGCTCAGCGCGGTGATGCCGAATCCGAGGCGTTCCAGTGCGGCCGCGAACAAGCCTACGTGCTCGTAGCAGTAGCCGCCGCGGCGTTGCCGAATCAGCTTGTTCTGCAACGACTCCAGGTCGAGCAGGATCGGGCGGTCGAGCAGGATCTCCAGGTTCTCGAACGGAATCGAGGTGGTGTGCGCACGCACCAGGCTGCGCAGGGTTTCCACCGTCGGCGCCCGCTCGCCGTCGAACCCGATGCGCGCCAGATACCCGTCCAGGTCCAGTTCCGCGCCGTTCCAGTGATACGCCGGGTCCGTCGGCTTGCTCATCTCACCCTCACTTCGTCGTCGGTGTCGTCAAGGTCAACCGCGGGTGGTCGCGATCCTGTTCCCGGATCGACGTCGACGCGATTCTCCCCATCGGAGTGGGCACCCCGATACGGCCACACCCCGGAACCCAGTGGAGCCGCAGAGCGGTCGCGATGCCTCGGGCAGCGTCCACGAGGTGCTAGAGCAGCACACTTCGCGTCCGAGGAGCGGAAGTTGCGGTGCTCATGCCGTGGGCGAGGTCGGCCAATCAGCTGCGACCCCGTCTGTCCATCAACCCAATCAAGCAGCACACTCGGCACCCGGTAGAGCGGGCGGCGCGGTGACGATGCCGCGGGCGATGCCAGCCAATCAGCTGCGACCCGTCCGTCCATCAACCCAATCAACCAACACACTCGGCACCCGGTAGAGCGGGCGGCGCGGTGACGATGCCGTGGGCGAGGTCGGCCAATCAGCTGCGACCCGATCCGTCTATCAACCCAATCAAGCAGCACACTCGGCACCCAGTAGAGCGGGCGGCGCGGTGACGATGCCGCGGGCGATGCCAGCCAATCAGCTGCGACCCGATCCGTCCATCAACCCAATCAACCAACACACTCGGCACCCGGTAGAGCGGGCGGCGCGGTGACGCTGCCGCGGGCGATGCCAGCCAGTTTGCTGCGATCCGATCCATCCTGGCACCCGGCGGAGCGGGCGGTGCAGTGGCGATGCCGCGGGCGATGTCGGCCAATCAGCTGCGACCCGGTCCGTCCATCAACCCGATCAACCAACACACTTGACACCCGGTAAAGCGGGCGGCGCGGCGGCGATGCTGCGGGCGAGGTCGGCCAATCAGCTGCGATCCGGTCCGTCCATCGACCCGATCAGGCGGCGCACTTGGCGTCCGGCGGTGCCGGCGGTGCGGTGGCGATCCCGTGGGCGACGTCGACCAGGTAGTCGCGATCCGGGCCGTCCTCGGGTTCGGTGCCGAGCAGCAATCGCTGGACTACGCAACCGCCCTCGAAGAACGCGGGCCCGACACTGTGATCGCCGGGGACCACCGCGCCGTACAGATCGCGCCCGGTGACGATGGTGTACATCGAAGTGGGTTTGCCCGCGGCGAGCAGTCCGGCGCGCATCTCCAGCGTCGTCGGATAGGGCACCACGTTGTCGCCGGTGCCGTGGATCAGGAACGCGCGCCGCACACTCATCCGACCGGCCACCAGTGCGGGCGAACGCTCGACATAGGCCTGCGGGCAGACAACGGGCGTGCAGCCACCCGCATCGCGTTCGATCTGCGCCGGCAGCACGGGATCGATCGCCGCCGAACCCAGCCACATCGTGAAATCGTCTGCGGGACCGTAATTGTCGACCCAGTAGTCGAACAGTCCGGGCGGAGCGTACGCCGCCGCGAGCCCACTCGTGATCCCGCCCTGACTCCATCCCCACAGCACCGTGCGCGTGATGGAAGGATGCTGATCCTTATACCACTGAGTGGACGCCACGAGGTCGCGCCAACCCGCCCACAGATTCCACTCCCCGGTACGCCACACACTGCTATCCGACCGCAGATCCATCGAAAGCACCGCCGCGCCGCTCTGCCGGGCAATCGACGTCAGATACCCCGCATAGTTGTCCGACCCGGCATCGTGCCCATGCACCGCAACAACCAGACCCGTCGGCGAAAAATCCCCCGCCCCACACCGATCCGGCTCATACACCCGCCCCGTCGCATCCTCCCCGTCCACGCTCAACGTCACCGCCCGCACCGCCACCTGCGTCCCACACCCCGGCTCCACCGAAACCGCCGGTGCGACAGCAGCAGCCAACGCAGCCACCAGCGCACCCACCGCGACCATTACGTTTCCGCGCCTCATCCTCGAATAATGGCACGCCACCAGCACGAACCGGTCACACCAGGCCTAGCCGCCACCTGCGTCCCACACCCCGGCTCAGCCGACACCGCCGGGTGCGACCGCAGTCGCCAACGCAGCCAACAGCGCACCCACCACGACCACTACGCATCCACGCCTCATCCCCGAATAAAGGAACGCCACCAGCGCAAACCGGTCACACCAGGCCTAGCCGCCACCTGCGTCCCACACCCCGGCTCCACCGAAACCGAGGGTCCGACCGCAGTCGCCAACGCAGCCAACAGCGCACCCACCACGACCACTACGCATCCACGCCTCATCCCCGAATAAAGGCACGCCACCAGCACGAACCGGTCACACCAGGCCCAGCCGCCACCCTTATGCGGCCGACAACCGGGACTGGGCCTGCCGCACACCCACTTCCCGCACCGGCACGCTCACCCAGCTCATCGAGGCGAGTCATATGGTCGCTAAAAGATCTTGCAAAGCAACCATATGACTCGCCTCGATGAGCTGGAACGACCATTTGACTCGCCTCGGCGTTCCAGAACGACCACTCGACTCGACTCGATCACCGAGAACCACCATTCGCCCCACCGTGTTTCCCAAGCCTCTCTGAACCGGACCACAGCCAAGTAACCACGCCGGAACCCCCACGCTGCCCATACCAACAGCGGGAGGTAAGCCGGGGACCCCACCCAACGCGCCCAGCACTACTCCAGTGAAAACCTGGGACAAGTCTTCAGAACCATCGACCAGGCCCTCACCACGAATCTTTCCCCTTGGAGCAGGTACACCTACCCGGTAGGTACAGCCAAGGACATCCAGGCGGTGACCTGGCCAGTGAAAACTGAAGACCTACACCGGTTTTCACTGAAGTAGTGCTGAGCACGTCGTGTGCCGTACCCGGCTTTAGCTATCAGTCAGGCACGCGGTCTCTCGTTCCAGCGTAGTCATCTGGCTGTGGTCCCGTCACAAGCGCTTCGGACAAGAGCGGGTCGGTCAGCGGCGGTTTTCGTGGTGGTTTCCTAGCGCCGCCTTCGGCGAACCTGCCTGCGAGCGCCTCACCCGCCGGTCTCCCTGAAGAGCTGCACCCTCTCTCGGGATCCGCACCGACAATAGGGCCCTAAAGTCAGTGCAAATCCCGAGTGAGGGTGCGGATTCCGCTGTCGGCGGGGCGAGGATCGCCAGATTGCCCGCAGCAGCATTTTCATTGCCCACAGCAGCATTTTCGTGGCGCTGGTAGTCGCGTCACCGATGCGGCCTGCCTGCGAAACCTCCCCCGAGCAGACATCCCCAACATCCGCACTCCCTCTCGGGATCCGCACCGAAACTAGAGCCCTAGAGTCAGTGCAAATCCCGAGTGAGGGTGCG
>NZ_JBFAYV010000016.1:0-90346 GCF_040681495.1 Nocardia sp. NPDC051756 | reverse complement strand
GTGCGGATTCCGCTGTCGCCGGGGCCAAGGTCGCCGCTTTGCCACAGCAGCGGCTTCGTGGCGGCTGGCAGCCGCGTCACCGGTGAGCCTGCCCGCGAAACCTCCCCCGAGCAGACATCGCCAACATCCGCACTCCCTCTCGGGATCCGCACCGAAACTAGAGCCCTAGAGTCAGTGCAAATCCCGAGTGAGGGTGCGGATTCCGCTGTCGCCGGGGCCAAGGTCGCCGCTTTGCCACAGCAGCGGCTTCGTGGCGGCTGGCAGCCGCGTCACCGGTGAGCCTGCCCGCGAACCCTCCCCGGAGCAGACATCCCCAACATCCGCACTCCCTCTCGGGATCCGCGCCGAAAATAGAGCCCTAGAGTCGGTGCGGATCCCGAGTGAGGGTGCGGATTCTGCTGTCCGCGGGGCGAAGTGCAAGCCGCGCACCCGCTGTGTGACCTGCGCACCCGTTACATAGGGTGTGCGGCCTATGCAGAGGGTATGCAGTTTCGGCGGGCACCTGGCGGTTGGGATACTCGCTGGCAGTGCTCGGTGTGACGCGCGATCGGAGGCCGACCAGGACCACGGCGACGGCGATCACGCGGCAGACGAGCGGAAGCCGACGAGAACACCGCCTGCGACGGCAGCTGCGGTCACCACGATCGCGAAGGTGGTTGCGCCGCCGGTCAAACCTATTGCGTCGCTGAGGAAACCGGCGGTCAACGGCAGTATGGCGGCGGGGAGGTAGCCGCCGACGTTCTGTGCGGCGTTGGCTTCGGCGAGGCGGTCGGCGGGGACGGTGGCGCTGATCGCGGTGAGGCCGCCGAATTGCCCCAGGCCCTGGCCGATTCCGGCGAGGACGGCAGCCGTTGCGAACAGGGTGAGAGAGGAGAGCTGTAGGGACAGCACCAGGGTCGACATGCTCGCCGTCGTCGCGACCGCGCCGCCGAGCAGGATCGTGCGCACTCGCAGGCGTCGCGCGGCGAACTGAATGCCGGTGGCGCCCAGGAACATCACGAACGCCAGCCCACCCGCGATCACCCGGTTGGTGGCGCCGAGCAGGTGCGCGAGCAGCGACGGTCCCAGCGACAGCACGAACGAGGTCGAGGTGATCCCGGGCGCGAACACCGCGATACCTAGGAGCACCGCCGTCCGCCCGCCCGGCGCCACGGCGGGAATCCGAATCCAGGGACCCCGCCCACCCGCACCGCGGGGCAGATCCAACCGGGCAACCACCGCGAAAGCCGAAACGAGCAGCACGATTTCGACCACGAAGATGGTCACCGTCGGACCGGGCACGGTCTCCGACAGCACACCGGACAACAGCGGCCCGAACCCCGCGCCCAACACCATCGCCGACGAAGCAGCCAGCGCCGCAAGCCGTTTGCGCTCCGACCCGCCGACATCGGTCACCGCCGCCATCCCCGCGGACACCGCGGCACCCACCGCAATGCCGGTGAGCAACCGCGCAACCGCAAGCACCGCAACCGAACTCGCGGTGGCGAACAGCGCACACGCCACCACCGCCAGCCCGATCGCGGGCAACAGCACCGGCTTGCGCCCGACCCGATCCGACACCACACCCGCCACCAGCAGCGCGCCGAGCAGCCCGACGATGTAGCTGGCGAAGATCGCCGTCAGCGTGCCGGCGGAGAACCCGAGTTCGCGCTGCCACACCACATACAGCGGCGTCGCCGCGTTCGACAGCACGAACACCGCCATGACCGGCCACGCCGCCAGCCACACGAGCCCGTTCCGGTCCACCGACTCCCGGTGCGCAGTGAGCGTCGCCATCCCAACCTCCACTAGTTCGACTTTTATCGTACTGATACGAACGGAGTCGAACTTAGCATCTAGTACGATAAAACACGTACAGGGCACCCACAGCCTCAGGAGTCCCGCGATGCCATCGGCCACCGAAGTCCCCGACACCCGGCTCCCCGAGCCGGACCGTGCCGACCTCCGCCTCGATCACGTGCTCGCCGCGCTCAGCGATCCGTTGCGGCTCACCATGATTCGGAAGCTGCTCATCGAATCCCCCGACACCGACCGCTCCTGCGGCTGGTTCGACATCGACCGCCCGAAATCGACGCTCACCCACCACTTCCGGGTGCTGCGCGAGGCCGGCGTCACCCGCCAGCAGCGCTACGGCCTCGAGCGCCGCAGCAAGGTCCGCATCGATGACCTCGACGCTCGCTTCCCCGGCCTGCTCGACCTGGTCCGCGCCTGGAAACCGGGGCACTGATTCGGCGCAGGTCTGCTAAATTCCCGGTCATGGCCTTCTTGAACCGCCTGATGTCCAACGCGACCTTGATCAGCAAGCTGATGGACAACGCGCCGAAATGGCAGGCACAACTGCTGGCCAAGAAGAACGACCTGCGCGGCGGTTCCTTCCGCGACGCCAGCATGGGCATCTGCGCCTTGGTCGCGGCCGCCGACGGCAGCATCGATCCGGCCGAGCGGATGAAGGTCGCCAACCTCATCGCCGCCGATCAGGTGTTGCAGAACTTCCCGATCGACGACCTGCGCGCCCGCTTCGAGGACAACTGCAACCGCCTGACCAGCGACCCCGCCTTCGGCCGCGCCCACGTGCTGCAGCAGATCGGCAAGGCCGCGGGCAAGCCGACCGAGGCCGACGCGGTGATCCGGATCGGCATCATGATCGGCAACGCGGACGGCAACTTCGATCAGACGGAGATCGCCGCGGTTCGCGAGGCCTGCCAGACCCTGCGCCTGAACCCGCAGGACTACGGACTCTGAGCCGCGCCGTCGAGCGCTAGTATTCGCCTATGCGTTCGATTGATGTGGCCGAGCGACGGGCCCGCCTGGCGGTACGGCATCGGCTCGCGCCCGCGAACCGGTCCGATCAGGTGGCCGAGATCGTCCGGTCGATGGTGGTCCTGCACGCGACCGATCCGGCGACGGTGTTCCTATCCGTCGGGTCCCGCAGCAACACCCTCGCCCCGGCCGACGTCGAGCAGGCGCTGTACACCGACCGGTCGTTGCTGCGTATGCTCGCGATGCGGCGCACCATGTTCATCGCGCCGCTCGACCTGGTCCCGGCCTTGCAGGCGTCGTGCGCGGATGCGTTGGCGCACAAGCAGCGTCGCGCTTACCGCAAGTTCATCGAGCAATCCGGCGCGGTCGAGGGCGACGTGGCGAGCTGGCTGGACGACGTCGAAGCCGAAACGCACGACGCACTGCTCACCAGGGGCGCGGCCACCGGCGCACAGCTGAGCAAGGACGTGCCGCGGCTGCGCACGCAGGTGGATCCCGCTCCGGGGAAGTCGTATTCGCGCCCGACCAACATCACCACCTGGGTGCTGGTGACCCTCGGCTGCGAGGGCCGAATCGTGCGCGGCCGCCCGAACGGCAGCTGGGCCAGCAGTCAGTACACCTGGGAACCCATCGAATCCTGGTTGCCCCAAGGGGTTCCGTCGATGTCGGCCGAACAGGCGCGCGCCGAACTGCTCCGGCAGTGGCTGCATGCCTTCGGTCCGGCCCCGATCACCGACCTCAAATGGTGGACCGGCTGGGGACTCGGCGAAGTACGCAAGGCGCTCACCGATCTCGACGTGGTCGAGGTCGACTTGGACGGCGGCACCGGCCTTCTGCTCGCCGACGACGTGGAACCCGTTGCGGCACCGGAGCCTTGGGCCGCGCTGCTGCCCTGCCTCGACCCGACCCCGATGGGCTGGCAGTCCCGCGACTGGTACCTCGGCCCGCACGCACCCGCCCTGTTCGACACCAATGGCAATATCGGACCGACGATTTGGTGGAACGGGCGCATCGTCGGCGGGTGGGCGCAGCGCAGCGACGGCGAAATCGTCTATCGCCTACTGGAAGACGTGGGCGCCGATGCCGTCGCGCTGATCGAGGCGGAGGCCGCGCGGACCGCCGAATGGTTCGGTGACGTGCGCGCTATCCCCCGCTTCCGCACTCCGCTGCAACGCGAGTTGACCGCCTGATCACGTGCAGGTCGCACCCGGCGGCGGTGGCGGCGCGGTGTCGACGCCGGCCGCCACGTTGATGACGTAGTCACGAGCCGCACCCTCCAACGGTTCCAGCCCCTCGGCCACCCGCTCGACGATGCAGATGCCCTGCTGCCAGGTCGGTCCGACGTCGTGCAGGCCGGGTTGAATGCTCCCGTCCGGACCCCGCTCGGTCACCACCGTGTACATCGAGTACGGCTTGCCCGCCGCCGCCAAGGCGTTCTTCAGATCGACCGAATGCTGGTACGGCACATCGAAATCGAAGAGTCCGTGGATCAGGAAGCTTCGCTCGACGTTCAGCTTCGGCGCGATGGCGACCAGCGAGCGGTCGGCGTAGGCCTGCGGACATTGCTGCGGTGTGCAGCCGCCGGCGTCGTGCTCGATCTGCGCCCGCTGCGCCGGAAAGAACGCGCTGCTCAGGTTCCAGTAGTCGACGATATTCGTCGGAGCGAAGGCATCGACCCAGTAGTCGAACAACCCGGCGGGCCCGTAAGCCAATGCCAAGCCAGCCGTCAGACCACCTTGGCTCCAACCCCACAGCACGGTTTTGCCGACCGACGAATGCTCCGCCTTGTACTGCTGCGTGAGCGCGACCGTGTCCTGCCAACCGGCCCACGGATTGAACTCGCCGGGCTTCCACACACTGTTCTCGGCCCGCTGATCGAGCGTCAGCAGCGCAGCTCCGGTGCGGCGAGCCATCCCCGTCATGACGTCGGGATAGGAAGCAGCCGTCTCGCTGTACCCATGCACCGCGACGATAAGACCGCGCGGCGCCAGGTCACCAGGACTACACCGATACGGCTCATAAACCCGCCCGGTCGCCTGCTCCCCATCGACAGTCGTCGCCACCGTCCGCACGGCCACGTCCCCAGCACACTCCGGCTCAGCCGACACCGACGGCGCAACCAGCCACGACGCGACCAACATGGTCACGCTCGACAACAACCACGCAACCGCGCGCCGGCCACCAATCATCGCCGCATCGTACCCACCCATGGCAAATGCCCGGCTAACATCTGGAGTCCGCAGCATCCGATCCGAGTCAGCCACGTCACGCCGCCCAGGAATCCGCCCGAGTTCAGCACATCCAGCTCCAGTTGGACGAGTGATCATCGGGAACTGGTGCAGGCAACGGCCGAGGGCCGACCGACACCACTTCCCTCTCGATTCAGCCAACTCGAGCGACGGCGCACAGTACGGGCACGCGCACTCCAGGCAATGGATTACCGGGCGGTGAGACAGGCGCAGGATCGCGAGCAGCCCTTCGAACGGCGCAACGACCTGCTACATCGCATGGGGCAGCGCTGTGCACACCCGCATCACGCGGCGCAGGTCGCGCCCGGCGGTGGGGCGGGCGCGGTGTCCACCCCCGCCAGCACATCCGTGACGTATTCGCGAGCCGCCCCGTCCAACGGCTCGAGATCCGTGAGTACCCGCTCCACCACACAGGCACCTTGGAACCAGACCGGACCGATCCAGTGCGTACCCGGCAACACAGCCCCGTCCGGACCGCGCCCGGTCACCACCGTGTACATCGAGTACGGCTCCCCCGCAGCCGCGAGCGCGTTCTTCAGATCGAGCGAATGCTGGTACGGGACAATCGGATCCGCGGTCCCGTGCACCAGGAACACCCGTTGCGCATGCATCTTCGCGGCGAGCGCCACCGTGGATCGATCCGCGTACGCCTGCGGGCAGACCGCGGGCGTGCAATCACCGGCGTCGCGCTCGATCTGCGAGACCTGCGGCAGTCCCAGCGTGTTGCCCACGTTCCAGTAGTCGACGGTGTTCGACGGACCCGCGGTATCGACCCAGTAGTCGAACAACCCCGCCGGCCCGTACGCCAACGCCAGCCCGCTGGTCATGCCGCCTTGGCTCCACCCCCACAGCACGGTCTTGCCGATCGACGGATGCTCGCTCTTGTACCACTGCGCGGTGGCGACCACGTCGTGCCAACCGGCCCAGGGATTCCACTCCCCCGTCTTCCACTCGCTGTCCCCGCCACGCTGATCGAGCGTCAGCAACGTCGCGCCACTCCGCTGCGCGATCGCGGACATCACGTCCGGATAGTCGGACGACTTCTCGTTGAACCCGTGCACCGCGAGGATCAGCCGAGTCGGCGGCAGGTCACCGGAAGTGCATTGATACGGCTCATAAGCCCACCCGTTCGACTGCTCACCGTCGACCGCGACCGCAATCGGCCGGATCGTCACGCCGCCGACGCAGTCCGGCTCGGCCGAAGCCGACGGCGCGCCGACCCACGACACCGCAAGAATTGTCACGATCGACAGCACCGAGGCAAGCAGGCGACACCCGCTGTTCATTACGGCATCGTGGCACGGGCTTACGCGAATGTATTGCGTAACAACGGTAATGCGATCAAGACGAGACAACACACTCGTTGATCGGCACCGGACATCGTTCCGCTACATGTCCAAGCCCAGGTCCAGCACTCGCACCGAGTGGGTCAACGCGCCGACGGCGAAGTAGTCGACCCCGGTGCCCGCATATTCCGCGGCCACGTCGAGGGCGAGTCCGCCGGAGGATTCCAGCTTCGTCTGCGGCGCCACCGCGTTGCGGCGTTGCACGGCGGCCTGGGTCTGCCACAGCGGGAAGTTGTCGAGCAGCACGAGTTCCACGTTTTCCGCGAGCACGGCGTCGAGTTGTTCGAGACTGTCCACCTCGACCTCGCAGGCGATGTCCGGCGCCAGCGCGCGAACGGCACGCAACGCCTCGACCACCGACCCCGCGGCGACGACATGGTTGTCCTTGATCAGCGCGGCATCGCCGAGACCCATCCGGTGGTTCACCCCGCCGCCGACCCGGACCGCGTACTTCTGCAACGCGCGCAGACCGGGCAGCGTCTTACGGCTGTCCCGGATCTTGCAGTTCGTGCCCGCAACCTCGTCGACCCAGGCGGCGGTGGCGGTGGCGATGCCGGAGAGATGGCAGACCAGGTTGAGCATGGTGCGTTCGGCGGTGAGCAGGCCGCGGGTCGGGGCGACCACGGTAAGCACGGATCGCCCAGGGGTGACCCGGGTTCCGTCCGCGACGCGGCCGGTGACCTCGTAGTTCCCCGCGCCGATCACCTCGTCCAGCACCAGCAGTCCGACGTCGAGCCCGGCCACCGTCCCCGGCTGCCGCGGCACCACGGACGCCTTCACCACCGCGTCGGCGGGCACCGTCGCCGCGGTCGTGATGTCCGGGCCATAGCGCAGGTCCTCGTCGAGCGCGGTCCGGATGAGGGCGACTATCTCGTCCTTGTCCAACTCACTGTCCAGAGCCATCAACCACTCCTCTATCTACTCGTACGTGCGACCGGGGTCGAGTGGCACACCGTGGCGGGGTGTTTCACCGCCACCGTGTGCCACTCGCCGACACCGGTCGGGCTATTGGTCGAGCCGTGGGCGACCGTCTTCGTCCAGCACTACCGGCATGCTGTGGCGGAGATGGTCGTCGGGCTCGGGGTGATCGGAACGCGTGTGGCAGCCCCGACTTTCGGTGCGGGCGGAGGCGGCGAGCAGCAAGGTGCGCGCGGTGAGGGTGAGTGCCGCGTCCTCGAGTGCCGTGATGCGCGTGGCGGTCTCCCCGCGTTCACCGGTAGTCCCGGAAGCGCCCGCGAACGCGCCGCCGAGTGTGCGGCCCGCTTCGCCTGGCTCGCCCGAGTCCGATGCACGCCCGGCCTCGCGTTGCGTCACAGCATCTTTCATGCGCTTGATCGCCTCGTCCAAACCGGCGCGGTCCCGCACGACCGAGGCGTGGTCGGTCATCAGTTGTTGCAGCACATCACGATCCGCGCGTTCGGTGACCCTGGTGGGCACCTCGGTGACTCGGACTCGCTCGCCGAGCCGTTCAGCCGCCGCCGCGCCGACACGTTCGCCGACGACGAGACCTTCGAGCAAGCTGTTGGACGCCAATCGATTAGCGCCGTGCAGACCGGTGCGGGCAACCTCGCCCGCGGCATAGAGCCCGGGCACCGCCGTGCGACCGTGCGGATCGGTCACCACGCCACCGCATTGATAGTGCGCCGCCGGAGCGACCGGAATCAGGTCGGTCCCCGGATCGATGCCCGCGGCACGGCAGGAGGCGGTGATCGTCGGAAACCGTTGCGGGAAACCGTCGATCGCCCGCGCGTCGAGGTAGACGTGGTCCGTGCCGAGCGCTCGCATCCGCGCCGCGATGGCCCGCGACACCACATCCCGCGGCGCCAGATCACCGCGCGGATGAACCTCTGCGGTCACCGAATCACCTTCGGAGTCCACCAGAATGCCGCCTTCGCCCCGCACCGCCTCGCTGATCAGCGGACGACGACCGAGCCCACCCGGCGTGTACAGCACGGTCGGATGGAACTGGAGGAACTCCAGATCGGCCACCGCGGCCCCGGCCCACAGCGCCAGCGCGACACCGTCGGCGGTCGCACCGGGTGGGTTGGTACTGAGCGCGTAGAGCTGCCCGAGACCACCGGTCGCCAACAACACCGCCGGCGCGTGCACGACGCCGAATCCCTTGTCCGACACCGCGAGAACACCCTGCACACCGGCAGGCCCGGTGAGTATCTCGCAGGCCGCGGCGCCGAACAGCACCGGCAACCCGGCCGCGTTCAACGCCCGCTGCACCTCCGCGCCGGTGGCGTCGCCGCCCGCGTGGATGATCCGCCGAGTGCTGTGCCCGCCCTCACGGGTCCGCGAAATCTGCCCGTCCCGGCCGAGATCGAAGACCGCGCCGAGGTCGGTCAACGCCGCGACCGCGGCCTGCCCGCCCTCGACGATGGATCGCACGGCGTCCACATCGCACAGCCCGGCACCGGCCTCGACCGTGTCGTGCACGTGCGATTCGACCGAATCACCTTCCGGCGCAACGACAGCGATCCCGCCCTGGGCGTACTGGGTAGACGTGTCGGTGGCGCCGCCCTTGCTGAGCGTCAACACCCGCAACCCGCGCAGCGACGCGGTGCGCGCCGCGGTGAGTCCCGCGACGCCACCCCCGATCACCACCAGATCGGCCTCGGTCTCCCAGTCGATCGACACTGGAGTCATTCGCCCGTGCCTCTCTGTGCGTTCCGCAACCGCTGTCCGACCACCGCCGCGAGGGCAGGGGTCGGCGTCATTCACCACCGCCCGGCGTACCGATCTCGATCATCCGTTGCACCGAATTACGGCCGCGCGCAGCGGTTTCCAGGTCGACGTGCACCTCGTCGCGCCCCTCGACCAGGCAGCGCAGCAGCGCCGCGGGGGTGATCATCTTCATGTATTTGCACGAGGCCCGGTCGTTCACCGCCTGGAAGTCGACGCCGGGGGCGGCCTTTCGCAGCTGGTGCAGCATGCCGATCTCGGTGGCGACCAGCACCTGGGTCGCCTGACCGCGCTGCTCGCGCACCTGCTTGGCCGCGTCGATCATGCCGCCGGTGGACAGGATGTGCACCCGCTCGGCCGGGAACGCGCCCTCGCCCGCCAGATACAACGCCGAAGTGGCGCAACCGCATTCGGGGTGCACGAACAGATCCGCGTCCGGGTGGGTGCGCGCCTGCTCGGTCAGCTCGTCGCCGTTGATGCCCGCGTGCACGTGGCATTCGCCGGCCCAGATGTGCATGTTCTCCCGGCCGGTGACCCGCTTGACGTGCGCGCCGAGGAACTGGTCCGGCAGGAACAGCACCTCGCGGTCCGGGTCGATCGAGGCGACCACGTCGACCGCGTTGGACGAGGTGCAGCAGATGTCGGTGAGCGCCTTCACCTCCGCGGTGGTGTTCACATAGGACACCACCACCGCGTTCGGGAATTCGGCCTTCCAGGAACGCAAGTCGTCCGCGGTGATGGAATCCGCGAGCGAGCAGCCGGCCCGCTGATCGGGAATCAGCACGGTCTTGGCGGGGCTGAGGATCTTCGCGGTCTCGGCCATGAAGTGCACGCCGCAGAACACGATCGTGTCCTCCGGCGCCTCGGCCGCGATCCGGGACAGCGCCAGCGAGTCGCCGACGTGATCGGCCACGTCCTGGATCTCCGGCAACTGATAATTGTGCGCGAGAATCGTCGCGTTTCGTTCGCGGGCCAGCCGCTTGATCTCCTGTGCCCACTCGGGGGTTGCTTCGACACCGGTGAACCCCGACGGCCCGTCGAACACCTGCCCCATCAGCGGAGGCGCTAGTTTCGCACCCATCGTCGCCATGATGGCTCCCTTCGTCGTGCGAGTGGCTACTCCGCCGATTCGCACCAAACCAGGTTTTCGACTTATAATCGAAAACGTGGCCCATAGTAGCACCATCCACGAATCGCTCACCGCGGTGTTCCAGGTTCGCCGGTTCCCCGCGAACATCGCCGCAGGTCCGAGCCCTGCCGATGCCGGAAACGAGGTAATCGGTCGGTGCCCACCCGGGCAACGGACCGAATTGGCGGTGCTGCTGTGGGAGCGCGCGCTGGACCCACAGAAGGGCACCTGGTCGCTTCCTGGCGGCCGGCTGCGCGACGACGAGGACCTCGACACCTCGGCCCGCCGCCAGCTCGCGGAGAAGGTCGATGTGCGCGAACTGGCCCATCTGGAGCAGCTGTCGGTCTTCAGCGCCCCCGATCGCGTCCCGGCCCCGCGCCGCATCGCCTCGGCCTATCTCGGCCTGGTCCCGCTGACAGCAGACCCGCAGCTACCCGACGACACGGCCTGGCATCCGCTCTCCGCGCTGCCGCTCATGTCCTTCGACCACGGCACCGTCGTCGATCACGCCCGCACCCGCCTGGCCGCCAAACTCTCCTACACGAACATCGCGTTCGCGCTCGCGCCCGCCGACTTCACCATGTCCACGCTGCGCGAAATCTACTGCGCCGCACTCGGTTACGACGTCGACACGACTAACCTGCAACGAGTCCTGTCCCGCCGCAAGGTAATCACCCCCACCGGCAACACCCGAGCCCCCGGCCGCGCGGGCGGCCGGCCCGCCGCCGTCTACCGCTACACCGACTCCGGCATCCGCGTCACCGACGAATTCGCCGCCCTGCGCCCACCGACCTGAACCACCGCGGCGCAGAACTCACGAATCGACGTTCGCGTTCCGATGCTTACTCCCCCGCCGATACCGCCGCTTGTTCGCCACCGGCTGCGCAGCACTACTGCGCCGCAACGCATCCCGCCGCCGCCAAGCCACCAGATCAGCCCGCTCCCGCACCACCGGCAGATCCGCCGCCGCCTTATCCCCGCTCACGCCGGACCTCCCTTCCACAAGCCATCCGAACCAACCCGACGAACCTACCCCCACCCCAACATCCCCTCCACCCAATTATTCCGCCCGCATCGGCGGATCTCGATGACGTTGCGGTGCAGCAGGAATCGGCTGCCGAGATCGGCGACCTCGAGACCGGGTCAGGCGGTCTTCATCTGGGGCTGTGGGGGCGGGGTCGTGGTGCGGGTGAATACGCGGGCGATACCCCAGCAGAGCAGCTCGACCAACCAGAACAGCACCAGGAATACCTGGACCACGATCGCCGGAATCGCCAGGAACGCAACGGAGGGCACCGCGATCAGGGCCCAGGTGACCAGGGCACCGGGGGTCGCGCCACGCAGCCCGCTGGCCAGGCGCACCGCCGCCCACATCATCCAGCGGCGGGGCACCGTGACACCGAGTTCGCGCAGGCAGCGCCGGAAAATGCCGTCGGCGTCGGCGATGCCCACCGACTGTGAGCTGCGCAGGTAGTCGTGCAGGATGGCCGCGCGGGTGTAGGCGCCGTAGCGCGGCACCAGCCACACGAAAGCCCGCGGCACCGAGGCGAAGTCGGTCCGGAACCCGGCGGGGATCACGAATTCTTGGGAATCACCTTGATAGACGAGCGGTTCGACCACTCGCCAGAACTTGGCGTCGAGTTCCTCGACCACCAGCCCGCTACCGACGAACGCCACGACTCGTTCCTCTCTGAACGCACAGCGTGTCCCCTAATTCTAGGCTGATTTGGTACACCTGTGCCGTCCCGCGGGCAACGGTTCGGACAACGCGTCAGCGGTGGGGACGAGTCTCCGGCAACGAACCGGAACCGGCCTCCCTGGCCGGTTCGTAACTACCGTAAGGGACCGGGCCGGTGCCCGCCGGGTACGACGCGGCGCCGTAGGGGTCGAACGCGCCTGCCGGATCGTAGGTTCCGGCCTCGACGGCCGTACCGGTGCCGAGGTCTTCGGACGAATTCAACGCCGCGAAGAACAACACCAGCAGTGACGCGAGCAGCGGCTGCACGATCAGCGCGAGCCAGGTGCCCACCTCGGTCGGCAGCTCGACGATCTGCCCGACCGGCGGATCGTGCGGGCGCGCGTGGTACCACTCGGCGACCTGCTCCCCCAGCCGCGCCATCACCACGGCGCCGACCACTGAACCGACCAGCAAGCCGAGCTGCAACAACGGCCCGCGCTCGCTGCGCCACCGCCACACGGCGACCGCGCTCAGCACACCGATCACCGCGCCGAAGCAGACGAACATCGCCACCGCGTCGAACTGATGCACGCTCTCGCCGGTCAGCACCGCGCCGCGCCCCGGCTCGACCACGAACAGCTGCTCGGTCGGCGCGAGCAGACCCCACCCGACGCCACCGAGCGCGCTCACCACGATCACCGCCACCGCGACGATCACCGCGGCCCGCAGCGCACGCTTCGACGCGCCCACTAGCGCAGTTCCAGACTGGCCGCGTCGATCACGCCGTGCCGCGAGCACTTGGCCCACCAGCCGTCGGGGCTCACCTGCACGATCATCCGGCGGCCGCACTGCTCGCAGAACCGCGGCGGCTCCAAGCCGAGCGCGGCGGCCGCGGGCACGGCATCCTCGAGGCCGGGCACGATCCGTTTGCCGGTGAACGGGTTGTAGCGCTCGTCCATGCCCATGACCTTACTCATGAGGCAACTCAGAGGGTTTCGTTGAGCGCCTTGATCGGCATCTTCAACTCGCCGAGCAGATCGAGATCCGCCTCGGCGGGCCGGCCGAGGGTGGTGAGGTAGTTGCCGACGATGACGGCGTTGATGCCGCCGAGGATGCCCTGCTTGGCGCCGAGGTCGCCGAGGGTGATCTCGCGACCGCCGGCGAAGCGAAGGATGGTGCGCGGCAACGCGAGCCGGAACGCGGCGACCGCACGCAGCGCGTCGGCGGCGGGCAGCACCTCGAGGTCGCCGAACGGGGTGCCCGGCCGCGGGTTGAGGAAGTTCAGCGGCACCTCGTCCGGCTCGAGCTCGGCCAGGTTCGCCGCGAATTCCGCGCGCTGCTCCAGGGTTTCGCCCATGCCGAGGATGCCGCCGCAGCAGACCTCCATGCCCGCCTCGCGGACCATGCGCAGCGTGTCCCAGCGCTCTTCCCAGGTGTGCGTGGTGACCACGTTCGGGAAGTGCGAACGCGAGGTCTCCAGGTTGTGGTTGTAGCGGTGCACGCCCATCGCGGCGAGCTGATCGACCTGATCCTGGGTGAGCATGCCGAGCGAGCAGGCGACCTGGATGTCGACCTCGTTGCGGATCGCCTCGACGCCGGCCGCGACCTGCGCCATCAGCCGCTCGTCCGGGCCGCGCACCGCGGCGACGATGCAGAACTCGGTGGCACCGGTCTTCGCGGTCTGCTTGGCCGCCTCGACCAGGCTCGGAATGTCGAGCCAGGCCGCGCGCACCGGCGACTGGAACAGGCCGGACTGCGAGCAGAAGTGGCAGTCCTCCGGGCAGCCGCCGGTCTTGAGGCTGATGATGCCCTCGACCTCGACCTCGGGGCCGCACCACTTCATCCGCACGTCGTGCGCCAGGGCCAGCAGTTCTTCGAGCTGGTCGTCGCCGAGGCGGAGCACCTCGAGGGTCTGCTCCTGGGTGAGTCCTTCGCCGCGTTCGAGGACTTGCTCGCGGGCGATAGACAGAATGGAGGTGTCGACGGAAGCCTGGGTCACTGCACGAATCCCTTCGGTCGGCCGAGGTGGCCGGGCAACTTGAACGGTGTTCAGGCTAGGGTAGACGCGACAGTGAGTCAAAACACCGGGAGCCGAACCGGTAGCCTGCGTAACCACGAAGGCGGCCACGAGCGCCACCCTCGGACGGGAAGGAATTCGGGTGCAACTGCACAGAGCGGACGTGGTCGACGGCGCCATCGCGATCCTCGACCAGTACGGCCTCGCCGACCTCACCATGCGCAGGCTGGCCGGCTCACTCCAGGTGCAGCCCGGCGCGCTCTACTGGCACTTCCCCAACAAGCAAGCCCTGCTCGGCGCGGTCGCGGACAAGATCCTGCTGCCCATGGAAGACCCGATCGCGGCCACCGAATGGTCCGGCCAGCTCAGCGAATTGGCCCACCGCCTGCGCGACTGCCTGCTCGCCTACCGCGACGGCGCCGAACTCGTCTCCGCCACATACGCATCCAGGCTCACCACCAGCAAGGGCCGGGAACGCATGTCCAGCGCCGCCATCCGCGCCGGCATGCCCCGCCCCGAAGCCGACCTGACCTCCTTCACCCTCCTGTACTACGTCCTCGGCCAGACCGTAGACGAACAGTCCCGGATGCAAATGGACTCCGCCGGCGCCCTCCCCGCAGACGACACCCCCCTCGACGAATCCCCCGACCCCACCGCCCGTTTCGACTTCGGCCTGCAACTCTTCATCGCCGGCGTCCGCCAACTCCTGGGCACCCGAGTCCGCTGAACAACACCCCGACCCGCCGCACGCCTCTGAATCAGCGCACACGTCCTGACGCAACGCACGCCTTCTGACCGCAGCACATCTTCTGACGCGCCGCACACGTCCTGATGCGCCGCACGCCTTCCGACGCCGCACACTTTCTGACGCACCGCACCTGGAATCGCATGCAATTCCATGTGCGGGAAATCAGAAACCGTGCGGCAACTCCGTCGCACCCGCGGCACTGCCGAGGCGGGATGGCGACGGCCTCGACACGGCCGACGCAGCACGCACCGCCGCACACTTTCTGATGCCCTGCACACCTCCTGATTTCCCGCATACGGATTCGCATGCGATTCCATGTGCGGGACATCAGAAGGTGTGCGGCTGTTCAGGTTTCTTCGGGCAGAGGGGGTTTGGGGCGGGTGTGGGGGTTTTGGCCGGGGAACCAGCGGTAGGTGGCGGCGGCACCGGCGGTTGCCGCGGCGGCGAGGGCGAGGGACGAGATGCTCAGGAGGGCGATGGCGCTGATTGTTCCGGCGAGGATCGGGCCGGCGAACATGCCGATGTCGTGGGTCAAGCGCCAGGCGCCGAGGAATTCGGCGCGGCGTCCGTCGGGGGCTGCGTCGGCGCCGACGGTCATGATCACGCCGTTGCTGACACCGTTGGCGAGGCCGAGGATCACGGCGACCGCACCCATGCCGAGCATCGTCGAGGTGCACGGCAGGACGCCGAAACCAATAGCGAACAACACCATTGCCGGAACGCCGGTGGCTCGACTGCCGCGCCGGTCGAGCCAGACGCCCGCCGGATAGGACATCAGGACGTCTACCGCACCCGCGATGCCGAATACCAGGCTCGTGGTCGATGCGCTGAGCCCGATGTGCGCCGCCCACAACGGAAGTACGGAAACCCTGGACGCCCGCACGGCACCCATCAGCAACGCCGCCGACCCCAAAGTGCCGAGCACTCCGATGTTTTCGACGACAACTGACCGCAGGGTATGACCACTCCTGCCCGCGTCCGCACCCTCCGGCGACGGGATGGCCACCATCGCGGCACCGGACAGCACCGTGGTGATCAGTTGCAACCACAACGCACCGCTCGGCCCCATCGCATGCACCAGAGCGGCACCGAGGAACGGCCCGCAGAAGTACCCGAGCCGATGCGCTCCCGCCAGCGTGGACATCGCCCGGCCACGGTCCGCCGCGGGCACCACCGCCACGATGTAGGACTGACGAGCCAGTCCCCACACCGCCGCGGCAGCACCGTTGAGCAACAGACCTACCGCCAGCAACCAGACATTCGGCGCGGCAACCGCACACAGCACCCCGATCACGCCGAGCACCGAACCGACCCCGATCGCACCCCGCTCCCCGATCCGGGCCACGATCCGGCCGGCCGGCAGATCGGCCACGACCATGCCGAGCCCGCTCAGCGCGACCAGCAATCCGGCCAGCCCGATCGAGGCCCCGAGATCCAGTGCGCGCAGCGCGTACATCGGCGAGGCAGCACCGGCTCCGGTGCCGTACAACGCCATCGGGACGAACACGGTCCAGGTGAGCGACCGCAGCCGAACCGGCGGCCGGGTATCGACGCCCGCGCTCACCGCGCCGCAGCCGAGCGGAGACCCACCACGGGGCGAGCCGCCGGGCGGAGACCTATTGTGGAGTGCTCACTTTCGATGCCCAAGAGCCTCGTCGTCAGGCTAAGGGCGGAGGTCCCCCACCGCTCCACTGGGCCAGGGCCGACCAGCAGCCCATTCTGCCGGCCGGGCCATACAGAGCGAAGCAATCGCCACACACGGTCCCGGCAGGCTCGGAGCAGAGGACCCGGTACTTCTGCGGGACAGTCGGTTTCGGTGCCCTGACCGCTCACTGGGCCAGGGCCGGTTGGCGCGCGGTCCGGCCTGCCGGGCGCGGGAGGCCGAAGTGGTCGCGCAGGGTGGTGCCGGTGTATTCGGTGCGGAACAGGCCGCGTTCTTGCAGGATCGGGACGACGGTCTCGGCGAAGACTTCCAGTCCGCCCGGGTAGTACGGCGGCATCACATTGAAACCGTCGGCGGCCCCGTTGCGGAACCACTCCTCGATCGTGTCGGCGACCTGCTCGGGCGTTCCGGCGAACACCCGATGTCCGCGCGCACCGGCCAGCTTGTGCAGCAGCCCGCGCACCGTCGGCCGTTCCCGCTGCACGATGCCCGCGACGACCTGCAACCGGCTGCGGGCGTTATCGGTGACATCCCCCGCGTCGTCGAACAGATCCACCGGGACCGTCTCGTCGAGCGGCAGATGACGCAGACTCTTGCCGACGATGTTCTCCAGTTGCGTCAGACCGTATTCCGGCACGGTGAGCTCGTTGAACTCACGCTCCAACCGCTTGGCCGCTTCCTCGGTATCACCGATGAACGGGCTGATCCCGGGCAGGATCTTGACGTGCTGCGGGTTGCGCCCGAAACCCTGTGCCTGCGCTTTGATGTCGGCATAGAACTTCTGCGCGTCCTCGAGCCGCTGATGCGCGGTGAAGATCGCCTCGGCGTATTTGCCCGCGAACGAACGCCCTTCGTTCGACGCACCCGCCTGCACGAGCACCGGGTACCCCTGCGGCGTACGCGGGGCGTTGAAAGGCCCACGCACCCTGAGGTGTTCGCCGACGAAGTCGATCGGGTGGATCTTCTCCGGGTCGGCGTACACCCCGTTCGCCTGATCCAGCAGGATCGCGTCGTCCTCCCAGCTGTCCCACAGCGCGACCACGGCATCGACGAATTCCCGTGCCCGCGCATAGCGTTCGGCATGATCCGGATGCCTGTCGAGACCGAAGTTGGCGGCGGCCAGGTCGGTTCCGGTGGTGACGATGTTCCAGCCGGCCCGGCCACGCGAGATGTGGTCCAGCGTGGAGAACAGCCGAGCCAGGTTGTACGGCTCGTAGTAGGTGGTCGATGCGGTGGCGATCAGCCCGAGATGCGTTGTCGCCGTGGCGATGGCGGTCAACAGGGTGATCGGCTCCAGTCCGGAACCCGCGTTGTGCTTGACGTTGGTGCGCAGCGCGGGCCCGTCGGCGAAGAACACCGCGTCGAGTTTCGCGGCCTCGGCGGTGCGGCCGATCTGCTGGTAGTAGTCGACGTCATAGATGCGCCCGGGCTGGCTGTCCGGATGCCGCCAGGCGGCCTCGTGGTGCCCGGACGGGTAGATGAACGCGTTGAGGCTGAGCTGACGCGGAGTACTCATGAGGCTTGCTTCTCTTCTTCGTGACGGCCCGGCAGGTCGGTGGAACCGACGCCGAGACTGGCGAGCAACAGCGACCGATGCCGGATGAAGCCCGGATCGCTGTGCCTGCGTGGACGTTCTAGATCGATGCGCTGGTCGACGGCGATGCGGCCCTCGTCGAGCACGAGGACGCGGTCGGCGAGCAGCACCGCCTCGTCGACGTCGTGGGTGACGAGCAGGACGGCGGGCCGGTGCTTGGCGCACAGGTCTTGCAGCAGCGCGTGCATCTTGATCCGGGTGAGCGCGTCGAGCGCGCCGAACGGCTCGTCGGCCAGCAACAGCTCCGGCTCCCGCACCAGCGAACGAGCCAGCGCGACCCGCTGCTGCTCACCCCCGGAAAGCTGCCTGGGCCAAGCCTTTTCCCGCCCGGCCAGACCGACCTCGGCGAGCGCGGCACGACCACGCTCGGCGGCACCGCTCCCGCTCAGTCCGAGGATCACATTGTCGAGCACCCGAATCCACGGCAGCAGACGCGAATCCTGGAACACCACGGCATGTTCGGCGGGCACGGTCAGTTCACCCGAGCCCGGCACGTCGTAGTCCAGTTCCGCCAGCGCCCGCAGCAACGTGCTCTTGCCCGAGCCGCTACGGCCGAGCAGGGCAACGAATTCCCCGCGGGCGATGTCGAGATCTATGTCCTGCAACACGACTCGCTCGCCGAACCCGCGACGCAACTCACGCGTCCGGACGACGTTCAGTCCCCCAATGTCTGTCGCCATGACAGCGCCTTCCTTTCCACCGCGCGCACGGCGAGATCACCGAAAAGTCCGAGCAGGCCGTAGATCACGAGCCCGACCACGATCACGTCGATCTGCCCGTAGGTGCGGGCCTGGGTCATCAGGTAGCCGATGCCGCTGGTGGCATTGACCTGTTCCACCACGACCAGGGCCAGCCAGGCGATGGTGACCGCGAGGCGAAGTCCGGTGAAGAAACCGGGCAGCGAGCCGGGCAACGCGATCCGGCGGATGAAGCCCCAGCGCGAAAGTCCCACCGTCTGCGCGAGTTCCACGTATCTGGAGTCGACGCTGCGCAGGTAGGCGTGGGTGTTCAGATAGATCGGGATCGCCACGCTCGTCGTGATGACGAGCAGCTTCATCTCCTCACCGATGCCGAACCACACGATGAACAGCGGGATCAGCGCGAGCGTCGGAATCGCGCGCTTGATCTGAATCGGCCCGTCCACCAACGCTTCACCGATCCGGCTCAGTCCCGCGACGAGCGCGAGCACCAGGCCGGCGAGCACGCCGATGGCCAGGCCGATGCCGGCCCGCTGCACCGAGGTGAGCAGGTTCGATTGCAGCCTGCCGTCGGAAATCAGGTCACCGGCGGTCGAGGCGACCGTCCACGGCGCGGGCAACGTCTCCGGATCCACTGTGCCGGAGGCGGATCCGATCACCCAGGCCAGGATCAGCAGCGTCGGCCCGATGGCCGCGCCGAACGGAATCGGCCGTCCCGGTCCCAGTCGCGGCCGGGCGGGCCTGCGCTTGGCCAGCGTCGGTGCGGTGCGGTGTCCGAGCCGGTACCATACCCCGGCATCCACGGTCGCCATCAGCGTTCCTTCGGTGCGAACGCGGCACCGCTCTGGGTGACCGCCTCGGTGATCGCGGCGTCGAAGCGCAGGTCGAAGCCCTTGGCCGCCTGCACCTTCTTCGGCAGCTCACCGGCCTTGTCGATGGCGTCGATGGTGGCCTGCTGGCGGGCGACGAGCTGCTGATCCAGGTGCGGGAAGGTGAACTGGCCGAGCGAGTCGACGATGCGCTTCGCGTCCTCGGGGCTGACCTTCTGGTTGTCCACGTAGTACTTACGCGCCCACTCGTCCTGGTGCGTGTTGACCCACTGGTTGGCGCGGACGAACGCGGCGGCCAGCGCGCGGGTCGCGGCCGCCTTGGCCGGATCCTGCGTCACCGCGCGCCGCGCATACAGGTAGCCGAGGCCGCCGTAGATGCCTTCGGTCTGCGAGTCCGGGATCAGCGAGGCGCCCGGAGTGCGCAGCAGCCGGGTGACATTCGGCTCGATCAGCGGGGCGACGTCGACCTGCGCGGTGCGCACGGCGTCGAGGAACTCGGCCAGCTGCAACCGGATCAGTTGCACGTCACTCGGCTTCAGCCCGGCCTTGTCCAGCGCGCGCAGCACCGCCGCCTGCTGGGCGGTGCCCTCGGCGTAGGCGATCTTCTTGCCCTTCAGATCCGCCAGCGTGCTCACCGATTTACCCGGCGCGACAGCGAGTTTCAGTGCGGCCGGGCTGGTCTGATAGGCCGCGACGATCGGCACGTCCTGCCCGGCGATCAGCGCGTGGATCGGCGGAACGTCGCCCACCCACGCGACGTCGGCGGCTTCGGCGCGGAAGGCCTCCAGAATGGCCGGGCCGCCGACGAAATTGGCGAACTCGGCCTTGAACGGCAGCTTGTCCAGCTCGCCGGAGATCCGCAGCACCTGCTGTAGGCGCTCGGACTGGTCGGCGAGGACCAATGTAGTTCCAGCTGGAACTTCAACGGGCAGTGGCGTGTCCGCGGCGACGGGACCGACCGGCTTGTCGTTGCTGGTGCAGCCGGTGAGTCCGAGGGTCGCAACGGTTGCCACGGCGAGCAATGCGGCGGTGGTGCGGCCTTGGCGGCCGAACAGGAACGTGCGTGGTCGGTACATAGACGGATTCAAACAAGACAAAACCGGCCCGAACACCGTTTGTCTCAGCCTGGTTCGAACTGCTCACCGCGGCGCCCCGATGCGTATCAGCGCGGCGCGGCCGCGACGGCCGTCTCCCGCACCTGCGCCTGATAGCGCTGGATGAACGGCAGGATCTGCTGATCGATGAACGTGTTGTACTCATTCGGTCGCTGCATCGGGTTGGCGTGCCCGGTGTTTCGCGCGAGCACCACCGACAGCGTGCCATCCACGCCGCCGGATTCCTCGATCAGCACCCGATGCGAGTACTCGACATCGACCACCCGGTCCCGGTCCGCATCCCGCGGCCGGATGAAAACGATTGCGGGGCGCGGCTTTCCGTCCGCAGGCGCGGCCAGCGCGTGCAGATCGTTCGTCGCGCCGCCGGCCACGATCGCGGTGAATTGCGCCTCGATCAGGCCGTTGCTGGCCGCGTTGCGGGAGAAGATCTTCTCCCGCAATACCTCGCGCAGCACCTCGCCGAGCTCGGCGAAGCGGATGCCGGGCGGTATGCCACCGCCGCCGTCGGACAGGAAACGATCCCGGCGCGCATAGGTTTCCACCGCGAGCCGCAGCAGCCTGCTCTCGCGCGCACCGGGCAGCCAGCGCATCCAGCGCACCATGTCCTCGCCCGCGCCGCGGCTCTCCGGGCGGACCGCGTTCAGGTCGACCGGCGTGCAGTCCAGGATCACGCCGACCAGGCGGCGGTCGCTGTCGAGGTGGATGTGTTTCGCGACCTCCAGCGCGATCACCCCGCCCATGCTGTGCCCGACCAGCACGACGTTCTTCAGCCCGGACAGCTCGGCGGCGCGCACGATCAGGTCGGCGATCACCTTGGTGTCGATACCTTCGTTGTCGTACCGGATCGCCCAGACCACGCCCATCCCGCGCAGCGAGGGCAGCGCGGCGGCGGTCGAGCTGGCGTCCAGTCCGCCGAGGCCGACCATGTCCACCACCACGGTGTCCCAGTTCTTGGGATCGGCCGGGGCGGCGACGGGCAGGATCGCGGGATCGGTGCGCGCCAGGCGCGCCTGCTCCGGCTCGACATCGAAGGTCAGGTACTGGGCGAAAACGACGAGTACGGCAGCGAGCAATACGACCACCCGCAGCACTGCCGACCTGGTCCGGCGCAACGTCTTCCACTCGTGCCACAGGCTGGTGTCCCGTAGCCGGGCTTTGCGTCGCGCGTCGTCCCAGTCCGTGACAGTGGACGGGTGCCGGTCATCGAACGGCGACATCTATCCCACCGTACGTAAGGGTGTGGATGGTCGCCATTCCACGCGCAACCCTGACGGCGGGGTTAACCCGACCGACCGGTAGAGTTCCTCCGTCATCCCTGGCGGGTGCGAGAATCCGGTGCAATCCCGGAACGGTCGCGCCACTGTGATCGCCCTCACCGGCGAGAGTCAGACCTCCCCTGCCAGGACAACTCTGGAGAGGCCGCGACTTGCCTGTGGAGCACTACCGATGAGCGAGCGCAGCGAGCGAATCATGTGCCAGCGCGCCTCGGCGCATGCCGGAACCGAGCGCCAGCGAGGTGGAGGCATGAGCCGTGTGCGCACGGCCGTCGTCTTCCCCTTGCTCGGGGTATTGCTGATCTGCGCGATGGTTCTCGCGACCGGGTTCGGGGCGGAGACGCTGCCGGTTTCTTCGGTGCTGGAGGTGCTGCGGCATCGGGTCAGCGGCCAAGCGCCTACCGATTTCGGGCTCGACACCATCGTTTGGCAGTTGCGGGTGCCGCGGACGGTCCTGGCGGCGATCGTCGGGGCGGGGTTGGCGTTGGCCGGGGCGGCGATGCAGACGTTGGTGCGGAATCCGCTCGCTGATCCTTATCTGCTCGGGGTGTCGTCCGGGGCCGGTGTGGGTGCGGCTGCGGTCATCACCTCGGGGTTGTTCGCCGGTGCCGGGGTGTGGGCGTTGTCCGGCGGGGCGTTGGCCGGGGCGTTCGTCGCGGCAGGGTTGGTGTTCCTGATCGCGGTCGCACAGGGTGGATTGACGCCATTGAGGTTGGTGCTCACCGGGACGGTGCTCGGATCCGCGTTCTCCGCGTTGAGCAGCTATCTCATCTTCCGCCGTCCCGATCCGGCCGCGGCACAGTCGGTGCTGTTCTGGTTGCTCGGCAGTCTCGCGGGGGCGGACTGGACGCGAATCGCGTTGCCGCTCAGCGTGGTCGTGGTGGCCGGGATCGCGCTGCTCATGGCGAGTGGGTGGCTCGATGCGCTGACCGTCGGCGCGGATACCGCTGCGTCCCTCGGGGTTCCGGTCAAGGAACTGCGCATCGGACTGTTCCTGCTGCTTGCGGTGTTGGTCGGGGTGCTGGTCGCGGTGTCCGGCGGCATCGGGTTCGTCGGCCTGGTCGTCCCGCACGCCGCCCGCCTGCTGGTCGGGCCGCGCCACCGCGCGCTGTTGCCCGCCTGCGCGCTCTGCGGAGCGCTGTTCCTCGTGGTCGCCGACGCTGCTACTCGAATTCTGGTCCGTCCCACGGAAATCCCCGTCGGTGTGCTGACCGGACTGATCGGCGCGCCCGCCTTCTTGATTCTGATGGGTCGTCGGCGCTACCGGTTCGGTGAATCATGAACCGTCGAGCAGAGAGCAATGGCCACCTCGCCACGGATGGCGATGCCGTCGAGACGCGAAGTGACGCTGGAACATTAGAGGTAAACGGACTCGCCTGCGCTGCCGGTCGGCGGACCGTGGTCACCGATGTGACCCTCGCGATCCAGGCCGGCGAAACGATCGGCATCGTCGGACCGAACGGCACCGGGAAAACCACACTGCTGCACACGCTTGCCGGAGTGCGGCGACCCGTGCGCGGCGAAGTGCTCGCGGACGGCCAAGTCCTGCACCAGATGTCGGCACGCCGCCGAGCGCGCACCGTCGCCATGGTGGCGCAAGACGAACGCCCACCCGCCGACCTACGCGCGGGCGAGGTCGTCGCACTCGGCCGCACGCCATACCTACCCCCATGGGGCGCCGGCTCCCCGCACGAACAACAGGTCGTCCGAGAAGCCTTGGCCACCGTCGATCTGACCGGCTTCGCCGACCGCCCGGTCCACCGCCTCTCCGGCGGCGAACGCCAACGCGTCCTCCTCGCCCGCGCCCTCGTCCAGAACACCCCGATCCTGCTGCTGGACGAGCCCACCAACCACCTGGACATCACCCATCGCCTCGAACTGCTCGCCCTGGCCCGCACGCTGAACCGCACCGTCGTCATGGCACTGCACGACCTGGCCTTGGCCGACCGCTACTGCGACCGAATCCTGGTGCTGCACAACGGCACCGCCCACCCCCTCACCCCACCCGCCACCGCACTCGCCCCCGAGGTAGTCGACGAAGTCTTCGGCGTCCGCGCCCTCCGCGTCCCACATCCGGAAACCGGAGCCCCGCATCTTTTGATCACTCCCCGCGAGCCGGCGCCATGACGGCCGGGCTGCTACCTGAACTGCTGATTACCTCGAAAGGCGAATGAATGAAGCACACTGTGCGAGTACTGGTGGCGATTGCGCTAGCCGCGGCCGTGGCTGGGTGTAGTGCGGAGAAGGCGAACGCTGGGGATCTCACTGTTCGAAATTGTGATGTGGACGTGCGGTTTCCGACGCCGGCCAAGCGATTGTTCGTCAATGACGGGAACATGATCTCGATGGCGCTGGCGCTCGGGGCGCAGGATCAGGTTGTCGCGGTTTCCAGTGTGCAGCGGGATGCGGATACGTTGCGCAGGCATTATGGGCCCGTGGTCGATCAGTTGAAATCTGTTGCGCCGGAATATCCTTCGCGGGAGACCGTGTTGGCGCAGGGGCCGGATGTGATGGTCGCGGGATGGAACTATGGGTATGACGAGGCGAAGAATCTGACTCCGGATTCGTTGAGCAAGGCGGGGATCGCGGCCTACACGCTCACCGAGAGCTGCCGTCAGCACAATGGGGAACGCCCGCGCGGGATTGTCGAACCGTGGACCGCGCTGCGCGACGACCTGACCAACCTCGGCGCCATCACCGGCCGGGCCGACCGCGCCACCGAGGTCACCGCCGACCTGGATCGGCGGCTCGCGGCACTGTCCGGTGCACCGCAGGCCGAGCGCAAGCCGACCATCTTCCTGTTCGACAGCGCCACCGACTCGCTGATGTCCAGCGGCAGTTTCGGTGCGCCGCAGGCGATCCTGGATGCCGCGGGCGGGCGTAACGCGCTCAGCGACGTCCCCGACACCTGGACCCGGGTCTCCTGGGAGCGCCTCGCCGCCGCCGACCCCGACGCCATCATGTTCGTCGACTACCCGCCGCAAACCTTCGCCCAGAAGGTCGACGCGCTGCGCGCCAAGCCGGGCATCAACCAACTCCGCGCCGTCACCGAGGGCCGCTTCCTCAACCTCCCCTACGCGATGTGGACCAGCGGCCCGCTCAACATCGACGCCAGCGAGCAGATACGCAAGCAACTCGAACGCTGGAACCTGGTCCCCACCTCCACAATCCAGCCTCGCGCCGACGACACCATCCGCTGACCGGCCCGCCGCGCGGGCTCATGCCGGTGAGTTCGCGCGAGGGCAGGGAGCGCGACGCCGTTGACTCGTCGCACTCTGTCTGGCAGCACTCAGGTGAATGGTGACCAGGTCGGGGTGAACCAGGTGGGTGCGGCGGCGGTGAAGCGGTCGCGGTCCCAGGTTCCGGTACCGGCGGGGATGGAGCCGACGAGGTCGACTCCGGTGACGCGCGGCAGATCGACGCGGTTGCATTCGGCGGCGAGGTCGGGTTCGGCCGGCCAGGAGCCGATTACCAGGCCGGCGCACCGTACGCGGGCCGATTGCAGTGCGCGGGTGGTCAGTTCGGTGTGGTTCAGGGTGCCGAGGCCGGCGGCGGTCACCAAAAGTACGGGGGCGTCGAGTTTTTGGGCGAGGTCGAGCAGCGTGAAGTCGCCGAGTCGGACCAGTAATCCACCCGCGCCTTCCACCAGTGTGAGATCCGCGTCGGCGAGTTCGGCTATTCCCGACAGGGTTTCGTCCAAGGTCAGCTCGGGCAGTCCCGCGCGCCGGGCGGCGGTGTCGGGCGCCAGCGGTTCGGGGAAGCGCGCGAGTTCGACCGTGCGAGTGACACCGGTGAGGCGCTCGATCTCGGCGAGGTCGCCGGGTTCGGTCAGGGAGACACCGGTTTGACCCGGTTTGCACACCGCCACCGATCTGCCTTCGGCCATGGCCAACGCGGCGACGGCCGCCGTGACCACGGTCTTACCGACCTCCGTGGAAGTTCCGGTCACCAACAGAACGCTCATACCGCCACCTCCTGCAACCCACGACCTCCTGCAATCGCCACGTCATCAATACTCACATGCACCGGACCCCTGCTCGCGGGGCAGGTCGGCGCGGTCATGCGCGCACCACGTCCAGTCCGCGCGCCGCTGCCAGCACCTGGCCGAGAACCGTTGCGATGGTGTCGAGTTCGGCCGGAGTCAAGTTGGCGCGCGCAGTGAGTCGCAGCCGCGAAGTTCCCTCGGGCACCGACGGCGGGCGGAAACAACCGACATCGAGTCCGTGCACCCGGCATGCTTGCGCCGCGTCGTAGGCGATCTGCGCCTTCCCGAGCACCACCGACACCACCGCCGAATCCGGCACGGGCACGGCCGCGATCCGCGCGATGTCGGCAGCACGTTCCAGCACCCGGCCGGCGAGTTCCGGTTCGCGACGCAGCACGCGCAGCGCCGCCCGCGCGGCACCGACAGCCGCGGGCGCGAGTCCGGTATCGAAGATGAAGGTCCGCGCGGAATCGATAAGATGCGCCCGCACCCGCTCACTGCCCAGTACCGCCCCACCTTGCGCGGCAAGAGATTTGGACAACGTCGCGGTGATCACCAGGTCAGGCTCCCCGGCCAGGCCCAGCTCGTGCACCAGCCCACGCCCACCATCGCCCCGCACGCCGATCCCATGCGCCTCGTCCACGATCAACACCGCACCCCGCGCCCGGACAACCCGGTGTAACTCGACGAGCGGCGCGAGATCACCATCGGCGCTGAACACCGAATCGGTGAGCACCAACGCCCGCTCCTCGGTCCGCTCGGCAAGCAGCCGGTCGACCGCGTCGACATCACCGTGCGCGGCAACCTCCACGCGCGCCCGAGAAAGCCTGCACGCGTCCACAAGTGACGCATGACTGCCCGCATCGGACACCACCAACGCCCCGCGCCCGGCCAACGCCGTGACCACACCGAGGTTCGCGGCATAGCCGGACGCGAACACGAGACCCGCTTCGGCGCCGACGAATTCGGCCAGCTCGGTCTCCAACTGCGCATGCTCGGCGGTGGTTCCGGTGACGAGCCGGGACCCGGTCGATCCGGTGCCCCACCGCCGCACCGCCTCGATCGCACCGTCGATCACCTCGGGATGCCGGACCAGCCCGAGATAGTCGTTGGAGGCGAGGTCGATCGACGGCGACCGCGCCGCCCGGGGACGGAGTTCACGGCGCAGCCCGGCGGCGACTCGCGCGGACGCGCGCTCGTCCAACCAACTCAATGGATCGGTAGTCACAGCTCCGGAGCATACTTGAACACCGTTCAAGGTGCATATGCCCAGCACCGGACTCACCCACCGAACCAGTTCGGGGTATCGAAACGAAACACCTCACCGGGCGTCACCGTGCGCAGATCCTGCTCGAGTTGCGCCAGCCGTTCCGCACCCAATTGACGCGCCCAGCGCTCATGAATCCGGTCGAAGATCTCGGCGGACCGATTCAGCATGTCGAGCGCGCGGTCGGTCAACGTGTAGACCTTGCGCCGCGCATCGTTCGGATCGTGCCCCTGCCGCAGATACCCGAGCCGCTCGAGCGCCTCGATGTGCTTGCCCGCGGCCTGTTTCGAGATCCCGAGCGCGCGGCCGAGGTCGGCGGCGGTGCACCCATACGGCCCACCGACCCGCCCGACCGCCTGGAACACGAACCCATGCATCGGCCGCAGCTCGGCATGCCCGTGCTCGACCAACTCGGCATGCACCTCATCGATGACGGCGCGAAACCCGAGCAGCATCCGCAACGGCAGCTCGTACCCACCGGAATCACTTGACATATTGGACAACCTCATTGACTATATGGACAACTTCATTGTCTATCTTACGGAGTGACCGAGCATGACCGTCATCCAACACACCGAAACCCGCCGCACCGAAACCCCCAGCGGCGTCATGACCACCCTCGTTTCCCCCACCCAAGGCGGAAGCTCGCTCGCGCTGTGGCGCGTCGAAGTACCCGCGGACAAGGCGGGCCCGGTCCACTACATCGACACCGAACAGATCTGGACCCTCGTTGCCGGCCGCGCGACCATCGACCTGGACGGCACGAAACTCACTGCCGCCGAGGGCGATACGGTCATCCTCCCGGCAAACATGTTGCGCCAGGTGAGCACCGGCGACGAAGGCTTCACCGCGATCGTCACGGCACAGGCCGGCGCCAAAGCCGGCGTGCCAGGCAGCGACAACCTGGTCGTGCCGCCCTGGATCGCCTGAGCTACACCGCAATTCGAGATTGCGCCGCGACCGCGGCGCGCATCCCGGCGGTGATCGCCGCGACGTCCGCGTCGGTGCTGATGAACGGCGGCATGGTGTAGACGAGATTCCGGAACGGCCGCAACCACACCCCGGCGTCGACGGCGGCATCGGTCGCGGTGCGCATGTCCACCGGACGGTCGAGTTCGATCACACCGATCGCACCGAGCACCCGCACCTCGACGACACCGGGCAGCCCGCGCAACGGCGCGAGCCCCGCTTCCAGCCCGGATTCGATCCGCGCCACGTCGCCTCGCCAATCCCCCGCCGTCAGCAGTTCGAGCGAGGCGACCGCGACCGCGCAGGCCAGCGGGTTGCCCATGAAGGTCGGCCCGTGCATCAAACCGCCGTGCCCCGCGCTGATCGTCTCGGCGATCGACGCGGTGCACAGCGTGGCGGCCAGGGTGAGGTAACCACCGGTCAACGCCTTGCCGACACACATCACGTCCGGGCGCAACCCGACCTGATCGGCCGCGAAAAACGTTCCGGTGCGGCCGAATCCGGTCGCGATCTCGTCGAAGACGAGCAGCACCCCGTGCTCGTCGCACAGCCTGCGCAGATCGGTCAGGTACCGCGGGTGGTGCCAGCGCATCCCGCCCGCACCCTGCACGACCGGTTCCACGATGACCGCGGCGAGTTCGTCGGCGTTGGTGCTGATCATGCGCTCGAGCTCGGCCGCATATTCGGCGCGGTATTCGCGCGGCGGCATCGGCGCGAACACCTGGTCGACCAGCACATCGGTCCACAGCGAATGCATGCCGCCGGTCGGATCGCACACGCTCATCGGCGTGAACGTGTCGCCGTGATACCCACCGCGCCAGGTGAGCAGCCGCCGCTTCCCGGGCCGGCCGAGCGCGCGCCAATATTGCAGGCACATCTTCACCGCGACCTCGACCGACACCGAACCGGAGTCACACAGGAACACCTTGTCCAGACCATCGGGGGTCAGCTCGACCAGCAGTTCGGCCAACCGCGCCGCAGGTTCATGGGTCAGTCCGCCGAACATCACGTGGCTCATCCGCTGCGACTGCGCCACCAGCGCCGCGTCCAGGACCGGGTGCCGATACCCGTGAATGGCCGCCCACCACGAACTCATGCCGTCGATGACCTCGCGCCCGTCGGCCAGCGTCAGCCGCGTGCCGGATGCTTCGGCGACGACCAGCGGCTCGGTCGTCGCGGGAAATCCGCCATAGGGGTGCCAGACATGCTTCGCATCGATGGCGGCGATCTCGTCAAGGGTCAGTGCCACAGGAATCCTCGCGGTCGAACAACGGCAGGCTTGAACACCGTTCAAGTTACCACCGGAGCTGCGCGCGAAAGATGTCCCCGCCGATTTCCGCCACCCGGCGGGCCTCCGGAGTTATTCTTTGACTGAGTCAACGATCACCGCACGAATGGAGCCGTCGTGACCACCGTCGCCGCCACGGATATCGCCGCAGTCCGCGAGTTCAACCGCCGCTACACCCGGGTCATCGGCGTGCTCCGCGAAGGCCTGCTGGACAGCGAGTATTCGCTCACCGAGGCGCGAATCCTGTTCGAACTGGCCCACTCCGGGACCGTCGAGGTGGTAACCCTGCGCCAGACCCTGGATCTCGACGCCGGATACCTGAGCCGCATCCTGGCCAGCTTCGAGGACGCGGGCCTGGTCCAGCGCAACCGGTCGAGCAGCGACGGCCGTCGCCAAGAAGTGCGACTCACCGCCCGCGGCAAGGAAATTGCCGCGGTGCTCGACCAACGCTCCAGCGCCGAGATCGGCTACCTGCTCAACGCCAAACCACCGGCCGCGCGCGCCCGCCTGGTCACCGCCATGCAGACCATCCAGCAGATCCTGGACCACCCCGCGAACGCGGTGGCCGCGCCCCCTTTCGTGATCAGGGAGCCCAAGGCCGGCGACTACGGCTGGGTCATCGAACGGCACGCCCGCCTCTACACCGACGAATACGGTTGGGACGGAACGTATGAGGAGCTGATCGTGCGCATCGTCGCCGACTACCTCGCGTCCCACGACGAGCAGCGCGAGCACGCCTGGATCGCCGAATCCGGCGGCGAACCGGTGGGCAGCGTCTTCTGCGTCGCCGAGAACGACACCACCGCGCGCCTGCGCCTGCTGCTGGTCGAGCCCACCGCGCGCGGCCTCGGCATCGGCGCCGCGCTGGTCGAGGAATGCCTGCGCTTCGCCACCGCCGCGGGCTACGAGGAGATGGTGCTGTGGACCAACGACGTCCTCACCTCGGCCCGGCACATCTACCAGCGCGCCGGTTTCGAACTGGCCGAGGAAAGTCCGCACCACAGCTGGGGCGCCGATCTGATCGGCCAGACGTGGCGACGCTCCCTCGTGCAGCCCGGCTAGGGGCGATCGATCCGCAGCCGAGAGCCACGCGCCCTGGCATTGCTGCGGGATTACCAGGACCGCTACCCGGCCGGTCTCCCCGCCTGCCCGCAACGCGCCGTGCTGGGCAGACCAGGCCCATCAGGCCGTAGCACCGGGCTATCCGAAGTGCTGGCTGGACACCTGACCAGCCCTCGCTGACCCGCCCGGTCGCAACCACCCGCTCCGAGTTATAGGCCGCTGCCGCTAATGTCGTTGCTATGGCTCAGCCCGACGCAGCGTCCGGTGACGCGACACCACTCGGTGTGTGGCCCGGCACCGCTTACCCGCTCGGCGCGACTTACGACGGGGCGGGCACCAACTTCTCGGTGTTCTCCGAGGTTGCCGACGCCGTCGAGTTGTGCCTGATCGACCGGGACGGCACCGAATCCCGGGTGCCGCTCGACGAGGTCGACGGGTACGTGTGGCATGCCTACCTGCCCGCGGTCGGACCCGGTCAGCGCTACGGATTCCGCGTGCACGGTCCCTACGACCCGGACCACGGATTACGTTGCGACCCGAGCAAACTGCTGCTCGATCCGTACGGCAAGGCGTTCGACGGCGAATTCGACAACGACCCGTCGCTGTACACGCACGGCCTGGACTCGCTCGGCCACACCATGGCCGGCGTGGTGATCAACCCGTACTTCGACTGGGGCACCGACCGCGCGCCGAACCGCCCGTACCACGAGACGGTGATCTACGAGGCGCACGTCAAGGGCATGACCGCGACCCACCCCGACGTCCCGGAGGAGTTGCGCGGCACCTATTCCGGCATCGCGCATCCGGCGATCATCGATCACCTGAAAGGCTTGGGCGTCACCGCGATCGAGCTCATGCCGGTGCACCAGTTCCTGCACGACAGCGTGCTGCTCGATCAGGGCCTGCGAAACTACTGGGGCTACAACAGCTTCGGCTACCTCGCCCCGCACAACGAGTACGCCGCGATCAAACGCGCCGACTCCGCGGTGACCGAATTCAAGGCGATGGTGCGCGCGTTGCACGCCGAGAACATCGAGGTGATCCTCGACGTGGTCTACAACCACACCGCCGAGGGCAACCATCGCGGGCCGACCATCGGCTTCCGCGGCATCGACAACGCCGCCTACTACCGCGTGCTCGACGAAGACCCTTCGCACTACATGGATTACACCGGCACCGGCAACAGCCTGAACGTGCGGCACCCGCACACCTTGCAGCTGATCATGGACTCGCTGCGCTACTGGGTGCTGGACATGCACGTCGACGGCTTCCGCTTCGACCTGGCCGCCACGCTGGCCCGCGAGCTGCACGACGTCGACCGCCTGTCCGCCTTTTTCGATCTGGTGCAACAGGATCCGGTGATCAGCCAGGTGAAGCTCATCGCCGAGCCGTGGGATGTCGGCGAGGGCGGATACCAGGTCGGCAACTTCCCCGGCCTGTGGACCGAGTGGAACGGCAAGTACCGCGACACCGTGCGCGACTACTGGCGCGGCGAGCCGGCCACGCTGGGCGAGTTCGCTTCCCGGCTCACCGGCTCCTCGGATCTGTACGAGGCCACCGGGCGCAGGCCGAGCGCGAGCATCAACTTCATCACCGCGCACGACGGGTTCACCCTGCGGGACCTGGTGTCCTACAACGAGAAACACAACGAGGCGAACGGCGAGGACAACCGCGACGGCGAGAGCTGGAACCGGTCCTGGAACTGCGGGGTCGAGGGCGACACCGACGATCCGGAAATCCTCGCGCTGCGGGCCAGGCAGAGCCGCAACCTGCTGGCCACGCTGGTGCTCAGCCAGGGCGTGCCGATGCTCGCGCACGGCGACGAGATGGGCCGCACCCAGCACGGCAACAACAACGTCTACTGCCAGGATTCCCCGCTGGCCTGGATGGATTGGTCACTGATGCAGAAGAATTCGGACCTGCTCGAATTCACCCGCAACGTGATCGCGTTGCGCACCGAGCACCCCATCTTCCGGCGTCGTCGCTTCCTCGACGGCAGGCCGGTGCGTTCGAAGGACCGCGCGCGCGATATCGCCTGGCTCACCCCGGAGGGCGCGGAGATGACCACGGCGGACTGGGACAGCGGCTTCGGCAAGTCGCTCACGGTCTTCCTGAACGGCAAGGGCATTCACGAACCGGACCCGCGCGGCCAACGGATCACCGACGATTCGTTCCTGCTGTGCTTCAACGCGCACGACGAGGCCATGGACTTCACCCTGCCCAATTCCGACTACGGAACCCAGTGGGCGGTCGCACTCGACTGCTCGACCCCGACCGGACTGACCGACGCGAGCTACCCTGCGGCGGCCACCCTGCCGATCGAATCCCGTTGTCTGCTGGTCCTGCGTCACGCCGGATGACCGGAACGCCCATGACCACACCGGAATCCACCGAGACGCACGTGACCGATCCCCTCTCGATGCGCCGCACCCCGGCCAGGCCGACCACGGTCCGCAGCACCTACCGGCTCCAGTTGCGCCCGGACGCACTGACCTTCAGCGATGCCAGGACCATCGCGGAATACCTACAGCAGCTGGGTATTTCGCACCTGTACCTGTCGCCGATCCTCACCGCGGCGCACGGCTCGACGCACGGCTACGATGTCACCGACCCCACCACCGTGTCGGCCGCGCTCGGCGGGCCCGCCGGGCTCAAGGCGCTGTCGGACGAAGTGCGCAGCCGCGGCATGGGTTTGATCGTCGACCTGGTACCCAACCATGTCGGCGTGGCCGATCCGCGGCAGAACGCGTGGTGGTGGGATGTGCTGCGCAACGGCCGGGAGTCCGCGTACGCGCACTACTTCGACATCGACTGGAGCTCGGCCAACGGCGCGGGCGGCCGCCTGGCCCTGCCGGTGTTGCAGAGCGAGAACGACCCGGCCGCGCTCACGGTCGACCGATCCGGCTCCGAACCGATGCTGGCCCTGCATGATCTGCGCTTCCCCATCGCGCAGGGCACCGACGGCGACAACGCGCTGCGCATCCACGACAAGCAGCACTATCGCCTGGTGAGCTGGAAGGCCGGCGTCTGCACCTACCGCCGGTTCTTCGCGGTCAGCAGCCTCGCCGCGGTCCGGCAGGAGGACAAAGAGGTCTTCGAGGCCACCCATCGCGAGCTGGCCGCCTGGTGTGAACACGACCTGATCGACGGCGTGCGCATCGACCATCCGGACGGATTGTCCTATCCCGCCGCCTATCTCACGCGGGTGCGCAGGCTGATCGGCCCGAACCGGCTGCTGCTGGTGGAGAAGATCCTGGCCAACCGGGAGCCGCTGGACTCGACCCTGCCGGTCGACGGCACCACCGGCTACGACGCGCTCGCCGACCTCGGCGGCGTGCTCATCGACCCGGACGGCGAGCAGGCGCTGACCGAGTTGTCCAAGCAGGTCGCCGGGCACGGCAGCGACCGCTCCTGGATCGGCGAGACCGAGCACCGGATCAAGCGGGCCGTCGCGGAAAGCATTCTGGCGCCGGAGGTTCGGCGCCTGGTCGCGGCGATCAAGCGGGACGCGGGCGCCGAGAGCTTCGACACCATGGCGATGACCAACGCCACCATCGAGGTGCTCGCGTTCATGCCGGTGTACCGGGCCGACTACGCGCCGCTGGCCGGCATGATCGCCGCCGTCATCGCCGAGGTGGAGAAGCGCAACAGCGAACTCACCGCGCCGCTGGCGGTGCTGGTCGCCGCGCTCGCCGCGGACGGCGAGGCCGCGGTGCGGTTCAGCCAGGTCTGCGGTGCCGTCACCGCGAAGGCGGTGGAGGACACCATGTTCTACCAGGCCGCCCGGCTGGTCTCGCTGCAAGAGGTCGGCGGCAATCCAGCCCGATTCGCGCACTCGCTCAACGAGTTCCACCTGTCCAACAGCGAACGCGCGCAGCGCTGGCCGGCCACCATGACCACGCTGTCCACCCACGACACCAAGCGCGGCGAGGACGTGCGCGCCCGCATCGGCGTGCTCTCCCAGGCCGCCGACACGTGGGCGCAGAACGTCGAGTCGTGGGAGGAGTCGACCCCGGGACCGGACGGCGCGACCACATTGTTCCTGTTGCAGAACATGTTCGGCGTCTGGCCGGCCGACGGCCGCCCGGCGGCGTCGGTGCCCGGCCTGCGCGAGCGGCTGCACAAGTTCGCGGAGAAGTCGATTCGCGAGGCGGGCACCAAATCCTCCTGGGAGGAACCGGATTCCGAGTTCGAGACCGCGGTGCACACCTGGATCGACGCGGTGATCGACGGCCCGGTCGGCTCCGAACTCGGCGACCTGGTGCACGAGCTGGCGCCGCACGCGTGGTCGGATGCGTTGTCGCAGAAGCTGCTCCAACTCTGCGGCCCCGGCATCCCGGACATCTACCAAGGGTGCGAGCTGTGGGAGGACTCCCTCGTCGACCCGGACAACCGGCGCCCGGTGGACTTCGCGGTCCGCACCGGCATGCTGCAATCCCTCACCGGCACACCGGCGCTG
Organism: Nocardia sp. NPDC051756; assembly: GCF_040681495.1. Taxonomy (NCBI): domain Bacteria; kingdom Bacillati; phylum Actinomycetota; class Actinomycetes; order Mycobacteriales; family Nocardiaceae; genus Nocardia; species Nocardia sp. NPDC051756. The sequence continues at coordinate 55,527 of NZ_JBFAYV010000016.1, read as the reverse complement.
GACACCACCGGCGCGGCGAAGATGTGGATCGTCGCGTACGCGCTGTGGCTGCGCCGGGAACGCCCCGACTGCTTCGTCGGCGGCACCTACCTGCCGCTGTTCGCCATCGGCGAGCAGGCGAGCAGGCTGGTGTCCTATGCCAGGGGCCGCGTCGGTGCGGCCCCCGAGGTGATCGTCGCGACCACCAGGCACAGCGTCGACCTCGCCGAAACCGGCTGGGGCGACACGACTCTCGACCTGCCGCAGGGTACCTGGACGGACCGGTTAACCGGCCACACCTTCCAGGGCCGGGCTCGACTGGAGAAGCTCTTCGGCCGGCTGCCCGTCGCACTGCTGGTGCGCTGAGACCGGGCTGACCTTCTCCAGCAGCTCCTCCGGGAACATCCCGCCGAACCGGGCGCGCCAGCGGCGCAGGTTCGGCGGGCGGTAGTCCGCGTTCTCGTTGACCACCGAGGCCAGCCGGATGCCCTGCTCGTGCCCGTTGGCCAGGCGTCGCCAGGAGTCCAGGTAGAACCGCGGGCTGCGCGGATGCCGCACGGTGCGCAGCACATTCAGGAAGCGGTAGCCGAGGCCCAGCGACGGATGCGGGCGCATGTGCCGCTTCGCATCCACGGCCTGGCAGGTCTTGGACAGCTCGTCGAGCCGGTCGCGATCGAAGGCGAGCCCGACCGATTCCGCCTCGCGCACCATCCAGCGCAGCGTGATGTCGGAGAGCCCGCATTCGGCGTAGCCGCCGCCGATGTCGCTGTGCACGCCCTCGAACCACACCTGCTTGACCCGCTGGAATCCCCTGCGGTACTTCACGTTCGGCTCGACCGGCACCTCCCAGAGGCACGGCTCGAAGTTGCGCCGCCGCTCGTCGATGGCCAGCGCCTGCCGCGCGCAGTGCACGCTCGGCGCGAGCTTGACGTCGTGGAACTTGTAGCGCAGCGAGGTCAGTCCCGGCACGCCGAGCGCGCCGACGGTGTCGAAGACCCCGAGGAAGTTGATGATCGGCACGTTCTTGTGGCAGTTGTGCTTGCGGAAGTCCACCCACGCCTGCGGCGTCGTCCCGTCTTTGGGCGCCACCTGCTGATGGATCTTCAGCGCCTCCGGGTATTTGCCGTTGATCATGGCCTCGGGCGTCAGGATCCCGATGCGGTCGATGAGGCCGGCGAGGCTGCGCGCGGTGAACGCGCCGCGGCTGAACCCGAAGATGTAGATCTCGTCGCCCGGCTGCCAATTCAGCGCCAGGTGCCAGTACGCGGAGGACAGGTTCGCCTCCAGGCCGAGCCCGAACGCGCCGCCCATCAGCCGATCGGACAGGAAGCCGCGGGCACCGGGGCCCGATACATAGGTGACCCACTGCGGGATCGTCTCACCCTGCGGACCGGCCGCGTCGTAGCGGATGGTCTGCGCGATTTTGATGATGTTGGAGACCGTGGTGCTGGACTCCGCTTTCCAAGTGCCGTCACAACATACGACCAGGCGTTTCATGGACCAGATCCTCCCGCCGGATTCCTGATGAAACCCGCGTACTCGACTACTCGAATCATCGAGCGCGCGGTGAACAGCGTTAATGAACAACGCCTGTTTCAATCAGGTAGGCCGTTTCGACCAGGTCGGACGGCGCGGGATTCAGCCGGTCAGAGCCAGGTGGGTTCGCCGAAGACCGCCCCGGAATCGTCGACCTCGGGGGATTTGTAATCGACGTATGCGTATTGCCGGAGGGTAACCGGGCCGGTGCACGAATTCACCTTGATATGGAAATCGCGGAAGCTGAGCTGGATCAACTTGCCGGGAATCATGTCCTTCTCGGCAATTGCTACCTCGCCGACCTCGCCAGGGGCGAGATTCAGGGTGGCGACCGGGTTCGGATTGACGCTCGGCGACTGGCCGATGACCAGGTCGGGCGTCGCGCCTAAGGTGCCGGCGCCGATGGTCACCGCGCAGCCGACGTGATATCCGATCCGGAGCTTGCCCGCCGAGGCCCCCTCGACCCTTCCGTAGCCGATCGAACTGACCAGTGCCTCGCGGGTGGTCCCCATGAAGTTCAGCGGCGGGATCCGGTAGATGTACTCCTCCCGGCTGCCGATGGTGAACTTCTTCGCGCCGTCACCCGGCGGGACGAACGACTTCTCGTGCGGGGGCATGCTGATTACCTCGGCATCCGCCGTCGGCGCGAGGGCAGCAACAGACGCACAGGTCATGGCGACGCCCGCCAATGCCTGGACAGTCCTTTTCACATTCGACCCCATAGCCCCAGACCTTAGTAGCCGATCGCTATATCATCCGCGTACGACACGGCATGACCGGGCACGCGCTTGCCGACCACTGATCGGTCGTCCAGCTGACCGATACGGTGTGGACATGCTCCAGGGACGTCAAGCCGAACAAGCGCACATCGATCGGCTTCTCGCTGCGGCACGCGACGGGCACAGCGGCGCGCTGGTGCTGCGCGGCGAACCCGGGATCGGCAAGACGGCGCTGCTGGATTACGCGGCCGCCCAGGGCATTCCGACGGTGCGCAGCGCGGGCATCGAATCCGAGGCCGAATTGCCGTTCGCCGGACTGCATCTGCTGGTGCGTCCGGGTATCGCGCTGCTGGACACCCTGCCCGACCGGCAGCGCGACGCGTTGCGCGGCGCTTTCGGCCTGGCGCAACCGGATCCGGGCGATCGGCTGCTGATCGGTCTCGCGGTGTTGTCCTTGCTGGCCGAGGAGGCGACCGACGGGCCGCTGCTCTGCCTAATCGATGACGCGCACTGGCTCGATCGCGCGACCGCGGAGGCGCTGCTGTTCGCGGCGCGACGGCTGGACGCGGAGGGGGTGGTGATGATCTTCGCGACCCGTCAGGGGGCGGACGTTTTCCCGGCGCCGGGGCTGCCCGAGCTGATCGTGACCGGACTGCCGCCGGATGCGGCCGCCGCCCTGGTGGACAGCCACGACCCCGACTTGTCACCGGTGCTGCGTTATCGGCTGCTCAGCGAGGCGGGCGGCAATCCGCTGGCCTTGCGGGAGTTACCCGCGGTGCTCGCGGCGGAATCGCCTGGGGCGGGGGCGAATCCGCTGCCGTTGACGCAGCGGCTACAGGTCGCGTTCCACGGTCAGGCGAGCAGGTTGCCCGCGGCGACCCGGCTGCTGTTGCTGATCGCGGCGGCCGCGAGCAATGCCGACCTCGGCACGGTGCTGCGCGCGGGTGCCGCGCTCGACGCGCACCTGTCCGATCTGACCCCGGCCGAAGACGCCGGGCTCGTGCACAGTGACGGCCGGACGTTGAGCTTCCGCCATCCGTTGCTGCGTTCGGCGATCTATCAGGGTGCGCCTTTGACTCAGCGCCTCGCCGCGCACCGCGCGCTCGCCGAGGCGCTGACCTCGGATGAAGACGCTGACCTGCGGGCCTGGCACCTCGCCTCGGCGGCAACGGGCCCGGATGAAACGACGGCCGCCGCGCTCGAGCACACCGCCGATCGGGCGCGCGAACGTAGCGGCTATCACGGTGCCGTCGCGGCCTACGAACGTGCGGCAGGATTGAGCACCGACGCGGCGGATCGGGTGCGCAGGCTGGTGCTCGCCGCCGAGACCGCGGGCGAAACCGGGTTGCCCGATCTGGCCAGGCAACTGGCCGAACGCGCGGCCGCGCAGACGACCGATCAGCTGGTGCTGGCGCGGCTCGATCTCGTCCGCGGAGTCGCGGAATTCGGTGCGGGCAAGCCGCTTTCGGCACACCGACTGCTGCTCGGCGCGGCCGCCGCAGTGCGCGGGTCCGAGCCACCACGTGCCGCGCGCATCCTCGCGCAAGCGCTGCACACCGCCTGGTATCTCGGTGCGCCGGAACTGGCGGAGGCGGTCGATTCGCTGACGACGCTCGCGCTGCCGGACAACGAACCGCTCGCGCCGATCGCGCGCTACATGGTCGCGGCGGCCAACGGGCGGTTCACCGTCGACCTGCGCGCGGCGGCGACCGCGGCGCGGACCGCGGGCGCGGACAGTCCGCGGGACTTGGTGCAGCTGTGCGGGATGGGGCTGGTCGTCGGGCAGGACGATCAGGTGACCGAGCTGGCCGGCGAGCTCGTCGCCGAATGCCGCGAGCAGGGCCGGATCGCGCTGCTGCCGACGCTGCTGTTCTTCCGGGCCGAGGCCGAAGCGTTCGTCGGCAGGCCGGGTGAAGGCCGGATCGCCGCCACCGAGGGGTTGCGGATCGCGACCGACCTCGGACACGGGCAGTGGATCAGTCAGCTGTCGGCCTACCTTGCGTATCCGGCGGCGCTGGAAGGCCGGGCGGAAGACTGTCGCGGGCTGGTCGATCGCGCGCTCGCCGAGGAGTTCGGCGGCGGTGCCGCGGCCGGCGCACCGTGGACGCAGCTGGCGCTCGGTTTGCTGGAGCTCGGGCTCGGCAAGGTGGACAGCGCGTTGGCCCGGTTGGCTCTGCTGACCGTCGAACCCGCACGTCATCACGTGGCCGGGCGGCGTGCGCTACCCGAACTGATCGAGGCAGCCGTCCGGCTCGGCGATCCGGCCCGCGCGGGCGACGCACTGGACCGGCTGACCGAATGGGCCGAGGTCTCGCAGCAGGAGTGGGTCGAAGCATTGGTCTTCCGCTGCCGGGCTCTTACCGATGACGCGAACGCCGACCAGCATTACCGCGCCGCGCTGCGACTCGGCGGCCGGCCGTTCGAACAGGCGAGAACCCAACTGTTGTACGGCGAATGGTTGCGTCGCGCACGCCGCAAGGCCGACGCGCGAACCCAGCTGCAACCCGCGCTGGAAACCTTCGAACGACTCGACGCCGGCCCATGGGCGCACCGAACCCGTACCGAACTCGCGGCACTCGGCGTCGGCACCGCCGCCCGGCCCGCGCAAGGCGTGTTGGCGGCATTGACACCGCAGGAACTACAGATCGTCAGGTTGGCCGCGCAAGGCATGTCCAACCGGGACATCGCCGCGCAGTTGTTCCTCAGTCCACGCACGGTCGGCCATCACCTGTACAAGGCGTATCCGAAGCTGGGCGTGCTGTCGCGAGGTGAACTCGCGGATCTCCCGCTCGACGCGGACTAGGCGCTACGGTCGGCCGAACGACACGCGACAATCGCGCCGATGAGCCAGCGAGCCGCACCGACCGCGGCGGCGATCAGCACCGCCACCTGCGGCGATCCGGTGATCAGCGCCAGGATCAGGCAGGTCACCAGCGCGGCGGCCAGCGCCTCGAGCTTGTACAGCGGCCACGCGCTCCCGGCGATCTCAATGGTCGCGGAGCGGGCCGACGGGTGAACAACTGCCATCTAGTGAGGATATACGGACAGTGAAGTTCGGTCTACCGAACTTTGATGTCGCCGGGAACACACTCGATCCCTGATGCGTTCCCTCGTTCATGCCATTGACAGGTGAATACGAACCGAGTACATCCGACTGGGCCCGCGAGCAAGCCGAGAAGTACGAGAACTCCGGCGGCGAGACTGGCACCACGCTGCAGGGAAAGCCGGTCATCCTGCTCACAACCAAGGGCGCGAAATCAGGCAAGTTGCGCAAGACCCCGCTGATGCGGGTCGAGCACAACGGCGAATACGCGGTGGTCGCCTCGCTGGGCGGCGCACCGAAGCACCCCGTCTGGTACTACAACATCAAGGCCGAGCCGCACGTCGAACTGCGCGACGGCACGGAGAACAAGGACTACACCGCCCGCGAGGTCACCGGTGACGAGCGGCAGGTGTGGTGGGACCGGGCCGCCGAGGTCTGGCCGGACTACAACGAGTACACCAAGAAGACGGACCGGGTCATCCCTGTCTTCGTGCTGACTCCGCAGGACTGAGTCGATTGCCACCCGCCGCAGCAGCTCGAAGCGGCGGGTGGCAGCATATTTCGGGTGTCCAATCCGCTTGATGTCATCGACGCACTGTCCGCTTCTCGTCCCGCGCTGAGCGCGGACGAGATCGACGCTGCCGCCAAGCGAATTGCGGAGATTATCGAGCCGACTCCGCTGCAACGCAGCGAGCGGCTATCGCGGCTCACCGGAGCGAACGTCTACTTGAAGCGAGAGGACCTGTCCGCGGTCCGCTCGTACAAGTTGCGCGGCGCCTACAACCTGGTGATGCAGCTGACCGCGAGCGAACGGGCCGCGGGTGTGGTCGCGGCCAGCGCGGGCAACCACGCGCAGGGCGTGGCGTTCGCCTGTCACGCGATGGGCATCAAGTGCCGCATCTACGTGCCGACCACCACGCCCAAGCAGAAGCGCGACCGGATCCGGGTGCACGGCGGCGAATTCGTGCAGCTGATCGCGGTCGGCGAAACCTACGATGCGGCGGCCGCGGCCGCCAGCGACGATGTCGAGCGCACCGGCGCGACCATGGTGCCGCCGTTCGACGACGTGCGCACCGCGGCCGGGCAGGGCACCATCGCGCCGGAAATCCTGGAGCAGCTCGGCACCTCGCCCGACCTGGTCGTGGTGCCGGTGGGCGGCGGCGGCTGCCTGGCCGGGGTCGGCACCTACCTGCGCGACCGTTCGCCGCACACCTCGATCCTCGGCGTGGAACCGGCCGGCGCGGCCTCGATGACCGCGGCGCTCGTCGCCGGTGGACCGGTGACGCTGCCGGAGATCGACCCGTTCGTCGACGGCGCCGCGGTGCGCCGGATCGGCGTGGTGCCGTTCGCGGCGATCGCCGGATTCGGCGGCCGGGTGGTCTCGCACGCGTCGCTGCCGTTACTGACCACCACCGAGTCCCCCACCGGGACAAGCTCTTTCCGGATGATGCAGGTCGACGAGGGCGCCATCTGCACGACCATGCTCGACCTGTACCAGAACGAGGGCATCATCGCCGAACCCGCTGGGGCGCTTGCGGTCACGGCGCTGTCCGAGCTGACGGTGGAGCCGGGTTCGACGGTGGTGTGCCTGGTCTCCGGCGGCAACAACGATGTGTCGCGCTACGGCGAGATCATCGAACGCTCGCTGGTGCACCGCGGCCTGAAACACTATTTCCTGGTGGACTTCCCGCAGGAGCCGGGCGCGCTGCGGCGCTTCCTGGACGAGGTGCTCGGGCCGGACGACGACATCACCATGTTCGAGTACGTCAAGCGCAACAACCGCGAAACCGGTTCGGCGCTGGTCGGTATCGAGCTCGGCGCCCCGGATGGGTTGGGCGCGTTGCTGGAACGGATGGCCGAGTCGCCGATCCAGTGCGAGCGACTCGAACCGGGCTCGCCGGCCTACCGCTACCTGACCTGACCTACGCCGCCGCCTCGCGCGTCTCCTCCATGGGGATGCGCCGGGTGGCGCGCAGGCAGTTCAGCAGCATCGGCAGCATCCAGAACGCCGCGGACATGTCATAGGACAGTTGCCCCGCCGACAGCCGGTTGTGCACGAAGCCGACCGAAAGGCCCAGGCGCGGTTCGGCCCAGCCGAAGGAACCGCCGAGACCGATGTGGCCGAATCCGGCGTGCGCGCCCGGCATCGGCAGCGAGTGGTAGCCGAGCCGCCAGAGCATCGGCGTGTAGAACAGGGCGTGGTCGAGGCGGTAGGTCTGAATCCGCCGGATCGCCTTGATGGTTCGCGGGCTCAGGTACTGACGGCCGTCTGCCACACCGTCGTTGGCGAGCGCGCCGTACATGGTGGCGAGCGCGGGTGCGGTGCAGACACCGTTGCCCGCGCCGAGCTCGGTGTGCAGGATCGGTGGCTGTTCGCCGGCCAGAATGGATTCCAGTCCGGGCAGGAACAGGCAGCGGGTGGCCGCGCCCAGCGCACCGGGGATCCGGTGGCTACGGCCCAATATCATTGCGCTGACCGGCTTTCCGATCAGGCTCAGCTGGGAGCCGGCCAGCGGCGCGTAGGTGGTCGGCGCGTCCGGCGGCGGTGCGCCGAGGTGGATGCCGTCGATGCCGAGCGGTTCAGCGACCTCCGAACGGAACAGCTCGCCCATGCTGCGGCCGGTGATCGCGCGGGCCAGGCCCGCCATCAGCCAGCCGAAGGTGAGCGCGTGGTAGGCCGGAACACCCAGCAGGCGATCGGGTTTCGCGGCGGCCAAGCGCTGTTCCATCAGCTCGTGGTCGAGCACGTCGCCCAGGCCGGTGGCCAGCGGCGCAAGAGCGGACAGGCCTGCGCTGTGCGTCATCGCTTGGCGCACGGTGATTTTCGCCTTGCCGTTGGCGGCGAACTCCGGCCAGTACTCCGCGACCGGTGCGGTGTAATCGATCAGCCCGCGGTCGGCGAGCCGATGGATGACGGTGGCGGTGACGCCCTTCGTCGCGGAGAAGATGATCGACCCGGTGTCCTGGGTCCACGGCGTGCTGCCGCCGGATCCGGTCCAGATGTCGAGCAGCGGCTCGCCGTGCAGGTGCACCGAGAGTGCGCCGCCCGCGCCGCGGCGGTGTCCGAAGGTCCTGGCGAAAGCGCGCACCAGTGGGGCGAATTCGGCGGTGGCGCTGCCACCCATCCCGGTCGGGATCGGCGCTAGATCCCCGGAAGCGTCGTTGCTCATCTTTCTACGGTAATGGCGGCGGTCACACCGGGCAATGGATCTGTCTCGGACAGTTTTCTATCGTGACTTCCCCGCAACCGGAGTTTTCCTCAGCGGTCGGCGAGGATCGCGAACGAGTGCGCGGGAATCGTTGTCGCCGACGGGCCCAAGGTCGGCGGCTCCCAGGACAGCAGCGAAAAGCCGGTTACCGGCACCGTGACCTGGTCCTCGGACAGGTTGCACACCAGTTTCAGCTCGCCGCGATGCACGACGATCCAGCGCGCGTTCTCGTCGTAGTCGACCGAGATGTGGGTTAGCCACGGGTCGGTGAGTTCGGGTCGCTCGCGGCGCAGGGCCAGCAGCTTTCGATAGCAGGAATGTAGCCGGATGTGGCGGGATTCTTCGAGTTCGGCCCAGTTCAGCTTCGAGCGCAGGAACGTGGACGGGTCCTGCGGGTTCGGCACCTCGTCGGTGCTCCAGCCGTGCTCGGCGAATTCGGCCTTGCGGCCGTCCGCCGTGGCGGCCGCGATCACCGGATCGGTGTGCGAGGTGAAGAACAGGAACGGTGTGGTCGCGCCCCACTCCTCCCCCATGAACAGCATCGGCGTGTACGGCGAGCACAGCACCAGCGCGGCCTTGATCGCCAGTTGGCCGTCGGTGAGATGGGCGCTGGGGCGGTCGCCGATGGCGCGGTTGCCGATCTGATCGTGGTTGCAGGTGTAGGCGAGCAGGGCGCTGGCCGGGATCACCGCGGTGTCGATCGGGCGGCCGTGGGTGCGGGCGCGGAAGCTGGAAAACGTTGCGGCGTGGAAGAATCCGTGCGTCAACGTGTGGGCCAGGCAGCGCAGTGAGCCGAAATCGGCGTAGTAGCCCTGGCGTTCGCCGGAGACGGCGGTGTGGATCGCGTGGTGCAGGTCGTCGTTCCACTGGCCGGTCAGTCCGTAGCCGCCTGCGGCGCGCGGGGTGATCAGCTTCGGGTCGTTGAGGTCGCTCTCCGCGATCAGGGTGAGCGGCCTGCGCACGTGTGCCGCGAGACGCGTTGTCTCGGTGGCGAGTTCGGCGAGCACGTGGTTCGCGGTGCGGTCGACCAGTGCGTGTACGGCGTCGATGCGGAGCGCGTCGATGTGGAAGTCGCGCAGCCAGCGCAAGGCGTTGCCGATGATGTGCCGGCGCACCTCGTCGGAGTCCGGGCCGTCCAGGTTCAGGCTCTGGCCCCACGTGTTGCGGCCTTCGGTGAGGTAGGGCGCGAAGCGCGGCAGATAATTCCCGGACGGACCGAGATGGTTGTAGACGACGTCCAGCGCGACCGCCAATCCCCGTGCGTGGCAGGCGTCCACGAACCGCTGCAATCCGTCCGGCCCGCCGTAGGGTTCGTGCACCGCGTACCAGAGCACCCCGTCGTAACCCCAGTTGTGCGTACCGTCGAACGCGTTCACCGGCATCAATTCGACGACGGTGACGCCGAGTTCGACCAGATAGTCGAGCCGCTCGATCGCCGAGTCGAATGTCCCTTCCGGCGTGAAGGTGCCGACGTGCAGCTCGTAGAACACCGCGCCGGCCAACTGCCGCCCGGTCCATCCCGAGTCCGTCCACACCGACAGATCGAGGCTGTGCACCGCCGACCGCTGATGCACCCCATCCGGTTGCCGAGCCGATCGCGGATCCGGCAACACCTGCGGGTCATCGTCGAGCACAAACCCGTACCGCGCCCCATCAGCAGCAGCCACCTCGGCCTGCCACCAACCACCCCCGGACCGCCCCATCGGATGGATGACACCATCCACATCCACTCGCACCTGCTCCACCCGCGGCGCCCACACCTCGAACAAGGTCACCCCGCCAGCATTCCACGGGTCCGGTCCCGCCGCCCCGCAACCCGATCCTGCGTCGCCGCGAGGGCTCAGTGTCGGATGACGCGGTTGATAGGCGGTCGAGGTTGAGCGGTGCGCGGGCGCTCGTTGTCGCGTACATCGACATGCGACATACGAGTGCCAACCTTCGCGTGCCTACTTCCCACCGGACCACGGTACAGCGATGATGTGTGCGGCTCGATGCCACGAGGAGGTCTAACGGTGCGATCGGTGACCAAGCAATCAAGGACGGTGTCGCGGGCGGTGCTGGGGCTGTCGCTGGCCGTGGCGCTCAGCGGATGCGGTGCCGACAGCTCGAACAGCGCCGACCCGAGCACCTCCGCGCAGCCGCGCCCGAGTGCCTCGGCGGCAACGACCGGCAGCACTTCGACAGCCCCGGTCACGGGCGCTGAACCTGCGGACTCGACCACTGTCCAGTCCGCCGGGACGACCTACACGGTCCGAAAGGTGGAGGTGCCCAACGGTGTCGGCATCTCCGGCGTCGCGGCATCACTGGAACTGTCCGGCGGCGACCCGCGAGTGACCGAGGTATTCAACCGCGGCGTACGAACGTTCATCCAGGAACAAGTCGACACAACCAACCGCAGCGACGACCCTCGCCCACACTTCGTCGAATCCACCGGCCGAATCCTCGCCACCGACACCACCATCAGCGAACTGGTGACCGGCCTGATCAGCTACCAGGGCGAGGCCCACCCATTCAAAATCCTCGCCACCATCACCACCAACAGCCGCACGGCCGCCCCTGTCCTGATCGGCGATCTGTTCACCGACCGCCATGTCGGAATCACCGAACTGGCCGCAGCCACAACCGAAGCCACAAAGCAGCTCCACCCCCAAATAGCCGACAGCCCCACCATCACCGCCGCCCTGCAACCCACCGAAAAGAACTTCGCCAACTGGATCCCCACCCCCACCGGCATCCAGATCTACATAGACACCGGCCTCTACGTCTACGGCTACCCCTGCGTCGAAGTCCCCTGGTCCCGGTTGCGCCCAGTACTAGGCCCAACCATGCAACCAGTCGCCGACAAGGCCCCCGCCGCCCCACCAAAACCCTGCACCGGCCTGTAGACCAACTTCCGCACGACCGCCTCCCATCCAGTCGGGCCGTGCCGATAAGCAACCGGCATAGACGCGTGGTCGGCTGCCCGCCGCTGTTTAGATTCATGCGCCGATCACCACGGCCTGCGCCGCGACGATCGGCAGCCAGCACCAGCTCGGAGACCTCCGTCAGGCGACGCGGCGCCGATCAGCGAACCGGAATATCGCGCCGCCGCCGCAGTGGCGCGCATCCTGAATTCACCAGCTCTGGTTCGTAATTCGGCACGCAGCGAGGAGTAGATACCCAATGCATTCGAGAACCCGGTCCATCACCGCGGCGGCAGCCGGGGCGACGGCGATGCTCGCAGCCGGGGTGCTGTTGGCGCCCAGCGCGGCGGCGACCTCGGTCACTACCGTCGAAGTCATCGGCGGAACCGTCGCGGTCGGCTGCACCGTCACCCTGACCTCGCATTCTGTCCCGGCCCCCACCACCGGGTGGTCAACCTTCTTCTACGACAACGAAACCCAGATCGGAATCGGCCCCGCCCACGGACCGGGCGGCGACCGATCCGTCACGTGGACCCCTACCACCGCGGGCACCCACCAAATCAGGGCCATTGCCTGGATGAGCCGGATAGACGGCGGAAAATCGAACATGACAGCCTGGTGCGCCGCTGGTCAGCCGTGGCACCACGACAGCATCGGGCGCGGTCGCACCATCGAGCAATCGAGGCGAGGTCCACCGCACCTGGTGGCGCGTTCGGGTCGGTGCTGGGAGAGTGGGTCGGTGGGCTTCTATGGAGATCGAATTGTGCCGCGGATCGTCGATGTGGCGTGTGGGATGCGGTTCAACGAGCCGTTGCGGGAGCGGGTGTGTTCCGGGTTGCGCGGGCGGGTGGTGGAGATCGGGTTCGGGTCGGGGTTGAATGTGCCTTTCTATCCAGGGTCGGTGGATTCGGTGAGTGCGGTCGAGCCTGCCGATCTGGGGTGGAAGCTGGCGAGCGAGCGGGTTGCCGCGTCGAAGGTGCCGGTCGAGCGGGCCGGGCTGGATGGGCAGTCGCTTCCGTTCGCGGACAACACTTTCGACTCCGCGGTGTCGACCTGGACGCTGTGCACCATCCCCGACGTCGTGACCGCCCTCGCCGAAGTCCGCCGAGTACTCAACCCCGGCGGAACCCTGCACTTCGTCGAACACGGCCTAGCACCGGATCCCAAGGTCCAGGCGTGGCAAAACCGCCTGAACCCCCTGCAAAAAACCTTCTGCGGCGGCTGCAACCTGAACCGCGACATCCGCGGCCTACTGACCACCGCCGGCTTCGAAATCCAAGACATCGACGTCTTCTACGGCGAAGACGCCCCCCGCTTCCTAGCCGCCCAATCCCTCGGCACAGCCGTCTCCCCCTAACCGCAGCACTCGGTGTTGGACCGCGATCACCGCGCACGCCGGTCCGCGGCGGTTACTGTCCGAGCCGCGATACCGTCAAACTCGGGCAGGATTATTCACATCTCACTCCGGCAGGCGAACGACGTCGGCCCCCAGTTCACGGAATCGCGAGCGCAAGCTTCAAGGCAGCGTTGACAGCCAGGACTGTCGCCGGGCTGATCTTGCCGAGCAGTGGGCCGAGCTGGTCGCGGTCCACTCGCCTCAACTCGTCCGCCATCACGATTCCGACGACTGGATCCGCGCTGGAAAGCTTGACCCACGTAGGCAATCCCACATCCTCACCGGTAGTAGTAATTCGCGACATCAAGACGTCACGCAATAGGCGATTTCGCCGGTCATTAGAGACAATCAGCCACGGCTGTGGGCCATGCCCAATGTCGACGTTGTAGATCTGCCCACGGGTCGGTGCGGAGCCCTTCATTTGGGCATCGTTCCTTTCGCGCGCTCGACACTTCGGCACCGAAACTCATTCGCTTCATCGACGTCATGCACCTCGGAGTAATAAAACTCCGCGACCTGCGCGTAGCCCTGTTCCAGTGCCTCATCGATCAGCACCTGCGCGCCGATCGACATCAGCACTCGGATCACAGTCGCTTCGGAGACGTCGGAAGTAAGGGAGTAACCGAGGTGGGCGGCGAGGGATTCGAACAGCACCCACTCGGCTCCCTTTCGGTCACTGAGCGTCGCGAGAGTGCGTTCCTCCCGCTCAGTGAGGGTCAAGGTGGTCCGTCTGGTCATGCATCAGATATTACATCGATGTAGATGCGCTATCAAGCATCGGATAGTGATGCGATAGTCCGCATCACTATCTTTTGAAACGAGTAGTCCAAAACCGTGTTAGCCTCTTTCGCATGGCACGACCGAGGCAGTTCGACGAGGAGCAGGCGGTGGATGCCGCGATGCGCGCGTTCTGGACCGCGGGCTACGAGGCGACCTCGACCCAAGACCTTTGCGACGCAACCGGATTGGGCCGCAGCAGCATCTACAACACCTTCACCAGCAAGCACGACTTGTTCGAGCGGGCGTTGCGCCGATATATGGCCACGAAGAACGCCGCCACCTTCGCAATGCTGGACAGCGACGAATCCGCACTGGACAAGATGCGAACCCTCCTGCAACAGGTCGTCGACGCCCCGGAGGACGACCCACTCGGCTGCCTGGTCGTCAATTCGATCATCGAACTCGCACCCCGCGATCCGGACGTGGCCGCAACCCTGCGCGACGACCAGGAACTGCGCCTCGCCGCCCTGACCGACGCACTCGAAAGCGGCAGGCGCGCAGGGGAAATCGACAAAACCAAAGATGCCCGCGAGCTGGCGCACTTCATCAACGCCACCATCGGCGGAATGCGGGTAGCCGCCCGCGGCGGGGTCGGCCGCGATGCACTGCAAGCCATCGCCGCGACCGCACTGAACGCCCTCTGACCCAATCCCCCACGCCAACAGTCTCTTTCCACGCGCCAGTTTTGAACTGAATGATCTAAAACCAGAGAGGTACCCGATGCCGTTCGCCGTCTACATCCTGGGCTTATCCATTTTCGCCCAGGGCACCTCGGAGATGATGCTCTCCGGCCTGCTCACCGAGCTCTCCACCGACCTCGGCGTCACCATTCCCCAAGCCGGACTGCTGATCTCGGCCTTCGCCATCGGCATGCTGATCGGCGCGCCGATCCTCGCCGTCGCCACCCTGCGCCTCCCTCGCCGCAGCGCCCTGCTCGCCTTCCTCGCGGTCTTCGTCGGCGCGCACGTCGTCGGCGCGCTGACCTCCGACTACTGGGTACTGTTCGCGACCAGGGCGGTCGGCGCGTTCGTCTACGCCGGCTTCTGGTCGGTCGCGGCAACCACCGCCATCGGCCTGGTCCCCGCGAACGCCCGCGGCAAGGCGATGAGCATCGTCGCCGGCGGCCTCACCATCGCCACCGTCATCGGCCTGCCCGCAGGCACCGTGATCGGCCAGCACCTCGGCTGGCGCGCCGCGTTCTGGGCCGTCGCGATCATGTCCGCGCTGGCCATGATCGGCGTGCTCGCCAAGATCCCGGCCGGCCGCGCGGACACCCAGCCGGACCTCCGAAAAGAACTGCGCAGCATCGCCAACCCCCGGCTGTGGCTGTCCTACAGCACCACCGCCCTCTCCACCGCCGCGCTGATGGTGACCTTCGCCTACCTCGGCGCACTGCTGTCGAAGACTACCGGCCTGACCGACGCCTGGATCCCGATCGTGCTGGTGGTCTACGGCATCGGCAGCTTCCTCGGCATCGTGGTCGGCGGCCGCACCGCCGACGCGCACCCGATCCGCACCCTGTACATCGGCTTCACCGGCGTGATCATCACGTCGATCCTGCTGGCCCTCACCGCCGAACACGCCGCCCCCGTCGTCGTGCTCACCTTCCTGCTCGGCGCCTTCGGTTTCGGCACCAACCCCACGCTCAACAGCCGAGTCTTCAACCTGGCCGCCGACGGACCCACCCTCGCCCCGGCCTTCAACGTCTCCTCGTTCAACATCGGCATCACCCTCGGCCCCTGGCTCGGCGGCCTGGCCATCGGCGCCGGCCTCGGCTACGCGTCGGTCGCCTGGATCGGCGCTGCCATCGGGGTGGCCGCCATCGGCACCGTCA
Organism: Nocardia sp. NPDC051756; assembly: GCF_040681495.1. Lineage (NCBI taxonomy): Bacteria > Bacillati > Actinomycetota > Actinomycetes > Mycobacteriales > Nocardiaceae > Nocardia > Nocardia sp. NPDC051756. The sequence continues at coordinate 40,128 of NZ_JBFAYV010000016.1, read as the reverse complement.
CCTGGGAACAACTCCTCAACCGCCGCCCCGCCACCACCGCGCAACCCGGTAAACAGCCCGAACTCGTGCACTGAGCACAATCAGATAATCTCCGGCGGGCCGACCCCGCCGGAGATTATTGCGTCGAACAGCCCACCCGCAGGATGTTCCCCGAAGCACCACCCGCAGGCACCCCGGCTCGCATACTGAAATCGGAAGCGTGCCTGACTGGAAAAGGGGTCAGTGAGAAGCTGGCTGGGCATTGCCCATGCAGGTTCGAATCCTGTCGCTTCCGCCGACACCGGACCTGGCGGCGATCAGACCGCCAGGCAACCGGGACCGAGCAGCGCCTTCAAATCACCCATCAGCGCCGATGACGGCGTAACCCGCAGGCTGTCATCGAGTTTCAGCAGAGTCGTCTTCTCCCGGGCGCCCACGTGCCGGATGTGCACGTCGGCGGTGCCGGGATGCCGGGACAGGATGCGCTTGAACTCGCCGATCTTGTCCGGCGTGCACATTCGGGTCGACATCACCACCGCGAGCGGCTTGGCCACCCCGATGGACGAAAGATCCGGCACCGCGAGATCGTTGGCGATCAACGAGATCCGGTCGTCGCGCACCGAGACGCGCGCCTTCACCAGCACCACCGCGTCCTCGACCACGTCGTGCCCGAACACCGAGTACGACTGCGGGAAGAACAGCACCTCGATGCCACCGGCCAGATCTTCCAGCTGCGCCGACGCCCAGGCCAGGCCGTTCTTGTTGATCCGCCGGTTCACCGAGGCGAGAATGCCGCCGACGGTCACCTGGGTGCCGTCCTTGATATCGCCTTCGAGGATCGCCGGGATCTGCGTATCCGATTGCGCCGCAAGGACATGCTCGACGCCGTTGAGCGGATGCCCGGACACGTACAGGCCGAGCATCTCGCGCTCGAGCGCCAGCTTGTGCTTGGACTCCCACTCGTCGTCGGGCACCTTCACGTTGAACACCGACGACACGGACTCGTCCGCGTCCACCCCGCCGAACAGGTCGAACTGCCCGATCGCCTCGGCCTTCTTGGTCGACATGACCGCGTCGATGGCGTCGGAGTGGATCAGCAGCAGGCCCTTGCGCGGGTGCTCCAGCGAGTCGAATCCGCCTGCCTTGATGAGGGATTCGGTGACCTTCTTGGTGCAGGCGACCGCGTCGATCTTGTTCAGATAGTCGGAGAAGTCGGTGAACTTCGACTTCTCCTTGCGCGCGGCGATGATCGAGGACACCACGTTCGCGCCGACGTTGCGCACCGCGCCGAGCCCGAACCGGATGTCCTTGCCCACCGAGGCGAAGTTCAGCTCGGATTCGTTGACGTCCGGCGGCAGCACGGTGATGCCGAGGCGACGGCAGTCCGACAGGTAGACCGCGGCCTTGTCCTTGTCGTCACCGACGGAGGTGAGCAGGCCGGCCATGTACTCGCCCGGGTAGTTGGCCTTGAGGTAGGCGGTCCAGAACGAGACCAGACCGTAGCCGGCGGCGTGCGACTTGTTGAACGCGTAACCGGCGAACGGAAGGATGGTGTCCCACAGGGCTTTCACCGCGGCCTCGGAGAACCCGTTGGCGGTCATGCCCGCGTGGAAGCCCTTGTATTCGGCCTCCAGCACCTCGAGCTTCTTCTTACCCATGGCCTTACGCAGCGCGTCGGCCTTACCCATCGAGTAGGAGGCGACCTTCTGCGCGATGAACATGATCTGCTCTTGGTAGACGATCAGGCCGTAGGTCTCCGAGAGGATGTCCTTGAGCGGTTCCTCGAGCTCCGGGTGGATCGGGCTGATCGGCTGTCGGTTGTTCTTGCGGTCGGCGTAGTCGTTGTGCGCGTTCATGCCCATCGGGCCGGGGCGGTACAGCGCGAGCACCGCGACGATGTCGTTGAAGCCGGTCGGCTGCATGCGGCGCAGCAGGTCGCGCATCGGACCACCGTCGAGCTGGAACACGCCGAGCGTGTCACCGCGGGACAGCAATTCGTAGGTGGCCTTGTCGTCCAGCGGCAGCGTGTCCAGGTCGAGATCGATGCCGCGGTTGGCCTTGATGTTCTCCATCGCGTCACCGATGACGGTGAGGTTGCGCAGGCCGAGGAAGTCCATCTTCAGCAGGCCGATGGCCTCACACGACGGGTAGTCCCAGCCGGTGATGATGGCGCCGTCCTGGGCGCGCTTCCAGACCGGGATGGTGTCGGTGAGCGGCTCGGAGGACATGATCACCGCGCAGGCGTGCACGCCGGCGTTGCGGATCAGGCCCTCGAGGCCGCGGGCGGTCTCGTAGATCTTGGCGACATCGGGGTTGTTGCTGATGAGTTCGCGGACCTCGGCGGCTTCCTTGTACCGCTCGTGGTCGGGGTCGGTGATGCCGGCGACCGAGATGTCCTTGGCCATGATCGGCGGCGGCAGCGCCTTGGAGATCTGGTCGGCGATGGCGAAACCGGGCTGGCCGAACAGGACTCGCGCCGAGTCCTTGATCGCGGCCTTGGTCTTGATGGTGCCGAAGGTGATCACCTGGGCGACCCGGTCGGTGCCCCACTTCTCGGTGGCGTAGCGGACCATCTCACCGCGGCGGCGATCGTCGAAGTCGATATCGATATCGGGCGCGGACGGGCGTTCCGGGTTCAGGAACCGCTCGAACAGCAGGCCGTGCGGGATCGGGTCGATGTTGGTGATGCCGAGCGCGTAGGCGACCAGCGAACCGGCCGCCGAACCACGGCCGGGGCCGACCCGGATGCCGACCTCTTTCGCGTGCGACACGAGGTCGCCGACGACGAGGAAGTAGGCCGGGAAGCCCTTCTGCTTGATGACGTCGAGCTCGAAGTAGGCGCGGGTGTAGTAGTCCTCCGGCACCCCGTCCGGGAACCGGCGGGCCAGACCGCGGTCGACTTCCTTGCGCAGGAAGGAGTTCTGGTCGTCGCCCTCGGGCACCGGGAACACCGGCATCCGGTCGCGGAACTCCCACACGTCGTCGTAGGACTGCACGCGTTCGCCGATGGCCACGGTGTTGTCGCAGGCGCCGGGCACCTCGGCGTCCCACAGCGCGCGCATCTCCTCGGCGGACTTCAGGTAGTAGCCGTCGCCGTCGAACTTGAAGCGGGTGGGGTCACTGAGCGTCTTGCCGGTTTGAATGCACAGCAGCGCTTCGTGATTGGTCGACTGGTCCTTGGTGACGTAATGGCAGTCGTTGGTCGCGATCGGCGGGATGCCGAGCTTCTGGCCGATCTCGATGAGGCCCTCGCGGACCCGGCGTTCGATGGACAGGCCGTGGTCCATGATCTCCAGGAAGAAATTTTCCTTCCCGAAGATCTCCTGCCACTTGGCCGCGGCCTCCAGCGCCTCCCGGTCGTGGCCGAGGCGCAGGCGCGTCTGCACCTCACCCGACGGGCAGCCGGTGGTCGCGATGATGCCCTCGGCGTACTGCGCGATGATCTCTTCGTCCATGCGCGCCCACTTGCCGAGCTGACCCTCCAGCGACGCCAGCGAGGACAGCTTGAACAGGTTGCGCAGCCCGGTCGCGTTCTCCGCGACCATGGTCATGTGCGTGTAGGCGCCGGAGCCGGAGACGTCGTCGCCCTTCTGGCTCGGATCGCCCCACTGCACGCGCTTGGTGTCGAACCGGGAGGCGGGCGCGATGTAGGCCTCGATGCCGATGATCGGCTTGATGCCGGCCTTCTTCGCCGAGTTGTAGAACTCGGAGGCGCCGTACATATTGCCGTGGTCGGTCATCCCCACCGCGTCCATACCCAAGCGTTTCGCCTCGGCGAACAGGGGCGAAATCTTAGCCGCACCGTCGAGCATGGAGTACTCGGTGTGGTTGTGCAGGTGAACGAACGATCCGGACGAGGCGGCCAAGACGGTCCTTCCTCCCAAGGTCTCGACGGGGGTTGGCCTAGCGATTCTAGGCACGTCGGTATGACATTTTTTCCGAGGCGCGCGGCGCGCAACGAGACGTCCCAGGAGGCCCCGGCGTGTCGGTGTCGAAGATCACCGGCGCGTCTGGCGAGTCGCCGTAGAGATGTCTGATTTCCGCGAGTGACGTCTGGCGCGGACCGGTTGACCCTACTCTGGCGTGCTCGAGCCATCCGCGGCAGTCGGCCGCGACACACACGGTCAGATTTTCTTCCGCCAGACGAATTTCAAACCGGACCAATCGTTGCCGAAGGCGGCGACCTTCACATCGACGACGCCGATCGGCAGCAGCAGCTCGCGCAGATCGTTCTCCGCGATGTCGCTGACGTGCCCGCCGGCCTTGCGCGGCCAGGCGATCCACAGCATGCTGCCGCGCGGCAAGTGCGCCGCCAGGTTCGGCGCCTCGGCGGCCAACTCGGCATGGGTGCGATAGAAGGCGAGCAGGACGTCTGGGGTCTCGGTGACGATCTCGACATCGGCGGGGAGATCGGGAATCTGCCAGCCGGCCGGGCGGTGCCGCAGCGCGAGCCGATGGCCGGGCTTGATCCCCAGCTTCTTCGCCAACGGCGTTCCGGAGTAACCGGCGGTCATGGTTCGACTGTAAGCGGCACGGACCGGATGCCCCCGGAATCGAGGGCAGCAAATCGGGGATATCGCCGTGCGGAAGGAGCATAGTCAGGGCATAGGACAGACCCGAGTGTGACCGAACCTGCCGAGGTGTTTGATGAATTCGCTCAAAGCACTGTTCGCGATTCCCGCCGTACCCGCCGTCGCGGTGGCCGCCATGGTGGCCACGTCCGCGCCCGCCGCAGCTCAAATCGTCGACCAGTTCGACAGCTTCTATTCGCTCACCGAGGGGCTCTGCGTCGCGCAGGTCAGCTCCGCGGTCACGAGCAATGCCTATCCGGAGCATGCGGCGTTCAGCGTGGCGACCAACATGTTCGGCGCCGGTAGCTGCAACCTGCCGCTCACGCTGAACTGGCGCAATGTGGAAACCGGCGAGACCGGCGCGTTCACGGTGACCGCCCACGGACCCGGATATTGGGGCAACAGCGGCTATTCCGCCCTGTTCCACCCGGGCATCGGCAAGTTCACCGGCACGATGACAGTCGGCGCGGCCCACATCCCCGAGCCCGGCACGGTCGAGTTCCGGGTCGATCCGTACCAGGGATAGTCCACCCGTCCCCCGGCAACCCGCGAGGCACTTGACGTGCGTCGCATCCTCTTGACGCATGCTGCAACGAGCGTCAAGAAGACGCAGCATGCGTCAAGTCGGTTGGTGGGGTGCGACGGGTGCAGCGCTTCGGCTTTCGATGGACGCCATAATCAGCGGATGAACGGGCTGTGCTGGTTTTCGGGACTGCGATGACGACTACCGTTGTCGCCCTCGTCGTCTCGGCGGCGTTGATCGCGGGGGCCTTGGTCATCTGGCCGCGGACTCGGCGGGTGGTGACCACGCCTGCCGAGCGGGCGGTGCATTCGGCGCTGCATACCGCGTCGCTGGCGGCGATTCCGTTGCGGCGCGGGCTCACCGCGCAGTCGGCGCAGGAGTCGGCTCCGCATCTGCGAGTGCTGACCGGGGCCGAGGCGCTCGGCGTGGCCGATCCGGACGGCGCGCTGCTGGCCTGGGACGGGCCGCATGCCGAACTCGCGGAACACTTCACCGAGGCGGCCAAGCGGGCCGTCGCGGGTGAGCGGCCGGTGCTGGTGTCCGGGCCGGGCAGTGGCGAGCACGCGGGGCGCACGCTGATCGCCCAGCCGCTGCTGATCGACAGCACCGGGGTGGCCGGGGCGATCGGCGTGGTCACGACCGGTCAGCCGGGGCCGGGGTGGCTCGGGGCGGTGGCCGAGGTGGCCAGGTATGCCTGCGGGCAGCTCGAATTGGCCGAGCTGGACGCCTCGCGGGCGCGGCTGGACCGCGCCGAGGTGCGGGCGTTGCGGGCCCAGATCAGCCCGCACTTCATCTACAACGCGCTCAACACCATCGCCTCGTTCGTGCGCACCGATCCGGACCGCGCCCGCGAACTGATCCTCGAATTCGCCGACTTCACCCGCTATTCCTTCCGTGCCGCAGGCGAATTCACCGTGCTGGCCGACGAGTTGCGCAATATCGAGCGCTACCTCGCCCTCGAACGCGCCCGCTTCGGCGACGCCCTGGACGTGCGCCTGCAAATCGCTCCCGAGGTCCTCGGCGTGGTGCTGCCCTTCCTCGCGCTGCAACCCCTCGTCGAAAACGCGGTCCGCCACGGCCTCGCCGGCGCGACTCGCGGCGGCACCGTCAGCATCACCGCCACCGACGCGGGCACCGACTGCCTGATCAGCGTCGAGGACGATGGCGTCGGTATGGACCCCGAACTGCTCCGCTCCGGCGCCCTCGACGCCATCGAAACCGGCAGTGGCCCCGCGAGTTCCGGCGAATCCGCGCACGTCGGCCTCGCCAACGTCGACGACCGCCTGCGCGCCGCCTTCGGCAACGACTACGGCCTCATCGTCGAAACCGCCCCGGGCGCGGGCACCAAGGTCTCCCTGCGCGTCCCGAAGTTCCGCGCCGGCATCCAAGCCTGAGCCGTGGCTCAGCGCGCGGACCCGGGACACCGCTCGCCACGGACTGCGGGGTGCATCCGCGGGTGGTGGCGGCAAACGGAGAGAAAGGCCGCGCTGTGGTGGGCCACTCGATGGGGATCCGGGTCGGGCAGCTGGGGTGATTGCTTACGATGGAGCGGTTGTGACGCGGACCACGGATAGTGCGGGCGGCACCCTGCGGGTGCTGGCTGTCGACGATGAAAAGCCTGCTCTGGACGAGCTGGTGTACCTGTTGCGCGCGCAGCCCGGGGTCGGCGAGATTCATGATGCGGCCGACGCGACCACCGCGTTGCGGGTGTTGCGCGCGCATTCGATCGATGCGGTGTTCCTGGATATCAACATGCCGGGGCTGGACGGGATGGAGCTGGCCGGGATCCTGTCGGAGTTCGCGAACCCGCCCGCGGTGGTTTTCGTGACGGCGCACGATGATCGTGCGGTGGCGGCCTACGATCTGGGCGCGGTCGACTATCTGCTGAAGCCGTTGCGCGAGGCGCGGTTGGCCGAGGCGGTGCGCCGGATCGCCTCGACTCGCGGCACGCCTGCCCCGATTGCCGACGAGCCCGGGGCCGATCCGAACGAGGTCATTCCCGTCGAACTCGGCGGCGTCACGACGCTGGTGCCCCGGTCGAGCGTCAGCTGGGTGGAGGCGGACGGCGACTACGCGCGGCTGCACACCAGCGATGGCTCCCACCTGGTGCGGATTCCGTTGTCCGCGTTGGAGTCCCGCTGGCAGGACGCGGGATTCCTGCGCGTACACCGTTCTTATCTGGTCGCGTTGCGACTCGTCACCGGCCTGCGCACAGTCGGCACCGGAACGGTGGTGTGCCTACGCGCCGACGGCAATACCGCCGCGGTGGAACTACCGGTCAGCCGCCGACAAGTCCGCGAACTGAAACAGCGTCTGGTGCACGGCCCGCGGCAGCAGTGGACCGGCCAATGACCGGACCGCTGCATCGCCCGGCCAGACAGCGCGTCGTGCTGTCGGAACGCCGCGGCGCGCGCCGAGTCCGCACCCGAATGGAAGTAGCCGAGCAAACCGAGATCGGCGAAGCCTTGATCGGCGGCCTGATCCGCGCCCAGCTCGGCCTCGCACTGCGCCTCGGCTTGATCATCGTCGTCGTATTGTGCTCACTGCCAGTGCTTTTCGGCATCGGCACCGTCGGCTCGACGGTCGTCTTCGGCCTGCGCCTACCGTGGCTCCTACTGGGCGTCGCCGTCTACCCGCTCCTCTACCTCGTCGGCCGCCTCTACGTCCACCTCGCCGAACGCAACGAGCAGGACTTCCTCGACCTGGCCGAGGACTGACGTGGCCGCACACCTGTTGATTTCCCGCATACCGAATCGCATGCGAATTGGTATGCGGGAAATCAACAGGTGTGCGGCTGGTGGGGCGCGATGACCGCGGGGGCGGTGCCGTTGTTGACGGTGTTCGCTTTGCTGTTCGCTGCGCTCGCGACGGTCGCCATCGGTGCCTACGGGGTTCGGTTGGCGCGCACCACTTCCGACTTCCTGGTGGCCTCGCGCAGCGTCAGGTCCGGCTGGAATGCTGCTGCCATCTCCGGTGAATACCTCTCGGCTGCTTCGTTTCTCGGTGTCGCGGGGTTGATCGCGAAGTACGGCGCGGATGCGCTGTGGTATCCGGTCGGATTCACCGCAGGCTACCTGTCGCTGTTGCTGTTCGTCGCCGCGCCCCTGCGCCGATCCGGGGCCTACACCGTGCCGGACTTCGCCGAATTCCGTTTGGGCTCTGTGCGATTGCGCCGGCTGGCGGCGACGGTGGTCGTGCTGGTGTGCGCGGTGTACCTGATTCCGCAGTTCCAAGGCGCGGGCTTGACGCTGCACACGCTGCTCGGAGTGCCCGATTGGGTGGGGGCGGCGGCGGTGGGCGCGATTGTGATCGCGAACGTGGCCGGCGGCGGAATGCGGTCGATCACGCTGGTGCAGGCGTTTCAGTACTGGTTGAAGTTGACGGCGGTGACGATTCCGGCGCTGGTGCTGCTCGGACATTTCCTGGCCGAGGATCGGCAGCTCGGTGCGCCCGCTCCCCCGGTGGTCACCGAGCGCACCGTGGTCGACGTGCGTACCGCGGTGGTGGTGCAGGTCGCTGCGGCACAACAGGTTTCGATCGCCGGGACGCTCGACGGCAGTCCGGTGAGCGGCCAGGTGCTGCTGCCTCCGGGTCCGCACGCGCTGTCGCCGGGCACCGAGCTGGTGCTGGAGGCAGGCGCCACGGTGCCGGTGGTCGCGGGCGCACCCGCGAACGGCGCCGAATGGCTGGAGCCGGGCGTCGGTTTCGGCGGCGCACACCCGACCTATCAGGTGTATTCGCTGATCATCGCGACGTTCCTCGGCACCATGGGCTTGCCGCATGTGCTGGTGCGCTTCTACACCAACCCGGACGGCCGGGCCGCGCGCGCGACCGCGGCGGCCGTCATCGGACTCGTCGGGGTGTTCTACCTATTCCCTATCCTGCTAGGGGTTTTCGCGCGGCTGTACGTACCGCAACTGCTGATCACCGGAACCTCCGACGCGGCCGTCGTGCTCCTGCCCGCCTCGGTGGTCCTCGGCCTGCCGGGCCAATTGCTGGCCGCCCTCGTCGCGGCCGGCGCGATCGCCGCGTTCCTGTCCACCTCGTCCGGACTGCTGGTGAGCATCGCCGGCGTGCTGAGCACCGACATGCTGCGCGGGCGAATTCGCGACTTCCGGGCGGCGGCAGTGGTGGCCGGCGCTGTGCCGCTTACCCTTTCGCTCACGGTGGCCTCGCTCGACCTGTCCCGCACGGTCGGTCTCGCGTTCTCGGTGGCCGCCTCGACCCTGTGCCCGCTGCTGGTCCTCGGCATCTGGTGGCGCGGACTCACCGCGGCGGGCGCGGGCGCCGGGCTGATCGCCGGCGGGCTGGCGGCCGGCGGCGCGACCGTCGTGTCGGTGACCGGCGGACTGTCCGGCGAGGTAGCCGACGGTTGGCCGGCCGCGCTGATCGGCTATCCGGCGGCAATCAGCGTCCCACTGGCGTTCGCGGCAATGGTGCTGGTCAGCAAGGTGACTCAGGGTCCGGGCGCCCGGCGGGTCGGCCGCATCTTCGTCCGCATGCACGCCCCCGAGCGGCTCGGCATGGGCGCCGATCGCGAAGGCACCTTGCGCTCGAACTGAGCCGTCCGGCCGCGATCGACGCTCAACCGCTCATCGCGTCACACCGACCGTTCACCGCACAATCGGCCGCGTTCCCGGAGTGACCCACACCACATCATCGTTTCCTCACGCGCGCCTGGATACGGTGCTGAACAAGTAAGCCATGTCACAAGCTAGGACGACCATGACTAGTACAGAACTCGACGGCACCGCCCCACGGCGCACGCCGAGTGCAGACGAATTCATCGAGGTACAGGCCAGCCCGGACTTCCAAGAGTTACGAACTAGGTTGCGCCGCTTCGTATTTCCGATGACCGCCCTGTTCCTGCTCTGGTACCTCAGCTATGTGCTGCTCGGCGCCTACGCGCACGACTTCATGGCGCACAAGGCCTTCGGCAACATCAACCTCGGATTGCTGCTCGGCCTCGGGCAATTCGTCTCCACCTTCGCCATCACCGCGCTCTACGTCCGGTTCGCCAACCGTGAACTGGATCCGCGCGCGGCGGCCATCCGCAACCAGCTCGAGGGAGGCCACGCGTGAGCGTCAGTACCTATGCCGCCGCCGCGACGGTCGGCAACCCGACGGCCAACATCGCCATCTTCGCGGTGTTCGTCGCGATCACCATGGTCGTGGTCGTGCGGGCCAGCCGCAACAATGCCACCGCCGCCGACTTCTTCACCGGCGGCCGCGGCTTTTCCGGACCGCAGAACGGCATCGCCATCGCGGGCGACTATCTCTCTGCCGCAAGCTTTCTCGGCATCGCCGGTGCGATCGCGGTGTATGGCTACGACGGGTTCCTGTACTCCATCGGGTTCCTGGTCGCCTGGCTCGTCGCCCTGCTGCTGGTCGCCGAAATGCTCCGGAACACCGGTAAATTCACCATGGCGGATGTGCTGAGCTTCCGGCTCAAGCAGGGCCCGGTGCGCACCGCCGCGGCGCTGACCACGCTCGCGGTGTCGCTGTTCTACCTGCTCGCGCAGATGGCCGGCGCCGGTGGCCTGGTCGCGCTGCTGCTCGACATCTCCGACAAGACCGGGCAGTCCATCGTGATCGCCGTGGTCGGCGTGCTGATGATCGTGTACGTGCTGGTCGGTGGCATGAAGGGCACCACGTGGGTGCAGATCATCAAGGCGGTGCTGCTGATCGTGGGCGCCGCGCTGATGACGGTCATGGTTTTCGCCAAGTTCGGTTTCAACCTCTCCGACATCCTCGGCTCGGCCCAGGAGCATGTCACCGGGTCCAAGGCCAAGGGCGTGGCCGCCCGCGACGTGCTGGCGCCCGGCGCGCAGTACGGCGCCAATGCCACGTCGAAACTGAACTTCCTGTCTCTCGGTCTGGCGCTGGTGCTCGGCACCGCGGGTCTCCCGCACGTGCTGATGCGCTTCTACACCGTGCCGACCGCGAAGGAGGCGCGCCGATCAGTCGTGTGGGCGATCGGGCTGATCGGCGCGTTCTACCTGTTCACCCTGGTGCTCGGCTACGGTGCCGCGGCCATCGTCGGACCGGACCGGATCCTGGCGGCGGCGGGCGGACAGAACTCCGCGGCACCGCTGCTCGCCTTCGAACTCGGCGGCGTGGTCCTGCTCGGGATCATCTCCGCGGTCGCGTTCGCCACCATCCTCGCGGTGGTCGCCGGACTGACCATCACCGCGGCGACCTCGTTCGCGCACGACATCTACGCCGGAGTCATCAAGCGCGGCAAGGTCGATGACGCCAAGCAGGTGCGGGTCTCCCGGATCACCGCGGTGGTGATCGGCTTGATCGCGATCGGCCTCGGCATCCTGGCCAACGGGCAGAACATCGCCTTCCTGGTCGCGCTGGCGTTCGCGGTGGCGGCGGCGGCGAACCTGCCGACGATCCTGTACTCGCTGTTCTGGAAGCGGTTCAACACCACCGGCGCGCTGTTCAGCATGTACGGCGGCCTGATCTCGACCATCGTGCTGATCGTGTTCTCGCCGGCCGTGTCCGGCACCGCGTCCTCCATGCTGCCGGGCTCCGATTTCGACTGGTTCCCGCTGTCCAACCCCGGAATCGTGTCCATCCCACTGGCTTTCGTGCTCGGTGCGGTCGGCACGTTCCTCGGTAAGGCGGACGAGAACCCGGCCAAGGCCGCCGAGATGGAGGTCCGTTCGCTCACCGGCGTCGGCGCCGAGAAGGCGGTTGTGCACTGATCTCTTAGCCGATAGTCGCCCCAAGCTCGAGGGTTCACAGCCCCCTTGTTCTCTCGTAAGGAGATATCGCGTGACCAGCGCAACCACCGATCCCCGCGACACCGCACCGGTGTCCTACCCACCCGGCGATACCTTCGCCGCGACGGCGAATGCCGATGCGGGACTGTATGACCTGGCGGCGGCCGATCGGATGGAGTTCTGGGCCGAGCAGGCGCGGAGGCTGTACTGGGAACAGCCGTGGACGCAGGTTCTGGACTGGAGCGACGCGCCGGTCGCGCAGTGGTTCGTCGGCGGCAAGCTCAATGTCGCCTACAACTGCGTCGACCGGCACGTGCTCGCCGGGCACGGTGACCAGATCGCCATTCACTGGGAAGGCGAGCCCGGCGACTCACGCGATATCTCCTACGAGGAACTTCGAGACGAAATCTGCAGGGCGGCAAACTATCTGACCGAGCTGGGGTTGCGGGCGGGTGATCGGGTCGCCCTCTACATGCCGATGGTGCCCGAGGCCATCGTGTCGATGCTCGCCTGCGCCCGGCTCGGGCTCACCCATTCGGTGGTGTTCGCCGGCTTCTCCCCCACCGCGCTGCGCCAGCGAGTGGACGACGCGGAGGCTCGATTGGTGATCACCACCGACGGGCAGTGGCGGCGCGGGACCGCCGCGCCGCTCAAGGCGGCGGTCGACGAGGCGCTCGGCGGTGCGCGATCGACGGTCGAGCACGTACTCGTGGTGCGGCGCACCAACATCGACGTGCCGTGGACCGAGGGTCGCGATCTGTGGTGGCACGACACGGTCACCGATGCGTCGCCCGAACACGAGGCGCAGGCGTTCGATGCCGAGCATCCGCTGTTCATCCTCTACACCTCCGGCACCACCGGGAAACCCAAGGGCATCCTGCACACCTCCGGCGGATACCTCACGCAGGCCGCGTATACGCACCACAACGTCTTCGATCACAAAGCGGGACAAGACGTTTACTGGTGCACCGCCGACATCGGCTGGGTCACCGGACACAGCTACATCGTCTATGGGCCGCTCGCCAATCGAGCCACTCAGGTGGTGTACGAGGGCACGCCCAATTCGCCGGACGAGCACCGGCATTTCCAGATCATCGAAAAGTACGGCGTCAGCATCTATTACACGGCACCGACGCTGGTACGCACCTTCATGAAGTGGGGCCGCGAAATCCCCGACGCCCACGATCTGTCCTCACTGCGGCTGCTCGGCAGCGTCGGCGAACCCATCAACCCGGAAGCCTGGCGCTGGTACCGAGAGGTCATCGGCGGCAACCGCACGCCGATCGTGGACACCTGGTGGCAGACCGAGACCGGGGCGATCATGATCTCCCCGCTGCCCGGCGTCACCGCGACCAAGCCCGGCGCGGCGATGGCCGCGCTGCCCGGCATCTCGGCGAAGGTGGTCGACGACGACGGCGCCGAACTCGACCGTGGCGCAGCCGGATTGCTGGTGCTCGACCAGCCGTGGCCGTCGATGCTGCGCGGCATCTGGGGCGACATGGACCGCTTCCGCGAGACCTACTGGGACCGATTCGCCGACGCCGGTTGGTATTTCGCCGGCGACGGAGCCAAGCTCGACGACGGCGGCGACCTGTGGGTGCTCGGCCGGGTGGACGACGTGATGAACGTGTCCGGCCATCGGATCTCCACCGCCGAAGTGGAATCCGCGCTCGTCGGGCACGCTGCGGTCGCCGAGGCTGCGGTGGTCGGCGCCAGCGACGACACCACCGGACAGGCCATCGTCGCCTTCGTCATCCTCACCGCGGGCGCGACGAACACCGGAGATCCGCTCGTCATCGAGCTAAAATCGGCGGTCTCGCACGAGATCAGCCCGATCGCCCGCCCACGCGAGATCCATCTGGTTCCGGAACTGCCGAAGACCCGCAGCGGCAAGATCATGCGCCGGCTGCTGCGCGACGTCGCCGAAGGCCGCGAGCTGGGCGATACCTCTACCTTGGTCGACCCCAAGGTCTTCGAGGCTATCGCCCGCGGGTAACTCCCGCCCCGGAGACGGACCCGGCGACCGCAATGGCGATGAGGGGTCGGGTCCGTCGCCCAGGGAGTCCCGCGATACGCGGCGGGTGGTTTAGGCTCGTGGTGTGCGAGTCACCGTGCTCCGCCTCGTCACCGTGTTCCTGCTGCTGGCGGCCTGTCTGCTGGTCGGCGCGCCGGGTGCGCAGGCCGGATTGGACAAGCGCTGCTTCACAAATGGCGCGGGCACCCGGTGCTACTACCTCCATGTGCCGTCCGGTGTGACCGCGGGCAGGCCGCTGATGGTGTACCTGCACGGGTGCGACGACCCGATCGCCCACCCGCAGCCGAGCGGCTTCTCGCTCAGGCGGGTCGCCGACGAGATGGGTTTCGTGCTCGCGTATCCGATCCAGGATCGCGCGTCGAACAAGGGCCTGTGCTGGAACTGGGACAAGGCCGGGCACCAACAGCGCGGCGAGGGTGAGCCGTCCATCATCGCGGGCCTCACCACCGCGCTCATCGATGAGTTCCACCTCGATCGCGCCCGGGTCTATCTGGGCGGTTACTCCGCGGGCGGCGCGATGACCACCAATCTCGGCGCCACCTATCCCGACCTGTACGCGGCGATCGCCCCCATGGCGGGCGCGCCGTATCTGACGAGACTCGAGGCCCGGCCGATCATCGACGCGATGGGGCGACGCGCCCGCCCGATGCCGGCCTTCTTCCTGCAAACCCTGTTCGACGAGATCAGCAACATCGTCATCGGCCGCACCAATCTCAGCCAGTGGCTCGCCGCCGACAACCTCGCCGACCCGGGTTCGGCCCCCGCCCTGCCCACCGATGTCCAGGCCCTCGCCGTCGGCCCGGGCATACCGATCCCGCTCACCGTCGAGCACTACGCCGGCCCGGCCGGCTGCGAACTCGCCCAGTTCAACCTCCCGGTACTCGCCGAACACGCCATCGGCGCCGGGTTCGTCCAGCAGGAGCACGGCCTCGAAATCCAGCGAAACCTGATGCGCTTCCTGCTCGCCCACCGCATGCCACCCCCACATCGAACCTGCTGAATCCCCCAGCGCCCCAAGACCACCCCGCCCGATCCGAGGTTTCCCAGGCGATCGCCCCGGGGTAACCCCACTGCGGCGGACCCGGCCACCGCAGCGTTGAGGGGGGCCGGGTCCGCCGCCAGAGCTATGGGACGAAGGGGGACGTTTCCCGGGCGGTGCGCAGCGAGGTGGCCCACCAGAGGAGTTGATCAAGCAGGGCGTTGGTGGTTTCTTCCAGCTCGGGGTCGCGGCGGGGCCAGGTGCCGTCGGCGGCGAAGCGTTGCCAAGCCTTGGGGATGGTGAGGGTGCGGCGGATGGGGACGGCGTTGAGTTCGGCGAAGACCTGGCGGAGGTGGGCGGCGGCGTGGCCGCCCTCGGGCTCGCTGCCGTAGCCGATAATAGTGACCGGCTTTGCGGCCCATTCGGTGTCGAACCAGTCGATGGCGTTCTTCACCGAGGCGGGGAAGCTGCGGTTGTATTCGGGGGTGACCACGACGAAGGCGTCGGCGGCGGCCAGGCGGGCGCCGAGCGCGCAGACGGCGGCGGGGGCCGGGTCGTCGTGACCGGTCAGTTGGTCGGGCAGGTCGGCGGTGGCCAGGTCGACGCGGTCCAGGTCCAGGTCGCGGCGGCGGAGGCGGGCGGCGAACCAGTCGGCGACGGTGGGGCCGAACCGGCCGGTGCGGGTGCTGCCGACGATCAGCGCCACCCGCAGCCGGGTCATCGGGCGTCCTTGGCGGCGGCGTCGAGGAAGGCCGGGATCATCGGCAGCAGCAGCTCTGGGCGGTGCACGAGGGTGATGTGTGAGGTGCCGGGGAGGATGGCCAGCTGCGCGTTCGGCAGGCCGGCGGGGGTGTCGCCCATGATGCCGCCGCCGAAGAGGCGGAACATCTCGACCGCGTGCTCGGGGCGGATGATGTCGGAATCGCCGATGACGGTGAGGGTCGGGGCCTTGATCTGACGCACCGCGTCGGCTCGGAACACCGGGCTCGCGTCCTGATCGTGTTCGGTCACCTTGGCGACCAGGCGCGGGAAGTCCGCGGGGCGCGGGGCGTTCTTCAGGTAGTCGTCGTGAAACGGTGTGCCGTGCAGCTGTTCGGGTTTCAGCTCGGCGAGGCCGTCCATCAGGCCGGGATGCATCGCGCCCGCGTCGAGACCGCCGGCGGCGAGGACCTGCTTGCGCACCAGTTCCGGGTGGGTGAGTGAAATCTGCAGGGCGACACCGGCGCCCATGCTGTAGCCGAGGATATCGGCGCGCTGCACGCCGAGTTCGTGCAGCAGCGCCACGGTGTCCTCGGCCATCTGCGGGGTGCGCAGCGGGCGGTCGATGTCGGCGGTGTGGCCGTGGGCCTGCTGTTCGATCGCGATGACCCGGCGGGTCTTGGCGAGTTCCGGGATGAGCTGGCCGAAGTCGGTGCCGATGCCGGACAGCGCGCCGTGCAGCAGGACCAGCGGGGGTTGGTCGGTCGGGGTTCCGTGCAGTTCGTAGTACATGTGCAGGCCGTTTATGTCGGCGTAGGCGCCGGGGTCGGCGGGCTTCGGGTCGGTGGATCCGCAGCCGGTCAGTAAGGCGGTGGCGGCGAGTGCGGCGGTGGCGAAGACGGTGGTGAGTTTCATGCACTCACTGTGGCCGGGGCGCCTTCCGGTTTGTTTACGGTGCGTTTCCGCTGGACCGCGGCGTGGCTAAGCTACCGGCATGCGTTTCGGTGTGCTCGGTCCGTTGCTGGTCTGGACGGATTCCGGTACGACCGTGCCGATCCCTGGTACCAAGGTGCGCGCGTTCCTGGCGGATCTGCTGGTCAATGCCGGGCAACCGGTGTCGGGTGATCGGCTCATCGATGACATCTGGGCCGATGATCCGCCCGGTAATCCGGCGGGAACGCTGGCGGCGAAGGCCTCTCAATTGCGGCGTGCGCTGGAAGACGCCGAACCCGGCGGGCGTGATCTGGTGGTCTCGCCGCCGCCTGGTTACCGGTTGGCGAGTACCGATCTCGATGCGCTGCGGTTCCGCTCGCTGGTGGCGACCGCGCGGGAGACGGCCGAGCCGCGGGCTCGGGCGCGGGTGCTGAGCGAAGCGCTCGGGCTGTGGCGTGGGCCCGCGTTCGCGGACTTTCGGGACGCCGCGTTCGCGCAACCGGCCATCGCGCAGTTGACGGAGCAGCGTCTCGTCGCGGTGGAAGAGTTGGCCGAGGCCCGGTTGTCGCTGGGCGAATATCGGGATGTGGCCAGCGAACTCGCCACCATCGTGACCGAACATCCACTGCGCGAACGGCTTCGCGCAGCCCAGTTGCGGGCGCTGTACGGGGCAGGGCGGCAGGCCGAGGCGCTGGAGAGTTACGCGGATCTGCGCAGGCAGTTGGCCGATGAACTCGGTCTCGATCCGAGTCCCGAATTGGTTGCGCTGCACCGGTCGATCCTCGGACAGGAGTTGGAACTGGCCGCGCCGCGGCCGGAAACCATACTGCGGCGGCGCAGTTCCAACATTCCCGCGCAACGCACCGAACTCATCGGGCGCGCGGCGGATCTCGCCGAATTGAGCCGTGCTGTCGGTGACGCCAGGCTGGTCACGCTGACCGGGCCAGGTGGGGTCGGTAAGACCCGGCTCGCGCTTGCCGCCGCGGCCGAGTCGACCGACCGATTCCCGCACGGCACTTGGCTGGTCGAGTTGGCGCCGCTGCAACCGACCGCGGCCGATGGGGCGAGCTTCCTCGTCGACGCGGTGTCGCAGGTGCTCGGCATTCGCGCCACCGATGGCGCCGATCCGACCGAGCTGCTGTGCGAGGTGCTGGCCGAGCAGGAACTGCTGCTGGTTCTCGACAACTGTGAACACGTCGTCGAGCACGCCGCCGATCTCGCCGAACTACTCCTCGGGGCGGCATCGAACCTGCATATCCTGGCCACCAGTCGCGAGCAGCTGCGGCTGCCCGGTGAGGAGGTCGTCGCCGTCGAACCACTCGCCATACCGGCATCCCACGCGGACCTGGCCGACCTCGAACAGTCCAGCGCGGTACAGCTTTTCGTCACCCGAGCCCGGGCCGGAGCCCGCGATTTCGTCCTCGACGCCGAGACCGCCGAGCCGGTCGCGACGCTGTGCCGCAGGCTGGACGGCATCCCGCTCGCGCTGGAACTGGCGGCGACGCGGGTGCGCGCGCTCGGCGTGCACGAGATGGTCGCTCGCCTCGATGATCGGTTCCGGCTGCTCGCCACCGGGCACCGTGGCGCCCCGCCGCGTCAGCAGACGCTCACCGCGATGATCGACTGGAGTTGGGAGTTGCTCGACGAGACGGAGCGGGCGGTGCTGCGCCGGCTCGCGGTGCACGCGGGTGGATGCACGCTCGATGCTGCCGAGATCGTTTGCGCTACAGCGGGGTTCAAGTCTGTAGGTGCCGCAACCGGCGCAGCGCTGCTAGAGGAGTCGACTATCGCCGATGTTGTTGCGCGGCTGGTGGATCGGTCGCTCGTGCAGGCCACGGGGCGGCGGTATCGGTTGCTGGAGTCGGTGGCGGCGTTCAGCCTGGATCGGCTGGCGGAGGCGGGTGAGTTCGAGGGGGTGCATCGGACGCATCATCGGTACTACCTGGGGTTGGCCGAGCAGGCGGCGCCCGAGCTGCACGGGGCCGATCAGCAGCGCTGGTTGCGGCGATTGGATGCGGAGGCGGCGAATCTGCGGGCGGCGCTGGATGGATTCGTGCGCGCCGGTGCGGCCGAGGAATCCTTGCGGCTGGTCAATGCGCTCGCGTGGTATTGGTTGCTGCGCGGGCGGTTGACCGAAGCGCGACGGTGGTTCGATGCCGCTCTCGCGCTGGGTGGTTCGGCGCAGCGGCGGGCGCCTGCCCTTGCCTGGCGAGTCGGGTTCACCTTCCAGCAGGGCGAATTCACCGACGGTGCGACCCGGCGGCGCGAGATCGCGGCCGTGTACGACACCGTCGACGATCCGGCCGGGCGCGCCCGGGCCGAGCTGTTCCTCGCGTTCTCCGCGCTCGAATCGGGTGACCTCCCGGAGCTGGAAGCCTTGGTGCACAAGGCACTTCCGGTATGCGAAGAACTCGGCGACCGCTGGGGCATCGGGCTCGGACACGTCGCGTTGGCGAAGGCCGCACACAGCCGGGTCGACTTGCCCGCGCTGGAACACCACGCCCGCACCGCCGCTCATCTGTTCGCCGAGATCGATGACCGCTGGGGCCGGCTGCAAGCCGCCGAATGGCTCGGTGGTCTCGCCGAATTGACCGGCGATCTGTCCGGCGCCACCGACATTCACACGGAGGCACTGGGTTTGGCCCAGGAGCTGGAGCTGTGGGGCCAGGTGTGCACCCATCTCTGCTGGCTCGGCTGGATCACCATGCAGCACACCGAGTTCGACCGCGCCCAAACCCTGGGTGACCAGGCCATGCGCGTCGCCGCCGAACACGGTTACGGCCCCGGCCGCATCTTCGCCTCGGTTGTCCTCGCCTTCACCGCCCGCCGCAACGGCAAACCCGAGGTCGCCGAACACATCCTGCGCGAACTCCTGGTCTTCACCCCCGCCGACGGCGAGGAAACCCCGCTGTTCATCCCCATGCTCCAGGTCGAACTCAGCTACATCCTCGAACCACGCGACCCGTCCGCGGCCCTGGCCCTATCGCTGACCGCCCTCGACGGCGCCCAACGCATCGAAGCCCCCCGCGACACCACCTTCGCCCTCGCCGCCCTGGCCGCAGCCACCGCCGCCCTGGGCAATTTCGACACCGCCGCCCAACTCCTCGGCGCCGCCCACACCATCCGCGAAACCAACGGCATCCCCCTACTCCCCGCCGAACGCCCGGACATCGACCGCCCCACCACCACCCTCCGAGCCGCCCTCGGCGAACCAGCCTTCACCGCCGCCCACACCGCAGGCACCAAACTCACCATCCCCGAAGCCCGCACCCTCGCCACCCCCTCAACCCACACCTGAGCGCGTGCCGAGCATGCTCACTACCTGCGAGCGTTCAGCACGCCGAACCGGTCTGCGTCTGAGGAGCTAGCCCTCGACGCCGCTCTGGTCCCGCTCGGTGTTCACCAACGCAGATCGTCCGTTGTCTGGGCCAATATTTCGTACAGTTCCGCACGCCAGTTCGTGGTGTCAGGCCCGAGGCGAGCCAGTTCCGGAATGGTCTCCGCTGCGGGAATCCATGGCCTTCGAGGCGAGTCGTGCGTGATCAGAGGTTCCATAACACGACGGTAGCGCTTCGCTATGGCCCGAGGAGCGGAGACTGTCAGGGCCACAAGTGAGTCCGCGTTGAACACCCGCTCGCGAAGAGCTCGATCGGATTCTCCGGCGCGGCTGACAGATCGAACTCCGGTGCTGCCCCTTCAGTACAGAAAGCTTCCTGGGGACGGCCGGTAGGGCGGCGCGACACAGGGGTCGACACGCCGGGGTTTGGTTGTCGTGAATGTCCGTTTGAACCGGAGGGGTGGGCTGTGCCGTTGACAATGCGAAGAGCGGTGCGGGCCGTTTGTCGAGGAGATCTTATGAAACGTCTTGGGCCTTGGCTCACTCTGGCGGCGGTGGCCGTGTTGGGGATTGTCTTGCTTGTTGTCAATATGTCGAAGGAGACCGAACCGGTGGCGGCTGTGCCGAATACGCCGGGGGTGACTACGAGTGTGGTGACGACCAGTGCGGTTGTTGCGCCGACTACCAGTGCGCCGCCACTACAGTTTCCGCCGAAAGCGGACTATGTCGGCAATATTCCGCTGGCGACAGGGGCTCCGATCACGCTTTCGGTCACCGTCGCGGGCGACAAGGCGACCGCTTATGCCTGTGACGGCAACAAGGTCGAGTCGTGGTTGCAGGGCACCGCGGTCGGCGGCGCGCTTCAACTGACCGGGAAGAACGACGCCAAGCTGGAGGGACGCTACGACGGCAAGGCGGTCGGGGGCACGCTGTGGCTAGGCGAGAAGAAGTGGGAATTCAGTGCCGCGCCGGTGCAATCACCTGCCGGGCTGTATGTCTACAACGAAGGTGGCGCTCGGCAGAGCTGGATTGTCGACGCGAACGGCAATGTCACGGGCGTCCAGCGTGCGCCCGACGGTTCGACTTCCCCGGCCCCGGGCCTTTCCCCCGACGCGACGGCAATCGTCAACGGCAAGAAGATAACTGCAAACAAGGTAAGTGGTGGTGACAGTGTCGGCTGATCGCGAGACGACGCCCATCGGGCAGCCGAACGCAAAAGCGTTCGCGGCCATTGCGATTCCGCTGCTGATCGGCGCTGCGGTATCGGTATTGCTCGGCGTCTACGCCAAAACCCATGAGCCGTCGGCATTCTCCGTCAATATCGCGGGCTTCTCCGGTCCGCAGGCGGTCAAGGCGTGGCTGGCGACCGTCGCATTCCTGCTCGCGCTGTGCCAATTCGCTTCGGCGCTGGCCATGTACGGCAAACTGCCGGTCCGCACACCGTCCTGGATCGGCACCGCGCACGCCTGGTCGGGCCGGTTGGCGGTGCTGGTCAGCGTCCCGGTCGCGGTGCACTGCCTGTACGCCTTGGGTTTTCAGCAATACGACACCAGGGTGCTGCTGCATTCACTGCTCGGCTGCTTCTTCTACGGCGCGTTCGTCGCGAAGATGCTGCTGCTCACCCGAAAAGGGTTGCCGGGCTGGGCGATCCCGGTCGCGGGCGGTCTCGTCCTGGCCGGGCTGACCGGCCTCTGGCTCACCTCGTCGCTCTGGTTCTTCCAGAACAACGGCCTCACCTTCTGATCGGAGATCCATCCATGACCAACGAATCGGTCTGCACCCGCCGCAGCGTGGTCGCGGCCGGCGCGGTCGTCGCGACGGCGGCCCTGACCGCCTGCACCACCTACGGCAAGGAAAACGCCGCGCCCGCACCGAATCCCGCACCCACCGGCAACCCGGCAGGCGCCGATCAGCCCGCCGGGAAGGCGCTCGCCAAGACCGCCGACGTCCCGGTCGGCGGCGGCGTGATCGTCGGCGACACCGTGGTGACGCAGCCGAGCGCAGGCACCTTCGTCGGCCTGTCCTCGGTTTGCACGCACGCAGGCTGCACGGTCGCGTCGGTGTCCGGCGGCACGATCAACTGCCCGTGCCACGGCAGCAAGTACAAGCTGGACGGCTCGGTCTCGAACGGCCCGGCAACCAAACCACTGGCCGCGAAAACCGTTCGAGTCGTGGGCGATTCGGTGGTGCCCGGCTAACCGAGGTGTTCGGCCATCCGCCGGTCCATCTCGTCCGGCGGCACGTCCTCGACATGGGTCGCCACCGTCCAGTGGTGACCCCACGGATCCTCGAACGACCCGCTGCGGTCACCGTAGAACTGGGTGGTCATCGGGCTGAGTTCGGTAGCTCCCGCGGCGAGGGCCGCCGCGAAGGCGGCATCGGAGTCCTCGACGAACACGAGCAGGTTCACCGGTGTACCGCCGACCTGTCGTGGATCGCGGAAGGACAGCTCCGCGGACGGGTCGCCGACCATGACGAGCGAGGTGCCGAACATCAGCTCGCAATGCGCGACCTTGCCGTCCGGACCAGGCATGCGCATCCGCTCCGATGCGCCGAAAACATGCTTGTAGAAATCGATCGCGGCCGCCGCGCCGTCGATCGCGAGTCCCGGCGACACCACCGGGTAGCCGTCGGGGACGGGCTTGACCTCAGACATGCGAAACCTCCATCGAGGCGATGTATCGGACGGTGTGAGCCTATCCCCGGCGCACGCCGCCCCACGACGAATCCGCCCTGATCAAGGCCCCGAAACACCCTGGAGCCGGCGCACCTGCGCGGCGGTCAGATCGCTCAACACCCCGGCCTCGACCGGTTCCGGCGCGGTCACCGCCACCTGCGCCAGCGTGCTGCCGACTTGCACGATCGCGACCGAGGAATGCAGGGTCAGCCCGTCGCTGCTGGTGCGCACCTGGAAGGCGGTCACCGCGTCACCGGCGGACGGCGGGGTCAGCCCGCCGACCCGGTAATCGACCGAGATATCGGTGGCATCCGTGCCGGAGTAATGGGTGCACCGGCGCAAGGTCGCCTGCACTTCCGAAAACGCGGACGCCACCACCGCATTCGCAAAGCTCGCCGCGTCGATATCGATGCTGGAGAAGTTCGGCCCCGAATACCCGACGGACGCCTTGGCGAGCGAGCCCGGCCGCTGCGCGGCCAACGGGGTGAGCACCTTCGCGCATTCGGCCGGGTCGGTCGGCGAGGCCTGCCCATCGGCAGCCACGTCGGCCCGCGTCGGCAGCGCGGTGAAGTTCGGCGGCAGATTCGTACCGGTCAGCAGTTGGTCACGCAACCGGTCGGCGTCCGTGATCGGTGGCGCGGTCACCGGCGCGGCGGTCGCGACCGGACCGAGCGAGGGCAGGGACGACGATTCAGGAGTCGCCGATTTCGACGATCCGCACGCCGCGACGAGCGCGGTAGCGGCGGCGGCCAGCGACAGGCCGAACCCGCGGCTCACTCCGTCCACGACACCTGCGTGTCGATCGTCTGCTCCAGCACGCTCGCGCTGCGCGGATCGCGGTAACCCTGATGCCCGCCGACCGTGATCGCCCCGGAGACCGGCAGCGGCAACCCGAGATCGACGGTGATGGTGCCGTTGCCCTGCATGACGTAGTCCTGGATATCGAGCTTGCCCGCGTTGTTGGGCAGGTTCCACACCGCGGACTTGGGCTGCTGGATGACGTCGAGCTCGATGGTCAACCGGTCGCCGTCGCGCTTGGTCAGCGTCGCCGTGGTGGTCTGCTCGAGCGTGACCCCGCCGCTGATCTCCTGCTGCACCGTCCACACCGCGCCCTCGCCGACCGGCTGATCGGGGAACGCGATCGATCGGTAGACCGCCTGATAGAAGGCCTGTTCCAGCGCGGCCCGCGCGGGATTGGAGGTGTCCGGCGACGGTTCGAGCCGCAGCGCGGTGATGGCGCCGAGGTCGCTGAGGTCGAATCCGGCATGCGAACCGCCGGTCTTGGTGAGCGCCTTGGCCAGTGCCGGGTCCGGCGTGGTGACGGTGCCCAGCGTCAGGTCGATGCCCTCGGCGTCGGTCTGCGCGGTCATCGGGATGGACAGCGCGGGCGCGGAGAAGTCGCGCGCGGGCTGATCGTTGATCTGCTGCGCGATCCGGTGCGAGGTATTCAGCGTCACCTGCTGCACGGTGCCGGCCGGGTAGTCGCGGCGCAGCAGCGAGCGCGGCTCGGCGCCGGGGTCGACGATGGTGGTGATCGCGGCCGGGATCGGCACGGTCACGCCTTTGCCGATACCGAGCGGCTCGGTGCTGTCGGGTTCCGAGCGCGACTCGGTGCCACCGCTGCAACCGGTTCCGAACGCGGTCAGGCCGACCGCGAGGACTATCAGCAGCACACCCGAACGCGCGAACCGAGGGATGTGGGGGGAAGACAACACCGTCACGAGCATCAGGGTACGACCGGTTCCTGAGTGTCAGCTGGGTCTTGCGGGTGACCACCGCACAACGTGTCGGGTAGCTCGAGCGATGATGGTGCGTGTGAGTGATGAGCCGCCGTCCGAGGAGAACCCAGCAAACCACGCCGAGGAGGCGACACCAGCGGCTCCGCCGCAGCGGCTGCGGACCCTACTAATCATCGCGGGCGTCCTGCTCGGACTGGATCTGCTCACCAAATGTCTCGTGGTGGCGAACTTGAAGCCGGGCGAGCCGGTGTCGATCATCGGCGACTTCGCGCGGTTCAGCCTGGTGCGTAATCCCGGCGCGGCCTTCTCCATGGCGACCGGCATGACCTGGCTGCTGACCTTGGTCGCGGCGGCCGTGGTGATCGGGGTGGTGCGCATCGGGCGCACGCTGCGGTCGCTGTGGTGGGCGATCGGGCTCGGCATGGTGCTCGGCGGCGCGCTCGGCAATCTGGTCGACCGGCTGTTCCGGGCGCCGGGGCCGTTGCAGGGACATGTGGTCGACTTCATCGCGGTCGGCTGGTGGCCGGTGTTCAACGTGGCCGACTCGTCGATCGTCTGCGGTGCGATCCTGCTGGTCGTACTGACCGTGTTCGGCTTCGAGCCGAACGGGACGCGCACCGGACGCGAGGAGCCCGACACCGCCGACGACGCGGCGACCGAAACCACCGCGAACAAGACCACCAGCGAAGGGAACACTGCATGAGGGAAACACGAACCATGCCCGTTCCCGACGGGCTCGACGGCATGCGGGTGGACGCGGGCCTGTCCCGGCTGCTCGGCCTGTCCCGCACCGCAGTCGCCGCGCTCGCCGAGGAAGGCTCCGTGCAGCTCGACGGCATCGCGGCAGGCAAGTCCGATCGGCTCGCCGCGGGCGCCTGGCTCGAGGTGATCTTCCCGGAACCGAAGCGCGAGCTGTCGATCGAGGTCGCCCCGGTCGAAGGCATGCGCATCCTCTACGCCGACGACGACATCGTCGCGGTGGACAAGCCGGTCGGCGTCGCCGCGCACACCGGCGTCGGCTGGTCCGGGCCGACGGTGATCGGCGGGCTGGCCGCGGCCGGCTACCGGATCTCCACCTCCGGCGCGCACGAGCGGCAGGGCATCGTGCACCGGCTCGACGTGGGCACCTCCGGGGTGATGGTGGTCGCGCAGTCCGAACACGCGTACACCGTGCTCAAGCGCGCGTTCAAGCAGCGCACCGTGGCCAAGCGGTATCACGCACTGGTGCAAGGACATCCGGATCCGAGCAGCGGCACCATCGACGCCCCGATCGGACGGGCCCGCGGCAACGACTGGAAGTTCGCGGTCACCGCCGACGGCCGGCCCAGCGTCACGCACTACGACACCGTCGAGGCGTTCCAGGCGGCGAGCCTGCTCGACATTCATCTGGAAACCGGTCGCACGCACCAGATCCGGGTGCACTTCTCCGCGATCCGGCACCCCTGCTGCGGTGACCTCACCTACGGCGCGGACCCGCGACTGGCCCAGCGGCTCGGCCTGGAACGGCAATGGCTGCATGCCCGTTCGCTCGGCTTCAACCATCCCGCGGACGGTCGCTGGCTGGAGATCACCAGCGAATACCCCGACGATCTGAAGCACGCGCTGGACGTCCTGCGCAATGCCTGACCGGCGGGCGCTGCCCCTGGGCCGGATCGTCCTCGGGGCGGCGGCCGTCGCGCTGGTCGTGTTCATCGTGCTGCTCGGGGTGCTGAATCCGCCGCGGAAGGCGGGGGTGTTCACCGATCGGCTCGGGCCGGAGCAGGGTGAGCAGGTCGCGGAGTATATTGCGCGCGCTCGGGATTCGCTGACCGGTACGGACAGTGCTGATCATTGGGCGCTGGTGTCGTTCACCGAACCGTTGGTGCCGGAACAGATTCCGCCGCACAGCGGTGGTCTGCGGATTTCGCAAGTGCTGTACCAGGTTCCGATTCCCCGGGTGCAGACTCCGTTGGTCGCGGTGCCGGTACCGGAGGGCGATGAGGCGGCGGTGACTTCCGCGGAATCGGCCGCATGGCTCCTCCCCCGGAACACACCCGACGAACGCGCTACCCGGATCGCCGCGCTCTCCGCCGCTCGCCTGCGCTCCGGGTGCGCCTGCACCGTCGGCCTGGTCGTGCGCGGACCGCTCGACGGTCTCCGGAAGATCGCCTCCCGGAACGGCATCCGCGCGGTCGAGGCGCTGCCCGCGGATGCCGTGGCCGGTCGCTTCGGTGTGGTGCCGCTGCTCCCCGACCAGCTCGACGTCGTCCAGCCCGGCCCGAACGACGGCCCTGTACCGGATCAGTGAAACGGCCCCGAAGGCGACACCGCGCCAATTCCCCTGCCGCGCACAGGTTCGCGGGCCGGCTCGTACGCAGGGAGATCAACGCACCCAGGATGGGCGTCAGTGGCGCGCCAGCCAGTCGGCGATGTCTGTGACGATTGCCGGGTCCACGTGCTGCGGCGCTTCGTAATCCGCGGGCGTCGACGGTCCGGCACCGGGGAAGAACATATGGTTGTCGGCGGGGTAGACGCGGGTGGTCACGTCGGCGCGTGCTTCGAGGCCTGCCCGCCAGCGGGTGAGGTCGTCGTCGACCGTCACTTGATAGTCGCGTCCGCCCTGCAAGATGAGCATCGGTTGCGGCAGCGCGGCGGCGGTTGCGACCTGGTCGTAGTCGCGTAAGTCCAGCCAATAAGCGCCACTCATGCCGAAAGGCAGGTCGGCGGAGGGTGTTTCGCGGGACAGGCCGGGGCTGTCCACTGCCGCGGCACCGCGGGTGACGGCGGCGAGCATGGCGTCCGCCTCCGGACTGGGCGTCACTGTTGCCAGGTAGCGCAGCACGCGCACGGCGGCGTGGTGCATCGGTTCGGCGTCGGCGGCGAGCAGCACCAGTCCCGCAACGGACGGTTCGGCGGCCGCGACGCGCGGCGCCACCTTGCCGCCCATGCTGTGGCCGACGACGAAAACCCTTGCCGGATCGACGTTCTCCTGCAACAGCTTGACCGCCTCGACCGCGTACGGCACGTACTCGTCGGTCATCGTGAAGTCCGGATCGGCCATGACCTCGGGACGGGTGTGGGTGATCTTGTCGAAACGCACCACCGCGACACCACGACTCGCCAGACCCCACGCGAGATCGCGTAGCGGCCGGTTCGGCCCGACCGTGCCGTCCCGATCGAACGGCCCGCCGCCGCCGAGCAGGACGACACCGGGCCCGTCGGCCTGCGGCCGGGTCAACGTGCCAGGCACCGCGAATTCGCCGGAGCCGACGCTGATCTCGCGCTCCGCGAAACTGCCCGGGTCCGCGTAAGCCGGTGGCGTCCACCCCGACAGGTCTACCGTTCTCATGTTTGAGAACGGTATCAGTTGTGAGATCGTAAGGCAATGGACCCCTTGGAGCTGCTGGCGCATCCGGTGCGATTGCGGATCGTGCACGCGATGCGCGGCGGACGCCTGCTCACCACCGCGCAACTGTGCGAGCGACTTCCCGATACGTCGAAGGCGACGGTCTACCGGCACGTCGAAATGCTCACGGCGGGTGGAATTCTCGAGGTGGCCGAGGAGGAGCGGGTACGCGGGGCCGTCCAGCGCCGGTACCGGCTACGGCAAGACCGCGCGAGCGTCGACCCCGAGGCCGTTCGATCGCTGACCCCCGACGACCACCGCCGGGTCTTCACCGCGGCCATGGCCACCCTGCTGGCCGAATTCAACGCCTACCTCGATCGCCCCGAAGCCGACCTGACCCGCGACGCCGTCGGCTACCGCCAGCACGCGATCTGGCTCAGCGACGACGAGGTGCTCGAACTGATCGAGGGCATGCGCGCGGCGATCCTCCCCAAGCTGGGCAACGAGGCGGCCCCCGATCGCACGCAATACCTGCTGAGCCCCATCCTCTTCCCCCTCGAAGATCAGCCCGACGGCGTGACGAGCCCCGCTTCATAGGCGGCGATGACCAGCTGAACCCGGTCCCGGGCAAGGAGTTTGGCGAGAATCCGGCTGACGTGCGTCTTGACCGTCAGCGGGCTGACCGTCAGGGCTTCCGCTATTTCGGCATTGGTCATACCGCGGGCGATGCGGACGAGGACGTCCAGCTCGCGGTCGGTCAGGATGGTGATCTCCGGGCGCGGCACCGGATCCGGAACCGCGCGGACCCGGGCGATCACGGCGGCGGTCGCGCCCGGCGAGAGCAACGCGTCACCCGCGGCGACCGTCCGGATGGCATCGAGCAGCAGGGCGGGTTTCGCGTCTTTGATGAGGAAGCCGCTGGCACCCGCGCGCAGCGCGGCGAGCACGTTGTCGTCGGTGTCGTACGTGGTGAGCACCAAGACGCGGACACCGGCCAGGTTCTCGTCGGCCGCGATTCGGGCGGTGGCGGCGATGCCGTCGAGATCCGGCATGCGGATGTCCATCACGACGACATCGGCCCGCTCGGTGCGGGCCATCGCGATCGCGGCGCGACCGGTGGCGGCCTCGCCGACCACCACCATGTCGGGCGCCGAGGCGACCAGCATCGCGAAGGCGCTGCGGACCAGTGTTTGATCATCGGCGAGCAGCACGCGAATCATGAGGCGGCACCGGCGAAGTCGGTGGGCCCGGCCTGCACCTCGGCCGGATCGGGGAACTTGCCGAGCAGGCCGGGTCCGGCCGCGCCCCGATCCGCGAGCGGCAGGTCGGCGGTGACCACGAATCCCCCGCTCGTCCCGGCCGCGGTCAAGCTACCGCCGATCGCCTCGGCGCGCTCGGTCATGCCGACGATGCCGAATCCGGTGGTGATGCTCGCTATTTCGTGACTCGACCCGAGTCCGGTTGTCGTGCTTGCGGTTCCGCGTCCGTTGTCGGTAACCCGGATGGTGAGCCGGTCGTCCGCGTAGTCGAGATCCACCCGCGCCGCGCTCGCCCCGGAGTGTTTGGCCACGTTGGTCAACGCCTCCTGGACGATCCGGTAACCGACCAACTCGACGGCAGGCGCGAGCGCGCGCACCCGGCCGGTGCGGTGGACCCGCACCGCGACACCCGCCGCTTCGAGGGGTTCGGCCAGCGCGCCGAGCTGCGCGAGGGTGGGCAGCGGGGCGCGCGGCTCGGCCACCGCGGACCGCAGCACGCCGACGGTGGCGGTGAGTTCGGCCCTGGCGTCCACGCAGGCGGCGGAAATCGTGTCCAGGGCAGCTATCACCGTCGCGGGTTCGGCTTTGCGCTCGGCGAGCAGATGCGCGGCGACGCCGGCCTGCACCTGAATGACGGTGATGGTGTGCGCGAGTAGATCGTGCAGATCCCGGGCGATGCGCAGCCGTTCCTCGGTGACCTGACGGTGCGCCTCCTCGTCGCGGGATCGTTCCGCGCGTTCGGCCCGGTCCACGATCGCGGCGAGGTAGGCGTGTTGCAGGCGGGCCGCCTCACCCGCGACGCAGGCGACCAGGATCCAGCCGATCGCGTCGATCGCCAGGAGCGCGCTCGGTCAGCGCGATGACCGTCAGCAACACCAGCAGGGTGCGCCGCCGGTTGCCGTACCTGGCCACCGCGAACAGGGCGACCATCGTGGCGGGGATCAGCGCCTCGTGCGGGTAGTCGGACAGGTGATAGCCGACGGCGACCGCCACGTTCGCGACCAGCACCGCCAGCGGAGCGCGCCGATACGCCAGCAGCGGCAGCACGCCCGCGACGAGCAGCAGCGCGCCGAGCGGGTCGAGGGCGGTCTTGCCCGGCATCA
Organism: Nocardia sp. NPDC051756; assembly: GCF_040681495.1. Lineage (NCBI taxonomy): Bacteria > Bacillati > Actinomycetota > Actinomycetes > Mycobacteriales > Nocardiaceae > Nocardia > Nocardia sp. NPDC051756. The sequence goes on along the minus strand of NZ_JBFAYV010000016.1, from coordinate 10,238 downwards.
GCAGCGCCCAGCCGAAGCCGAGGAACAGGACCACACCGGTGATCGCGCCGTCGATCCACCATCGCCGCACCATTCCGCCATTGTGCGCGGCTTGCCCGCCCTGCAGGTACTCCGCGCGGAGTACGCCGAAGAGCCCACCGTAGGCGGACGCTTTCGCCGCGCCGGCTCGCGACGCTGTATTCGGGACTCGACGGAGGAGAAGAGATGGGGATGCGAACGCGCGCGCTGATCGTGCTCGGCCTGTGGCTGGTCGCGCTGCTCGCGCTGGTGCCGTTGGCCGGCCGGCTGGACGGCGTGAAGACCGATCGAATGGTGGAATATCTACCCGCGTCGGCACAGTCGACGGCGGCCGCCGAGTTGGAGGCGACGTTGCCGGGCGGCTCCGCGAACCTGTTCGTGCTGTCCTACTTTCGGCAGAGCGGATTGACCGACCTGGACCGGTCGGTTGCGGCGCAGCAGTTTTCGACGCTGTCCGCCGAATTGACTCCGGGCACCGACACTTCGGGCATCCAGCCGACCTCGGCCAGGGACGGCACCGCGCTGCTGTATTCGCTGACGGTCGACGAATCCCGCGGCGAGGCAGGAAAGTACCTGAAGGGCCTGCGCAAGACGGTCGCCGACCACCCGGACGGACTCACCGTGCACGTCACCGGCCCCGCGGCACTCCAGGCCGATTTCGACGGCAGCTTCGACGGCGTCGATACCCAACTGCTGCTGGTGACCGTCGCCGTGGTGGCCGTGCTGCTGTTGCTCACCTATCGCAGTCCGCTGCTGTGGCTGGCGCCGTTGATCTCGGTGGCGGTGGCCGACGTCGCGTCGATGGCCGCGGTGTACGGGCTGGTGCGGGCGTTCGGCATCACGGTGAGCGATCAGAGTTCGGCGATCCTCACCATTCTGGCGTTCGGCGTCGGCACCGATTACGCGCTGTTGATCGTCGCGCGGTATCGCGAAGAGCTGCACCGGCATTCGTCGCCCGGCGCGGCGATGTTCGCGGCGCTGCGCCGGGCGGCCCCGGCGATCGTCGCCTCGGCGGCGACGGTGACCGCCGGGCTGCTGTGTCTGCTGGTTGCCGACATGAACAGCACCGCGGGGCTCGGCCCGGTCGGAGCGGCGGCGATCGTCGGCACGCTGGCGGTCATGCTCACGTTCTTTCCCGCGATGCTCGTGCTGTGCGGCCGCTGGGTATTCTGGCCGCGGATTCCCCACCAGCAGGCCGCGGTGGCTCCGCGGGCCGGGTTGTGGGATCGCTTGGGGCAGGCCATTTCTCGTCGCCCGGCCGCGGCGGTCGCGGGGTCCGTCGGCGTGCTCGCCGTGCTGGCGCTCGGCCTGCTCGGCGACACCGGCGCGCTCGGCCAGGCGGATCGGTTCGTCACCGCGCCGGACTCGGTGGCCGGACAACAACAGATCGCCGAGCACTTCCCGGAGCGCGGCGGATTGCCGTTGACCGTGTTGGCCCGCAACGAATTCCGGGCGCAGGTGCTGCGGGCGGTGCGCGCCGACCCCGGCATCGGGTTCGCCGAGGAAGGCCGGGCCGGGCCGGAATACGCGGCGATCACCGCGATCCCGGTGGACGCGCCGGACTCGGCGGCCGAGTACGCCACCATCGAACGACTGCGCGACACCTTGCCGAAGGTCGGCGCAGGCACGCTGGTCGGCGGCCCGAGCGCGATGAATCTCGATGTCGACACCGCCTCCGCGCGGGACAACTGGCGGGTGCTGACGCTGGTGTTGCTGGTGGTGACCATCATCCTCGGCCTGCTGCTCCGCTCGGTCGTCGCGCCGGTCGGGCTGGTGCTGACCGTGCTGCTGTCGTTCGGATCCGCGTTCGGGGCAAGCGTTTTCGTCTTCGAGCACGTGTTCGGCTTCCATGGACTGGAGCCGTCGCTGCTGGTGATGACGTTCCTGTTCCTGGTCGCGCTCGGCGTGGACTACAACATCTTCCTGATGAGCCGCGCGCGCGAGGAGACGCCGCGGCACGGCACCAGGGACGCGATACTGCGCAGCCTGTCGGTGACCGGCGGCGTGATCACCTCGGCGGGCGTGGTGCTCGCCGCGACCTTCGCGGTGTTGATGACGCTGCCGCTGGTGGCGATGGTCCAGGTCGGGTTCACGGTGGCGTTCGGCGTGCTGCTCGACACGCTGCTGGTGCGATCGGTGCTGGTACCCGCGCTGACCGTGCTGGCAGGCGATCGGGTCTGGTGGCCGTCGAAACCGGCCAGGCCGGAAAAGGATTCGGTGTCGGTTCCGCGTGAGCAGGAACCGTCGCCGATATAGGGAGGGGACAGCCCTCCGCCGGGATGATTCATCCCCACTTCATCCCGGCGGAGGACTGAAATCACCACGCCGCGTTGCGGTTTGCTGCGCCGTGGTGACAGGGCACGACTCGGCTGCGCGAATCCTGGTGGTAGCGCGCGGGAGTCGCGGGACTCGGGTTCAGTCCGGCAGCTGGACAACCCCATCCAGGTAGCGGCGGCAGCGGCCGATCAGCAGCACGCGGTCGCCGGCGAGCTCGCAGCGCAGGCTCCCGCCGCGGCGGGAGAGCTGGCGGGCGGCGAGTTCGGTGCGGCCGAGTTCGCGGGCCCACAGCGGAACCAGTTGGGCGTGCGCCGATCCGGTGACCGGATCCTCCAGGACGCCGACGCCGGGGGCGAAGAAGCGGGAGACGAAATCGACGGAGTCGCCGCGCGCGGTGACGATCACGCCGCGCGGCAGCGGGGGGAACGCGGTGAAGATCGGCTCGGCGTCGCGGACTTCTTGTTCGGTGGCCACCACGATGACCTCGTCGGTGCCGGTGAAGGCACGCACCGGGCGCACGCCGAGCGCGGCGACCAGCACCAGATCGGGTTCCACCTCGGTGGCGGGCACGGCGGGCAGATCGAGCACGAATTCGTCGTCGTCGGTGCGGTCCACGTGCAGCCAGCCGCTGCGAGTGAAGAAGCTCACCCGGTCGGCGCCGGGGTGCATGTCGGTCAAAATCTGTGCGGCACTGGCCACCGTGGCGTGCCCGCACATGTCGACCTCGACCGCGGGGGTGAACCAGCGCAGGTGGAACGCGGGCCAGTCCCCGGGCGGCGCACCGGCCTCCGGCGGTAATTCCGCGGTGTAGAAGGCGGTTTCGGCGAGGTTGTTCTCCTCGGCCAGGTGTTGCAGCAACGAATCCGGGAGCCACGACGAGAGCGGCATCACCGCGGCTGGGTTGCCCGAGAACGGTGCGTCGGCGAACGCGTCGATCTGGTGCAGCAGTACCTCCATATTCGGAGAAGGTACTCCAACACTGAATGGTCGCTTCGCACAAGGCTTCTCGCGGCGCGCCGGGTCAGATGTCCAGTTTGTCAGGAAACGCCGTTATTCGGGGTCGGGAACAGTTTTCCTTTCTCGCCGAGCAGCGTCGCGCTCACCCACCACGCGACCTCGACGAGCACGATTCCGACAGCGCCGCAAATGAATGCGGCCGTGGTGAGCCCGACGTCGGACGGATCCAGCTTGAAGAAGTGCCGGGTGAACGGGACGGTGAACAGGAAGATGTAGGCGGCCACCGAGGCGCCGATCAGCACCACCTTCCACCACACGTACGGCCTGGCCACGATGGCGAGCACCCACACCGCGATCATGATCAGGGTGATCAGCGCGGTGGTGCCCGCCTGTTCCTTCTGCTGCGCGGTGGCGTCCGGGCCGGCGTAGGCGATCAGGTAGGCGACGAAGGTGGCGACACCGATCACCACGCCGGACGGGATGGCCAAACGCATGACGCGCCGGACGAATCCACTGCGTGCGCGCTCGTTGTTGGGCGCGAGCGAGAGGATGAACGCCGGGATGCCGATGGTGAACCAGGCGGCGATGGTGACGTGCCGGGGCAGGAACGGATAGCCGATCGGGTCGTAGCCGAAGATCTGCGAGCCGACGCCGGCGATGCCGATCAGGAAGGCCAGCAGCACCGAGTAGACGGTCTTGGTGAGGAACAGATTCGAGACCCGCTCGATATTGCCGATCACCCGGCGGCCCTCGCCCACCACGTACGGCAGCGTCGCGAACTTGTTGTCCAGCAACACGATCTGCGCGACCGCGCGGGTGGCCGGGCTGCCCGCACCCATCGCCACGCCGATGTCGGCGTCCTTGAGCGCGAGCACGTCGTTCACGCCGTCGCCGGTCATCGCGACGGTGTGGCCACGCGACTGCAAGGCGGCGACCATGGCGCGCTTCTGGTCCGGGCGAACCCGGCCGAAGGTGGTCTCGTGGTCGAGCACGTCGGCGAGTTGCTCACGGTCCTCGGGCAATTGGCGCGCATCCACCGCGTGATCGCCGCCGGTGAGGTCGAGCGAGGCGGCGACCGCGCCGACCGAGACGGCGTTGTCGCCGGAGATCACCTTGATCGAAACGTTCTGGCTGGCAAAGTATTCGAGCGTTTCCTTGGCGTCGGGCCGGACCCGCTGCTCGAGCACGACCAGCGCGGCCGGGCGCACGGTGCCCGGCGCGTCCGCGGCGTCGACCGGGCGGTCGCTGCGGGCCAGCAGCAGGATGCGCAGGCCGGAGGAGCCGAGTTCCTCTGCGACCCTGGCGTCTTCGGAGTCCGGGTCGAGCAGCACGTCGGGTGCGCCGAGCAGCCAGTCGCCGTGCTCGCCGTAGGAGCAGCCGCTCCACTTCTTGGCCGAGGAGAACGGCGCGACCGCGGTGCGCGACCAGCCGGGGGCGTCCGGCAGCGCCTCGGCGATGGCCTGCACGCTCGCGTTCGGGCGCGGGTCGTCGGTCGCCAGCGCGGCCAGGGCCTGGCGAACGTCGTTGTCCTCGAACGACTCCAGGGTCTTGATGTCGGACAGCCGCATGCCGTTCTCGGTGAGCGTGCCGGTCTTGTCCGCGCAGACCACGTCCACCCGGGCCAGGCCCTCGATGGCGGGCAGCTCCTGCACCAGGCATTGCCGCCGGCCCAGCCGGACCACGCCGACCGCGAACGCGACCGAGGTCATCAGCACCAGGCCCTCGGGCACCATCGGCACCAGCGCCGCGACCATGCCGCTCACCGCGGGCCGCCAGGACTCCTTGCTGGAGAACAGCTGGTTGTAGATGCTCAGCAGGCCCGCCGGGATCAGCAGGTAGGTGATCACCTTCAGGATCGTGTCGATGCCGCTGCGCAGCTCCGATTTCACCAGGGTGAACTTGCTCGCCTCGTCGGCCAGCTTGGCCGCGTAGGCGTCCTTGCCGACCTTGGTCGCGCGGTAACAGCCGCTGCCGGAGACCACGAAGCTGCCCGACATCACCTCCGCGCCGACCTGCTTGTCCATCGGGTCGGCCTCGCCGGTGAGCAGCGACTCGTCGATCTCCAGCTGCGCGGCCTCGGCGACCTCGCCGTCGACCACGATCTGGTCGCCGGGGCCGAGCTCGATCAGGTCGTCGAGCACCACCTCGCGCGGCGCCACCTCGACGGCCTTGCCGTCGCGGCGCACGGTCGGCTTGGTCTGGCTGACGATGGCCAGCTTGTCCAGGGTGCGCTTGGCCCGCACCTCCTGGATGATGCCGATCGCGCTGTTCGCGATGATCAGCAGGCCGAACATGCCGTCGATGATCGAACCGGTGGCCAGCACCAGCACGAAGAGCACGCCGAGCAGGGCGTTGATCCGGGTGAAGACGTTCGCCTTGACGATGTCGCGGACCGAGCGGCTGGCTCGGTCCGGCACATCGTTGGTGAGCCCGTCGCGGCGACGTTGCTCGACCTCCGCCGCGGTGAGTCCGGTGGCGCGCGAAGCCTGCACGGTTGTCGACATGACCGCAAGGCTACGGGAGAAGTAGCGTCGGAAGCGTGCAGCGGAGCAGGTCTATCCCGGGTGTTGCGTTCGGTACGAGCGCGTTCTTCCTCTGGGGTCTGTTCCCCGCGTTCTTCGGGTTGCTGGCGTTCGCCGGTGCGGCCGAGGTGGTCGCGCAGCGGATCCTGTGGACGCTGCTGGTGGTGCTCGCGGTGCTGCTGGTGTCGGGGCGGCTGCGCGAGCTGCGCGGGATCGGCCCGCGGATCTGGCGGTTGGCCGCGGTCGCCTCGGCGGCGATCGCGCTCAACTGGGGGGTGTACGTGTACGGCGTCATCTCGGGGCATGTGGTGGAGTGCGCGCTGGGGTACTTCATCAACCCGCTCGTCACGGTGGCGTTCGGGGTGTTGATCTTCCGGGAGCGACTGGCCAAGGCGCAGTGGGCCGCGTTGGGGCTCGGTGCCGCCGCGGTGGCGGTGCTCACCGTCGACTACGGCAGACCGCCGGTCATCGCGCTGGTGCTGGCCTGCTCGTTCGCGACCTACGGGCTGGTGAAGAAGGTGATCCCGCTGGACGCCCTGCGCGGCATCGCGGCGGAGGGGGTGGTGGCCGCGCCGTTCGCGCTGATCTTCGTGCTCGCGCTCGCGGTCACCGGACGCAGCGAATTCGGTTCCAGCGCAGGGCATGCCGCGCTGATGATGGCAACCGGGCCGGTCACGCTGATTCCGCTGCTGCTGTTCTCGGTTGCCGCGCAACGGGTTCCGCTGTCCACCATGGGGCTGTTGCAGTACCTCACTCCGGCCCTCCAGATGGCTTGGGGCGTCGCGATCGCCCACGAACCCATGCCTGCCTCCCGGTGGGCCGGTTTCGCGCTCATCTGGGCGGCGCTGGCCATCTTCACCGCGCACGCCCTGTTGCGTGCGCGGCGTATCCATATCGACGCGCGAAGCACCGCGGCCGCCGGGGCGGAGCGCGGGTAGTCCTTCGCTACCAAGCGGTGTTGATGTGGCCCGGGGTCCAGGTGCCCCAGCGTCGGGTCTGGTCGACGGTCACCTTGGCCGGTTGCGCGTTGGGGTCCAGCGGCAGGTACTGCTCGATCGAGCCCCAGTCGCGGTCCCAGTCGTTGTCCAGGTAGGTGGGCAGCGTCCGGGCGGTGAACAGCAATTGGGTCCAGCCGAGCGGGCCGCCGCCGTCGTGCGCCTGCCACAGGTTGGTGATGGTGGCGCCGTTGCGGTCCGGCAGGATCCGGTAGGTCGGCAGATCGCCGACGCCCGCGTGCGTGGGCACCAGGTTCTGGCACGGGAAGTGCAGCACGACCTCCCAGTCCAGCAGCACCGGCGTCTTCGAACCGACCACGGCGGTCAGGGTTTTCGTCTGCGGCACGCGCGGCGGGGTCACCGCGAGCCACTGGTCCTTGCCGAGATCCTTGTCGCTGGCCACGATTCGGACGACGTTCGCGTCACCGGGCAGCCGGTCGAACGGAACGCGCACATTCCGCCAGGACGGCGACGGCCCGATGTCGATCGGGTCGACGCTGCCGAGTGTGGTTGCGGTGCCGTCGGATCCGGCGCGGCCGTACTCGACGCGCAGGTCCTGACCGGGGTGCACGATGCCGTCGCTGTCCACGTGCCGGATCCGGCCCGCCACCGCGATCGAGATGATCGGGCCGCGACTTCCGTTGCTGTCCTCGGGAAGTCGATACCAGCCGGAGGTCAGCTCGGCCGGCACCTGCGCGCCGTCGTGGTAGCTGCCGAGCACCGGGGTGGTGGCCGGGTCGAGGCCGAACGGCAGCGGGACATTGCTGCCGTTGAGGCCGACGCCCGACGTACCCGCTTCGGAGCCGGGCGATTTCGAGCCGGCCTTCGGATCGGTGGTGTCGTCGGAGTCGGCGCTGGCGACGGAGTTCGCCTTGCCCGTGGTGGATTCGACCTCGTCGGAGGTGAGGTCGGTGGCCACGCCGTTCGGGGTGAAGCCGGTCGAGTCGGTACCGGCGAGCGCCGTGGCGGCGGTGCCGGCCAGCGGGCTCAGCAACGACGCGTTGGGGTCGGTCTCGATCAGCACCTTGTCGGCGAGTCCGCAACCACCGGCGGTGGCCGCGGACAGGTTCGATTGCGCGAGCGAATACGACGGGTACTGCGCCACCGCGGCTTTCGCGAAGGACAGCACCTCGAACGCCACCATCGCGGCCGCGACGACGGCGAGCACGGGCACCCGGGCGAACCGGCCGGGCACCGAGTCCGAACGCGGCTGGGTCTCGGGGCGGATATGGAACCAGGCCGCGACCGCCAGCGCGAGCACCGTGAGCCCCGCGGCGAAGGTCGACAGGCCGAAACCGGCGAAGGTCGGCGGCTTGTCCCACCACGGGATGCCCCACGCCGACACGTACCAGTAGCCGTTGGCGCCGACGAAAGTCAGTGCCATGGCGAAGAATACGCCCGCGGCGAACAGCGCGCGGTTGCGCAGCGGGCGCATGACCGCGGGACTGATCGAGACCGCGGTGAGCGCCGCGACGCAGGCGGCCAGGCCGGCGAAGACGCCGAACTGATGGGTCCACTTCGTCGGGGAGAACATCATCAGCACCATCGCGGCGACGGTGATGCCGACGAGCCGGCGTCCCGGCCCGAGCGCCGTCCCCGGAATGCGCCCGCCCCGGCGCAGCATGGTGACCACGCAGACGGCCAGGCCGAGCAGCAGCATGAACATGCCGAACCGCCTGGTCAGCCAGCCGTCGGCGTTGATCTGCAACAGATACTGATAGCGCAGGAACTCGAAGAACCAGGACTCGCCGGGGCCGATCCGGCCGTGCACGTAGAACATTTCGCGGGCGCCCGCCAAGGTCCGGTCCGCGAACACGACGGTCAGCACCACGGTCCCGGCCGCGAGCACGGGCAACAGCAGCGCGAAGTAACCGGAGTTCTTCGCCCGCTGCACGAGCACCGCGGTCATCGTGCGGGCGCCGGCGGCGAGCGCGCCGAGACAGATCAGGCCCGAGGGCGCGCAGGTCAGGGTCAGCGCGGCGACGATGATCGCGAACGCGTAGGGCAGCAGCCGCCGGGTCGCGATGGCTCGCTCGACCGAGGCCCAGGTGAGCACGACGCCAAGGGCCACAAAGGGTTCCGCGCGCAAGCCGTTGTTGTAGGGCATCCAGAACGCGAGGAACACCAGCGCGCTGGTCCACACCACAATCCTGTTGTCCCGCAACACCGCACCGAGCCGGGGCAGGATCTCGCGGCTGATCACCCACCAGGTGAAAACGCCGACCAGCAAGGTGGGCAACCGAACCCAGGGACTCGCCGCGGACACGTGGGTCAGCAACGAGATCATGTCGGTGTACGGGGTGTAGAACGGGCCCTCGTCGACGCTGAACCAGCGGTAGTAGTTCGACATGAAGCCGGAACTCTGGGAGGCGCGCGCCATGCCGAGGATGTAGCCGTCATCGGAGGTGTTGGCGCCGATGAAATGCCACACCAGCAGCGTCGCGAACACGACGTAGTCCGCCGGGCGCAACCGCCACCAGCTGGTCGGCAGGAACCGCCGGGTGCGGCGGCCGTCGAGGCCGTCCAAGCGGTACAGGGCGACCAGCGCGACCACGGTGGCCAGCGCGGCCAGCGCCATCGCGGCCAGCTTCAGCAGCGTCGGCGACGACGAAAACCGGGAATCCACTTGGACATTCACGTGCAGGCCGGACGGTGCGGCGCCGGTCAGCTCGCTGAACACGCCGACGACCTGCGGGCGGATGTCGGCGGCGAACTCCTTGTCCGAGTCCGCGAGACCCGGCGCGGACACCGTGGTCCGCTCGGTGTTCATCTCGATGCCGACCGAACAGGACGCGTCGCGGACCGCGCTCAACGGGGCGGACCACAGCAGCATGTTGCGCGACACCACGTCGACCCGGCCCGCGCGATCCGGTGCGTCGGCGACCACCTTCGCGACGAACCCGTAGCGCTCGAGATCGGGCGACTGGCGCGGAATCGTCGACACCACAACGCCGCCCGTCTCCGCGAGCGCGCCGAACGCGGCGCACGGGATCTGCGCGGAGAGGTTCATCGGGGCGTAGGTGATCAGCGGCGAGGTCACCGATGTCACCGCGGCCGTCTGCGGCCACGCCACACTGGACTGGTCCTGCTTGATCGGCAGGAACGGAATCGACACCGCGGCGAGGAGCGCGAGCGCCCCGCTGACGATCGCCAGCAATCGGAGTCGGCCGGAGGCGGCGAGACGCTCGCTCGAATCCGGCCGGCCTGCCCGCTGTGCCGACGGTTGGGCGGATTCACGCACAGCGTCACTGACAGTCACGACGGTGGATGCTAGCGCGAAATCATCGGATGACACAGAGTCCCAGCTATCAGCGCTCGAATCACTAACTCAGCCTGCGTATTCGGCACCCTGCGGTACCGGACAAATAAGTCGTTGTCGGGGGGGGGGGGCCCAGTGGGGCGCGCGGCGGGGCCGGACGTGCCGCCCCCCGCGCCGGGGGGGGCGGGGGGGGGGAGGCGTGGGGGGCCC
>NZ_JBFAYV010000015.1:0-158442 GCF_040681495.1 Nocardia sp. NPDC051756 | reverse complement strand
AGCGGCGGCTGCACGTCGTAGTGGCAGTACAGCAGCACCGTCGGCGCGCCGGGCGGGGCGGGCCGGGCGGCGATGACGGCCTTGCTGCCGTCCGGTGTCGCGTGCAGGCCCGCCCTGGTCAGCCCGGCCGCGACGAACGCGTCCGCGACCCACTGCGCGGCCCGTTCGCATTCCGCCGGCGGGAACTGCCGCGGATCGGCCACCGACTTGAACGAAACAAGCTGCGTCAGATCGGTTTTCGCCTGCGGCATGAGCGCGGCCACCTTCGCGCGCAGCTCTGCGGTGCGGGAATCGTCAGTCAATGCCAGCGCCTCACTTCTTCGTCGTCGCGCGGCCGATAACGCCGCTGTTCCACCCTGGCACGAACCGTCCAGTACAACGGTGGAAATCTAGTCGACCGAGCAGTTCGTGTCGCCCGACTTCCGGCGACCACACCGGATGGGTGTGGTTGTGTGGGGTGACGCCAGCACGCGAGCCGACACTGCGGAGGTAATCCGATGTCCACAAGCGCAGACTCCGACGACCTGTTCGCCCTGCCCGGCATGAGCCGGGTCGCGCCCAAAGGCGGGTTCCCGCAGGGCGAGCTCTTCGCCGAGGTCGCCTACGAGATCGTGCACGACGAGCTCATGCTCGACGGCGTCTCCCGGATGAACCTGGCCACCTTCTGCACCACCTGGGTGGACGAGCAGGCGCGCAAGGTGATGGTCGAGTCGCTGGACAAGAACATCGTGGACAAGGACGAATACCCGCAGACCGCCGAGCTCGAGCGGCGCTGCGTCCGGATGCTCGCCGACCTGTGGCACTCCCCCGATCCGGCCGGCACGCACGGCACCTCGACCACCGGGTCCAGCGAGGCGGCGATGCTCGGCGGGCTGGCCGCCAAGTTCCGCTGGCGGCAGCGCGGCGGCACCGGCACACCCAATTTCGTGTGCGGGCCGGTGCAGGTCTGCTGGGAGAAGTTCGCGCGATATTTCGACGTCGAGATCCGGCAGATTCCGCTGCGCGGGGACCGGCTGACCATGCATCCGGACGACGTGGCCGCCCACTGCGACGAACGAACCATCATGGTGGTGCCCACATTCGGGCAGACCTTCACCGGGTTGTTCGAGGATGTCGCGGGGATCAGTCGCGCGCTCGACCAATTACAGGAGACGAGCGGGCTGGATATCCCGATCCACGTCGACGCCGCCAGCGGCGGCTTCCTCGCCCCGTTCACCGCGCCCGATCTGGTGTGGGATTTCCGGCTGCCGCGGGTGAAGTCGATCAACGCCTCGGGGCACAAGACCGGGCTGGCGCCGCTGGGCGTGGGCTGGGCGATCTGGCGCGAGGCGGCCGACCTGCCCGCCGACTTGATCTTCGACGTGGACTATCTCGGCGGCAGCATCGGCACCTTCAATCTGAATTTCTCCCGGCCGGGTGGGCAGGCGATCACGCAGTACTACGAGTTCATCCGGTTGGGCCGCACCGGATACACCCGCGTGCAGTCGGCCATCTACGGCGCGGCCGAGCATCTGGCGGCGGGTCTGCGCGAACTCGGGCCGTTCGAGCTGATCCACGACGGTGATCCGCGACGGGGCATCACCGCGGTGGCGTGGCGGTTGACCGGCGATCCCGGGTTCAACCTGTACGACCTGTCGGATCGGCTGCGCAGCCGGGGCTGGCTGATCGCCGCCTATCCGCTACCCGCTGACCGAGAAGACGAGACGATCATGCGGGCGGTGATCCGGGACGGCTTCACCGTCGACATGGCCGATCTGCTACTGGCCGATTTCGCCCGATGCATGAAACAGCTGGTGCAGCACCCGTTTTCGACCTCGCTCACCCAACAGGAGGCGGGCGGATTCACGCACAGCGCGCGGGCCGCGGTGCCCAGCCGGAAGATCGAGCCTGCCTGAGCCTCGTCAGGCCGCGCGCGCGATGGCGGGCGGTTCCCACCGGTAGACGGTGCCGGTCGCGCCGTGGAACAGCGCGAGGTCTACGGCGTCGAGCATGGCCTGGCGCGGGCCGGAACGTTCCAGTTGCGCGGCCGACACCGCGAGCCGGAGCATGCCGCCGCGGCGTGCGGTCCGGGCCGCGCCCATCACCAGGGCCCGACACCACCACGGTTCGGCGCGGAAGCCCTCGCCGATCCCGTACACCCGAACCTTCTGTGCCACATTGTGTTCCAGGTCCAGGATCGAGGTCAGGCCGAGCGCGACCCGGAAGCCGACCTCGGGCAGCGCCTCGATCGCGCCCGCCGACGCGTCCCAGCGCGGCGCGGCGAACAGCCGGGTGCGCAGCTCCACCCGCTCCATCACCCGATCGGCCGCCATGAGCCGCAGCCGCGCCTCATGCCTTGGCAGCGTGGCGAATTCGGCCCGGCGGCTCTTGGTCGCCGCCTGGTCGTAGCCGTGCAGCACGATCGCGTCGCCACGGGCCCGGCGACCGCGCAACCACGCCTGCGTCGCGGGATCCTCGACCAGTTTGTACTTGCCCTTCAACCGGGGCGCCACGAGCAGCGACAGTGGCACACCGCGCTGATCGAGCTCCGCGGCGAACTCGATCGCCGCGTCCCGAGTGGTGTCCCGGATCCCGGAAATGGATACGACCAGCTCAGCGTTCATGAACTAACGGTGCCAGGGGCAGATGTACTGGGCGTGCAGGCGGGATGACCGGGCGACGAACACCTTGACACACGTTCTCGCCGGGCCTCCCGTCACGACCTACGCGTCGGCGAGACCGACCCGGTCCAGCACCCACGCGTACTCGAAGGCGACTTCCTTCCACTTCTCGTACCGGCCGCTGACCCCGCCGTGGCCCGCGCTCATCTCCGTCTTCAACAGCAGCTGCGCGTCCCCGGTCTTGGTGGCGCGCAGCTTCGCGACCCACTTGGCGGGTTCGACGTAGAGCACGCGGGTGTCGTTGAGGCTGGTGATCGCCAGGATGGCCGGGTAGTCCTTGGCCTCGACGTTCTCGTACGGGGCGTAGGACTTCATGTAGTCGTAGACGTCCTTGTCCGCCAACGGGTTACCCCACTCGTCCCATTCGATGACGGTCAGCGGCAGCGACGGATCGAGAATCGAGGTGAGCGGATCGACGAACGGAACGTTCGCCAGGATGCCGGCGAACAGCTCCGGCGCCAGGTTCGCCACCGCGCCCATCAGCAGGCCGCCCGCGCTGCCGCCGTCGGCGATCATCCGGTCCGCCGAGGTCTTCCCGGTCTCGATCAAATGCTGTGCGCAGGAAACGAAGTCGGTGAAGGTGTTCTTCTTGGTGAGCGTCTTGCCGTTCTCGTACCAGAGCCGGCCCATCTCGCCGCCGCCGCGCACGTGCGCGACCGCGAACACCATGCCGCGATCGAGCAGCGAGAGCCGGGAGACGGAGAAGGACGGATCCATGCTCGCCTCGTAGGAGCCATATCCGTAGAGCAGCATGGGCTTCGGCGAATCCAGCGCCAGCCCCTTCTTCCAGACCAGCGAGATCGGGATCCGGGTGCCGTCCTCGGCGATCGCCCAATCCCGGTGCTGCTCATAGTCGTTCGCGTCGTAGCCGCCGAGCACCGGCTGCTCCTTGCGCAGCAGCAGATCGCCGGTGGCCGGCACGTAGTCGAACACCTGCACCGGCGTGATGAACGAGGTCAGGCCGATGCGCAGGGTCGGCTGCGCCCACTCCGGGTTGGCGCCCGCGCCGACCGCGAACAGTTCCAGATCGAAGTCCAGCTCGCGCCGCTCGCCGTATCCGCTCTCGGTCAGCGGCCACACGGCGACCCGGGTGAGCGCCTCACGCCGGTAGCTCAGCACCAGGTGATCGGAGTAGGCGTCGACGTCTTCGAGCCGCACGTCGTCGCGGTGCTCGATCAGCAGGGTCAGGTCCGACGGGTCGGCGACCGGCGCGTCGGCGAGCACGAAGTTCTCCGCCTTCACCCCGTCGACCACGTCGTTGTGCAGGATCAGGAACCGATCCGCGCCGCCGACCACCGCGTGCTCGGCGGAATACTCGACGCCTTCGCGGCGCGGCAGGATTACCCGGAATTCACCCTCGGGATCGTCGGATTCGAGCACCCAGCCCTCGGTGGTGATCTTCGAACCGACCCAGATCATCAGGTACTTCTCCGAGCGGGTCGAGGTGATGCTCACCCAGTAGCGCTCGTCCGGCTCGTGGAAGACCTGCACGTCGGTCGCGGTCGGGCTGCCGAGCCGGTGCCGCCACACGGTGTCGGGCCGCCAGGACTCGTCCACCGTTTGGTAGAAGACGTGCGTGCCGTCCAGCGACCAGGTCGCGCCGGGCGCCGTCTCGGCGATCGCGTCGGCGAGCATCTCGCCGGTGCGCAGGTCCTTGAACCGCAGCACATACCGCTCGTCGCCGACGGTGTCCACGGAGTAGGCGAGCAGGTTGCCGTCGTGGCTGAGCGAGAACGCGCCGAGCGCGAAGAAGTCGTGGCCCTCGGCCACCACGTTGCTGTCCAGCAGGATCTGTTCGCCTGGTACCTCGGTGCCCGCCTCCAGCTGCGGCGGGGTCCAGGCGTCGATGCCCTCGGCGTCGGCCGCGATCGGACAGCGGCAGTGCACGCCGTACTGCTTGCCCTCGAAGCTGCGCGAGTAGTACCAGTAGTCGCCCATCCGGGTCGGCACGGACAGGTCCGTCTCCTGGGTACGGCCCTTGATCTCGTCGAAGATCGAGTCGCGCAGCCCGGCCAGATGCGCGGTCTGCGCCTCGGTGTACGCGTTCTCCGCTTCTAGGTGCGCGATGACCTCGGGGTTCTCTTTGTCCCGCAGCCACTCGTACTCGTCGACGAACACGTCGCCGTGATGCACGCGTTCGGTGGGCACCGTCTTGGCGATCGGCGCCGTCACCCCGTCGAGGTCTGAGATCGTTCCGGTACCGCTGTCGAGAGCCATGGCTCCACCGTAGCGGCGCGGACCCCGCCCGTCCCGCCAGGACCCGGCAACACCCCTGCTCGAGCCGCCGCACCTCGCCGAATCCGGTCTAGCCCTTGCCCTCCGGGCGCGGCTCGGCGCCGGACGCGGCGTGGATCACGCTGTCCAGCACGTCGTGAGTGCGTTGCAGGTCGCGCATGGCCTGTTCGATCCGCTCGCGTTCGCCGGTGAGCCGCTCCACCAGGAACGGCGTGGCGGCCGCGTTCGGCGTGCCGTCCACGTCGTGGATGCAGGGCAGCAGCTCGCCGACGGTGTCGCTGTGCAGGCCGGCGGCGAACATCTCCTGGATGCGCCGGACCCGGTCCACCGCCGCCTCCGGGTACTCGCGTTGACCGCCGGAGGTTCGTTCCGAGCCGAGCAGGCCCTTGGTCTCGTAATACCGCAGCGACCGGACGCTGACGCCGGTCCGCTCGGCCAGTTCACCGATGCGCACAAATCGCTCCTTGACCTGACATTGATGTCAGGTTTTACGGTACAGGAATGTTGCTGCTGACCGAATACCGCAATCCCGCCCGCACCCTGCCCAACCGCATCGTCATGTCCCCGATGACCCGGCTGCGTTCACTGCCCGACGGCTCGCCGACCAGCGACGTCGCCGACTACTACGCCCAGCGGGCGGCGGCCGGGCTGATCGTGACCGAAGGCATCTGGCCGCATTCCACCGGGCAGAGCGAGGCCTGGGTGCCCGGGCTGCAAACCGAACAGCATGTCGCGGCGTGGCGGCGGGTCACCGAGGCCGTGCACGCGAACGGCGGGCGCATCTTCGCGCAGCTGATGCACGGCGGGCGCAAGGGACACCCGCGGGCCCGGATCGACGGGTCCTGGCCGGCCGGTCCGTCCGCGGTGCTGGACGAGGATCGGGTGCACCTGATCGCGGGCGGCAAGGCCGACCCGATCACCCCCGCAGCGCTCGACCGGGCCGATATCCACGAGGCCGTCGAGCACCACGCCCGCGCCGCGCGCAATGCCATCGCCGCGGGCTTCGACGGGGTCGAAATCCACGGTGCCAACAGTTATTTCGTGCATCAGTTCCTGGCGGACAACACGAACCTGCGCACCGACGAATTCGGCGGATCGATCGAGAACCGGATGCGGCTGCCGTTGGCCGTGGTCGACGCCGTGACCGCGGAGATCGGCGCGCATCGCACGGGCATCCGGCTGTCCCCCGGCAATCCGCAGTTCAATATGTTCGAGGCCGATCCGGCACCGCTCTATCGCGCGCTGGTCACCGAACTCGACGGTCGCGGCCTGGCCTACCTGCACCTGACCGACAACGACACCTACTCCGCGCTGGCCGATCTCCGGCCGCGCTGGCGCGGCGCCCTCATCGCCAATGTCGGCGAAAACCGTACGGCGACAACGGCGGAGGCGGCCGAGAGCGTGCTGCGGTCCGGCGTCGCCGACCTGGTGTCGTTCGGCCGGCAGTTCATCTCGAACCCGGATCTCGTCCATCGCATCACCCACGACCTGCCGCTCGCCCCGATCCGCGAGCATCTGCTCTACGGACGCACCGCCGAGGGGTACAGCGACTACCCGGAGTGGGAGCCTGCCACCGTTGCGTCCCACTGACTCCGGCGCGCACGAATCGTCCTGCCCCGGACAGCAGTCAGGTGCGCAGTAGGACGATTCGTGCGCGGCCTCGGGGTTTACCCCCAGCGGGCATCAGGCTTCGAGCAGCTTCACCTTGTTGTTCGACCGTTCGGCGAGCACCCCGCCGACCGCGGCCAGCGCGACGAGCACCGCGAGCTGACCGCCCCAGCCGCCCGGCACCCAGTCGAGCAGGCCCCACACCTGGGACTTGCGGTGATCGATGAGCAGGCGGATGACCGCCTGGGCCGACGCGACCAGCAAGACCATGCCGACGATCTGCAATCCGACCCACGCGTTCTTGCCCATCACACTCTCCATTTCCGACCTTGCCCGGTAGCGACGTACTCATGGTTGTCCCGGGTCAGGTCATCGCGCATCGGCCGTCGGTCGGCGAGCAGGTTCATCCTTTGGTAGATCCGAATTCGCCCTGCAGGCCGATGCGCGGGCGGTCCACGGGCCCTTACAGTCGCGTCATGCCCACCGATCCGCTCTCGTCGGCGCCGCCGCTTCGGCTGTGGTCGCACGCCTGGCGGATGACGGCGGTGATTCTCATCGGGCTGGTGGCGTGGTCCTCCACCCGGGGCGAGATGGCGCCGATCGACGGTGCGCTGCTGATCTGGTTCCAGATCGGGGATCCGCTGCTCGGGGTGGCGTGCATGTTGCTCACGCTGCTGCGACGCCGGTATCCGGTGACCATCGCGGCGATCGTCACGGTGGCGTCCACCGCATCGGTGACCGCCAACGGTGCGGCGGCGCTGGTGCTCTGTTCGCTGGCCACCCGGCGGCGCTACGCCGAGACCGCCGCGCTGGCCATCGTCAGCATCGGCACGGGTCTACTCACCGATAGCGTGATCTATCCGAAACAGACCGACCTGCAACCCTATTGGATCGGACCGGCGGTGATCACCGCCGCCATCGCCACCATCGTCGCGATCGGCTTCGCGGTCGGCGCGCGGCGAGATCTGGTGTGGTCGTTGCGCTCTCGCGCCGAGACCGCCGAGCGGGAACAGCACGCGCGGGCCGCCGAGGCGCGGCTGCTGGAACGCAATCGCATCGCGCGGGAGATGCACGACGTGCTGGCGCACAGGATTTCGGTGGTGGCAATGCACGCCGGTGCGCTCGGTTTCCGCACCGACCTGACCAGGGAGCAGACCGCGGCGACGGCGAAGACCATCGCCGAGAACGCGCATCTCGCGTTGCAGGAACTGCGCGAGGTGCTGGGAGTGCTGCGTACCAGCGATGATTCGCTCACCGGCACCCCGGAACCGCCGCAGCCGACGCTGGCCGACCTCGCCCGGCTGGTCGACGAGGCGCGCTCGGCCGGGATGGACGTGTCGATCACCGACACCACCACCGACGACCTTCCGGCGACCAGCGCGCGCACCGCGTATCGCATCGCCCAGGAGGGACTGACCAACGCGCGCAAGCACTCTCCCGGCGCCGCGGTCCGGGTGCGAATCGATGGCGGGCCGGGACAGGACCTGATCGTCGACGTCGGCAATTCCGCGCCGCGGCAGCCGGGACTCGCGCTGCCGTCTTCCGGTTACGGTCTGCTCGGACTCGCCGAACGGGCCGAATTGGTTGGCGGCACACTGGATTATGGGCCCGATTCGACCGGCGGCTTCCGGTTGCGGGCCGTGCTGCCGTGGCCCGCCGTCGTCGCGACGAGCGACAGATGACCGCACGCATCCGCGTGATCGTCGTCGACGACGAGCCGTTGGCCCGTTCGGCGCTGACGATGATTCTCGGCGGCGATCCCGAGCTGGACCTGGTCGGCGAGGCCGCCAATGGCGAACAAGCGCTGGCCGTGATCGCCGAGCAGTCGCCCGACATCGTGCTGATGGACATCCGGATGCCGGTGCGCGACGGGTTGGACGCCACCCGCGAACTGCTGAGCCGGCCCGACCCGCCCCGCGTGCTGGTGCTGACCACGTTCGACGCCGACGACATGGTGTTGCGGGCGTTGCGCATCGGCGCGCACGGCTTTCTGCTCAAGGACACCCCGCCCGCCGATATCGTCGCCGCGGTCAAGCAGGTGGCGGCGGGGCGGCCGATGCTCTCGCCGAGCGTTACCGCGCAACTGATTTCGGTCGCCACCGCCGGGCCGAGCACGGCGGACGCGGCCCGCGAACGCGCCCGCACCGCACTCACGACGCTGACCGAGCGGGAACGCGATATCGCCGAGGCGATCGGCCGCGGCCTGTCCAATTCCGATATCGCCAAGGAGATGCACCTGAGCATCGCCACCGTGAAGTCGTACACCAGCAGGCTGCTCACCAAGCTCGACGCCGAAAACCGGGTCCAGATCGCGATTGTCGTGCTCAACGCGGGGCGGGACTAGAGAATCTCGCTGCGCGCGTTATGGATTCAGGCGCCGATGGCCGGGGCGATGGTCGACCAGGACGCGTGCAGCGTGTCCTGCCAGTAGGACCAGGAGTGAGTTCCGGTGGCGCTGTAGTCGACTCGGGCCGGGATGCCGAGCCCGCGCAGGCGCTGCTCGAACGAGACGACGCAGGCGTTGACGCCGAACTCGACCGGCCCGCCGAGGAAGATGTTCTCCGCCAGTTGGGGTTTGATCTCCGTCTCGTGCGGGCCGGGGATGCCGGTGCCGCTGGACAGATAGATCGTCTTGCCGCGCAAGCGTTCTGCCAGTAGCGCCGGATCGTGCTCGGCCCACGCCGGACTCCCCGGGGGACCCCACATGTTGATCGGGTTGCCGCCGCGGTTGGCGATCGAGAACATCACCGCGCCCATCGCCAGGCCGGTGTCGGGGCAGGCGCTGTAGCCGGCCACGGCGCGGTACAGCCATGGATTGCGGGCGGCCAGGATGAAGGCCGCGTTGCCGCCCATCGAGAGTCCGCCGATCGCGTTGACGCCGTTACCGTTGAACCGGGTGTCGATCAGCGGCGGCAGCTCCTCGGTCAGGAACGTCTCCCACCCGTAGTGGCCGAGCTTCGGGTCGTCCCGCTGCCAATCGGTGTAGTAGCTGGCCTCGCCGCCGACCGGCAGCACCACATTGACATTGGCGCCCGCGAAGAACCGCTCGGCGTCGGTGGCGTTGGTCCAGGTGCTCTGGCTGGTGCCGGGATCGAGCCCGTCCAGCAGGTAGTACGCGGGTCGCGGGCCGCCGCCGGCCGGATGCAGCACCTGAACCTGCACCGTCCGGCCCATCGCCGGTGAATCGATGAACACGGCGGCGCGCGTCGGGGTCAGGTTGTCCACCCGCTCGATCTGCGCGGCCGAGGCCTGCGCAGGTCCGATGACCGCGGGACCCACTAATGCGAGCGCCACGGTCAGCACTGCCACAGCAACTGGTGTTCGACGCATGGTCACACCTCCATCACCGCATCACAACGGCTTCAAAGGTAGCTCACCACGAATTATTACGGAAGTGACCTTGCCCTCCGGCTTTTATCCAGCAAATCATCCGGCACGCAATCCGATACCGCCGCTCAGCGGCCCAGCGCACCGCGAATCGACCCGGCGAGATAGTCCAGATCCGCCCGTCGCGGACTGGTCGGCCGCCCCCGCAACCCGAACCCGTCCCCCGGCGTCCGCGGAATCACATGCAGATGCACATGGAACACCTCCTGCCCCGCCGTCACCCCGTCGGCCAGAAAGAAATTCACCCCGTCACACCCCACCTCGCTCACCCGCAACGCCGCCGCCACCCGCTGCCCCACCTGAAACAACTTCCCCCCGACCACCGGATCCAACTCCGCCAAACTCCGCGCCGCCACCTTCGGCACCACCAGCACATGCCCCGGCGTCATCGGCCGAATATCCATGAACGCCAACACATCATCGTCCTCATACACCCGGCTGGCCTCGGCCCGCCCAGCAATGATCTCGGCAAAAATCGTGTACGGATTCACGCCCGAAACCCTAGCCCGCCACCCCGCCCAGAAATTCGATACCGCCATCACCCCAACCGCCCCATACTTACTCCCAGCTCCTGGCACTAGCCGGGAGAAGTGGGCCCGGCTCGTCACCGGACGGTGGGAAGCCGGGTACCGCGCCTTACCTCCGCACGGCTGGAGGAAGCGGACCTCCGGGCCGTGCAATTTCGTAGCCGCCAAGCAACCGGTGCAGTAGCGTGAAGACAGCTTCCGGCACTAGCGGGAAGAAGTGGACCCGGCTCCTCTCCGGACGGTGAGCAGTCGGGTTTCGCGCTATCTACGGGGCTTCTCTACTTCGTAGACGTCCTGCACCAATGGTGCGACCATCGCCTTCCACACCCCGCCAGCGCCCTACGCCCATGCGACGGCGTCCGGCCACCACAGACCGGGTTCGCAGTGCGGCGGCATGTGTACATACGGCAGATCCGCCGACGCTTTGCGCAGCACCCTGGCGATGCAGTGCCGATCGCGATGGTCCAAGCTCTCTCGCGATTCAATCACCAGTCGTTCCGCCTTCAGGTCCACCAGGTGCGTCACCAGTCGGGCCATGCAGTTGTCGCGCGCGTGCACCTCGACACCGCGCCCCACGAATATCGCGACGCGAACACCTTCTTGCCCCGCCATGGTGGCGAGAATCTGCCTGCGTCGACTGTCCGGCTCCTTGGCGAAATGCCAGCGCCGTTGACCGGGTAGGCACAGACCACGGACCAGAGACCGCGCGGCGGACAGTCGACCAGGCGGAATCAAGGCAGCACAAAGGATGTAGCGGTCGCGACGAATCGACTCGTCCACGAATGCGTGAATGGCCACCGCCGGACGATACCGGTCAGCTATGACACCTGCTAGCGAATTCGCAGCGAAACGGCCACTCTCCCTACAGGATTGGCGAGGGCGTGTAGTTCGCGGCGGCCGGGTTCTGGTCGACCAGTTTCTGGACTGCGGCGATGACGTCGGAGACCTGGGCTTCGGCGGCGCCGATGAAGGCGGACTTGTCGGCCAGGGCGGCGTCGAGGGCGGGGCGGTCGAGGGGGAGGCGGTCGTCGGCGGCGAGGCGATCGAGCAGGTCGGGTTCGCGGCCTTGTTCGCGCATGGCGAGGGCTACGGCCACCGCGTGTTCCTTGATGACCTCGTGCGCGGTTTCGCGGCCGACGCCGGCCCGGACCGCGGCCATGAGGATGCGGGTGGTGGCGAGGAAGGGGAGGTAGCGGTCGAGTTCGCGGGCGATGACGGCGGGGTAGGCGCCGAATTCGGCGAGCACGGTGAGGAAGGTTTCCATCATGCCGTCGATGGCGAAGAAGGCGTCCGGCAGCGCGACGCGGCGCACCACCGAGCAGAAGACGTCGCCCTCGTTCCACTGCGCGCCGGCCAATTCGGCGCCCATCGAGGCGTAGCCGCGCAGCACCACCTGCAAGCCGTTGACCCGCTCGCAGGACCGGGTGTTCATCTTGTGCGGCATGGCCGAGCTGCCCACCTGGCCGGGCTGGAAGCCCTCGGTGACCAGCTCGTTTCCGGCCATCAGCCGGATGGTGTGGGCGAACGACGACGGACCGGCGCCGACCTGGACCAGCGCGGAGAGCACGTCGTGGTCGAGCGAGCGCGGATACACCTGGCCGACGCTGGTGAGCACGGTCGCGAAGCCGAGATGCCGCGCCACCTGCTGCTCCAGCTCGGACAGCTTGGCCGGATCGCCGCCGAGCAGGTCGAGCATGTCCTGTGCGGTGCCCATCGGCCCCTTGATGCCGCGCAGCGGGTACCGGTCGATCAGCTCGCGCACCCGGGTCAGCGCGATCAGCAGCTCGTCGGCCGCCGAGGCGAACCGCTTGCCGAGCGTGGTGGCCTGCGCGGCGACATTGTGCGAACGCCCCGCCATCACCAGCGTCTGATATTCGGCGGCCCGCTCGGTGAGCCGGGCCGCGATCGCGATGCCGTGCGCGTGCACATGCTCGAGCGAGAGCCGGATCTGCAGCTGCTCCACGTTCTCGGTGAGGTCGCGGCTGGTCATGCCCTTGTGCACGTGCTCGTGCCCGGCCAGCGCGTTGAATTCCTCGATGCGCGCCTTCACGTCGTGCCGGGTGACCCGCTCACGCTCGGCGATCGAGGCCAGGTCGACCTGGTCGATCACCCGCTCGTAATCGTCGAGCACGCCCGCGGGCAGCTCGATGCCGAGCTCGGACTGCGCCCGCAACACCTCCAGCCAGAGCCGCCGCTCGAGCACGATTTTGTGTTCGGGCGACCACAGCCGCACCAGTTCCGGACTGGCATAACGGGTGGCGAGGACGTTCGGGACAAGGCTCACGTCTGGTCAGTCTAATGCGCGGAAACGGTCCACTTGCTGGGGCGTCGCCGGTGCGACGATGTCGATCACCTCGAGCAGCGCACCACGGGCCATTCGGCGCGGTTCCGGCTCCAATTCGGTGAGGGCCGCGACCACCGCGCCGTCGACCACCGCGACCAGCCTGCGCAGTTGCTCGGGACGGACTAATCGGTCGGAGCGGCGCAACACATCGGCGAGCAACTCGTCGAGCTGAGCCCTGAGACGTAGCTGCACTTCGCGCAGCTCGGGGTGGCGCGCGGACGCGACCGATCGCTCGTACCGGGCGATCAACTGCCCGCGCGCGCCCTCGTCGTGCCATTGCCCGTCGACGCCGACCAGCAGATCGAGCACCAGATCGACGGTCGCCTCGGCACCGCGGCGGCGGTGGCTCACCTCGCCGACCCGGCGGCGCATCGCGTCGAGTTCCACGTTGCCGCTGAACTCGACCGCGCGCGCGATCAGATCTTCCAATGATTCGAAGTAGTAGGTGGTCGACGCCAGCGGAAGATCGGCGCGGGTCGCGACCGACCGGTGCCGCACCGCCTCGAACCCGCCTTCGAGCAACAACTCGGCGGCGGCAGCTACCAAAGCCTGGCGACGCCGTTCGCCTTTCGGGGTCGTCGCGGTGATCACCGTGCCATCGTGCCAGTCGTCATCAGTTCTTCCAGGGGAAATCAGCGAGGAAAAGCAACCATCGATGTTCTACCGTATCCGCGCGGCCACGGTGCCGAACTGCGGAAAGTTGTTGCCGGACACGACAATCAAACACCCAGATAGTGCCCTAGACGAACCAGGGCCTGCTCGATGTCCGCGGTGGCTCCCGCGAAGGAGAACCGAACTGTCCGATTTCCGTGCACAGTGTCGAAGTCGATGCCCGGGGCGAGCGCGACACCGGTGTTGTCTAGCACGTCCGCGCACCAGGCGCGCGCGTCATCGGTGAGATGGCCGATATCCGCGTACGCGTAGAACGCGCCGTCGGCCGGGGCCAGGTCGGTGATTCCGATCTTCGGCAGGCCGTCCAGCAGCAGTTGCCGGTTGATCGCATAGCGGCGCACGTGCCCGTCGAGCTCGGCCTTCGCCTCCGCGCCGAACGCGTGCAGCGCCGCGTACTGCGAGATCGCGGGCGGGCACACGGTGAGATTGGAGGCGAGCCGTTGCAGCGCCGGGCGTAATCCGCTGGGCGCCAACATCCAACCGAGCCGCCAGCCGGTCATCGAGAAGTATTTGGACACCGAGCCGATGACGACGGACTCGCGGGAGGTCTCCCAGGACGAGGAGGTCGCGGTGTCGGAGCTGTCGTAGGTGATGCCGTGGTAGATCTCGTCGGAGATGAGCAGGGTGCCGTGGTCGTCGCACCAGCGGGCGAGGGCGGCCAGTTCGGCGGGGGCGATCATGGTGCCGGTCGGGTTCGCCGGACTCGCGACCACCAGCCCGGCCGGGGGTTCGGGCAGCGCGTCCAACATGGCGACCGTCGGCTGGAACCGGGTTTCCGCACCACAATCCAGTTCCACCACGCGGCAACCGAGCGCGGTGAGCGTGTTCCGGTAGGCGGGATAGCCGGGACGAGCGACCACCACGGTGTCGCCGGGATCGAAGGCGGCCAGGAAAATCAGCGAGAACGCGCCGGAAGAACCGGTCGTGACCACCACGTCGTCCGGGTCCACGGCGTAGCCGTAGGTCTCGGTGTGATGCCCCGCGATCGCCTCGCGCAACGGCAGGATGCCGAAAGTCTCGGTGTAGCCGAGCAATTCGGATTCGATCGCGGCCTTCGTCGCGCGCAGCACCGGGGCGGGCGCCGGCGTAGACGGCTGTCCGGCGGCCAGCACGAGCACATCGCCGTGCGTCCTGGCCCGTTGCGCGGCAGCTTTCCAGACGTCCATCACGTAGAAAGGTGGAATGGTCGACCGGCGAGATTCTCTGGACACCCGTCAGACGGTAGACGGTGTCGTATCCCGACACCGCGCTGACGCTCGCCTTTCCACCTGGTCGTGCGCTCCACTCCCACCAGGGTTATGGTCGGCTTGATGCTCGAGGATGCTCGACGAGCTGGGCTCGACCGGGTGCGCGGAGTGGGTGGCATCGGGGTCATTCCGCCGGACTGGCGTGCCCGGCTCCGGGAACGACCGGCGCGCGGCCTGCGGGCCCTGCTCGATCGGCGCAACGTCCAGGAACTCCTGCGACGCCGCCCCGATCCGCGGGAACTGTGGCAGCGGCGCTCCGAGCTGCGCGACAAGTGGGACAAACGCCCCGACCGAGACAAGATCCTCGCCCTGCTGCGCAAGCATCGAGTCCTGCTCGGCGCGCTCGTGGTCACCGCCGTCTTCGCCGCGGGCGACGCCTCGTTCGCGGGCGTGATCAGCGATCGCACCCCGGACCCGGACCACGCCCAGCGCGTCGCGGTGGCCTATCCCCTGCAGTTGCAGTCCACGCCGCCGTCGGTGCGCCGGTACCTGAACGCCATCGACAACGGTGAACGCCTGCGCGAACAGGCGGTGGTCGCGGCGGCCGCGCGTGCGACATTGGAACGGGCCAAGGCAGAAGCCGCCGCGGCCGCCGCCGGCGAATGGCAACCGTGGATGGGCGGCAACACGTCGACCACCACGCCCGGCGCGATCCTGCCCGGCCTCGGCGGCTTCGTTATGCCCGCCCGCGGCACCTTCACCTCCGGGTTCGGTTCCCGCTGGGGCACTTTCCACGCGGGCATCGACATCGCGGCGCCGATCGGCACGCCGATCTACGCGGTCGCCGACGGCACCGTCATCGACGCAGGCCCGGCCCAGGGCTTCGGACTATGGGTGCGGATCCGGCACGACGACGGCACCATCACCGTGTACGGCCACATGTACGACTTCTTCGTCTCCCGCGGCGAACGCGTCCCGGCCGGCATGCAGATCGCCCGCGTCGGCAACCGCGGCGACTCCACCGGCCCGCACCTGCACTTCGAGGTGCTCGTCGGCGGGCAGCACATCGACCCGCAGCAGTGGCTGGCCCTACACGGGCTCACCTTCAGCTAGGAACGGCGATGCGGTCCTCGACCGCGGCGAGGCCGATGTCGGTGCGGTAGTGGCTGCCGGGCAGCTTGATCGAGCCGATGCGCGCGTACGCGTTGGTGCGGGCCTCGGCGAGGTCCGCGCCGAGGCCGACCACGTTGAGCACGCGGCCGCCGGCGGAGACCAGGGCACCGTCCTCGCGCAGCGCGGTTCCGGCGTGCAGCACCGCGGCGGAGTCGTCGACCGCGCCGTCACCGGCCCCGGTGATGACGTCACCGATGCGCGGACGGCCCGGGTAGTTCTCGGCGGCGATCACCACGGTGATCGCGGAGCCGTCCCGCCAGCGCGGCGGGTCCACCTCGGCCAGCGTGCCGGTCGCGGTGGCGTTGAGCAGTTCGGCCAGCGGGCTTTCCAGCAGGGCGAGCACGGCCTGGGTTTCGGGATCGCCGAAACGGCAATTGAATTCGACGACCGCGGGTCCGGCGACCCCCATCGCGAGACCGGCGTAGAGCAGTCCGGAGAACGGACAGCCGCGGCGAACCAGCTCGGCCGCAACGGGTTTCACCACGTCCTCGACGATCGCGGTCACCGCTTCGTCGGACAACCACGGCAGCGGCGTGTAAGCGCCCATGCCGCCGGTGTTCGGTCCGGTGTCCCCGTCGCCGACCCGCTTGTGATCCTGCGCGGGCAGCAACGGCACCACGGTTTCCCCGTCGACCAGGCAGAACAGCGAGACCTCCGGCCCGTCCAGGAACGACTCCAGCAGCACCGGATGCCCCTGCTCCAGCAGTTCGGCGCCGTGATCGCGGGCCGCGAAACGGTCGGCGGTCACCACGACGCCCTTGCCTGCGGCGAGCCCGTCGTCCTTCACCACCCAAGTCGGCCCGAACCGGCTCAGCGCGGCATCGAGGTCGGCCGGGGTGTCCACGATCTCGCTGTGTGCGGTCCGCACCCCCGCCGCCGCCATCACATCCTTGGCGAAGGCCTTCGAGCCCTCGATCCGCGCGGCCGCGGCGGACGGTCCGAAGCAGGCGAACCCGGCGGCCCGCACCGCGTCGGCGACGCCGAGCACCAGCGGCACCTCGGGCCCGATCACCACGAGGTCGGCCTCCGCCTCGGTGGCCAGCGCGACCACCGCTTCCGCGGAGCACGGATCGACCGGCCGGGTCGTCGCGTGCTGCGCGATTCCCGCGTTGCCCGGCGCGGCGACGATCGCGCTGACCGCGGGATCGCGGCGCAGCGCAAGGACGAGGGCATGTTCACGGGCTCCGGAACCGATGACGAGTACGCGCACGGCAGACAGCTTAGGTGAAGGCCCGCGGCGAGCTGCGCTCACTCATGAACAGCAGACGACCATCGAATATCGGTCTCGCGACATGGATGATGGAAAGGGATGGTTCGGGCAGACCGCATCCGGGCCACGCCACCCACACCGCGCGAAGGATGTGCACACGATGGGTCTGATCGACGGACTGATGGGCAATGCCGGACGGATCGATCCCGGCCGGGCGCAACAGGAATACGCGAAACTGATGGGCGACGGTGAGCAGGTCTATGCCGCGTATCTGCTGGTACGCGACGCCATCCTGTTCACCAACCGGCGCCTGATCCTGGTCGACAAGCAGGGCATGACCGGCCGCAAGGTCAGTTATCACAGCATTCTCTACCGTTCGATCACCCACTTCTCGGTGGAGACCGCGGGCACCTTCGACCTGGACGCCGAGCTCTACATCTGGATCTCCGGCAGTCACGAGCCGTTGCAGAAGCGGTTCAACCGTCAGGTCGACATCTACGAGGTGCAGGGCATCCTGTCGCATTTCGTCGCGGTGTAGTCGCCGGTAGTGCTTACGCCTCGGCGCGGTTCTCCACGTCGGCGACCAGCGGACGCACCCGGGTCAGCAGCAGCTCGAGAAACTGCGCCGGCTGCCAGAACGACGCGAAATGCGTTGCGTCGGTGATCAGCGCGAAGTCCTTGTGCGGCGCCTGCACGTCGTCGAAGTAGCGCCGGGCGCGGGCCGCGGGCGTCAGACTGTCGTGCTCGCCTTGAAAGATGAAGAACGGCAGCTCGAATCGCGTGCCATCGCGCCACGCGTCGAACCGCACGGACTCGACGCCGATCCGCTCGGAGAATTTCATGCCGTCCGCGCCCGCCTTCAGATCGCGCAGCCGGTGCTGCGGCGAGAACCACATCGCGGGCAGGACCAGTTTCTTGAGCATGGCGGCGATGAACGGGTCGGCGCTGGCGGTCAACTTGGCGTGCAGCCCCCAATCGGCCGCGCTCCAGGTGGTGGCGTCCGGGCCGATCCGCTCCAGCTTCGCCGCGTCGGCACGCTTGCCGCTCGAACGCAGTCTGCGCACCACCGCATGGAACGGGATGTCGTCACGCTCGCCGCCGGAGATGTTCTGGTCGGTGCCGACGTAGGCGGAGTACAGCTCGGGATGGCTGCGGGCCAGCCGGAGTCCGAGCACCGATCCGAAGGAGTTGGCGAGCAGCACCACCTTGTCCGTGGACAGTCGCTTGTGCACGTAGCGGGTGACCTCGACTGCGTCGGTGAGCAATTGGTCGAAAGTGGCCACGCCCTGCTCGCCGCGACCGAAGGTCTTTCCGCCGCCGCGCATGTCCCAGCGAACGATGGTGAAGTGCCGCTCCCACGCCCGGGTTCGATGGGCGAAGTAGGTATTGGTGATGCCTGGACCGCCGTGCAGTTCCAGCAGAACGGGGTTGGCCAGATCCTCGCCGCGGATCTCGATCCATTGATCGATGCCGCCGATGCGCACGAAGCCGGACTCGGTGATGCCGTTCGGGGTGTCGATCCGTAGGTCCGCCGCGGCTCGACGGCGACGCAACTGACGATGGCCGAGCAGGCCGACGGGGGCGGCGGACAGTGCGGCGGCGGTGGCGAGCGCGAGAGTGATCATGCGTGGTTCCTAAATTGTGTCCAGCGGAAACTGATATGTGTACGATAGACACAGTTTCTCCGTTGCGCAACACCACATCGCCGCCGACACCCGCGGGCCACCCGACCCCGCAGCGCGTAGCCTGCGGAGCATGGCTTCTGTCTTCAGCGCGATCATCGCCGGTCAGCTACCAGGTCGATTCGTTTGGGAGGACGACGAATTCGTCGGTTTCCTCACCATCGCACCGGTCACCCCCGGGCACACCCTCGTGGTGCCCCGCAAGGAGATCGATCAGTGGCAGGACATCGACGCGGACACCTTCGCCCGCTTGAACGTCGTCGCACAGAAGATCGGCCAGGCCGTGCGCGCGGCGTGGGACGCGCCGCGGGCGGGTCTGCTGATCGCCGGCCTCGAGGTGCCGCATCTGCATGTGCACGTCTTCCCGGCGTTCACCATGGGCGACTTCGACATCTCCGGCGCCGACACCGACCCGAGCCCCGAGTCCATGGACGAGGCGCAGACCAAGATCAAGCAGGCGTTGCGCGAGCTCGGCTACGGAGCCAACGTCCCCGACTGAGTCCATCGATCGAAACCAAGGGTGGTCGGGCGCCGAAGCGGCGCTCGGACCGCCCTTTTCGTTCACCGGTTGTACGGCTGTTCCTGGACCCAGCTGAAACCGCGTTCGAGCAGCGGGAAGGACTTCGGGTCGACCTCGGTGAACGAGGTGTGGATGCGATGACCGGCGTAGTCGTTCGCGTCGATGACCAAGCGGCCGGGTGCCGGCCACCAGTAGGTGAGCCGCACCCGGACCGGGGTTTCTTCGAAGGTGCCCAACGCTATCCGGTGATGCAGGTCGATGATGTGCCGCTTCGGATCGATGGTGCCGCCGTACACCTCGAACGAGTCGTCCATGTGCTGGATGGTGAGCACCATCGGGTCCGAAACATGGAACGGACGATCGATAACGACTCGGCGCCAACGTAATTCGTCGGTAAGCAACGGGTCGCGGGCATAACCCTCGGAGGAGAACCCGTCCACCCGATAGATCCCGTACAGGTGCGGGGTCTCCTTCGACCATTGCTGCCAGTTCTGCGCCCCGAACACGCCCAGCAGGCCCAGACCCACCACCAGCTGTGCCGCCAACGCGATCCGATTCGCCCGCACGGAACCGAACAGCGGCACCGGCCGGAACGCGGGCACGGACGGGCCGCCGAACAGCGCCGCCAGCAACCGCCGCGCGTAGGGCGCGAGCAGGAACAGGCTCAGCAGCAGAAACTGCGACGAGACCGTCTTCAACCGGATGTCGTAGGTCATGTTCAACAGGAACACCTGCGTCATATCCACCGCACACAACAGCGCCCCCGCGGCAGTCGCCCGCGGCACCAGCAACAGCACCCCCGCCAGCAATTCCGCTGCCCCCAGCGCGATCTCATACGGCTGCGACACACTGACCTGCGACCACAGCACCCCCTCCGGACTGAAATTGCCGTAAGGCTCCACCAGCCGATTCAGCACAAACGGCATCTGCGTCGGAATCGCCTTGGCCATCCCGAAATAGAACATCGCCAACGCCAACACAAACCGCAAATACAACTGAGTCCAGGCAAACAGCCGCGGGTACCCCACCCGCCCCCGATCCAGCACCGACCACACCCCCGTGGCCACCGCAGACATCACCACCAGCAAAAACAACCCGGTCCACTGAAACGCACTGTCACTACCAACCTGCGCACTGGTCACCCGCAAACCCAGCACATGTTCCGCAGTCCACTCGACAGGCGGCCGCACCAGACTCGACAAATGCAACACCGAGCCCGTCTCAACCCCCACCCCCGCCAACAAAATCGGCACCAGCCCCAGCACCCCCGCCAGCCCGATCCCCCCGAAGTAACAAACCCCGAACCGAAACCCGATGCGCGTCAAGGGATGCCACCCCGCAACCCCATCCTCCTGCACCACTGGCCCCTCCCTACTCGCGAACGCTGTGCCGCGACAGTAGAAGTGGCCGCTTAACGAGGACCGGTCAGTCGCCTTAACAACCGCATCGACACAGACCATGGCGTCCGGATCGTGGCATCGGATACGCCTATTCAGGATGATCGCCACATGGATCAGCGCACATCGAGACGGGGTGCCGAGTTGTTGGCGACCGACATCGAGTCGGCTCTCGGGTTCGAGGTGCGCATCGACGAAACGGTCCCCGAGCACCTTCGGCGGCAGCCTTCGCCGCCGGGATGGTGGATCGAATTCACTGTTCCGGCTTTGGATGTCCTTGTTGGTTGTACCCCGAGCGAGTCCACTCCCAGCGGTGTGGCGTGCGAACTGGCGCAGCGTATCCATGACGATGTCCTGGCCCGGAGCGGAAAGATCTGGCCGGCCGATCCGGCGGGTGGGGACCAGCCGTTGCTCCCCGCCTTCGACGGGTGGCACGGGCGAGACCGCTCGATACCGTATGGGCAGATCGAGGCGGCGAGGGATCCCGATCCGAGTCTCGACGGCGTGGTCCGCTGGTGGCTCCCCCACAGCTACGACGGTCTGATCGCCAGTGACTCCGGCGACGACGTGTGGTTCTCCCGCTGGGAATACCGGGGCGACGACCAACGCATCACGCCGGGTATGCCGGTCACCTGGCTGATCGGCGAAGGTCGACACGGAAAGTACCGCAAGGCAAGCGAAGTCCGGCCGGCACAGCCGTAACCGGACTCGAGCAGTTCGCTCCACCTAGCCAAAATCCGGCACCTGCTGCCTCAGCAAGCCACGGATTGTTTGAGCCCCTGTCAGGCTTGAACTGACGCCCTTTCGCTCGCAAGATCAATCGGTATCGGCGCTGTGCTGATCACGGATTCAGCAGCTCACCGCTGAGCACAAACCGAAAGGTCTAGAGGTGTTCATTTTCGGGACCTCCCGGCGGCAGAACTCGACTACCTGGTTATGACCAATTGGCGGGCACCTCGGTCAGGTGCCCGCCAATTTTCAACGGCTTTTGAATATCTGACGATTCCGTGGGCTCACGGCTTGTTCTTGGTCAGCTCACCGATATCGACCGGCAGGGTGAGGCCGAGGTCGTAGGTGGGCCACTTCAGCGTCAGCTTGTCGTCCCATCGTTCCTGCGGCCACCAGTACTCGAGGGTCCACACGTACTCCCACGGCTCGCTGGTCTGCGGGTCGCCCCCTCGCGTCGGCAGCCGACCAGAACTGAGCTGAACCTTGCCGTGTCCGGACTCGAGCGAGATCAACTCACGTTCGTGCCCTTCCAAAAGCTGGATCGTGGCAAATAGCGCCTTCGATTCCGAATCCTGATATTCAGGCCTTTGACCGTCAGGAATCAGGCGGATACGTAGCAGGCAACCGGTGGAATAGACCTCCACTGGCCACAGTGCCCAAGAGACCTCTCCGGTTCGGCCAGTCGTCAGCTGACCCACCAGTACC
The DNA here is from genome assembly GCF_040681495.1 of Nocardia sp. NPDC051756. Classification (NCBI taxonomy): domain Bacteria; kingdom Bacillati; phylum Actinomycetota; class Actinomycetes; order Mycobacteriales; family Nocardiaceae; genus Nocardia; species Nocardia sp. NPDC051756. Next base: position 136,406 of record NZ_JBFAYV010000015.1, on the reverse strand, counting down.
GGAATCGCCGTGTTCGTCATCTTGGGTAGCTTACAACGAACGGATGGGCCGAATTGTCTTGGATCCCATGAGGAGTCAAGAACTTGACATGCACGCCCACGTTCACCTGGTCTCCTGCCGTGTAGGGGTAGATGACGGTCTTCGAGGCCCGGCCGCCGCCGAAGGTCGATGACGACGAAGCCGAGTTCAACCCGACCGGAGACAGGGTAACTTCCATTCCGGTGGCACCTTGCGTGTTGACGATGTCATAGGTCAAAGCAATCCGACCTTCATCGAACGGCCGCAGCGTGATGTATATCGAGCCTGCCGGCCCGGTCTCGGAGTACTCCGGACCGGCCGCCGCAGTCGGAGCCAAAAGAAGTGATCCCAGCATTGCCAAGCCTGCTGCTATGGCGAGAACGAATATCCGGGCAAGACTAGACCCTGAAGCTCCACTCCCCGCGGGTCTCGGCGTGACCGAGTCGCTGCTTGCTCGAGCTGCTGACTCGTGAGCACCGGCGCCGCAAATCGGCGCACCTTCATCAGTGAATATCATGAGAACCCCTCCGTAAGAAATAGCGGAGAATCCGTTGGACCACAACGTCTTCGCCCCCCGCGTAGTTGGTAATACAGGGTTAGACGGCAACCATCGCGGATCGGTTCCACCGGAGTTCGACAAATTTCTTTGCGGCTCTTCGCAACGGGGTGGCGTGCGCGGACCCGTTGCGATCTGTTGTCATCACCAGCCAAGCTGTCAGCTGTCGACCACCGGCCTCACGTACTCGCCAGCGTGACAAGATGTTCGGGTCGATAAGCGTCCCGGTGGTTCCGAGACGATGGCCGAGGGGGCTCCAGGATGGTGACGACCGGATCGAGTCGGCGACTGCTGAGAACCCCCTTCTCCTATCTCGACGGAAAGATCGGTTTCGGACGCGGGGCACTTCGTGCAGCGGCCGCTTCCGCTGTGCTGGCGAGTATCGCGATCATCGTCGGTGGCGGAGTCGTGCGCGTCACGGGTTCCGGCCTCGGCTGCCCGGACTGGCCCACATGCGCGAATGGTGCGCTGTCCCCAACCCCCGAGATGGGGCTTCACGCCGTCGTCGAATTCGTCAACCGACTGCTCACCGGCGTCATTTGCGTAGTGGTCGGAGCGCTGATCGTCGTCGCGCGCTTTCAACGAGAACCCTGGCCACAGGTCACCCGGTTGGCGTGGGTTCAGTTCTGGATTGTCGTGCTCAACGCTGTCGTCGGCGGACTGACCGTTCTGGCACGCTTGAACCCCTACATGGTCGCAGCGCATTTTCTCGCCGCCACCCTGCTACTTGCCGGGGCCGCGGCGACCTGGGACGCCCTCGACCGACGTCACGACGCCATTCGTCCAACCGCCGTCGGCACACCAACGCAACGGCAGCTGGTCTGGGTATTGCTGACTACCACCGCCGCACTGATGATCGTAGGAACAGCGGTGACCGGGGCAGGCCCCCACGCCGGTGACTCGAGCGACGTGCAGCGAATGCCGTTCGACTGGGCCACAGCGACCTGGTTACATGCCGTGCTCGCCAGCGCTGTCACCATCGCGGCCGCGAGCATATGGAAGTCGAGTTCCCCAGGCACCGACCTACGGCGCCGCACCGCTTGGGTTCTGCTGGCTCTAACGGCCCAGATGGGTGTGGGAATCACCCAGTCAGCGACCAGGTTGCCGAATAGCCTCGTCATCGTTCACATGCTGGTCGCTGCGTTGGTCTTCATCGGGGCAATCCGGGTGTTCCTCGAAATCTCTCCATACTATCGACTCCGCAGCACGGAAACATAACTGCGAGGCCCAGATCGAGCAGACCCTGCACGACCTTCGGCTACGGAGCCAACGTCCCCGACCGAACGCCGTTGCGCCGCAGAGCAAAGGGGGGTCGGACCAACTCGGTGCGACCACCCTTTCGTCGTTGAGCCCCCTGTCAGGATTGAACTGACGACCTTCGCTTTACAAGAGCGGTGCTCTACCACTGAGCTAAGGAGGCGGGTGCCTTCGGAAAGCGGTTGCCATCATAGCCGGGCACACCGACTGCGTGACACCGGGTTTACGGCATCACGCAGTCGGCAAAGTGTCCCGGCGCAGTATTCAGCTACCGCGGGATCAGGACTGGGCGCCCTGACGGGCCGCGTCGTCGGCGGCCATCGCGTCGCGCAGGCTCTTCGGACGCATATCGGTCCAGTTCTTCTCGACGTACTCGACGCAGGCAGCGCGGCTGTCCTCGCCGAACACGACGCGCCATCCGGCCGGGACCTCGGCAAAAGCAGGCCACAGGGAGTGCTGTTCTTCGTCGTTGACCAGGACGAAGAAGCGGCCGTCTTCGTCATCGAAGGGGTTGGTGCTCAATTTCACCTCACTGGATACTGGCGCTATGTACGGGATCGCTCGTGGATCCTTCGGCGCCGGGTCCGACGAACCGAGGGTTCAACGGACTTGCGCGCCGTTGGAGTCCCGAGCGTTGTTTCGACCCTAGCAAGGGAGACGTTACGCCTGGGCGGTTACCTCTGGCCCGGGAATCTCAGCTCGCGAAAAAGTCGAGCAGAATCTTGTTCACTGTCTCAGGACGCTCGAGGTAGCCGAAGTGCCCGGCGTCCGGCACCTCCTGATAGCGCGCACCGGGGATGACCTCGGCGACTTCCCTGGACAGGTACGGCGGGATCATCCGGTCATCGGCGAATCCGACGGCCAGGCACGGCACGGTGATCGCGCGGTAGGCCTGCACCCGGTCGAAATCGTGATCCATCCGACGCTGCGCGCGGATGCCCGGCGTCACCGGACCGCCGGTGAATTCGAACAGATCGAGCCAGTCGCGCGCCGAGTTCGGGTCGGCCAGGGTCGCGGGCGAGAGGTTCATCACCGCGGTGACCGCCGCCTCGTACTTCTCCGGCAGCTTCACCCCGCTGGCGTCGAGTTCGTGCTCGCCGAGCGAGAGCGTCTTCTGGAACTGATCGAGGCGTCCGTGCCCGGCCATGAAGACGGCCTTGCGCACCAGTTCGGGCCGGGCCAGCGCCAGCTCCTGCGCGACCCGCGCGCCCATCGAGGTGCCGACGACCAGTGCCGGGCCCTCGTCGAGGAACTCGATCAGCGCGGCGGTGTCGGCGGCCAGCTGATCGATGGTCATCCCGGTCGCGGCCTCGAACGACGGCGCGATCCCGCGGTTGTCGAAGGTGCACACCCGATAGCCGGCCGCGACCAGCGCGGGCACCTGATGCAGTTCCCAGACCCGCCCCGGACTGCCGGTGCCCATGATCATGACCACAAGCGGCCCCGAACCCTTGACATCGGTACCCCGCGCGCGGTCACCTTTGACCTGGTAGTTGAGGGAAATTCCGTTCACCGTGGCCAGCGGCATATCGACCCTTTCGTGGAGTTGATGCTCCGCCCCACGGTATAGGGCGGGAGGGAGTCGGCACACCGGCCGGGGGCCGGTCTGACGCGGGTGCCACCCGGGTCAGGCGACGCCAGATACCATTGACTATTCGCAGGTACGAGCGTAGTGAACCGGGAGGACTTGAAGATGGCCGCGAAGGGCAGCGCGAACGACATCGCGGACGACGATCTGGAACCACTTGCCGACGAAACCGCACGTCAGGCACAGCGCGTTGTCGCGGCCTACGCCGAAGACGCCGACGAGTGCCGGATGCTGTTGTCGATGCTCGGCATCGCACCGAGCGCCCGGGCAGAGTAAGCCCCGCCTTTCGACGCCAACGGCGACGTCGACTACCGGATTTCCGGGGGACCCAGCGACGCGCAAAGGATGCGTGAGTGGACCAGATGACATCGTCCGACGACTCCGACCCCGCCCTAGACACCGCACCTGACGAGAACACCCCGACGATCACCGGCCCGGCCGAATCCGGTTCCGGTTTCGTCGTCGTGGCCAACCGGCTCCCGGTCGACCTGGAACGACTGCCCGACGGCACGACCCGCTGGAAGCGCAGCCCCGGCGGACTGGTCACCGCGCTGGAACCGGTGCTACGCAGCAACAAAGGCGCCTGGGTCGGCTGGGCCGGCGTGCCCGACGCGGACATCGATCCGATCATCGAGGACGGCCTCGAACTGCATCCGGTGCCGCTGACCGCGGAGGAAGTCGCCGACTACTACGAGGGCTTCTCCAACGGCACGCTGTGGCCGCTCTATCACGACGTGATCGTGCGCCCGGTCTATGACCGCAAGTGGTGGGCCGCCTACGTCACGGTGAACCGGCGCTTCGCCGAGGCGACCGCGAAGGTGGCCGCCGAGGGCGCCACCGTGTGGGTGCAGGACTACCAGTTGCAGCTGGTGCCGAAGATGCTCCGGATGCTGCGCCCCGATCTGACCATCGGCTTCTTCCTGCACATCCCGTTCCCGCCGGTCGAGCTGTTCATGCAGATGCCGTGGCGCACCGAGATCGTCGAGGGCCTGCTCGGCGCCGACCTGATCGGCTTCCACCTGCCCGGCGGCGCGCAGAACTTCCTGTACCTGGCCCGCAGGCTGGCCGGTCAGCCGACCTCGCGCGGCACCGTCGGCGTGCGGTCCAAGCTGGGCGTCGTGCAGGTCGGGTTCCGCACGGTCCGGGTCGGCGCGTTCCCGATCTCCATCTCCTCGGCCGAACTCGACGAGCACTCCCGGCGTCGCTCGATCCGCGAACGGGCCGCGAAAATCCGTGCGGAACTGGGCAATCCGAAGAACATCCTGCTCGGCGTCGATCGCCTGGACTACACCAAGGGCATCGACATCCGGCTCAACGCGCTCGAAGAGCTGCTGCTGGAGGAGCGGATCGACCCGTCCGAGACGGTCATGGTCCAGCTGGCCACACCGAGCCGCGAGCGGGTGGAGAGCTACATCCAGATGCGCGGCGACATCGAGCGCCAGGTCGGCCGGATCAACGGCGAGTTCGCCCAGGTCGGCTACCCGGTGGTGCATTACCTGCACCGCCCGATCCCGCGCGACGAGCTGATCGCCTTCTTCGTCGCCGCGGACGTGATGCTGGTGACGCCGCTGCGCGACGGCATGAACCTGGTCGCCAAGGAGTACGTCGCCTGCCACAGCGGCCTCAACGGCGCCCTGGTGCTCAGCGAGTTCACCGGCGCCGCAGCCGAATTGCGGCAGTCCTACCTGTGCAACCCGCACGACCTGGACAGCGTCAAGGACGCGATCGTCTCCGCCATCGAGGACGACCGTGACACCAAGCGCCGCCGCATGCGCTCGCTGCGCCGCCAGGTCCTCGCCCACGACGTGGACCGCTGGGCCCGTGCCTTCCTCGAGGCCCTGGCCCAAGGTCAGGTCGCGGGCAGCGCGCTGCTGACCGACGACGACACCTACCCGGAGGAGCGCCAGCCGTCGCGATAATCCCTTCACAGGAATCACCCAGGTTTGGTCCAGCAAGTTCGCAGGCGAATAACGGACTATGAACCCATGAGTGGTGCGCCTGCGGAGCAGGCACCCGAGGCGCGGGTGCTGGTGGTCGACGACGAGCCGATGATCGTGGAGCTGCTCGCGGTGAGCCTGCGCTACCAGGGCTTCGCCGTGGACACGGCGGTCGACGGCGCGCAGGCGCTGGACAAGGCGCGCAGTTTCCGGCCGCAGGCGCTGATCGTCGATGTGATGATGCCCGGCATGGACGGCTTCGGCCTGCTGCGCCGGCTACGCGCCGACGGCATCGACTCCCCCGTGCTGTTCCTCACCGCGCGCGACGAGGTGCAGGACAAGATCACCGGCCTCACCCTCGGCGCCGACGACTATGTGACCAAGCCGTTCAGCCTGGAGGAAGTCGTCGCCCGGCTGCGGGTGATCTTGCGCCGCGCGGGTCACGCCGCGCCGCAACGGGAGAGTTCCCGGCTGCGGTTCGAGGACATCGAACTCGACGACGACACGCACGAGGTGTGGAAGGCCGGCGAGCCGGTCGCGCTCTCCCCCACCGAGTTCACCCTGCTGCGCTACTTCATGGTCAACGCAGGCACCGTGCTGAGCAAGCCGCGCATCCTCGACCACGTGTGGCGCTACGACTTCGGCGGCGAGGTCGGCGTGGTCGAGACCTACGTGTCGTACCTGCGCAAGAAGGTCGATACCGGCGACGAACGGCTCATTCACACGCTGCGCGGGGTCGGCTACGTGATGCGCGCGCCGAGTCGCAGCCGGTCGGCTGGGAAATGACCCAGGGCCGGATCGCGGCGCTGCGCGCCAAGACCTCCGGTGTGCTTTCGGCGATCCCGCTCCGGGTGACGCTGATGCTGATCCTGGTCGCCACGGCGGGACTCGGGCTGCTGATCTCCGGCATGGTGGTCACCTCCGGCCTGGAACGCTCGCTGACCGATCGCACCGATCAGCAGCTGCGCAACGGCGCGATCGAATGGTCGCGCCGCCGGGTGCCCCCGCCGCCCAGCCTGCCCGGCGATCCGCGGCACACCAGCCAGTTCTATGTCCGTTCGGTGCAGGACGACGGACGGGTCTACGTGATCAAGGCGTTCGGCCTGGATGCCGAACCCGCGCTGCCGGATTCGCCGGAGATCGGCCCGATGACCGTGCGCTCGGTCGGCGGCGGCCCGATCGAGTGGCGGAGTTTGACCGTCCGGGTCCCGGACGGCACCACCACGGTCGCGCTGCCGCTCAACCAGAACTTCGAGATCGTGCAACGCCTGGTGATGCTGGAACTGGTGGTCGGGCTGATCGTGCTGACCGCGCTGGCCTTCGCCGCCTACTTCGTCATCCGGCGCAGCCTGCGCCCCTTGCTGCGGGTGGAGAACACCGCCGCCGCCATCGCCCGCGGCGACCTTTATCGGCGAGTTCCGGTGCGCGGCAGCAACACCGAGGTCGACCGGTTGTCCAGGTCGCTCAACGGCATGCTCACCCAGATCCAGCAGGCGTTCGCGAAAACCGAGGCGTCGGAGGCGGCCGCCAAGCGGTCGGAGGCGAAGATGCGCCAGTTCGTCGCGGACGCCAGCCACGAATTGCGCACGCCGCTCACCACCATTCGCGGTTTCGCCGAGCTGTACCGCCAAGGCGCGACCACCGATCCCGACCTCTTCATGGACCGCATCGAACGCGAATCCCAGCGGATGGGCATTCTGGTCGAGGACCTGCTGATGCTGGCCAGGCTGGACGCACAGCGCCCGCTGGAGCGTGGCCAGGTCGATCTGCTCGCGGTCGCCAGCGATGCCGTGCACAGCGCGCGGGCAATGGCCGCGGCCGCGGACCCGGACGGGTCCAGTCGCCGCATCGAACTCGAAATCGAAACCGGTGAGGGCACTTTGGAGATCGTCGGCGACGAGACCCGGCTCCGCCAGGTGCTGGCCAACCTGCTCAACAACGCGCTCACGCACACCCCGCCGGACGCCGCGGTCGCGGTCCGGCTCACCCCGACCGCCGACGAAGTCCTGCTCGAGGTCGCCGACACCGGCCCGGGCCTGCCCGCCGACGAGGCCGACCGCATCTTCGAACGCTTCTACCGCACGGACAACTCCCGCGCCCGGACCAGCGGCGGCACCGGCCTCGGCCTCTCCATCGTGCAGGCGCTGGTCACCGCGCACGGCGGCTCGGTCGACGTGCGCAGCACCGAGGGCGCCGGCACCACGTTCACCGTCCGGCTCCCCCGCGAAACGACTGCGGGACAGCCGCTTTCGACTAAACCGGCGTGACCTGATCGACCAGCCAGCGGTCGCCGTCCTTCTCCACCGTGGCCCGGACCCGGCTGCCCGTGGTCGTGCCCTCCGGCGAATCCTTGCTGGTGGTCACCTGATTCAGGAACAGCAGCACGACGACCTTCGACTTGTCGCCGGACACGACGCCGCCCGCCTGCGTGGTCGCCTTGACGTTGAGCTGCTTTTCCTTGGCGCCCGGGGCAATTGCCTGCTCGATGAGCTTCAGGTAGTCGTCCTTGAACTTCGGCGAGAGATTGTCGGCCGCCTTCGGCAGTTCCTTGTCCACCGTCTGGAAGTCGTAGGTGAACATGGCGGACACGGTCCGGCTCGCGGCGGTCACCGCGTCCTTGCGGGCCTGCTCGGCCTGGTCGTCGTTCCAGATCCGGTAGCCGCTGACGCCGAGCACCACCACCGCCGCGAGGGCGAGCACGCTGAGCGTGGCCAGGAAGATCTTGCCGCGCTTGGTCATTCCACGAAGTGTCATCCGACGAACTCCACCTTCGAAACCGTCATGCCGGAGTCGCCGCGACTCACGGTGACCCGGAAGCGGTAGAACCGGGTCTGCTCGCCCTGCTGGCCGGCGTTGGTGAGCGACTGCTTGGCCGCGACCAGCACCGTCGCCGAGTCGTCGCTGTCGTTCTCCAGCGCCGCGTCGACGATCTCGCCGTTGGAGACCACCTTGGCCTGCTGCACGATATTCATGAACGGGTCGACCCGTCCGTCGAATTCGGTCTTGAACTGGCCGGAGGCGACCGAGAGAATCCGGTCGATGTCGGCCTTGGCCGAATCGGCGCGGATGGTGGTGAGGTTCAGGATGGCCTGCCGCGCGGTCTGCTCGTATTCGCCGCGGCGGTCGTCGCGCGCGTCGATCGAACGCACCTTCATACCGGCGAAACCCGCGCCGATCAGCAGCGCGAGCACCAGGACGGAGGCCGCGGCGACGCCGACGATGCGCCACACACCGGAGCGGGTCCGCTCGGTGCCGGTGTCCGCCGCATCGGCCGGCACGCCCTTCGCAAGATCGACCACCTTGCCGTCCGCCGAGTCTTCGACGACAACGGCATCAACCGGAGCCGCGTCTTTCGCCTCGGTCGTTGCCGACCCGGAAGCCGGGACCGCGGACGCGTTTTCGGCGTCCGGCGTCTTGGCCGTGGAAACCGGGACCGCCGTGGCGGCCGCCTGCGCGGCACCGGTCTCGGCGACCGGAACCGACGTCACTGCGGAGCCCGCGGTCTCCTCGACCGGCGGACCCACCGAGCGCACCGCGCGTCGCCGCGTACGGTGCTGATCTGCGTTTTTATCGCTCATCGTTGCTGCTCCTCGAGCATCGCCTGCCAGCTCGACGGTACCGTGCCCGAACCGCCCGGTCCGATATCGCCCTGTCGGTAGGTGCGGCCGTCCGGGCCGATGTACTGGCCGGTGGACGGGTCATAGGATCTCGCGGCAGCGGGCGTGCCGGTGCCGTACGCGGCGGGTGCCACCTGTGTCGTCCCCGGTGCGGCCGGCGCGGAGGCCGGGGCTACCGGTCGCGGCGGACCGAACGCGGGGTTGTCCCCTTCCGGGACGTAACCGGTCCGGCAGAGCTCGGGGGTCGGCGCTCGGACGCCGGGGAATTCGGCGCACGGCGTGTTGCGGATGCCGCGCACGTCGATCGGCGAGTCCTGCGGCACTTTGCAGTACAGGCCGGGCGGGGAGGGGATCGAGTCCAGCTCGCTCGGCGAGCGTCGTTCGTTGGGCGGCAGGAATCCGGTCGTGCAGGCGGGCGGGTCGTTGACCACCACCATGAAGTCGACCATCGCGCCGTACTCCACTGGTCCGCGGATGATCGTGCGCAGCGCCGCGATCAGCGGCGGGAAGACGACCAGGAGTTGTTCCAGCCCAGCGTGATACGTGACGCCGACCTGTCCGGTGCTGACCAGGTTGGTCAGCAGCAGCGGCAACGTCGGGCGCAGCGATTCGAACTGCGCACTGACCCGCTGCATCGCCGACGGCCCGTCGCGCAACACGTTGCGCAGCGACGGATCGTGCGCCCGCAACTGGTCGGTGACCGTGGCCAGATCGCTGGTCCAGGACCGGATGGCCGCGTCGGACTCGATCTGGGTGTCCAGCAGCGGTCCGATCTGATCCAGCAGCTTCTTCGTCGGCTCCGCGCTGTTCTGCGCCTCCTGCACCAGCAGCGACGCCGAGTCGATGAACCGTTGCAGGTCCGGGCCCGCGCCGTTGAACGCCTTGAACGCCTCGTCGATCACCTGCCGCAGCCGGGTGTCGGCGACGCTGGACAGCAGCCGGTCGGACTGGTCGAGCAGCGTGCCGACGTCCTGCGGAAGTTTGGTGCGCTCCACCGGAATCACCGCGCCGTCGGCCAGGTTTCGCCCGGCCGGGTGCTCGGGCGGGATCAGGTCGACGTACTGCTCGCCGATCGCCGAGACGCTGCGCACCCACGCGTTCACATCCGCCGGGACCTTGTAGTCGCTGTCGATGGACAGCTTCGCCTCGACCCCGCCGGTGGTGAGCCGGACATCCTGCACCACACCGACATTGGTGCCGCGGTAGGCGACGTTGGCGGTCGGGTAGAGACCGCCCGTCGCCGCCAGCTGCACCGTGACGTCGTAGCGGCCGATGCCGAACATCGCGGGCACCTTCACATACACCCCGCCCATGATCACCAGGCCGATCACCGTGAGCACGGCGAAGATCGACAGCTGGATGCGGACGAATCGGGTGAGCGTCATCGGCCCGGACCCCCTTGTGGCGCAGTGTCTCCCGGCATCGGCACGGTCAGCCCGGGGATGGCGGGCAGACCCGGAATCGGCGGCAGGCCGGGAATGGTCGGCGTCGGCTGGGCGCCCGGGGCGGGCGGCGGCTGCAAGGGCCCGGTCGCGGGGTTGCCGCTCTGCGTCGCGGTGTCGGGCGCGAAACTGCCGATCACGCCCTCGACGCCGCCGAACCGACCGCCGAGCGGCGTGCCGGTCAACCAGTTGCTGTCCAACCGCTTTCCGGTGAGGTCGACGGTGATGAACAGGTTCAGGTAGTCGCCCATGATCGCTTTGTCGAGGTTCTTCATCGGGAACGGGAAGGTCGGGATGATCTTCAGCGACTCGACCAGGTTGTTCCCCGTGTCGGCCAGCGTCTGCAGCACCGGGGCGAGGCTGCGCAGGTTGGCCTTCAGGTTGTCGCCGCTGCTGGCGATGAGCCGGTCGGTGACGTCGCTGAGGTCGCCGAGCGCGTTGATCGTGGCGGTGATGTTCTTGGTGCGGTCGGCGAGCACGGTGAGCGCGGGATGGATCCGCTCGATGGCGGCGGCGACCACGTCGCGCTGCTGGGCCAGTTGGCCGCCCAGGCGGTCCAGGCCGCTCATCGCGGCGATGATGTCGTTGCGCTGCCGGTCCAGGTTGGTGGTCAGCTCGTTGAGCTGCGGCAGCAGATCGCGGATGTCGTTCGCCCGGCCGCTGAGCGCGGAATTCAGTTCGCGGGTAATCGTTTCCAGCTGCGAGATGCCGCCGCCGTTGAGCACCACCGACAGCGACGAGAGCACCTGCTCGGTCGTCGGATAGGCCCCGGCCCGCTCCAGCGGGATCAGGTCACCGTCCTTCAACTGTCCCTGCGGCACAACGTCACTCGGCGGGGCCAGCTCGATGTGATTACTACCGAGCAGGCTGGTCTGGCCGATCTTGGCGACGGCATTGGCGGGCAGCCGCACGCTCGGATTCAGCGTGACGGTGACCAGCGCGTGCCAGCCCTCCACCTCGATGTTCGACACGGTGCCGACGGTGACGTCGTCGACCCGGACCGGCGAATTCCTGGTCAGCGTGGTCACATTCGGCATCTGGATGCGCACCCGGTACGCGCCGTCCATGGTGCCCTCGGTGCCCGGCATCGGCAGCGAGTTCAACCCGTCCCACTCGCAGCCCGAGATGCCGAGCGCCACCGCGAGACCCACCACCAGCATGGCCATCCGGCGAGGCTTTTTCATCGCCCTCCTCCTGGAATAGCAAGTCCGGTAAGGCCGTTCGGCACGGTGACCGGCGCCGGTCCCGGTGCGGGTCCGGGCGGTGCGGTCTGCCCGGCCAGGCTCGGCGGGCTGTAGGTCAGCTGGTTCGGGAACGCGTGCACGCCGGTGGCCGGATTCAGCATGATCGGCGCGTAATTCATGGCGAGCGAACTGATTACCGGCGCGAGGTACTGCGCGCACAGATCGGCGGAGCGATCCGAGTCGTTGGTTTCCAGCGCCCGCACCGAACCGCAGAGGAAGCCGAGCGGATCGGCGGTGTTGTTGAGCGAGACCGCACCGGCCAGCGTGCCCTGGGCCGGCTTGTAGATCTGGTAGAAGTTCACCAGCGCCGTCGGCCCGGAGTGCAGCACCCGCTCCAGTTCGGGGCGTTTGTCCACCAGCTGCTGGGTGACATCGGCCAGCCGCTGCACGCCCTCGGTGAGCTCGGCGCCGCTGCCGTCCAGGAACCGCTTCACATCGCCGAGCGCGGTATCCAGATTGTCCAGTCCCGCACCGAGTTCCTGCGACGTACCGGCCAGCACCGAGGACACCGACGCGAGCCGGCCGCCGAACTGCACGATCTGCTCGTTGCTCGCCGACAGCACGTCGACGAACTTCTGCAGATTGCGGATGGTGCCGAACAGATCGGTTCGCCCGTCGGACAACGTGTTCAGGGTCGCGGACAGCTCGCGCAACGTGTCGCGCAGCTTCTGCCCGTTGCCGTCCATGTTGTCGGCGGCGGTGTTGACGAAGCGCCCGAACGAGCCTTGCGAGTCGTCGCCGACCGGGCCGAGCGTCGTCGACAGCTTGGACAGTTCGGCCTTGATGTCGTCCCACTCCACCGGCACGGCCGTGTGCTCGAGCGGAATCTCCGCGCCGTCGCGCATTTTCGGGCCGCTCACGTAGGCGGGCGCCACCTGGATGAACCGCGCCGAGACCAGCGACGGCGAGATGATCACCGCGCGTGCGTCGGCGGGCAGGTCGATGCCGCGGTCGATGGTCATCTCGACCTTCACCCGGTCCTTGCCCGGTTCGATCGAGTCGATCGAACCGACGTTCACGCCGAGCACCCGGACCTCGTCGCCCTGATACAACCCGGAGGTCGACGGGAAATACGCGGTGATCTTGGTCTTCCCGATCCGGCTCACCCCGCTGTAGATCGCGGCGACCACCAGCACGGCGACCAGCCCGCCGGCAACCAGCAGCGCCCAGCGCGGCAGCTTGCGTGCTCTGTCCAGCATGTTCATCGCGGTGGCTCCTGAAGGGCGGGCCCGATCGACGGCGGTGCCGGGTTGGTGAAGATATTGCGCAGGTCCTCGGGCAGATGCTCGGGCCAGACCAGCGCGTCGACCAGCGGCTGCAACTCGGTGCTGGTGGCGTTGACGACGTAGGCGTTGAACCACGGCCCGTTGCCGACCTGCTCACCCAGCGCCGCGGCGTACGGGCCGAGGCTGTCGAGCGCGTCGGAGATGTTCTGCTTGTTCCGCTGCAACAGGCCGAGCACCGAATTCAGTTTGTCCAGTGCGGGTTTGAGGATCGGCTCGTTGTCCGAGACCAGGCCGGAGAGCTGCTTGGCCACCTCGTTCACGTAGACGATCAGCTGCCCGATCGCGGCGCGCCGCCGGTCCAGCTCGCCGAGCAGGTTGTTGCCGTCCAGCAGCAGCGCGTTGATCTGGTTGCTCCGGTCGGCCAGGATCTTGGTGACGTTCTGCGCCCGGGTCAGCAGCTCGGACAGGGCCTGGTCGCGGGCATTGATGCTGCGCGACAACGCGGTAACGCCGTCCAAGGCCGCGCGCAACGGCGCGGGGGTGTCGGCGAAGGTCGCCGAGAGCGTGTCCAGTGTCTTGTCCACCTGATCCATGTCCAGCCCCTGCACCGTACGGCCGAGGTCGCCGAGCGCGTCGTTGAGCGAGTACGGCGAGGTGGTGCGGTCCAACGGAATCGTGTCGCTGCGGCGCAGCGCGCCCGATCCGGTCGGGGTCAGCTCGAGCGACTTGCGGCCGAGCACGGTGTTGGTCTTGATCGCCGCGGAGGTCTTCTGGCCGAGCACGATCGACTCGTCGAGGGTGAACCGGACCAGCACCTTCGCGCCGTCCAGATGGACATCGTCCACCCGGCCGGTGCGCACGCCGGCCACCTGGACCGGGTCGCCGGGCAGCAGGCCGCCCGCGTCGGAGAAGTACGCGGTGTAGCTCGCGCCGCTGCGGATGAACGGCAACCGGTCGAACTGCAAGGCGGACAGGGCGACACACGCCGCGACGACTAACCCGACGATGCCGATGGTGACGGCGCGTGATCGCTCGTTCATCAGGGCGTGCACCTTCCGGTCGTCTGCTTACCCGGCAGGTTCACCTGCATCGGCTGCCCGTTCGGGCCGTCCACCACCAGGTTGGTCCCGCAGACGTAGAGCTGCAGGAACGAGCCGTAGGCGCCGATGCGGATCAGCTTCTTGTAGGTGTCGGGCAGCTTGTCGAGCACCCACTGGATGGTGTCCGAGCCTTCGTCGAGATTGGTGGACAGCCGGCCGGTCTGCTCGATGGTGGAACGCAGGTCCGGCCGCGCCTGCTGGAGCAGCCCGGTCAGGTCACGGGTCGCACCGGCGATCCGGGGCAGCGCGTCGCCGATCGGGTCGCGGTCGGCGGCCAAACCGCTGACCAGCCGCTGCAATTCGTCGAGCGTGGTGGCGAACTGGTCGCCGCGCTGATCGATGGTCTGCAGCACCGTGTTCAGGTTGTTGATCACGTTGCCGATCAGCTCGTCGCGATCGGCGAGCGTCTTGGCGAACGAGCCGCCGCTGTTGAGCAGCGAGACCAACGTGCCGCCCTGGCCCTGGAAGATCTGCAGCAGCGCGCCGGTCAGGTCGTTCACCTGGGCCGGATCCAGGCCGCGCAGCAGCGGGCGGAACCCGCCGAGCAGCATGTCCAGATCCAGCGCGGGCGCGGTCTTGTCCTTGCCGATGGTGCCGCCGTCGCGCAGCGCCTCGGTGCCGCCCGGACCCTCCAGCAGCTCCAGATACCGGTCACCGACCAGGTTTTCGTAGCGGATGGTGGCGCGGGTGCTGGTGAGCAGCCGGTACTTGCGGTCGACGGCGAACTCGACGTGCGCGAGGTGGTCCTTGCCCACCTTCACCGAGGAGACCGATCCGACCGGCACACCGGCGATGCGCACCTTCGATCCGGGCAGCATCCCCGACGAACTGGTGAACACGGCGTGGTAGCCGTACTCCCGGGCAAACCGCATCTGGCTGAACACGATCACCAGACCGGCGAACACCAGCGCCATCACCAGCGTGAAGATGAGCAGCTTGACCGTCGTCGCGGTGTTCTTCACAGCGAGCCCACCCCCGGCAGCCCGGCGAACAGCAGCTGGAACACCTTCGGTGCTTCGTTGGGCTTGGTGAAACCCGTGTTCGGCACGTACGGCGCTCCCTCGTTGGTGTCGGTGACGACGTAACCCGCATGGCTGCCCGGCACCCGATCCACCACGCCCTCGCAGTGCGGGCCGCCGGTCGCGTTCACCTTCGGCAGGTCGTCCGGATACTTGTAGGGCTGCGCGCCGAACATGAAGTTGGTGTTCATCCCGATACCGGGCAGCTTGCCGCCGAACACGTCCTCGGCCAGCGGCATCATCGGGCCGAGGCCGTTGATGATGCAGCTGAGCGCGGGGGCGTACTCGAACAGCAGGCTCGTGGTCGGGCGCAGCAGATCGAGCGCGGTGCTGAAGTCGGCCTCGTTCTCCCGCAGCACCGAGCCGGTGGTGTCGGCCAGGCCGATCAGGTTGGCCAGCACGTCGTCCAGGCTCTGCTGCTCGTCGACCAGCGTCTGACTGGTGACGGTGGCGTTGTCGACGGTGCGCAACAGGTCCGGGACGGTGTCCGCGTACAGGTTGGTGACGTCGCCGGTCTTCACCAGATCCTGTTGCAGGGTGGGCAGATACGGATTGATGTCGCGCAGGTAGGCGTCGCTGCGGGCGAGCAGGTCGCCCAGCTTCTCGCCGCGGCCCTGCAACGCCGTGCCGAGCGCGGACAGCGTCGCGTTCAGCTTCTCCGGCTCCACCTTGGCCAGCACGTCGGACAGGTGCTGGAACAGCGTGTTGAATTCGACCGTCACGTGCTGCGCGGTCACCCGCGCGCCCGGTTGCAGCGAGGCCGACGAAGGTTGTTGCGGCACGGTGAAGTTCACGTACTTCGCGCCGAAGACGGTGGTGGAGCGGATATCCACGCCGGCGTTGGCCGGAACCAGCTTCAGCTGTTCGGGATTCAGCGCGAGCTTCAGGCTGGCGCCGTCGGCGGTCTGGTCGATCGAGACCACCCGGCCGATCTCCACGCCGCGCACCTTGACCTTGGCGTCGGGGTCGAGCACCAGCCCGCTACGGGGCGCGTCGATCGTCACGGTGGCCGTCGAGGTGAACCCGCCGACGAACATCACCAGCGCGACGGCGACGATCGCGACCAGCGCGAGCACCATCGCGGAGCCGGCCAACTTGTAACCCACTGCTGCGCGCACTTTGTTCGAATCCGCCATATCGCGTTACCCGGAGAGGTGAAAGTTGCCGGAGGTGCCGTAGATGGCCAGCGAGATCAGCAGGGTCACCGTGACCACCGCGACCAGGGAGGCGCGCACCGCGTTGCCGACCGCGACGCCGACCCCGACCGGTCCGCCCGCGGCATGGAAGCCGTAATAGGTGTGGATCAGCATGACCGCCAGGGCCATGAAGATCGCCTGGGCGAACGACCAGAGGATGTCGCTCGGGATCAGGAAGGTGGAGAAGTAGTGGTCGTACACGCCCGCCGACTGCCCGTAGATGACCACCGTGGCGAACCGGCTGGCCAGGAACGACGCGATCACCGCGAGGGCGTACAGCGGCACGATCGCGATCATCCCGGCGAGCACCCGGGTGCCGACCAGATAGGGCACCGGCCGGATCGCCATCGATTCCAGCGCGTCGATCTCCTCGGCCACCCGCATGGCGCCCAGCTGCGCCGTCGACCCGGCCCCGATGGTGGCGGCCAGCCCGATGCCGGAAATCACCGGCGCGGCGATGCGGACATTGATGAAGGCGGCGAAGAAGCCGGTGAGCGCCTCGACGCCGATATTGCCGAGCGAGCTGTAGCCCTGCACGGCGATGGTGCCGCCGGCGAACAGCGTGAGGAAGCCGACGATCACGACGGTGCCGCCGATCACCGCCAAAGCACCGCTGCCCATGCTGATTTCGGCGATGAGCCGAATGGTTTCGGTGCGATAGTGCGTCAGGGCACGCGGAATGGCCCCCAGGGCCTGTGCATAGAACACAGCGTGTTTACCAACAGAATCGAGCGAGTCCGACATCCGACGCACTCGTCGCACGGTACGCGGGAAGCGGGATTCGATCACGAAGGCCATGCGGTCACCGCGCCGTGAACTTGATACCGACCGCGGTGACCACCACGTTGACCACGAACAAGGCCATAAAGGCGAAGACAACGGTCTGATTCACCGCATCACCGACACTCTTCGGACCACCTTTGACATTCAGACCCAGATAACAGGCCACCAGCCCGGCGATCAGCCCGAACATTCCGGCCTTCACCTCCGAGATGACCAATTCGGGCAAATGAGTCAGCAGCGTGATGCCGTTGACGAACGCGCCGGGGTTCACGTCCTGCAGAAAGACGGAGAACAAAAAACCGCCGACGATACCGATCGTGCAGACCAGGCTGTTGAGCATCAGCGCGACGAACATCGACGCGAGCACCCGCGGCACCACCAGGCGTTGCACCGGGTTGATGCCGAGCACCCGCATCGCGTCGATTTCTTCGCGAATCGTGCGCGCGCCCAGGTCAGCGCATATCGCGGTGGCGCCGGCCCCCGCGACGATCAGCACGGTCACGATCGGGCCGACCTGGGTGACCGCGCCGAAAGCCGCGCCCGCCCCGCTCAGATCGGCCGCGCCGATCTCGCGCAACAAGATGTTCAGCGTGAAGCTCACCAAAACGGTGAATGGAATCGCGACCAACAGTGTCGGCACGATGGAAACGCGTGCGATGAACCAGGACTGGTCGATGAACTCGCGACCTTGAAATGGTCTGCGCACACTCGAACGCGCGACTTCGGCCGTCAGTTCGAAGAACCCACCCACTGCGCGCAATGGCACAGCAAGGACCTCGTTCATCTTTGAACCTCCTTGCTGAAACTTGCGCGAACTGCTCACGGCACGATTCTTCACCGAGGCCGCACCGCCTCAACGATTAGAACACGTTCACTGCATCGCCGGAAGATGTTTGCCACTTTTGAACTGCACTTTTCTTTGCATCGGCATATGAATGTGGAACGAGTGTCAGGAGATTGATCCCACCTTTGTGAGGCGGCACACATCTCACCCTCCAATGTCTACCAACTGCCCGACCCTTGATCAACAGTTGGACGGCCGATCAGCAGTTCATTGTCAGCGGGTCTTGCAGATGTCAGTCCTCGATCGGCATGATTCGCCGGAGGAGTTCCACCGAACGGTCTCAGCCGAGATCGAGCAGCGCCGAGGCCGAGAAGGTTTGCCCGGCAGGGCGTTCGGCGAAATAGCCGCCGAGGGTGGCGGCGAGGTCGTCGGCGGACCATTGCCCACCGCTGGCGTCGAATCGTTGCTCGACGACGGGGGCCGCCATGAGCGCCACCATCCCGCCGTAGACCACGAAGAGTTGGCCGTTCACCGAGTCGGCGGCGGGCGCGGCGAGATAGGCGACCAGCCTGGCCACGTGATCGGGCGAGAGCGGGTCCACCTCATCCGCGGGCGCGGCGCTGAACACGGCCTCGGTCATCGCGGTCCGCGCGCGCGGCGCGATCGCGTTGGCGCGCACGCCATACCGGGACAGTGCCCGCGCGGCCGACAGAGTCAGGGCGGTGATGCCCGCCTTGGCCGCGCCGTAGTTGGCTTGCCCCTCGGGGCCGAGCAGGCCGGCCTCGGAGGAGGTGTTGATCAGCCTGCCGTAGACCGGCGCGCCTGCCGCCTTGGACTTGCCGCGCCAGTACGTTGCGGCGTTGCGGGACAACAGGAAGTGACCGCGCAGGTGGACCGCGACAACGGCGTCGAAGTCCTCGTCGGTCATGTTGAACAGCATCCGGTCCCTGGTGATGCCCGCGTTGTTCACCACGATGTCGACGCTGCCGAAGGCCTCGTCGGCGGTGCGGATCAACGCGTCCGCGGTCGCCCGTTCGGCGATGCTGCCCGCGACGAATTCGGCCTTGGCGCCGAGCGCGCGGATCTCCGCGAGGGTGTCGGACACCGCGTCGGATTCCGACAGGTCGTTGACCACCACCGAAGCGCCGGCCGCCGCCAGGGCGAGCGCCTCTGCCCGCCCCAGCCCCGCGCCGGCCCCCGTAACAATCGCCACCCGGCCCGCAAGACTCACATCATCACTCACGAGCCCGACCCTAGAACGTGTTCCATTCCATGGCAAGGGTCGGTCTCACTGGAGCCGCAGCGCGGCTTTCGGGCACTGCGCCACCGCGTCCTCGACGTCGGCCAGCCGGTCCGCGGGGACGTCCGCCTCGAGGATGTGCAGCTGGTCGTCGTCATCGAGTTCGAACACGTCGGGGGCGATTCCGACACAGATTCCGTTCGCCTCGCACTGGTCCAGATCGACGCTGACCTTCATGGGAACTCCTTTACCGCGATCCTTGCCGAAGCCTAACAAGCCGGTGCCGCCGCAGGTGGCGGCATCGACCCGATTCACCCTCAATACTGGAACATGTTTCAGTCCATATGCAATGATCGGGTGAACCCACATCGACGAAGGCCTGAGGTATTTGCCATGCGCATTGCGTACACGCCGCAGCAGGAGGAGCTACGCGCGGAGCTGCGCGACTACTTCGCGCGACTCATCACTCCCGAGCGCCGGGCTGCGCTCAGCGCGCAGACCGGCGAGTACGGCCAGGGCAACGTCTACCGCGAGGTCGTGCAGGAGATGGGCCGCGACGGCTGGCTGACCCTGGCCTGGCCGAAGGAGTTCGGCGGTCAGGACCGCCCGACCATGGATCAGCTGATCTTCACCGACGAAGCCGCGATCGCCGGCGCGCCGGTGCCGTTCCTGACCATCAACTCGGTCGCGCCGACGATCATGCACTACGGCAGCGAGGAGCAGAAGCGCTTCTTCCTGCCCAAGATCGCCGCGGGCGAGCTGCACTTCGCCATCGGTTACTCCGAGCCCGGCGCGGGCACCGACCTGGCCAGCCTGCGCACCAGCGCGGTGCGCGACGGCGACGACTACGTGATCAACGGTCAGAAGATGTGGACCAGCCTGATCGCGTACGCCGACTACATCTGGCTGGCGGTACGCACCGACCCGAACGTCAAGAAGCACAAGGGCATCAGCATGCTCATCGTGCCGACCACGGCCGAGGGCTTCTCCTGGACGCCCGTGCACACCATGGCCGGGCCGGACACCAGCGCCACCTACTACCAGGACGTTCGCGTGCCCGCGAGCGCACTGGTCGGCCAGGAGAACGGCGGCTGGTCGCTGATCACCAACCAGCTCAACCACGAGCGCGTCGCGCTGACCTCGGCGGGGCCGCTCGGCCTCGCGGTGAACCAGACCGTCGAATGGGCGCGCAATACCAAGGCGGCCAACGGTTCCCGGGTGATCGACCAGGAATGGGTGCAGCTCAACCTGGCCCGGGTGTACGCCAAGGTCGAGTACCTGAAGCTGCTCAACTGGGAGATCGCCAGCCGGGCCGACGCGGGCGGCGACGCCGCGCCGCGGCCGTGGGACGCCTCCACCTGCAAGGTGTACGGCACCGAACTGGCCACCGAGGCGTACCGGCTGCTCATGGAAGTTCTCGGTCCGCAGGCGTATCTGCGCCAGGACTCGCACGGCGAAGCCTTGCGTGGCCGGCTCGAACGGATGCACCGGGCCGCGCTGATCCTCACCTTCGGCGGCGGCACCAACGAGGTGCAGCGCGACATCATCGCCATGACCGCCCTCAAGCAGCCCGCCGCGGCGCGCTGAGCCGGAAAGCAGGTAGCAGACATGGATTTCATGCCCACCGAAGCGCAACTCGACCTGGGCCGGTTGACCGGCGAGGTGTGCGGCAAGCTCGTCACCGCGGACCGGCTGCGCGAACTCGACACCGCGGCCGAACGATTCGACGAGGCGCTGTGGGGATCGCTGGCCGAGACCGGCGTGCTCGCCGCGGCGCTGCCGGAGGCCGTCGGCGGCAACGATTTCGGCGTGCTCGAGCAGACCGCGGTGCTGCGTGAACTCGGCAAATATGTGGCGGCCGTGCCGTACCTGTGGTCGATCGTGGTCGGAGCCGGTGCGCTGGCGCGGTTCGGCGATGCGGCGCAACAGGATCGGGCTACCCAGGCGGGCGCCGGACAGGTGACCCTGACCGCCGCGCTCGCCGAAGAGCACAACTGGGAGCCGGCCGAGCCGACCACCACCGCCGTTGAGGCGGACGGCGGCTGGCGGCTGACCGGGGTCAAGATCACCGTGCCGTTCGCCGACCGGGCCGATCGAATCCTGGTTCCGGCCACGGTCTCCGGCGCGGCGGCGGTATTCCTGGTCGATCCGGCGGCGGCGACGGTCACCGCGCAGGAGGTCGTCGACCACACGCCCGAGTACGCGGTCGAACTCGACAACACCCCAGGCGAATTGGTCGGCACCGTCGACAGCGGCGCCGAGATTCTCGATTGGCTGCTCACTCGCGCTTGGCTCGGACTCAGTGCGCTCCAGCTCGGGACGCTGGAACGGGCGCTCGAGCTGGTCGCCGAATATGCCCGTGAGCGTGAGCAATTCGGCAAGGCGGTGGGCAGTTTCCAGGCCGTGGCGCAGCGCCTGGCCGATGCCTACATCGATGTTCAGGGTCTGCGGCTGGCCCTCACGCAGGCCGCCTGGCAGATCTCCGAGGATCTGCCCAGCGGGGAGGCCGTGCACACCGCCAAGTTCTGGGCGGCCGACGCGGGGCATCGGGTGGCGCACACCGTCATTCACGTCCACGGCGGCGTCGGGATCGACCGGGATCACATCGTGCACAACTACTTCACCGCGGCCAAGCACAACGAGTTCGCGCTCGGCGGCGGGACCGATCACCTGCGCGCGCTCGGCGCGCTGCTGGCGGCCGGTCCGGCCTGATCAGTCCTGCAGAAGAACGCCCCGCCGGTATCGGTGGGGCGTTTTTTGTTGTGCCTAAACAGGATTGCACCTATCCGAGGGCTCGCCCGTACCGAATATCGAGGAGGCCAGGCCACTGGCCACCTACGTGCGCACCGCGCACCCGAAACTCCGGAGGACGATATTCCATCCGTACGTTCCGCCCTCGCTCGAATCTCGGTCGCCGTGCTCGGGATGCTGGCCGTGGCGGGCGCCGCGCCTGCGGCCGACGCTCGCCCCGATGTCACGAGCAACGGGCAGGGCACCGAGACGGCGATACCGGTGGCAGACCTCACCGCGCTGATCGAGCAGGCCAGCGCCCGCGCCGCCAGCGCCGACGCGCGCGGCACCTCCGCGCTCGAGGCGATCGCGTCCGTCAACACCAACGAGCCGGGGACGGCACCGAGTGACACCACCCTGACCCAGGAGGTCAAACCGGTTACCGCCGAAGACATCCAGTTCCGCCCGTCGCTGACGGCGGCAGGACAGGCCACGGCGACGGCCGCGCGGGCTGCCACGGCCGCGCTGAAAACCCTCGAGCAACTCCAGAACCCGCCGAAGAACGTCCAGCTGACCGCGGCAGCGGCGAAGCGAGCCGCGGACAAGGCCGCGGCGGCACCGACCGACATCGCGCTCGCCAATATCGCCGCGACCGCGGAGAACAAGGCCCTCGCCGCCAGCGCCGCGGCCTTCGGCACGACCGCGACCAAGGTCGAGTGGATCGTCGCCGGCTAGCCGGACATCTGGCGAAACGCGCCGTGCGCCAGGTCAGCTCGACTCGGTCGACGTCAGGTAGCGCTGGAGGGTCGGCGCGATGTCCGCGATGAGTTCGGCGCGGGTGCACGCGACGACCGGGGGGATGCGCAGGATGTAGCGGCACAGGGCGATGCCGAGCAGTTGGGTGACGACCAGTCCGCTGCGCCGAGGCGCGTCGGCGGGGTCGCCGAAGCGGAGGACGGCGGGGAGCACCTGCTGAGCGAAGACGTCGCGGAAGCGTTCGGTGACCGCCTCATCGGTGACGGACGAGCGCAGCAGCGTCAGCAGGACCGCGTTGCCGGGCGGCTCCTCCCAGAGGGCGAGGAAGCGGCGGATCAGCAGTTCGCCGACCTCGCCCTCGGCCGCGGCGGCCAGATCGGGCAGCGCGAGATCGATGTCGACCGCCGCGGCGAACAACCCGTCCTTGCTGCCGAAATAGCGCATGACCATGGACGGGTCGATCGCGGCGTCCCCGGCGATCGCCCGGATGGTCGCCTTGCCGTATCCCTCGGCGGCGAACCGGGCGCGGGCGGCGTCCAGGATGGCCGCGCGGGTCGCGTCGGAGCGGCGCACGGGCTGCTGATCAGGCTCGATCGTCATGCCAACGAGTGTAGGCCAACAACTGTTGACTTCGTAACCCGGACGGGTCTACGGTTATGCCAACAGGCGTTGGCCTACAGTTGTTGACTTCAGGAGTTCCGATGAATACCACCCAGAACCCGCTCTCGGACACCACTTCCGTCGTGATCGTCGGCGCGGGCCCCGCCGGACTGACCGCCGCGATCACCCTGGCCGACGCGGGCGTCGACTTCGTGCTGCTCGACCGGCTCGCCGAGGGCGCCAACACTTCTCGCGCCGCGGTAGTGCACGCCAGAACCCTCGAGGTGCTGCACGAACTCGGTATCGCCGAGGAGCTGATCGCCAAAGGTCTGGTGGTGCCGCGATTCACGGTGCACGACGGCGCCCGCACCCTGGCGACCATCCGATTCGACGGCCTCCCGACCCGATACCCGTACACCCTGATGACGCCGCAGGACACCACCGAGGCGGTCCTGCTCGCCCGGCTGCGCAAGGCAGGCGGCGACGTCCACCGGCCGTACCGGGTGACCCGGGTCGCCGACGAGAACAATGGCGTCACAGTCGAATACACCGACGAAGCAGGTGCCACCGGCGCTCTCCGCGCCGACTACGTCATCGGCGCCGACGGCATGCACAGTGTCGTCCGCGAGCAGGCGGGCATCGGCTTCACCGGCGACACCTATCCCACCTCGTTCGTCCTCGCCGACGTCCGCATGGACTGGCCGATCGCCCGCGACGAAGTGGCACTGCATCTTTCGCCGGAGGGCGTCACCGTGGTCGCGCCGCTGCCCGACGAATCCGAACCGGACCGCTACCGCGTAGTCGCCACCCTCGACGAGGCCCCCGAACACCCCACCCGCGACGACATCCAAACCATCCTCGACACCCGCGGCCCCGGCGGCGACATCAAAGTCCTTGAAGTGCTGTGGAGTTCACGCTTCCGCGTCCACCACCGCGTCGCCGACCACTACCGCGCCGGTCGAATCCTGCTGGCCGGCGACGCCGCCCACGTGCACAGCCCCGCCGGCGGCCAAGGCATGAACACCGGCATCCAAGACGCCGCCACCCTGGGCCCCCTCCTCGCCCGAGTCGTCAACGGCGAACCGGCGGCCCTCCTCGACACCTACGAAACCACCAGGCGTCCAGTAGCCCTCGGCGTAGTCGCCTTCACCGACCGCATGACCCGCATGGCCACCCTCCGCCCCCGCCCCGCCCGCACCCTCCGCAACCTGGCCCTCTCCACCCTCACCCGAATCCCTGCCCTCCGCACCGCCCTCGCCCACCGCCTGGCCGAACTCACCACCCGCTGAACCGGACGGAACCGATTCGGCTGCGTGATTCACGCACCGAAAGGCGTTAGCGGATACCGGCCTTGGCGGCGGTGATGTCGCCGTTGGTGAAGTCGACCTGGCGGTCGGCGTTCGAGAGAGCGGTGACTATGCAGGTGCCGAAGGGGCCGGTTCGGTCGAACAGGGTGGCGCTGCCGACGGCGACGCCGTCGGCGCTGAGGTGGCTGTCGGCTTCGACGCCGATCTCGGCGCCGACCGGTGTACGGGCCAGGGCCAGGGTCATGTCGGTGTTGATGAAGCCGACGCCTGCGCTGCCCCAATTGGTCATCAGGCTGGTGGCCTCGCCGATCACCACGGCACCGACGAAGGGTGAGGGCGGTTCGCCCTCCAGCACCCGCATCGGCACCTGCCACATGCGCTTTCGGCTGCCGTTCTGGTGCTCGCCGATGTCGGCGGACCACCCGTCGGCGTGCGCGTCACTGCCGAAGAGCGGACGCGTGGGCTCAGTGGCGACCGGCACCGACGGCGGCCGCGGGACCTCCCTGCGCGTCCACAACTGCCCCGGCGGCTGCACCGAGCGCTTGAGAAAGACGACGGTCGCCCTGGCGACGTCGACACCGTCCTGCATCAGCGCGGCGTCGGCGACGCGGATCCGTCGCCCCTCCCGGACCAGCTCCGTCACCACGGTCACCGGTTTGGCCAGCGTGGGCCGGAACAGGTCGACGGTCAGCCGGGCGGGCAGGAAACCCGCCGAACAATGTTGCTGTTCCAGCGCTCTGGCCAGTAGTCCGCAGACCGCGGGCCCGTTGATCATCGTGGGCGACCAGGCGCTCGCGGCGAACGGCAACGGCTCGAAGCCGTGCGCGGTCGCCTCGAAGAACCCGTAGCGGACAACCATCTACTTGCGGCTCGCCTCGGCGTGCTCGTCGGCGGCACGTTCCTCGGTCTGCGACTTGGCCCACCGATAGTCGGGCTTGCCCGCCGGGGAACGCTTGATCTCGTCGACGAACCACAGGCTGCGGGGCAGCTTGTAGGGGGCGATCTCCTTGGTGAGGAAGGGGCGCAGATCATCGATGGTGGGGCGGTTCTCGCCACGACATTGCACGACCGCGACGACGCGCTGACCCCAGCGTTCGTCGTCGACGCCGACCACCAGCGCATCGAAGATCTCCGGGTGCGTCTTCAACGCGCCTTCGACCTCTTCGGGGTAGATCTTCTCGCCGCCGCTGTTGATGCTGACCGAACCGCGGCCGAGCATGGTGACCGTGCCGTCTTCCTCGACCCTGGCGTAGTCGCCGGGGATGGCGTAGCGAATTCCGTTGTACTCCTTGAACGTTGCGGCGGTCTTCGCCTCGTCCTTGTAGTAGCCGAGCGGAATGTGCCCGCGCCGGGCCAGAATTCCGACCACGCCCGAGCCTGGCTGCACCGGATTCCCGTCTTCGTCGAGCACCTCGGTGGAGCCGTCGATCTTCACCCGCGGCCCACCGGTGTGGTTGACGCCCTTGGCCACGATCGACAGACCGCCGAAGCCGGTCTCCGAGGAGCCGATGGAATCGGAGATCATCCGGTTCGGCAACAGCTCGAGGAACTGGTCCTTGATCGCGGGCGAGAACAGCGCCGCGCTGCTCGCCATCACGTACAGGCTCGAAAGGTCATAGGGCTGACCGGTTTCCGGGTTGCCCTCGATCAACGCGTCCAGCATCGGCCGGGCCATCGCGTCGCCGGTGATGAAGATCAGGTTGATCTTGTGCCGGTCGATCGCCTGCCACACGCCGTGCCCGCTGAACTCGGGCAGCATCACGGCCTTGCCGCCGTCGAACAGGCTGTGGAAGGTCGCCGTCTGCGAACCACCGTGGATCATCGGCGGAATCGGGAACCGGACCATGCTCGGGTTGTTGGCCGCCCCCACCTTGGACTGCTGCCACTCGTCCTCGATCGGCTCGCCGGTGATGAAGTTGATGCCGCCGCCGAGCACCCGCCACCAGTCCTCGTGCCGCCACATGACGCCCTTCGGCAGGCCGGTGGTGCCGCCGGTGTAGAGCATGAAGATGTCGTCGGGGGAACGCTCACCGAAGTCCCGCTCGCCCGATGACTGCGCCAGGGCCGCCTCGTATTCGACCGAATCCGCTGCGGTCGCGATCGTCCCGGTCGTATCGTCGTCCACGACGAGAACGGTCTTCAGCAACGGGGTCTTCGCCCGTACGCCGGCGACCCGGTCGCTGTAGCGGCGCTCGTGGATCAACGCGACCATGTCCGAATTGTCGAAGATGTATTGCAACTCGTTCTCGACGTAACGGAAGTTCACGTTGATCATCACCGCGCGCGCCTTGAACACCGCGACCATCGCCTCGACGGCCTCGATCGTGTTGCGCGAGTAGATGCCTACCTTGTCGCCCGGCTTGACACCGTGTTCGAGCAGGTAGTGAGCCAACTTGTTGGCGCGCTCCTCCAGCTGTGCGTAGGTCACCTCGCGGCCGTCGTCAGCGAGCGCGACGCGGTCGGGCATCAGGTCGATGGAATGTTCGACAAGGTCCGCTATGTTGTAGCTCACAAGGCTAAAAATAGAACGTGTTACTGTTCCTGGCAAGGCTCGAAGGTCAGGAGATTCGCTAATGCCACATTGCCTCGTCGAGAAACGCGACCATGTCCTCATCGTGACGATGAATCGCCCCGAGGCGCGCAACGCGCTGTCGGCGGAGATGATGGCGATCATGCGCGACGCCTGGGACCAGGTGGACAGCGATCCGGACATCCGGGTGGCGATCCTGACCGGCGCAGGCGGCGCGTTCTGCGCGGGCGCGGACCTCAAGGCGATGACCACCCAGCACCCCGGCGATTCGTTCGCCGGCGGCGGCTGGGATCTGTCCAAGATCGAGGCGCTGCTCAAGGGCCGCCGCCTGACCAAGCCGCTGATCGCGGCGGTCGAGGGCGCGGCCATCGCGGGCGGCACCGAGATCCTCCAGGGCACCGACATCCGAGTGGCCGGCGAAAGCGCGAAATTCGGTGTGTCCGAGGCGCGCTGGGGCCTGTTCCCGCTCGGCGGCTCCGCGGTGCGCCTGGTCCGGCAGATTCCGTACACCGTTGCCGCCGACATCCTGCTGACCGGCAGGCACGTCACCGCCGCCGAGGCCAAGGAGATCGGGCTGATCGGGCACGTGGTGCCGGACGGCGGCGCGCTGGACAAGGCGCTCGAACTGGCCGCACTGATCGCCGCGAACGGCCCGCTGGCGGTGCAGGCCATCCTGCGCACCATCCGCGACACCGAGGGCATGCACGAGGAAGAGGCGTTCCAGATCGACGCGAAGCTCGGCACCGCCGTGTTCCGCTCGACGGATGCCAAGGAGGGCCCGAAGGCCTTCGCGGAGAAGCGGAAGCCGACCTTCACCGGCAGCTGAGAAAACGACGCTCAGAGCGCATACGAGCACGAGTCCGCCCCCGGCACCTTTCGGTACCGGGGGCGACCCTCGTCGAGGCTCAACAACTCGTGTAATCCATCCAGAACGGCTCCCACTGATGGCCGTCCGGATCGAGGAAGCTGCGGCTGTACATGCCGACCTGCTCCTCCTGCGCCCGCTTGTCCGCGTTGATCTCCTCGGTGCCGCCCGCGGCGAGCGCGGCGGTCGCCAGCGCGTCCACCTCCGCGGCGCTGGTCAGCGCCAATCCGTAAGTGGCGCCGACTTTCTCGCCGGTATCGGCGACCTTGCGCCGGCAGAACGTGGTGAAGAACTGCGTGGTCAAAAGCATGACGCAGATGTTGTCGTCGATGACGATGCAGGCCGCGTTGTCGTCGGTGAACTCCTGGTTGACCTTCCAGCCGAGCGCCTCGTAGAAATCTTTCGACCGATTCAGCTCGGCGACGGGTAGGTTGAGAAAAATCATCCGGCTGGTCATGTCTCGGGCACCTTTTCGTAGTCCGCCTGTTTAGTTGCGCACCAATAGAGACGAAGCCCGGCGGCCGAACTCATCGCTCGCCCCCACGATGTGACCGCACCCACCCCGGCGGCCGTTCGATGATCTTGATGGCGCTGGTAGCGGACTTTTGGGTCTGGGATGTGTCGGTGGGCTGTGGCAGGGTGACACCCATGAACGACTTGTCCGGCCAGACCGCCGGCCTCGCTCCCGACGTGCTCGAATCCTTCGAGAAGCACCGCCGGGAATTGTGCGCTTACGCTTACCGCATGCTCGGCTCCTCCTTCGAGGCCGAGGATGCCGTCCAGGAGACCTTCACCCGCGCGTGGAAGTCCTACGACTCGTTCGAGGGCCGCGCGAGCCTGCGCTCCTGGCTGTATCGAATCACCACCAACGTCTGCCTCGACATGCTCGACGGGCCGCAGCGCCGCGCCAGGCCGATGGATCTGTCCGGCCCGTCGCGCCCGGATTCGCCACTACCCGCGCCGCAGCCGGACTACGTCTGGATCGAGCCGATCCCGAACGCGCTGGCGTTCGGCGCCGACCCGGCCGACCACGCCTCGGCCAAGGACACGCTGCGCCTGGCCTTCGTCGCCGCCTGCCAGCACCTGCCCGCCACCCAGCGCGCGATCCTGATCATGCGCGAGGTGCTGCGGTTCTCCGCCAACGAGACCGCCGATGCGCTCACCATGTCCCCCGCGTCGGTCAACAGCGCGTTGCAACGGGCCAGGGCCACCATGTCGAAGGTGCAGCCGGCCGCCACCGACACCTACGACGAGTCGAACGAGGACCAGCGCAAGCTGGTCGACAACTTCGTCAAGGCGTTCGAGGCCTACGACATGGACGCCCTCACCACGCTGCTGAAGACCGACGTGTCGCTGTCCATGCCGCCGCTCGAGTTCTGGGTCTCCGGCCCGGCCGACGTCACCGCGTTCATGCTCGGCCACGGCAGCGCCTGCCGCGACTCCAAGATGATCCGGCTCGAAGGCGCCAACGGCGAACCGGCCTTCGGCCAGTACAAGCCCGGCGACGAGCCCGGCGTCTGGATCCCGTGGTCGGTCATCGTGCTCGAGCTGGACGGCAACGCCGTGTCGAACATGTGCTTCTTCCTCGACACCGCGAAGCTGTTCCCGCTCTTCGGCCTGCCCCCGGAGCTGCGCGAACCGGTCTGACACACAGCGAAGGCGACCTCCACGGTCCGGAGGTCGCCTTCGCTGGTCTCACGATGCGGGGACGTACCGCTCGCGCAGCTTGCGCTTGTACAGCTTCCCGTTCGGGTCGCGCGGCAGCTCGGCCAGATAGTCCACCGACTTCGGCATCTTGTACTTCGCCAATTGTGTTGCGGCGAAGGCCAGCAGCTCGGCGGTGAGTTCGTCGCTGCCCTCGATGCCCTCCGCGGGCTGCACCACGGCCTTGACCTCGGCGCCCCAATCCGGGTGCGGGATACCGAAGACCGCGACATCGCCGACCTTCGGATGGGTGATCAGCACGTTCTCGATCTCGGCCGGGTAGATGTTCACGCCGCCGGACAGGATCAGGTCGGAGCGGCGATCGTGCAGGTAGAGGTAACCGTCCTCGTCCAGGTGGCCGATGTCGCCGACGGTGAACAGGTCACCGACCCGCGAATCCTCGGTCTTGGCCTTGTCGTGGTGGTACTCGAAACTCGAAGCGCCCATGCGCATGTAGACCAGGCCGGGCTCGCCGGCGGGAACCTCGGTGCCGTCTTCCTCGCTGAGCACCTTGATCACCGACCACGGCCACGCCTTGCCGACCGAGCCGGGCTTGCGCAGCCACTCGGTTCCGTTGATCACCGTGCCGCCGCCCTCGGTGGCCGCGTAGTACTCGGTGACCGTCGGCCCCCACCACTCCAGCATCTTCCGCTTGGTCTCCTGCGGGCACGGCGCGGCGCCGTGCACCATGCTGCGCAGCGAGGACACGTCGTACTTGGCGCGCACCTCCGCGGGCAGCGCGAGCAGCCGGTGGAACTGGGTCGGCACCATGTGACTGTGCGTCACCCGGTACTTGTCGATCAGCCGCAGCATCTCCTCGGCTTCCCACCGATCCATCAGAACGAGCTTGTGCCCCAACTGAATCGAGATGGTCGCGAAGTTCAGCACCGCGGTGTGATAGAGCGGCGACCCGCAGATGTGCACGTGATCGTCGTAGGGCGCCAGCTCGAACAGCCCGAAGAACGCGCCGGTATGCGGCGGCACCACATCCGGGTCGGCGCCGGTCAGCGGGCGGCGAACGCCCTTGGGCCGCCCCGTGGTTCCGGAGGTGTAGAGCATCGGCGCGCCGGTGCTGCGGTCGGACGGGCGCCCGGTGTCCGCGGCGCCGAGCCAGGCCACCGACTTGAAGCCCTCGATCTCGCCGACCGAAAAGCGCGCCGACGCAGGCAATTTCGCCTCGTCGGCGGCGGCCTTCCCGGTGGCGGCGAAACGATCGCTGACCAGGAACGCCTTCGCCTCGCTGTCCTGCAGGATGTAGGCGACCTCCGGGCCGGTGAGATGCCAATTCACCGCGACGATGTACAGCCCGGCCTGGTACGCCGCGAAGTAGGCGGCGATCGCCTCGACGCAGTTGTGCACCATGCTCACCAGCACGTCGCCGGTTTCCAGGCCGAGCCCGCGCAGGCCGGTGGCGTATCGATCGGCGAGCGTGGCCAATTCGCGATACGTCACCTCCCGGCCCGCCGGATCGACCATGGCGATCCGATCGGGTTCGGCTTCGGCGATGTTCCAGAGACCGAGAATTTTTACTGACTCCTGCGTCGTCACAGTATTGAATCTAGAACGTGTTCTACATATCGACAAGGGGTGCGAGCCGACGTAATTGTTCGACATCGGGCGCCGACACCAACATCATGGTGACCCCGGCCGCCGACCAGACCCCCAGTTGCTTCCGCACATGCTCTTCATCGCCGATGATCGCGGTATCCAGAATCATCTCGTCCGGCACCACGGCCGCCGCCTCGGCCTTCTTGCCCGCCATGAACAGCCTGCCGATCTCGTCGACCTCGCGTTCATAGCCCATCCGCCGATAGACCTGCGCGTGGAAATTCTGCTCCGGCGCACCCATGCCGCCGATGTAGAGCGACATGATCCAGCGCATCTTCTCCAGCTCGCTCGCCGCGTCGTCGGTGATCACCACCTGGCAGCTCGCGGCGATCTCGAAGTCCGCGCGCGAGCGGCGCGCGCCCGCCCGGGCGAAGCCCTCGTCCAGCCAGTCGTTGTACATGTTCGCCAGCCGCGGCGCGTAGTAGATGGCCAGCCAGCCGTCGGCGATCTCCGCGGTCAGCGCCACATTCTTCGGGCCTTCGGCGCCGAGCCAGATCGGCAAATCCGCACGTAGCGGGTGCACGATCGGCTTGAGCGGCTTACCGAGTCCGGTCGACCCCGGCCCGGTGTAGGGCAGCGGGTAATTCGGCCCGTCGTTGGTGACCGGCGCCGCGCGCTCGAGGATGCGCCGGATGATCCCGACGTATTCGCGGGTGCGTTGCAGCGGCTTGGCGAACGGCTGCCCGTACCATCCCTCCACCACCTGCGGCCCGGACACCCCGAGCCCGAGGATCGCCCGGCCGCCGCTGAGATGGTCCAGCGTGAGCGCGTGCATCGCGGTCGCGGCCGGCGTGCGGGCCGACATCTGCACCACCGAGGTGCCGAGGCGCACCCGCTCGGTCGACGATCCCCACCAGGTCAGCGGGCCGAACGCGTCCGATCCCCACGACTCCGCGGCGAATACCGCGTCGAACCCGGCATCCTCGGCCGCGACCACCAACTCCCCCGCATGCTGCGGCGGCTGCGCCATCCAGTACCCGAGTTGCAGTCCGAACTTCATGGAACACCCTTTCCGAGCCAACTGCTTGCCAGCAGAATAAGAACCTGTTCTACTCGACATTGTGACTCAGGGGAATACTGCATCCGGCGTAATCGCGGATGAGAGAGGGTCGGAATTGAACACCGTGCCCGATGTACTCAGCGCGCCCCTCCGGGTGCGATTCGACTACACCCGGTCCGTCGGACCGACGATCGGCAACTTTCTGACCAATCTGCGCGCCCGCAAGATCGTCGGCGTGCGCGGCCCGGACGGACGCGTGCTGGTGCCGCCGCCGGAATACGATCCGGTGACCGCCCAACCGCTGACCGAGTTCGTCGAGGTCGCCGACACCGGCACCGTCGAGACCTGGACCTGGGTGCGTGAGCCGCTGCCCGGCCAGCCGTTCGACCGGCCGTTCGCCTGGGCGTTGATCCGGCTGGACGGCGCGGACACCACGCTGCTGCACGCGGTCGACGTCGCCGCGCCCGAGGACATCCACACCGGCCTGCGCGTGCGGGTCCACTGGGCCGCGGAGACCACCGGCAGCATCCATGACATCGCCTCGTTCGTGCCGGGCGAAGCGTCCGAAGCGCCGGTGGCGGCCACCGACGGTGACCCGATCACGGTGATCACCACGCCGGTCGACTTGAACTACAAGCACACCGCCTCGCCGCAGGAAACCGTCTACCTGCGCGGACTGGCCGAGGGCAAGCTGCTCGGCGGCCGCACCGACGCCGCGGGCAAGGTGTACTTCCCGCCGCGCGGCGCCAATCCGACCGACGGCAGGCCTACCGACGAGGTCGTCGAGCTGCCCGACCGCGGCACGGTCACCACGTTCTGCATCGTGAACGTGCCGTTCCTCGGTCAGCGGATCAAGCCGCCGTACGTCGCCGCCTATGTGCTGCTCGACGGTGCGGACATCCCGGTGCTGCACCTCGTACTCGGTTGCGAGGCAAGCGAAGTGCGGATGGGCATGCGGGTGGAAGCCGTGTGGAAGCCGCGCGAGGAGTGGGGCTTCGGCCTGGAGAACGTGGACCACTTCCGCCCCTCCGGCGAGCCCGACGCCGAGTACGACACCTACAAGCATCACCTCTGAGAGGCGCACGTTGACTGACAACGACCCGTCGACCCACCCCGCCGTCTCCGCAAGCTCCGACGGCTACCATCCCCCGGTTGACATCGCGGTCGTGGGTTTCGCCCACGCGCCGCACGTGCCGGAGACCTTCGGCACCACCAATGGTGTGGAGATGCTGGTGCCTTGCTTCCAGCAGATCTACAGCCAGCTCGGCATCACCAAGTCCGACATCGACTTCTGGTGCTCCGGCTCCTCGGATTACCTGGCCGGCCGGGCCTTTTCGTTCATCTCGGCGATCGACGCGATCGGCGCGGTGCCGCCGATCAACGAGTCACACGTGGAGATGGACGCCGCCTGGGCGCTGTACGAGGCGTGGGTGAAACTGCGCTCGGGACAGGCGACGACCGCGCTGGTGTACGGCTTCGGCAAGTCCTCCGCGGGCACGCTGCGCCAGGTGCTCACCATGCAGCTCGATCCTTATCTGGTGACCCCGCTGTGGCCGGACGCGTGGTCCATCGCGGGCTTGCAGGCCAGGGCCGGGCTCGACGCGGGTCGCTGGACCGAACGCGATATGGCCGCGGTGGCCGCGGGTGACGGCGGCGACGTCGAAAGTCTTTTGAGCGCACCCTATATCGCGGATCCGCTGCGCGCGCACGACGTCGCGCCGATCACCGATGGCGCGGCCGCGATCGTGCTCGCCGTCGGCGACCGGGCCCGCGAACTCTGCGAGCGCCCGGCCTGGATCACCGGCATGGCGCACCGGGTGGACACCCCGATGCTCGGCGCGCGTGACCTCACCGTCTCGCCGTCGACTTCGGCTGCGGCCCAGGCGGTTACCGGTGGCGACACCACCTTCGACATCGCCGAACTGCACGCGCCGTTCAGCCATCAGCAGTTGATCCTCGCCGAGGCGATCGGCCTGAAGAACGGCACCAAGGTGAACCCGTCGGGTGGCGCGCTCGCCGCGAATCCGATGTTCGCCGCCGGTCTGGAGCGCATCGGTTTCGCCGCGAAGGCCATCATGGCGGGCGACGCGAATCGCGCGCTCGCCCATGCGACCAGCGGGCCCGCGTTGCAGCAAAACCTTGTGACAGTTCTGGATTCGGAGGCGAGCCGATGACCTTCCCGGCTGCGGTGCTCGGCACCGGACAAACCCATCACGTGACGAAAAGAACCGATGTATCGATGGCGGGCATGTGCCGCGAAGCCATCGATCGCGCGCTCGACGACGCCGGTCTCACCATCGCCGATATCGATGCGGTGGTGGTCGGTAAGGCGCCGGATCTGTTCGAGGGCGTCATGATGCCCGAGCTGTATCTGGCGGATGCGTTGGGCGCCACCGGAAAACCGCTGTTGCGCGTGCATACCGCCGGTTCGGTCGGCGGCTCCACCGGTGTGGTCGCCGCCAATCTCGTGCAGGCCGGGGTGCACAAGCGGGTACTCGCGATCGCCTGGGAGAAGCAGTCGGAGTCGAATGCCATGTGGGCGTTGTCGATTCCGGTGCCGTTCACCATGCCGGTCGGCGCGGGCGCCGGCGGCTACTTCGCCCCGCACGTGCGCTCCTACATCCGCCGCTCCAACGCGCCGAGCCATATCGGCGCGATGGTCGCGGTGAAGGACCGCCGCAACGGCGCGAAGAACCCCCTGGCGCACCTGAAACAGCCTGACATCACGCTGGAATCGGTGCTGGCCTCGCAAATGCTGTGGGACCCCATCCGTTTCGACGAGACCTGCCCGTCCTCCGACGGCGCGTGCGCCCTGGTGATCGGCGACGAAGAGGCGGCGACCGCGGTCGAGGCCACCGGCAAGAAGGTCGCCTGGGTGCACGGCACCGCGATGCGCACCGAGCCGACCACCTTCGCCGGCCGCGACCAGGTCAACCCGCAGGCCGGCCAGGACGCCGCCGCCGCGCTGTGGAAGGCG
The DNA here is from genome assembly GCF_040681495.1 of Nocardia sp. NPDC051756. Taxonomy (NCBI): domain Bacteria; kingdom Bacillati; phylum Actinomycetota; class Actinomycetes; order Mycobacteriales; family Nocardiaceae; genus Nocardia; species Nocardia sp. NPDC051756. Next base: position 101,322 of record NZ_JBFAYV010000015.1, on the reverse strand, counting down.
GCCGGAATCACCGACCCGCTCAACGAGATCGACGTGGCCGAGATCTACGTGCCGTTCTCCTGGTTCGAGCCGATGTGGCTGGAGAACCTCGGCTTCGTGCCGCAGGGCGACGGCTGGAAACTCACCGACAAGGGCGAGACCGAGATCGGCGGCATCCTGCCGGTCAACCCGTCCGGCGGCGTGCTCTCCTCCAATCCGATCGGCGCCTCCGGGCTCATCCGCTTCGCCGAGGCGGCCAAGCAGGTCATGGGCCGGGCCGGGGCCTATCAGGTGGAAGGCGCACGCAAGGCGTTCGGCCACGCCTATGGCGGTGGGTCCCAGTACTTCTCGATGTGGGTAGTCGGGTCGGAGCAGCGATGAGCCCGTTGCAGTTCACCCTCGGTATCGCGCTGAGCCCGCTGGAGCAACTGCCCGAGCTGGCGAAAACCGCTGAGGAGTGCGGCTTCTCGTCGATCGCGCTGCCGGACTCGCTGTTCTACATGAAGTCGGCGGCGGCGAAGTATCCATATACCGCTGACGGCAGCCGGTTCTGGGGACCGGAGACCCCCTGGGTCGATCCGCTCATCGGGGCGACCGCCATGGCGGCGGTGACCAGCCGGATCCGGTTCTACACCAACGTGCTCAAGCTCGGTTCGCGCAATCCGCTGCTGCTGGCTCGCCAAGTCGGCTCGGTGGCCAATCTTTCCGGCAACCGCTTCGGCTTCGGCGTCGGGATCGGCTGGGCCCCGGAGGAATTCGAATGGTGCGGGGTGCCGTACGCGCGCCGCGGCGCCCGGGTCGACGAGATGATCGAAGTGATCAAGCTGGTCCTCGGCGGCGGCATGGTCGAATTCCACGGCGAGTTCTTCGATTTCGACGAACTCCAGGTCAGCCCCGCGCCGACCGAGCCGGTGCCGTTCTACATCGGCGGGCACACCGAGGCGGCGCTGCGCCGCGCCGCTCGGGTGGGCGACGGCTGGACCTCGGCGATGATGACCTACGACGAGCTGTGCCGGACCATCGGCAAGCTGGACGCGCTGCGCGCCGAATTCGGCCGCAGCGACCTGCCGTTCGAGATCCAGGCGGTGTGCATCGACCGGTTCGGCCGCTCGGGCTACCAGGATCTGGCCAACGCCGGCGTCACCGACGCGATCGTGGTCCCCTGGCTCTTCGACGGCATCGGCTTCGACGGCGACCTCGCCGCCAAACAGGACTCGCTGCGCCGATTCGCCGCGGCGAACATCGAAGATCCGATCGTCGCGGAGGTTTCTGCATGACCACCACCACCGACCATCCGGCTCGGACCGCCGGGCTCGCCTCGCAGGCCGCGGTCCGGGCCAGGGACAAGGACGCGTGGGTCGCGCTGTTCGCCGAGGACGGCATCGTCGAAGATCCCATCGGCCCTTCGGGTTTCGACCCCGAGGGCAAGGGACACCGCGGTAAGGAGGCGATCGCGGCGTTCTGGGACAAGGCGATCGCGCAGACCGAACTGATCGAGTTCCTGTTCGGCGACTCGTTCGCCTGCGGCAACGAGATCGCGTTCACCGGCACCATCCGCAGCACGCTCGGCGGCCATCAGATCGACGCGGACGGTGTGTTCACCTATCGCGTCGATGACCAAGGCAAAATCGCTGCGCTGCGGGCTTTTTGGGAGGTCGACCGCGCGATGGCCACGGCAAGGAAGATCGGCTGAACACAGACCAACGGGCGAAAGGCCCTCGTACCGGAAGTGGGGACTGCCGGGACGAGGGCCTTTTTTCTTGCTCAGTGCGCGACGGGACAGGTCTTGAAATCGACCTGGAATTCCTTGATCCCGTTGAGCCAGCCGGAGCGCAGCCGCTTGGGATCACCGAGCTTGGTGATGTCGGGCAGGTGATCGGCGATGGCGTTGAAGATCAGGTCGATCTCCAGCCGGGCCAGGTTCGCGCCGACACAGAAGTGCGCGCCGGTGCCGCCGAAGGACACGTGCTGGTTGTCCTTTCGCAGGATGTCGAACTGCTCCGGGTTCTCGAACACCTCGTCGTCGAAGTTGGCCGACCGGTACAGCATCACCAGCCGCTGGCCCTTCTTGATCTCTACCCCACCGAGTTCGGTGTCCGCCAACGCCGTCCGCTGGAACGAGATGATCGGCGAGGCCCACCGGATGATCTCGTCGACGGCGGTCGCCGGGCGCTCCTTCTTGTACAGCTCCCACTGATCCGGGTTGTCCAGGAAGGCCATCATGCCGTGGGTGATCGCGTTGCGCGTGGTCTCGTTGCCTGCCACCGCGAGCAGGATCACGAAGAAGCCGAACTCCTCCGGGGTCAGTTGATCGCCATCCACGTCGGCCTCGACCAGCTTGGTGACGATGTCGTCGGCCGGACAGGCCTTGCGATCGGCCGCCATTTGGTAGGCGTAGCCGAGGATTTCGGCCGACGAGGCGACCGGGTCGACGTCGATATCCGGGTCGTCGTAGCCGGTCATCTCGTTCGACCAGGTGAAGACCTTCATCCGGTCCTCCTGCGGGATGCCGATCAGCTCGGCGATCGCCTGTAGCGGCAGCTCGCACGCGACCTTGGCGACGAAGTCACCGGACCCGGATTCGGCTGCGGCCTTGACGATCTCGTGGGCGCGCGCCGAAAGTTCCGCGCGCAGACCGTTGATCGCCCGCGGAGTGAAGCCGCGCGAGATAATCTTGCGCAGCTTCGTGTGTTCCGGGGCGTCCTTGTTCAGCAGGACGAACCGCTGCAATTCGATCTGCTCGCGGGTGATGTCGTCGTTGAACCGCGGAATGGCGGTGTTCTCGAAGGTGGAGAACACCTCGCCGCGCCGCGATACCTCTTTGACGTCGGCGTGCTTGCTCACCACCCAGAAGCCCTCGTCATGGAAGCCACTGACCTCGACCGGCTGTGGATTCCACCAGACCGGGGCGGTCCGGCGCAGCTCGGCGAACTCCTCGACCGGAATCCGTTCGGCGTAAATGTCGGGGTCTGTGACGTCGAATCCGTCCGGCAGATTCGGCCGGGCATTCCGAGGGTCTACCACCAGATGTCTCCTTCGACAAACTGAAACACGTTCTATAATCATTGAAGCATAGGTGGCCGGATCAGGAAAGAAACCGGACAGAACCGCTCACCAGCTACATGAACTCGTTTCAGTTTCTGCATCAAACGAAAGGTTGGACATGGGCACACCCGTCATCGTCGAGGCCGCTCGAACCCCCATCGGCAAGCGCGGCGGCTGGCTGTCCGGCCTGCACGCGGCCGAGCTGCTCGGCCTGGCCCAGCGCGGCCTGCTCGAGCGCGCACACCTGGATCCGGCACAGGTCGAGCAGGTCATCGGCGGCTGCGTCACCCAGGCGGGCGAGCAGTCCAACAACGTGACCCGGGTCGCCTGGCTGCACGCCGGACTGCCCTGGCAGGTGGGCGCGACCACCATCGACGCGCAGTGCGGCTCGGCGCAGCAGGCCAACCATCTGATCGCCGGACTCATCGCGACCGGCGCGATCGACGTCGGCGTCGCCTGCGGCATCGAGGCGATGAGCCGAGTTCCGTTGGGCGCCAACGTCGGCGAGCACGCCGGACCGCGCAGGCCGGCCTCCTGGAACATCGACCTGCCCAATCAGTTCGAGGCGGCCGAGCGGATTGCCAAGCGGCGCGGCATCACTCGCGCCGACGTCGACGCGTTCGGCGCGCGCTCGCAGCGCCTGGCGGGACAGGCCTGGGCCGAGGGCCGCTTCGATCGCGAGGTGCTCACCGTGACCGCGCCGGCCGTCGACAAGGAGGGAAACCTGACCGGCGAGAAGCTGGACGTGTCCCGCGATCAAGGCCTGCGCGAAACCACCGCCGAGGGACTGGCAAAGCTGAAGCCGGTGCTGGAGGGCGGCATCCACACAGCGGGCAGTTCGTCGCAGATCTCCGACGGCGCGGCCGCCGTGCTGCTGATGGACGAAAAGGCCGCGCAGCGAGCCGGATTGCGGCCGCGGGCGCGGATCATCACCCAGGCGCTCGTCGGTTCGGAGCCGGAGTTCCATCTGGACGGTCCGGTTCAGGCGTGCTCGCGCCTGTTGGAGCGATCGGGTATGACCATTTCGGACATCGATCTGTTCGAAATCAACGAGGCGTTCGCCTCGGTCGCGCTGTCCTGGGCCTCGGTGCATCAGCCGGACATGGACCGGGTGAACGTCAACGGCGGCGCGATCGCGCTCGGCCATCCGGTGGGCTCGACCGGATCCCGGCTCATCACAACGGCTTTGCACGAGCTGGAGCGAACCGGCCGCAGCACCGCCATGGTGCTGATGTGTGCCGGTGGCGCATTGGCGACAGGAACCATCATCGAACGGATTTAGGGCCTTCGACCCCCGGAAACCGGATTGTTGAACGTTCATCCCCCAGGCCCGGAAACGTGTCGTACGCCACATGGAAGCTACGACTTGCAACTAGATGAGACGTCAGCTATCTTTCCGCTATCAGGACCGTATCGGGGAAGACCTCCGCGACGGGCCAGAACCGGTCCGTACCTCGGCTTCTCGAGAGCCGTTGGGGTGACCCGCAAACGCGACGGTCCCAGTACCTTCGCCGGAGCGGCACCTAGAAGCTTCAAGGAAATCCGGAATCAGGCGTAGGTTTTCAGTTACTGAGCCGCTAATATCAATGATACGTATCCGAGATAACGACTGTTAGTACAGCGAAGGGAATTGGGCGGCTCACAATGGCTGATTTCGCGGCGCGGCTGAACAAGCTGTTCGAAACCGTGCATCCCCCGGGGCGTAAGCCGCACACCAACGCGGAGGTTGCGGCTGCGCTGACGGCCTCCGGACATCCGATCTCGAAACCGTACCTGTCGCAGTTGCGGTCGGGACAACGGACGAACCCGTCCGATGAGACGGTGGCCGCCCTGGCGAAGTTCTTCAAGGTCAAGCCGGACTACTTCTTCAACGACATCTATGCCGCCAAGATCGATCATGATCTGGAGTTGCTGTCCCAGCTGCAGGGCTACGGACTGCGACGGCTGTCGAGTAGAGCGTTCGACCTGTCCGAAGAATCTCAGAACCTACTCACCTCCATGGCGGAGAAGTTGCGGGCAAGTGAAGGCTTGCCCGAAATTCCTCCGGATGGCACCGAATAGGTTCGCTTGCACGTCAAGCACAGTGCGACCCCTCCGGGTCGCACTGTGCTGTGTTATGTGTGCGTCAATGTGAAGAGTGGAACAGGGCATGCCCGGAAAAATAGGGGCATGCCCGGCCGAGTCCGCTGACGTTGCCCGAACGCGGCGGGATGCACACACATTCGACAATTCTCGGACAACAGATTTCATGCGCCCATGGGTAAACCATCGTGCGCGCAGAACTCCGTCGGCCCGGCCGCCGCAGCCCCGCAGCACAAGATCTCGTGGTACGTACTAGTGCGTCGAATACTCGGCGGAGCGGAACGCCGCCGGCTCAATTTCGGACGTGCTCCAGAGATGTCGCGTCATACGCCCGCGCGATGGCCTGGACCCAGCCGCGCGGACTAATCCCCTCCGGCGGAGCAATCCATCGTGCGTCGACCGCCACATCGCCCAACGGGTTTCTCGCCCACTGCGCGACGGTGTCCGCGCGCTCGGCGACCGACCGCGGTGGCGGCGCGACTGCGGCGAGCACCACACCGCCGCCGGACTGCAGATAGAGCGCGTCCATGATCTGCGCCACTTGGTCGGACGCCTTCAACTGGGTCGAGGTGCCGGTCTGGTCGTGCGCGATCACTTCGGGGAAGCGACCGATCAGGATCCGGTGCAGCATCCGAATCTGGCGCAGCAGCAGGCGCGCTCGCACCCACAGCTCCACCACGATCCACACCGCACCGAACGCGATGAGCAGGCCGGCGATCTCCCACGCCTGCCACGCCCAGTTCGGCTGACCCGGCGGCACCGGCGGCGCGTCGATGAACGCGCGCCGGACCTCCAGCACGGCGAGCACCGCGACGACCGCGGAACCGGTGGTGTAGATCGCGATTCCGCGACCGAGGGTGGTCCAGTCGAGGTTGCGCAGGCCGGTGATGACGATGAACACCGCGCCGAACGCGACGACCTCCCAGCCGAAGGTGAACGACCACGCGATGGCGGCTGCCACGGCGATCAGACCGAAGCTGTAGATCACCATGGCGACCTGACGCAGGTTCTGCCGGGAGACGACCGGCCAGGCGGCCGAGGCGACCACCGAGGTGGCCGTCACGAAGGCGATCCAGGCCGACACCACGACACCGTCGGACAGCCAGCCCGCGTGCACGCCCTGCGGGCGCAGGTTGTCGATGGCCACCGCGATCTCGGGGACCGCGACGGTGGCGGCCAGCGCGACGGCGGCGACCGCGACCACGATGGCCACCCGCGCCGTCGTGGCCGGCTTGACCAGCACGCGGCCGACTCGGGCGCCTGCCGCCATCCAGACCAGCAGTGCCGTCAACCAGAGGGTCATCCCAGAGCCTCATCGAATCGAAGGACCGAGACGCCTGCGCCTCGACTGTTGAACACGCGGAGCCGGGTCATCAACATGGCGGCGAAGGTCTCGGCCTCCCACTCGGCGAGCTCGTCCGCGCCGTCGTCGACGATCTGCTGGTGCGCCCGCTGGCTCAGCATGTAGGCGATCAGATCGTCGCTGGCCTCGAGGGTCACCTCGGGTGCGGGCGCGCCCTCGTGGTTGAACACGATGTGCCCCAACTCATGTGCCAGGGTGTGCTCCCGGCTCGGCAGCGACTGGGCGAGCACGATCACGTCGCGATCCGGGTAGAGCCTGCGCTGACCGCACACGCCGGGCCCCAATTCCGCACTGGCGATTTCGATTTCGCGATGCCGCTCGCTGGCGATGGCGAGCACTACCTCGTCGAGCGTGGTGGCATCGGAGTCCGCGGCCACCGCGCACACCGCATCCACCGCGGCCGCGACCCTGCGGTACGACCGCGAGCTGCTCTGCGTCTTGCTTTCACTCATGCCTGCACCTCGCTGGCGCTCGGCTCCGGCATGCGCGAGGCACGCTGCGTCATGATTCGTTCGCTTCGCTCACTCATGCCCACACCCCTCACGGCCTCGGGAAGAACATGGCACGGGCGGCGTCGACTCGGGCCTGTGCGGCCGAGGCGCCCTGGAAACTGACTGCGCCGGAACCGGCTCCGGCCAACCCGAGGGCGAGCAGGCCGCCGATGACCGACAGCAGTTTGGGTTTGGGGAGTCCGTCGTTCGCGCTGGTCAGGCGCGTGTCGGGGTTGGGCTTGGCCGGGGCCGCCTGCACGGGGGCGGGCGGCGGCGGGGGCGGCGGTGGGGGCACGGCCGCCGGGGCCGCGGCCGGAGCGGGCACGAGCACCGGCAGGGCCGGAATGGCTGGGATCGCCGGGGAAGGTACCGGCGGGATCGCGATCGGCGGCGCCGCGGGGGGAACGGGCGGCGCGGGGATCGGGATCAACAGCAGCAGCAATGGGGCGGCCGAACCTACGGCCGCCGAGCCCACCGCAGCGGAACCGACTGCGGCAGAACCGGTTCCGGCCGAACCGACACCGGCGGACCCGACGCCCGCCGAACCGACACCGGCCGAACCCACGGCCGCCGAACCGACGCCCGCGGAGCCGACCGCGGCGGAACCTGTTGCGCCGACACCGATTCCGGCGGAACCCACCGCCGCGGAGCCGGTGGCCAATGCGCCGACGCCGGCGGAACCGGTGATGCCGAGCGCGGCCGAGCCGGAACCAAGGACGAGGCCGAGTCCGGCCGAACCGGATCCGAGCGTCAAGCCGAGTCCGGCGGACCCGGTACCGAGGACCGCGCCGAGTCCGGCGGAACCGGCGGCGCCGGCCGCGGCCGAACCACCGGCCGCCGCGGATCCAGCGGCGGCGGATCCACCGGCGGCAGCAGAACCGACAGCGGCGGACCCGGCGGCCGAACCGGTACCGATCGCGGGATTGGTAGGCACCGCACTGACATCTGACGGCTGCCCGGGCACCGACAGTGGGTACCAGGGATCTCCGGTGTCATACGGGGGCGGAGCGGGGTCCACAGCGCACCCTGGGCACCGTTCTGAGGGTTGCGCCTGCGCGGCTACCGGACCGAGTAGCGCAAAGCCGGCCACAGTCCCAGCTACTGCAACCACACGGAACGTGCGACCAACGGCCATGCGCCGAGCCTTCCCCTCATTCGTAAAGCGCAGATCTCACCCGGTCGACACTCTCACACGGGACTTTTAACGGATGGGGGCCATAGTAAACCCCTATCGTTGGGTGCGCAGGAAGAAGGTCGGAAGCTTGGTCAGGCCCCGTACACCGGTTCGGGCGGCATCCCCTTGGCAATCAGGTCAGCTACTACCGGGCCTAGTTCGGCCGGTGACCACCGGGCCCCACGGTCGACCGCGACCCCGTGCCGCCAACCGTCGGCGAGGGCCACTTTCCCGCCCTCTACCTCGAACATGCGTCCGGTGACCGCCGCGGATTGCACGCTGCCGAGCCAGACGACCAGCGGCGAAATGTTCTCCGGAGCCATCGCGTCGAAGCCGTCTTCCGGCCTGGCCATGGTGTCGGCAAACACGGTCTCGGTCATCCGTGTGCGGGCCGCAGGTGCGATGGAATTCACAGTCACGCCGTAGCGGCCGAACTCCGCGGACGCGGTCAGCGTGAGTCCGGCGATGCCGGCTTTGGCCGCGCCGTAGTTGCCCTGACCGACGCTGCCTTGCAAGCCCGCGCCGGAGCTGGTGTTGATGATCCGGGCGTCGACCGGGCGACCGGCCTTGGACTCGCCCCGCCAGTATTCGATCGCGTGCCGCATGGTGACGAAGTGGCCCTTGAGGTGCACGCGGATCACCGCGTCCCACTCGTCCTCGCCGAGGTTCACCAGCATCCGGTCGCGGACGAAACCGGCGTTGTTGACCAGCACGTCCAGGCCGCCGAAGGTATCCACGGCCTGCTGGACAAGTCGTTGCCCGCCTTGCCAATCCGCGACATCGTCGCCGTTGGCCACGGCGCTGCCGCCGAGCGCCTCGATCTCCGCGACCACCTGTTCGGCGGGGGTCTCGCCGGTCGCGGCGCCGTCGAGCGCCGAGCCGAGGTCGTTGACCACCACCTTCGCCCCGGCCGCGGCGAAGGCGAGCGCGTGCGCGCGGCCGATGCCGCGGCCCGCGCCGGTGACGATGACGGTGCGGCCTGCGCAGATCTGCTCGGTGTCCATACCTATGTCCTCTTCTTGGATGTCCGGTTATTCAGGACTGCTGCTGACCGGCGGCCGCGGTGGACGCGGCCAAGAAGGCCGGGCGCTCGCCGCCGCCGTGCACCAAAAGGGCGGCCCCGCTGACGTAGCAGGCCAGCGGGGAGGCGAGGAAGACGGCGCAGCGGCCGACGTCGTCCGGCTCGGCCATCCGGCCCAGCGGAATGGTCTCCCCCACCGCGTCGATGCCGGCTTGGTCGCCGTAGTGCAGCTGACTCTGCTCGGTGACGACCGGGCCGACGACCAGCGAGTTGACCCGCACCTTCGGCGCCCATTCGACGGCGAGCGATGCGGTCAGGCTGTCGATCCCGGCCTTGGCGGCGCCGTAGGCGGCGGTGCCCGGCGAGGGCCGGGTGCTGCTGACGCTGGAGATGTTGACGATCGAGCCGCCGTCCGGCTGCTGCTGCATCACCGCGTTCGCCGTCTGCGAAACCAGCAGCGGGGCAAGCAGATTCAGCTCGACGATCTTGGCGTGAAAGTTCTTGCTCGCGGTGGCGGCGAGGGCGAACGGGGCGCCGCCCGCGTTGTTGACCAAGTGGTCGAGCCGGCCGTGCCGCTCGACGATGGTCTCGACCAGCTCGCGCACCGCGTCCGCGTCGCGAATGTCACAGGGCAGGAAGTCGATGGCCCGGCCGTCGGCCTCGATCGATGCCTCGGCGGGCCGCCGAGCACAGGCGATCACGGTCGCACCGGCCGCGAGGAAGGCCCTGCTCACACCCGCACCCACGCCGCGGACGCCGCCGGTCACCAGAACGACGCGGTCGGCCAGATCGATTTCGAGTGCCACCGTGCTAACCTACCAAGCAACTGCTTGCTTTGCCAATGCTGAGCTCAGGCCGGGCCGGGTCGATCCGACGGGCCATGGCCTTCATGAAGGGATAGGCGATGGGGATCAACCGTCACTCCGAATCAACCGGCATCACCGTGGTCACGGTCGACTACCCACCGGTCAACGCGATACCGACGGACGGCTGGTTCGATATCGCCGACGCGATCCGGGAGGCGGGGCGGGACAAGGAAACCCGAGTCGTGGTGCTACGCGCGGAGAATCGCGGTTTCAACGCCGGCGTCGACATCAAGGAGATCCAGAGCAAGCCGGGTCATCAGGCGCTGATCGACGCGAATCATGGCTGCTTCGAGGCGTTCGCGGCGGTGTACGACTGCCCGGTGCCGGTGATCGCGGTGGTGCAGGGCTTCTGCCTCGGCGGCGGGATCGGCCTGGTCGGCAACGCGGACGTCGTGATCGCCTCCGACGACGCCACTTTCGGCCTGCCCGAGGTCGATCGCGGCGCGCTCGGCGCGGCCACCCACCTGTCCCGGCTGGTGCCGCAGCATCTGATGCGGGCGCTGTTCTACACCGCGAGCACCATCACCGCGCAGCAGTTGCAGCACTTCGGCTCGGTGTATCAGGTGGTGCCGCGGGCCGAACTCGACGCCGCGGCAATGGAAGTCGCCAAGAACATCGCGGCCAAGGACGGCCGGGTGATCCGCGCGGCGAAGCGGGCGCTGAACGGCATCGATCCGCAGGACGTGCACCGAAGTTACCGCTACGAGCAGGGATTCACCTTCGAACTCAATCTCGCCGGTGTCGCCGACGAGATCCGCGCCCGGTTCGACGAGGATCTGGCCGCGCGCAAGGCAGAGAAGTAAGGGGTCGGAAAGTCATGCGAGACAAGCGAATGTCGCTCGACGAGGTCGTCGGCGAGTTGCGCAGCGGAATGACCATCGGGATCGGCGGCTGGGGTTCGCGGCGCAAGCCGATGGCGCTGGTGCGGGCCATCCTGCGCTCGGACCTCACCGATCTGACCGTGGTCAGTTACGGCGGACCGGATCTGGGGCTGCTGTGTTCGGCGGGCAAGGTGCGTAAGGCGTACTACGGCTTCGTGTCGCTGGATTCGGCGCCGTTCTACGACCCGTGGTTCGCCAAGGCCAGGACCTCGGGCGCGCTGGTCGCGCGCGAGATGGACGAGGGCATGCTCAAGTGCGGGCTGGAGGCGGCCGCGGCGCGGTTGCCGTTCCTGCCGATCCGGGCCGGTCTCGGCTCGGACGTGCCGAACTTCTGGGACGGCGAATTGCGCACGGTCGCTTCGCCTTATCCCGCCGCCGACGGGCAGACCGAGACGCTGATCGCGATGCCCGCGCTGAATCTCGATGCGGCGCTGGTGCATCTGAACCTCGGCGACCGGCACGGCAACGCCGCCTACACCGGCGTCGACCCGTACTTCGACGACCTGTACTGCCTGGCCGCCGAGCGCCGCTACGTCTCGGTGGAACGGATCGTCGAGACCGACGAACTGGTGAAAACCGTTCCACTGCAATCGCTGCTGCTCAACCGCATGATGGTCGACGGTGTCGTCGAGGCGCCCAACGGCGCGCACTTCACCCTGGCCGGGGACAGTTACGGCCGGGACGAGAAGTTCCAGAAGCACTACGTCCAGTCGGCGAAGACGCCCGAGGCGTGGCAGCAGTTCGTCGACCAGTATCTGGCCGTCTCCGAGGACGAGTACCAGGCCGCCGTCCGCGAGTTCGCCCAGGAGGCTGCGCGATGACAACCACCGAAACCATCACTCGCGCTGAGGTTTGCGCGGTCGCCTGCGCGGAGATCTTCAGCGGCGCGGGCGAGATCATGGCCAGCCCGATGTCGCCGATGTCGATCATCGGTGCGCGCCTGGCCAAGCTGACCACCGAACCGGACCTGCTGCTCTCCGACGGTGAGGCGCTGCTCTTCGCCGACACTCCCCCGCTGGGCGGCAAGGCGCCGATCGAGGGCTGGATTCCGTTCCGCCGGGTGTTCGACGTGGTGGCGTCCGGCCGGCGGCACGTGGTGATGGGCGCCAACCAGATCGACCGCTTCGGCAATCAGAACCTGTCCGCGTTCGGAACGTTGCAGCAACCGACCCGGCAGATGTTCGGCGTCCGCGGCGCGCCGGGCAACACGATCAATCACGCGACCAGCTACTGGGTTTCGCGGCACACCAATCGGGTGTTCACCGATCGGGTCGACATCGTCTCTGGCGTCGGCTACGACAAGGTGGATCCGGCGAACCCGGCCTTCCGGTTCCATCACCTGCACCGGGTGGTGACCAACCTGGGCGTCTTCGACTTCGAGGGACCCGACCACACCATGCGGGCGCGCAGCCTGCATCCCGGCGTCACCGCCGCCGAGGTCGCCGAGAACACCTCGTTCGAGATCCACGGCCTCGCCGACGCACCGGAGAGCAGGCTGCCGTCCGCCGAGGAGCTGCGGCTGATCCGGGATGTGCTGGATCCCAAGCAGATTCGCGACACCGAGGTGCCGTCGTGACCGGCAGGCTGCGGACCACACTGACCGATCTGGTCGGCGTCGAACATCCGGTCGTGCAGACCGGCATGGGCTGGGTGGCCGGGCCGAGCCTGGTCGCGGCGACCGCCGAGGCGGGCGGGCTCGGCATCCTGGCCTCGGCCACCATGACCTTTCCGGAGCTCGAGGCGGCGATCGCGAAGACCAAGGCGCACACCGGGAAACCGTTCGGCGTGAACATCCGCGCCGATGCCTCGGACGCGCCCGAACGCATCGATCTGCTGATCCGGGAGAAGGTGGCGGTCGCGTCGTTCGCGCTCGCCCCCAAGCAAGATCTCATCGCGAAGCTGAAAGACGCGGGCGTGGTGGTGATTCCGTCGATCGGCGCGGCCAAGCACGCGGTGAAGGTCGCGTCCTGGGGCGCCGACGCGGTGATCGTGCAGGGCGGCGAGGGCGGCGGGCACACCGGCCCGGTGGCCACCACGCTGCTGCTGCCGTCGGTGCTGGACGCGGTGGACATCCCGGTGGTCGCCGCGGGCGGCTTCTTCGACGGGCGCGGCCTGGCCGCCGCGCTGGCCTACGGTGCGGCGGGCGTCGCGATGGGCACCCGCTTCCTGCTCACCCAGGAGAGCACCGTGCCCGAGGCGGTCAAGCAGGAGTACCTGCGCAGGCAGTTGCAGGACACCGTGGTCTCCACCAAGGTCGACGGCATGCCGCACCGGGTGCTGAATACCGAACTCGTGCAGCGCCTGGAACATTCGGGCCGCACCCGGGGTCTGGCCGCCGCGGTGACCAATGCCGCGAAGTTCAAGAACATGACCGGCATGAAGTGGTCCACCCTGGTCCGCGACGGACTGACCATGCGAAAGACCAAGGACCTCACCTGGTCTCAGGTCGTCATGGCCGCCAATACCCCGATGTTGTTGCGCGCCGGTCTGGTCGAGGGCAACACCCAGGCGGGTGTGCTGGCCGCCGGACAGGTCACCGGCATCATCGAGGACCTGCCCACGTGCAAGGAGCTGATCGATCGCATCGTCGCCGACGCGATCACCCGGATCGAAGCGTTGCAGAAGAACCTCTGAATCCGTCTGTCGAAATGCCCCGCACCCACCGAGGGAAGCGGGGCATTTTCGCTCAGCGAACTGCGGTCGCCGCACACCTCGCCGTGCCCGTAGCATCCCGCTCATGAACCAGCCGATGCCCCCGCAACAGCCCCAATATCCGCAGCAGCAGCCCGGATTCCCGCAGCAGCCACCACCGGGGTACCAGCAGCAACCGCAACCGCAGCCCGCGCCGCAGTTCCCGATCCTCGTCTCCACCATGAACGACGTGCCGGGGCATCGGGTCGTCCGGGTCTTCGGCGAGGTCGCGGGCCTGACCGTGCGCAGCCGCGGCCTCGGCTCCAATCTCGCGGCGGGGTTCCGTTCGCTCGGCGGCGGCGAGATCACCGAGTACACCCAGCTGCTGTACCAGTCCCGCCACGAGGCGATCATGCGAATGTGTCAGCACGCCATGTCCTTCGGCGCGAACGGCATCCTGGCCATGCGCTTCGACTGCAACGAGATCGCCAACACCATGAGCGAGGTCGCGGCCTACGGGACCGCGGTGCTGCTCGAGCCCGCCGACAAGGCGTAGTTACGCGGGAAGCCATTCCGGACGGCTGGAGCCACGCGGTTCCAGCCCGAAGCGGTACCGCCCGGGCGTCTGCGACATCTGGACCTGCTCGGTCACGCCCTGGTAGATCCCGGCGGGGCCGTCCATGGTGAAGAGGTCCGGGTCGAGGTAGCGGTGCTCGTCGCCGGAGTCGAGCGTGGCCGCGACGTAGTCCTTGTCGAAGATGCCCAGGCTCAGGGTCCACAGCGCGACCCGGGACAGGCAGACGTGCACCCGGTAGCTGCCGCCTTCGGTAGCGCGACGTCGCAGCGCGGCGGCGATGCCGATGGTCGACATCCAGGGCATGATCCAGTCGTTCACCACCCCGATGATCGGCAGTTGGGGCGCGTCGGGCGTGCCCTCCAGGATGGTCATCCCGGTCGCGACGCCGGCGTTCTGATCGAACCCGACCCGATCGGCCCACGGCCCGGTCTGCCCGAAGAGGGAATTACTGACGTGGATGATGCCGGGCCGGATCGCCGCGGCGTCGGCCGGCGAGAGCCCGTGCCGGTCGAGATACCCGACCCGGCGGTTGGCGTAGAAGATATCGGCTCCGCGCAACAGATCTCGCATCTTTCCCGCGCCGTCGCCGGTGTCCAGATCCAGGAACGCGGAACGCACGGCGACATTGGCGGTTTGATAGAGCAGATCGAGTTCCACCTCGCGCGCCCGCCAGACATTGAGCACGTCGGCGCCGTGCAGGGCGAGGGTGCGGCCGATCCCGGCGCCGGCGATGATGTGCGCGTGGCCGAGCGCCCGGAGACCGTCCAGCGGCGCGGTGCCGCCGGATGGCATCGGCTCGGGATCGCTGTCGCCGATCTTTTCCACGACGACCAGCGGCATATCGGCCAGTACCTCGGTGAACTGCCGTTGCGCCATCAGCTCTTCCAGGCCGAGCGCCTTGGTGAGCACCACGCCCGCCCCCGCGGCGGCCTCCTCCAGTTCGGTGGAGTTCCAGGTACGGACCTGGCGGGCAACGGATTCCGCGCTGTCGGTGGCGCCGAGCAGGGCCAGCAGGTCGGACTTCAGCTTCGGGTAAACCGGCACCGGCATCACGTGCCGGTCGTCGGCGGTGCGATAGAACCGCGGCGCGGCCACCGCCTCCGCCGCCGGATCCATCATCGGCGGCAGCATCCCGTTGAGCGTTTCCCATTTGCGGTCGTAGAACGGGCACAGCCGGTGCGGCGCTTTGCGCAGGTCCATGCTGATGTCCTGGCCGGGCCCGCCGCGCAGCTGCCACAGGTCGGCCAGCGCGACCGACTTACCGACCAGCGCGATGCCCGGCGCGGCGGCCAGGCTCAGCGTGCTGGGCACGATCGGATCGGCGCCGACGAAGGTGATCTCGCCACCGGAATCCTCGGCGTTCAGCCCGACGCCGCCGAGCACCTCCTGCAATTCGGCGTACGGGTCGACCGGTTGATTCTTGTTGTGCAGCGCGTTCTTCAGACGTTGGGTGAGCATGGCTGTCCTTTCAGACGCTCGGGCTCGTGTAGACCGCGGGCTGGTCGTCGACCTTCGCCAGCGCTTCCAGCACGGCGTGCGTGCGGCGATCGCGCTTGGCGACGAGGCGCTCGTAGTTCTGTTCGCCGGCGCCGTACGCGCCCTCGATGTGCTCGATGAGTTCCTCGCGCAGCACGGGGTCGGTGGACGGCTTGCCCGGCTCGATCTTGCCGACTTCCGCGCCGACTCCCTCGAACAGGTGCCTGGCCCCACCGGGACCGCCGCCGAGGACATTGCCTTCGAAGAGGCCGATGGTGGCCCAGCGCAGGCCGAGGGAGTTCTGCAGGATGGTGTCGAGATCCTCGACGCTGACCACGCCGGACTGCACCAGATAGGTCGCCTCGGTGGCCAGCACCTTTTGCAACCGGTTGGCCACGAAGCCGGGGAGTTCCGTGCGGATCACGACTGGCACCCGGTCCAGCTCGGTGTAGAGCGCGACGGCGCGGGTGACGGTCGATTCGTCGGTCTTCGCGCCGGGCAGCACCTCCACCAGCGGCATCAGCTCGGGTGGGTTGAACGGGTGCCCGACCAGGATGCGGCCGGCGTTGTCCAGGTCGGCCGCGATCAGCGATGCGGTGATCGATGAACTGGAGGTGGCCAGTACGGCGTCGGCGGGTGCGGCGCGCAGGATCTCGGCGAAGAGTTCCTGCTTGACGGGGAGGCGCTCCGGGCCGTTCTCCTGAACCAGGTCGGCCGCTTCGACCGCCTCCGCCAGGTCCGCGGTCCAGGACACGCGGTCGTCGTCGCCGAACTCGGACTCGACCAGCTCGCGCAGGTCGGGGCGCGGATCGGTGATCACCACGCGCCAGCCGTGCCGGTGGGCCAGCCGGGCCCAGGACAAACCGATGACGCCCGCGCCGACCACGGCCATGGTGTGCTGAGAGTTCATGGGAGACCTACGATTCCGGTCAGTGACTGACCTTCGAATTTCGCGATGACGCTGTCAGATGTGCCGTCCAACGCGACCGCGCGGACATTGCCGCTCAGATCGGTGACATAGGCGAAGCCGGCCTCCAGATCGACGGCGAGTCCGATGGCTTCGGCGAAACCGCGGGCCAGGATTTCCGGGGCGCTGCCGGATTCGCCGGGCTCCGGAATCGGCGCGCGATTGAGTGTGTTGCCCGCGGGCTCGGCGCCGCGGTCGGTCCAGTAGAGGTAGCGATTGGTGGTGTCGAGCCAGAGATCGATCGGCTCGGGCAGGTGGTCCCACAGCACCTCGATATCGGTGCGGGTCGCCGCCGTTTCTCCCTCCGGCACAACAAGATTCGCGCGGAAGATGCGACCGCGACCGCCTTTGGCGGGACCTTTCTGAGTCCAGTACAGCGCGTTCCCGGCCGGGTCGACGGCGATGCCGACGCACTCCTCGGCCTTGTCCCCGGTCGCGGGGTTGACCACCAGGTCGGTCAATCCAGTTCCGTCGAGACCGGCGCGACTCACCCGGCGACCTTCGCGATCGCTCCAATACAGTTGCCCCGCAGCGAAATCCGCGTCGAGTTGCTTGCCGGTGGTGAGCGCGCCGATCGGCAGGACCGGCCAGCGATCGGTGCCGTCGAGCGCGACGGACTCGAGCGAACCGTTCTTCGGCGAGAAGTCGAAGTTGTCGTCGTCGAGCGGCAGCGCGGGATCGAAATCGGGCGCACCCATGGTGGTCCAGTAGATTCGCCCGGCCGCCGCGTCGTAGGCGATGCCATCGGGGACCGCGCCGGCCTCATCGACGACGGTCGTCACCGACCCGTCGGCGAGATCGATTCGGGCGATGGAGCGATTTCCGGGATTGAGCACCAATAGCGCCTGGAACACGATGCACCTCCATGGTGTGCCGCCTGTGTCAGGCGGATCGGCTTCCACGCTAATTCGATAGATCAGCTAACGGAATTACCATGTTCCACAGTGTCATTATGTCCACGCCGATAACAATCCGAAACGGCGTCTAGCTGCGACTTTATCGCAGTGGTCGAAATGCCAGGAATGTCCGAGGCGGTCAACCGAAGCATCACCAGGTCAGATAGCTACCATGACGCAAATGGAGATCTACCACCTGCGCTACTTCTTGACGGTCGCCCGAGAACTCAATTTCACCAAGGCGGCGCAGGCGTTGCAGATGTCCGTTCCACCGTTGAGTCAGCGCATCAAGGCCTTGGAAACCGAACTCGGCGCGGCCCTGTTCGAACGCTCCACCCGGCACGTCCGGCTGACCCCGACCGGCGTGCGGCTGGTGCCGCTGGCCGCCTCGATCGTCACCGACTTCGACGCGCTACGCGAGCGACTATCCACCCCGGACGATCGGCCGGTCGAGGTACGCCTCGCCATTCCCGAACTGCTCGGCGCCGAGATCAGCCACCGGCTGACCACCGCGATGACCCAGCTCGCCCCCGAATACACCTTCGCGCTGGAGCAGATGCGCTCCGCCGACATCGGGGCCAGCCTGCGCAGCCACCACATCGACCTCGCCCTGTCGCACATCCCGTCCTCCGGATCGGGCGTCGAGTCGGTGGTCATCGCCACCGAGCCGGTCGGCGTCCTGGTCGAATCCACCTTGTTCGAGGGCCGAACCTCGGTGCGGGTGGCCGATTTACGCGGCTTCACCCACATCCAGGGCCCCAAGCACTGGGAACTCACCCTCGGCGACCGGGCCAAGACCGCGCTGTCCGGCGCGGGCATCAGCGAGGGCCGCGGCCGGTTCAAGACCCTCGACGGCATGCTCATGATGCTGCGCCAGACCCGCGGCTTCATCGTCGCACCCTTCGACTCCGAAGGGCTGCACGCCGTCGACCGGGCCGAATTCCGTTTCCTCCCGGTCGAAGACCTCAACCTCGACGTGCGCACCGCCCTGCTCTGGCGCACCGGCGACGAGCGGTTCACCCGGCTCGCCGCCGAACTCGCCGCCCGCCTGCCCGGCTAGCTCAGCCTCAACAGACGGAATTCGCTTTGTCTATTTTCCGCTAGAAGTTCACGCTAAGTGCCAAAACAGCCTCTACACCTTGATACTTGCAACTTTGAGGCAGAGAAGGCGTCTGATGAGTCCGATCGTTGCCGGCCTGACCGCCATTTTGGTGGGCCACATCTTGACCTTCTTCGGGCTGTGGCTACGGCTACGCTGGAGGGTCGCCCAGCACCACGTTCGACATCGCTACATGATCGAGCTCGCCAGCATCCTGCCCGAGGGCAGCCGGATCGATGAGCAAGATTCCGATGGCCAACGAACGAGAATGAGCGTGGGATCGACGGCGGCGGAGCGCGATCATGGTTGAGCCTGAGAACACCGAAGCCGAACTACGTCCTTTCAGGGCGCCGATGTCACTGATAGACGGCGTCGATTTGGCCGCGTTCAGCGACTTCTACCGGAGCTTCTCACCTCGGCTATTCGCCTTTCTGATCTATCAAGGCGCCCGGTCCGCCGACGCGGCGGAGATCGTCCAGGACACGATGACCAAGGCGTGGCAGTCCTGGTCGACCATCCGGTACGTGGAAGCTTGGACCCGCAGAGTCGCCAGCCGAGCACTGGTACGTCGCATCGCCAGTCTCGAAGAAGACTCGGTCGCGGCGGTGCCCGAGCAGTCCGCTCTGCTCGCCACCCACGCCGAAATGGATGCGTGGGAACAGAAACACGACCTCCTGCGCGTTCTGGCGCTGCTGCCCCCTCGTCAACGACAAATCATGGCGTGGACGTTGGAGGGATTCACCCCCGGTGAAATCAGCGCGGAACTGCTGCTCTCTGCCGACGCCGTTCGCTCGAATCTGAAGAAGGCGCGCCGGAGCATCGCGCGCCACTTGGGCAGCATGAATGAGGGATCATGACCGACTTCCTTGACGGTGAAGCCCTGGATTTCTGGCTGGGTTGGCAGCGCCAGGCCCTCCTGTCGAATATCGCTGCGCACCTCGACCTGGAAGCGGGACTGCGGGAGACGTTGATTCAAGTTCGGCATGTTGAGCTGGTCACGAGCCTGCGCGGAGTTCTCGATCTCGAAGCCGGCCTTGCGGCCATCATGCCCGCGGCGCGGTTGGCACCACCGCCCCCGCTGCCTGACAACTCGTTGCTCGATGACGCCGCTGTGTTGGAACTTGGGCCGTCGTTCCAGGCGATGCCACTGATGGTCCGGCTGGAATTACGTCACGTCTGTGCGGCCGGCATGGAAGACGCGATGCTGCAGGCCCGCCGGATGGCTGACACATTCGTTTCGACCTCGACTCACCCCCTCTTCCAGGAAGGAGGGGTTGGCAGTCACGGTTGGCGACTCAGCGAGTTCGAAATCGATATGTATAGCGGCATCAAGCGCCTCGAAGAAGGAACTTCCCGGATCGCCGAACTGCTTTCGCCCTTGCTAGTCGAGGAGAACTCCTCCCAATTGCTCGACGGCATCGACAGCACTGCCATGCAGTGGCTCCAGCGAACCCGACTCGTACTCCGAGCATCTGTTCGTCGTCTCGGAAGTGCTAGCCAGATGTTCCGGTGTGCTGTGGAGCGCAGGGCCTGGCGGCCCACCGCCACTTGGCTCGACGATGCGCGCGGAGCTGCCAGGACGGTCCATAAGATCATCGACCACTTTGCCCGTGAACTGCTCAATATCGAGCAGGTACTCAATAACTTCACCGGCGAAGACTTACGAGCGATCGATCTCGACGGAGTACGACTGGCCGGGGTGTGCTGGTCGACCGAAACTCTGTGGCCGGAGGCCTGGCGTGAGCAGATCGAGCATGATTCGTTTCCGATCGGAGACGGGGTCTTTGAGATCCGAGGCGGTACCGATACCCAGCAGAATGCGCTGGTGTGACTACCAACGGCCTCAATGCTTGTAGGAGAAGCCCGAGATGAGTTCGGAGGCCACCGCAGCGGTGACCTCCGACCCGAGGAGGAGAACTACGACACGAACACTTCTCCCGCTGCTAGCTCAGCTGCCGAGGCGCTCGATGATGGTGGCGTTGGCGGTGCCGCCGCCCTCGCAGATGGTGAGCAGGCCGTAGCGGCCGTTGACCCGCTCCAGCTCGTTGAGCAGCGAGGCGAAAAGCTTTGCGCCGGTGGCGCCGAGCGGATGGCCGAGGGCGATCGCGCCGCCGTTGACGTTGACCCGCTCCGGGTCCGCGCCGGTCTCCTTCAGCCAGGCCAGCACGACCGGGGCGAACGCCTCGTTGATCTCCACCACGTCGATGTCGTCGATGGTCAGGCCGGTCTTCTCCAGCGCCCACTTGGTCGCCGGGATCGGCGCGGTGAGCATGAAGATCGGGTCCGCGCCGCGCGCGCTGACGTGATGGATGCGCGCCCGCGGCGTCAAACCGTAAGCCTCGACGGCCCATTCGGAGGCGAGCAGGGTGGCGCTCGCGCCGTCGGAGATCTGGCTGGCGACGGCCGCGGTCAGCGGGCTGCCCTCGGCCAGCGGCGGCAGCGTCGCCATCTTCTCCAGGCTGGTCTCCCGCGGTCCCTGATCGATCCAGAAGTCGCCGACCGGCACGATCTCCTTGTCGAAGCGGCCGTTCTTGATCGCGTCGCGCGCCCGCTCATGGCTGCGCAAGGCCCAGCGCTCCATGTCTTCTCGGCTGATGTTCCACTTCTCCGCGATCAGCTGCGCGGCCCGGAACTGAGTGACCTCGGCCGTGCCGTAACGGTGATCCCAGCCCTCGGAACCGACGAACGGCGAGTCGAAGCCGTACTCCTTGCCCGCCAGCATGGCGGACGAGATCGGGATGGCGCTCATGTTCTGCAATCCACCCGCGACGATCACCTCGGCGGTGCCGCTCATGATCGCCTGCGCGCCGAAGTTGATGGCCTGCTGGCTGGATCCGCACTGGCGGTCGACGGTGACGCCGGGCACCTCTTCCGGATAGCCCGCCGCCAACCATGCGGTGCGCCCGACGTTTCCGGCCTGCGGGCCGATGTTGTCGACGCAGCCGACGATCACGTCGTCGACGCTGCCCGGGTCGATGGTGTTGCGGTCCAACAGCCCGCGCAGCGCGGCCGCGCCGAGGTCGGCGGGGTGCACGGCGGCCAGCGCGCCGCCGCGCTTGCCCACCGGGGTGCGCACCGCGTCGATCACGTAGGCGTCCCGCAGCGGGGTGTAGGGGCGGCGGGGTGCGGAAGGTGCAGACATCTAGAACTCCTACGTGGTGTGCTCGGCGGAAAGCGTGAGGCCGTCGAGCACGATGGTCAGATATTGCTTGGCGAGGTTGTCCACGGTGATGGGGCCGCCCGGCTGGTACCAGCGCACCGCGACCCACACGGTGTCGCGCAGGAATCGGTAGGCCAGTTCGACGTCGATCTCGGGCCGGAAGCTGCCGTCGGTCACGCCGTTGGTCAGCACCCGATGCCAGAGCTCGCGGAATTCGCGGTTGTAGTCGGCGATGTAGGTGAACCGCTCGGCGGTGCGCAGGCGCTTGGCCTCGGCCTGGTAGATCGCCACCGCGGCGTGATGGCGGTCGAAGGACTGGTAGGACGCGATCACCAAGGCTTCCAAGGTGTCTCGCGGGCTGAGCCCGGCGCCGACGATCTCCCGGTAGTGCCCGAACAGATCGTCGAGGAAGCCGCGCAGGATCTCGTCGACCATCGACTCCTTGGAATCGAAATGGTGGTAGAGGCTCCCGGATAGAATTCCGGCCGCGTCGGCGATGTCGCGCACGGTGGTGGCGCGCAGGCCACGCTCGGCGAACAGTTCGGCCGCCAGCGTGAGCAGTTCATTGCGCCGTGCGGATTTCGAAGCCTCGGGTGCGGTCACATCGGCCATAATACAACCAAGCATTTGCTTGGTACAGGGCGACGCGCCATTGTGCTTGCCGAAGGCCGGCGGTACGTCTGTTCAGCGGACCGAATAACGCAGCGGAGACGACACCGATAGGTCCGCTAGCAGCCGGTCGCAGATCACCACCGGCGCGATGCCCGCTCTGGCCATTCGGGCCACCAGCGCCAGCCGGCGTTCGCAGCTGTCCCACTCGACGGTCAGCTGGCCCCGCCCCGGGCCGGCGTCCACGGTCGCCATCACTCGCGGCGGACCGTAGGCCATCGGCTCCTCGATCAGCTTGAGCACCATGCCGCGCTGCCACGCCTGATAGGTGTCCATGTCCGCGCCGACCACCAGCTTGTCGGTGGCCGCGCACAGGCCCTGCGCGATCTCCTCGTCGAAGGCCACTCGATCGAAGCGGAACTTGCGGCATTTGGCCACCACGTCGAGCAGGTCCGCACGCACCTCGCACAGCAGCGCGGACTGCCGATGCCTGCGCCGGTCCTGCTCGTCCTCCGCCGGATCGGCGCCGAGCCCGATCTGCTTGGCCCGCTCCCGATCTCGCGCCATGTCGGCGCGTAGCGCGCCCCGCGGGTCGCGCGCCACCTCGCGCTCGTCGACGGCGTACTGCTCGAGAATCTGGGCCGCGCGCATCGCCGTCGCACACTCGGAGGTGTGCTCCATCAGTTCGGCGCCAAGGGTTAGCGCGGCGAGCACCATGCTGTCCAGCCTGCGCCTGGCTAGCACCACTTCGCGCACCAATTCGAGTTCCAGTTGTTCGCGGGCAGCTGGGCTATCCAGGCCCATAGCCATCGCCCCTTTGGAGAGTGCGGGATCCGATCTCAACCAGCATCGCACACCCCGGGGGCATCTGGCGCTGCCTTTTCTACCTGATCAGCCGCCCATTTGCTCGATGTGCGCCGGAAGCTGGAAGGCGATCGCACTCTGGCGCGGTCTGCCGTCCGTCCAGTCTGTCGCGACGGAGCAAACGTGGCGCGTAGCCAACCACGGGCAACGCGAAAGCGATTCGAGCAACCGATAGCGAAAGATGTTGCGGCCTACGCCGGATCGCCGAATTTCGCGTGTGGCGGCACCGGCCGTGCGCGAAGATCGCGGAGAATCACCCGAGCGTTCGCGGTGCCCGCCACCGTGCCTCCGGCCGCGGCCGGCACCACCCGGAGAATCCCGGGACACGATCTACGTTCGTGCCCCACCGCGGGACTCCGCGCCGTACGACTCGTACCCGGGCATCGTCCACCGCGGTTTCCCCAATTGCGGTGTCGGGGAAACCGAACCGGCTCAGGCGCGTTGGCTGCTGACCGAGACGACCTCGCCGGTCAGGTACGAGGTGTAGTCGCTGGCCAGCATGGCGACGGTGGCCGCGACCTCCCACGGCTCGGCGGCCCGGCCGAAGGCTTCGCCCGCGGAGAGCCGGTCGAGCAGTTCGGTCGAGCTGACCTTGTCCAGGAACGCGTGCCGGGCGATGCTCGGCGCGACCGCGTTGATCCGCACGCCGAGTTCGGCGGCCTCGACCGCGCTGCATCGGGTCAGCGCCATCACGCCGGCTTTGGCTGCGGCGTAATGGGCTTGGCCGTGCTGCGCGCGCCAGCCGAGCACGCTGGCGTTGTTGACGATCACGCCGCCGTGGCCCGCGTCGCGGAAGTAGCCGAGCGCGGCGCGGGTGCAGCGGAAGGTGCCGTTGAGGGTGATGTCGAGGACGCGGTCCCACTGCTCGTCGGTCATGTCGACCACCGGGGTCTCGCCGCCGAGTCCGGCGTTGTTGACCATGATGTCGATCCGGCCGAGCGCCTCGGCCGCGCCACGCACCAGCGCGTTCACCTGCTCGGTGCTCTGCACGTCGCAGGCGATCGAGGCGACCTTGCGGTCCG
Source organism: Nocardia sp. NPDC051756 (assembly GCF_040681495.1). NCBI lineage: Bacteria > Bacillati > Actinomycetota > Actinomycetes > Mycobacteriales > Nocardiaceae > Nocardia > Nocardia sp. NPDC051756. The sequence goes on along the minus strand of NZ_JBFAYV010000015.1, from coordinate 77,119 downwards.
GGAACTCGGCCGCGAGCTCGGTCGCGGTCTCGGCCAGCCGTCGCTCGTGCCAATCGGAGACGACCACGTCGGCGCCCTCGGCGAGCAACCTGCGCGCGGTGGCCGAGCCGATGCCGGTGCCCGCCGCGGCGGTGATGACGGCGGTGCGCCCGGTCAGCAGGCCGTGGCCGGGAACCGGCTGCGGCGCAACAGAAAGATCAGTCACGGACGTGCCTCCCGCGGCAGGCCGAGCACCCGCTCGGCGATGATGTTGCGCTGCACTTCGTTCGAACCTCCGTAGATCGTGTCGGCGCGGGTGAACAGGTAGAGCCGCTGCCATTCGTTCAGGTCGTGCTCGTCGGCCACCAGGCCGGCCGGGCCGAGCACCGCCATGGCGAGTTCGCCGAGGCCGCGGTGCCAGTTGGCCCACAACAGCTTTGCCACCGAGGCCTGTCCCCCGTCATCGACGCCCGCGCCCTCCATGGTGCGAATGGCGTGCGCGCGCAAGACCCGCAGCCCGACCCAGGCCCGGTCGATCCGCTCGGCGATGAGCGGGTCGTCGGCGGCGCCGGTCCGGCGGGCCAGCGCCTCGACGTCGGCGAGTTCGCGGGCGAACCTGATCTGCTGGCCGAGCGTGGAGATGCCGCGCTCGAAGGTCAGTGTGCCCATGGCGATGCGCCAGCCCTCGCCCGGCGCGCCGATCACCAGATCCGCGGCGGTGCGCGCGTTGTCGAAGAACACCTCGTTGAACTCCGAGGTGCCGGTCAGCTGGATGATCGGGCGCACGTCGATGCCCGGCTGATTCATCGGAACCAGCAGGTAGGACAGGCCCTTGTGGCGGACCGAGCCGCGCTCGGTGCGGGCGATCACGAAGCACCAGTCGGCCACATGGGCCAGCGAGGTCCAGATCTTCTGGCCGTTGATCGACCACTCGTCGCCGTCGAGCTGCGCCGCGGTGGTGATCGCGGCCAGGTCCGAACCGGCGCCCGGCTCCGAATAGCCCTGGCACCACAGCTCGCTCACCGTGCGGATGCCCGGCAGGAACCGGTCCTTCTGCGCCTGGGTGCCGAAGGCGAGCACGGTCGGGCCGAGCAGTTCCTCGCCGACATGCGAGACCCGGGCGGGGGCATTCGCCTTCGCGTATTCCTCGTGGAAGATCACCTGCTGGCGCACGGTCGCGTCGCGGCCGCCGTACTCCTTCGGCCAGCCGAGGCAGGTCCAGCCCGCGGCGGCCAGGTGCCGGTCCCAGGCCAGGCGCTCGTCGAACGCCTCGTGTTCGCGGCCTGGACCGCCGAGCCCGCGCAGTTCGCGGAATTCGCCGTTCAGGTTTTCCGCCAGCCACTCGCGCACGTCGGCGGCGAATTGCGCGTCTTGCGTCGCGGAAAACCGCCCGCCCTGCGCGGCGGTGTCGGATTCTGAGGTCTGGATCGCACCCACGCCGGTAGGATAACCTACCAAGCACTTGCTTTGTAGGGCGCTTGCATAAGTGCCCTGACCCGGACGGTAAGGACAGCCGTGACACCCCCTGCACTGACGACACCGCTGGCGCTGCAACATGCCGCGCGCACGTTCGGCACCGCGCCCGCCCTGGCCGACGGCCCGGTGCGACTGGACTGGACCCAGCTGCTGGCGGCGGTCCAGGAGGTGGCGCGGGCGCTGATCGCGCGCGGCGTGCAATCGGGCGACCGGGTCGCCATGTGGGCGCCCAACACCCATCACTGGGTGGTCGCGGCGCTGGCCGCGCACTATGTCGGTGCGTCACTGGTGCCGTTGAACACCCGCTATGTCGCCGACGAGGCCGCCGACGTGCTGGCCCGGGTGGACGCGCGAGCGCTGTTCATCGCAGGCACCTTCCTCGGCCGCGATCGGCTCGCCGAATTGCGCAAGGCCGCACCGGAACTCGATATCGAGACGGTCGTCGTCATCCCGGTCGAGCCGGGCACGACGACCGGCGACGAGACCGCGTTCGACTGGTCCGAGCTGGCCGGGGTCGCCGAGAAGGCCACGCTCGCGGAGGCCGAGGCGCGAGCCGCGGCGGTGAGTCCCGAGGACACCGCCGACATCCTGTTCACCTCCGGCACCACCGGGCGCAGCAAGGGCACCGTGATCGCGCACCGGCAGGCGCTGTCGGTGGTGCGGGCCTGGGCCGAGTGCGCGACGCTCGCCCGCGACGACCGGTATCTGGTGGTCAGCCCGTTCTTCCACAACTTCGGTTACAAGGCGGGCATTCTCGCCTGCCTGGTCACCGGGGCCGCGATCATCCCGCAGGCGGTGTTCGACGTGCCCGCCACCATGCGGCTGGTGAGCGAGGAGAAGATCACCGTGCTGCCCGGGCCGCCGACCATCTATCAGACGCTGCTCGACTACCCGGACCGCACCGAGTTCGACCTCGGCACCCTGCGGGTCGCGGTGACCGGCGCGGCGACCGTGCCGGTGGTGCTGGTCGAGCGGATGCGCGCCGAGCTCGACTTCGAGGTGGTCATCACCGCGTACGGCCTGTCCGAGGCGTCGGGCTTCGGCACCATGTGCCGCCCGGACGACGACGCCGAGACCATCTCCGGCACTTGCGGGCGCCCGATCGCCGACTTCGAACTGCGACTCGCGCCCAACGGCGAGGTGCTGCTGCGCGGGCCGAACGTGATGCTCGGCTACCTCGACGATTCCGAAAGCACCGCGGCGACCATCGATGCCGACGGCTGGTTGCACACCGGCGACGTCGGCACGGTGGACGAGCGCGGCTACCTGAAGATCACCGACCGGCTCAAGGACATGTACATCTCCGGCGGGTTCAACGTGTATCCGGCCGAGATCGAGCAGGCCCTCGCGCGGCTCGACGGCGTCGCCGAATCCGCGGTGATCGGCGTGCCGGACACCCGAATGGGCGAGGTGGGCAAGGCTTTCGTGGTCCGCAAGGCGGGCGCGCAGCTCACCGCCGACCAGGTGCTCGCCCATGCCACCACCGTGCTGGCCAACTTCAAGGTGCCGCGGTTCATCGAATTCCGCGACCAGCTGCCCTACAGCGCCGCCGGGAAAGTGCTCAAGCGTCAACTACGTGAGGAGATTTCGTAATGTCGGAACCGATCCCGGACGAGGGTGACGTGGTCACCTACGAGGTGCGCGGCCGCACGGCGATCGTCACGCTGAACCGGCCGGACTACCGCAACGCGCAGAACTCGGTGATGACCTACGCGCTCGACGCCGCCTTCGAGCGGGCGGTCGAGGACCCCGAGGTCGGCGTGATCGTGTTGGCGGGCAACGGGAAACACTTCAGCGCCGGGCACGACATCGGCACCCCGGGACGCGATCACCACATCCATTACCCGAACAAGGCCGCGCTGTGGTGGGACCACGTCGACCGGGTCGGCGGCGATCAGCGCTTCGCCCGCGAGCTCGAGGTCTACCTCGGCATGTGCCGGCGCTGGCGGGAGATCCCCAAGCCGACCATCGCGATGGTGCAGGGCGCGTGCATCGCGGGCGGGCTCATGCTGGCCTGGGTGTGCGATCTGATCATCGCCTCGGACGACGCGTTCTTCTCCGATCCGGTGGTGCGGATGGGCATTCCGGGGGTCGAGTACTTCGCGCACCCGTGGGTGATGGGGCCGCGGGCCGCCAAGGAGTTCCTGTTCACCGGGGACCGGTTCGGCGCCGCGCAGGCCAAGGAATGGGGCATGGTCAACCGGGTGGTGCCGCGGGCCGAACTCGAGGCCGAGACGCTCGCGCTGGCCGAAAAGATCGGCGCCATGCCGCAATTCGGGCTCGCGCTGACCAAGAAGGCGGTCAACCAGGCCGAGGATCAGATGGGCATGCGCACCGGGATGGACTCGGTGTTCGGGCTGCACCACTTCGCGCACGCGCACAATGCCGAGGTCGGCGCCGATTCGCTAGGCGGTATGAACGCGAAGTCGATGAAGGCGCAGGCGGCTTCGACGGCTTCGACCGGTGAGAACGGGGCGAAGTAAGTGGATCTCGAGATCGACCAGGCGACCCAGGAATTCCAGGCCGAGGTCCGGGAGTTCCTGGCGGCCAACAAGCCCGCGCAGCCGCTGCCCTCGATGGACACCAAGACCGGGTTCGAGGCGCACCGCGCCTGGGAGCGCACCCTCGCCGATGCGCGGCTCTCCGTCGTCGCGTGGCCGCAGGAGTACGGCGGCCGCGATGCCTCGCTGCTGGAGTGGGTGCTGTTCGAGCAGGAGTACTACGCCGCGGGCGCGCCGGGGCGGGTGAGCCAGAACGGCATCTTCCTGCTGGCGCCAACGCTTTTCGAGCACGGCACGCCCGAGCAGCTCGACCGGATCATGCCGCGGATGGCGCGCGGCGAGGACATCTGGGCGCAGGCCTGGTCGGAGCCGGAGGCGGGCAGCGACCTGGCCGGCATCCGCTCGACCGCGCGCCGGACCAACGGCGGCTGGCTGCTGAGCGGGCAGAAGACGTGGAGTTCGCGAGCGGCCTACGCGGACTGGGCCTTCGGGCTGTTCCGCAGCGATCCGGAGGCGGAGCGGCACAAGGGGCTGACCTATGTGATGTTCCCGCTGTCCGCGGATGGGGTTGCGGTGCGGCCGATTCCGCAGTTGGACGGCGAGCCCGGCTTCGCGGAGATCTTCCTCGACGAGGTGTTCGTGCCGGATCGCGATGTGATCGGTGCGCCCGGCGAGGGCTGGCGGGTGGCGATGAGCACGTCCAGCAATGAGCGCGGCCTGTCGCTGCGCAGCCCGGGGCGGTTCAGCGCGACGTCGCAGCGGTTGATCGAGCTGTGGCTCGAGACCGGCGACGAGGCGAACACCGGGCAGCGAGATGCCGTGGTGGACGCCTGGATCGGCAGCGAGGCCTACCGGCTGCACACGTTCAGCACGGTGACCCGGCTGAACGAGGGCGGCAAGCTCGGCGCGGAATCCTCGATCACCAAGGTGTTCTGGTCCGAACTCGACATCGCCATGCACGAGACCGCGCTGGAGGTGCTCGGCGCGCACGCCGAACGGTCCGGATCGTGGACCGACGGCTATCTGTTCTCGCTGTCCGGCCCGATCTACGCGGGCACCAACGAGATTCAGCGCAACATCATCGCCGAGCGGCTGCTCGGACTACCGAGAGGGAGCAGCCGATGAGATTCGCGCTCAGTCCCGAACAACTCGACTTCGGCACCAGCGTGCGCAAGCTGCTCGACGCGGGGCGCACACCCGCCGCCGTGCGCGCCTGGGCGACCGGGGATCCGCGGCCCGGACGCGGGCTGATCCGTCAGCTCGCCGGGGCGGGGGTCCTCGGTCTGGCCATCGATGACGAACACGGTGGGGTCGGTGCGGAGCCGATCGATCTGGTGGTCGCATTCGTCGAACTCGGCCGCGCTGCCGCGCCGGGTCCGCTTGTGGAGACCGCGGCAGCGATACCCGCTCTGCTGCAAGCACTTCCGGACCCGGAGCTGGCCGCGCGCTGGTTGCCCGGTTTCGCCGAGGGCACCGAGCTGGGCACCATCGCTTTCGCTTCGCCCGACCACAGCGCGGTGGCGCTGGACGCCGACAGCGCCGAGGTGGTGTTGATCGCGGACGGGGGTCAGCTGCACGCCGGGCATCGGACCGGGCTGGTGCGGTCGATCGATCCGGCGCGCCGTTTGTTCGCCGTGGCACCTGATGAGTCGGTCGCCGAGGGCGTTGCCGACGCGATTGCCACCGGGTTCGATACCGGCGCACTGGCTTGCGCAGCACAGCTGCTGGGGGCCGGCCGCGCGCTGCTCGACTCCACTACTGGATATGCCAAGCAGCGCAAGCAGTTCGGCAAGCCGATCGGCGAATTCCAGGCGGTCAAGCAGAAACTCGCCGATGTGCTGATCGGCCTGGATCTGGCCGAGCCGCTGCTCTACCGCGCCGCGCTCACCATGGGCGAGCCGACGCGTGGCCGCGATGTCTCGGCCGCCGTGATCGCCTGCGGCGACGCGGCTTACCGGGCGGCCAGGGCGGCGCTACAGGTGCACGGCGCGATCGGTTACACCGCCGAATACGACCTGTCGCTGTGGTTGACCAAGGTCACCGCGCTCCGGTCCGCCTGGGGCACACCGGATCTGCACCGGGCGCGGATCGCGCAGGCGCTGCGCGCCGATCGGCAACTTCGAGGGACGGCATGACCAGCACCGAACATCAGGAGTTCACCGCCTCGGTGCGCGCTCTGCTCACCAAGCACGCCGGGTCGGCCGCGGTGCGCGCCGCGATGGACACCGAACTCGGCTATGACCCGGCCCTGTGGCAGCGACTGTGCGAACAGATCGGCGTCGCGGCGCTGGCCATTCCCGAGGAATACGGCGGCATCGGCGCGAGCCTGGTCGAATCCCTGCTCGTGGTCGGCGAACTCGGCCGCACCCTGGCCGGTGTCCCGATGCTCGGCTCCGCGATCCTCGGCGTGCAGGCCGTGCTCCTGTCTGCCGACGAAGAGGCATGCGGGCGGCTGCTTCCCGAGGTCGCGGAGGGTTCGCGCACGCTCGCGGTGTGCTGGGCCGGCGAAAACGGCTGGGATGAGCCCGGAGTCCACGAAGCGGACGGAACCCTTACCGGCACAGCGCGATACGTGCTCGACGGCAGTATCGCCGACACACTGATCGTGATCACGCCGACCGGGTTCTTCGAGGTCGACCCCGCCGCAACCGGGGTCACCCGGCGCGTGGTGCCGACCATGGACCCCACCCGCAAACTGACCGAAATCACCTTCGCCACGGCCGAAGCCCGCCGCCTCGGCACCGCCGGCCTGCAACCGGCCAGCGCCCGCCTGCGCGAAATCGCCTGGGCCGCAATCGCCGCCGAGCAGGTGGGCGCCGCCGAACACTGCCTGAACATGACGGTCGACTACACCAAGTCCCGAGTCCAATTCGGCCGCCCCATCGGCAGCTTCCAGGCCCTCAAACACCGCATGGCCGACATGTACGTCCTGCTCGAATCGGCCAAGTCCGCCTCCGCCGCCGCCACCCTCGCGGTAGCCGAGCGCACCCCCACCGCCGCCGAAGACGTCTGGGTCGCCCGCCTGCACTGCTCCGACGCCCTCACCACCATCGTCGCCGAAACCGTCCAACTACATGGCGGCATAGCCATCACCTGGGAACACGACGCCCACCTCTTCTTCAAACGCGCCCACGCCAACACCCACCTCTTCGGCACACCCGCTCGCCCGGTCGCACACAGCTCCTGAATCTCCTGGTCAAAGCCTCGGTATGCGCTGCGTACCGGGGCTTTGCCGTATTCGTGACCGAGTTCACGGGACATATATAGTTAGCTTATGTAATAATATCTAGGTGCAGCAGGCTCAGGTGAACACAGCGGATGACATTGTCGTCGATCTACTCGTAACCGCGGGCAGGCTCACTCGGCTGGCCGGGGTGATCAGCGGCGACGACCTGCCGCGGGCGGTGTTGCGGGCGCTGGCGGTGCTCGACGAACACGGCGCCGTGCGGGTCAGTGAGTTCGCCAGGATCGACCGATGTTCGCAGCCGGCGGCAACGACGCTGATCGGCAGGCTGGTCGCGGATGGTTTCGCGACCCGGCGCAAGGACTCGGCCGATTCCCGGGCCGTCGTCGTCGAACTCACCCCGGCCGGACGCAACCGGCTCACCCAGGCGCGGCAGGCCTTCGCCGCCGCGCTCACCACGCGGCTCGACGGGTTCGACACCGCCCGCCTCGCCCGCATGGACACCGATTTGAACGAACTGCTGGAGGCCCTGAAAACGGCTACGCCACAGCATCATCCGATATAGAGGGAAGATCAATGAGCACACTGGCTCCTGATCGCGCCGCCGGCGCGGAACCCAGCACGAGCAACCGGCAACCGAAAGCCGTTTGGGCCGTGGCGTTTGCGAGCGTGATCGCATTCATGGGTATCGGGCTCGTCGACCCGATCCTGAAACCGATCGGCGAACAACTGCACGCCTCGCCGTCGCAGGTGTCGCTATTGTTCACCAGCTACATGCTCGTGACGGGCGTGGCCATGCTGATCACGGGCGTGGTGTCCAGCCGGTTCGGCGCGAAGAAGACGCTGGTCGCGGGTCTGGCCATCATCATCGTGTTCGCGGCGCTGGCCGGGTTGTCCGACACCGTCACGCAGATCGTCGGGTTCCGCGCGGGCTGGGGTCTGGGCAACGCCTTGTTCATCGCGACCGCACTCGCCACCATCGTCGGCGCGGCCAGCGGCGGCGTCGCGCGGGCGATCATCCTCTACGAGGCCGCGCTCGGCATCGGCATCGCGACCGGCCCGCTGCTCGGCGGCGTGCTCGGCGGAATCAGCTGGCGTGGACCGTTTTTCGGCGTCTCCGTACTGATGGCCGTGGCCCTGGTCAGCATCGTCGTGCTGCTGCCCGAAGGCCCGAAGCCGACGCACCACACCTCGATCGCCGCGCCGTTCCGCGCGCTACGTCACCGCGGCCTGCTGACCGTCAGCCTCACCGCGCTGCTCTACAACTTCGGCTTCTTCACGCTGCTCGCCTACACCCCGTTCCCGCTGGACATGGGCACCTACGCGATCGGCTTCATCTTCTGCGGCTGGGGCATCCTGCTCGCGCTCTCCTCGGTGTTCCTGGCGCCGCGGTTGCAGCGGCGGTTCGGTTCGCTGCCGATGATGGGCCTGTCCATCGCGCTGTTCGCCGCGGACCTCACGGTGATGGCGGCGTTCGCCGAGCACAAGCCGGTGCTGATCATCGGCACCGTGCTGGCCGGGCTGTTTCTCGGCGTGAACAACACGCTGATCACCGAGGCCGTGATGATCTCCGCGCCGGTCGAGCGGTCGACCGCGTCGGCGGCCTACAGCTTCGTCCGCTTCGCCGGCGGCGCGGCCGCGCCGTACCTGGCGGGCAAGCTCGGTGAGCACAGCGTCGCGCTGCCGTTCTGGGTCGGCGCCGCGTGTACCGCGGGCGCGGTGCTGGTCCTGCTGGCCGGGCGCGCGGCCCTCGCGCACATCGACGACCACGACCCGGAGCCGCACAGCGTGGCCGAGGCCGAAGCGATCACCGTCGGCGACTGAACCGCACCCACAGCTGCCTGGACCCGCACAGGGTTCAGGCAGCTGTTCTGTCTGCGATAACTGCTCGGATAGCTGCCCGGGAGTACCGTCGGATGTCATGGGCGATGCGCAGCGCGGGCGGGTAAAGATCGAAACCAGCCAGAAGCGAGTTCGGGTATTCCTCGGCGGCCGGGTGGTGGCCGATACGGCGCAGCCGGTGCTGGTGTGGGAAGGTCCGCACTACCCGACCTACTACATCCGGGCCGCGGATCTCCAGGCGAAACTCGAGCCGACCGGCCAGTCCCACCACTCCCCCAGTCGCGGCGACGCGACCGAGTACGACGTAGTCGTGGATGGCACCACCGCGGCCGCTGCCGCGCTGCGCTATCACGAATCCCCGCTGACCGAGCTGAACGATCTGGTCCGGCTCGACTGGAACAAGATGGACGAGTGGTTCGAGGAGGACGAGCCGGTCTACGTCCACCCGCGCGATCCGTACTCCCGGGTCGACATCCTCGGCAGCTCCCGGCATATCCGGGTGGAGATCGACGGCGTCACCGTCGCCGACTCGCACTCGCCACGCATTCTCTTCGAAACCGGCCTGCCCGCAAGGTATTACCTGCCGATGACCGACGTCCGGATGGACCTGCTGCACCCCTCGGACACCCACACCAGCTGCCCGTACAAGGGCACCGCCGATTACTGGACGGTCCGCGTCGGCGACAACGAGTACCAGGATTATGTGTGGGGCTACCGCACGCCGCTGCCGGAAAGCCAGAAGGTCGCGGGACTGGTCTGCTTCTACAACGAGAAGGTCGACACCTACATCGACGGAGAGTTGCAGGAGCGTCCGAAGACGCCGTTCAGCTGAGTTACCGGTAGCCGCTCAAGCCGTCGGCCAGTTCCTCGGCGTCGCCGTCGCGGTGGGCGTCGAGGGCCTGCTGGAGGGCGAAAGTTCCTTGAATGGTGGCTATTCGGCCGGCGAGGTCGCCGCTCGTGGAGTCGGTGAGAACCAGCAGTCGATCCAGGATGTCCGCGCCGTAGCCCGCACCGAGCGCGGCGAAATCCTCGGCCGGGTCACCGAGGCATACCCCGTCCCAGTCGACGACGCCGCGCAGTACGGGCAGTCCACCTACGTTGTCCCACAACAGGTTTTCACCGCCGAGGTCACCGTGCACCAAACCGTCGGTCAGATGCGGCAGCGAGGCGAGCGCGGAGAGTTCCCGCTCGGCCCGGTCCCGTCCGGCGATATTCATCAGTGGATACAGCTCGCTGCGGACGTCCTCGGCGAAGCGACTCCATCGATCGGCAGGGATGGCCGAAAGCATCTCGCGGACTCGTTGGTCACCACCGGCGATCGACAGCTTGCGCAGCAGGTTATGGCATTGCCGAGCAACAGTTTCCGCGACACCGGGATCCTCGAGCATCCCCTCATCCAATGGCGCACCCGCGACCTTGGTCATGACCAAGTAGCCCCCATCCGACGGCCCGATCGACAGACACTCCGGCACGGCCACGCCGAGATCGAGACCGGCCAGCGCCCGCAGCACCGCCCCACGCGCCGGCAACCGTCGCGCAGCAGCATCGGTCCGCGCAAAACTGACCACCCGCTCCGACCCGACGACCACGTAATGAAACTGCCCCTCACGCACCGTCACCTCGGACAGCCGATCCCCCGGAAGCAACCGGCCAAGCACCTCCCCGAATGCATCGATCATCTGCGCCGCGTTCACCTCCCGAACCTACTGCCGCACCAGACCGCTCAAAGATCGCGAGACACGAACTGACAGGTGCACTTCGCTTATTTCGCCTCGAAAATGTCGGTGAGCACGTCGGCCATGCTAGAGGTCTGCGCACCGACGGCGAGTCGGGCAGCGGCTTCCCGCGCCAACATTCCGTCTTCGGCGTCATCGACCGCTTCCACCACGGACAAGGGAACCAACGCGGCGGCAGGGATCCCATCGCGGAGAATGATCACAGGTTCACCAGCCTCGGCGGCATCGATGCATTCCGCCAGGTTGGCACTTAGATCGCAGCTGCTGATCTCACTCACATCCGGAGCGTACGCACCACGATGTGCACGGCGGCCTAGATGGCCATTCCTAGTGTCAGACGGAGACTAGTGGGGGCTGTTTTTCGGGTCGGCGGTATTGGCCGGGGGCGCGGCCGTATTCGCGCTTGAAGGCCTTGGCGAAGGCGAATTCGGAGGTGTAGCCGACCTTGCGGGCTACCGTGCCGAGGGGGGCGTCGGTGTCGCGGAGTAGGCGGGCGGCGGTGAGCATGCGCCAGCGGGTGACGTAGGCGAGGGGTGGTTCGCCGACGGTGGCGGTGAAGCGGCGGGCGAGGGTGGCGCGGGAGACGCCGGCGATGTCGCTGAGGTCCGGGACGGTCCAGGGGCGGGCCGGTTCTTCGTGCACGGCCCGTAGCGCCGCGGCGACTGCGGGATCGGCGAAAGCGCCTGCCCAGCCGGTGGATCGGGCGTTGGACTGCTCATCGAACCATGCGCGCAGCACGAAGAGCAGCAGGGTTTCGAGGATGGCCGGAACGGCGGCGTCGCTGCCGGGGCGTGGTTCGGCGATTTCGGCGGCGAGCAGGTCGACCGCGCCGCGCAGCGCGGGATGACGACCGGGGCGGGCAGGCAGATGGATGAATTCCGGTAGCTCGTCGAGCAGCGGGTGGGTGCGTTGTCTACCGAGTTCATATGCGCCGCAAAGCAATGCGGTGCGCACCCCGGCTCCGACGACCTCTCGCGGCTCCCCTGGCTGCGCCTTCTCGGTGACCGGGCTGTCGAGGCTGTCGATCAGGACATGGTCCGCGCCGCGCGGCATGAACACGACGTCGCCGACACCGAGCGCCATCGGCGTGCCACCCGGCGGCACCAGCCAGCACGAGCCCTGCAACACGACGTGGAAACCGGCGCCGGGCACGACCGGATAGTCGCGACCCCACGGGGCGTGCCGGATGAACATTCCGGAGGTCGGGCTGCCCGTGCGGATGGCGGCGATGGTTTCACTGAGAACGTCCACTCGTTCACCATAGCGCTCCACAATGAGTGTTTGAGATATAGCAGCGAGTATTACAGCCATTGGTTAACTCATACAGCGCTCATAGATTGATTACATGACATCAACGAGCCCTACCGGACCCAGCAAGAACATCGCCGTCTACGGCGCCACCGGCATCACAGGCGGTTACGTCCTCACCGAACTGCATCGTCGCGGACTCACTCCAATCCTGTTGGGCCGCAACGAATCCCGCATCCGCGCCGACGCCGTCTCCGCCGACCTCCCGAACGCCGAGATCCGGGTCGCCGACCTCACCGACCACGACGCCCTGGTCGCCGCGTTCACCGGCGCGGACGTAGTGATCAGCAGCCTGCCCGCCTATGTGGAGCACGGTCCGGCGGTCTTGTCCGCGGCGATCGACGCCGGCGCGCACTACACCGACATGTCCGGCGAGCAACTGTTCCTGAAGCAGGTGTTCGACGAATTCGGCCCGCGCGCCGAGGCGGCCGGGGTGAGCCTGGTCTCCGGCGTCACCGACAGCAATCTGCCCGGTGACCTGCTCGGTTACCTGACCACCCGCCGGGTGAACGGCCCGGCCGAGGTCGTGGTCAGCCATCTGAGCAAGAGCGGCGGCAACGGCTCCAAGGGCAGCGCGAAGACGGTGCTGGCGAGCCTGGATTGGTTCCGCAGCGGCGGCTGGAACTACGCGGACGGCGAATTGCGCACCGGCGCAACGGCTCGGCACTCCTCGATGACCTTCCCCGGCGACACCACGCCGACCGCGGTGGCGAAATTCCCGCAGCCGCCGGTACTCACGATCCCGCGCCACTCCGACTTTTCCTATGTCGAAGGCGTGCTTGCCACTTCGATCCTCGCCACCCTGAGCGGCTTCACCGCGGAGATCATCGATTCGCTGCCCGACGCACCGAGCGCGGATCTGCGTTACGACCTGGTCGTCGACGCGTTCGGGGTGGACGGTCGCACGGTCCGCGGTGTGGTGAGCGGCGTGCACTCGTACCGCGATTCGGCGCTGATGGCAGTGGAGGTGGCCACCCGGCTGGCGGAAGGCACCACCAAGCCGGGCGCGCTGGCCCCGGCCGAAGCCTTCGACGCGACCGAATTCCTCGATGCGCTGACGCCTTTCGGCATCACCTGGCGCATCGAAGAACTCTGATCCGGAAAGGCACCGGCGTCTTTGGGGTGAGTGACCGGACTTGAACCCGCGACCTCCTGGATCACAACCAGGCGCTCTGACCAACTGAGCTACACCCACCATGGTGTTCAGCCACGGTAACGCGGTAGTTCAGCTCCGGTCACCTGATTTTTCACCGGGGACGCCCCGCACCGCCGCGCACGAATCAGGCATAGTCATGGGATGACCGACAATCGACCCGAACTCGCCGCCGCCCTCGACCTGTCACCGCACCCGGAGGGTGGCTGGTTCCGCGAAACCTGGCGCAGTGCCGTGGAATTCAAGCCGGAGGGCTATGACGGCGCACGGTCCAGCGCGACCGCGATCCACTTCCTGCTACTGCCCGGCGAGCAGTCCGCGCCGCACACCGTCCGCTCCGACGAGCTGTGGCTCTGGCATCGCGGCGGCCCGCTGGTGCTGAACATCGGCGGCGAGGAGATCGTGCTCGGGCCGGATGTCGAGCACGGCCAGGTGCTGCAGGCCGTGGTGCCGGGTGGGGTCAGTCAGGCGGCGCGACCCGCGGGCGACGAATACGTGCTGGTCAGCTGCTTCGTCTCGCCCGGTTTCGACTTCGCCGACTTCCAGATGGACTGAACTCACTTCCCGGCGTACTCGCGCCGCGTCCGTTCGACGAGTTCGGCGACGCCGAGCACCTCGGTGACACCGGACGCGGCGTGGCCGGCACTCCAGATGTCCGACCACTTCTTCGGTGCGGCGGGATCGGCGAAATGCGCTGCGGTGTCGAAGGTTCCGGCACGCAAGGCGGCGACATCGATGCCGAGCGACTGCATCGAGCCGGCCAGCATGTTGGTCGGCAGGCCGGTGAAAGCGGAGGTCAGCACCACGTCGTCGAGGCTGGACGCGGCGATCAGGTCCTTGTGCGCGGGCGCGGCCATGCTCTCGGCGGTGGCGAGGAACTTGGTGCCCATGTACGCGAGATCCGCACCCAGGGTGATCGCCGCGCGCAAAGCGACGCCGTCGGCGATCCCACCCGCCAAAACGACCGGCCCATCGAAGAATTCGCGCACCGCGCGGACGAACGCGAACGGATTCGCCCAGCCGGTCTGCCCGCCCGCACCGGCGGTGAGCAGGATCAGCCCGTCGACGCCGCACTCGACCGCGCGCAACGCGTGATGCACCGAGGCCACGTCCGCGAGGACCAGCGAGCCCACCTCGTGCAGCGGGCCGACCACATCGCGCGGCGTCCCGACCGAGGTGATCACGATCTCCGTCGGCTGCTCGCGCAACACCTGGAGATCCGGCAGCAGCCGCGCATTCCCCGGGTGCACGATCAGATTCGCCGCGACCGGGGCCGGACGGGTCCCGTTATCCGATGCCAACGCGGCATCGATCGCCGACAACCACTCCGACAGTTGTTCCGTCGTACGGGCATTCACCGTGGGGAACGCGCCGATCACGCCCGCCCGGCAAGCCGCGATGACCAGCTCCGGCCCGGAGACTTGGAACATCGGTGCCGCGATCAACGGAATCGTCAGCCGCGCCGCAAGTTCGGTGAATCCAGCCTGAGTCATGCCCGGACAATAGAGCAGCAGGTGACTAGTCCGGAACCTCGACTACGCCTTCGTCGACCGCCCACTTAATTGTCTTCTCCAACTGCGGGCAGGAGTCGGGGCGACCGAGGCCGCCCCCGTTCCGGCTGAGTTCGGCGAAGACCGGGCAGTGCGTCTGCGGCGGCTCGGTCCACTGCACCGAGGTCTGGTGCGAACTGCTCTTGCGCACCAGCACCCGGCTCTGGCAGGCCTGACACGCCAGCGGTGTCAGGCCCTGTTCCAGATAGCGCTGCTTGTCGACCACGGTCTGGGCGCGCACTTCGGCCTGCCGCGCCGGTTGGTCGGCGAAGTCGGGTGCTTTCGCCCAGGTGGCCGCCATCAGACCCCGGCCTCCGCCTGGTCGGTGGCGGCGGCCGCGGCCTCGTCGGCCTCGCGCTTGCGACGCAGGTTCTCCGCGACCTCGGCCTCCCACACCTCGTTCGCCTTGGTGGTGTCCACCTCGAACTCGAAGCGCTGGGTCATCTTGTCGGTGACGTCGGCGAGGTCGACGTAGAACTGGTCGTACCAGCGACGCAGCTGGTAGACCGGGCCGTCCTCCTCGCACAGCAGCGGGTTCTCGACCTTGGACTTGTGCTTCCAGATCTCGACGTCCTGGAGGAAGCCGACGCTGATGCCCTCGGTCATCTTGGCGGCCAGCTTGTCCGCCATCTCGCCCTCGACGCCCTGCGGCTTCTCCAGCGTGATGCCCCATTGCAGCACGAAGGAGTCCTGGGTCACCGGATAGTGGCAGTTGATCAGGACGCTCTTGACCTCGTAGCCGGTGTACAGGTTGACCAGCGGATTGATCATGTAGGACGGCCCGAAGTACGAGGCTTCCGAGGTCAGCGTGGTGTCGCCGCCGTATTTGGACGCCATCCCGATGTCCGGCCTGCCCTTGGTGTTCAAGTACTGAGTGGCGATGTGCCCCTCGAAGATGTTCTTGAAAAAGGTCGGGAAGGCGAAGTGGATGTAGAAGAAGTGCGCCATGTCGACCACGTTGTCGATGATCTCGCGGCAGTTCGCGCCCTCGATCAGCATGGAGTTCCAGGTCCAGTCGGTCCAGCCGCTGTCGAGCTGCTCGACCGGGTTGCCGTCCGCATCGGTGTAAGGGCCCTTGATATGCGGGATGGTCACCTCGGGCGGCGGCTGGCTGCCCTCGACGTCGTGCCAGACGAACAACTGACCGTTGCGCTCCAGCGTGGTCCATTTACGGGTACGCGCCAGTGGCGGCACGCGCTTCCCGTACGGAATCGCGGTGCATTTGCCGTTGGTGCCGGACCAGCGCCAGTCGTGGAACGGGCAGGCGATGTCGTCACCCTTGACCTCGCCCATGCTCAGATCGCCGCCCATGTGCCGGCAGTAGGCGTCGAGCACCCGCAGCTCGTCGTTGCTGTCGGCCCAGATCACGAGCTTGGTGCCGAACACATTCACCGCGTGCGGCTTGCCGTCGCGGAACGACTTGGCCAGACCGAGGCAATGCCATCCCCTCGCATAGCGGGTGGGTACGGTGCCGACGTCTAGCTCCCGGACCTTCGCACCGCTCCCCTGTGGGGTAACTGCCATCGCGAATCCTCCTCCTTCTGTACTAGAACACGTTACAAAAATGTGGCGTTCCACGCCAGCGATTCACGCCACTTCCTGCACATGTCCATCTAGGACACGCGATCGACACCCGTTCTCGACAGAAATAAGAACCTGTTCTAGTCTCAGAAGCAAATGAGTACCGGTTATCCAATTGACCAGGCAGGAGCAGGTCCCGAGATGACGCAAGAAGTGACCGAACGGGTCGACGCGCTGTTGCCGACCCTGCGCGAGCGCGCGCAGGAGGCCGAGGACCTACGCCGCATCCCCGACGAATCCATGAAGGCGTTGCAGGAGACCGGGTTCTTCCGGCTGCTGCAGCCCAAGCAGTGGGGCGGTCATGCGGCCGACCCGGTGGTCTTCTACGACACCGTGCGCAAGCTGGCCAGCGCGTGCGGATCCACCGGGTGGGTGGCAGGCATTGTCGGCGTACACAATTGGCATCTGGCGTTGTTCGACCAGCGGGCGCAGGAAGACGTCTGGGGCGAGGACACCGAGGTGCGGATCTCCTCGTCGTACGCGCCGATGGGCGCGGGCACGGTGGTCGAGGGCGGCTACCTGGTCAACGGCTCCTGGGCCTGGTCCTCGGGGTGCGATCACGCCACCTGGGCGGTGCTCGGCGGTCCGGTGATCAAGGACGGCAAGCCGGTCGACTTCGGCAGCTTCCTCATCCCGCGCGACGACTACCGCATCGACGATGTGTGGAATGTGGTCGGATTGCGTGGCACCGGGTCCAATACTGTTGTGGTGAAGGATGTTTTCGTCCCGACGCACCGCTTCCTCAGCTTCCGCAAGATGAGCGAGCTGACCGCGCCGGGCCTCGCGCAGAACACCGATCCGGTGTACCGGATGCCCTGGGGCACAATCCATCCCACCACCATCGCGACCCCGATCGTCGGCATGGCCTACGGCGCGTACGACGCGCACGTCGAACATCAGGGCAAGCGGGTGCGCGCGGCCTACGCGGGCGAGAAGGCGAAGGACGATCCGTTCGCCAAGGTGCGCATCGCCGAGGCCTCCAGCGATATCGACGCGGGCTGGCGTCAGCTGTCCGGCAATGTCGCCGACGAATACGCGCTGCTGTTGGCCGGCAAGGAGATTCCGTTCGACCTGCGGGTGCGCGCGCGGCGCGACCAGGTGCGGGCGACCGGACGCTCGATCGCCGCCATCGACAAGCTGTTCGAGAGCTCGGGCGCCACCGCGCTGGCGAACGGCACACCGCTGCAACGGTTCTGGCGCGACGCGCACGCGGGCCGGGTGCACGCGGCGAACGATCCGGAACGGGCTTACCAGATGTACGGCCAGCACGAGTTCGGGCTGCCCGTCGTCGACGCGATGGTCTAGGAGCTGCTGTGACCTCTACCGTGGAACTCACCGCGGAATCGACCTCCCGCTTCGCGCAGGTGCGCCCGGATCTGCGGCTGCACTATCACGAGGCCGGCGTCGGCAACGGGCCGACGATCGTGCTGCTGCACGGCGGCGGGCCGGGCGCGTCCTCCTGGTCGAACTTCGCCCGCAATATCTCGGTGCTGGCGCAGAATTTCCACGTGCTCGCCGTGGATCAGCCCGGATACGGACAGTCGGACAAGCCGACCGAGCATCCGCAGTACTTCGTGCACAGCTCCTCGGCGCTGAAGGACCTGCTCGATCACCTGCAGATCAACTCGCGGGTGCACCTGCTGGGCAATTCGCTCGGCGGCGGCACGGCCGTGCGGTTCGCGCTGGACTATCCGGACCGGGCCGGGAAACTGGTGCTGATGGGGCCGGGCGGGTTGAGCACCAACCTGTTCGCGCCCGACCCGACCGAGGGCGTCAAGCTGCTCGGCAAGTTCAGCTACCAGCCGACCAGGGAAAACCTGGAGGCGTTCCTGCGCATCATGGTCTTCGATCAGTCGCTGATCACCGACGAGCTGATCGACCAGCGGTTCGCCGCGGCCAGCACGCCGGAATCGCTGGCCGCGGCCAAGGCGATGGGAAAGTCGTTCGCCGGTGCGGATTTCGAGCAGGGCATGCTCTGGCGCGACGCCTATAAACTGCGTCAGCCGGTGTTGTTGATCTGGGGACGGGAAGACCGGGTCAATCCGCTCGACGGCGCACTGGTCGCGACCAAACTGATTCCGCGCGTTCAGCTGCACGTGTTCGGCGGATGCGGGCATTGGGCACAGTTGGAGAAGTTCCACGAATTCAACCGGCTGACAATCGACTTCCTCGCCGGTTCCAAGGAGAAGTGATGGGGATTCGATCACTGGCTTACCTGCGCATCGAGGCGACCGACATGGCCGCCTGGCGCGAGTACGGCCTCAAGGTGCTCGGCATGATCGAAGGCAAGGGCGGGAATCCGGACGCGCTGTATCTGCGGATGGATGAATTTCCGGCTCGGCTGGTGATTGTGCCCGGTGAGAAGGACGAACTGCAGATCTCGGGGTGGGAGACCGCCAATGCCGCTGAGCTGCAAGACATCCGGACCCGGCTCGAAGCCGCGGGCGTGCCCTACAAGGAAGGCACCGCCGCGGAATTGGCCGATCGGCGGGTGCACGAGCTGATCCGTTTCGACGATCCCTCCGGCAACACGCTGGAGGCGTTTCACGGTGCGGCGCTGGAACATCGGCGGGTGGTGAGCCCGTACGGGCACCGATTCGTCACCGAGGAGCAGGGGCTCGGGCACGTCGTGCTCAGCACCAAGGACGATCAGGCCGCGCTGGAGTTCTACCGCGACGTGCTCGGCTTCCGGCTGCGCGACTCGATGCGGTTGCCGCCGCAGATGGTCGGGCGACCGGCCGACGGCGACCCCGCCTGGCTGCGCTTCTTCGGCTGCAACCCGCGGCACCACTCGCTGGCGTTCCTGCCCATGCCGACGTCCAGCGGCATCGTGCACCTGATGCTCGAGGTGGAGGACGCCGACGACGTCGGGCTGTGCCTGGACCGCGCGCTGCGCAAGAAGGTGCGCATGTCGGCGACCCTCGGCCGGCACGTCAACGACAAGATGCTCTCGTTCTACATGAAGACGCCGGGCGGTTTCGATGTCGAATTCGGCTGCGAGGGACTCGAAGTCGACGACAATGATTGGATTGCCCGCGAATCCACGGCGGTGAGCCTGTGGGGCCACGACTTCACGGTCGGGCAGCGCCAGCAGTGAATGAGAGGGCGAGCGAGACGATGAGCAATCCCGAAATCGACGCACGGGCCTTCCGCAATGTGCTCGGCCAGTTCTGCACCGGCATCACCGTCATCACCACCTTCGACGAGGCCGGCGCACCGATCGGTTTCGCCTGCCAATCCTTCGCCGCCCTCTCCCTGGACCCGCCCCTGGTCCTGTTCTGCCCCACCACCACGTCGCGCTCCTGGGCGGCCATCGAGACCGCCGGCCGCTTCTGCGTCAACGTGCTGGCCGAGGAACAGCGAGAACTGTGCGCCCGCTTCGGTTCCCGCGAACCCGACAAGTTCGCCGGCGCCCCCTGGCACACCTCCCCCCGCACCCTCCCCGTCCTCGACGACGCCTTGGCCACCATCGAGTGCACGGTGGAAAGCGTCGTCCCCGGCGGCGACCACCACATAGTCATCGGCCGAGTCCAAGCCCTCACCGAGTCCACCACCTCCGGCCGCCCCCTCCTCTTCTACCGCGGCCAATACACCGCCATAGAACCGGAAAAGACCACCCCCGCCCCCTGGCGCGCCGACCTCGACCACTTCCTCACCACAACCACCCTCGACACCTGGTTGTAGGCGACAGCGATCGAAAATGGCCGAGAAACCTTGGTTTCTCGGCCATTTCGCGTTCGGTCACCCGCGCGGCTGATGTCGCGGTGGGATACCGCGGCATCAGCGGGGGTCAGGCGGTGGGGACGGTTTCTTTTTCGCGTTGGAGTTCCAGGGCGATGTCGATGAGCTGGTCTTCCTGGCCGCCGACGAGTTTGCGGCGGCCGGCGCGGACGAGCATTTCGGCGGCGGAGACGCCGTAGCGCTCGGCTTGGCGTTCGGCGTGCTTGAGGAAGCTGGAGTAGACGCCCGCGTAGCCCATCATCAGGGAGGAGCGGTCGAGCAGGCATTCCTGGGGCATGGCGGGGCGGACTACGTCTTCGGCGGCGTCGGCGATGGCGTAGAAGTCGATGCCGGTCTTGATGTCGAGCTTGTCGCAGACGCCGACCAGGGCCTCCACCGGGGTGTTGCCCGCGCCCGCGCCGAAACGGCGGGCGCTGCCGTCGATCTGGGTGGCGCCGGCCCGGATGGCGTAGATGGAGTTGGCGACGGCGAGGTCGAGGTTCTCGTGGCCGTGGAAGCCGACCTGGGCGTCGCTGCCGAGCTCGGCGACCAGGGCGGCGACCCGGTCGGTGACCTGGTCGAGCACCAGCGCGCCGGCGGAGTCGACGACGTAGACGCACTGGCAGCCGGCGTCGGCCATGATGCGGGCCTGCTTGGCCAGCACCTCGGGCGGCTGGCTGTGCGACATCATCAGGAAGCCGACGGTTTCCAGGCCGAGTTCGCGGGCCAGGCCGAAGTGCTGGATGGAGACGTCGGCCTCGGTGCAGTGGGTGGCGATGCGGCAGATGGATGCGCCGTTGTCCTGGGAGATCTTGATGTCCTCCTTGACGCCGACCCCGGGCAGCATCAGGACCGCGATCTTGGCCTGGGTCGCCGTCTCCGCGGCGATCTTGATCAGTTCCTGCTCCGGGGTCTTGGAGAACCCGTAGTTGAACGAGGAACCGCCGAGGCCGTCGCCGTGCGTGACCTCGATGACCGGGACCCGCGCACCGTCGAGGGCGGCGACGATGTCGCGGACCTCGGTGGCGGTGAACTGGTGGCGCTTGTGGTGGGATCCGTCGCGCAGCGAGGTGTCGGTGACGCGGATGTCGAGTTCTGCTGAGTAAGCCATGTTTTCGCTCCTTACACCCGAGCCGAGACGATCTGACCGGCGATGACCTCGCCGACCTGCGTCGCGGCGGCGGTCATGATGTCGAGGTTGCCCGCGTACGGCGGCAGGAAGTCGCCCGCGCCCTCGACCTCGACGAAGACCGAAACCTTCGCCAGGCCACCGGAGATCACCGACGGCGGGTCGTACTGCGGGTCGTTGAGCAGCCGGTAGCCGGGCACGTACTGCTGGATGTCGGCGACCATCCGATGGATGGAATCGGTGATCGCGTCGGTGTCGGCATCCTCCGGGATGGCGCAGAAGATGGTGTCGCGCATGATCATCGGCGGCTCGGCCGGGTTCAAGATGATGATCGCCTTACCGCGCTGTGCGCCGCCGATGGTTTCGACGCCGCGACTGGTGGTCTTGGTGAACTCATCGATGTTGGCGCGGGTGCCCGGGCCGGCCGAGACCGAGGACACCGAGGCGACGATCTCCGCGTAAACCACTGGTACGACGCGGGATACGGCGGCGACGATCGGGATGGTGGCCTGGCCGCCACAGGTGATCATGTTGACGTTCGGCGCGTCCAGGTTCGCACCGAGGTTCACCGGCGGCACCACGGCGGGCCCGACGGCGGCCGGGGTGAGGTCCACCGCCCGGATCCCGGCTTCGGCGTACCGCGGCGCGGCGGCGCGATGCACATACGCCGACGTCGCCTCGAAAATCAGGTCAGGCAACTCGGATCGGCCGAGCAGCCAGTCCACGCCCTCGGCGGAGGTCTCCAACCCCAACCCGCGGGCCCGCTTCAAACCCTCACTGTCGGGATCGATCCCGATCATCCACCGTGGCTCGATCGCCGCCGAGCGCAACAGTTTGTAGAGCAGATCGGTACTGATATTGCCGGACCCGACGATCGCGGCGGTGACGGTCCCGTTGTCGGACACCACAAGCCTCCTAGATGAATTGCAAACGGACAGAACCGAGTCCAGCGAACTCGGCATGGAATGCGTCGCCCGGGCGAGCGTCGATGGCGCGGGTGCACGAGCCGGGCAGCACGATGTCGCCCGCCTTCAACCGCACCCCGAAGCTCGCGACCTTGCGCGCCAGCCAGGCCACCGCGATCACCGGGTCGCCGAGCACGGCGTCGCTGCGCCCCTCGGCCACCACCTCGCCGTTGCGGGTGAGCACCGCGTCGATCTTCTTGATGTCGATATCCTTGGGCGCCACCCGTTCCGGGCCGAGCACGTAACCGGCCGAGGACGCGTTGTCGGAGATGGTGTCGGTCAGGCCGATCTTCCAGTCCTTGATCCGCGAGTCGATCAGCTCGATGGCCGGCGCGAACGCGACGGTCGCGGCGAGCACATCGGCCTCGGTGCAGTCCGCGCCGGGCAGGTCGGCGCCGAGCACGAAGCCGACCTCGACCTCGACCCGGGGGAACAGGTAGCGACCGGCCTCGACCGGAACGTCTTCGTAGACTTCCATTTCCGCGAGCAGATGACCGTAGTCGGGTTCGTCCACACCCATCATCTGCTGCATGGCCTTGGACGACAGGCCGACCTTGTGCCCGACGATCCGGGCGCCGGTGTCGAGCCTGCGCCGGATATTGATCAGCTGGATCTCGTAGGCATCGACCACATCGATGTCCGGATGCCGGGCGACCAGCGGATCGATCGCCACCCGGTCGCGTTCGGCGAGCTCGAGCTCATCGGCCAATGCGGTTCGTACCGTGTCGGACAGCACCTAGTTTCCTTCCATTCGATCGAGCGCCCCGAGTTGCTCGGAGGGCACCTGTTCCCCTGCGGCGGACCGGCCGGCCCGGCGACCGGAGAAGATGCAGTCCGACAGCGAAAGCCCGCTGACATAGGACTCCGAGCAGATGCCTACGGCGGTCCGCCCGGCCGCGAAGAGTCCCGGAATATCGTTTCCGGCAGTCGATTTCACCGCGCCGGTGTGTTCGTCCACGACGACGCCGCCGAGGGTGAGCATCGGGCACGGATTGGCCAGGCTCGGCTTGATGCCGACGTCCAGCAGCCAGAACGGCCCGGTGCGAAGCGTTTTGGTGAATTCGGCGGGCTTGCCGACCGGGTCCGGCGAACCGTTCGCGATCGCCGCGTTGTGCGCGTCCACCGTGGCCAGCAGCCCGGTCACGTCGATTCCGGCCTTCGCCGCGACGGCTTCGAGCGTCGCGCCGCGAACGGCGGTGCGGCGCATCGTCTCGAACTGCCCGCGCTGGAACCACGCGCCCTGCTTGCCGATCTGGCCGATCGCGGTCCGCATCAACTCGTCGTCGGCGAGCAACCAGCCCTTGCCGTCGTGTCCGGTGATGAGCGCGTGGCCGACCGCGGCGCCGTATCTGGTCTCGTCGATGACCCGGCGACCCGCGGCATCGACCAGTATCGCGCCGGTGAAAGCGCTGGGCGGCAAGAGGAATCGCCACGCGGAGACATTGCTCATCCGATCGGTGGCCGCGCCGACCCGCTGCGCGAGCTGGATGCCGCTGCCGTCGTCGCCGGTGGTGCCGAGCGCGAGTCCGCCGCGATAGGCCGGGGCGTGTTCGCGCACCATCGCGCGGTTGGCGATGAACCCGCCGGCGCTGAGCACCACGCCACGGCGAGCCAGCACCCGAATCGTCTTGCCGTACTGGCGATCCAACCGGCCGAGGCGCTTCTCCAGCGCGGCGCGCAGCGGCGGGTAGTAGATGCCCGGCTTGGCCGCGACCTTCGCCATGCGGGTGTACCGATCACGAACGCGACCCGGCGCGTCGCGCAGCGACCGGCATTCGATCCCGATCACCGAGCCCGCGTCGTCGACGATCAGTTGGGTTGCCTGCGTGAGGGTTTCGACCCGGACGCCGAGCCGGGAGGCGGCGGCGGTGAGCGGACCCGTGAGCTGCTTACCGGAGGTACCCTTGCCCTTGACCCGATGCCCGCGCTGCGCGGCGGGGATGTCCCGGAACGCGCCGGAGATCTCGCTGCCGGAGTAGTAGAGGTAGTAGCTGTCGTTCGGATACGACGTCTTGTACGGGCACAGCGACGCCTCGAACGGAACGCCATGGCCCTTCAGCCACTCGATCATCGCCGGGCTGCCGTCCACGAACCGGCGCAGCGTCGCCGGCGACACCGCGTCGCCGACCTCGCGCTCCAGGTACGCGAACATCGCCTCGGGCGTATCCGCGACACCGGCCGCCTGCTGCACCGACGTCCCGCCGCCCGCGTAGATGATCCCGCCGGACAGCGCCGACGCCCCGCCGCCGGCGAATCGCTCCAGCGCGAGCACCTGCGCACCGTCGGCCGCCGCCTCCAGCGCCGCGGCGGCCCCGGCCGCGCCGAAACCCACGACGACCACGTCGGCAACCAGGTCCCAATCGAACCCCATGTACTTCACTCCGGTCTGAAACTGAAACGAGTTTCTCAGCAAACGGAAAGCCGAGTAAGTCTTCTGCCACACAACATAGACCAACGGCCGCCTCATTCTATAACGTGTTCTACATGATTGATCGGGAATACGATGTGGTGGTCGTCGGCAGCGGCGCTGCGGGCATGACCGCCGCCCTCACCGCCGCCCACCACGGGCTCAGCGTGGTGCTCATCGAGAAGGCCGCGCACTACGGCGGGTCCACCGCACGCTCCGGCGGTGGCGTCTGGATCCCCGGCAACAAGGCGCTGCGCGCGTCCGGCCGACCGGACGACCGCGAGGTGGCCCGCACCTACCTGCACAGCATCATCGGCGACGTGGTGCCCAAGGAGCGGATCGACACCTACATCGACCGGGGTCCGGAGGCGTTCGACTTCGTGCTCGACCACACCCCGCTGAAGATGAAGTGGGTGCCGGGCTACTCCGACTACTACCCGGAGGCGCCGGGCGGGCTGGGCGAGGGCCGGTCCTGCGAACCGGCCCCGTTCAACGCCAAGGTGCTCGGCGCGGAGCTGGCCAACCTGGAGCCGCCGTAC
This sequence comes from Nocardia sp. NPDC051756, assembly GCF_040681495.1. Classification (NCBI taxonomy): domain Bacteria; kingdom Bacillati; phylum Actinomycetota; class Actinomycetes; order Mycobacteriales; family Nocardiaceae; genus Nocardia; species Nocardia sp. NPDC051756. The sequence goes on along the minus strand of NZ_JBFAYV010000015.1, from coordinate 52,049 downwards.
GCCAAGGCGCCGCTGAACGTGGTGGTCATGCAGGCCGACTTCGTCCGGCTCAACCTGATCCGCAGGCATCCGAAGGGCATGGCCCGCGCGCTGCGGGTCGGCGCGCGCACCTACTGGGCCAAGTTCACCGGCAAGCACATCCTCGGCATGGGCCAGGCGATCATCGCCGCCATGCGCAAGGGGCTGCTCGACGCGAACGTGCCGGTGCTGCTGAACACCCCGCTGACCGGGCTCGTGGTGGAGAACGGCGTGGTCACCGGGGTCGAGGCCGAGCACGAGGGCCAGCCGGTCACCATCACCGCGCGCTACGGCGTGGTCCTGGGCAGCGGCGGTTTCGAGCACAGCGCGGAACTGCGCACCAAGTACCAGCGCCAGCCCATCACCACCGAGTGGACCACCGGTGCGGCGGCCAATACCGGCGACGGCATCGTCGCGGGCATGGCGGCGGGCGGCGATGTCGGCTTCATGGAGGACGCCTGGTGGGGTCCGACCATTTTCAAGGGTGGGCGGCCGTGGTTCGCGCTGGCCGAACGCAATCTGCCGGGCACCATCATGGTCAACGCCACCGGCAAGCGGTTCGGCAACGAGTCCGCGCCCTACGTCGAGGCCGTGCACACGATGTACGGCGGCGAGTACGGGCAGGGTGAGGGTCCGGGCGAGAACATCCCGGCCTGGCTGGTCTTCGATCAGCGCTACCGCAACCGCTACATCTTCGCCGGATTGCAGCCGGGCCAACGCTTTCCGTCGCGCTGGCTGGAGAACGACAACATCGTCAAGGCGGACTCGCTCGAGGAGCTGGCCACCAAGATCGGCGTTCCCGCGGCCGATCTCGCGGCCACCGTCGCCCGCTTCAACACCTTCGCCGAGACCGGCAAGGACGAGGACTTCGGCCGCGGTGACAGCCACTACGACCGCTACTACGGCGATCCGACGGTGAAGCCGAACCCGTGCCTCGCGGCGCTGATCCAAGGTCCGTTCTATGCCGCGAAGATCGTGCCCGGCGATCTCGGCACCAAGGGCGGCCTGGTCGCCGACACCGCGGGCCGGGTGCTGCGCGAGGACGGCAGCCCGATCCAGGGGCTCTACGCCGCGGGCAACAGCTCGACCCCGGTGATGGGCCACACCTACGCCGGTCCCGGCGCGACCATCGGTCCCGCGCTCACCTTCGGCTACCTGGCCGTGCTCGATATCGTCGAGCAGAAGGCGGCCCAGCCCACCCGTCCGCTGCCGTCCAGCAAGGAGTCCTGATGTCGATCGATCCGAAAGTCGCGCTCGGGGCGGAACTTCCGGGCCGCGAATTCGCCTGGACGGCGTCCGACGTGCAGCTGTATCAGCTCGGGCTGGGGGCAGGCACGCGCTGGACCGATCCGGCCGAACTGCGGTATCTCGACGATCGCGGACCGCAGGTGCTGCCGACGTTCGCGACCGTCGCGCAGACCCTGCACGAGACCGAGCCGCCGCGGGTCAGCTTCCCCGGCATCGACATCGACCTGGCGAAGGTGGTGCACGGTCATCAGGAAGTAGAGGTGCACCGCCCGATCCCGGCCGCGGGCAAGGCGACCAGCACCGGGCGGATCACCGAGCTGTGGGACAAGGGTTCCGCGGCGGTGGTCGTGCAGGAACAGACGGTCACCGGGTCCGACGGTGCGCCGCTGTGGACCGCGCGTTCGTCGATCTTCGCTCGTGGCGAGGGCGGTTTCGGCGGCGAGCGTGGACCGAGCACCAAGTCCGAACTGCCGGACCGCGCACCGGATTTCGACGTGACCACGGCGACGCTGCCGCAGCAGGCGCTGCTGTATCGGATGTGCGGCGATCGCAATCCACTGCACTCGGACCCCGAATTCGCCCGCGCCGCCGGGTTTCCCGCGCCGATTCTGCACGGGTTGTGCACCTACGGCATCGTCTGCAAGACGGCCACGGACACCGTGCTCGGCTCAGATGCGAGCCGGGTCAACGGATTTCGCGCCCGATTCGCGGGCGTGCTCTACCCCGGTGAAACGATCCGCACCCGAATCTGGCAGCAGGACGGCGAACTGACCATCGCCGCGACGGCGGTCGAGCGCGACGACGCGCCCGTCCTCGGCGACGTGACCCTGCGGTTCCGCTGACGTTCCCGCACATCTCTTGATCTGACGCACACCGAATCGCATGCGATTCGGTGTGCGTCAGGTCAGGGGGTGTGCGGCTCTGGTTGGGTGCTGGTGGGTCGGGCGCGGCGGATCGCTGCGCCGTGGACTACCAAGGCGTACAGCACGATGACCAGGATGGGGGCGGCCAGCGGGGCCCAGGCCAGGCGCACTGGGAGCAGGGCGGCGCAGACGCCGACGGCGGCGAAGCCTACCGCGCCGGTCACCGACGGGACCGTGGTCGGCACCACACCGTGTGGGGCGGTGACGGTGGCGGCGTTGAGCAGGTAGGTGGTGGCGACCAATCCCATTGCGGCGGCGGCGAGTACACCGGGGTTCGCGACGGCGAGTACGCCGACCGCGAGCAGGACGGCGGCGACCGCGACCGGGCGGAACCACCAGCCGAGTGCGACCAGGACGAAGGCGGGGAGGGCGGCCCACGGTTCCAGCAGCGCCACCGACGTCACCAGCAGTACGCCCGACAGGACGGCGAGGAATCGGGTCATCGGCGCACCCGCACGGTACGGCGGTGCTCGGGCAGCACGCGCATGATCTGATCCAGCCGGGTGTCCGCGGGCCAGGCCACGATGTCGACGCCGACGGTGCCCATGTCGCGGTACATGGAGGCGCGTTCGAGCTGCCACATCTTGGCCAGGGTCGGGTCGAGCGCACCCCGGAACGGCGTGCCGCGCAAGACATCCACCACCACGACGACGTGCCCGCGCTTGCGCAGATCGATCAACGCGAGCGCGAACTGGGTGTCGAGCAGCGTGGAGAACGCGACCACGATCGCGCCGAGCGGCACCGCCGAGTGTGGCGCCAGCGTGCCGGTGGTCGGGATGTGCTCGTCGCCGACGCCGAGCACGGTGTCCACGACCCGATAGAACTGCCGTCGCCCGATATCGGGGCGCAGCCAGCGTGGCGCCTGACCGAGGCACACCACGGCGGTCCGGTCGCCGGCCTGCAAGGTCGATTGGACGACCTGCGCCGCACCGCGCACCGACAGTTCGAGGGAATCCGTCGCCGGTCCCGGTGCCTGTTGCGAAGTATCCACCAGCACAACGACATCCGCGGAACGGTTGGTCAGCCGCTCGGTGACGTACAACCGGCCGCGCCGCGCACTCACCGGCCAGTTCACGATGCGCAGCTGGTCACCCGGCGCGTAGGCCCGGATATCGGCGTACTCCACGCCGGGGCCATGCCGCCGGGTGAGGTGCGTGCCGAGCCGCTCGGGAAGTTCGGTGCGCGGCAGGCGCATTCGCTGCGGATCGGTGATCGGATAGACGAACAGTTGCCCCGCGGGCAGCACGACGTTCGCCACCGCGAGCCCCGCCGGGCTCAGCGCGGACACCCGCACCGACGCCGGATAACGCCCCCACCGATCCGCCGACAGCGCGAGTCGCAGACCGGCGGGCGCGGCCCCGGAATCGCTGGCCTCCTCGACCTCGATGCCCAGCGCCGCAACCTTTTCCGGCTTCAATCGCAGCAGCGCGTGCCCCTGCTCGACGAACGCGGCGACGGTCAGCACCACCTCTTCGGATTCGAAGCACCGCAGCGTTCCGCCGCCGTCCACCTGGATCCTGGTCGAGGACTGCTGCCACGGCGCGGTGGCGAGCACGCCGAGCAGCGGCGCGGCGAACACGACCAGCTGCCACCGCCCGAGCACCACCGCGAGCACCAGCGCCGCCGCGGCGCAGATCGCCAGCATGAAGACCAACGGTGCCGGGCGCCACCGCAATTCGGCCTCGACCGCGGTGCTGGCGTCGCGATGCCTCATGTCACGGTGGCGCGCGGAACAGGCAGGCGGCGCAGCAGTTCGCTGATCACGTCTTCGCCGCGGATTCGGCGCACCCACATTTCCGGGCGCAGGGTGATCCGGTGTGCCATGGCCGGAATCGCCAGGGCTTTCACGTCTTCCGGGATCACGTAGTCGCGGCCGAGCAGCAAGGCACGGGCGCGCGCCATCTGCACCAGGTCCAGCTCCGCGCGCGGACTCGCGCCGACCTCCACCTGCGGGTGCGCCCGGGTGGCCGAGGCGAGCGCGACCACGTAGCTCACCACATCCGGATGCACGGTGACGTACTCGACCGATTGGCGCATCTCCATCAGCCCGTTCGCGTCCACCACCTGGGTGACCTGCGGCGTCGTCGCGCCGCGCTCCAGCCGGCGGCGGATCATCTGCTTCTCGTCCGGTTCGGACAGGTAGCCGAGCCGGAGCTGGATCGCGAACCGGTCCAGCTGGGCCTCCGGCAGCGGGTAGGTGCCCTCGTACTCGATCGGGTTGTCGGTGGCCAGCACGATGAACGGCTGGGGCAGCTGGAAGGTTTCGCCGTCGATGCTGACCTGTCCCTCGGCCATCGACTCCAGCAGCGCGGCTTGGGTTTTCGGCGGGGTCCGGTTGATCTCGTCGGCGAGCAGCACGTTGGTGAACACCGGTCCGCGACGAAAGGTGAAGCGACCGGAGGTCATGTCGTAGATGGTCGAGCCGAGCAGATCGGCGGGTAGCAGGTCGGGGGTGAACTGCACGCGGGTGAATTGCAGCCCGAGCGCCGCGGCGAACGATCTGGCGATCAGCGTCTTGCCGAGACCGGGCAGGTCCTCGATCAGGACGTGACCGCCGGCCAGCACCGCGATCATGATCAACCGCATTTCTTCCTGCTTGCCCACGATGACCCGGGATAGCTCCCGGAGCACGGCATCGCTGCGCTGGACCGTGACATCCATCGGCATCGTCATGTGTGTACCCGCACTTGCCTCAACCCATTTCACATTCTCTGCAGGCGGCTCAGGATCTCGTCCAGTGCCGCCCGTCCCGGTGCCCTACTGGTTTGATCACGCAATGCCGAGTTCGCCGGGTCCACCCAGCGCCACAGTTCCGGCCCGAACAGATGGATCCCGGCGGCCTCGGTCGCCCTGCGGTTCTTCGTCACCCGCTGCCCGCTGGACAGCTCGAACTCCTTGGCCAGCAACGGGCGCAGGTGCCGGTCCCAGTCGGCGCGGGTGCCGTCGGCGCGGTCGGCGAGCATCTGCGCCCTGGCGTGCCAGCGGCGCAGCATCTCGGCCGGACCGTTCTCGATCTCGTCGATGTCCTGGTAGCCGCGCGGCTCCGCCCGCTCCAGCAGCGACCACACCAGCCAGGCGAAGGCCACCAGGACCGGTACCGCGGCGATGAACAACAGCACCCCGCGCGCACGGTCCAGGGTGACGATCTCGATCAGCGCGATGACGATCGCGGCACTGATGACGATGGCCGTTCGATTCAAGCTGCCGCCTCTCCTTGCAAGTCCGCGAGGACGATTCGCAAAAGCTGCTCAGCCCGCATCCGCTGCCACTCGAGCATCGCATGCGGACTGAACCTGGCCTCCTCGAACAGCGCGACCAGTTCCCGCGCCGACGCGTCGTGCAGCGCGCCGCGTTCGAAGGCGCGGGCCAGCACCTCCATCGGGGTGTCCGACGCCAGCGGCGCGGCCGCGCGATCGAAGGTGAGGCCGCGTTCCATCGCGACGTAGCAGGCGATGATCGCGGCGCGCGGCTCCTGGCCGGGCACATTCATTGCGGCCAAGCCCATTTCGGCGGCTCTGGCCAGCGAGTCCACCGCGGTGGGGGCAACCGGGACCAGTGGCAGCGGGGCCGGCGCGGGCCTGCGTCGCGCGGCCACCGTGACCACGACGAGTCCGGCGATAGCCACGCCGACCAGTGCGGCGGCGGCGATGGCGGTGAGCAGCAGCGCGGTGCCGGTGAGCTCGGCGGGGGCGCTGCCGGGATCCGGTGCGCTGGTGGCGAACTCGGCCGGCGGCAGCCCGGTGGTCGGCGCCGATGCCGGTGGCGGGGGCGCGCTTTCGCCTCCGGCGCCGACGAAGAACACCGCGGCGGCGGCCGCGAGGATGAGGGCGAGAACCGCGAGGCCGGCCAGTACCAGCAGGCCGACGCGGCCGAGGCGCCACTGCTGGCGGTCGGTGTCGCGATCGGGTTCGGGCATGGCCAGCGGCAGGCGGTGCTGGCTGGCGATCACGCCGGCGAGCAGGATCACCATCGAGACGGTGAGCAGCACCGGCATCAATGCCACCGACAGTGCGGACGGCGCGGACGGATTATCGCGGGATTCGGTCACTCCTGGGATGTATCCGCGCAGCGCGATCGCGGCAAGGGCCAGCAGCGTGATCAGCACGATCACGCGCATTATCGGCGCTCGCGCCCGGGCCACTGATTACCACCAAATCTGAGTACTGCACAAAACAGCCACATAGTTACATGCCGAGCGGTCCGCTCGAGCGGGAATCGAATACTTCGGAATACATCCGCTAAAACCGTGCATGGTGCCGCTCAGGGCCAGGTCGTCCGTGGCTTACACAACTATCCGACGGGAGCGGGCGCTAATTGTGACAGCTCACAAAGTCGGCTGGCGAGTCGCGCGATATCCGGGACGCCGCGGACGCCGTCGGCCAAGTCCGCCAAAGGCACTCGCGCCCGCACGGTGAGTTCGCGGTCCGCGTCGTAGAGCACGTCGACCACATTGACGAAACGCATCGCCCAGTCGGGTGGCGCTTCGCGCAGCGGGGGTACGTCGGTGATGGTCCACTGTGGAAAGCGCTGGGACAGTTCGACATAGTCGGCGGCGGCCGTGGGAGTGCCGCAGAGTGCGGCGAATTCGATGGTGAGCGCGGTGCGGGTGGCGGATCGGGCGCGCAAGTGGCGGGTGCCGATCTGGATCTGGACCGAGGCGGGATTCGCTTCGTCGCCGGGTGTTGCGGGCTTGTGCCGATCGGCGGGTTCGACTCGATATCGACCGGCCGCGAAACCGGTTCGGCGTTCGCGTGTTCGGTCCGTCCGGGTGCGATAGTCCACCGGCCCGTCGAGCGGAATCACGTCGAGGTGCGCGGTGATCCGCGCGATCGTCGGCAGAAATCGCTCGTGAAACAGCGGATTCGGCAGCAACTCGGCGGGCGCGTAATTCGACGTAACCACCAGCGTCGCTCGACGCTTGAACAAAGCATCGAGCATTCGCGCGATGAGCATCGCGTCACCGATGTCGTGCACATGGAATTCGTCGAAGCACACCAGCCGCGCATCTCCGAGCAACCCGGCGACCGCCTTATCGATGGAACCGGACGCGTGCGCCGCCGCATGCAGCCGAACAAAGAACTGATGAAAGTGAAAGCGCCGCTTACGATCCGAAGCCACCCCGGCAAAGAACCGATCCATCACCATCGTCTTCCCCCGCCCCGGCCCGCCATACAGATAAACCCCCCGAGACCCCCGCACCGGCCGCCCCCGCCGATCCACCAACTCCCCCAACCGAGCCCCCGCCCGCACCTGATCCGCGTCCAGGACAACCGTCGAGGTCACATCGGTTTCACCGTCGATTTCCATGACACCTCCTTGTCCTCTACATTTGTAGAGGACAAGTCGAGACGAAGCCAGGGAAGGTGACCGTGTCCACAACCGACCGGCGCACGCTGATCGTCGATGCCGCGATCGATCTGATTGCGGCCCAAGGCCTGCGGGCACTGACCCACCGCGCCCTCGACACCGCGCTCGAGCTCCCGGCAGGCTCGGCCTCCTACTACTTCCGCACCAAACGCGCGCTGATCGAGGCGATCGTGGACCGAATCACCACTCGCTCCCGGGCGGACTTCACGGCCGCGCACCTCGCCTCGACCGGGCCGCTGGATCCGGACGCCGTCGCGGCCGGAATCGCCGCCTGGCTCGATCGCCTACTGGCCGAACGCCGCGATCACCTGATCGCCCGGCATGCCCTCATCCTCGACCTACTGTCCGACTCCGAGCTACACGCCCGCCTGGCAGGCAGCCTGTTCTCCGCCACCCGCGCGCGAGACCTGTTCGCCGCCCTGGGCAGTCCCGACCCGGCGACCGCCGCGGCCGACTTCGTCGCCCTGCTCGAGGGCGCGGTCTTCGACCGATTCGCCGGCAACCGCGCCGACCTCCGGCCAGGCACCTCGGAAAGCGTGCGTCAGCTCAGCACCCTGCTGACGATCTACTTCCGCGGATCGGCGTACCAGCCGCGTTCGCTGTAGGTGGCGCCGGTGAAGTGGGCGCGGATGCCGGCGGCGGGGTAGGCGATCATGGCGTCAGGGAGGGCGTCGAGGGGGAACCAGCGCAGTTCGTGGCAGCGGTCGGGTTCGCGGTTGGTGGGGTTGCCGGTCCAGTGGCGGGCTTCGAAGAACAGGCCGAGGCGGGGGTCGCGGCCGGAGCCGACCACGTGGGCGGTGTGGATGTGGCGCAGGTCGGCCGGGTCGAGGCGGACGCCGGTTTCCTCGGCGGCCTCGCGGACCGCGGCGGCGGTGGCGGATTCGCCGGCCTCGAGCTTGCCCGCGGGCAGGTGCCAGAGGCCGTCGAATTCGTCGGCGCTGCGGCGCTTGCTGAGCAGCAGGCGGCCGTCGCGGATGAGCAGGACATGGACGTCGACCAGGTGCCGAGCGGTCATAGGGTTCCTCCCGTGCGGCGATCTTGCCGATTCCAACTTACGCGGGGCTCAGGACCGCACGCCCAATTCGAGAGCGATTGCGCCGCGCACCAATTCGCGGGCCCGGTCGAGTTCGAGGGTGCCGCTGAGCCAGCGCATGCTCACGCCTTCGATCAGCGCGGTGAGGCGTTCGGCGACATCCGCGGGGGCGATCTCGGCGGCGACCGTGCCCTGCTCCTGCGCGCTGCGGATCAGTCCGCTCAGGTAATCGGTCCAGTGCGCGGTGGCGTCGCGTAGCTGCGCACGCAGTTCGGGCTGGAAGACCGCGGTGGCCCGGGATTCGCCCCACGCGGTGCTGTTCTCGACGACCAGCGGCGTGTCCTGGAGTTCGAGCAGCAGCAGTTCCTGGAGATGGCCGAGCGGGTCGGCGGCGGCGTCGACGTCGGATTCGGTGTAGCGCTCGGCCCGGGTGCTGATGAAGTCCAAGGTCTGCGCGAGCAGGCCGGCCCGGTCCTTGAAGTGGTAGTAGATCAGCGAGGTGGAGACGCCGGCCGCTTCGGCCAGCTCCTCCACCCGCAGGCCACGGATACCGCGTTGGGCGACCACGCGGGCGGCCGACTCCAGGATCGAATCACGACGAGACATGCGGACAATGGTACCGTGTGTTCCTGACTGAAATTTCAGTCAGGATCTTGAACCAGGATCATCGACTATCGGAGCCCGTGATGGAGAACCACATGTCCCGCCGATCTGCCTTCAGCGTCCTCGCCGGCCTGCTCGCCGCAGGCGTCTCGGCATGCGGCTCGTCCGAGCCGTCCGACTCCGGCGACCACGGCAATACCGGCATGCCGCAGGCGGCCGGGCCGGGTGGCCGGTTCGGCGCCGAGTGGGAGAGCCACGCGCGCACCTTCATGTCCTGGCCCGCGCAGGCGGCGATCTGGGGGCAGTACCTCGGCGATGTGCGCAAGGACATCGCCGGGCTGGCCCGCGAGATCGCCGAGTACGAGTACGTCGTCATGCTGGCCAGGGAGGATCAGCGCGACGCGGCTCAGCGGGCGTGCGGCAGCGGCGTCGAGGTGATCCCGCTCGCGGTGGACGATCTCTGGGCCCGCGACACCATCCCGGTCTTCGTCGAGCAGGCGGGCCGGGTGGTCGGCGTCGACCTCGGCTTCAACGGCTGGGGCAACAAGCAGCGCCACGACAACGACGGCCCGCTCGGCCAGAAACTGCTGTCGCGCTACCAGATTCCGCGCTACCGGGCCCCGTTCGTCGCCGAGGGCGGCGCGCTGGAGACCGACGGCGAGGGCACCCTACTGGTCACCGAGAGCTCGATCGTCAACGATAACCGCAATCCGGGCAAGAGCCGCGACCAGCTCGAGGCCGAGTTGAAGCAGACCCTCGGCATCGAGAAGGTGATCTGGTGCGCGGGCGTGCGCGGCGAGGACATCACCGATGCCCACATCGACTGCCTGGTCCGCTACGTGGCGCCCGGAGTCGTGTTGCTGGACACCGCGTTTCCCGGCTCGCCCGCCGACTCGTGGTCACGGTCGAGCGAGCAGGCCAGGCAGGTGCTCGCCGGGGCCACCGACGCGCGCGGACGCACGTTGCAGGTGATCGATCTGCCGCAGCCCGATCCCAACGAGATCACCGGCGAGGGCGACGAATTCGTGTCCAGCTACGCGAACTTCTACATCGCCAACGACGCGGTGTTCGTGCCCGAATTCGGCGACCGGCGGGCCGACGACCGGGCGCAGGGCATCCTGCGCGATCACCTGCCCGGTCGCGACGTCGTCCCGGTCCCGATCGATGAGATCGCCGCGGGCGGCGGCGGCATCCACTGCTCGACGCACGACCAGCCGGGCGCGCCGATCCACTAGCGAGCCGGCTCAGTTGGCGCTGAGCACCAGACCCGAGGTCGGTACGCCGGTGCCCGCGGTGACCACGATGTTCGTCACGTTGTCCACCGGGTTCACCGATATGCCGCGAATCTGGCGGACCGCCTCGGCGATGCCGTTCATGCCGTGGATGTAGGCCTCGCCGAGCTGACCGCCGTGCGTGTTCAGCGGCAGCCTGCCGCCGACCTCGATCGCCCCGTCGGCGATGAAGTCCTTGGCCTCGCCGCGACCGCAGAACCCGAGCTCCTCCAGCTGCATGAGGACGAACGGGGTGAAGTGGTCGTAGAGGATGGCGGCCTGCATATCGTCTGGGCGCAAACCACTTTGGGCCCAGAGTTGATCGCCGACCAGACCCATCTCCGGCAGGCCGGACATGGCGTCGCGGTAGTAGCTGGTCATGACGTACTGGTCGGCGCCGGAACCCTGTGCGGCGGCGGTGATCACGGCCGGCCGCTGCGGCAGGTCGCGAGCCCGTTCGACGCTGGTGACCACGATGGCGACGCCGCCGTCGGATTCCTGGCAGCAGTCGAGCAGGTGCAGCGGCTCGGCGATCCAGCGCGAATTCTGGTGGTCCTCCAGGGTGATCGGCTTGCCGTAGAAGAAGGCCTCCGGGTTCACCGCGGCGTGCTTGCGGTCGGCGACCGCGACGCGGCCGAAATCCGCACTGGTAGCGCCGTATACGTGCATGTAGCGGCGGGCGACCATGGCGACCTGCGCGGCGGGGGTGCCCAAACCTTGCGGGTAGGACCAGCCGGCATCGATGCCCGACGAGGTCGGCGCCGAGGCGAGCGCGGTGGAGAACTGCCCGAACCGCGACACCGAACGCTCGTTGAAGGCGCGGTAGGCGACCACCACATCGGCGACGCCGGTGGCCACCGCCATGGCCGCCTGCTGGATGGTGGCGCAGGCCGCGCCACCGCCATAACCGATGTGGCTGAAGAACTTCAGCTGCGGGATGCCGACCGCCCTGGCCACCGCGGCCTGGGTGTTGGTGTCCATGGTGAAGGTGGTCAGGCCGTCGACGTCGTCGGGCGTCAGGCCCGCGTCGGCCAGCGCCGCGGTGACCGCCTCTGCGGCCAAACGCAATTCGCTGCGGCCGGAGTCCTTGGAGAAGTCGGTGGCGCCGATGCCGACGATGGCCGCGCGGCCCGAAATACTCGGCATCGCGGAGCGATTCGCTGAGGGGTGGCGGTCGGGTGACGGGTGGGCCTGCTCACTCATGCGAACTCCGGTAAGCGATAACGGCTTTCGCCGTGATGTGGTCGCCGAGGCTGTCCTTGCCGACGATGTCGAGATGGATGTCGCCGCCGTCGATGGCGGTTACGGTGCCGCTCAGGGTGAGCGTGTCGCCCGCGTAGAGCGGCACGCCGAGCCGCAGCGAGATCGACTTCACCATCGCGCGCGGCCCGGCCCAGTCGGTGACGAACCGCTGCACGATGCCGGTGTCGGTGAGGATGTTGACGAAGATGTCCTTGGAACCGCGGGCGACCGCCTTGTCCCTGTCGTGGTGCACATCCTGAAAGTCCCTGGTGGCCAACGCGGTACTGACCACAAAGGTCGGATCGGCCAGGATCGCCAGCTCGGGCAGCACGGTGCCCACCTGCACAGTGGCAGGCACAACGGTCGCGGTCATGGCTGCACCTCGCTGACGCTCGGCTCCGCCATGCCCGCGTGGGCGGCTGTGCTCATTGTCCGCTCGCTACGCTCGCTCATGCGATCACCTGCCAGACCGGCAGCGTCGCGTCGTCGTCGAGCTTCTCGAACTCCACCTGGACGGGCAGCCCCACCTGAACCTCGGCGGGATCGATCCCGCGCAGTTCCCCGAGCATGCGCACCCCTTCCTCCAATTCGACCAGCGCGACCACGAACGGCAGTTGCCGCCCCGGCACTTTCGGCGCGTGGTGCACGACGTAGCTGAATACGGTGCCGCGCCCGGAGGCGACGACGTAGTCGGTCTGTTCCGACTTGTCCTTCCACAGCGCGGGAATCGGCGGATGCCGCAGCGATCCGTCGGGCAGCTGCTGAATGCGCAGCTCCCCCGCTTTCGTTCCGTCCCAGAAGAATTCGGTGTCCCAGGACACCAGCGGCTTGACCCGTTCGCCGGCCGGCGCGCTCGCCGACGCACCGGTACCGGGCGCGAATTTCAGCAACCGGAACAGCATTTCGGCGACCAGCTCGTCGCCGACGTGCCAGCTGGTCAGGAAGGTGACGAACCAGCCCTCACCCAGCGCCGTCCGCTTCGGACCGCGAATATCGGACAGCTTGCTGGTCGCCGTCACCTGGTCGCCGACGTTCAGGTACCGGTGATAGGTCTGCTGGCAGTCGGTGGCGACGACCGAGGTGAACCCGGCCGCGTCCAGCAGTTCGGTGGCCTCGCCCATCGGGTCGTCCAGCGGCCGGGTTCCGTTGAGCCCGAACATGGTCCACACCTGAGCCATCGCCGGCGGGGCGACGATGCCGGGATGCCCGGCTGCCCGCGCGGCCGCCTCGTCGACGTAGATCGGATTGGTGTCGCCGAGCGCCTCGACCCAGTTGTTGATCATCGGCTGGTTCACCGGATCACGCCCGAGCCGGGGCGTGCAATCACCGGCCGCCTTGATCCGCTCGGCTTGCGCGACTATCGCTTCCGGACTGATGGTTTCCGGCACAGCGGCTCCTTCTCGACTAGCACGGTCTGGTGGCTATCTGGGTACGCGCGGCAGTTTCAGCCCGGCGGTCGCGACGAGTTCGCGCATCACCTCGTTGACGCCGCCGCCGAAGGTCACCACCAGGTTCTGTTTGGTCCGCCGGTCCAGCCAGGTGAGCAGCTCGGCGGTGGCCGGTTCGGCGGGATCGCCGTAGCGGCCGACGATCTCCTCGGCGAGCCGGCCCGCTTCTTGCAGCGCCTCGGTGGAGAAGACCTTGGTGGCCGACGCGTCGGCGATCACGCTCGCCGGGTCGCCGTCGACGGTCGCGGCGACCTGCCAGTTCAACAGTTCGTTCAACCGGACCATGGCGTGGATGCGCCCGAGCGAGCGGCGCACATCGGTCTCGCCGAGCACGCCGCGCGGCTGCGCCCAGTCGCGCACCCGGTCGTAGAGCTGCTCGATCTTGCCGGACGGACCGAGGCTGACCCGCTCGTGGTTGAGCTGGGTGGTGATCAGCCGCCAGCCCGCGTTCTCCTCGCCGACCAGCATGTCGGCCGGCACCCGGACGTCGTCGAAGTAGGTCGCGTTGGTGTGGTGCGCGCCGTCGCAGGTGATGATCGGCGTCCAGGAGTAGCCCGGGTCCTTGGTGTCCACGATCAGGATGGTGATGCCGCGGTGCCGGGACTCGACCGATCCGGTGCGACACGCCAGCCAGACGTAGTCGGCCTCGTGCGCGCCGGTGGTGAAGATCTTCTGGCCGTTGACCACCCAGTCGCCGGAGTCGTCGCGCACCGCGGAGGTGCGCAGCGAGGCGAGGTCGGTGCCCGCCTCCGGTTCGGAGTAGCCGATGGCGAAATGCACGTCACCGGAGAGGATTCCGGGCAGGAACTGCTTCTTCTGCGCGTCGGTGCCGAACTGTTGCAGGGTCGGGCCGACGGTCAGCAGCGTGACCAGCGGCAGCGGAACATCCGCGCGCACCGCCTCATTGAAGAAGATCTGCTGCTCGACGGGACCGAAACCCTGCCCGCCGTATTGCTTTGGCCAGCCGACGCCGAGCCAGCCGTCGCGGCCCATCCGGCGCACCACCTCGCGGTAGGCGTCGCCGTGCCGGTTCACCGCCATCGCGGCTTCCTCGTCCGGGGTGACGAGATCGGCGAAGTACGAACGCAATTCGCCGCGCAGCTGACGCTGCTCGGTGGTCAGGTCGATGAACATCTGGCCCCCAAACGATCTAGTCGGAACGATGCGCCGCCGAGCCAGCGAGCGATGTCCTTGGCTTGTGAGTAGTAGCGGTGCATCGGGTGGGTGATGTCCACGCCGAGCCCGCCGTGCAGGTGATGGCACTTCTGCATGGCGGCAGGCAGGTCGGCGGCCACGCTGTAGGCCAGGACGTCGAGATCGTCGTCGATCCGCGCCTGGTGTTGCTGACTGGAATCGTCCTGCGCCAGTGCCCAATTCGCCGAGACCGCGGCCACGTGCAGGGTGCGCGAGACGACGTAGAGATCGGCGATCTGCTGGGCGACGGCCTGGAATTCGGCCAGTGGCCTGCCGAATTGGCGGCGGGTCCGCAGGTGTTCGGCGGTGAGCACGAGCGCGCCCTTGAGCAGCCCGTCCGCCACCGAGCCGATCGACGCGATCGCTAGTCGGTGCAGCTCGGCCAGGCCACCGGGTAGTAGTTGCTCGGCCGGAATGCGCACCCGGTCGAGCCGGACGGTGCACTCGGGGATGCCGCCGGAGACCGGCGACGGCACCCGGATCAATCCCTTCGCGTCCGAATCGATAAGCGCGATACCGGAATTGGTCGGAATCAGCAGCCAGCGCGCCTCCTCCGCGTACGGCACGGCGATCTTGTGCCCGGTGATCCGCACCGAATCGCCGTCGGCGACCGCCGCCGTCTCCGGCTTGACCGCGAACGGCGCGGCCGGTTCGCTGAGCGCCGCGGTGAGCACCGCGCCCTCGGCCACCTCGGGATACACCCGTTCGGCCAGGCTGTCCGGCAGCAGCGCGAGCAGCGGCAGCAGGCCGAAGCCCAGCGTCGGCAGTGCGGGCACCGCGACCGCGTCGGTGGCCAGCTCGGTCAGCAGCACCGATACCTCGGACAGCCCCATGCCGTCGCCGCCGAACCGCTCCGGCAGCGCGACCGAGAGCAGCCCGGTCTCGGCCAGGCTCGGCCACAACGCGAAATCACGGGCCGGTTCCCGTTCCAATAAACTCACGACGACCTCGGCCACCGCGTCCTGGCCCTCGTCCCTGGTGAAATCCATGCTTATATCTCCAGTTGATTCAGTATCGCTCCGCGATTCGATGAGGGGTGGTGGTCGGGCGACGGGTGGGCTCGTCGCTAGCTGTCTGTGTCGCGAGGTAGCCCGAGAATCCGCTCACCGGCGACGGTCAGCAGGATTTGTTCGGTGCCGCCTGCAATCGATAAACAGCGTGTGAGCAGGAATTCTTTTACCACTTCCGAGTCCTGCGCACCGGCGGGACCTGCCGACTCGGCGGCGAATTCCGCAACCGCCTGGCGATGCCGGACGCCGACGAGTTTGCGCACGCTGCTCTGCGCGCCGGGATCGGCGCCAGCCAACATTTTTACGGCGGCGCGCTGTTCGAGCAGTAAACCTGCAATCGCGTCGGCGACAAATCCGCCAAGGCGGTCGTTCACCAATTCCGTACCGGGCCCGGTGGCGGGCGATTTCGCGATGAGTTCTTCCAGCACCGGCCCGATGCCGTTGCCGCCCATCGCCACCCGCTCGGTGGACAGCGTCGATCTGGCGATTTTCCAGCCGTTGCTCAACGCGCCGACCACGCCGTCGTCCGGGACGAAGACGTCGTCGAGGAACACCTCGCTGAACCGGGCCTCGCCGGTGATCTGCACCAGCGGACGCACCTCGAGGCCGGCACTGTGCATGTCGACCAGGAAGTAGCTGATGCCACGGTGTTTCGGCGCGTCGGGATCGGTGCGGGCCAGGCAGATCGCCCAGTTCGCCTTGTCGCCCAACGAGGTCCACACCTTCTGCCCGTTCAGCACCCAGCCGCCGTCCACCTTCTTCGCGGTGGTGCGCAGCGCGGCCAGGTCGGATCCGGCGCCCGGTTCGCTGAACAGCTGGCACCAGACGACGTCGCCGCGCAGGGTCGGCCAGGCGAAGCGATCGATCTGCTCCTGCGTGCCGTGCTGCAGCAGCGTGGGCACCGCCCAGCCGCCGATGGCCAGGTCGGGCGCGGTGAGGCCGGCCCGGCGCAGTTCTTCCGAGATCAGCAGGCCGGTCATCGGATCCGCGCCGCGACCGTACGGCGCGGGCCAGTGCGGCATGGCCAGGCCGGCGTCGACCAGGGCCGATCGCTGTTGATCGGCGGGCAACGCGGCGATCCGCGACACCTCCGCCGCCAGTTCGTCGGCGCTGCTGCCGTCAACGGCGGCAACGCCTTCGGCGGCGAAGACCCGATCGGCGCCGGTGGTGCGCCGCTGACCCGCGCGGGTCAGTTCGGTGAGCCTGGCCCGCCAGCGCGCCGATCCGCCGAGCAGTTGGCGCAGGGCCACCGCCCGGCGCAGGTACAGGTGCGCGTCGTGCTCCCAGGTGAAGCCGATGCCGCCGAGCACCTGAATGCAGTCCTTGGCGGTGTCGACCGCCGCGTCCAGCGAGATGGCGGCGGCGATCGCGGCCGCGACGGGCAGCTCCGCGCCGCCCTCGTCCACCGCGGCCGCCGCGTCGGCGGCGACCGCCCGGATCAGTTCGGCCCGGCACAGCATCCAGGCGCAGATGTGCTTGACCGCCTGGAACGAGCCGATCTTGCGCCCGAATTGCTCACGGACCTTTGCGTATTCGACCGCCGTCGTCAGGCACCAGCCCGCCAGCCCGGCCAGTTCGGCCGCGGCTAGCACCACGACCAGATCCTCGACCGCATGTGGCGAGGTGAAGACCTGCTCGGCCGATACCCGCACGTCGGTGCAGTGCACCCGGGCGAGCGGGGTGCTCAGGTCCAGCGGCGAAAGCGGTTCGACCCGAAGCCCTTCGGCGTCCGGCTCGAGCAGGATCCAGCGCTGCCCCTGCGGGGTGGAAACCGGAAGCAGCACAGCGGTTTCCGGCGCCGCGCCGAGGACCGAATCCCAGGAACCGGTCAGCGACAATTCGCCGGCCGCGGCCGGTACGCTGACCTGCGCGCCGACAATGAAGTCCAGCGCGACGCCGCACGGTAATTGCTCGTCGAGCCGTCCCGTGGTGATCAGATTGGCCAATGCCGTGGCCAGTACCGGCCCGCCGACCAGGTCGTGCGCGGCCTGCTCGATCAGCACGGCGAGATCGGCGACCGAGCCGCCCGCTCCGCCGGCGTCCTCGGCCACGGCGACCCGGAAGATGCCGAGATCGGCGAGGCCGGGCCAGTACGCGCGCCAGAAGGCGCTCGGATCGGTCCGCATTGTTGCAATTGGACGCACCGATCCGGCCCACCCACGCATCGACTCCTGGACGGCTTTATGCTCGTCAGTGGTGGCGATGGTCACACTCCGTACCGCCTTCCCGGCGTGACTCCCACACCTAGAACATGTTCTAATATCCTAGCTGTGCGGAAGTCAAGAGACGACCGCCGAGCCGATACTCGGGCCAGATCCACGAACGACGTCTCCGGAAAGGACTCTCACCGATGGCCAGTCCCTCCCGATCGCAGCCGGCCGACTCCAACGCGGCACCGGCTACCGCGACGGTCACGACGCTCAGCGAAGACGAGCTGAGTTCGGCCGCGCAGCGGGAACGGCGTAAGCGAATTCTCGACGCGACGCTGGCGCTGGCCTCCAAGGGCGGCTACGACGCGGTGCAGATGCGGGCCGTGGCCGAACGCGCCGATGTCGCAGTCGGGACGTTGTACCGGTATTTCCCCTCGAAGGTGCACCTGCTGGTGTCCGCGCTGTCCCGCGAATTCGAGCAGATCGAAGGCAAGCGCAAGCCGCTTGCCGGGCAGTCGCCACAGGAGCGCATGCACCTGCTGCTGCAACAGATCACCCGGATGATGCAGCGCGACCCGCTGCTCACCGAGGCCATGACGCGCGCGTTCATGTTCGCCGACGCGTCCGCGGCCGCCGAGGTCGATCGGGTCGGCAAGGTGATGGATCGGGTGTTCGCCCGCGCCATGAACGACGGCGAGCCGGACGAGCGTCAACTGGCCATCGCCAGGGTGATCAGCGATGTGTGGCTGTCCAACCTGGTCGCGTGGCTGACCCGGCGCGCGTCGGCGACCGACGTGACCGAGCGACTGGAATTGACCGTCGATCTGTTGCTCGGCGACCGCACCTAGTATTCGGACAGCCAGCGCATACCCGGCAAATCCTGAGCGGACGCCGGGTTCGTGCGGAAGATCACATTCGAGCCGAAAGCGGGCCGGGCGCACAGAATTCGCGCCCGCGGCCCGCTGCTCGGCGTTACCAGGTAGCGCGAGTTTTGCGGGGCACCCGCACTACCCATGGCACATCGGCATGATCGCAGCGCACGCGAAGAAGTGACCAGTTGTGGCCGCTCGGACCCGAGTTCCGGCCCTCGCCGCGCACTCCGGCGCGAACGGGCGGAAAATTAGACACAGCGCACGCATAGCGGCGGGCGTCGGTGCGGCAAATCTAACCCAGTATTGTTCTGCCCGCCCATGAAAAAACTCCTCCGATCACTAGGTTGGATGCGTGAGCGCACAGGATCTGCCACTGGAACTTCGTCGTGCACTGTCGACAGTCGCGCGAGTGCCGAGACTGTTGGTTGCCTCGGACTATGACGGGACGCTTGCGCCCATCGTTTCCGACCCGGCGAAGGCCTTTCCACACCGGGAATCGGTGAGTGCGTTACGCGCGCTCGCCGGACTCACCGGCACCACCGCCGCGGTCATTTCCGGCCGCGCACTGCGAGACCTCGCCGCTTTGTCGCGACTTCCGGTCGAGGTACAACTGATCGGTAGCCACGGCTCGGAATTCGACGTCGGCTTCGTGCACGCCATCGACAACGACGCCAAACAACTGCTCCAAGAGGTGCAGACCGCGCTGACCCAGGTCGCCGCGGAAAACCCGGGCGTCACCGTCGAGATCAAACCGGCCAGCGTCGCGCTGCACGTGCGCAACGCCAGCCCGGAGATCGGACACCGCGCCCTCACCAGCGTCCGGCAGGGTCCGGCGCTGTGGTTCGGCGTGCAGGTGACCGAGGGCAAGGCCGTCATCGAACTGGCCGTGGTGCAGACCGACAAGGGCACCGCCCTCGACACCATCCGGCATCAGGCCGCCGCGTCGGCCGCGGTGTTCTTCGGTGACGACGTGACCGACGAGAAGGCCTTCCGCGTGCTGTCCGGCCCCGACCTCGGCATCAAGGTCGGCGAGGGCGACAGCCAGGCCAAGTACCGGGTCGACAGCACCGAGGCGGTGTCCTGCGCACTGGCCTTCCTGCTGGAGGAGCGGCGCACCTGGCTGGCCGGCGCGAGCGCGCCCCGGATCGAGCGACTGACCATGCTGGCCAGCCCGCGCTCGGTGGCGCTGCTGACCCCCGACGCGACGGTCACCTGGTTCTGTCATCCGGAACCGGACTCGGCCGCGGTGTTCGCGCACCTGCTCGGCGGACCGCAGGCCGGACACTTCACCATCGAGCCGGAACGGCCCGGCCTGCCGCTGTCGCAGCGCTACATCGACAGCACCATGACCGTCGAAACCCGTTGGGCCAAACTGCAAGTGGTGGACTACCTGCCGCACGACGTGGCCGCCACCCGGACCGACCTGACCCGGGTGATCACCGGTGACGCCAAGGCCGTCGTGACCTTCGCGCCGCGCCCGGAATTCGGCCAGGTGCCGGTGAGCATCGAGGCCTCCGAGAACGGGCTGCGGGTGCTCGGCACCAACGACCCGATGGTGCTGCGCTCCCCCGGACTCACCTGGGAGATCATCAGCGACGGCACGCACGACTCCGCGCGCGCCGTGGTCGACCCGTCCAAGGGCCCGATCGTGCTGGAAATGCGTTGCGGCACCTCCGATCTCAAGCCGGCCAAGACCGACGAGGTGGAACGCCGCCGCATCGCGGAGGGCTACTGGTCGCAGTGGGCGGGCACGTTGCAGCTGCCGCCGCTGAAGCCGGACCTGATGAAGCGCTCCGCGCTCACGCTGCGCGGGCTGGTGCACGCGCCGTCCGGGTCCATCCTGGCCGCGGCCACCACGTCGCTGCCGGAAGACATCGGCGGCGTGCGCAACTGGGACTACCGCTACTGCTGGCTGCGCGACGCTTCGCTGACCGCGCAGGCCCTGGTGTCGCTCGGTTCGCTCGGCGAGGCCGAGCAGTTCCTCGGCTGGGTACACAAGGTGCTGGAGACGCTGCCCGGGCCGGAGCGCCTGCACCCGCTGTACACGCTGTACGGCGAGACGCTGCCGCCCGAGGCCGTGATCGATCAGCTGCCCGGTTACGCCGGTTCGCGCCCGGTCCGGGTCGGCAACGCGGCCAACATGCAGGTGCAGCTGGACGTGTTCGGTCCGATCGTCGACCTGATCGCGAGCCTGTCGCACGCGCGGGAGCTCCAGGGCATCACCGATCCGGCCGAGGCCCTGCCGGACGCGGACTGGGAACTGGTGCGCGCCATGGTTTCCGCGGTGCAGCGGCGCTGGCAGGAACCCGACCACGGCATCTGGGAGATCCGCGGCAACCCGCGCCATCACGTGTACTCGAAGGTGATGGGCTGGCTGACCGTGGACCGGGCGCTGACCCTGGCGCAGAAGTTCGCGCGGGAGGTCGACCCGGCCTGGACGGTGTTGCGCGACACCATCGCCGACGAGGTGAAGTCGAAGGGCTGGAACGACGAGGTCCAGTCGTTCACCGCGGCCTACGACGGCACCGACCTGGACGCGGCCACCCTGCACATCGGGCTGAGCGGACTCATCGATCCGTCCGATCCGCGCTTCGCCGCGACCGTCGTCGCGACCGAGGCCGAACTGCGCAGCGGATCGACGGTGTACCGGTACCACCACGACGACGGCCTGCCCGGCGGCGAGGGTGGCTTCCACCTCTGCGCGGCCTGGCTGGTCGAGGCGTACCTGCTGATCGGCAAGCGTTCCGACGCCGAGGCGCTGTTCGCCCAGCTGGTCGACGTGGCCGGGCCGACCGGATTGCTCAGCGAGGAGTACGACCCGGTGGCCGAACGCTCGCTCGGCAATCACCCGCAGGCCTACAGCCATCTCGGCCTGCTGCGGTGCGCGCAGCTGCTCGGTCAGTCGGTGGAGGTGCTCGTCTAACCGATCTACCGGAGTTCTTTCCGGGCCCGTCGACCGCCGCGCCACCGCGCGTCCCGGTCGGCGGGCCCGGACTCGTCTCGGCGGCGCGCAGTTGCTAAAGTGAAACAGAAACCATTTCCATTAAGCTGCGTAGTGTCACCCGCTCGAGTGCGTCACCAGCTGTTGAGCGTCACAGGAGTGCCCCCGCGTGAAGACAAGCATTGCCATACGGTTCGCCGGTGTCGCTGTGGGGGTTGTCGCCGCACTCTCGCTCACCGCCTGCGGCAGCGACACGAAGGATTCGGGTAAGCCGACCGTGATCGCGTCCACCAACGTCTGGGGCGATATCGCCGCGACGATCGCCGGACCGGACGCCGCGGTCGAATCGATCATCAGCGACCCGTCCGCCGACCCGCACTCGCACGAGACCTCGGCGGTCGAGTCGGCCAAGCTGCGCGACGCGGACCTGGTCGTCTACAACGGCGGCGGCTACGACGAGTTCGCCGAGAAGGCGGTGGCGGGGCGGAACAAGCGCACCGTCGACGCGTTCGACGCGCGGCCGGACAAGGGTGACGAGAACGAGCACGTCTTCTACGACGTGAAGACCGTCGCGGCGGTCGCGGACCGGATCGCGAGCAGCCTGGGCGAGTTGGCGCCCGGCGCGGCAAGCGGTTTCACCGAGCGGGCCGCCACGTTCAAGCGCGGACTGGCCGGAATCACCTCGATCGCAAGCAAACTCGCCGCCGAGCACCCGAAAACGCCGGTGTTGCAGACCGAACCGCTGGCGCACTACCTGCTGCTCGCCGCGGGCGTCGAGGACAAGACGCCGCACGAGTTCCAGGAGGCGATCGAGCAGGAGACCGATCCCGCGCCCGCCGCCGTGGCCGCGACCCGGGAACTGTTGACCGGCAAGCAGGTTCGCGCGCTCGTCTACAACGTGCAGACCCAGGACAAGATCACCAAGGACTTGCGCTCGGTGGCGCAGTCGAACGGGCTGGCGGTCGTCGAGGTGACCGAAACCCTGCCCGCCGGAGTGGATTACCTACAGTGGCAGACCAAGAACGCGCAGGCGCTCAGCGCGGCGTTGAGTTGAGTTGAGCGAGACCGTGACGACGCAGGGGGTCGCGTTGAACGAGCACACCGAAACGGTGCGGCGGCAAGCACATTCGGCGGTCCGGCTGGACGGGGCCCGGTTGTCCTTCGGTGACCGGACGCTCTGGCAGGAATTGGATCTCGAGGTCGCGCCGGGCGAATTCGTCGCCGTGCTCGGGCCCAACGGTTCCGGCAAGACGTCGTTGATGAAGGTGCTGCTCGGCCAGCTCGGACTCAGCGCGGGCACCGCGCAGATCGCCGGTGCGCCCGCACGGACCGGTAACCCCGATATCGGCTATGTGCCGCAACAGAAGACGATCGACGCCGGGGTGCAGTTGCGCGGCGTCGACCTTGTCGGCCTCGGCTACGACGGCCACCGCTGGGGACTCGGGCTGCGGGCGCGGGCCGAACGCAAGCGCAAGGTCGCGGCCGCGATCGCCGATGTCGGCGCGGAGAAGTTCGCGAACGCGCCGCTGGAGACCATGTCCGGCGGCGAGCAGCAGCGGCTGCGGGTGGCGCAGGCGCTGGTCGGCGACCCGAAGGTGCTGCTCTGCGACGAACCGCTGCTGAGCCTGGACCTGGCCAACCAGCGCCTGGTGGCCGAGCTGATCGACAAGCGCAGGCGCAGCCACGACACCGCGGTGCTGTTCGTGACGCACGAGATCAATCCGATTCTGCCGCTGGTGGATCGGGTGCTGTACCTGGTGGACGGCAAGTTCCGGATCGGCCCGCCGGAAGCGGTGATGACCTCCGCGGTGCTGTCGGAGCTCTATCAGACCGAGGTCGACGTGCTGCGGGTGCGCGGGCGGCTGGTGGTGGTCGGGACCGGGGACACCATGGACGCGCTCGGCACGGCCGGCGCGCACTGCCACGGTGACAACCCGGCGGTCGAACCGGAGGCGAGCGTGGTGCGCTCGTGATCGACAAGCTGTCTGGGGTGCTCGGCAAGATGTTCGACTTCGGCACCACCGCGAATCTGCTGTCCTACGACTTCGTGCAGCAGGCGGTGCTGGCCGCCGCGCTGCTCGGGCTGCTGTCCGGGGTGATCGGGCCGCTGATCATCAGCAGGCAGATGTCGTTCGCGGTGCACGGGACCAGCGAGCTGTCGCTGACCGGCGCGGCCGCGGCGCTGCTCGCCGGGATCGGCGTCGGCGTCGGCGCGATCGCCGGGTCGGTGGTCGCCGCGGTGCTGTTCGGATTGCTGGGAACGCGGGCCCGGGAACGTGATTCGGTGATCGCGGTGGTGTTGTCCTTCGGGCTCGGGCTGTCCGTGCTGTTCCTCTGGCTCGGTCCGGATCGGGCTGGGTCGAAGTTCTCGCTGCTGACCGGGCAGGTGGTCAGCGTCGGCAACAGCGGGATCACGCTGCTCGCGGCCTGCACCGTCGGCGTGCTCGCGGTGCTGGCGATCGTCTACCGGCCGCTGCTGTTCGCCAGCTCCGATCCGGAAGTCGCGGTGGCGCGCGGGGTTCCGGTGCGGGCGCTGTCGATCGTGTTCGCGGTGCTGCTCGGCATCACCGCGGCGTTCGGGGTGCAGATCGTCGGCGCGTTGCTGGTGCTCGCGTTGCTGATCACGCCCGCCGCCGCGGCCGCGCAGCTGACCGCGAATCCGGTGCGGGCCACCGTCCTTGCGGTGCTCTTCGCCGAAATCGCCGCGGTAGGCGGCATTCTCCTGTCACTGGCCCCCGGCGTCCCGGTATCGACATTCGTCACCACGATCTCGTTCCTGATCTACCTGATCAGCCGAGCCGTCAGCACCCGCCGCCGCCAAAAAGCCCGCTGATCTCACAGAGCCCCCACACCATCCACAGACCCCTCAGCCCCTGTGAATGGTATGCACGCTCTGTGGACCCTTCTTCTGGCCGCTGGCAGAAGGGGTGTGGGGAGGTTGGCCGCAGATCTCTACGCGTCTTTGGTGGGCGGTGCATAGCGTTCTGGTGGCGGCCCGACGGGTGTTGATGGCGGGCGCCTTCAGTCGCTCGGCCAGGGTTTCGTATGCTCGACCCAAGCACCCTCCGAACGATTGGTGACCAACGATGATCGACTTCTCGATGCCCGCCGAGCTCGCCGCCGAACGCGATCGAGTGCGCCAGTTCGTCATCGACAAGATCGTTCCGTTCGAACGGGATCCGCGGCTGACCGCGCACGGGCCGACCGACGAGCTGCGCCAGGAACTGGTCGAGCTGGCCAGGGCGGAGAAGCTGCTCACCGTGCAGGCGCCGGAGTCGCTGGGCGGGCGCGGCCTGTCGCACATCGAGCAGGCGGTGATCTACGAGGCGGCCGGCTGGTCCACCCTCGGCCCGATCGCGATGAACTGCGCGGCGCCGGACGAGGGCAATATGTTCCTGCTGTCCAAGGTGGCGAACCCGGAACAGGTCGAACGCCACCTCGCGCCGATGGTCGCCGGGCAGCACCGCTCGGTGTTCGCCATGACCGAGCCGGACGGCGCGGGCTCGGACCCGGCCCAGCTGGCCACCACCGCTACCTTCGACGGCGAGAACTTCACCGTCAACGGCCGCAAGTGGCTGATCACCGGCGCGAACGGCGCCAAGACCTGGATCATCATGGCCCGGCTCGCGGAGAACCCGCACCTGCCCGCCGGCCCCACGCTGTTCCTCACCGACGGCGATCAGCCGGGCATCGTCATCGAGCGCACGATGAACACGATGGACCGCAACTATGTGGCCGGGCACGGGGTCGTCCGGTTCGACAACCTGACGCTGCCGCAGTCGGCCCTGCTCGGCGACGCGGGGCAGGCGCTGCGCTACGCCCAGTTGCGGCTGGCCCCGGCCCGGCTCACCCACTGCATGCGCTGGCTGGGCGCGGCCGAGCGGGCGCAGAGCATCGCGGTCGCGCACGCGCGCACCCGGACCGCGTTCGGCAAGCCGATCGGCGAGCACGAGGGCGTGTCGTTCATGTTGGCGGACAACGAGATCGCGCTGCACCAGTGCCGGCTGACCATCTGGCACGCCTGCTGGCTGATGGACCAGGGCGAGAAGGCGCGGCACGAGAGCTCGATCGCGAAGTCGTATGTCTCCGAGGAGCTGTTCAAGGTGGCCGACCGGTGTGTGCAGGTGCTCGGCGGCATCGGCATCAGCGACGAGACGGTGGTCGAGATGATCTTCCGCGACATCCGCGCGTTCCGGCTCTACGACGGTCCGACCGAGGTGCACAAGTACGCGATCGGGCGCAAAGTACTGCGTGGTTGAGCGAGGTTTTTCGGGCCCGAGTCAGGGCGGGGTCACCTCGACTAACATGCTGGCATGAGTTCGGAACTGCACGTCGATGTCTCCGCGGGCATCGCCGTGCTCACGCTCAATCGGCCCGCTCAGCAGAACGCCTTCACCCCGGCGATGGCCGCCGAATTGAGCGCCGCGTTGCAGCGCTGCGATGACGAGGACAACATCCGGGTCGTGGTGATCACCGGGACGCCGCCCGCGTTCTGCGCGGGCGCGGATCTGTCCAGCCGGGTCGGCGACGTCAGCGCGACCATCGAGCCGGCCCCGTGGCGGGTGCGCAAGCCGGTGATCGCCGCGGTGAACGGGCACGCGGTCGGCATCGGGCTGGCCCTCGCGTTGCAGTGCGACCTGCGGTACATGGCGCGCGACGCGGTCTACGGGCTCAACCAGGTCCGCCGCGGTGTGGTGGCCGACGGCTACTCGCACTGGACGCTGCCCCGCCTGGTCGGCATGGCCAATGCCGCCGACATCATGCTGACCGGTCGCACCTTCGACGGCGACGAGGCCAAGGCGATGGGCCTGGCCAACGGCTGCATGCCCGGCGGCGAGGTGCTGCCGATGGCCCTGGCCATCGCGCACGACATCGCCAACGGGTCGGCGCCGCTGCCGGTGGCCATGTCCAAGCGGCTGCTGTGGGAGGGGCTCGGGATGAGCCCGGCCATGGTCGGGCAGCTGGAGACCGACCTGAACGAGCACGTCAGCAAGAGCATCGACGGCGGCGAGGCGATGGCCGCGTTCAAGGAACGCAGGCAACCCAACTGGACCGGCAGCGTCAGCGAGGAATGGCCGGCCTGGGACGACAAGGGCGACCAGGAACGGCCCAGCCTCGATTAAGCGTTGCCGCCCAACAGGATCAGCAGATAGAGCACCGCGAAGATGATCATCAGGATGGTGCCGATGATGCCGAGGATGTACCCGACCACCACCTGAACCCGCCCGCCGTAGGCGCCGTGCGACTCCTCGATCTGATCGAGGGCGCGCTTGCCCATCGCCCACGCCACCGGCCCGAGCACACCGCAGCAGAGCACGCTCGCCACCCCGAGCCACAGCACCGCCGTCGCGTTCGGATGCTCGACCGGATTCCCGATGGGCTGGTTGGGTATCACCACGACGCGAATTCTACGGTGCCGACGCCGCCCGCCGCGTCTATTGCCGTGTGCCGGGGGGCGTTTCGCGAAGGGTTCAGTACCGGCGCTGGCGGGCGATCTCGGCGAGCACCACGCCGGCGGCGACCGAGGCGTTGAGCGATTCGACCGGGCCGGCCATCGGGATGCTGAGGATCGAGTCGCAGTTCTCCCGGACCAGCCGGGACAGGCCCTTGCCCTCCGAGCCGACCACGATGACGGTGGGTTCGCGGCCGTCGAAGTCGTCCAGGGTGGTGTCGCCACCCGCGTCGAGACCGACCACCTGGATGCCCTGCGACGCCCAATCCTTCAGCGTGCGAGTCAGATTCGTCGCGCGGGCGACGGGCAGCCGGGCCGCGGCGCCGGCGCTGGTGCGCCAGGCGACCGCGCTGACGCTGGCGCTGCGCCGCTGCGGGATCAGCACGCCCTGGCCACCGAACGCGGCGACCGAGCGGATGACCGCGCCGAGGTTGCGCGGATCGGTGATGTTGTCCAGGGCGACCAGCAGCGCGGGCTCTGCCGTATTGCGCAACTCGGCGAGCAGGTCGTCCGGGTGCGCGTAGCGGTACGGCGGCACCTGCAGGGCGACGCCCTGGTGCATGCCGTTGGCGCTCAACCGGTCCAGGTCGCCGCGCGGCACCTCGAGAATGGAGATGCCCGCGTCGGCGGCCATCTTCACGCTCTCGGTCAGCCGCTCGTCGTTCTCGGCGCCGAGCGCGACGTAGAGCGCCGTGGCGGGCACGCCCGCGCGCAGGCATTCGACCACCGGGTTGCGGCCGAGCACCATCTCCGGGCTGTCGTCGTCCTTGCGGCCGGCCGCGCGACCCGCACTGCCGCGCGGACCACCGCCACCCTTGGCGGCGGCCTTCGCCGCGGCGGCGGCGCGCTTGGCCGCGGGATGCTTGGTGCGCTCGACGGCGGGCGGGGTCGCGCCGCGACCCTCGAGCCCGCGCCTGCGCTTACCGCCGGAGCCGACGACGGCGCCCTTCTTGGTCCCGCCCTTGCGGATCGCACCACGACGCTGCGAATTGCCTGCCATTACTTGGCCTTTCCAGGTTGTAGCGCGTCCGGCGCCGTAAGCGGCGCAGCGCCAAGGGCCCATTCGGGACCGTTTTGCGTGTCGGTGACCTCGATTCCGGCTGCCTGCAATCGATCGCGGGCGGCATCGGCGCTCGCCCAATCCTTGTCTGCTCGCGCCTGTTGACGGCGGTCGAGCTCGGCGCGCACCAGCACGTCGAGCGCGCCCAGTGCCGCCGATGAGTCGCGTGGGGTGAACCAGTGCGGATCCAGCGGGTCGACACCAAGAATACCGAGCATGGCGCGGACCTGTCCGGCCAGGTCCCGCGCGCTGTCGATCGCGCCCGATTCCAGCGCCTTGTTGCCCTCGTGCACGACGCGGTGGATCTCGGCCAGGGCCTTCGGCACGGCGAGGTCGTCGTCGATGGCCGCGGCGAACGCGTCGGTCCACTTGCCGACCGGGATATCGCCCGCGCGATCGGCCGTGCGGTGGATGAACGCCTCGATGCGCTGATAGGACTGGGCCGCGTCGTTGAGCGCCTTGTCCGAGTACTCCAGCATCGAGCGGTAGTGCGCGCTGCCGAGGTAGAACCGCAGCTCCACGGCGCGCACGTGGGTGAGCACGTTCGGCACGGAGAGCACGTTGCCCAGCGACTTGGACATCTTCTCCCCGCCCATGGTCACCCAGCCGTTGTGCAGCCAGTACTGGGCGAAGCCGTCGCCGGCCGCCTTCGACTGGGCGATCTCGTTCTCGTGGTGCGGGAACACCAGATCCATACCGCCGCAATGGATGTCGAATTCGGGGCCGAGGTAGAACTCGGCCATCGCGGAGCATTCCAGGTGCCAGCCGGGCCGGCCGGGGCCCCAGGGCGAGGGCCAGGTGGGCTCACCGGGCTTGGCCGCCTTCCACAGGGTGAAGTCGCGCGGGTCGCGCTTGCCCGCGCCCGCGCTCTCGCCCTGGTGCACGTCGTCGAGGCGGTGGCCGGACAGGCTGCCGTAGTCGGGGTAGCTGACCACGTCGAAGTAGACGTTGCCCGCGGACGCGTAGGCGTGCCCGCGCTCGATCAGCCGCTGCATCATGTCGACCATCTGGGTGATGTGGCCGGTGGCGCGGGGCTCGACGGACGGCGGCAGCACGCCGAGGGTCTCGTAGGCGTTGTCGAAGGCGCGCTCGTAGGTAGCGGCCCACTCCCACCACGGCCGGCCCGCCTCGGCGGCCTTGGTGAGGATCTTGTCCTCGATGTCGGTGACGTTGCGGATGAACCACACGTCGTAGTCGTGCGCGAGCAGCCAGCGGCGCAGCACGTCGAAGGCGACGCCGCTGCGCACGTGACCGATGTGCGGCGCGCCCTGCACGGTGGCGCCACATAGGTACACCGAGGCACGGCCGGGGACCAGGGGCGCGAAATCCCGCATGGTCCGCGTGTCGGTGTCAAAAAGGCGCAGCGTCACGGCGTTCGATCCTAGCTGGTAGATAGACCTGTACCCGGACCGGCTCAGGTCCGTCGGAGCGGGGTCAGCGACAGGATTGCAGCAGAGCGGTTGCCATGGCGGCAATGCCCTCGCCGCGGCCGGTCAGTCCGAGGCCGTCGGTGGTGGTGCCGGAAACCGAGACCGGGGCGCCGAGCAGCTCGCCGAGCAGTTGCTGGGCCTCGGCACGGCGCGGGCCGATCTTGGGCCGATTGCCGATCACCTGGACCGCCGCATTGACGATCGCGAAGCCGGCCTCGTCGAGCAGCCTGCGCACTTCCTTCAGCATGGCCGAGCCGGAGACGCCCGCCCATTCCGGGCGATCGGTGCCGAAGACCGAGCCGAGGTCACCGAGTCCGGCGGCGGAGAGGAGCGCGTCGCAGAGCGCGTGCGCGGCAACGTCGCCGTCGGAGTGGCCGGCGCAGCCGTCGTCACCGTCGAAGAGCAGCCCGGCCATCCAGCAGGGGCGGCCGGGTTCGATGGGGTGCACGTCGCTGCCGATGCCGACGCGCATGTTCGAGACCGCGCTGCGCTCGGTCACCCGGCCACCGCCCGGCGCAGGTCCGCGCCGTCGAGCACCGCGTGGGCGAGCAACAGGTCGAGCGGAGTGGTGATCTTGAAAGCCAAGGGGTCGCCGGGGATGGTGTGCACCTGGGTGCCGAGCAGCTCGACGAGTCCGGCGTCGTCGGTGGCCTGGACGCCCTCGGACAGGTAGGCCGAGCGCAGCAATCCGGCCGCGAAGCCCTGCGGGGTCTGGATGGCACGCAACTGGGCGCGGTCCGGCGTGCCGGTGACCGCGCCGGCCGCGTCGACGGACTTGATCGTGTCGGACACCGGAAGCGCGGGGACCACGGCGAGATGGCCGGCGCGCAACTCGGCCGCGACCCGGGCGATGAGCTCGGGCGGGGTGAGGGCGCGCGCGGCATCGTGCACGAGGTAGTAGGCGGCATCGGGTGCGGCGGCGAGACCTGCCCGCACCGAGTCGATGCGTTCGGCGCCGCCGACGACCACGTGTACCGAATCCGAGGGCGGCAGCAGGGCAACGGCGCTCTCGACGAATTCGGCGGGAACCATAACGATGATCCGGTCGACCGCGCCGGAGGCGATCAAACCTTCGACGGCGAGCCGGACCATAGGGCTGCCGCCGACCGGGACGAACGCCTTGGGTGTGGCTTCACCCAGGCGGACGCCGCGACCGGCGGCAGGCACCAGAGCAACGACGGTTCCGTCGGTGAGACGAGCACCGTTGTCGAGTTTGTTCACGGTCAGGAAGCCGCGGCGAGGACCTCGTCCAGCAGCGTCTCGGCCTTGCCGTCATCGGTCCCCTCGGCGAGCGCGAGCTCACCGACGAGGATCTGACGGGCCTTGGCGAGCATCCGCTTCTCACCGGCGGACAGGCCGCGGTCCTGCTCACGACGCCACAGGTCGCGGACGACCTCGGCCACCTTGTTCACATCGCCGGAGGCGAGCTTCTCCAGGTTGGCCTTGTAACGGCGGGACCAGTTGGTCGGCTCCTCCGTGTGCGGCGCGCGCAGCACCTGGAAGACTCGATCGAGACCTTCCTGGCCGACGACATCACGTACGCCGACGTATTCAGCATTCTCAGCGGGAACCCGAACAGTCAGATCGCCTTGGGCGACCTTCAGGACCAGATACTCTTTTTGCTCACCCTTGATGGTGCGAGTCTCGATAGCTTCGATCAGCGCCGCTCCGTGGTGGGGGTAAACGACGGTGTCTCCGACCTTAAAAATCATGTGTCCCGTGCCCCTTTCGATGTTCACAGTTTAACATGCGACTCGGTAACGGCGCGATCAACTGTGCAGGTCAGGGCCACAACGAGGTAGCGGTGGGGCTTGACAGAACGGGGTCGGTGTGCATTACGTTGTGCCAGAACGGGTTACCTCCCCGCACTGCCCCCGTCCCGGCCCCCCGACCTGAGCTGGCAGTGCGTCCGCGATCCGCCGATGCTCGACCGATCTGTTACCAACCGACCCGCGCGTCGCGAGCCCCGGCTCCCGGTCCGGAGCGGGAACTACTACGCTGCCTAGTTACTACTCTCCCCTACGGAGATGAGCCCGGTCGACATGGAGGGACAACCCGTGACTGCCCTGAAAGCTGTGACCGCCCTGAAGAAGGCGCGACGTCGCATGGTGCCGGTTGCCGCACTCGCCGCCGGCGCGGCTATCGCGCTGACCGGCTGTAGCTCGGGCCAGATCTCGCAGACCGCGGACCAGGTGGCCGCGATCAACGGCAATCACGCCGACGTCGGCAAGGTCGCGCTGCGCAACGTGCACATCGTCTTCCCCGCCCAGGGCACCGAATACAACAACACCAAGGGCGGCAAGGCGATCATCGCGCTGTCCATCGTCAACAACAGCCCGTCCGTGCCCGACGAGCTGACCAGCCTGACCACCGACCTCGGCACCGTGAAGATCACCCCGGCGGCCGGCAAGTCGACGGTCGAGCTGGCCCCCCAGCAAACCGTGGTCGCGGCCACCAAGCCGGTCAAGACCGCGGCGCCCGCGGCCGACGCGCACGGCGCCACGCCCACCACCCCGGCCGCGCCGACCTCGGCCAAGCCGGACGCGCACGGCACCGAGCACGCCGACGTCGCCGAGGCCACCGTCGACCCCGAGGCCCGCCCGATCCTGATCGAGATCACCGGCCTGACCAAGGACATCACCCCCGGCCTGACCTACAACGTGGCGTTCAACTTCAAGCAGAACGGCACCGTGCAGCTCCAGGTGCCGGTCGACGCGGGCGCTTCCACCGCCCGGCAGGAGTCGGACAAGTCCGGCGCGACCGAGGCCGAGCACAAGGGCGGACACTGAGCGTCTAGCCCCCTTACGGAGACGGCTGCCACACCTGTTCGGTGTGGCAGCCGTTCGTTTATCCGGCCACCGGGCCGTCAGCGGGCCGGAACGGGCGGGTTTTGTCGGACGCGGTACGTAAGGTGCGCGTGTGGCCAAGACCAAGTCGATCTTCCGGTGCTCCGCCTGCACGCACGAGGTCGCCAAGTGGGTGGGTAAGTGCCCGGACTGCGGCGCGTGGGGCACGGTCGACGAGGTAGCCGTCGCGGCGACGGGTGCGGGCGCACCGGCCCGGCGCGCGATGCTGCCGAGCACCGCCGCCGCCCCGATCTCCACCATCGACTCGCAGATCACCAGGGCCAAGCCGACCGGGGTCAGCGAGCTCGACCGGGTGCTCGGCGGCGGCGTGGTGCCCGGTTCGGTGGTGCTGCTCTCCGGCGAGCCGGGCGTCGGCAAGTCGACCCTGCTGCTCGAGGTCGCGCACCGCTGGGCCAGGCAGAACGACGCGAAGGCGCTCTACGTCACCGCGGAGGAATCGGCCGGGCAGGTGCGGCTGCGCGCCGACCGGACCGGCGCGGTGCACGAACGGGTCTATCTCGCCGCGGAATCCGATCTCTCGATCCTGCTCGGGCATGTCGAGCAGGTGCAGCCGACGCTGCTGGTGGTCGACTCGGTGCAGACCATGCTGGCGCCCGAGGTGGACGGCGTGATCGGCGGCGTCACCCAGGTGCGCGCGGTGACCTCCGCGCTGACCTCGCTGGCCAAGGCGAGCGGCATCGCGGTGCTGCTGGTCGGGCACGTGACCAAGGACGGCAATGTCGCCGGCCCGCGCACCCTGGAACACCTCGTCGACGTGGTGCTGCAATTCGAGGGCGACAAGAACTCGTCGCTGCGCATGGTGCGCGGCCTGAAGAACCGTTTCGGCAGCGCGGACGAGGTCGGCTGCTTCGAGCTGCACGAGGACGGCATCGCCTGCGTCGACGACCCGTCCGGGCTGTTCCTGCATCACCGCACCGATTCGGTGTCCGGCACCGCGGTCACCGTCGCGATGGACGGCAAGCGGCCGCTGGTGGCCGAGGTGCAGGGGCTGACCGTGGAGACCGAAATCCCGAACCCGCGCCGCGCGGTCAGCGGCCTGGACTACAACCGGGTCGCGATGGTGCTGGCCGTACTACAGAGCCGCGGCAAGGTGTTCCTCGGCAAGTCCGACGTCTACGCGGCGACGGTCGGCGGCATGCGGCTGCTGGAGCCCGCGGCCGACCTGGCCATCACGCTCGCCATCGCCAGCGCCAATTCCGAGGTGGCGATTCCGGCGGGCTGGGTGATCCTCGGCGAGGTCGGCCTGGCCGGCGAGGTGCGCAAGGTGACCGGGCTGGAACGCAGGCTGGCCGAGGCCGAACGGCTCGGCTTCACCACCGCGCTGGTGCCGCCCGGCTACACCCCGCTCAAACGCGGCGGCATGAAGATCCACGAGGTGGCCGACGTGCGCTCGGCCATCCGCATCACCGGCACGCGCAAACGACGCGCGCCGAAGGAGGACAAGGAAGTGGCACCCGATTTCTGACCGGCCCCACCGAATCCGGAACGGCTCAGGCAGGCGTCAGGTTGAACGGCTCCGGCGAGCTGTGCAGCGAACCGAACTGCGCGATCACCTGATAGGCGCCCGCGGGCACCGGCACCCGCTCGCCGACGCAGCCCTGCTGCGAGGTGGTGCCCGACCAGCGCACCGTGAACAGCGCCTGCTCACCGGGTTTCAGGTTCCGCTGGTTCGACTCGTCGACCGGCGAGCAGTCCGAACTGGTCCAGAACCGGCGCTGCCCGTCCAGCGACAGCACCGACGCCTGGATCTGCGCCAGGTTCATGTCCCGCTGGCAGACCGAGCTGGAGATGTTGGTGATGACGAAGCGGAAGTTCGGCTGCTCACCGACCTTGTAGGTCGGCTGGTCCACGCTGATCTTGATCGCCAGCGACTGATCCGCACACTGCCCCGGTCCCGCCGCGGGTTCGTTCGAGGCGGTCGAGGCGACGCTCGGCGTGGCCGCGGCGCTGGATTCGGCCGGGCCCGCTGCCTTTGTCGTCGAGGCGTCGGCGGGCTTGCTCGGCGTCGTGGACGACGAGCCGGCCGCGACCGGCTTCGAGTCATCGGGCTTGTCGCCACCGCGCGCCACCGTCAGCACGAGCCAGATGACCAACGCCAGCGCGACGACCAGGGCGCCGATCGCCAATGCGCGTCGACGCCAATAGATCTCCGGTGGCAGCGGTCCATTCGGTTCCAGCACGCCTCAACGGTAAGGGCACGACCGGGCGCGACGACTCATACGCCCGGCGTGTCGGTCCGGATTACGCGATCGTGGCGATCCAATTCCGGCCCGCACGCTGGGCTGACACCGACTAGGACAACTCAGGCGAGCTCGCCGATGTTGCCGACGACACGCTGCAACTTCACCTGTCCCTCGGCGAGCTTGTATGTGACACAGGCGATTGCGCATTCGCCGGTGGCGACGCGCTGCGAGATGATCATCGATCGCTGCATGAGCAGCCTGCTCGTCTCGACCACGTGCCTGGCCTCCATCTCGTCGACGGTGGACAGGCCCTCGCGGCGGCCGATCAGAATGGACGGCGTGACCCGCTCGACCACGCTGCGGATGAAGCCTCCCGGTACCTCGCCGCCGTCGAGCGCGTCGATGGTGGCCTTCACCGCGCCGCAGCTGTCGTGCCCGAGCACCACGATCAGCGGCACGTTCAGCACCTGCACGCCGTACTCGATCGAGCCGAGTACCGAGCTGTCCACGACGTGGCCCGCGGTGCGCACCACGAACATGTCGCCGAGGCCTTGGTCGAAGATCAACTCGGCGGCGACCCGGGAGTCACCGCAGCCGAAGAGGATGGCGGACGGATGCTGGCCGCTGACGAGCTTGGCTCGGTCGGAGGCGCCCTGGCTAGGATGCTGCAGCGCACCGGAGACGAAACGGTCGTTGCCTTCGCGCAAAGACTTCCAGGCACTGACCGGATTTGAATCAGGCATACCGACCATTGTGCACAAGGCTTGGGTTACCAGCGAGTTCGTTTGGTTACGGGTCGGCAAATACCAGCTGGCGGCAGTAGGACAGGAACCGTGAGGAAAGCACCGAACAGCATCGATGCCGACGTGTTGCTCGACTGGTACGCGGAGACCGCGCGCGACCTGCCGTGGCGTCGCCGCGAGGTCACCGCGTGGCAGATCCTGATGAGCGAGATCATGTTGCAGCAGACCCCGGTGGTCCGGGTCGAGCCGATCTGGCGGGAGTGGGTGGCGCGCTGGCCGGTGCCCTCGGCGATGGCCGCCTCCTCACAGGCCGAGGTGCTGCGCGCGTGGGGCAAGCTCGGTTATCCGCGGCGGGCGCTGCGGCTGCACGAATGCGCGCGGGTGCTGGCCGCGGAACACGGCGACGAGGTGCCTGCCGACGTGGACGTGCTGCTCGGCCTGCCGGGAATCGGGGCGTACACGGCGCGGGCGGTCGCGTGCTTCGCCTACGGGCAACGAGTTCCGGTGGTGGACACCAATGTTCGGCGGGTGGTCGCCCGGGCCGTGCACGGGCGGGCGGAGGCCGGGAATCCGTCGTCCCGGGATCTGCCGGAGACCGAAGCGCTGCTGCCGCAACAGATCGACCGCGCGGCGGTGTTCTCGGCCGCGCTGATGGAACTGGGCGCGACGGTGTGCACGGCGCGCACGCCGGACTGCTCGCGCTGCCCGCTGCCGAGCTGCGCATGGGTCGCCGCGGGCCGCCCGGTCTCCGAAATCGTCCGTCGCACACAGAAGTACGAGGGCACCGACCGGCAAGCGCGCGGCAGGCTGCTCGACGTGCTCCGTGGCGCGACGGGCCCGGTCGAGCAAGTGCGTCTCGACCTCGCCTGGCCCCGCGACCCCGGCCAGCGAGCCCGCGCGCTGGACTCGCTACTGGTCGACGGCCTGATCGAGCAGACCGTGGACGGCCTCTTCGCCCTGGCCGGCGAGGGCGGCAACGCGCCCTGACCACACCGCACGCTTTCTGAAATCAAGAGGCGTGCGGCTCGGCGAGGACACGACGGAGGAAGTGCTCGACGGCGGCGCGGTATTGGTCCGGTTGGTCGTCGTGCACGAGATGCGCTGCGCCCGTGACGAGTACGTGCTCGGCATCGGGATGGGTCTCGGCCATCTGCCGCATCTGGCCGGGCGGGGTGATCGTGTGCTCGCCCTCGAGCAGCAGCGCGGGCACCCGGATGGCGTGCCACTGCGGCCAGAAGTCGCGACTCCCCCACTCCTCGGAGATGTCGCGGAACGTCGCGACCGACCCGTGCAGCCGGTATCCGTCCGGCCCGTGCGCGAACGAGTTCAGGAAGTACCGCCCGGCGACCGGCCCGAAGAACTTCAGCACCGCGTTCGCGTCCGGAAACGGCTGCGGCCACGCCTCGATCATCGCCGCCCAGTCCGTCGCCGTCCGGCCGGTGAAATCCGGGGCGATGTCCTCGATCACCAGCGCCCGCACCCGATCGGGGTGCGCCGCGGCGAACACCCAGCCGTGCAGTGCGCCCATCGAATGCCCGATCACCACCATCGGTTCGGTGATGCCCGCGGTCGCGGCGGCCAGATCGGCGACGAACGCCTCGGTGGTCAGCTCGTCCGGGGCCGGCCTGCCGTGCCCGGCCGCGTCGAAGGTGTAGACGTGGCCGTAGTCGCGCAGCCAGTCCAGCTGGTCGTGCCAGGTCCGGGCGCTGCCCATCAGTCCGTGCAACAGCAGGATCGGTACGCCCGCTCCGCCTTCGTCATGCAACACCCCGCTGATTCTGCCGGGCCGGGCCGACAGCTGCGCACAACCCCCGATACGGCCCATACCGGGCAGTCGCTCGCGGGTCGTAT
Source organism: Nocardia sp. NPDC051756 (assembly GCF_040681495.1). NCBI lineage: Bacteria > Bacillati > Actinomycetota > Actinomycetes > Mycobacteriales > Nocardiaceae > Nocardia > Nocardia sp. NPDC051756. The sequence continues at coordinate 15,143 of NZ_JBFAYV010000015.1, read as the reverse complement.
TGTCGAGCGCATGGCTGTTGTGAAGATCAACGCGATCGAGGTTCCCGAGGGCGCGGGCCCCGAGCTGGAGAAGCGGTTCGCCCACCGGGCGCACGCGGTGGAGGGCTCGCCGGGTTTCCTCGGTTTCCAGCTGCTCCGGCCGGTCGCCGGGGACAACCGGTACTTCGTTGTCACCCAGTGGGATTCGGAAGAGTCGTTCACCGCGTGGCGGGACGGCCCGGCGCGCGAGGCGCACGCGGGCGAGCGGCAGAAGCCGGTGTCCACCGGTGCGTCGCTGCTGGAATTCGAGGTCGTGCTGGACGTGACCGCCAAGCCCGCGGGCTGACCTTTCGACCATCGCCGGGCGGGCCGACCTGCCCGGCGACTCGCCCGACGCCGGGGCGCGACCGTGCTGGTCGTGTTGACGTCGGGTGCCTCCGGGTGTCACAGTTCGAATGACATAACGCGAGGGTGATGCGGTAATCCGGTGACATTCCGGAGCGGTCGCGCCACTGTGTTCCATGCACCGAGTCCCTGGGTGCCGGAAAGCCAGACACCGGCATCTTCGCACTCATTCGACGGGACGCTGAAAGCGCTGTGGAGGGACGAAGGTCCGACCTCGCGCATCCCTAGGAGGACACATGGCTATCGCGCATTCGCCGAGCCGGGCAAACGAAACTCTGGCCACTGTGCTCGTCACAGTCGGTGTCGTTCTACTCGCACTGCTCACGCTGTACCTGGTCGGCTTCGATCAGGGCGTCATCTCGCGCAGCGGGATGTACCTGCACGAGTTGATGCATGACGGACGCCACCTGCTGGGGCTTCCGTGCCATTGAATCCATCCCCTGCTGTCCCTCTGACCGGTTCGCTGAAGACTCTGCTGCTGCGGGGTCTGCTGGCCGGTCTCATCGCGGGTCTGCTGGCCGCGTCGGTCGGCTTCTTCGTCGGGGAACCGAAGATCAATGCCGCCATCGCCATCGAGGAAGCCAATTCCGCCGCCGCGGCGCATGCGCCCGGCGCGGAAGCGGAGGCGAGCGGCGGACATTCGCACGGCGACGAGGAAGAACCATTGGTGAGCCGCACCGGGCAGCAGGCGGGACAGTTCCTCGCCCTCGGCCTGGCCGGTCTCGCGCTCGGCGCGATCTTCGCCGCGGTCGCGAACTTCGCCCGCCGCTACAGCACGCTGTCCGGGCCGAAGCTGGCGCTGGCCCTCGGGCTGGGTGGCTGGGCCGCGATCGTGGCGGTGCCGTTCTTCAAGTACCCGGCCAATCCACCCGCGGTCGGTGATCCGGAGACGATCAATCAGCGCACCCTGCTCTGGCTGGCGGCGGTGCTGCTCGGCCTGGCGGCCGTCGGCATCGGCGTGTACGTCTACAAGGTGCTGCGCGGTCAGCTGAGCACCCTGCGGCTGATCGGCGGGGTGGCCGCGTTCGTTCTGGTCACCATCGTCGGCTACGTCCTGCTGCCCGGCGTCAACGAGGTGAAGGCGGACTTCCCGGCCGCGTTGCTGTGGCAGTTCCGGGCGGCCTCGCTCGGTGAGACCGCGACGCTGTGGGCCTGCCTGGCCCTCGGCTTCGCCGCGCTCAGCGAATTCGCCACGCGCAGTGATACTCCGGTACGAGAGTCGATCGCTACCGCGGGCTGATCCGCATCCAGGAGACGAAGGGCAGTGTCGGTGTCATGACCGGCACTGCCCTTTCTCTTTGGCCCGCACCGCTGCGTACGGGCGCTCCCACGCAACCACCGCGCGCCGTCCTCGTCGCCTTCGTCGGCCTGGTCGTCGCGCTGCTCGCCGGCGTCGCCGAGGCCATCGAGCAGGCCGCGCTGCTGCTGGAACGCGACGAGGTCGACGTGGCCGGGCTGGTCACCGGACTCGCTGTGCGACTGGGGATCTACCTGGTCGTACTCGTCGTCGCGATCCGGATGACGCACGGCGCCCGCTGGGCTCGGCTCCTGCTGACCTTCGGCATCGGCGTGATCGGCCTGCTGTCGCTGATCGTCGAACCGCTGGCGGCGCTGCTGTCCGCGGACAAGTTCGGCGACCTGTTCGCCCACCTCACCGTCGAGTCCGTGGTGATCGGCCTGTTCCGCACCATCCACGTGGTGGCGGTGCTGATCGCCGTCCCCGCGATGTATCACCCGGCCGCCCGCCGATTCTTCCGCCGGGCCTGAGCATTTCGCGCAAGCACATGGCTCCCCGCACACCCGAGCGGATGTGCGGGGAACCAAGCAACTACGCGAGGGCCGCGTCCAGCAGGATGTGGTCGACGCCGGCCAGGGCCTTGCTGACCGGGCAGCCGGCCTTGGCGGCCTCGGCCGCGGCGGCGAACGCGTCGGCGTCGATGCCGGAGACCTTGCCGCGCACGGTCAGCTTGATGCCGCTGATCCGGAAGCCGCCGGCCGGGTCCGGGCCGAGGGTCACGTCGGCGCTGACATCCAGGCTCTCCGGGGTGCCGCCGGCATTGCCGATCTGCGCGGAGAGCGCCATCGCGTAGCAGGACGAGTGCGCCGCCGCGATGAGCTCCTCCGGGCTGGTGGTGCCGTCGGCGTCGTCGGCCGAACGCTTCGGGAACGACACGTCGTACTTGCCGACGCCGGAGCTGGCCAGCTCGACCTGTCCCGACCCCTCCTGCAGAGTGCCGGTCCAAGCAGTACGCGCGGTACGTGTAGGCATCACGGTCCTTTCGCTGAGTATTGGATGCAGCCCGAGCTTAGCCAGCCGACCTCCGCACGTCTCGGGGTCAGACTAGAGCGCTGTATTAGCAACGTCGGCGGCATGGCGGGCGAGGTCGACACCCCGCCGCCACACACGAAAAGCGTTGCCGCATCGGGTCACTCGGGATTGGTGAGCCGGGCCAGCACGATGCCACCAATGATCAACGACAGCGCGAACACCCGCCCCGCGCTGAGCGGATCCTTGTTGAACACGATGCCGAGGCCGATGGCGCCGACCGCGCCGATGCCGGTGAAGATCGCGTACGCGGTACCGACCGGCAGCGTCTGCATGGCCCTGGACAGCAGATACACCGCGGTGACGCCGAGCACGAAGCAGAGCACGGTCGGCCACAGGCGGGTGAAGTTCTCCGTCGGTTTGATGCTCTGCGACCAGACGATCTCGACCAAGCCGGCGATGCCGAGGACGACCCAGTTCATCTCAGTACTCCTTCGCGAGACCGCGCGCGGTTTCGAGGGCGAGCGCGTAGGACTCGTCGTGCTTGTCGCGCAGGTGCGCCAGCGCGGGATCCTGCCGGGCGTTGGCCAGCTCGGCATTGATGAAAACCGTGTCGTGGACGGCGAAATGGCCCGCGAAGAAGTCGCGCAGGAACCGCTCCTGATAGTCGAACGCCGCCTTCGGCGCACCCGGTCCGTACGCGCCGCCGCGCGCGGTCACGACGACGAAACGACGGTGCCCCAGCGACATTCGCGGGAACGTCACCTGATCCAGCCAGGCCTTGAGCGCGGCCGGAATCGAGTAGTTGTACATCGGGGTGCCGATCAGGATGACGTCCGCGGCCAGCACCTCGGCCAGCAGCGGTTCGACGATCGCCCAGGCCGCGGCCTGCTCCGGCGTGCGCACCAGCTCACCGAGGCGGTCCAGATCCGTGGTGGCCTGCGCGAGCACCGCGTCGCACAGCTCGGTCCACGCCTCGTCGATGAACGGCACCGGCTCGGCCGCCAGGTCGCGGTAGCGGTAGCGGCCGTCCGGGTTCTCCGCGCGCCATGCGTCGGCGAAGACGGCGCTCACCTCGCGGCTGATCGAACGGGTACGGGCGCTCGCGTCCAGGTGCAGCAACGTTGTCATGACGAACCTCTCGAATGAACTGGACATTGCGTCCACTTACTGACGGGATCGACTGTATCGACAACTGGACACGTTGTCCACTTATCTCCGAACTCGGGTACAGTCAGCGGCATGAACAGGCACACGGATCTGCTCAGCGGGCAAGCGGCCGCCCCGCCGGAGCGCGCGGACGCGGCGCGCAACCGGGCCAAGGTGCTCGCCGCGGCCGCCGAACTGTTCGCGAGCCGCGACCCGCGCACCGTGACGATGGACGACATCGCCAAGGCGGCAGGCGTCGGCCGCGGCACGCTCTATCGCCGCTACCCGGACACGAATTCGATCGCCGTCGCCCTGCTCGACGAACACGAACGGGCCTTGCAGGCGCAGCTGATCGGCGGCGACCCGCCGCTCGGCCCCGGTGCGCCGCCCGCGCAACGGCTGGCCGCGTTCTACGCCGCGATGGTCGAATTGCTGGACGCGCACGCCGATTTGGTGCTCGGCGCGGAGATCGGCGGGGCCCGGTTCGCGACGGGTTCGTACGGGTTCTGGTTCGCTCACGTGCGAGCGTTGTTGCTGGCGGGCGGCATTCGGGAACCGGACGCCCTCGTCGATCCGTTGCTCGCGCCGCTGGGGGCCGAGGTCTATCAGCAGCAGCGCGGTCGCGGGCTGACCTCGGCACAGATCGCCGAGGCGCTACGCGACCTGGCCCATTCGGTCCTGGGCACGACGCACTGAAAGCCGTCGGTGGTTGTCCACCAACGGCTTTCAGCACCGATCGCTCACGCCAGATCGCGCCGGCGCATCAGCCACACGGTGCCCGCCACGAAGAGCGCGATATAGCTCCCGAGCATGATCAGCGACTCGGTGCGGGACAGGATGTCGAGCACGCCGGGCGTCCCTGCGCCGACCGTCCGCATCGCCCCCGCCATGGAACCGGCGGCGGTGCCGGGCAGGTGGTCGGTGATCACCGCGATCGGCGCGAAGATCGACGCCACCCCGCGCAGCAGGTTCTCCACCACCAGCACCCACACCAGGCCGAGCCCGACGGCCAGCGCCGGACCGCGCGCGATGGTGCCGATCAACGCGCCCGCCAACGTCCACATGCCGAGAATCGCGATCCCCGTGAGGATTCCGAGCGCCGACTGCTGAAGTGACGGCAGCGCCAGCGTCTGCGACTGGGTCGCGCCGATCAGCGAGGCCACCCCGATGTCGACGACGAACGCGGTGAGCACCAGCCCGACCACCACGACCACCAGGCTCACCAGCACGCCGCCCACCGCGCTGATCCGCGACGGCCCCTGGGTGAACACGGTTTTCCAAGTGCCCCAGCCATATCCGCTGCCCGTGGTCAGCGCGCCGAGCACCAGCATCAGCGCGCCGCCGAACATCGCCATGCCCTGGGTGAACACCTCCGGCACCGCCGCGGGCAGCATCTGGTGCAGCAGCGCGTCTTTCGGCAGGCCGTTCGACATCCGGCCGGACTCGCCCGAGGTGTAGGCGAGATAGTTGAACAGATAGGAGAAGGTGAGGTTCAGCAGGATCCAGGTGCCGAGGATGATCCAGAACGCCGGCCACTTGCGCAGCCGCAGCGCCTCCGCCTTCGTGCTCGCCAACAGGTCTTTGATGGTCATTTCGCCACTTCCAGCTGAGTCATTTCGAAAAACACTTCTTCCAGGGACTTTTCGTCGATCCGCAGTTCCAGCAGATCGGCGCCGGCCGCGACGACCGCCCGGGCCACCGCGGGCGCGGTGCCGTTGCCCGCCTCGATCCGGATGCCGCTCGAGGTCAGCATCGCGGCCCGCTCGCCGACCACCTCGCGCACCGCGGGGAACGCGACCTCCAAGGGTTCGGCCCGCAGCAAAAGCGAGGAGGCGCCGCGCAATTCGGCCACGGTCGACTCGACCAGCAGCTTGCCCTGCGAGATCACGCCGACCCGATCGCAGATCTCCTGCACCTCGCTGAGCATGTGGCTGGACAGCAGCACGGTGTGCCCGTCGGCGGCGAGAGCGGTGATCAGTTCCCGCATTTCGGCCATGCCCTGCGGGTCGAGGCCATTGGTCGGCTCGTCCAGGATGAGCAGGTCCGGCCGGCCGAGCAGGGCGGCGCCGACGCCGAGCCGCTGCTTCATGCCGAGCGAGTAGGTGCGGAATTTGTCGTCGGCCCGGTTCGCCAGGCCGACCCGGTCCAGTGCCTGCTCGACCTCGGCGTTGCCGATGCCGCGGTACTTCGCGAGCACGCGCAGGTTGTCGCGGCCGGACAGGTACGGATAGAAGCCAGGTCCCTCGATGAGCACGCCGATCCGGCGGACCACCGCCGGATCGCCCGGCGCGTGCCCGGCCACCGTCGCGCTGCCGTCGCTGGGGCGGATGAGCCCGACCAGCATGCGCAGCGTGGTCGTCTTGCCCGCGCCGTTCGGACCGAGGAACCCGTAGATCTCACCGGCCGCGACGCTCATGCTCACGGCGTCGACGGCGGTGTGCGCGCCGTAGCGTTTGGTCAACCCTCGGGTGACCACGATCGAATCTGTCATGCACCGAGAATCCGCTGCCTGCCCGGTCCGCCACATCCGTCGCGCGGCGACGTTCGGCATACGTCAGGCGCACTACGCTCCGGCCTTACCTGAGCAATACGTAGCGAGGCGGACGCCGATCCGCGGCGAAGCCGAATAGGCTGCTGTGGGTGAGTGCAGGGATATCGAGTCGAGGCTCGCTCGGATGGGACTGGGGTGTGGCGCTGGTGGTCGCCGCATTGCAGATCGTCGGCGGCACATTCGCGAATCAGAGGATGGGCGACAATTCGCTCGACGTCCTCGGCTACCTGCTACTACTCGCCGGTCCGGTGGCGTTGATCTGGCGACGAGCCCGGCCGGTGCCGGTGCTGCTGGTCGCGCTCACCGCGTGCGTCGCCTACCTGGCGCTCGGCTACGGATACGGGCCGATCTTCTTCTCCTTGGTGATCGCCTTCCTGACCGCCGCGAGCTCCGGATCCCGCTGGTGGACTTACCCGCTCGTGCCGATCGGCTATCTCGTGCTGGTCTGGCCGGTGCCCGAGCTGTTCGGCCGCGGCGCCAACGTGTGGCAGATCTTCGCGCTGATGGCCTGGCTCACCGTGCTGCTGTGCGTGGTGGAGGGCATTCGGCAGCGCAAGGCCGTGTTGCAGGCGCGCAGGCAACGCGCCGAGGCCGCGCGCCGCGACGAGGAGGCGCAGCGGGAACGGCGGGCCAGCGAGGAGCGCCTGGCCATCGCGCGCGAGCTGCACGACGTACTGGCGCACAGCCTTTCGCTGATCAACGTGCAGTCCTCGGTGGCGCTGGAGCTGTTCGACAAGAAGCCGGAGCAGGCCGCCAGCGCGCTGGACGCGATCAAGACCGCCAGCCGGGACGCGCTCGCCGAGGTACACACGTTGCTGCACTCGATCCGCACCGGCGGCAACGTCGCGGGCGAATCCGCCAGTGCCGAAGACGAATTCACCGATGTCGAGCAGACCGCGCCGAGCCGGCGTCGCCCGCGCGGCTGGAGCGGACGCAATTCCACCGGCGCCGAACGGGTTTCGGCCGACGACGAATCGAGCAGGGCCGGCGGCGAATCCGCCGAACCCGAGGCGCGACCGGCGGCGCCGCGCAACCCCGCACCGAGCATCGGCGACCTGGACACCCTGCTCCAGCGCGCCCGCGCGGCCGGATTGGCGGTGAGCACCAAGATCATCGGTGAACCGCAGCAGTTGCCGAGCGTGATCGACGTGGCGGCCGCGCGGATCATCCAGGAGTCGCTGACCAACGTGGTCCGGCACGCGCCGGGCGCGGAAGCCACGGTGAGCGTGCGTTACGCGGCGCAATCGGTCGACATCACCGTCGACAACGCCCGCCCGACCGCACCGGTCACCCGGACCGGCACCAGCGGCGGCAACGGCATCATCGGCATGCGCGAGCGCACTCACGCCCTCGGCGGCGCACTCACCGCGGGACCGCGCCCGAGCGGCGGCTTCCGGGTCGCCGCGCGACTGCCGTTGCGGCCGATGGAACCGAGCGAGCGCAGGCCCGCGCCGAGCCGCGCCGAGGACACCGCCCGCCCCGACAATGTGCGGCAGATCCGGCCCGGCGACAAGGCGCAGCAGTCCAGCGCGCCGGGGGCGCAGTAGGTAGGAGGCATCGTGACGGATATCCGGGTCCTGGTGGCCGACGATCAGGCGCTGGTGCGCGGCGGCTTCGTGGCGCTGCTGGAGGCCCAGGACGGCATCGAGGTGGTCGGCGAGGCGGACAACGGCGAACAGGCCGTGCGGATGACCCGCAGCCTCACGCCGGACGTGGTGCTGATGGACATCCGGATGCCGATCCTCGACGGCCTCGCCGCGACCAGGATGATCGCCGAGGACGCCGAGCTGGCCGAGGTGAAGGTGGTCGTGCTGACCACCTTCGAGCTCGACGAGTACGTCTTCGAGGCGATGCGCTCCGGCGCGACCGGGTTCCTGGTCAAGCACACCGAACCGGCCGACCTGGTGCGCGCCGTGCGGGTGGTCGCGGCCGGCGACGCGCTGCTCTCCCCCGGCGTCACCCGCCGCCTGATCGCCGAATTCTCCGCGCACGCCAAGACACCGCCGCCCGCAACGCTTTCCGAGCTCACCGACCGCGAGCGCGAGGTGCTGGTGCTGGTCGCCGAGGGACTCACCAACGCCGAGATCGGCGAGCGGCTGTTCATGAGCCCGGCCACCGCCCGCACGCACGTCAGCCGGATCCTGATGAAGCTCGGCGCCCGCGACCGCACCCAATTGGTCGTCATGGCCTACGAATCCGGCGTGGTGCGCCCGGGCTGGCAGTAGCTACGCGCTGCCCGGATTCGCCTGTTCGCGCTCGGCGTCGGTGAATCCGCGGCGCGGCGCGCCTGGTCGCGCGGTCTGGAGTCGCGCCGAGCTGGCCGACGCCGCCCGGAACACTCCCGAAACACCCTGCGGCGCAGCGGCATAGGTGATCGAGTTGTTCGGGTCGAAGCCCATCTGGGCGCCGATCGCGACCGCGTCCATGTTCGCGCCGAGGAACAGGAAGTTCCAGTTGTAGACGTCCTGCTGCTGGGTGATCAGCGATTTCACCGCGGTGTGCGACCACTCCCGGCTGGAATTCTCGTGTCCGTCGGTGAGCACGACGACGATGACCGTGCCCGGTCGTTCGGCCTCCGGTCGCTTCGTGAGTTCCGCACCGACGTCGGTGACCAGCCGGCCCACCGCGTCGTAGAGCGCGGTCATGCCGCGCGGTTGCAGGTCGAGCGGCGGCACCTGGGCGAGCGGACGGTTCGCGTAGACGCATTCGTATTCGGTGTCGAAGCGCGCCAGCGTCACCTCGATCGTCTTCGGCACCTTGCGCTGCTCGTCGATGAAGGCGCTGAATCCGCCCTCGGTATCGGATTTGATCGACTGCATCGACCCGGAACGGTCGAGCAGTACGGCTATCAGGGTCAGATCTGGATTGGTCATGAGCACCCCCGGTCGGTTCGATGAACCCCATCCAACGTACCCCGGTATACGCGCCGCGGCGTACGTCGAGCAGCGCCGCGCGACCGATGCCCCGGGGTGGGTCTACGGCGCAGGCTTTCGGCATGAACATTTCCACGCAACCCGAGGCGATCGCCTTCCTCGCCGACCATTACGACGGCGGCTGGCACCCCTGGCCGTTCTTCTGGATCTTCCCGCTGCTGTTCTGGATCACCTTCCTCACCCTGGCGTTCTTCGCGCGGCGCCGGTTCATCGGCCGGGACAGCGGCGTCGGCGCGCTGCGCACCGCCTTCGCCCGCGGCGAGATCACCGAGGACCAGTACCGCAGCCGCCTCGCCGTGCTGCGCGAACCGAGGCGGCCGGTCGAATGAGCATGCGCTTCGGCATTGTCATCACCCCGCGTTCCGGGGCCGAATGGGCAAGCGCGGCAAGGGATGCCGAGCAGCGGGGTTATCGGACGATCCTGCTGCCGGACACGTTGAACACCCCGTCGCCGTTCCCGGCGCTGGCCGCGGCGGCCGCGGTCACCAGCACGGTTCGGTTGCGGCCCAACGTGCTCGCCGCACCGCTGCGCACCGCTGCCGCGACCGTCCGGGAAACCGCTGCGCTGCAACTGCTTTCGGATGGACGGTTCGAACTCGGTATCGGCTCCGGCCGCCCGGATGCCAGTTCGGAGGCCGAACGACTGGGCATGCCTTGGGGTTCCGCGGCCGAACGTCGCGCGCAGCTGGCCGACACGATCGCGGCGGTGCGCGCGGGCGTCGATCCGGCCCCGCCGGTCGTCGTGGCCGCCAGCGGACCGCGAATGCTCGCCGCCGCAGCGGGATTCGCCGACCGCATCCTGCTCGCCGCCGGTCCGCAGGCGACCGAGGCGGAGCTGGCCGACATGGTTCGCGTGGTCCGGGACAACACTGATCGGGAGATCCCGTTCAGTCATCAGTTGATCGGCATCGGCGACCGGCTGCCGTATTGGACCAGCACCCGGCTCGGTCGCACCATCGATGAGTTGCGGGCGGCAGGCGCGGCAGGGGTGCTCGACGCCGACCCGGCCGCGGCCGCGGAGGTGCTCGAGCATCGAAGGGCGAAGTACGGGATCGACGAGGTGATCATCCCCGGCGAGTTGTCCGAGGCCTTCGCCCCGGTGCTCGCGCGATACGCGGGGCCGACCGGCGGCCGCTGACCGGCGCTCCGGTGCCGATCACCTCGGCACCGGAGGCCCGGACAGTTGACGTATCGCCTCGGCAACGGCTTCAATCTAGACGTACTGTCTCAGACACTTCAGGAGCCGCTATGCCGGGACCATCCGCGCCAGGGCAGGAAAAACCACAGTTCGAGGTGGCGATCATCGGCGCGGGAGCGGGCGGGATCTGCGCGGCGATCAAACTCGCCGAGATCGGCGTCACCGATATCGTGCTGGTCGACCGGGCCGCCGACTTCGGCGGCACCTGGCTGTTCAACACCTATCCGGGGGTCGGGGCGGATCTGCCGACGCTGGCCTATCAGTTCTCCTTCGCGCGCAAGCACGACTGGCAGCGATTCTTCGCCAGCGGCAAGGAGATTCAGGATTACCACGTCGGGCTGGCGCACCGGGCGGGGCTGGCGGGCAAGACACTCTTCGGCACCGACATCGTCAAAGAGGAGTGGGACGAGGCGAATCATCTGTGGCGCCTGCACATCTCGGACGGGGGTCAGGTCACCGCCCGGTTCGTGATCAGCGCGGTCGGGGCGTACCTGCGGCCCAAGGATCGGCCGGCCATACCGGGCCTGGACGAGTTTCGCGGCGAGGTGATGATTCCGTCCCGGTGGAATCACGACTACGACTTCACCGGTAAGCGGGTCGCGATCGTCGGCGTCGGCTCCAGCACCGTGCAGATCGCCCCGGCCATCGCCGATGCGGTGGCGAGCCTCGACGTGTATCAGCGCACCACGCAGTGGTATTTCCCGAAGCCGGACTTCCGGATGGCCCGGTGGATGCAGCAGGCGCTGCGCATTCCGGGGCTCTCGGCGCTGCTACACGGCGTCGCGCTGGCCGGGGTGGAGGTCGGCCTGCGCGGCCTGGTCTACGCGCCGAATCGGCTGTTCCGCGCCGGGTCCTGGCCAGTGGACGCGGGCGCGCGGGCGTTGTATCGGGGCTGGCTGCGCTACAAGGTCCGGGATCCGCGGGTCCGTGCCGAGCTGGTGCCCGGCTATGGGCCGGGCTGTACCCGCGGCACGCTCGGCGGCGACTATCTGCCGATCTTCAACCGCCCCAACGTCGATCTGATCACCGACCCGATCGCGCGGATCAGCTCGGACGCGATCGTGTCGGCGGACGGGACGCGCCGCCCGATCGACGCGCTGGTGCTGGCGACCGGCTACGAGGTGTTCTCCGATCCGGAGAGCTACCGCGAAGGAACGGTGGTCGGTGCGAACGGCTTCGACCTCGGCGCCTTCTTCAATGCCGAAGGGCTACAGGCGTATCACAGCACGGCGGTGGCGGGCCTGCCGAACCGCTGGATGATGGTCGGACCGTATTCGTGGACCGGGACCGCGTTCCACTACATCCTGGAAAACGCCATGCGCAACATCAACCGGGCCATCGATACCGCCCGGACCCGCGGCGCGACCAGAACCGAGGTCCGCAGGGAAGCCCAGCAGCGCTATCACGCCATGCTGATGCGCCGTGGCCGCAATCTCGCGTACTACTTCTCCGTGCACTGCGCCGGATCGAACACGTATTTCGTGAATTCCCAGGGTGATTCGCCGTACGTCCGGCCGAGCAGCCTGGTGCAGAGCCGACGCGAGGGCGTCACCTACCCGCTCGACGACTACACCTACGCGACGCTGCCCGCGACAGCGACCCGATCCGAGCACGCCGCACCGGCCACGGTCTGAGGAGACGAAAGAGCATGCGCTTCAAGGCATCCCCGATCGATGGCGACACCTACCCGGTCTTCTTCGCCACCGCCCCGTTCGTCAGCCGCCTCCGATTCGACTACGACGCACCACCCGACGACGTCTGGTCGGTGATCTCCGGCCCGCGCATGTGGTCCTGGCTGCCGACCGTCTGGGGCTGCCGCTACCCGGACGGCGAAACCCCCGGCCCCGGCACCGTGCGCGACTTCCAGATGTATCTGGACCGCTGGCTGATCTACGCCCAGCACGAGCGGATCCTGCACTGGGACAAGGGCAGCCGCATCGTCTACACCGCCACCGACGCCACCCTCCCGTTCTTCGGCTCCTGGTGCGAGGAGTATTCGATCGAGTCCCTAGACGCCGGCCGCCGCACCCGCCTCAACTGGACCCTGGCGGTCCGCCCCCGCTACCTAGGCCGGCTCCCCGCCCAGTGGGTAGCCACCCTCCTGAAGCCCGCCTTCCGCTTCGAACTAGGCGCCCTCCCCCGCGAACTCCCCATGCGCTGACAGTCCGTTCAGTCAGGCGCGTGGGTATCCCATCGGCTGGCGCGCGGGTCCCAAGTACCGGTCGGCATGGTTCCATCCAGCAGAGGATCGGCAAACCTGGCGAGCGCGACCAGCGCGGCGTCGAGGCCGTGCAGGTCAGGCGGCAGTGAGGTGCCGACGGCTTCACGCGGGTATCCCGTGTCCCATCCGGATCCAGGCCGGATGACAGCTCTGGGCAAGGTCAGGTGATCACGTCGTTGTTGCTGAATCCGAAGTGCTCGCAGGGTTTTGGCGGCATCGATGGGAAATCTATCGATGATGAGCAACAGATCGACCAGATCGTGCCAGCGGGTGGACGGCGCGGCGTTGGAACCGTGGACTTCATACATCGCGGCAATCTTGTCCGCGATCTGATCGGCTAGAGAAAGGCAGCGAAACGGCGGCAAGTCGGCGAAGTCGTCGAGGTCGAGGACCGTTACCGGTTCAACCCGGTCGACGACGGAAGCCAGGGTAGATCTGATCGAGAGATCAATGGGGAAATGGTGGAGCTCGGTGGCACCGTAATAGACCGTGGTCACCAGTTGCGCGCTGAGTGAGGTGGCAGGGTCGTTCTTTCCGCGGCGCACCTGGAAGGTCAACGGGTCGAGGTCGCTGGGAGTCGCACAGAGCTGCTGGAGTTCGGTCACAGCTTGGTCTGCGTCGACGTCGATCCGCAGGATGTCGATATCGCGACTGTAGCGAGCGCTGTCGGTGATACGCACCAGCAGACCACTGCCACCTTTGAGTACCCATGGACTGTCGGCGTCGGAGAAGACGCGGCCGAGAAATCTGAGCAGGTAGAACTCACGGTGGATCTGAGCAGGTGGTCGCCCAGTTGCGCGCACGACCTGTTTGACCTTGGCGTTGAGTGACATCCGGAACGCAGACGCCGATCTACGTGGCTGGTTCAGCATGGATCCTCGCCGTCGTTCGAGGTAGCGCCGTCGACCGAGCGGTCCGCCGCGTCGTATACGGGTTCGGGCTCAGCGATGAGATTCGGTGCCAGACCGAGGTTGCGGGCGACCATCTCGCGGATCTCCGCGAGTAGATCGGCCCACTCCGGGGTGGAGGTCAGGGCGCTGATCACTGCCGCATTGATGTCGCCGAGTTCTGCCGATTGAGTCGTGGGCACCGCGCTGTGGACGGCTGCCATCTCGATAGCGGAGGCGGGAATGCCGGCTTCGATGATGAAGTCGCGGACCAGTCCCGCACCATCGCCAGGGCGCAGGCCGTAGTGGTGAGCGTACGGTCGCAGAGCGTCGGCGACCTGCCGCGAGGTGGTGTCGCCGGTCAAAATGGCGTCTCGCACGACGGCGGCGAGGTGTCCGCCGTCCGTGTAGGCGGCAGCGAGGTCCACGACGGTGCGCAGAGGTCGGGTGACGGGCAGACCTTCGACGCGGTGCCAGTCGGCGCGCTCGAGCGTGCCGACCCGGAAGGCGAGCTCAGGACTGCGACTGCTGTTGCGTCGTCGAGGAACAGTGAATGTGTGGACGTCGGCGTCGAGGTCGCCTAGATCCTGTAGCACCGCAGCCGAGCGATGACTGATCACACCGACCGGGACCGGGTCACCCAGCCGGTCGGCCGCGCTCCGTTTGGGTTCCAGCGCAAGCCATTCCGCGCGAAGTGCCTCCAGGGGGGATTCGGGGACGCCCGAGAGCCGGTAGACACCATGACGCAACCGGACAAGCAGCCCGCGGTCGGTATAGCGCTTGAGCTGCATTGGACTGACTCCGACCGTGGCGGCTTGGCTGGTGGTGAGCAGCCCCCACTGCCCCTCCGCCAAGTCGGCGAGATCGAGCAGATGCTCGTCAGTCATACACTAATAATATCATCACGTTCTGCGATAACATCACTCAATACGATATTTTTCGCGTCTGATAGATATTTCATGTGCGCTAGGCCAGTCGATTTAGGCTCCACCTTTGCGCCGGTACTCCCGTGGACATGCGAAACCAACGATCTCGGAAGCGCTGACGCGAAAAAGCCCGCCTCCCAAGGGAAGCGGGCCTTTCGGGTGGTGCTTTTTACTCGCCGGAGGCTTCGGCGGCGGTGCCTTCGGCAGCGCCGGTCAGCACGACCTCGGGCTTTTCGTCGCCCTTGTCGTCGGCCTTGGTGAGCTTCGTCTTGCCGGTGAAGGTGAACTTGGCGTCTTCGCCGGTGCCTTCGCCGTCCCAGCCTTCGACATCGACGAACACGGTCTGCCCGGGCCCGATCTCGCCGAAGAGGATCTTCTCCGAGAGCTGGTCCTCGATCTCACGCTGGATCGTGCGCCGCAACGGACGCGCACCCAGCACCGGATCGAAGCCACGCTTGGCCAGCAACGCCTTGCCCTGCTCGGAGAGCTCCATCGACATGTCCTTGTTCTTCAACTGGACACCGACCCGGCCGATCATCAAATCGACCATCTGCACGATCTGATCGGTCGTGAGCTGATGGAACACGATCACATCATCGATACGGTTGAGGAACTCCGGCCGGAAATG
>NZ_JBFAYV010000014.1:0-170026 GCF_040681495.1 Nocardia sp. NPDC051756 | reverse complement strand
CGCCCGGTCCCATTCCGAACCCGGAAGCTAAGCCTGCCAGCGCCGATGGTACTGCACTCGACAGGGTGTGGGAGAGTAGGACACCGCCGGAACATATTTCGCGAAAGCCCCTGACTTCGGTCAGGGGCTTTCGTCGTTTTCCGACCTTCCGCTCACCGGCCCGTCGAATGCCGTTCTCCGCGTGGTCGATACGCGGTAGGTTCGCCGGCCTAACCTCACCGCATCGACGTCGTTCGACGATGGAGGTGCCCGTGTTGGCCCGGATACTGCGTCTCGGTTTGCTGACCCTGTTCGCGGCAGCGCTGACCGCCTTGCCGCCCGCCGGCGCCGAACCCCAGCAGCTGCCGAACGAAATATTCGGCGGCACTTGGAAATCCGGCCACGTACAGGGCATCGCGATCGACACCCGCAACGGGTTCATGTACTTCTCGTTCACCGACCTGTTGGTGAAGACCGATCTGCGCGGAACGGTGCTCGGCACCCTGACCGGATTCACCGGCCACCTGGGCGATCTCGCCTTCGACGAGCGGGACGGCCGCGTCTACGGCTCACTGGAATACAAAGCCGCGCAAGCGTTCTACATCGCGATCATCGATGTCGACCGGATCACCGAACCGAACATGAACGCGGAATCCACCGGCATCGTCAGCACGGTGTATCTGCGCGAGGTGGTCGCCGACTACACCGCGGACATGAACGGCGACGGCAAGTTCGACGGCGACACGGCCGCGACCCCCGACCACCGCTACGGATGCAGCGGCATCGACGGCGTGGCCTTCGGGCCGGCCTTCGGCAGCCGCGACGGCGACCAGAAGCTCACCGTCGCCTACGGCATCTACGCCGAGAACAGCCGAAATGACAACGACTACCAGGTAATCCTCCAATACGACACCAGCCGCTGGCGCGATTACGAGCGGCCGCTCACCCAGCGATCCCCGCACACGAGCGGACCCGCGGCGCCCGACGGCAAGTACTTCGTCCGCACCGGAAACACCACCTTCGGTGTGCAGAACCTCGAGTTCGATCGGCACACCGGCAACTGGTTCCTGGCCGTCTACCCGGGCAAGAAGCCGCAGTTCCCCAACTACCCCTTCTTCATGATCGAGACGAAGCAGCAGCCCCAACGCCAGGACCTGATCGGACAAACCCGACCCGAACAGGCGCAAGTGCTGTCGCTGGCCCCGGGCGGCCAGCAGGATGACCGTTCCGGCACCCGAGGCTGGCAGTTCCACGCTCCATACGGATTGATCTCCTTGGGCGACGGCCGCTACTACGTCGCCACGTCCGGAACCGTGAAATCGGCTGGCAGCACCGAACAAACCGGCACCGCCCACCTGTATCGCTGGACCGGCCAAAGTCCCACGCCCTTCGAGAAGGTCGAGTAGCGACTTCAGAATTCGTTCACCCCATTGAGCCGGCGACCAGACATGCCTGCCCGAACAGCGCCTTGAGTTCACCCATCAACGCCGGCGAGGTAGCGACGCGGAACTTCGGATCGATCGCGAGCAACTGCGGTCCGGCCTTGCCGACGAGCCTGATCCGAACCTCTACCGACCCCGTGTGACGTTCGAGCGTCTCACGCAGCGTGCGCACATTCTCAGGTGTGCAGGCGGAGACCGGAATCGTCACAGTGACCGGGCTTCCCACGGCGAGCCCGCCCAGATCGGGAACCGTGACTTGATCGCCGAGCACAGACAGCCGGTTCTCCCGAATACTGACATGGGCCGAGACCACCACGACGGCATCCTCGGCTAGAACGGTCGCCGCCGAAGCGTAGGCCGCGGGGAAGAACAGAACCTCGGTGCTCGCATCCAGATCCTCCAACCGCACGATCGCCCACGGCTCACCCTTCTTCGTCACCCGTCGATCGATCGCAGCCACGATGCCGCCCACCAAGATCTGCCGACCGTGCGGTACCCGACCTTCGGCGATCGTGACGATGGGGGTATCACAACGAGCGGCGAGCAGATGCGCGACCGCATCGAGCGGATGGCCGGAGACATAGAGCCCCAACATCTCCCGTTCGAAGGCGAGCAGTTGCCGGTTGTCCCATTCGTGATCCGGCACCGGGACCTCGAAAACAGAACCGAGCGTATCGGCCGCATCGCTCTCGGCGGAGAACAGATCGAATTGCCCACGCGCGGCAGCCTTCTTGGTGTTCATCACCGCGTCGACCGCAGCCCCGTGGATCAGATGCAGCCCCTTACGCGGATGACCGAGCGAGTCGAAAGCACCCGCCTTGATCAACGATTCGACAACCTTCTTGGCACACCCGACCGCATCGACCTTCGCCAGGTAATCGGAGAACCCGCCGAACGCCCCGCCACGTTCCCGCGCCTGGACAATGGCCGCCACGACCGGCTCACCCACATTGCGGACAGCGCCGAGCCCGAACCGAATATCCTCTCCCACACTGGAAAACGTCCCCACGGAGTGATTGACATCAGGCGAGAGCACCCGGATACCGCGCTTACGGCAATCCGCCAGATAGATCGCCGACTTGTCTTTGTCGTCCCCGACGGATGTGAGGAGCGCGGCCATGAACTCCGCCGGATAGTTCGCCTTCAGATAGGCGGTCCAATACATCACCAGGCTGTAGCCCGCGGCATGCGACTTGTTGTAGGCGTAGCCGGCGAACGGCAGCACCGCATCCCACAGCGCCGTGATCGCCGCATCGCTGTATCCGTTGTCGCGCATGCCTTTCCGGAAGTTCTCGAATTCCATGGCGAGCACTTCCGGCTTCTTCTTGCCCATCGCGCGCCGCAGCAGATCGGCCTGCCCGAGCGAGTACCCGGCCACCCGCTGCGCCAATTGCATGATCTGCTCCTGATAGACGATCAGCGCGTAGGTTTCGGCCAGAATGTCTCGTAGCGGTTCGTCCAGTTCAGGGTGGATAGGCGTGACCGCCTCGCGTCCGTTCTTACGGTCGGCGTAGGCCCAGTGCGCACCGACCCCCATCGGCCCCGGCCGATACAGCGCGTTGGACGCGATCAGATCGTTGAACTCGGTGGGCGCCATCCGTAGCAACAGCTCCCGCATTCCGGCCGAATCCATTTGGAACACACCGAGATTGTCGCCACGGGCGAGCATCGCGTAAGCGTGTTCGTCATCGAGGGCGAGGGTGTCCAGGTCGATCTCGATACCGCGATTGGCGCGGATGTTGTCCAGGCAGTCCCCGATCACCGTCAGCGTGCGCAGCCCGAGAAAGTCCATCTTGAGCAACCCGATGTCCTCACACGACGGGTAGTCCCAGCCGGTGATGATCGCGCCGTCCTGCGGTCGCCGCCACAGCGGGACGGTGTCGAGCAGCGGCTCGTTGGACAGGATGACCGCACACGCGTGCACGCCGGCACCGCGGACGATTCCTTCCAATCCCACTGCGGTGTCATAGATTCGGCGCACATCCGGGTCGTTCTCGATCAGCGCCCGCACCTCGGCGGCCTCGCCGTAACGATCGTGCCCGCGGTCGGTGATGCCCGCGACCGAGATGTCCTTGGCCGCCACCGCGGGCGGCAACGCCTTGGTCATACGGTCGGCGATGGCGAACCCGGGCTGACCGAAATTCACCCGCGCGGCGTCCTTGATCGCCGCCTTCGTCTTGATCGTGCCGAAGGTGATCACCTGCGCCACCTTGTCCGCACCCCACCGATCGGTGGCGTAGCGGATCATCTCCCCGCGCCGCCGGTCGTCGAAGTCGATATCGATATCCGGCGCCGACGGTCGTTCCGGATTGAGGAACCGTTCGAACAGCAGCCCGTGCTCGATCGGATCGATATTGGTGATCGCCAGCGCATAGGCGACCAGCGAGCCCGCTGCCGAGCCTCGACCCGGACCGACGCGGATCCCCGCCTGCCGGGCATGCGCGACCAGATCGCCGACCACCAGGAAGTACGCGGGAAACCCTTTGTCTCGAATGATGTCCAGCTCGAATTCCGCACGCCGACGGTAGGTTTCGGGCACACCCGCCGGGAGCCGCCACCGCAGCCCCGCGTCGACCTCCCGACGCAGCCAACTGTCCTCGGTGTGACCGTCCGGCACCGGAAACACCGGCATCCGATCCCGGAACTCCCACACCTCGTCGTAGGGCTCGACCCGCTCGGCCACGGCGAGGGTCGCACCGCAGGCCCCGGGCACCTCGTCGTCCCAGAGCGCCCGCATCTCGGCCGCCGACTTGAGGTAGTAGCCGTCGCCGTCGAACCGGAATCGGGTCGGATCCGACAGCGTCTTCCCGGTCTGCACGCACAACATCGCCTCGTGCGCCGACGCCTGCTCCCGCAGCACGTAGTGACAGTCGTTGGTCGCCAACGGCGTCAGCCCGACCTTCGCGCCGACCGACAGCAGATCCGCCCGGACCCGGCGTTCGATGCTCAGCCCGTGATCCATCAGCTCGAGGAAGAAGTTCTCCGGCCCGAAGATCTCCCGCCACCGGCCCGCCGCGTCGTAGGCTGCGTCGAATTGCCCGAGCCGCAGCCGGGTTTGCACCTCACCGGATGGACAGCCGGTGGTCGCGACGATGCCCTCGGCGTGCTCGGCGATCAGTTCGGCGTCCATCCGCGGCCACTTGCCCAGCTGTCCTTCGAACGACGCCAGCGACGACAACTTGAACAGATTGCGCAGGCCGACCGCGTTTCTGGCGAACATCGACAGATGCAGGTACGCGCCCGAGCCCGACACGTCGTCGCCCTTCTGCGCCGGATCACCCCAGAACACCCGCTTGTTCGAGAACCGCGACTCGGGCGCGACATACGCCTCGATCCCGATGATCGGCTTGACCCCCGACCGCTTCGACTGCCGGAAGAACTCCGCCGCCCCGTACATGTTGCCGTGATCGGTCATCGCCACCGCAGGCATGCCGAGACGTTCGGCCTCGGCGAACAGCGGACCCATCTTCGCCATGCCGTCGAGCATCGAGTACTCGGTGTGGTTGTGTAGATGCACGAAAGACGCGCCTGTCATCGGATCACCTGTGCCCTCGACGAGAGTGGCGCTCGCTGTCCGGTTGTCCGAACAGTCGGGGCGCCACAGCTTTCGGCACCATGTGACCAGGTGAAATGCGGCCAGTCGAACAATAGACATGCTCGTGGATACAACTGATGGTTGTATATCGAGGTGATGACGACAGACCTCGACCTAGCCGCCGTCCGAGCTTTTGTCGCCGCGGCGGACCACCGCCAGTTCAGCCTGGCCGCCGACGTACTCGGGCTCAGCCAGCAGGCGATCTCCAAGCGCATCGTGAAGCTGGAAACCCAGTTGGGCGCAACGCTGTTCGAACGGATCCACACCGGGATCACCCCGACCACCGCCGGCGCCAGGCTGCTGCCGCACGCCAGGTCGTTACTGGCCATGGTCGGCGAGGCGGTCGCGGCCGTACGGGACAACCCGGGCCCGCTGCGGGTGGCCGTCCTCGGTGAGCGACAGGCCGCGATGCAGGCCTTACAGTTCTATCTCGACCGCCACCCCGGCACCGATACGGAGATCGTCCTGTCGAATGCCTTCACCACATCGCGCGACGCGTTACTGAGCGGTCGCGCGGACGCGGCGTTCGCCAGGGCACACGGCGGACCTCGTCCACTGCCCGCCCAGATTGCTGCCGCCCCAGCGTATTTGGAGCCACTGCACCTACTGGTCGGCCGAAATCATCCGCTCGCCGGTCGGCCCGCGGTGACGCTGCATGACATCCGTGCCTTCACTGTGTGGGTGCCCGGTGCCGCGGTCCCGTCCGAGTGGTCCGACTACTACCGGGACCTGAGCGATTTCAGCGGCATCGCAATCGACACGACCCGGCGGCCCGAGGTGCTCGGCAACCCCGACGCCACGCGCGGCCCCGCGCCCATCGAGATCCTGGTCGACCGGATCGCCGCGTCCGACACCCTGGCCACGTTCAGCGGTGACGGCTTCAAAAGCCCTTGGCACCCGCACATTCGGCGGGTGCCGATCGTGGATCCCACACCTGCCTACCCGCATGCGTTCCTGTGGGACGTCACCAACACCCACCCGGACCTGCCCGCCCTGGTCAGCCACTTCCGCGAGAACTACAACAGCGACATCGCGGCCGACTGCTGGATACCCGACCTCGACCGCGCCGTGTTCCCATTGGAGCCCCAGCCGGACACAGTGCGCGGATAACGCTATTTCCGGCCGCGCGCACCGAGTTCGGCATTGTCGGCGGCGGCCCGCCCGTCATCCCAGCCGTTGGCGTTGGGGATCGAGACACCGCGGTTGCGTACCGCCGGGAACAGGGTGTCGAAGGCCTTGTCCACCTTCAGCTGGTGCGAGGCGAGGACGGGTAGAAGTCGTTCGGCGTCAGCCGATTTCGCGATCGTCGCCTCGTTCGCCGCGGCCAGTCGCTCGCCGATTCGGGTGGCGTAGGCGATCAGGAACGACTTGCGGTAAGACCGGCTGCGGGAGTCGGCGCTGCGCTCGGTCTGGTTGCCGCTGGCGATCATCGCCCTGGTGGCCTGGACGAGCAGCGAGGTGGTCAGCAGCTCGATGACCTCCAGGTCGCCATCGTCGCCGACGATGGTCATGAACCCCCAGGCCGAGGAGAAGATCGCGCGGCAGCGGTTGGCGTCGGTGACCACGTCGACCAGCAGCGCTTTGGCGTCGACATAGGGCGTGTCCAGCCAGATCCGCGCTGCCCCAGGCAGATCGGGCATCGAGGTGTCCGCGTCGACCAGCACGCGATCGACCGCGTACTTGGTCATCAACTCTTGTGCTTTCGCCGAAAGCGCCTCGGCCTCATCCGGAAACGTGGTCGACTCGGCCTTCGCGAGCAACCCGCGGACCCGGCTCAGGATCTTCTCGTCGACATGGTGATGCGCCGAAGCGCTCGGTTGCGCGGTGCCGGGTAGCGGGCGAATGAGTTCGAGCCGCGGCAGCCGGATCAGCAGCGCCAGCGCTTGCACCACGGTGGTGACCGCCTCGACCGGGGTCAGCAGCTGCTTCGCCGCCCACTGTCCGAGGTGCGGCGCCGAGGACGACCACCAGACGACGGCATCGAGCGCGTCCACCTGCGTACGCCAGGTCTCGTCGACCGGTACGCCGGCGAACGGCTGCATATACGCGGCGATCACGTCGGTCAGCAGGGTGACCGCGTACTCGTCGACGTGCCGCCGCGCGGCCTGGTGCACGTCCTCGGGCAGCCAGCCGTGCTGAAAGACCCGGGTGATGATGTGCTGACCCGCGAGATCCGCGCCGTGCTCCACCTGTGCGCTCAGCGGACCGTCTCCGGCAAGTGCCGTCGCACAGCGTCCAGCCGCCGAGGATGCGCCTTGCGCGGTCTCCATCGCTGCCGCCATCAACGCATTGGCGATCTGCTCCGCGTCCACCGGAGCCGCGGACTCCTGCTGCGTAGACCAGGAAGCGCTGGCCGCGCCGTTCTCCGGCCGCCGCCCCGTACGTTTCCGCCGATTCTGTTTACCCATACCCGCCCCGTCCACATTCCAGCAGCGCCAAAACCCCTGGCAACGATAGGACACCCCACCGGCTTGCGGTCACCGGACTATCGGCTGGCGCCCGAGGCGGTCTTCCCCGCTGTCGTCGACGACGCGCTCACGGCCTGTCGCTGGCTGCCGGAACAGGGGTCGCGCCGCAGGAGGAGCACCTTCCTCCCGCAGGAGCCTGCCTGATCAGCGGTGCGTCGCTTGGGAAAGCGCTGTGGTCAGTTGGCGTGCGGCATCGAGGGTCGCCGAAATGTATTCGTCCCGTTCGGGTTTGGAGGCCTCGGAGCGCAGCGGGCCGAGCTGCACCTCGTAGGCGGCGGTGCCGGTCGCGTCGAAGGCGGGTGCGGCGAGGTAACTCACCGGAAGGGCGTCGTCGGAGTCCAATTCGGCTCTGGTGAACGGCCGTGACGTGAGCGCGGCGAGCTGGCGGAGGGCGCGGGTGCGCAGATGTGGTTGCAGCAGTTCGGATCCCACCGCGCCGAGCAGATCGGCGAGCAGGTCGACCATGCCCGCGTCGTCGGCGCGCGGCCGGAAGACGGCGACCCCACGGTCGCGGACGAGCGCGAGCAACGTGCCGGCTGTGCGCCGGTCCGCACCGGCGGCGGTCGCGGTCCAGGCGTTCTGCTCGCTCGCCGAACGCCACGGCATCACGCTCGCCCCGGCCGGGAACTGGAGTGGAATGCGATGTCCGGCAGGGATTCCCGGCACGACCCGGTCGGTGCCGTGCCGGACGTCGAGCACGGTGAGCCGGTCGGGCTCGATCCGGCTGAACGTCGCCCCGGAGCCCGTCCGTGCCGCGAGCGTCGCGAGGATCGCGCCGACTCCGTGGGGGAGTGCGGCACCGGGCAGTCCGGCCAGGGCCGGGCCGATCACATACCCGCGGTGCGCGTCCCGGCCGACCCACCCGGCCGCGTCCAGCTCGGTCAGGATCGCGGTGGCCGTCGCCCGGGCGATGTCGAGCCGCTCGGCGATCCCAGCGATGCTGATCGGTTCGGTGGACGTAGCGAGCAGTGAAACGATGTCGACGACACGGCGCGTCGGCGGGGACGCGGATCGGTCCGGCATGACGGAACCCCTTGTTTCTGCTCGGGCGAGCGACCTACTATGTGTCGAATATTAGTGCATTGATTGTCGAATATTCGACAACCGCAGGTCTGCGTGGGGTCGGGACGGCATGGATGGAGCGCGAATGATTCTGGATCGGTTCCGCATAGACGGGCAGGTCGCCATCGTGACGGGCGCGGGCCGCGGCCTGGGGGCGGCGATCGCGGTGGCGTTCGCCGAGGCGGGCGCGGACGTCGTCATCGCGGCCCGCACCAAGAGCCAGTTGGACGAGGTCGCCGAGCGGATCACCGCGGTGGGCCGCCAGGCGCACGTGGTGCCCGCGGACCTGAGCGATATCGAGGCCACCGCGGCGCTGGCCGCGATCGCGGTGGAGCGGTTCGGCCGGCTCGACATCGTGGTCAACAATGTCGGCGGCGCCATGCCGTGCCCGCTGCTCGACACCACCCCGCAGGCGCTGGTGGACGCGTTCAACTTCAACGTCACCAACGCGCACGCCCTCGTCCGGGCGGCGGTGCCGCGCATCCTCGAAACCGCCGGTGGCGGTTCGATTCTCAACATCACCTCGACCATGGGCAGGCTGCCTGGCCGGGCCTTCGCGGCATACGGCACCGCCAAGGCCGCCCTCGCGCACTACACCAAACTCGCTGCCCTGGACCTGAATCCGCGCATCCGGGTGAATGCCATTGCGCCGGGCTCGATCCTGACCTCTGCCTTGGAGATCGTCGCGAGCAACGACGCGATGCGCACCCAATTGGAAACCAAGACACCGCTGCACCGCATCGGCGACCCCGAAGACATCGCCGCGGCCGCCCTCTACCTGGTGTCCCCGGCCGGCAAGTACGTCACGGGCAAGATCCTCGAACCCGACGGCGGCCTGATCACCCCGAACCTCGACCTCCCGATTCCGGATCTGACATGACCTATCGCGTAGTGCAGTGGGGCACCGGCAATGTCGGCAGGCACGCCCTGGCCGGCGTCATCGCCAACCCCGACTTGGAACTGTCCGGCGTATGGGTCTCCGGCCCGAAGAAGGACGGAGCGGACGCCGGAAGCCTTGCCGGGCTCGAACATCCGGTCGGCGTGACCGCGACGACGGACACCGAGGCGATCCTCGCCGCGAAACCCGACTGCGTCGTCTATTGCTCGATGACGGACAACCGCCTGATGGACGCCATCGGCGACCTGCAACGAATCCTCAGGGCCGGAATCAATGTCGTCGCGTGCGCCCCGGTGTTCTTCCAGTACCCCTACGGCGTCCTGCCCGACGAACTGTTGAAGCCGATACAGGACGCTGCGGCGCAGGGCAATTCGTCGCTGTGGGTCAACGGCATCGACCCGGGCTTCGCCAACGACCTACTGCCGCTTGCCCTCGCGGGTACCTGCCTGCGCATCGACGAACTCCGCTGCATCGAGATCGTCGACTACGCCAGCTACGACAACCGCGAGGTCATGTTCGACATCATGGGATTCGGCAAACCGCTCGACGACATCCCGATGCTGCTCCAGCCCGGCGTGCTGTCCCTCGCCTGGGGCGGCACCGTCCGTCAGCTCGCCGCGGGCATCGGCGTCACGTTGGACGCCGTCACCGAGACCTACCAGCGCATCCCGGCCACCCACGCCTTCGACATCGCCACCGGCCACATCGCCGAAGGCACCGCCGCCGCACTGCGTTTCGAGGTGCGCGGCATGGTCGGCGACACCCCGGTCACGGTCCTCGAACACATCACCCGCCTGCACCCCGACCTCTGCCCGGACTGGCCGCAACCCGCCCACCACGAGGGCTCCTACCGCGTGGAGATCACCGGCGAACCCAGTTACGCCATGGATTTGGTGACCTCCAGCCACAACGGCGACCACAACCACGCCACCCTGCTCGCCACCGCCATGCGCATCGTCAACGCCATCCCCGCGGTGGTCGAGGCGCCCGCGGGCATCCTGACCGCCCTTGATCTGCCGCTGATCACCAAACCAGCACAGCGGTAACCCTATTCGCGCGCTCGATACCGTTCGAGCAATCGCACGTGCGCCGGCTCGAGTTCCTCGACCGAGCCGACGCCGAGCAGCTTCATGGTCCGGACGACCTGCGTGCGGAAAATCTCGATGGTGCGGTCGACCCCGGCCTCACCACCGGCCATCAACCCGTACAGGTAGGCCCGCCCGATCAGGGTGAAGCGTGCGCCGAGCGCGAGGGCGGCGACGATGTCGGCGCCGTGCATGATGCCGGTGTCGAGGTGGATCTCCAGGTCGTCGCCCACCTCGCGGACCACGCTGGGCAGCAGGTGCAGCGGGACGGGCGCGCGATCCAGTTGCCGCCCACCGTGATTGGACAGGACGACGCCGTCGACGCCGAGCCCGGCCAGGCGCTTGGCGTCGTCCACCGTCTGCACGCCCTTCACCAGCAGCTTGCCCGGCCAGGTTTCCCGGATCCAGGCCAGGTCGTCGAAGGTGACGGTCGGATCGAACATGACGCCGATCAGGTCGGCCACCGTCCCCGACCAGCGATCCAGCGAGGCGAACGACAGCGGCTCGGTGGTGAGGAAGTCCCACCACCACGATGGCTTGCGCAAGGCGTCGAACGCGCCGGTCAGCGTGATCGACGGCGGGATGGTCATGCCGTTGCGCACGTCGCGCATCCGGTTTCCGGCCACCGGCACGTCGACCGTGACGACCAGTGTGTCGAATCCCGCGTTGCCGGCGCGCTCGACCAGCGCCAACGAGCGATCACGGTCGGTCCACATGTAGAGCTGGAACCAGTTGCGGGCGTCGGCGCCGGTTCGTGCGGCGACGTCTTCGATCGCGGTGGTTCCCATGGTGGACAACGTGAACGGGATGCCCGCGCGTTCAGCCGCCCGCGCTCCCGCCAATTCGCCCGCCGTGTGCAGCATTCTGGTGAACCCGGTGGGCGCGATACCGAACGGCAGCGCGGAAGTCCGGCCGAGCACCTGGACCGACGGGTCGGCCTTGCTGACGTCGCGCAGGATCGCCGGCCGGAACTCGATGTCGGAGAACGCTTCCCGCGCTCGCGCGAGGCTGAGTTCGGCATCGGCGGCGCCGTCGGCGTAGTCGAACGCGACCTTCGGCGTGCGCTTGCGCGCCAGTTCGCGCAGATCCCAGATCGTCTGCGCGCGAGCGAGTTTGCCTGCCCGCCCGCCGAACGGACGCTTGAACTTGACCAGCGGCGCCAGCTCGCGCGGCCGCGGCAGCCTGCGCGCGGTCATCGCGCCGCCCCGGCCACCTGCGCCGCCGCACGCAAGCGCAGGGAGTGCATCCCGCCGTCGACCTCCAGCATCGTCGCGGTGATGGACGCGGCCGCCGGACCGGCCAAATAGGTGACCGCCCCGGCGACTTCCTGAGCCGTGACGAGCCGCCCGTGCGGCTGCCGGGCCTGTAGCGCGGCCAGCTCGGCATCGGAATCCGCGCTCGACGCCAGAAGTCGCTGCACCCAGGGCGTGTCGACGGTGCCGGGATTGACGCAGTTCACCCGAACGCCCTCCCGGAGATGGTCGGCGGCCATCGCACGAGTGAGGGAGAGGATCGCGCCCTTGCTCGCGCTGTAGACCGCGCGGTCCGGCAGCCCGGTGGTGGCCGCGATCGAGCAGATGTTCACGATCGCCGCGGCCGGCGACCGGCGCAGAGAGGGGAGTGCGGCGCGGGAAACGCGCACCGTGCCGAACACATTGACCTCGAACACCCGCCGCCATTCGTCGTCGGGGTTGTCCGCGATGGTTCCCTGCGCGCCGATGCCCGCATTGTTGACCAGGATGTCGATCCGGCCGAAGGTGTCGACGACGCCCGCGATCGCGCCGCGCACCGAGTCGTCGTCGGCGACATCGCACCGCAGCGCGACCTCCGAGGCGTCGGCGGGGTTCAGATCGAGGACGGCCACCCGTGCGCCGGCCGCGGCGAGCGACTCGGTGACCGCCTTCCCGATGCCGGACGCGCCCCCGGTAACCACTGCTACCAGTCCGTCGAGCGGGTCATGCGACGACATACCGACCACCTTCTCACCTCGGTTCCGGTGCGCGAGGCACGTCACCGGACAGGTCCGATGTTTAATACCGGCGAACATAACACCAATCCGCGCGGCTCGCGCCAGATTGCCACTGCGCAACCAGGATTGACGAATCTTCCATCTCACGTTGCGCGAACAGACATCCGATGTATAGTCGTGACCCAGATCACTATCTGGAACGAGGATCCCCCCATGGCGCACCTCACGGCGCTGGACACCTTAGACGTCCGGTTCCCGACGTCGCGCGAGCTGGACGGCTCGGACGCGATGAACCCCGACCCCGACTATTCCGCCGCTTACGTGATCCTGCGGACCGACGATCCGACGGGTCCGCAGGGGCACGGATTCGCGTTCACCATCGGGCGCGGCAACGATGTGCAACGGGTCGCGATCCAGTCGCTCGAGCATCTGGTGCTCGGCCGCTCGGTGGCCGAAATCGCCGGGAACCTCGGAGGATTCGCCCGCGACCTCGCCGCCGATTCCCAATTGCGTTGGCTCGGACCGGAGAAGGGCGTCATGCATATGGCGGTCGGCGCGGTACTCAACGCCGCGTGGGACCTCGCCGCCAAGCTGGCCGGAAAACCGGTGTGGCAGTTGGTCGCTGAGATGTCGCCGGAGCAGATCGTCGACCTGATCGACTTCCGCTATCTGACCGACGCGCTCACCCCGGTCGAGGCGTTGGCGATCCTCCGCCGGGCCGAGCCGGGTAAGACCGAGCGGACGGCTCGGCTGCTGGACATCGGATATCCGGCCTATACGACCTCGCCGGGCTGGCTCGGCTATTCCGACGACAAGCTGGCCCGGCTGGCCCGGCAGGCGGTGGCCGACGGGTTCGGCACCATCAAGATCAAGGTCGGCCGCGACGTCGAGGAGGACGTGCGCCGGATCAAGGTGGCCAGGGAGGCGATCGGACCCGACATCGGGCTGGCCGTCGACGCGAATCAGCGCTGGGACGTCGACGCCGCCGTGGACTGGATTTCGCGCCTGGCGCAGGCGAATCCGGCCTGGGTCGAGGAGCCGACCAGTCCGGACGACATCCTCGGCCACGCCGCGATCCGCAAACGCGTTGCCCCGGTGCGGATCTCGACCGGCGAGCACGGCCAGAACCGGATCTTGTTCAAACAGCTGCTGCAAGCCGGCTCGGTGGACATCTTGCAGATCGACGCGGCCAGGGTGGCCGGCGTGAACGAGAATCTGGCGATTCTGTTGCTGGCCGCCAAGTTCGGCGTTCCGGTGGTGCCGCACGCGGGCGGCGTCGGACTGTGTGAACTGGTCCAGCACCTGGCGATGATCGACTACGTCGCGATCACCGGAACCACCGACGACCGCGCGATCGAATTCGTCGACCATCTGCACGAGCATTTCCGGCATCCGGTGCGCGTGGTCGGCGGCCGCTACCGCGCCCCGCGCGAGCCCGGTTTCAGCGCGGAGATGCGGCCGGACTCGTTGCGCGACTTCACCTATCCGACCGGAGCCGCGTGGCGCGCGGATCCGCAGGTCCGCCCGACCCGACAGCAGGAGAACTCATGAAAACCGCCAGCCTCATCGGCGTAGCCCTCGGCGCCACACTGGTCATCGCCGCCGGTGCTGCCTGCACCCGGGAGTCCACCGGGACCGGTCCCGGCGCACCCGTCGTCACCGTGGGCAGCGGCGCCGACAACGGTGTGCTGGTCGGCGCGGACCAGCCCCGCTCGGACTCCGACTTCTGGAGCGCCTACGCGGGCTACCTGGGCCCGAAAGCGGCTGCCGCGGGGGTGAAGCTGGAGAACACTTCCTCCGACAACGACGCGAACCGCCTCAAATCGAACGTCGACACCCTGCTGTCCAAGAACGTCAAGGCGATCATCATGGCGCCGCAGGACACCGCCGCGGTGAAGCCCGCCCTCACCGCGGCCGCCGCCAAGAACGTGCCGGTGGTCAGCGTGGACACCCGGCCGGACAGCGGCGGCGTGTACATGGTCGTGCGCGCGGACAATCGCGCCTACGGCACGAAGTCGTGCATCTACCTCGGTGAAACCCTCGAGGGCGCAGGCAAAGTCGTCGAATTCCAGGGCGACCTGAGTTCGATCAACGGACGCGATCGGTCCGAGGCGTTCGCGGAGTGCATGAAGACGCGATACCCCGGCATCAAGGTGATCGAGATCCCCACCGACTGGAAGGGCGACCGCGCCGTCTCGGGCCTCCAGGACAAGCTGCTGACCGACCCCGACATCAACGGCATCTACATGCAGGCGGGCGGCGTATTCCTGCAATCGACGATGGCGCTGCTGCGGCGCAGCAACAAACTGGTGAAAGCCGGTGCGCCTGGGCACATCACGATCGTGTCGAACGACGGCATCAAGGCCGAGCTGGACGCCATCGAGGCGGGCGAGATCGACGCGACCATCTCCCAGCCGGCCGACCTCTACGCGCAGTACGCGGCGTTCTACGCCAAGGCCGCCGTCGACGGCCGCAAGTTCAGCCCGGGACCGACCGACCACGGCTCGACGATCATCGACACCGGCGTCGGCGGCACGCTCGAGGATCAGCTGTCCGCGCCCGTCGTCACCCGAAACGGCGGCAAGGTCGGCGAACTCGACACGGTGAACACCACCGCGCCCGGTCTGTGGGGTCACGGCGGATGACCGGCGAACCGATCGCCGAGGCGATCGACGTGTCGAAACGGTTCGGCCGCAACGTGATCGCGCTCGACCGGGTCGGCCTGCGGGTCGAGGCGGGCCGGACGCACGCGCTGGTGGGGCGCAACGGCGCCGGGAAGTCGACCCTGGTCTCGATTTTGACCGGACTCGCGACTCCCGATGCGGGGGAGGTGCGCTTCAACGGTCTCCCGGCGCCGTCGCCCGCCGACCGGGACGGCTGGCGGTCCCGGGTGGCGTGCGTGTATCAGAAGTCGACGATCATCCCGGATCTGTCGGTGGCGGAGAACCTGTTCGTGAACAGCCAGGGTTTCGGCGGCCGAATCATCAACTGGCGCAAGGTGCGTGGGCGAGCCCGCGAGCTGCTCGACACCTGGTCGGTGCCGGTCGAGGTGGATACCGTCGCCCGGGACCTGTCCGTGGAGCATCGCCAGCTGGTCGAGATCGCGCGATCGCTCTCGCACGGGGCCCGTTTCATCATCCTGGACGAGCCGACCGCGCAACTCGACGGACCCGCGATCAAGCGGCTGTTCGGCCGCATCGAGGACTTGCAGAAGCAGGGCGTCACCTTCCTGTTCATCTCCCACCACCTGGACGAGACCTACGAAATCTGCCAGGACATCACCGTTTTCCGGGATGCCAGGCACGTGGTGACCGCGCCGGTCGCCGACCTCGGTAAGCGGGAACTCATCGCCGCGATGACCGGCGATTCGGTGGAGCTCGAGACACCGGTCGCGCGGCGCGACCCCGACCAGACGGCCGCGCCGACGCTGCGGGTCGAAGGGCTCGCGCGGGCAGGCGAATTCGATCACGTGGCGTTCGAGGTCAGGCCGGGGGAGATCGTCGGCCTCGCGGGTGGCGGCAGCAGCGGCCGGATCGAGGTCGCCGAGACCATCGTCGGATTACACAGGGCGACCGCCGGTTCCCTCTTCGTCTCCGGCAATCGGTTGCGCCGCAGCGGAGTGCACGCCGCGCTCGAAGCGGGGATCGGTTTCGTGCCGCGCGATCGGCACGACGAAGGCCTGATCCCGGAGATGAGCGTCGCCGACAACGCCACCTTGACCGTGCCCCGTCAGCTGGGTCGGCTGGGTCTGCTGTCCCGCCGAGCCCGGAACTCGGTGGCGGGCAAGGTCATCGACGATCTGGGCATCAAGACCGATGGCCCCGACCAGAGCGTCGCCGAACTGTCCGGCGGCAATCAGCAGAAGGTGGTGTTCGCTCGCGCGCTCGCCACCGACCCCGCGGTGCTGGTGCTGATCACGCCGACGGCGGGCGTCGACGTCCGGTCGAAGGAGACGCTGCGCGGCGTCGTGCGCGACGCCGCGGACCGGGGGACCGCCGTCCTGGTCGTCTCCGACGAGCTGGACGATCTGCGGGACTGCGATCGGGTCCTGGTGATGGTGCAGGGCCGGATCGTGCAGGAATTCGAGCAGGGCTGGGGCGACAAGGAACTCGTCGCCGCGATGGAAGGACTCTCATGACCGCGATCGCTGCGACCCGGCGTCGGCCGGCCACGGTGCGCTGGGGTGCGCTGCGCGACTTCCTGCTCGTGCCGCCGATCCTGCTGGTGCTGGTGGTCGGATACTTCATCAACACCAACTTCGTCTCCTCGGCGAACCTGACCAATGTGCTGACCTCGATGAGCGGTATCGCGCTCATCGTGCTGGCCGAGGTGCTGGTGCTGGTGGTCGGGCGGATGGACCTGTCGCTGGAGTCGACGTTCGGGCTCGCCCCCGGCGTCGCGATCTGGGCGACCATGGGCACCGCGAAGGTCGGCGCCTACACCTGGACCGCACCGTGGATGGCCATTCCGATCGCCCTGCTGGTCGGCCTCGCGGTTGGTGCGCTGAACGGGGTGCTGATCGTCCGGTTCGGGTTGAACGGCTTCATCGTGACGCTGGCGATGCTCATCGCGCTGCGCGGGCTACTCACGTTCCTCACCGAGGGCTTCACCCTCACCAAGATTCCGCCGTCGGTCGAATGGCTCGGGAACACGCGGATATCGGGCGTACCGGTCGATGTGGCGCTCTGCTTGGCGCTGTTCCTCGTCGGCTATCTCGTGCTCACCTATACGACGGCCGGGCGTGCCCTCTACGCCGTCGGCGGAAACGAGGCCGCCGCGCGGGCCGCGGGCATCCGCACCGACAACGTCGTCATCGCCGTGCTGATCGTCGCGGGCGGGCTCGCCGCGATCGGTGGGCTCATCTACTCGGGGCAGTTCGCCAGCGTGCAGGTGAGCCAGGGCGATGGGATGATCTTCCAGGTGTTCGCGGCCTGTGTGATCGGCGGTGTGGCACTCAACGGCGGGCGCGGGTCGGTGCTCGGCGCGTTCTTCGGCGTGCTGATTCTGACGCTGATCCAGAAGCTGCTGTCCTACGGCGGAGTCAGCGCCGATTCGCTGAAGTTCATCAACGGTGCGCTGATCCTGGTCGCCCTGGTGATCACTCGCATCGCCAGCGGGCGACGGCAGGAGTGAGCATGCGAATCGCGTTGCACACCAAGCTGAAACCGGGTGCCGAGGCCGAGTATGAAGCCGCTCATCGTGCGGTACCGGCCGAACTCGTCGCTGCCATCAAGGATGCCGGGGCCACGTCCTGGACCATCTGGCGCAGCGGGACCGACCTGTTCCATGTGATCGACTGTGCCGCTTACGATCTGCTGTTGAGCCGGTTGGCGGAACTGCCCGTCAACGTCGCGTGGCAGGCGCGGATCAACGAGCATCTCGAAGCGGTGCACGACTATTCGGCGGTCGAGGCGTCGCTGCCGGTGATGTGGGAGCTGAATCCCTCGGGTGGTCCGGGTGAATGACGTAGCCGACATCGTCCTCGGCGGAGCGGGATACGCGGGGCTGTTCCGTGCGGTCAGCGAGGACGACGCCCAGGCGGGCATCGCGGCGGCGTGGGACGCGGGCATTCGCGCGTTCGACACCGCGCCACACTACGGCGCGGGCAGCAGCGAGGAGCGTCTCGGACGGTTTCTTCGGACGAGGTCGGACTACACGGTATCGACGAAGGTCGGACGCCTGCTCTACGCCGACCCGTCGGTTCCGGACGGTGTCGACGACTTCTATGGAGCACCGAAACGTGCACGGCGACGGGACTATTCGGCCGCCGGTGTACGACAGTCCTTGGAAGACTCGCTGGAACGGCTCGGCCTCGACCGGGTGGACCTGCTACTGATCCATGATCCAGACGAGTATCAAGCAGCGACGCTCGCTGGAGCGATGCCCGAACTGGCGCGGATGCGGGACGCAGGTACCGTTTCCGGCATCGGAATCGGCGTCAACGATGT
Source organism: Nocardia sp. NPDC051756 (assembly GCF_040681495.1). NCBI lineage: Bacteria > Bacillati > Actinomycetota > Actinomycetes > Mycobacteriales > Nocardiaceae > Nocardia > Nocardia sp. NPDC051756. The sequence goes on along the minus strand of NZ_JBFAYV010000014.1, from coordinate 151,580 downwards.
GGACGTCGCGCTGCGCTTCGTCCGCGAAACACCCATCGACCACGTGATGATCGCCGGCCGATACACCCTGCTGGACCGGCGCGCGGAAACCGAGCTACTCCCCGAATGCGCCCACCGAGGCATTCGAGTACTCGTCGCCGGCGTCCTGAACAGCGGAATCCTGGCCGACCCGCTACGTAGGGCCACCTTCGACTACCAGCCGGCGAAACGCCACATCATCGAACGCGCACAGACGATGGACCGGCTCTGCGCGAAATACGACGTCCCCCTGCGCGCGGCCGCACTACAGTTCCCGCGCCGCAACCCGACGGTCGCCGCCACCGTCATCGGCGCAGGCACCAAGACGGAAGTCGAGGACACCATCGCAATGCTCAACATCGCAGTCCCAGAGGACCTCTGGCACGAGTTGGCGAGATGCCCATGACCCACGGCATACACGCACCGTCACACCGCAGCGCGTCGGAGCCACTCCATTACGCCGGCTACGTGAGCGAGGGCGCGGGCGTGCGCCAGCTCGGGGTCGCGGGCCGCGATGGCGTCACAGATCCCGCGGTGCTCGGCCACGGTGCGCTCGAACGCCTTCTCCTCGGTGATCCCGCGCCAGATGCGTGCCCGCATGGTCGGCAGCGACAGCGAATCCAGCAGCGACGCAAGGACTTTGTTACCCGAGGCGGCGGCGATCGCGGCGTGGAACTCGAGGTCGAGCGCGACCAGCTCGGTCACCGAGTTGTTCTCCGGTACGACCAGCGTGCGCAGGTGGGCGATCCCGTCCTCCGGCATCGATTGCGCGGCCAGGGCGGTCGCGGCCGGCTCCAGGATGCGGCGGATGCCGAGAATGTCCAATACCGAGTCGTCCTGGTGGAATTCGAGCAGGAAGCTCATCGCGTCGAGCAGCGATTTCGGTTCCAGGCTGGCCACGTAGGTGCCGTCGCCCTGCCGCACGTCCAGGATCCGGACCAGCGACAACGCGCGGACCGCTTCGCGCAACGAGTTGCGCGAGACGCCGAGCTGCGCGGCGAGGTCCGCCTCCCTGGGCAGTCGCGCGCCCGGCTCCAGGTCGCCGGAGATGATCATCGCCTTGATCTTCGCTATCGCGTCGTCGGTGACCGACACCTGTTTCCTTCGCCTTCGAGGATGTGAACGTATGCCTCCGATGACTGTAGACTCCCACGTCCATATCTGGCGGACAGACGGCGGAATGTTCGACGTCGAGTACGACTGGTTAACCAAAACATCGGATGTTTTATACCGAAACTACACCCTCGCGGACGTGCAGCCGGAACTCGCCGAGCACGGCGTCGGTGCCGTGGTGCTGGTGCAGGCGTCCGATTCGCTGGCCGAGAATCGGGCGCTCCTGGCCGCCGCCGCGGCAGCGCCACAGCCGGCGGCCGTGGTCGGCTGGCTGCCGCTGCATCGACCGGACGTGGTCGCCGCCGAACTGCCGAGCCTGCGCGCACGTCCGGAATTCGTCGGCGTCCGGCACATGATCCACCGCGACCCCGACCCGAAATGGTTGCTGCGGCCCGAGGTTTCGGACAGTCTCGCGGTATTGGCCGAGGCGGGCTTGACCTTCGATGCGGTGGCCGAACGACCCGATCTGCTCGCACAGGTGCCCCACGTCGCCCGCGAACATCCTGACCTGACCATCGTCCTCGACCATCTGGGCAAGCCGCCGATCGCGACCGGCGGCTGGCAACCGTGGGCCGACCTGCTCGCCGACGCGGCCGCCCAGCCCAATGTGGTCGCCAAGCTCTCCGGACTGGCCACGGTCTCCGGCACCGAAATCAGCTCTGCCCGTTGGCAACCCTACGTCGACCACGCGTTGGCGGTCTTCGGTCCCGGGCGCCTGATGGTCGGCGGCGATTGGCCATTCACGCTCACCGCCGCCTCATACCGGACCGTATGGCAAACCACGATGGGCACGCTGGCCCACCTGACTCCGGCCGACCGCGTCCAAGTGCTGACCGAAGTCGCTTGGCGCACTTACCAACTACCTCTCGCCCCGACCTGGATGACCGAAGGAGGACCCGAATGAAGTTGCAGCGCATCGGCGAACCGGGCGCGGAGCGGCCGATCGTCGTCGACGGTGACCAGGCCTACGACCTGCGCCCACTCACCGCCGACATCGACGGCGACTTCCTCGCCGCAGACGGCATCGAGGCCGTGGCGGCAGCGCTTGCCGCGGAACGACTTCCGCGCATCGACAGCACCGGCGAGCGTATCGGCGCGCCGATCGCCCGTCCGCACGCGCTGTGGTGCATCGGCATGAACTACGCGGCGCACGCCGCGGAATCGGGTTCGGCGCCACCGAAGACGCCCGTGTTGTTCTTCAAAACCCCGAACACCGTCGTCGGCCCCTACGACGACGTGCTGATCCCGCGCGACTCCGAGAAGACCGACTGGGAAGTGGAACTCGCCGTGGTGATCGGCCGCCGCGCCCGCTACCTCGACTCCGTCGACGAGGCGCGCGATCACATTGCCGGATACACGATCTCGAACGATGTCTCCGAACGCGCCTTCCAGCTCGAACAATCGGGCGGCCAATGGTCGAAAGGCAAGTGCTGCGAGACGTTCAACCCGCTCGGCCCCGCCCTGGTCCCGCGCGACCGGCTCGACGCCGGGAACCTGCGGCTGCGTTCATTCGTGAACGGCGAACCGCGCCAAGACTCCAGCACCGCCGACCTGATCTTCGACGTCGGCTACCTGGTCTGGCATCTGTCGCAGTATGCCGTCCTCGAACCCGGCGACATCATCAACACCGGAACCCCTGCGGGCGTGGCACTTTCGGGTCGCTATCCGTACCTGCGCGAGGGCGACGTGGTGGAGGTCGAGATCGAGGGAATCGGCCGGGCCAGGCAGCGCTGCCGCAATGCCACTGGCGCGCAGGCGGCAGCGCGGCCTGTGCCGGTCGAGGCGTAGGCCGCGTCGATCATTCGGCGGCAAGCACTTCCAGCGCCCGATCCACGTCCTCGACGGTGTTGTACAGATGGAACGAGAAGCGCAGCCCGCCGTTCCGCGCGGAGGTGATCACGTCGGCCTCCTCCAACCGCGGCGCCGCATCACCCGCGCCGGGCACGGTGACGATCGGCGAGCGGTTCGGCACTCCGGACCGCCCGATCTCGGCCAGTCCGGCGCGGAAGCGGTCGGCCAGGTCCAGGTTGTGCGCGTTGATCTTCTCGATGGTCAACTCCTCGATCAGCGAGATACCCGCGCTCGCGGCGATCACCCCGAGCCAGTCCGGCGTGGAATCGAAGCGCCGGGCGGTGGCCGGCAGCTTGACCGGGTTGTACAGCTCGGCCCACGGATCCGCGGCCGCGTACCAGCCGGGCCCGACCGGCCGCACCGACTCGGTCGCCTCTGGACCCGCGGCGAAGAAGGAGACGCTGCGCGCGCCGATCAACCACTTGAACGTCGCGCACACCCAGTAGTCGGCATCGGCGAAGCTCAACGGCAACCAGCTCGCCGCCTGCGTCGCGTCCACCAGCAGCCGCGCACCGTGCGCGCTGGTCGCCGCCCGCAGTGCAGGCAGATCCGTCATCCGCCCGTCCGCCGACTGCACCACGCTCACCGCGACCAACGCGGTCTCCGGCCGCACCTCCTCGGTCAGCCGCTCCAGCGGCACGGTGCGCACGGCGAGATCGCCACGATGCAGGAAAGGCATGGTGACCGAGGAGAACTCACCCTCGGCCACCAGTACCTCGGCCCCCGGCGGCAGCGCGACCGCGACCGGCCCGATCAACTGCGAGGCGGCGCTACCCAGCGCGATATCGTCCGCCGTGGCCCCGGCCAGCAGCCGCGCATACGACTCGCGCAGCCGGGGGATCAGATAATCGTTGGACATCGGACCGCCACGACCCGCCGCCCACCGCGCATTCGCCTCGCGAATCGCGGCCAGCGCACGCGCGGACGGCAGCCCGAACGACGCGGTATTGAGGTAGGTGACTTCGGTCGAGAACTCATCGGGCGCAAGGGAGGACATAGTAGGAGCATCCGCCGCCACCCCGACCCCGTCCAGCGCCAGCACCCCGAAAGTGGACCGCTAGCCGAGCCTATTTCGGTGTCGGTGTCGCCCACATATTTGTCAGGAGTTGGTGGCTGGGGGTGTCGGAGAGCGATTGCATCGATTCGTAGATGCGCTGGTAGGTGGTGGAGGTGATGCGCCAGTTGCCGTCGGGGTCCAGGCGGTAGGTGTCGGTGTAGTAGCCGGCGCCGCGGATCAGCACGCCGTATTCGGTGGCGATCACGGTGTCTTCGAAAGCCCAGGAGCCGGTGGCGGTTTCGCCGTCGACGGTGATCTCGGGATGGGTCGCGATGTGTACCGTGACGACGGCGGGGCCGAGGTTTTCGCGCATGAACGCGGTGATGGCGTCGCGGCCGTCCAGGACGAGTGGCTCGCCGAGGGCGTGCGTGCCGTAGCGGCCTGCGGCGTCGACCGCGAGGGTGTCGCCGAATTCGTTCCACCGTTTGAGGTCGAGCGTCCGGAAGTAGCGGTACTTGAGCTGGCGGACGGCTTCGATGGCGGCGAGATCCATTCGACCAGCGTGGCACGCCGCCGCCCGGCAAACAATAACCGGTTCTACTTTTCTCGGTCGGGACCTATTTGTGTCCCGAGCCCGCCGTTGGGTACTCGATCAACGAGGCATGCCGAAGCCAGCGCATGCGCTCACCGCACCGAATGTCTCGTCACGATCGGGAGTCTGCTGTGAAGAGCCCTGTCAACTCGCCCAACCCCCACGATCCGTCGCTCGACCAAGCCGTCGCGCTGCATGCCGCCGCGGTCCGCCTGGAGGAGGAGTTCGACGGTGTCGTCGACGACGACGCCATCGAGCAGTTCCTGCGCTCGGCCTACGATCACGTAGCCGACCACGCCACCATCGACAACTTCCTGCCGCTGCTGGCCGAGCGGTACACCCGAGAGTGGTTGTACGCCTTGGTCGGCCAGCAGGACAGCAAGGTGTAGCTGTCAAGTTTCGCTCCCGGCTACCGAGAAGATCCGTAGTGGTCTCCGTAGTTTCCGGGATTCCACCGAGCCCTCGCCGAGGCACTGTGATGGGTGACACAAACGTGATCTAAGCTCTAGGCGAGCGCCACAGTGGAGGTGAGCTATGACGGTCGAGGCGGTAACACCTCCCGAATCCGGCGAGTTGTGGGCGGGATCGGCACCGGTGTCCGCCCGGCCGCCACAGCCGCCGGTCTCGATGATCGAGCGAATGACGTTGATACTGGACGCTTTCGACGGCGCGACGCCGACCCTCACGCTGCTCGGTCTGTCCGAACGCACCGGCCTGCCGCGCTCCACGGTGCATCGCATCCTCGACCAGATGATCCGACTACGCTGGCTCGCGCATGCCCCCGGCGGCTATCGACTGGGCATGCGCACGCTGGAGCTGGGCGGACTTGCCGCCGACCACAACGAGATTCGCGATGTGGTGAGCCCGCTGCTGCACGATCTCTGTCAACGCACCGGCATGGTCGGACATCTCGGCGTGCTCGACGGTCGTGAGGTGCTCTACCTGGACAAGGCCGGCGGCCGATTCGCCGCGAGCGTGCCGACTCGCCTCGGCGGCCGGATGCCCGCGCACAGTACGGCTCTCGGCAAGGCGCTGCTCGCGTCGCTCGAGCCGAGCATCGTCGAAACGTCGTTCCGTGATCACCTGCCGCAGCTGACCGCCCGAACCATTTGCGACAGAGCCGAATTGCATCGCGAACTGGCCCGCATCCGGCAACGGCAGGGCGTCGCGGTCGACAACGAGGAATCGGTGGCGGGCATCGCCTGCGTGGCCGTGCCCATTCGCGGTCGTGGCGCCGCGGTGGCCGCCTTGTCGTTGTCCGGCCAAATCGGCGGCGAACGAACGGCTTTGGACACCGCGCGCTTGGCCCGCGTCCTCGTCGAGGTGGCGCACGAAGCCGGCCGCTCCCTGTTCCCGCGCCACGCCCGCTGGCGCTGACTACCCGCTCAGTGCGGGATCGCGTCGATGATCGCCCGGGCGCCCTGCCGAAGCAGATCCGCGCCGACGAAGAACCCGAGGGCCTGCGGATCTTCCGGAACGCCCCACTGGTGTGAGTCCAGCCACTGCGTGCCGTCCTCGTTGAACACCTTGCCGTGCAACGTCAACCGGCCGGTCGCCTCGGTGCTCGCGTAGCCCGCGATGGGGGAGTTGCAATGTCCTTGCAGGGCGTGCAGCATGGCACGCTCGGCATCGGCTTGGCGGTGGGTGTCCGGATGATCCAGGCGGGCACCGAGTTCCAGGAGTTCGGTGTCGTCGGCGCGGCATTCCAGGGTGATGATGCCCGCGCCGATGGGCGGGCACATGGTGTCGAGGTCGAGGGTCTCGGTGATCCGATGGGCCTGGTCGACGCGGTGCAGGCCGGAGACGGCCGCGATCAGCACATCGATGTGGCCCTCTTCGAGCCGCGCCAGCCGGGTATTGACGTTGCCGCGCAACGGTTTCACCGTCAGGTGCGGGTAGTGCAGGAGCAACTGCGCCCGCCGGCGCACCGAACTGGTGCCGACCACGGTGCCCGCGGGCTGCTCGGCGAGCGGAGCGCCGTTGCCGGTGATCACCGCGTCGTGCACGTCGTCGCGCGGCAGGTAGCCGGCGAACTTCAGGCCCTCCGGCACCGGGATGTCGCCGGGGATGTCCTTGAGGCAGTGCACCGCGAGGTCGGCGTCGTCCACCAGCAGCGCGTGGTCGATCTCCTTGACGAAGGCGCCCTTGCCGCCGAGCTTGGACAGATCGCCCATCCATCGATCGCCCGCGGTGGTGACCTTGACCAGCTCGCTGTCCACCCCGAGCTCGCCGAGCAGGGCAGCGACCTGCTCGGCCTGGGCCAACGCCATGGGACTGGACCGAGTAGCGATCCGGATGATGCGGGCACGCGACATGCCCGGCACGTTACTCCTGCCCGCGCCGATGATTCGCACGCCCTCTGACTCCCGCATCGCCTGCCATTTCCGGCGCCGGAAATGAGAAATAGTGTGACGGACGGTACTGGCACCGTGACAATAAGGTGGGCGAGGGGACTCGGAGTAGGAGCACGTGATGTACAGCGACGAACATCAGGAGTTCCGGGCGATGGTCCGGCGCTACCTCGAGCAGAAGATCAATCCCCACGTCGACGAGTGGGAACAGGCCGAGATGATGCCGCTGCACGAGATCTTCGCGGACATGGCCGAGCTCGGCATCCTCGGTCTCGAGTACGACCCGGCCTACTCGGGGCAGGGCGCCGACCATCTGTTCACCGTGGTGCTGTGCCAGGAACTCGGCCGCGTCGCGCACGGATCGTTTCCGATGGCGCTGGGCGTGCACGTCGCCATGGCCACGCCGTCGCTGCACGCGCACGGCAGCGAGGAACTCAAGCAGGAGTACCTCGCACCGGCCATGCGCGGCGAAACCGTCTGCGGCGTAGCGGTTACCGAGCCGGAGGCCGGGTCGGACGTCGCGGGGATCCGGACCAGTGCGCGCCGCGACGGCGACGACTGGGTGATCAACGGTTCGAAGGTGTTCATCACCAACGCCGTTCAGGCCGACTGGCTGTGCACCCTCGTGCGCACCTCGCCGGAGGGCGGGTATCGCGGGATGAGCCAGATCATCATTCCCACCGACACCCCCGGCTTCCGGGTCGACCGCAAGCTGGACAAGCTCGGCATGCGCGCCTCCGACACCGGGCTGCTCACCTTCGAGGACGTGCGAGTTCCGGTGCGCAACACCATCGGTGAGATCGGCAAGGGCTTCCAGCAGCAGATGTCGCAGTTCGTGATGGAGCGGATGTTCGCCGCCTACAGCGCGCCGATCAGCTGCGCTATGCAGTTGGAGCTGACCCGCGACTACGCCAAGCAGCGAAAGGTGTTCGGGCAGCCGCTGACTGCGAACCAATACCTGCAATACACCTACGCCGAACTCGCCGCGCGGGTGGACATGCTGCGCGTCTACACCGAGGCGATCGCCCAGTCCTACACGGCCGGTGGCGATGTCACGCGGATGGCCACGATCGCCAAGCTGGACGCGGGCCGGCTCTCGCGTCAGGTGGCGGACTGGTGTCTGCAAATTCACGGCGGCACCGGCTATATGACGGAGACCTGGACCTCGCGCGCCTATCGGGACAGTCGTCTGCTGAGCATCGGCGGCGGCGCGGACGAGGTCATGCTGCGGGTGCTTTCGCTGATGGACGGGTTCAGCTAGCCGGTGAATTTCCGGTGGGCTGCGAGAGTGTCCAGGAGGATGCTGGGCATTTGCCCCACGCTTGCTGAAGCGTGCGCCTTTCACTGCGGAGAATTTACGTTCAGGACATGCGACGACCGTTCGGCTGCTTTCCTATGGACGTCAGGATGGAGAGTCCGTGAGTAGGTAGAGGCGTAGTCGGGGAGCGATGCACCGCATACCGATCAACCAACGACACTTCCGTTCGGGGTGGCTCTGGTCCGCGATCGGCTTGGTCGCCATCGCAGGCATGGCCGTATGGCTGACCCGCCCGGAGCCGGTGCGCTGCGATACGCCGAACGCGACCGGCGCGCCGGCCACCTCGAATGTGCTGGTCCAGTCGGCGACGTCGCGAACGCCGGTGGCCGCCAGCAGTATTGAGCCGACCGCGGCGCCCGCGCAGGAACCGCCGGCCGTCGTCGCGGGGGAGGCCCGCTTCTATTCGTTCAGCCAAGGCGTGTCCTGTTCGTTCCCTGGACTACCCATGGACGGTTTCTATGTGGGCATGTCGACGGCGGAGTTCGGCAAGGCCGATCCGTGCGGCGCGTACCTCGACATCCAGGGCCCGCGCGGCGATGTGCGCGCGCTCATCGTCGACCGTTGCCCGGCATGTGCTCCGGGACAACTGGATTTGAGCGTCGCCGCCTTCACCCAGCTCGCCGATCTGTCCGACGGGGTGGCCGAGGTCCGCTACAGCGTGGTGCGCAATCCCGAGCCGCCGCCGGAGCTGTTCTATCAGGTGAAGCCGGATTCCAGCAGCGCCTGGTTCGCCATCCTGCTCAGCGGATCCGGGAACCCGTTGCGGGAGGTCGCGATTCGGCCGTACACCGGTGGCGCCTGGCAGAACCTCAATCGGGGCATGGACAACTACTGGTCCATCTCCGGCGCCGGGCCGGGACCGTTCGACGCGCGCGTCACCGACGTGCACGGCGACCAGGCGGAGATTCTCGGCATCACCTTGACCCCGGGCGTGCGCGCGACCGGTGCCCGGCTCTACGCCGGGACACCGCCGTTCGCCGCGCCGACGACCACCAAGCCGCCGGTCATCGTGCGGACCACCTCGGCCGCCGCGCCGGCACCCGGATCGAAACTGTCCGCAAGCTGTAGGCGCTAACGGAGTTTCGCGCCCAGCGCCTTACCCGCGGCGCGCCCGGAGAAGATGCACCCGCCGAGGAAGGTGCCCTCCAGCGCGTTGTATCCGTGCACCCCGCCGCCGCCGAACCCGGCCACCTCGCCCGCCGCGTAGAGGCCGGGGAACGCGGTGCCGTCCGGGCGCATCACCTGCGAGTCGAGGTTGGTCTGCAAGCCGCCCAATGTCTTTCGGGTGAGGATGTTCAGTCGTACCGCGATCAGCGGACCGGCCGCCGGGTCGAGGATGCGGTGCGGCTTGGCCACCCGGCTCACCTTGTCGCCGAGGAACTGGCGCGCGTTGGTGATCGCCATCAGTTGGCTGTCCTTGGAGTACTTGTTCGTCACATCCCGGTCCCTGGCCACGATCTGGCGTTCCAGCGCGTCGTGGTCGAGCTGCGGGCCGCGCGCGATCTTGTTCATCCCGGCGACCAGCTCGCGCAGGTTGTCCGCGACCACGAAATCGACGCCGTGCTGCTTGAACGCCTCCACCGGCCCCGGCGCGCCCTTCGCCAGCCGGCTCTTGAGCGTGAATTTCAGGTCCTTGCCGGTGATGTCGGGGTTCTGCTCCGAACCCGACAGCGCGAACTCCTTCTCGATGATCGACTGGGTGAGCACGAACCAGGAGTAGTCGTAGCCGGTGGCCAGGATCTCCTTCATCGTGGACATGGTGTCGAAACCGGGGAAACACGGTGCGGGCAAACGCTTTCCGTTCGCGTCGAACCACAGCGAGGACGGGCCGGGGATGATCCGGATGCCGTGGTCGGGCCAGATCGAATCCCAGTTGTTGATGCCTTCGGTGTAGTGCCACATGCGATCCCGGTTGACGATGGCGCCGCCCGCGGACTCGGTGATGCCGAGCATCCGCCCATCCACGTGCGCGGGCACGCCGGAGATCATCGTCTCGGGGCATTTGCCGAGCCGCTCGGTGGGCCAGTTGCGGCGGATCAGCTCATGGTTGTGCCCGATGCCGCCGGAGGTGACGATCACCGCCTTCGCCCGGAACTCGAACTCGCCGACGATGTTTCGCGACGAGGCCTTGCCCCGCTCCAGGTCGGTGTCCTCCAGCACGCTGCCGCGCACGCCGACCACGGCGTCGTCCTCGACGATCAATTCGTCGACCCGATGCCGGAAACTGAAGCCGACCAGACCATTTCGTTCGCCTTCCAGCACCGGCTCGGCGAACACCCGCACCACCTCCGGCCCGGTGCCCCAGGTGAGGTGGAAGCGCGGCACCGAATTGCCGTGCCCGTCCGCGAAACTGCCGCCGCGCTCGGCCCAGCTGATCAGCGGCGTCACCCGCAGGCCGAGCTCGTGCAGGTAGTCGCGCTTCTCGTCGGTGGCGAAGCGCACGTAGGCCTCGGCCCACTGCCTGCCCCACCGGTCCTCGTCGTCGCGGTCGAAACCGGCGGAGCCGAGCCAGTCCTGCAACGCCAGGTCGTAGGAGTCCTTGATGCCGAGCCGCCGCTGTTCCGGCGTGTCCACCATGAACAACCCGCCGAGCGACCAAAAGGCTTGCCCGCCGAGGTTGTTGCGGTTCTCCTGATCGAGCACGAGCACCTTGCGGCCCGCCTTGACCAGCTCGTGGGTCGCGACCAGGCCGGCCAGTCCGGCGCCGACGACGATGACATCGGCTTGTTCGGCGAATGCGGGATCGGACATGTTCATCCTTTGGTTTCGGTGCTGTAGGCCAGCACGACGTGATAGATGAGGTCGGTGCGCCGCCGCCGCGCGACGCGGCTGCGTGGTTCCATCAGCACCTGCACGCTGGTGCCGTCGTGCACCGCGACGAGCGCCTGCCCGAGCGCCTCCGGGTCGGGCACGGTGCGCCCGATCCGGGCCAGCCCGGCGACGACGGTCGGCATGAGCGCGTTCACGATCGCCTCCTCGCGCGCGGCCATCACCCGGCGCAGCTCGGGATTGCGCAATGCGTGCGTGGTGAACTCCGCGGTGATCCGGTACCAGCCCTCGTCGACGGGGACCGCGCGCTCCAGGCGTTCGATCGAGGTGCGCACGTCGTCGGTGCCGACCGGGATCTCGTCGAGCATGCGTTGCACGTCGGCGAGCATGGCCGCCGAGCGCTGCTCCCACATGGCCAGGAACAGCTCGTCGAGCGAGCCGAAGTTGGAGTAGAACGCGCCGCGGGTGAATCCGGCCCGCTCGCAGACCCGTTCCACGGTCGCCTTGCCGAAGCCTTCCTCGGCGAACGCCTCGTACGCGGCGGTGAGCAGCCGATCCCTGGTCTCGGCGCGGCGGCGGGTGACCCGGGTTGCCGAGGTCTTCGCTTCGGCGGACGACGCCAACGGGCACCTCCTCGGGCGCGGCCGACGGGTGCCGGCCGATTGGATACAGAAATGTATTCAATACATAAATGTATCAGAAGCGGAGCTGTGACGTGGCGAAATCGGACGAGTAGGGTGGGCGCAGCTCGATACGACCGTGCATCCTGACGACGAGGGGAGATCGGTATGAACGAGGTTGCCCGGACCGCATCGATGACCGGCTGGCGGGTGCGCCGCCCCGGGCCGATCGATGAATCGCCGCTGGATCAGGTGCGCGAACCGGTGCCCGAACCCGCCGCCGACGAGTTACTCGTGCGCGTGCTGGCGTGCGGTGTCTGCCGCACCGATCTGCATGTCGCCGAGGGTGACCTGCCGGTGCATCGCGCGGGCGTGGTGCCGGGACACGAGGTGGTCGGGGAAGTGGTCGCGGTCGGCCCCGCGGTCGGCGCGCTCGCGGAGGACGCGCGCTTCACCGAGGAATTCGCCGTCGGCGACCGGGTCGGGATCGCCTGGCTGCGGCACACCTGCGGCGCCTGCAAGTTCTGCTTGCGCGGCGCGGAAAATCTGTGCCCGCGTTCGGAATACACCGGCTGGGACGCCGACGGCGGATACGCCGAATACGCCGTCGTGCCGGCGGCCTACGCGCTGCGGCTACCGGATGGCTACGCGGACAACGAACTTGCCCCACTGCTGTGCGCGGGCATCATCGGCTACCGCGCCCTGCAACGAGCCGAACTGCCGCCCGGCGGCCGCCTCGGCCTCTACGGCTTCGGCGGCAGCGCGCACATCGCCGCGCAGGTCGCGCTGGCCCGCGGCGCGGAGCTGCACGTGATGACCCGCGATCCGGCCGCGCAGGAGCTGGCTCGCGAACTCGGCGCCAGCTCGGTGCAGGGCGCGGCGGATCTGCCTCCGGTGCAACTGGATTCGGCGATCTTGTTCGCCCCCGTCGGGACGCTGGTGCCGCCCGCGCTCGAGGCGCTCGACCGCGGCGGCATCCTGGCCATCGCCGGTATTCACCTCAGTGACATCCCCGCGCTGAATTACCAGCGGCATCTGTTCCAGGAGCGGGAAATTCGCTCGGTCACCTCGAACACCCGCACCGACGCCCGTGAATTTCTCACTCTCGCAGGCGAACATCGCATAGAAGTCACCACCCGTGGGTACTCCTTGGGGATGGCAAATCAGGCCCTCGCCGACCTCGCGCACGGACGTTTCACGGGCGCAGCGGTTCTCGTGCCGTAGAAAAGATACGCCAGGACACGATTCGGCGCTGAGTACGCATCGTTCGGGTCGTTTTGCTTGACGGCCCGCTTCGCCGTTCTTACCTTCGCAGATATAGCCGAGTGGCACTTGTCTCTGACAAGTGTCATTCGGCTTCTCACAACGGCGTGAGTGGGTGATCACGATGGCAAACCGGAAGGTAATTCATTTCGAGAAGTGGCGGGTGGTGCAGGCATTCGTGGTGCTACTGCTCGTCGCGGGATTCGGAGCGACGACGGGATTACCCGCGCTGGCCGCACCGTGCGCGGCCGTCGACGTCGTAGTCGCCAGGGGCACCCAGGAACCCGGGTACCTCGGTGCGGTGGCCGGTGACCCGCTCTACGGCACATTGCTGCGCACGCTTCCGCAGAGCACGGTGGCCTACCGCGTCGATTACCCTGCGGACCTGCTGGATCCGGGGTCGATCAGCCGCGGCACCCAGGACATGACCGCACACGTCATGTGGCAGGCCGCGGCCTGCCCGGACCAGCGGTTCGTCCTGGTCGGCTATTCGCAGGGCGCGGTCGTCACGCACGGCGTGCTCGGCACCGGCGCGGTGACGGCGCTCGGTGGCATCAGCACCCTCCCGCCCGGCCTCGAATCACGGGTCGCGGCAGTGCTGTTGTTCGGTGATCCGATGCGGCTGATCGGCTGGAACGTGCCGGACCTGTACGCGTGGCGCACCGGGAACTACTGCACGGCCGGGGATCCGGTGTGTACCGGCGGCGGCGATCCGACCCAGCATGCCAACTACGCGTGGGCCATGTGGCCCGCGGCCGAGTTGGTCGCGAGCCGGGTGTAGGTCTCCTACCGGGGAATCCGCGACGGGGGCCGGCAGACAGCCGGCCCCCGTTGTCGGCTGTTCCGGTCTGCCGCGGGCGAATTGTGCGGCGCGTACCGCAAATTCTCTGAAACGTCCGTCGTCCTTTTCGATTCGGATACGCTGCGGCGAAATCCCGTGGAACGCGCAGAGTTCGAGTGGTGTGGGGTCGGCGCGCGTGATAGGAACAGCGAATGTCCGATGATTCCGACATCGCACAAGCCCGGGTATTCCTGGACTTGCTTGCCGCACACGCACGCACCCTCGCGCGTGCCATCAATACCGCCGAACGGACTTACCAGGCGCAGCGGCTGCGTGAACTACACGCCGAACTGCACACGGTGCGTCACTGTATCGACCGAATCCACTGCCGGTATCCCGATATCGTGCCGACCAACCGGGCCCGAATCTGATTGTTCCGGCGCACAATCGCGCGCAATTTGCGAAAAACGGCGCGCGGGTCGTCGAGTGACAATCCGCGCGCCGGTGTTCACGACGTGACTACCACTGCAAGCCGGGCACCACCCGAGCCACCCGCGCGGCCGGAGCGGGCATGGACATGAACGGCATCAGAACCGGGGCCAGCACGGTCAGCGGGCTGCGGCCCGAGTCGCCCGCGGGCTTCTTCGACGGCTTCTTGCCCTGTGCCGCAGTGGATTCCCCGAACAGGCGGAAACCCTGATGCAGGATCGACCGCTTCACCGAGGGCATCAGCAGATCGACGGCCTGGGCGAAAGTGCCGACCGGAGTGTCGATCCGGTGCGGGCGGTCTTCGAGCGCGCGCACCACGATGGTGGCCGCCTGATCCGGGTCCGGCACCGGCAGCGACTTGTAGAGATCGGTCGGCGCGATCATCGGGGTGCGCACCAGCGGCATCCGCACCGAGGTGAAAGTGATGCCCACGTCCCGGTTTTCGACCGCGGCGATCTCGCTGAAGTTGTCCAGCGCCGACTTGCTCGCCACATAGGCGGCGAACCGGGGCACCTTGGTCTGCACCGCGATCGAGGAGATGTTGACGACGTGGCCGAAGCGCCGGGCGCGCATCGAGGGCAGCAGCGCCAGGATCAGCCGGACCGCGCCGAAGTAGTTGACCGCCATGGTCCGCTCGAAATCGTGCATGCGGTCGGTGGAGTTCAGCACCGAGCGGCGAATCGATCGGCCCGCGTTGTTCACCAGGTAGTCGACGTGGCCGTGCTCGGTGAGGATGGTCTGCACCAGGGTCTCGACCCCGTCCGCGTCGGTGATGTCGCACGGATAGTCATATGCCACACCGCCTTCCGCACGCACCGAATCGGCCGCGTCGGCCAGATCGTCCTTGCCGCGGGCCACCATCAGCACGGTCGCGCCGCGCCGGGCGACTGCGTGCGCGGTGGCCAGGCCGATGCCCGACGACGCACCGGTGATCAGCACGATCCGCCCGTTGAGCGGTTCGCTGGAGATCGCGGGCTGCCCACGATGCGCGTCGAGGTGCTCGCGCCAGTACTGCCACAGCTGCCCGGCGTAGCTGTCGAACGACGGCACGGACAGGCCGGTCCCGCGCAGCTGCGCCCGGGTCGAGTCGGAGATGAACTCCGCCGCGAACGAGGTGTGCGGCGCGACGGCGGCCGGAATGCCCAACTGCTCCAACAGGAAATCGCGCACAGCGGGCACGCCGGGCAGGTGCGACAGTCCGCTGAGGGCCCGCGCGCTGAGCGGCACGACGCCGATTCCGGCGGGCGCGCCCGCGGCTGTGGCGAGCGCCCCGTACACGTCGCTGAACGGCTGCGGCTCCGGGTTCACCAGATGGAAGGTGCGCCCGTCCAGGCCGGGCCTGCGCACCAGCGCGGCCATCGCGGCGGCCACATAGTCGACCGGCACGATGTTGGTCGCGCCGAGGTCGGGCAGCGGCATCGGCAGGTCGGCCGGCAGCGCGGCGAGCTTGGCGATCGCGGAGAAGAAGTAGTACGGGCCGTCGATCTTGTCCATCTCGCCGGTGCGCGAGTCGCCGACCACGATCGCGGGCCGGTACACCCGCCACCGCACCCCGTGCGATTCCCGGACCAGCTTTTCCGCCGCGAACTTGGTCCGGTGGTACGGCGAGGTGAGCTGCTGGCCGAGGTCGAAGTCCTCCTCGAAGAACTTGCCCTTGTGGTCGCCGGCCACCGCGACCGACGAAACATGGTGCAGCACAGCGCCGATCGAGCGGGCCAGGTCGAGCACCGACCGGGTGCCCGCGACGTTGGCCGCGTGCGCGGTCTCCTCGTCGGCGGTCATGTCGTAGACCGCGCCGAGGTGGATCACGTGGTCGGCCTGCGGCGCCTCCCTGGTCAGGCCGAGCCCGTCCGCGGTGAGGTCGCCGACCAGCGAGAACACCCGCTCGCCGCCGTCCCATCCGGTGGCCAGGTCGGCGAATTTCTGCAACGACTCTTCGCGCACCAGGACATGAATGACGGCGTCGGGCTCCCGGTCCAGGAGCTCCTGAACGACCCGCCGGCCCAAGAATCCGGTACCGCCCGTCACGATGTAAGTAGCCATCGCCCTCTCCTGCTGTTCATTCGAACCGTGTTGTCGCACAAGTCATCCGGCATGCAACGGTGAATGCGGAGATAAGGTTCGGCCGCGAGACGCAGACCTGACGCGGTAACAGCGATCGGGCCGAAAGTAGGAACCCCTTCGTCCTGACTTATGCAAAACAGTAATGGGTCCAGATCAACTCCGGCAAGCGTTCCGGGCTGGATCACGTTGTGGGACTGGTCACCCATCGGCGCAGGTCAAAGGGTAAGTGTTACAACAATTTCCAGATATCGCCGTACTGGTCAATCGTCCAATTAAGTTGGGCTACCGGACAGTTACCGCTGCTCCACCCGTGCGGGCGGCAGCTGGACCGGCGACTTGTCCCGGAACAGGGCCTCGAAGGCGTCGAGATCGGTGGGGCCGGGGACCTTGTCGGTGCCCTCGGTGAAGACGGTGAAGCCGTCACCGCCGGACGCGAGGAAGCTGTTGGTGGTGATGCGGTAGGTGGCGGCGGGGTTCAGCGGCTGGCCCGCGATGCGGACGCTGTCACCAATCACCTTGGCGCCCTTGGGTCCTGAGTTCGAATAGGCGTAGGTGATGCCCGCCGGGGAGAGCGTTGCGGGCTTGCTGGTGTTGTCCCATTGCTGTTCGAGCAGGCGCAGGACTTGCTGGCCGGTCAGGGTGAGGGTGACGACCTGATTGCCGAACGGCTGGACCGTGTAGATGTCGCCGTAGGTGACCGGCCCCGCCTTGATGTCGGCGCGGACGCCGCCCGGGTTCATGAACGCCGCGACCGCGGGCACGGGTCCGGCGGTGGCCGAGAGCATCGAGTCCGCAATGACATTGCCGAGCGGTGAGACGCCGGTGGCGTCCGGATCGTGCGGCAGCGTCGCGGCGGCCGCGCCGACCACCCGGGCGGTGCGCGGGCGGGCCTGCTCGGTGTAGAAGTTCACCAGGGCGGTGGCCGACGGGTCGGGCGTGACGTCGCGGGTCACCACCCGGTTGACCGCCGAGGCCCGCACGCCGTCGGGGGTGAAGCTCAGCGTCAGGTCGGTGATCAGCCGCCCGTAGGAGGCCGCCTGGGTGACCGACTTGCCGTCGATGGTGCACACGTAGGACTGGTGGCTGTGTGCGGTGAAGAGCGCCGTAACGGCGGGGTCGATGCGCTTGGCGAGATCGGTGACGTTCGGGGTGATGTCGGCGCAGCCGTTGTAGTCGACCTGCGCGCCACCGGCGACGCGCTGGGTGCCGCCGTCGTGCATCAGCGCGACGACCGTCTCGGCGCCCGCCGCCTTCATCTCCGGGACGTAGTGGTTGATCGCCGCCGCCTCGTCGCCGAACGTGAATCCCCGAATGCCCTCGGGGAAAACAAGATTCACGGTGTCGGGGGTGACCGTGCCGACGAGGCCGATCTTGTGGCTGCCGGCCTGCACGATGGTCCACGGCTTCAGCGACGGCGGCAGCTTGCCCTCGGCGTCGGTGACGTTCGCGGCCAGGTACGGGAATTCGGCCCCGGTGAACGGTTCGCCCGGCGAACACCCGTCCGGCGCACAACCGCCCTGCTGGAGACGCGCCAATTCCAGTACGCCGTGGTCGAATTCGTGATTGCCGACCGAGGACGCGGCGACCCCGATGTTGTTCATGAACGTGATGGTCGGCTCGTCGTGGAAGAGCCCGGACACCAGCGGGCTGGCCCCGATATCGTCGCCCGACGCGACGATCGCGCTCGCCGGGTAGGCCGCCTTCAGCCGGGCCAGATGCGTCGCCAGGTAGGCCGCGCCGCCCGCGTCGTAGCCGGACACCTTGCCGGTCGAGCCGGCCGGCGGTTCCAGGTTGCCGTGTAGATCGTTGAGCCCGAACAGGTGCACCTCGTCAGGCTCAGCCTCGCGCAGATCGTTCGTCGAGATGAGCGGGATGACGCCCGGCACGGTCGAGGTCGTCGGACCGCTGCCCTTGTCGTTCGCGGTGCCGCAGCCCGCGACCAAGGCGACGCTGACGATTCCGGCAACAACAGCGGCAAGGCGGCGGCGCGCGTTCATGCACAGACTGTCCCACGCACGGCCCGCCGCTGTCAGCGGGAAACCCGGTCTCTCGGCAGGTGAGTGACATACTGCCTAGTCAAAGGGACAGGCATGTGAAGTTCACGACCACATGGAGGGCTCGTTCTTTGAAATTCTCACACAAAACCTGGGTGGTGACGTGCGCGCTGGCCGCCACGGCGACGCTGCCCGGATCCCCGGCTCAGGCCGATGATTCGCTGTTCGGCGTCGCGCCGGAGGTCTCGCACCAGATTTGCGACGGCAAGGAGCACGACGACCGCTGGTATCAGGAGGTCGGTGAATGGCTGGAGTTGTCGCCGGCCATCTTCGAGAAACCGGTACACAGCGAAACTCGCGCCGAACTCTTCCAGAATCCCGCGTTCATCCAGGACACCCGGAAGGCGACGTGTGGCCAACCGGACGCCTATAACGGGAAACTGAAAGAGCTGATCACCAAGTACTACAAGCCGGGAAATCTGGCGCCGGACTGCGGCACCACCGAAGGGCTGCAACGCTTCATCGACCGCAGGCTGGCGGTCTTCGGTTGGGTCGCCGCGAACGACTGGAACGCGCCGAAGCCGCCCGCTCCCACCTGCTCGGCCTGAACCTGGTTCACGGCCGGCGTTGGGCCGCACCGCGTTTCGCCCGGTGCGGCTCAACGGAGGGTGTAGCCGCCGTCGGGGTAGAGGGTGGAGCCGGTGGTGAAGGTATTGGTGAACAGGTAGACGACGGAGTGCGCGATCTCGTCCTCGGTCGCGGGGCGGCCGAGCAGCGACTCGCGGCGATACTGGTCGAAGGCGGCCTCGCGGACGTCGTTCGAGCGGTTCGACCACAGGTGCCCGTCGACCGTGCCCGGTGATATGACATTGACCCGGACCGGCGCGAGTTCGACCGCGAGGCCGCGGCCGAGTCCCTCGATGGCGGCATTGCAGGCGACGTAGGCGGGCGCGAGTCCGGCCGGACGGGCCGACGCGGCGCCCGACATCAGGACCACCGACCCGTCGTCGGCCAGCTTCGGCGCGGCCAGTCGGACCGCGTGGTACTGGCCCCAGAACTTCGATTCGAACGGTGACGCGGCGTCGGCCGGGCTCAGCTCGCGCATCGGTCCGACCTGGTAGGACGCCGCCGTGGTGAAGAGGTGGTCGACGCGTTCGATGCCGTCGAAGAAGGCGGCGAGGGAATCGATGTCGCCGGTGTCCACGGTCTGCCAGGCGGCCGCATCGCCTAGTTCCTCGGCGGCCGCGGCCAAGCGCGAGGCGGTGCGCCCGCCCAGCACGACTCGGCCGCCGGCGGCGATCACGCGCCGCGCGACTCGCAGCCCGATGCCGGAGCCGCCGCCGATCAGCACGACCGCGCGGCCGCGCAGATCTCCGGCATCGCGTGCTGCGTCGGACCCGTCGGTGGCGCTGACCTGCGGCATATTGCTGTCTCCCTCGCACACGGTGGTTATTCGGCCATCGGCCGCAACCATCGGGCGACTCGGGCTATTCCCGCGCTCGGTGCTCGGTCAGCGCAGGTACTGCGAAACCGTGTCGGCCATCTGCGAGCGGAAGGCGGCGGGGGAGAACGACTCGGCGTGCGCCCGGATGGTCGACGGCGTGTAGCGGGCGGGGTCGAAGTCGCGCATCGCTTTCGCGAGGTGATCGATGACCGCCTCGTCGGAGCCGTGCGGGATGTGTTCGCCGGTGACGCCGGGGTCCACCGTGTCCAGCGCGCCGCCTTGATCGACGGCGAGAATCGGTGTGCCGCAGGCCATTGCCTCGACCGGGACGATGCCGAAGTCCTCGACGCCGGGCATCAACAGGGCGCGCGAGCGGCGGTAGGTGTCGAGCAGCACCTCGTGCGAGGTCGCGCCGAGAAAGGTCGTTTCCGAACCCGCGAGCGTTTCGAGCTGCGCGCGGAAGCGGCCGTCGCCGAGGATGACGAGTCGGCAGCCCGCTCGCTGTGCGGCGAGGATGGCCAGATCCGGGCGCTTGTACGGGACGAGGCGACCGGCGAAGAGAAAGAAGTCGTCCCGGGGGATCGTCAGCTCGGGTGTGAAGCGGTCGATCTGGACCGGGGGATAGGTGACCGTCGAGGGCAGTCCCCACCAGTCGTTGACCCGGGCGGCGACGGCACGCGAGTTGGCGACCACGTGGGAAAGCCTTGGGGCGGCGCGCAATTCACCGCGGCGGGCCAGGCTGCCCAGCGCGGCGAGGGCGAGTTGACCGGCACGGCCTCCGGCCTCCTGCGCGCGGAAGTCCTTGTCCCAGGCCCATCGTGCCGGGCTGTGCACGTAGGCGATGACCGGTGCGTCGGTGGCGAAGGCCGCCTGGCTGGCGAAGGCGTGGTGGCTGACGACGACGGCGTCGAAGCGATCCCCGAGGGGCAGACGGCGCAGCGCGCGAGGGACGAACGGCAGCAGCGGAGCATGGGAGCGGCGACCGGAGGCGGCATAGGCGCGACTGAGCCAGGTGTCGTGCACCGTGGTCAGCGGCGGCCGAATGCCCGCCGGATCGACGATCGGTGCGAAAACCTCGGTGCTGGGCCAGGTTTCGGCCAACTCGCCGACCACCGCCTCGGAGCCGCCGAACTCGGTGAACCGCTCGTGCACGATGGCGATGCGCGGCTGGGTCATGCGCGCTCCGTGGCGATCTGGCGCGGCTCGGCCCGGCGCCGGATGGCGGGAGCGACAGGTCGGCCTGCCAGAAGACCGTCGACACTGCCCTGCTCGATCGCCTTGCGGTACACCGCCGCCGCCTCACGGCAAGCCGCGATGGTCTCGTCGATGTCGGCGTCGGTGTGCGCGGCCGAGGTGACGAAGGACTGGCCGAGCACACCGCGATGCAGCAGCTCCTGGAGAAACAACGTCCGGAACGCTTGCGACGGTTGCCCGTTCGGATCGCGGGTGACGAAGACCAGGCAGGACGGACGGCCGAGCACCTGTAAGTAGTCGGCGATGCCGAGATCGGCGGCCACCGCGTTGACCCCGTCCGCGAGACGCCGCCCCGCGTGCTCCATTCGGCCGATCGGATCACCGGTCCGATACTCGTGCACGACCGCGCGGAAAGCGGCCAGGGAACCCGATTCCGGGCCGTGCGTGGTGGACAGCAGGAACACCCGATCCTGATCGGTGCGCAGCCCACCGAGTTCCATGAACTCGCGTTTCCCCGCGAGCGCGGACAGCGGAAAGCCATTGCCCATCGCCTTGCCCCAGCAGGACAGGTCGGGGCGCACCCCGTACACCGCCTGCGCGCCGCCCGCGGACCAGCGGAAGCCGGTGATCATCTCGTCGAAGATGAGTAGTGATCCGTAGCGGTCGCACAGTTCTCGAACACCCTCCAGGAAGCCTGGTTCGGGTTCGGAGAGCGCGGTGGCGGCCTCCAGGACGACGGCGGCGACCGTTCCCGATTCGAGTACGGCGGCCAGCGAGGGCAGGTCGTTGTACCGGAATCGCACAGTGCCCGAGGTGATTTCGGTGGGGATGCCGCTGTCCATCGCGGTGGTGCCGATGAACCAGTCGTCCACCGAGAAGAACGGCTGATCGCACACGGCGATGGCGGTCCGGCCGGTCGCGGCGCGGGCCAGCCGGACCGCGGCGGTGGTGGCGTCGGAGCCGTTCTTGGCGAACTTCACCATGTCGGCGCCGGGCACCAAGGTGAGGAAGTCCTGTGCGGCAAGCAGTTCCAGCTCGGTCGGGCGGCTGAAGCTGATGCCGTCGGCGATGGCGCGGTGCACGGCGTCGAGCACGGGTTGGCAGCCGTGCCCGAGGGTGACCGAACGCAGGCCCATGCCGTACTCGATGTAGCGGTTGCCGTCCGCGTCCCAGACCTGACAACCGCTGCCGCGCACCAGGATCGGCGCCATGAACTCGGGATACTGGTCCGCGCCCCTGGCGTAGGTGTGCGCGCCGCCCGGAACCAGGTCGTGCAGCCGGGCCTGGAGCTTGTTGCTGCGGGTGAAGCGGCGGGGGTCCGCCGGTTCACGGGAAATAGACTCCATGGTCTGGCTCCTGGAGGGTCGGGTCGCGCACGCAGGAAAGACCGCCTGCGCGAATCCTCCCTGCGCGCACCGGGTTCTGCGCACAACTGTACGTCGGCCCGATCGGCTTGTCCGCGCAACCGCGTTGCCTGTCGGTCGTTTGGTATACAGCTGTGCGCGTGGTCACTGATGCTCGGTGGAACCCGGTGTCCGTTGCGCGGACGGCGCCGAGGACTCGATGTCCGGTTCGGCGACCGGACAGGACGTGATCGCCCACAGGTCGTGGTCACCCCGGCGGCCGGTCGCGCCGACGTAGCAGCGCATGCGGCCCTCCTTGGTCATGCCGACCCGAGCGGCGATGTCGGCGGCGCGGGTGTCCGCGGGCTCGACCGCCGCGGCGACCCGGCACAGCCCGAGCGGCCCGAAGGCGTGCTCGAGCAGCAGCCGGGTGGCCGCGGTCTGGATGTCGTCGGGATGCCCCGGTTCGGTCCAGACGAACATGCGCGCGTTGCGGTCGAACATGTCGAGGTCGAACAGCCGGGCCTCGCCGGCATACGCGCCGTCGACCTCGATTGCCAGTACCAGTCCGCTCGCCGAACGCAAACCCGGACGGGCATAGACGAATTGGCGCAACCAGCGCATTCGGCTGTGCTGCTGCGCCCACGTGTCGTCGGCCGCCACCGGATATGGATCCAGCGTGGCCCGGCCGCGCAACCGCGCGCCGCGCCATCGGCTCCAGTCGGAGAGTCGCCGGCTGCGGACGACGATCTGCGCGCCGCCGTCCTCGGTGAGCCGGACCGGGCGGGCGGCGCGCAACGGATCGAGCAGATGCAGGACGCGGCCCGCGTAGAAGCGCGCGGAGGCGGCGACCACGGCGGTCCTGGGGAACGCGTCGGGTGTCTCCGCCTGCGCGGCAGGCGGCTGCGGGGCATGCCGGTCATAGCGGTCCAGCCAGGACCGCGCGAACCCGCCGGCCGGGACGTCTGCCCTGGTGACCGCCCACAGCTCGTGGTCGCGCCGGGCACCGCCCACGTCGAAGTAGCGGCCCATCAAGGCTTCCCGTTGGAAGCCGAGTTCGGCGGCGCCGTGCGCGGCGGCGACGTTCTCCGGCGAGATCGGCGCGGTGATCCGTTCCAGGCCGATCTGCTCGAGCCCGTAGTCCATCAGCAGCGCGGCCGCCATGCCGCCGATCCCGTGCCGGGCGACCTCGGCGTCCACCCAGATGCCGAGTTCCGCCGCCCCGGTGGCGGTGTCGATCGAGCCGAGTTCGACCTGTCCCGCGAACCGGCCGTCGACCTCGATCACCGTGGCCAGCCTGCGGCCCGAGTCGGCCTCCGACCGGCTGGTCAAACACTCACGCACCCAATGGGTTCCGCAATGTCGCGCCGACCAGTCCAGCGTGGAGCTGTACCAGAACGGCTCGATATAGCGCCGGTCCCGTAGCCGGATCCGCCGCCAGTGTGGGTAGTCCGCGATCCGCGGTGGCCGCAGCACGACGGTGTTGCCGTGCAGCGACACCGGGCCGAGACGGATGCGCGCCAACGATTTCGGACTGGTCGACATCGGCGCCTACTCGCGAGGTCGGATTTTGCCCAGTGACATCGTCTTGAGCACGCCCTCGGTGGAGACGGACAGCCGCCAATATGTCCCTGACGCGTCTTTGAGTACGATCCCGCCCTCGGTCTGCTCGGAAAGCCAAGTCCCGCTGGACAGTACCGCCGACCGTAGTGCACCGTCGGCCGATTGGGTCTGGAAAACGTCGGTGTCGCCGCGCCCGGCCTTGCCGACCATGGTTCCGGTGAAAGTGGGCGCGTGCATGCTGGTCCGGCCGAGCACGTGCCAGTGCGGTGGGAAGATCGACGGGTTGAGATCGTCTGCCGCCGTGGAGATCAGGTTCACCGCGGTGCCCTCGGGGCAGCCGTTCGGATCGATCCGCAGCTCGACCGGCGGCTTCTCCAGGTCCTTGTCGAACTGGACGTTGGCGAGATACGGCTGGCGGCAGTAGATCAGGTCCAGGCCGACGGTGCGCGCGGCGACCTTGCAGTTGATCATGCCGAATTGGGCAGGCCCGCCGCCGCCCGCCTTGCCGACGGACAGCGCGATGTCGGCGCCCTCGAACCACACGTTGGTGAGCCACCAGTCGTTGGCCGCGCCGTCGATGAGGATGTGCTTGTCGGTGGTCTTCGGGTCGGAGTCGGAGACGAATTCGACGTTGGTGAGCGCTAATCCGGCGTTGTGGTCGTTGCCGGTGCCGAGCACGCCGACCCAGTTGCTGGTGAGTTTGGACGAGGTGACGTAGTTCTGGATGCAGGAGGTGACGATGCCGATGCCGAAATTGTTGATGTCGCAGTTGAGGAATGCGGTGCCGCCGGTATTGCCCTCCAGCACCACGCCGCGCTGCTGGAGATAGCGCGGATGGTTCTCGGCGATGTGGTTGCCGCGGATCACCACCGAATCGAACGAGCAGCGAAAGCATTCCGACAGCAGGACCGCGGTGGCCTTCGGCCCGGCCAGGTAGAAGCCGAGCCGGGCGAACCGCACCCGGCTGCGTTTGCGCAGCGTGATGAGCGTGGTGTCGGTCATGCAGTTGACCACCGTGACGTCGGCACCGTCGCCGAGAACCGTGGCGTAGTCGCCCAATTCGGGCCAGGCGGTCACGTTGTAGTGACCCGCGGGTAGGTACATCACCAGCGGCGCGTCTTTGACCGCGGCCGCCGCGGCGATGGCCGCCGTGTCGTCGGCGATGCCGTCGCCGATCGCGCCGAAGTCACGCACATTGCGCGCGGCGGGTGCGTCGGTGACGTGCGGGGAACGGAATTCGATGTTCGGCGCTGCCGGAGACTCGGTGGTACCACAGGCCGCCAGGGCCGGTACCGCACCTACCGCGCCGAGCGCGGCGGCGAGCATGCTTCGCCGGCCAACCGTTTCGTTGCGGTGAACCAATTCGTTGCTCAAAGCCGCAGCCTCCCGGTAAGTCGCTGCAACCGGTTGCCCGGCTGGCTGTACGCTACCGCGCCGGTCAGCTTGTTGTCGCCGAATGTGGCCAGGGCGCCACGCAATTGCGGCGCGCTGGTGCTGCCGAGCAGCACGACGGCGATGGTCTGTTCGCACAGCGGGGCGAGTGCGATGGCGTCGGCGGCGTGGGTGATCGGTGCGGTCTGCACCACGACGTGGTCATAGTCGGTGCGCAGTTTCGCGACGACCGCCGCGAACCGGTCCGAGGCGAGCAGATCCGGGGTCTGGCCGTCGGCCTCGCCCAGCGGCAGTACGGTGACGCCGGTTTCGGCCCATCCGGTCAAGGCTTCGTGCACGGGCGTGGTTCCACGCAGCACCGCGGAGAGGCCGACGCCGGTATTCTCCAAGGCCCGTGAACTCCCGTTGCCGGTGGTGTCGGCGTCGATGAGCACCACATTGCTGCCCATGTCGGCGAACGACTTCGCCAGCGTCATCGCCACGTCCGGCTCGGACCGGGACGAAAGACTGGTCAGCAGAATGGTTCTGGCCTCACCCTCGCGGAGCAGCCGGGTGCGTAGCCTGCGCGTCTCGTCGGGAGCGCCGGGGCGGCCCGCGTCGATGATGCCCAGGATCGGCACCGGCAGAATGGCTTCCAGGCTGTTGGAGGTGCGCAACGTGCGGTCGGTGCGGTCGCGGACGAGCGCGCCCGCGCAGCCGAGCGCGAGGCCGGCCAGCAGGCCGAGGAACAGAATGCGGTTCGTCTGCGGACCGCTCGGTCCGGACGGCACCTCGGCGCGGTCGACCACGGTGATCCGGGCGGCCGGTGCGGCGTCGCGCTCGATGGTCTCCAATTCGTCTACGAGCCTGCGGAATTGGGCGACCACCGAGTTGGCGAAGTCGCGCGCGCCCTCGGCGGAGGACGCCTGCACGGTGAGGACGATGTTGGTGGTGGCCGGCGGCGAGAACGCCTTGATCTTGCTCTGCACCTCGGCGACCGACATCTTCAGCCCGAGGTCGTCGATGACCCGCTTGGCGACGGTGGCGCTGGTGGCCAGGTCCAGGTAGGAGCGCACGCGCTGCTGGGCGGCCAGCCCACCCTGGTAGGAGTCGTTGACCGAGGTTCCGGTCGCCATCGACACGTACATGCTGCTGGTGGCGACGTAGGTGGTGGGCAAGGTGCTCAGATATCCGGCCGACGCGCCTAGGCACAGCACCACCACCGCGACGATGATGACCCAGCGCCGGCGCGCGATATGCCAATAGTCGATCAATCCCATGGGGATTCTCTCTTTTCGATGGTGGATGCCCCGACGAATTGCGCGCTTGGCGCGTCTTGCCTTGCGGTAGAAGCTGTTTCGATCCGGGTGCGCCGCCGGTACTCGCGGACCACCAATGAGATGAGCCAGGCCAGCACGGCGGCCTGCAAGAATTTGCCGAGATTCTCCATGCTGCCGAGGATTCCGCGTTCGAACAGCGCCGAGGCGCCGGTCATGGCGAGCCCGAGCACCACGACCGGGAAGAAGCGCGAGTACAGCGCCTTGGCCCAGGCGAGCAGCAGCAGGAAGGTGAACGCGGCGCAGACGACCACGCCCGGATAGCCGCCGAGCACGAAGCCCTCGTTGAGATTGCCCTCGGCCAGCGACACCGACACCTTGGTCATGTCGACCGACGCGCCGCGCACCTCCATAGCCCACTCGGTGCCGGACTGGAACTTGGTCGTGCCAAGGAGCTGGCTGGGGATCAGGCTGTAGGTGGCGTGCTGTAGCGCCTGGGCGGGGGTCAGCCAGAAGCCCGGTTGGTGGAAGTAGGCGTCGGTGGCGGCCTCGAGCAGGTCGAACCGGCGCAGGATGCTCAGGAACGGCTGCACGATCGCCGGATAGCCTGAATCGGTGAGCGAGGACTCGGCCCGCGCGTACTGGGTCTGCTTCAGCGATTGCAGCCAGCCGAACCCGCCGATGCCGAGCACGGCGATGGCCGCGACCGAGACCGCCTTGCGCTTGGTCCAGCCGAGGATGGCGAAGCGGACCGCGATGGCCATCGCCGCGCCGATGATCGGGGTCTTCGATTCGACGATCGCGGTCCAGGCCAGCTCGCCGAGCAGCAACCCGCCGATGATCAGCCAGGTCATCTGCGTACTCTCCGGCCGGATGAAGATGATCAGGCCGAGGGCGGCGATGGTAGCCAGGATGGCGACGAAGGCCAGGATCGGATTGGCGCTCTCCACATCACCGGCGCTGCCGATGGAGCCGGAGACGTAGGACGCGCCGCGGCCGAGCAGGCCGACGCCGTACATCGCGGCGAGGGTCGGCACGAAGTCCGGGTCGCCGGTCAGCGACGGCAGTTTGACGGGCGGATGCCGCCGGGCCCAAAGAGCATAGGCGACAACGAATCCCGCGTAGACCCACAGGCCGAAGACGACGTGTTGCAGCACCAGCGCGATGCCGCGGTCGTAGCCCAGCTGAGCCAGGCGCGGGTCCGGGACATTGTCACCGAAGTGCGGCTCCGGCTGCACCCACAGCAGCACCACCGGCCGCGCGACATACGACAGCGACCAGAACGCCGCCTGCGCGATCAAGAACACCCGGGCGACGCCGGGAATCCTGGTGGCCGCCACCGCGATGGTGGCGAGCGCGAGGGCGATCAGCAGCACCTCGGTGGTCGCCGTCATAACGGGGGCTCAACTGATCGCATGGATGATCTCCCGCGCCCGGTCGACATAACGGTGGTTGCCCGCGAGGATCCGTTGGTATCCGGCTTCGGCCACGGCGGCCGCCTTGTCGGGATGGGCCGCGCACCAGTCGAGGATGCCGAACAGCTCGTCGGCGGTGGCGAAGAGGAAGCATTCACTGGTGTCCTGCAACAGCTCTGCGTGCTCGTCGGTGCGTTCGCCGACGAACAGGCCGCCGGCGGCGGGCACCTCGAAGGTGCGGCAGGTGTGGGTGTCGCGGTTGTCGGAGTTGAGCAGCACCAGGTTGGCGGTAACGCCGGCCACGACCTCGGAGTAGCGCTCGCCGTAGACCGCGCCGCCGACTTCGGCTCCGGTGGAACGCAATTCGGGTACGCGCCGCCATCCCGGTCCGCGCACGAGCATGCGCGAGCCGTGGGTGCGGGCGAGGGCGACCAGGTCGGCTCGGCGGTCCGGGCGGCACACGCCGATGAAACCGACCAGGAACTGGCGGGTTCCGCGGCGTGCGGTCGGGTGATGCCAGGCGGGGTCGTAGGCGCTGCGCACGAAGGTGACGGCGCGCGCGCCGCGGTCGCGCAGCTCGGCCACGTTGTGCCGCTTGGTGGTGACGATATGGTCCCATTCCGCTTCGTGCGCAAGGTATTCCGCGCTCGTGTTCGCGGGATTGGCGACATCGTCGGGGCTGTAGTGCACGTGCAGGGCGGCGGGCAGGTCGAGGAGCCGGCGCTGATCGAGGTGAATGCCCTTGAACGCGAACACCAGATCCGGCCGGAACGCCGCGGCCGCCTGCTCGATCTCGGCGTGCAGGCCGTTGACGTTCCACGGCGCGCGGCGTCGCGCGAGCTTCGAATAGACCCAGGGCGCAGACAGCCTGGCCGGCAGGGTGACTCGGGTGGTGTCGATGGCGACCACGTCGTGCCCGGCCTGCCGGAAGCCGTCGGCGAGCGAGTGGGCGTTGCTGCCGACCCAGTCATCTCCCAGGTAGAGAATTCTCATGTCCCGCCCTCCTCCCGCATCAGCACAATCGCGGGATCAGGGGGCGGTGTTACTCGCTCGCGGCCAATCAACGTGCGGATTCGCAGCAGATACCAAGCGGCGACGGTGAATTCGACGACCACGGTGCCATAGACCAGCGTCCACACCGAGTGGGTGCGGAACGCGATGCCCAGCGCCACGGCGGCGACGCAGGTGCCGAGCACGGCCCCGATCAGCACGCCGGTGGTGTCCTGCCGCACGGGCAGCACGGCGGTGGTGACGAACGAGGTGATCGCGGTCGCGGGCAGTACGAAGATCTCCACCCGCAGCAGTCCGATCGCGGCGGCGAAGTCCTCGCCGAATACCAGGTGGATCAGCAAGGGCGCGGTCAGCCAGACCGCGGCGGCCGCCACCGTCGCGGTGCAGATACAGGCGAGCAGCGCCTGCAAGGCGTGTCGCCAGAAGTTGTCGTCGGCGCTCTTGCGCGCCATCCGCGGTAGTAGCGCGAAACCGATGGGGTCCAGGGTGGATTGGATGGCCCGGACCAGGCGATCGCCGGCGGAGTACAGACCGAGCGATACCGCGTCGAGCACCGCGGAGTAGACCGCCGCCGCACCTTGTCCGTAGGTCGTCACCAATAGTCGGGAGATGAAAACCGGTGCGCCGGTACGTAACACGGTCCGCACGCCGCGTGGCCGGGTCGGCGGACCGAAGGTGCGCAGCGAATCCCACCAGGTCAGCACCACGGTGGGAATGGACGACACCAGCAGGCACAGCACCGCGACCTGGGCGTTGGGCATCCGCGGCAGCACCGCGACCAGCAGCACCAGATAGCCGATCCGGCCGACGCCCTGGTAGGCGGTGGAGGCGCCGAAGCGGCCCTGGCCGATCAGCAGCCAGTCCTCGGAGGCCGACCAGAAACCACCCGCGAACAGGCCGAGCAGGATCATCTCCAGATGGATGGGCGCGCCAAGCGCGTAGCTGAGCAGCAGCGCGGCCCCGAGGATGCCGAGGGAGCTCGCGCGGATGGCCAGGTAGTCGCCGCGCAACTGGTTGATGTGCTGGAGGCGGTCTCCGCCGAGGCTGGCGTCGTGCACGCGAGCGGCCAGATACGAGGTGATGCCGAGATCGACGAGCAGCGAGCCGATGAAGTAGGCGGACATGCCGATCGCCAGCAGGCCGAGGCCGTGCGTGCCGAGCACCCGAGCGGTCAGCGGCACGGTCACTATCGTGACGACATACTGTCCGTATTTACCGAAGCTGACGTAGCCGATATCGCGGATGATGCCGAGAAAGCCCATGCGGTGCTGCGGAGTTCGGCGATGCGTGCCGGTGGGCGGCGACGGCTGGTCCGGGACCTTCGGGGCTGGGTGTTCAGCCATGCGGGGCTCTCTCCGATGAATGTGGTGTGCCCGCAGCGTCGTTGCGTCGTGCGATGTCGTCGAGGAAGGCGGCGACCGTGCGCGCCGTTTCGGTGATGTCGAAGTCCTTGGCGCGCAGGCGGGCCGCCGTGGCCAGCCTGCTGCGCAGGGCCGGGTCGCCGATGAGGGTGTCGAGTGCGGTGGTGAGTTCGTGTTCGTCGCCGCCGGTGACCAGCAGCCCGTGCACGCCGGGTTCGACGATCTCGGCGGGACCGCCTGGGCCGGAGGCGATCACGGCGCAGCCCGCGTGCATGCCCTCGACCACGACCTGCCCGAACGGCTCGGGCAGCACCGAGCTGTGCACGAGAATGTCGGTGTCGCGCAGGTATTCGGCGGGGTCGTCGACGTGGCCGGTGAAGATTACCGGCAGCGCCAGCGCGCGGGCCAGCCGCTCGAGTTCGGCGCGGTAGGGCTCTTCGTCGAAGAACGTGCCGCCGATCAGAAATACTTGGTGCGGGCGGATTTTCGTGGCCGCGAGGGCGCGGAGCAAGACGTCCTGGCCCTTCCACGGGGACAACCGGCCGACCACGGCGACGACGGTGTCGGCGGGCGGACGTTGGTCGGGACGCGCGGTCTCGGTGCCGAGTTCGACGCCCGGATAGGCGACGATCGCGGGCCTGCGGCCGATCGGCAAGGTAGCCAAGGTCGTTCGGCTGTTGGCGAGGTAGCCGCGGCTGAACAGGCGGCCGAGCAGACGCAGCACGAGGGTGGGCAGCCGTCCGAAGTAGTCGGCGGCGATCCGGTCGTGCACCTGCCAGACCAGCGGAATCCGGGCCCGGCGGGCGGCGACCGCGCCCATCACGAGCGCCTTGCTGCTCTCCGCGACCAGCACATCCGCGCCGAGTTCCGTGGCGGTGCCGCCGAGCGACCAGCCCAGCCGCAGCAGTGCGACGAACCCGGCGACCAGGCGCAGCGGTCCGGAGCCGATGGTCATCGCGCGGCTGTCGAATTGCCCCCGCACCACGCGGGTTTCGACGCCGCGGGCGCGCGTCCGCTCGACCATCGGGCCGTCTTCGGTGTAGACCATGGCGACCTCCAGCCGCCCCTGCTCGCGCAGGGCCGACACCAGCCGCAGTGTGGCCAGTTCGGCGCCGGACGGCGCCGCGGTGTGCGCGAGGAACAGGGCGGTACTCATTGCCTGATTGCCCGGTACATCGCGAGATGCCGTTCGGCTGTGACATCCCAGGAGAAGGTCTCCGCGTGCGCCCGGCATTGCGCGGGGCTCGGCACGGTGCCGTGCAGCGCGGAGACGATGCGCGCGCCGAGTGCGTCGACGTCGCCGGCGGGCACGATGAGCGAGGGGTCGAGCCCGCGCACCGAATCCGGCAGTCCGCCACAGTCGGTGACGATGGGCGCGCGGCCCGCGGCGAGCGATTCGAGGGCGATCAGTCCGAATCCTTCGAGGGCGGTGGTCGGCACGACGGTCAGTTCCGCCTGTTCGTAGAGTTCGGTGAGGCGCTGATCGGCGATGTGGCCGGCGAAGCTGACGGTAGCACCGAGGGGTATTGCGGCGGAACGTAATTCGGCTTCCGCGGTGCCGGTGCCGACGATCACCAGGCGCGCCGCCGGGTGTTCGGCGAGCACCGCGGGCCAGGCGCGGAGCAGATTGTCGATGCCCATCCGGCGTTCGAGCCGGCGAACACACAGCACCGTCCGGGTTTCCGCCGCCGGGATGGGCGAGGCGTGGAATCGGCCGAGATCGACGCCGGGCGGGATGACCGCGATGCGGTCCGGGGAAACCCGGTAGTCGGTATGTAGTACGTCGCGAAAGTGGTTGGACAGCACCACGAATCGGTCCGCGCCCGAATAACGGACCCGCTCGAGCAGATACTTCGCGCGCACCGCCGTTTCACTCTGGCCGGTGAGCCGGCTCTCGGCGGCCCACGGCCCGTGGAAATGGACGACCAGCGGCAGCCGTCCGCGCCGGGCGATGGCGGCCGGACCGTAGAGGCAGAAGTGCCGATCGAGCACGGTGTCAGGGTGTAGTTCGGCGCGATCGAGGAACGCGGTGCGCGCCCGCCGCAGCGTGGAACCGCCTGTGCTGCCCCATGATTGGGCTCCGGGAGCCGCGGGGGAGTCCGCGCCGAACGCGGCCGCGGACACCTCGGCCGCCGGTTGTCTGGTGAGCGCGTGGAACAGCTCGGTGAAGTACCGATTGAGCCCGCCCGGCGCGGACGCGAACCACTCGGAACCCGTCATGTGCACCCGGACGATCTCGGTACGTTCCGTCACCCATGCCCCCTACTGGCGGTGATGGCGGACGAGTCGCTATCGGTGAACTCGCCTCTCCCGCAAAAGTCTAGGGGACTGTGGCCCTTCTGGTCGGGCAGTCGGCGAGCTACCGACGGGTCACCCCAGATCGAACAGATTCGGCTGCCCAGCGCGGAAGCGCGCGGCGTCCAGCTGGCGCAGCGGTTCGAACGCGGGAATCGACTCGCGGGTGAACATCCGGACCCGCGCGGCGGGGGAGCCCGCGGCGTCGAGCAGCGCGTTGACCGCGGTGCGGCCCGCCTCGTTGGCGCCCTCCATGGTGGCCAGGTCGAAGTTGGTGCGCACGTAGTCCGCGGCGAGGAACAGGTTGGGGATCTTGGTGTGCGCCTCGGGCCGGGCCGCCCAGGAGCCGATCGTGTTGATCAGCAACGGTTCATCGCTCTGGTTGCGACCGTTCTGCCAGGTGATGCCCGGGTCGAGCAGCCAGTCCCGGACGATGCCGTCCTTCAGCTGGACCTTGCCGTCGTCGTTGAGCGCGGCGGCCAACTGGGCCCAGGTCTCCTGGTAGATCTCGTCGTGGGTGCAGTTCTTCGCGGTCTTGCCGAACAGGATGCCGGGGGTGTCCCAGTCGGAGATGTCGATGGTGAGGCCGTCGTGGATGGTGCCGTCGCCGTATTTCGCGGCGTAGTCGACGTCCCAGAAGGCGCGCTGGGAGTAGGAGGTCAGACGCCAGGGCGCGTCGAGGTAGATGTTGTATCCCGCTCCGAGTTCCAGCTTTTCGGTGACGAACATTTGCAGGCCGCTCATCCAGTCGACGGTGAGTTCGTCCATCCGCGCGAGAGCCGGGTCCAGGCCGCGGATTTCGGGTGTCCAGAGCTGCCGGGCGCGATCCGTCGGCACGGCACAGACATACCAGTCGGCTTGGTGGAGCTGAGTTGAGCCGTCCGGCTGGCGAATTCGCGCGCCGCCGATCTGATCGCCCACGATCTCGAAGCCGTCCAGCGCGTGTCCAGGCCGGAACTGCACGCCCATACCGCGCAGCAAGGTGAGCCACGGGTCGAGCCAGGCCTCGTTGGTCGGGCCGTTGAGCACCTCGTACACCTTGGGCCCGCCGGTAAGCTCTTGCAGCAGGGCCAGGAAGAAGCCCTCCATCATGTTGCCCATCGTCCTGGTGCTGGCGACGTACTCTTTCGCCGCGACCAGGGCGCGGGTCAAACCCGTTGCGGCGAGAGCTTGGAACTGCGGCGAGCGGCTGGCCGCGCCGACGAAGTCCCACCAGCTGACGTGCTCCCACTGACCGAAGCGGCGGTCCTCGCTGGAGGTCAGATAGGTGACGACCCGGCCGGCCATGTGGATCGCCTCGGGCAGCGGGATGAGGTTGTTCTTCAGGAAGCCCTCGATCAGGATGCGCTGCAAGCCTTCCGGGGTGAGCGCCTGCCGCGGATCGAAGTAGAACCCGAACATCAGCGGGAAGCCGTCGGGGAGGTTGTTGGCACGTGGGTAGCGCGGGTCGTTGACCGAGAACGGAATCAGGTTGTCGTGCACCGTGTTCCGGGTGCCCGGCAGCGGGATGCGCTGCATGGTGTCGTGCACGTGGTGATAGAACGAGGTGAAACCGCGCGCGCCGTGCTCGCCGGGCAGTGGGGCACGGCCGTCGCTACCGGTGCCGGGCAGGGGGATGGTGCGGGACTTACCACCGAGTTCCTTGCGGTCGAAGACGGTCACCTCGAAGCCGCGCTCGGCGAGTTCGTGGGCCGCGGTGAGTCCGCCGATCCCCGCGCCCAGTATCGCGACCGTGTTGCGGCCCGGGCCGTTTCGCCTGCGCGTCCCCTGTGCCGCCGCCGGGCCGGCGGTCGCCGCCAAACCGGCCGCCCCGGCCAGACCCGCCGCTCCACGCAGGACCGCTCGCCTGCTGACCGCGCTGTCTCGATATTGAGCTGTCACTGCACGACCCCGTTCGCATTTCTGACTATCCTGATAGTCATATTTAGCAGATGCTCGGTCGAGATGGGAGACAATGCCGGGATGACGAGTAGGGAGCGCTGATGAGCGGCGACGCCAAACAGCGGCGACCGGTGCGGCCGTACGGCGGGGTCGGCGCGGCGGATCGGGTGGCGGCGCGGCGGAACAAGCTGCTGGATGCCGGGCTGGAGCTGTTCGGTACCCAGGGCTACTCGGCGACCGGGGTGAAGGATCTGTGCCGCGCCGCGGGACTGACCGACCGGTACTTCTACGAATCGTTCGGCGGCACCAAGGAACTGTTCGCCGCCGTGTTCGACCGCGTTATCGACGAGCTGTTCGCGGCGGTGGCCGTCGCCGTGGACGCCGAACCGGCCGAGGGAACCCGCAAGCTGCGGGCGGGTATCGGCACGTATCTGACCGCGCTGGCCGAGGATCCGCGCCAACTCCGGATCGTCTTCGTCGAACCCACCGGGGCCGGCGCCGAACACCGCATGCGCGAGGCGCTGTGGCGATTCGCGCAACTGGTCGCCGCGACCGCGACCGACGCGCGGCCCGAAACGCCGCCGCCGAGCGAACTGGTCGACATCTACGCGCTGTCCGTCGTCGGCATGCTCGAACGCGTCCTGGTGGAAAAACAGGGCGGTCGGCTGGCCGTCTCGATGGCCGAACTCGTGGACTATTGCACGGCATTCGCCGGTGCTTCGCTCAGCGCGCTCTACGCCGGCCGGATTACCAAACAATCCGGTCGGCACGAAGTACGTTCGCGCGCAACGGAGTAAGTTGCTCGGAGCTGGCGGGTAACTCCGCGAGCGGTAGCCGCGATGCATAGCGTGGGGTAGATTTCACAACGAGTTCGTGCTCGGCACGGACCGACCCGCGGGGGGCCGGCGGGAGGGTATGGACAGTGGGGACCGTAGGTTCCGAGGCCGAGCGCGCCGATGTCACCGAGGGTGATATCCGGGTGCTCGTCGAGAACGGCGAATATTGGCTGCGCAACCGCGGCGATATCGCGATGATGGCCGTGACGGTCGAACGGCTGCGCGCACGCTGGCCGCGAGCGCGCATCGGGGTGCTCACGCACCAGCCGGGCATCTTGCAGGCGCTGCTACCCGAGGCGGAGCCGCTCTGCGGACCCGACTGGAGCTGGGGTGGCGACGGCTGGTCCGGACGCCTATCCCGCACGGCCGGAACACGATTGGTCGGTCCGGCGGCACTGCGCTGGCGCGCGGCGACGGACGGGCCGAAGGACCGGCTGCGGGCGCTGCGCTCCGCGGCCCGGCGCCGGGCCAACGGTCCCGGCATCACCGAACACGTCGCGACGCCGGAAGAAACCGAATTCCCGGTCGAGATCCCGGCCGCGGTCGAACAGGCGTCGCTCGTGCTGGCGCTCGGCGGCGGGTACATGACCGACGTCGACCGCTATCAGGCGCACCGCACGTTGAACCTGCTCGAACACGCGCGCTCACGGGGCATTCCGACCGCACTGGTCGGTCAGGGCCTCGGACCGCTGCGTGACCCGGCGCTGGTGCGGCGCGCGGCCGAGGTGCTGCCGGACGTGGACTTCCTCGCGTTGCGCGAGGGACGACGCGGGCCGGAGCTGCTCTCGCAGTTCGGTGTCGCGCCGGAGCGGGTGCTGGTCACCGGTGACGACGCGGTCGAATTCGCCTACCGCCTGCGGAAGGCCAAGATCGGCGCGGACCTCGGGCTGTGCCTACGGGTGGCGGACTACTCGCGGGTCAGCGCCACCGCGCAGGCGACGCTGGGCCGGGTGGTGCGCACCTGCGCGGGGCAACTCGACGCCGGTGTGGTGCCGCTGATCATCTCCGAATACGCCTCGGAGGATCGGCTTTCCACGCTGCCGCTGCTGGCGGGCGCGGCCGCCGCGCGACCCGCGGTCGGCCGAGGTGGCACCCCGCAGGATGTCGCCCGGCAGGTCGCGGGCTGCCGGGTGCTGGTCACCAGCGCCTACCACCTCGCGGTTTTCGCGCTCTCCCAAGGGATTCCGGCGATCGGCATCACCGCCTCGGAGTACTACGACGACAAGTTCCACGGGCTCTCACAGATGTTCGGCGCCGGACTGCGGGTCGTGCACCTCAACGATCCCGCGCTGGAGCAGACGCTCACCGAGGCCGTGCGCGAGTCCTGGGCCGAGGCTCCGTCCGTGCGGGATGCGTTGCAGCAGAAGGCTGTAGCACAGATCGAAGCCAGCCGGGCCGGGCTCGAACGGGTCTTCCGCCTGGTGGAAAGCGGCCCGGTGCGACCGGGTCATCATCGAGGGGGATAAGCCATGACACGACTGTCGGTCTGCGTACCGGCCTATAACTCGGGCCGCACGCTGGCCACGACGCTGCGCTCGGTGCTGGACCAGGACGTCGATTTCGAACTCGTCGTGCTGGACAACGCCAGCACCGACGAGACCGGCGAGATCGCGCACGCGGTGGACGACTCGCGAATCCGGGTGCTGCGCAACGAGACCGTGCTACCCATCGGGGACAACTGGAACAAGGTGATCGGCGCGTCCACCGGTGACCTGATCAAGGTGGTCTGCGCCGACGACGTGCTGCGCCCCGGCGCCTTGGCGGCGCAGCTGGAGGTGATGGTCGGCGACCCGTCGATCGCCATCTCGTCGAGTCGATTCGAAGTGATCGACGAGGACGGCGCGCTGCTCGAGACCGGGCTCGGCCTGGCCGGGCTGCTCGGCAGGCAGAGCGCGCGGGCGCTGGCCCGGGTCATCGTGCGGCGCGGTCCGGCCGATTTCGGGCCGACCGCGGCGGCGATGTTCTATCGCAAGCACTTCGACCAGGTCGGCGGGTTGCGCGGCGACCTGGTGTTCCCGATGGACGTCGATCTGTTCGCCCGGGTCTCGTCCTTCGGGGTGTTCTTCGGGATGTCGGAAATCCTTGCCGCGTGGCGCAATTCGTCGTTCAACCTGTGCAGCCGGACCTCGACGGTGAGTAAGCTGACCGATATGTACCGGTTCCATCACCGCATCGCCGGCGACTACCCGCATCTGGTCAGTCGCGGCGACGTGCTGGCGGGAGACACCCGGTTGGCGCGAGCGGCGTTGTACCGCTTGCGCGTGCGCACGGTGGCGACCGTACGCAAGCGGCCGGACCTGCTGGTCTGACCTACGTCTGACCCGACGAAGCCGCCCCGGACCAACCCGGGGCGGCTTCGTCGTATTCGACGGTGCTCAGATGGTCCAGAGCCGCCCGTAGGTGTACACGGTGTCGCCGCTACCGCTGACCACCTTCACGAACGGCCGAATCGTGGTCTGCCCGACCACACCCGTCACGGTGCCGTGGAAGCCGCCGATCCGGATGAAGCCGCTGGTGCCGGAGACGTCGCCGCCCGCGAATTCGACCGTCTGGATGCCCGGGCCGAGGCCCACCTCGAGCTCGATGCCCGCGCGCGGAATCAGCCCGTTCAGCTTGAGCAGCGCGCCGCTGTCCCCGCCGAGATCGACGCCGAGATCCGGGGTCGAGTAACCGAACTTCAACCGCCCGCTCAGCGTCGCCGGATAGCCGACCTGGTAGCCGACGGTGATGTGCCCACGCCAGTCGTCGGCGCTCGGGCCGGTGACCTTGAACGACGCCTCGCCCGTGTGGAACCACTCACGGGTGAACGGATTTCCATCCAACGGCGGCACGAAATCGATCCGCGTGTCGGATTGGATCGCCTCGATCGAACGATCCTTCTGATCGACGATCTGGCTACTGCTGTCGACGACCGCTCCCGCGGTGCCGGTCCCGAACGCCAGTCCGGACGCCAACACCGTGGCGATCGCGAACATACGGACGCTTCGGCCGCATTGCTGCGGTAATTCCCTCATCAGGTTGTCCCCTCTGCACACACACCTGGCCGAGCGTGGTAGTTCGCTCGACGCCCGCTCCCCGGCACGCAGGAGCGAAGAACTTCATCGACCATCTAGGGCTATCAGGTGTTCGGTAAACGAAATCATGTCAGATCAAGCGCATAGAGCAAACGGACAACAAATCTGCTGGGGGACAGCGAATTCGAGGCAACTCATCCTCCCTTGACGGCCGAGTCGGCGGGGTCGTCGACGATCCAGCAACCGTCGAGTTCGGGGTAGCGGGCGCGCACCTCGGGCAGCAGGTCGGGCAGCGTCAGCAGCACCAGATCCGGTCGGGCCGCGACGAGTTCGGCGGGCGCGATGATCGGCACGTCGGTGCCCGGCATCCGGCGGCCCTGCTTCGCCGGGGACGCGTCGGCCACGGCGGTGATCAGCCCGCGATCGACGCCCGCCAGGCTGAACAACGCCACCGCGCGCGAGGCCGCGCCGTAGGCGAAGACCCGATCGCCCTGGGCCGCATGCCTGATCAGCCAGCGGCGCAACACCTCGGCATGCCCGTCGGCGGCCTGCTGGAGGCCGGCGACCGCGAGCCGATCGGTGTAGTCGGCCTCCCGCGCGCGGATCTCGCGGACGGCGGCGTCGGGTGGATGCGTGCCGTGCCGCGCGGCGACGAGCACGGTGCCGCCGTACAGGTCGAACTGCCACGCGGTGGTGGCGCTCATGCCCGCGGCGGTCAGCAAGCGGCTCAGCGCGGACAGCGAATAGTAGGCAAAGTGACCGTGCCGCAGCGCGTTCCACTGACCCGACGCGACGATGGTGGCCAGCGAGTGGAATTGGATCA
This sequence comes from Nocardia sp. NPDC051756, assembly GCF_040681495.1. NCBI lineage: Bacteria > Bacillati > Actinomycetota > Actinomycetes > Mycobacteriales > Nocardiaceae > Nocardia > Nocardia sp. NPDC051756. The sequence goes on along the minus strand of NZ_JBFAYV010000014.1, from coordinate 112,532 downwards.
GCAGCAGGCCGTCCGGCGCGGTCGCCGCGGCCCGCTCGGCGAAGGCCGCGCGCTGATCCGGCTCGTGCATCAGGCCGAAGCAGTCGAGCACCACATCGCCGACGCCTTCGGTGGCCGAGTAGCCGCGCTCGGTGAGCAGCGGCACCCAGGTGCCGCCGTGCGGGCTGCCGAACTCACGCACCGTCTTGCCTTGGAGCAGACCCGCTTTCGCGACCCTGGCGACCGCGTCGGCGGCCTGCTCGCGCAGCGCCGCGGGTTCGATGCCGCGCGGTTCCTCGGCGCGGGTGTCGTCCTCGGCCAGTTGCGCGAGACCGCAGGGCGTGCACAGATCCATGCGCAGCGGATGTGCGGTCTCGGCCAGGCCGACCGGGGCGGCTGCGGGCGGGAAGTAGTCGGCGGCGGGAACCATGCCGAGATCGAGCACCGGGTTGAGATCGATGCTCCCGCAACCTCGGCAGCGCCGCGCGCTAGCGGGAATGAGCACGGTGAGCCCTTCGGTGGCGCGCCGCAGACTCGGACTCGCGTGGCACCATGGCCGGGTGCGCATCGAGCAGACCGAGCTCGCCGACGTCCTCGTACTGGTCCCCGAACCGTTCCGCGACGACCGCGGCCTGTTCACCAGAACGTTCGATGCGGCGGAGTTCGACACCTATCTCGGCCGGCCGGGGGCCGCGGCGGCCTTCCAGCAGGACTCCCAATCCCGTTCGGGCAGCGGTGTTGTCCGCGGCATGCACGGGCGCTCCGGGCGCGGCGAGGCCAAGCTGGTCCGCTGCGCGCACGGCGCGGTGCACGACGTGCTGGTCGATCTGCGGCGCGGCTCGCCGACCTTCGGCCGGCAGCAGGCGTTCCTGCTCGACGACGAGACGTTCCGGCACCTGTACGTGCCGCCCGGCTTCCTGCACGGCTTCCAGGCGCTCACCGACAGCGCCGACGTCTGCTACCGCATCGATCGCCCGCACGACCCCGCCGAGGACATCGGCGTCGCGTACGACGATCCCGACCTGGCCATCGCCTGGCCGCGCCCGGTCACCCTGGTGTCCGCACGCGACGCCGCCGCGGGCAGCTGGCAGCAGCTGCTCGCGGCGTGGTGACGACGGCCGAGGCCTAGCTGGCCGGAACACGGGCGGTGCCGGGCTGGATCCGGCGCATCGATTCGTCCAGCAGCCCGGAGTCGCGCAGCCGCTCCAGATGCGGCAGCCGGGTGAACTTCTGGAAGAAGTCGTCGTAGGTGAGGCCACGCGCGGTGTACTCCTGGAACAGCTCGTCCGCCCCGGCCTGCACGGTCCAGAGCGCGCGAAAACCGATGGCGGAGCGGGCCGCCGAGAAATCGACCCGGTACGAACGCGGGTCGGCGCCGCTCTCGCCGGTGATGTTCAGCCGGGAACCGGGCACCGCCTCCACCACCGCGCGGGCGATGTCGGCGACGGTGAGATTGTTGGACTCGGTGCCGATGTTGAAGGCGCGGCAGTGAATTGCCGCCGGCGGCGCGGTGAGGCAGTTGGCGAACGCCCACGCGATGTCGCGGGCATGCACCAGCGGCCGCCACGGGGTGCCGTCGGAGAGCACCTTCACCTCGCCGGTCAGCGTGGCGTAGCCGACCAGGTTGTTCAGCACGATGTCCGCGCGTAACCGGGGGGAGAAGCCGAATGCCGTTGCGTTGCGCAGGAATACGGGGGAGAAGCCGGAATCGGCCAGCACCGCGACGTCGTCCTCGACGCGCACCTTGCTCTCCGCGTACGGGGTGATCGGGCGCAGCGGCGCGTCCTCGGTGACCAGATCGGCACCCGCGGCGCCGTAGACCGAACAGGTGGAGGCGTACAGGAATCGCCGCACGCCCGCCTCCTTGGCCAGCCGGGCCAGGCGCACCGACGCGTGATGATTGATGTCGTAGGTGATCTCGGGAGCGAGCGCGCCGAGTGGGTCGTTGGACAGCGCGGCGAGGTGAACGACCGCGTCGAAACCGCGTAAGTGCTCGACGGTGACGTCGCGCAGGTCCATGGTCAGTCCGGGCGGATCGCCGGGCAGGTCGCCGAGCACGCAGTCGGCGAAGAAGCCGGCGTCCAGGCCGACCACCTCGTGCGCGTTGGCCCGCAGGATCGGCGCCATGACGGTGCCGAGATACCCCTGATGACCGGTGAGCAGGACGCGCATGGCTAGGAACCTCCGAAATCGATGACAGCCTTGTCGAGCACGAACGCCTCGGCGTGCGCGGTGTGGCACTGCACGCCGCGCAGCCGGGTCAGGCCGGTGAAGGCCTGCTCGTCGAACCAGTCCCGGTGGGACTGGGACGGATAGTGCTTCAGCAATAGCCGCGACTTCTCTTCGGTGAGTTCCGCGGTGAGCCGGTGGTAGAAGTTGGGGGCGGGAGTGTCGCTCTCCCACTTGAGGATTTCGTAGCCGAGTACCAGGTGATCGCGGAACTCGGTGGGCACCAGTTCGGCGAGCAGCCGATGGTCCTGGTGCGCGTCGCCGCGCTGTGGTGCGAAGACCAGATCGGGATCGATCCGAGCGCGAAAGGTGTTGAGTTCGTTCTTGATTCGATCCCAGTGCGCGGGCGCCCTGCCGTCGGGCAGGTCGAGCACGGTGAGGTCGACGTCGGCGCCGGGGCAGAACGCGTCCAGCGCAAGGGTTTCCTCGTCCGCGCGGGCGGTGCCGCCGCCGGAGAGCACCAGCGCGCGCACCCGCAGGCCAGGGTGCGCGCGGGCCAGGGTCAGCAGCGTGGCGCCCATCCCGATGGCGATGTCGTCGCAATGCGCACCGAGCACGGCGATCTCGGCGACCGCCCCGACGTTCAGCCGGATCACGCGTTCTCCCAGACCATCCACGGGCGCTTGCCGGACTGGTAGGCGGCATCGAGTTCGGCCCGCTCCTTGAACGTGTCGGCGGGCTTCCAGAAACCGAGGTGCTGGTAGCCGAACAGCCGGCCCTGCCCGGCCAGCGTGCCGCACGCGTCGGCGACCAGATCACCGCCGGGCGGCAGCAGATCGAAGATCTCCTGGCTCAGCACGAAGTAGCCGCCGTTCTCCCACAGCGGCATGCGCGAGACCGGCATGATCTCCTTGACCTCGCCGGTCGGCTTCATGTCCACGCAGTGGAACGAGGACTGCGGCGGCACCACCATCATCGAGGCGGCCGCGCCGGACGCGGTGAACTTGTCGATCATCTCGTCCAGCGGTGCGTCGGTGAGCACGTCGGCGTAGTTGGCCAGGAACGGCTCGTCGCCCGCGACGTGCTCGCGCACCCGGCGCAGCCGCTCGCCGATCGGCGATTCCAGGCCGGTGTCGACGAAGGTGATCTTCCAGTCGCTGATGTCGGAGCGCAGCATCTCCACCCGGCCGTCCCGGATGACGAAGTCGTTCGACACCGACTCCTGGTAGGTCAGGAAGAAGTTCTTGATGTGCAGGCCGCCGTAGCCGAGGCACAGGACGAATTCCTTGTGGCCGTAGTGCGCGTAGTAGCGCATCACGTGCCAGAGCAACGGTCGCGGACCGACCAGCTGCATCGGTTTCGGGATCATGTCATCGGTACCGTCACGCATCCGCATGCCGTATCCGCCGCAGAACAGCACAACCTTCATCGCGCTCCCCTCCCTGTCATTTCTTTATGTCGTGCGCTGTTCACGTCGTTGTGACTGGTGAGGTCGGCACTGTGCAGTGCCGGAAGCGGGTAGACCAATCGGCCGCCCCACGAGGCGATGTGGCGGAGCTGCTCGGTGATCTCGGCCTCGAGATTCCACGGCAGCACCAGGACGACGTCGGGCTGATCCAGCTCGATCCGATCCGGTGAATAGATCGGGATCCGGGTGCCCGGTGTGAATCGTCCGTGCTTGTACGGGTTTCGGTCGACGGTGTACTCGAGTAGGTCGGTCCGGATGCCGCAGTAGTTGAGCAGGGTGTTGCCCTTACCGGGTGCGCCGTAGCCGACCACCCGCTTGCCCGCGGCGCGCTGATCGAGCAGGAAGCGCAGCAGATCGTGCCGCACCGCCTCGGTGCGGGTGCGCAGCTCGTTGTAGCCCTCGGCGTGGTGCAGGCCCGCATCCTGTTCCAGCTGAAGGACTTCCCGGACACGAGTGCTGGGTACCGCGCCCACTTCGGTCGGCCGGGCCCACACGCGGATCGAGCCGCCGTGGGTGTCGAGCAGTTCGACGTCGACGACCGTGAGGTTCGCCGTCGCCAGCGCGCGCTGCGCGGAATGCACGGTGTAGTACTGGAAATGCTCGTGGTAGATCGTGTCGAACTGGCCCAGGCGCATCAGGTTCAGCGCGTGGTGCACCTCGATGGAGAGCCAGCCGTCGTCGGCCATCAGCGTGCGCAGCGACCTGGTGAAGCCGCGCAGGTCGGGCACGTGCGCGTAGACGTTGTTGGCCACCACCAGGTTTGCCGGTCGGTGCGTCGCGCGGATCTTCGCCGCGGACTGCTCGTCGAGGAAGGTGGTCTCGGTGGGCACGCCCGCCGCGCGGGCGGCGTTGCCGACGTTCACCGACGGTTCGACGCCCAAGCACGGGATGCCGGCCGCCACCGCGTGCCGCAGCAGGTAGCCGTCGTTGCTGGCCACCTCGACCACGAACGAGTCCTGGTTCAGTTCGAGCCGTTCGATCGATTGTGCGACAAAGGTTTTCGCGTGCCGCACCCAGCTGTCGGAGTACGAGGAGAAGTACGCGTACTCGGTGAACGTCTCCTTCGGCGTGATCAACGCCGGAATCTGCAAGAGCAGACAGTCCGCACACAACCGGAGGTGCAGCGGGTAAGTTGGTTCCGCAAGATCGAGTTCGTCTGCCGCGAGGAACTTTTCGCACGGCGGCGTAGCGCCCAGATCGAGCACACTCGTCAATCGTTCGGAATCACACAGTCGACATAGCAACGCAGCCCACCTTATGCCTAGAGTCGCGCCGCCGGCGCATTGCCGGCGCACCCCTGACGTCGACTCGATCCAGTGAGACGTTACAACGAAAGCCCCGCGTGTCGTGGCTGAAATCAGCTGGCCAGGAAGTAATTTCCGGTACTTTTCAACTGTTTCCCGCGGGTAGCGTCCCGGCGGCTACCGGGGGGTTTAGTGGATCCGCCCCGATGGGATGAATTCGCTTGGGGGTAGCGAAAGTTCGCGACCTGGCCTCATATCGCGCCGAGCGCCGAAAACATACCGGGGTGGCAAACCGACCGTTCCTTTATCGGCTACCACGTGGAACACTTTGCTGCCCTGATGATTCGACATGTGAAACGGATTGTGTTCTGTAACAATCGGCATCTGAACGCCGAAGGACGGGACACCCGACGCGGTCAGGTTCGTGCTGTGGGGACCGATCAGTGCAGATCGGGGGGCTAAACTTTCTTTTCTCCCATGGGGAGGTGCGTTTCCATGAGCTTCGAGCTCGCTGACGACGACGATCTGGACTATCGTCGATCGCCGCATATCCTGCCGCGCTCTGAGCGCGAGCGATGGCAGGGTGAGTATGTAAGGCGCTTAGGTACAACGGATTTCGGCGTGATCGTCGCGGCCATGGTGATCGCGCAGGTCATCCGATTCGGCGGTCCCGCCGCGCCGCCGCTGGCCTGGCATCTGCCCTATGAAGTGGGGTACACGGTCGTCTCCGGCGCGCTCGCGCTGGCCTGGGCCGCGTTCCTCGCGATAGGTCACACCCGATCGCCGCAGGTGGTCGGCAGCGGCAGCGAGGAGTACCGGCGGCTGGTCTCGGCGACGCTGCGACTGTTCGGCGTGCTCGCGATCGTCTCGCTGGTCTTCCAGATCGAGTTCGCCCGTGGCTATCTGGCTATTGCATTACCACTCGGACTTTTCGGGTTGATGCTGAGCAGATTGCTATGGCGGATCCATGCGCGCCAGCTGCGCGCGCAGGGGGAGTACCGCACCTCGGTGCTCGTCGTCGGCTGTGCGGAGGCGGCGCAGGCGATGGCCAACGCGTTCGCCGGCGACCCGGCATCCGGCTACCGGGTAGTCGGTGTCTGTGTACCGAACGGGCTCAACGAGATCACCGAGTACATCCGCGAACCGTCGGGGCACACGTTCTCCGTGGTCGGCAGCGACCGCACCGTGCTGGACGCGGTGCGCCGCAGCGGCGCGGACACCGTCGCGGTCACCGCGACCGATCACCTCGGGCCGATCGAATTGCGCCGCATGGCCTGGGAACTCGACCCGCTCGGGGTCGAACTGATCGTCGCGCCCGGCGTGGTGGACATCGCGGGCACCCGGTTGACGAATCGCTTCGTCGCCGGAGTTCCGATGCTGCACATCGCGAAACCGCAGTACGACCGGGCCAAGTCGGCCGGCAAGGCGGTGTTCGACATGCTCTTCGCGGCCGCGGTGCTGGTGTTGATCGCGCCGACCATGCTGGGCATCGCACTGGCGGTGAAGCTGACCAGTCCCGGGCCGGTGTTCTATCTGTCGGAGCGAATCGGGCGGGGCGGCAAGCCGTTCCGGATGATCAAGTTCCGCAGCATGTACACCGAGGCGGAGGCGGGCGTGGACGCGCTCATCGAACGCAACGGGGGCAATCCGGTGTTCTTCAAGATGAAGGACGACCCGCGAATCACCCCGATCGGCAAGGTGATCCGCAAGTTCAGCCTGGACGAGCTACCGCAGTTCTTCAACGTGCTGCGCGGGGAGATGAGCGTGGTCGGGCCGCGCCCGCAGGTGCAGCGCGAGGTGGACAGCTACGACGGCGAGATGCGGCGCAGGCTGCTGGTCAAGCCGGGGGTCACCGGGCTGTGGCAGGTCAGCGGACGATCGGATCTTTCGCTGGAAGATTCGGTGCGACTTGATCTTTCCTACGTGGAGAACTGGTCGATGGTGCTGGACCTGCTGCTCATCGCGCGGACCATCGGCGCGGTGACCCGCGGCGCCGGCGCCTACTGAGCCGCCGGAAACTCTTGTGCCAGTTCGTGGAACACCGCGGTGTTCATGGCGAAGGCCTGCTTGCCCTCGTCGAGCACGCGGCGGCGTTCGAGATCGTCGAGCGGCAGTTGGTCGAGCAGGGCGCGGTATTCGCGCTTGAATGCGGCCGGATTGGTGACGGCGTCGAAGACGTAGAACCGGACGCCGTCGCCGCGATGGGTCAGGTTCCACAGCTGCGCGGCCGTCTTGCCGATGATCTGTCCGCCGGACAGGTCGCCGAGGTAACGGGTGTAGTGGTGCACGACGTAACCGGCCGGCCAGTCGCGGGCGCACTCGTCGATCCGCGCGGCGTACGCGGCGGTCGCGGGCAGCGGCTCGAGTTCGTCGCGCCAGCGCGGCCCGACGAGGTGGTCGAGATCGCGCTCGAGTTCGGCGGTGCGGGCCAGCTCGGGGCGGATGAACGGCCCGGCGATCGGGTCCGCGGCGAGGGTGTCCCAGCGGTGTTCGAGCGCACGGTAGACGAACAGGAGCTGACCGGTGTAGCGGTGGTACGAGTCGACCCCGAGCGCGCCGCCGAGCATGTCGGTCATGAACCGCGAGGTGTTCGCCGCCACGTGCTGTTCGGTGGTGGCACTGCGGATTTGGGTAGAGAACGGTGCTACCTCTGACATGTCCGAACCACCTCACCTGATCACCGGCGGGTCACCGAGTATGGCTACCCTAACTAACCCGTCCGACGATACAGGTTCCCCGGGTCGGACGCACGTACCTTGCTCACTGAATGGGCGGCGGCCTGCGCCGGCTGCGCGGCCGGATGCGCCGCACGATCGGCCGGCGCAGCGAGCCGAAGCGGCGCAGGATGCGCGGCCGCCGAACGGTACGGTCGAACCATTCGCCGAGGGTGACGCCGGCAGCCAGCGCGCAGCCGACGCCGAACGCGGCGAGCAACTGGTTCGCGCCGATCACCAACTGATCGTTGAGCAATGCGTTGAGACCGCGGTAGAGCTTGAGGCCGGGCAGCAGCGGGGTGATGCCGGCGACCGCGACGACGAGCGGCGGGGTCAGCGCGCGGCGGGCCATCAGACCACCGGCCATGCCGATCACGGTGGCCGCGACGCCGGAGGCGAGCACCGGACCGAAACCGGCCTGCTGCACCATCAGAAAGCAGATCGTGCCCGCCGCGCCGCTGCCCGCGGCCGCGGCGAGGGCGCGCTTCTCCGCGTAGCAGGCGAGCGCGAAGGCGAGCGCGGCGACGGCACCGGCGACGATCTTGACCGGCAGGTCGGTGATGTCGCGCGTGGTGAGCAGGAACGGCGGCACGACGGCGTCGAGGGACCAGCCGACCCGCAATGCGATCGCGATGCCGGCGATGATGCCGCCGGTCATCATCATGACCTCGAGCATGCGGGCGGTCGCGGTGATCGGGGCGCCGGTTATGCCGTCCTGGACGGCGCCGACCAGCTGTAATCCACTGAGCAGCACGGTGATTCCGGCCGCGATGATGAGTGAGGGATCGACGTCTATGCCGAGCGGACCGGCCAGGGTGGCCAGCACGATGGCGGGTGTCGCGGCGATCGCGCCGCCGACCATGTGCTGGAAGAAGAACGGTAGGCCGTACCGATTGAGCACGCGGTTGGACCGGTCGATGGCCAGGGTGGTGGCGAAACTGACCGCGGCGGCGACGACGCCGCCGCCGAGCAGCGCGGCGATGGCCGCGGCCAGCAGCGACCAGCCGAAGGTGGCGGTCCAGCGGTGGTACGGGTGCGGGGCCGTGGTGATCGCGTCGAGGGCGGCGTGCGCGTCTTCGGGGGCGACGACCTCGTTGCGGATGCGGCGGGTCAGCCGGTCGACCGCGGCGAGGCGGGTGAAGTCCAGGGATCGGTAGTTGACGATCCGCATGGTGCTGGCCGGCGGTAGTCGCGGACCGCGGTCGGCGAAGATGCGGATCGCGTCGTAGGTGACGTCGACATCGCAGCGGGCCAGGCCGTAGGTGGCGGCGATGAAACGGACCTGCGCGGTCGTGTCGTTCACGCCGGTGCCGGAGGCGAGCACCACCTCGCCGACCCGGACGGCGAGATCCAGCACCTCCGTGACGGCCGCGTCGTCGGTGAGGTCGATCGGTTGCAGCGGTGAGGGCGCCGCGACGATGGTGTCCGCGGTCGCCGGACGATCGGCCACCAGCTTGCCGACCGCCTGGCTCACCACCGGCATCCGCCGGCCGCGCCGGAACAGGCGCCGCCGGCCGAGATGATCGACCCGCGTCTCCGTGCTGTCGCCTCCCGGAAGCGTGTCTGAATCCATGCACGCGAACGTAGTCACCTTCCGGCGACCTTCGCATCCGGGCTGGCACAACGGCCCGCCGACCGCGTGTCGGGCCGACCGGCGTGCGTCGGGGCCGGACTTCGACGGCCGCCGTCCGGGCCGGATTCTATTGGGCGTAGCTGTCTTCGCGGGCGAGCAGTCGGGTCAGTGCGAGCCGGAGTTCGTGCGTCGGGTTCGCGGGGAGGTCGGTGGCGCGCCAGGCGACGAATCCGTCCGGGCGGATGAGGGTCGCGCCGGTCGGGGTGAGGCCGTAGGCTGTGCCGAATTTGTCGTCAATGTCGTCGAAATCGACTCCGATTCGGTACGCGCTCAGATCTAGATCCATTGCGGCGGTGGCTTTTTCCGCTGCGGGGAGCCACTCCGCGCCGGCTTCTCCGGTCAGCAGGGTGAATCCGCCGTCGAAGAGGTCGAGGGTGGACAGGGTCGTCGTGTGCTGGCGCAGCCAGACGTGGGGTGCGCGCAGACCCGGGCGGCCGATGGGGTGGCGTGGGTCCTCGACGGGCTCGTCCGGGGTGGCGGTTTCGGTGTGGATCGCGGCGGAGCGGTAGCGGTAACCGAGGATCATGGTGAGGTCGTCGATGGTGGCCGCGTCGTCGCCGGTGCCGCTGTGGCGGCCTTGCAGGCGCTGCATCGCTTGCTCGAGTGTGACCAGTGCGACAGGGCGGCGCTCGTCGGCATAGCTATCCAGAAGCGACTCGCCCGCTTGGCCTTTGAGCACCGCGGCGAGTTTCCAGGCGAGGTTGGCGGCGTCGGCGATGCCGGTGTTCGCGCCGAACGAACCGGTGGGCGGGAAGACGTGAGCGGCGTCGCCGACGAAGAAGGTTCGCCCGGCTCGGTACTCGTCCGCGACCCACGCGCCGATGCGGGTGGTGGCGACCTTCTGGTCCGATCCGGTCATCAGGGGGACGAGGGTGAGTTCGAGGTCGGGGTCGCCGATCGCGCGGCGGGTCAGTTCGAGGCAGCGCTGCTCGGTGAAATCGGCGGCGCTCTGGCCGGACTCGGGGCCGAACGGGATGCCGAGGGCCCAGCGGCCGAACTCGCGGCCGGGGACCAGCGCGGTGCCGGGGGTCGGCTGATCGAAGTAGCCGAGCAGGAATCGGCGATCGCGTAGGGGTGCGGTGAGATCGGCGTCGAAGACGAAGCTCGCGGCGGTGATCAATTCGCCCGGTCCCTCGGCGCCGATGCCGAGTCGCGTGCGGATGCCCGCGCGATTGCCGTCGGCGGCGACCAGATAGTCCGCGTGGATGCGGCGTTCGGCGCCGCCGGCGAGGTCGCGGACCAGGGCGGTGACGCCGTCCGCGGCGTGGTCGAGGGAGATCAGCTCGGTGCCGAACCGGATGTCCGCGCCGTAGTTCTCCGCGTCGGCGCGCACCACGCGTTCGAGTTCGTCCTGGTCGATCATCGTCCAGTCGGTCGGGCTGAGGGTGGCCGGCGGCCGGACCTGGCTGAGGATGTCGACCCGGAAACGCTCCTCGCCGACCAGGGTGTCCGCGCCGATCATCTCGGGGAAGTCGGCCAGGATCGAGGTCCGGTCGCGGATCGCCTGCTCCAGGCCGAGCGCCCGGTAGATCTCCATCGAGCGCGGGTTGAACGCGCGGGCCTGCGGTTGCAATGCGGTCGACGAGTGCCGTTCGACCAGGCTGGGGCGGATTCCGGCCCGGGCCAGGAACAGCGCGGTGGACAGGCCGGTGATGCCGCCGCCCACGATGAGGACCTTGGTCTGCTGGATGTCTGATTGTGCGTTCACGGCGAACTTCTCCTGGGTGGCGGGGACGGTCCACCCATCATTCAATCGATTGCACTGCTCTGTCAATCGTTTGATTGATTAACTTGCACTACTGCCTGAAATTGCTATGTGTATGTAGAATGGAGGGCGTGACGTCGTCGAAACCCCGCAGGTCACCCAAGCCGCAGGAGCGTCAGCGCGATCCCGAGCGCACCCGTCAGCTGATCCTGGACGCCGCCGAGGCCGAGTTCGCCGCGCACGGATTCCAGGGCGCGCGGACCGCCGCGATCGCCGCCCGGGCCGGCGTCAACCAGCAGCTGATCTCCTATTACTTCGACGGCAAAGAGGGCCTGCACCAGGCCATGTCGCAGCGCTGGCAAGAACGCCGCCGCGACCTGGTTCCGCCGGAAACCCCACTGCCGGAACAGTTTCGCCGTTACGCGCTGGAGGCGCGCAACAACCCCGACGGCGTCCGGCTACTCGCCTGGGGCGGACTCGAATACACCGGCCCCGACAGCGACGCGGACCACGCCCCCCGCGCGAAAATGCTCGAGCACAGCGTCGAAGAACTGCGTACCCTGCAAGCCGCAGGCCGCCTCCCCGCCGAACTCGACCCCGCCGCCCTACTCGTCATGCTGATGGCCGCCGCCATGGCCCCCACCACACTGCCCCACGTACTCGAGGGCGTCTGCGGAACCGACCCCCGCACACCGGAATTCATCGACCACTTCGCCGACCAGATCGCACTACTGGTCGAACTACTGGGGCGCGAACGCGATTAGCCGCGCTCGTTCACCGTCAGCGGGTGAGTTGGAGGATGTCGATGCCTCGGGTGTTGTCGGCTACGTAGGCGAAGCCTCGGTGCCAGTAGGGGGCCCAGGCGGCTGCGTCGGTGGGGCGGTAGTAGGCGATCTGTTTGGGGTTGGTGGGGTCGGAGACGTCGAGGAATCGGGTGCCCTGGGCGTAGAAGGACTGGACGAGGATCTTGTCCTGGACGTCGAAGTAGTGGGCCGAGCAGTCGGCGGAGGCGGGGTCGCTGCCTTCCTGGCCGGCGACGCCCCAGGTGCCGATTGTGTTGAGCCGGTACGGTTTCTGCGGGGTGGAGCGCCAGCCCTCGCCGCCGTAGGAGCCGTCGAGGGAGGCGATGACGAGCACGCCGTCGCCCGCGCAGCCGTCGACGAAGCTTTCCTCGGTGGCGTAGATGAGGTTGCCGTTGGCGAAGGGGCCCGCGCCGCCGCCGTCCTTGGCGCGGTTGCCGATCGGGCGGAAGCTGTTGTGCATGAACTTCGATGGCGCGGCCGTTTCCTTGATGCCGCCGCCGGCGTAGGGGACCGGGTCGTTGGCCGAGGCCATCCGGAGCTTGCCGGTCACCGGGTCCTTGTGCATGCCGGTCGTCCAATAGCCGCGCACGCCACCGCGTCCCGAGGCCCAGGCGACACCGGTCTCGTCCACCTGCACGTCGTGCACGTAGTCGGTCTGACCGTCGTTGCGCGCCAACTCGATCGGGTTGGGGTTGACCTTCGGCTTGCGCGGGTCGCGGATGTCGGTCACCCAGATCGGGCGGCCACCCCACGCGGCGGGCATGCTGTCCGCCTTCGCGGGGCCGCCGGTCCACAGGTACTGACAGTCGTTGATGCACGTAGTGGTATGCCCCGCAGGCACTTTGACGTAGCTGAGCACGGTCGGCTTCTCCGGCTTGGCCAGGTCGACCACGTAGATGCCGGACTCGCCGGTGCGGACATTGCCGTTGAAGGCGCGTGGGTCACGGGACAGGAAGACGCGTTTGCGGACCGGGTCGACCTCGGTGTCCTCGGTCTCCCACATGCCGGGCATGTTGAGCTGACCGATCAGCTTCGGCGCGGCCGGATTGGCGGTGAGATCGTAAGTCTTCACACCGAATTCGCCGGAGACAACCATGACGTCCCGGTTGCCGTACTGGAGGAATTGCAGCGAGATCGCGCCCTGCGCGTCCGGCACATTGCCGACGGCCTTGACGTTCTTCTCCGCGGCCGGAGAGCCGGTGCGTTGTGCCGCGACGCCGTGTGGGCCGTCGTCCTCGCCGCAGGCGGCGGCGGGCAGCGCGGTGGCGGCCAGCGTCGCGGTGACGGTGACCAGGAGCAGGGACGACCGGAGCAACCAGCGGTGCACAACTACCTCCAGCGAGACGCGTCGCTTTGTGACCAGGGATTCCTGGTCGCCGAGATGTCCTCACTGTAGGTCCGGTGGCGTCGGCGCTGATCCCCAAATCCCGATATCGCGAACTGGGGAACAGCTTTCGCGTGGTGGACGCAGGGACGGCGGTGATTGCTGTGGGTTTCACGCCGGAGGAAGTGAATGATGCTGTCATGCTGGATGATCCGCGACGATCTGTCGCTAATATGCGCACGCGGTGGGGCAGTCTCGTTGCCGTATTCGCCGTGCTCCTGCTCAGCGTCGTCGGTTGCTCCGGGTCGCCGGATGCGGCGAAACCCGGCGTGCTCACGGTCGGTGTCCGCGAGCCGGCCAGTCTGCTTCCGGCGGATCTGCGCGATCAGGCAGGCCGGATGCTCGTCGGCGCGCTGTGGACGCCGCTGGTCGACTACGACGCGGCAACCGGAAAGATCACGCCGCGGGCAGCGGAATCGGTTTCCAGCGCGGACCAGGTGACTTGGGAGGTCAAGCTGCGCGCGGCCCGGTTCCATGACGGGACACCGGTCACCGCGAACTCGTACCTCGACACTTGGCGGATGGTCGCAGACCAGCGATGGGCCGGATCCGGCGTGCTCACCGAAGTGCTACGCGCCGTGGAGATCAGCGCGCCGGACGAGCGCACGCTTCGAATCGTCCTCGATCGGCCCTTCGGTCAAGTGCCCGCGGTACTGGCCGCGCCGGCGCTGTTGCCGCTTCCCGCATCGGTTCTCGCGTCCCGGGATTGGACAGCCTTCGCCGCCAGCCCGATCGGCAACGGGCCGTTCCGGATGGCCGAGCCATGGCGGCCGGGTTCGGGTGGGCGACTCGTGCGGGTCGACGATGCCGCCGGCAAGGCGCGCGAAATCCAGTTCGAGGTAGGCGATTCCGCCGTGCAGTACGACCGGGTGAAGTCGGGCTCGCTCGACCTGGCCACCGAGGTGCCGGGCGGGCGGCATGACGCCATGCATCATGATTTCGCCGAGCGGCACGCGATGTGGCCGCTGCCGGAGGTCAGCTATCTGGCATTCCCCGTGTCCGACAAGCGGTTCGAGGATTCGACCGTTCGTCACGCCTTCGCCATGGCGGTGGACCGCGCGGCATTGGCGGCAGGTCCGCTCGCGGATCAGGTCGACCCGGCGCGGGCGATCCTGCCGCCCGGTATCGCGCCGGGGGAGCGCTCCGGTCCTTGCCGACCTTGCACCCACGACGCGGCCGCGGCCAAATCACTGCTCGGCCAGGTTCCTTTCACCGGCCCGGTCGCGGTGTACTACGGTGCCGGACAAGCGGAATGGGGACGACCGCTCGTAGACCAGATCCGCACCGCACTCGCGGTAGACGCGACCCCGAGACAACGCGGCGACGAGGCGAACGAACCCGGCGACGGCCCCTTGCTGCTGACCCGTTCACTGAATACGCCCAGCCCGCATGAACTACTCGCCGCACTCGCGAAGTCCGCCGGGTACGCCGACGAGGGCTTCGCTCAGCTGCTGGCTGCCGCCGATTCCGTGGGCATATCGGCGGAAAGCGCTCAGCTGTACCGGATTGCCGAGAACCAGTTGCTCCGTGAGCTTCCGGTGGCACCGCTGTGGTCGGGGCACGGTCATGCGGTGTGGGCAGCGCGCGTGCAGGACGTGACGGCCGAGGCGTTGCAGGGGATAGACCTCGCCTCGATTTCGGTGTGAAATCCACCCCGCTTGGAATGTGACGTAGGACACATTTGATCTTGTATGGAACCTGCTTGGCCCCCGCACGTCTAACCCGGTGAAAGGCAACAGCATTCGAGAAGGGGAATCAGATGAAACTTCGCGCGGCTATCGTGCTCAGTTTCGCGGCGATCATGGGCTCGGGCCTGATCGCGGCAGGGGCGGCAACGGCGGGTCCGCCGGCGCCGTCCGACGTGCAGACGTCGGAGAACGGATGCCCGATCGTGCCGCGGGGGTCGGACGGCAAGCCGCTGCCGCCGCCGAAGGGGCCGGACGGCCGTCCGCTGCCGCCGCCGTCGGACAACAACGGCAACCCGTGCCCGCCGCCTTCCTGATGTAGGGCATCGGCGGACCCGGACCTGCGGATCCGGGTCCGCCTGTGGGGTGGGGAGCTGCGTCTCCGCCGAAACGCCGGATCATGGGCTGTTTCTGCGCGATAGTCGTACCGGACGATTCGGTACGAACGAGGAGACATCACGATGGCCGACCCGGCCGCACCCGCCGGCGCGCGTTTCGCGCGGATCGTCGCCGCCAGTGTGGCCGGCACGACGATCGAGTTCTACGACTTCTTCCTCTACGGCCTGGCCGCCGCGCTGGTCTTCAACAAGGTCTTCTTTCCTTCCGGCGACCCGCTGACCGGGGTGCTGCTGTCGATGGTCACCTACGCCGTCGGCTTCCTCGCCCGCCCGCTCGGCGGAGTCCTGTTCGGCCACTTGGGCGATCGGCTCGGCCGTCGCCGCACGCTCTCGATCACCTTGCTGCTGATGGGCGGCGCGACCGTCGCGATCGGCCTGATTCCTGCCTACTCCACCATCGGAATCGCGGCGCCGATCCTGCTGGTGCTGCTGCGATTGGTGCAGGGACTCGCGCTCGGCGGCGAATGGGGCGGCGCGGTGCTGCTGGTCGCCGAGCACGGATCGGCCGCGCACCGCGGGTTCTGGAGTAGCTGGCCGCAAACCGGTGGGCCGCTGGGGAATCTGCTCGCCACGGGCGTGCTTGCGGTTCTCGGCCTCGGTGTATCCAACGCCGAATTCCAGGACTGGGGTTGGCGAATCCCGTTCCTGCTGTCGATAGTGCTTGTCGCGGTGGGAATCTGGCTACGGCACGCGGTGGAGGAGTCCCCGATCTTCCTGGAAGCCCAGCGGCGCAGCACAACTCACGCGGCGCAGGCCCCGGTCCGGATCGTGTTGAGCCGCTATCGCAAGCAGGTGCTGATGGCCGCGCTCGCCGACGTAGGCGAGAAGGCGACGTACTACACGTTCAGCATCTTCCTGCTCGCCTACCTCACCCAGGTCGTGCACGTCCCGAAATCCACTGCACTGACCGCGATTACGATCGCCTCGGTCTTCCAGGCCATCGCGATAGTGCTCGGCGGCGCGATCGGTGACCGCTACGGCCGCCGTACGTCGAGCGTGCTCCTCGCCGTCCTGATCGCGGCATGGGCCCTGACCGCACTCCCCATGGTCGACACCGGAAACGCGATCCGCATCACCATGGTCATCACCGTCGGCCTCACCCTGCACGGCCTGCTGACCGGCGCCCAAGCCCCCTTCTTCGCCGAACTGTTCCCCAGCGAAGTGCGCTACACCGGAGCATCATTGGGCTACCAACTCGCGACCATCATCGGCGGCTCCCTGACCCCGATCATCGGCCTCGCCCTCCTGCACCGTTACCCCTCCACCGTCCCCATCACCCTCCTGCTCTGCCTCATGCTCGCCTGCACCGCCACCGCCTTCCTCTGGGCCGGCGAAACCCGCAACCGCGACCTGCGCGACGTTGCCCAGAACGTGACAGACAACTCGTCCAGTAAAACGACAACGTCCTGAGCCTGGCGGGGCTCAGGACGTTGTCGCCTGGTCGATCCGGGGCGATTACCCCCGCTCGAACACGCTCGCGTCGTCGAGCATGGCTGCGCGCAGCATGGATTCCGGGACGCCCATGCCCTCGACGAGGGTGAGGGCTTCCGGGCGGAGGCGGTCGACGAGTTCGTTGACACCGCGGCGGACGGCCTTGGCTCGTTCGACGGACATGAAGCGGTGCATGATGTACCAGTCCCGGTTTTCCTCCAGCGTGGCGTAAACGTAGAGGTCGCAGACGGTTTCGGCGAGGTCGCGGGCTTCCTGGTCCTGGATGCCCTCGATGCCTTCGATGAACGCCTCCAGGACCAGTCGGTCGATGTGGGCGGTGCCGGCGGCGAGGATGTGGTCCTGGGCGTTGTTGAACGCCTCGAACGGGGTGGTGTCCTTCGCGCGGGCGCGCAGGCGGTGGCCTGCGGTGCGGACCAGGTATTCCTCGCGGTCGGCGAAGAGTTGCAGCTGGACCGCGCGGCGGGCGAGGTCGCCCTCGTCGACGGAGTCGTTGGATCCGTCGCGCAGGCGCTGGATCAGCTGACGCACCCCGGTCACCTTGCGCACCTCGTCGCCGGCCATGGTGGCGGCGAACTTGACCCAGCCGAGCGCGTCCAGGTCGCGGACGTCGTCGGAGTACGCGGTGAGCAGTTCCTTGGCGACCAGCTGGGTGAGCACCACGTTGTCGCCCTCGAAGGTGGTGAACACATCGGTGTCCGCCTTCAGGGTGACGAGCCGGTTCTCGGTCAAATAGCCTGCGCCGCCGCAGGCTTCGCGGCATTCCTGGATCGCGCGGGTGGCGTGCCTGCTCTGCGCGACCTTGAGGCCGGCGGCCCGCTTCTCCAGTGCCCGTTGCGAACTCGGGTTCAGATCCTGCCCGGTCTGCACCAGGTGCATCCGGCGCACGAGGTCGTTCTGCGCGAACGCCAGCGCGTAGGTCTTGGCGACGAGGGGGAGCAGCCGCCGCTGGTGGCTGCGGTAGTCCAGCAGCACCGTCTCCTGCCCGCTGTCCGGATCGGAGAACTGCCTGCGCTTGAGCGCGTATCGCACGGCGATGCTCAGCGCGACCCGGGTGCCTGCCGCCGCCGCGCCGCCGACGCTGACCCGCCCGCGCACAAGCGTGCCGAGCGTGGTGAAGAAGCGCCGGCTCGGGTTCTCGATCTCGGAGGTGTAGGTGCCGTCCGGCTCGACATCGGCATAGCGGTTGAGCAGGTTCTCCCGCGGAATACGCACCTGGTCGAACACGATCCGGCCGTTGTCGACCCCCGGCAGCCCACCCTTGAGCCCGTCGTCGAAGGTGGTCACGCCGGGCAGATCGGCGCCGCTCTCGTCGCGGATCGGGACCAGCAGGCAGTGCACGCCGCGGCCCTCGCCCTGGGTGATCAGCTGTGCGAAAACCGCGGCCATCCGCGCGTGTTCGGCGGCGCCGCCGATGTAGTCCTTGCGCGCCGACGGGGTCGGCGAGTGGATGACGAACTCCTGCGTGTCCGGGTCGTAGGTCGCGGTGGTCTCCAGGTGCGCGACATCGCTGCCGTGCCCGGACTCGGTCATCGCGAAACAGCCGAGCAGGTCGAGCGAGATGAGCCGCTTGATGTACTCGCGGTGCCGCTCGGTGCCGAGGTTCTCCACCGCGCCGCCGAACAGGCCCCACTGCACGCCGGCCTTCACCCACAGCGACAGATCCGTGTACGCGAGCATCTCCAGCCCGGTCACCGCGGCGCCCGGCTCGCTGGTCCCGCCGTTCTCCCGGCGGAAGCCGCGCTCGGCGTAGCCCATGGTGGCGATGACGCGCATCTGCTCGAGCACCCGCGCGCGGGCGGCCTTGTAGTCGAGGTAGGAGTCCCCGGCGAACTTGTCATCGGCGAGTTGGATCCGGGCCTGCTCCCGGATCTCGCCCCACGGTCCGTCCAGTGCCGCGCGTAGGTGATCCGCGGTCGTTGCGATGCCGGTTGTCATAACTCGACATTAGCCCGCGCCGCGCCGACCAAACCGTGACTGTTGACACGACATTCCGGGCGCGGCTCTTGTGGTGGATTGAACGGGTGTTTAGTATATTGAACATGTGTTTAACGAACAGCCCGCACCGCAAGGACCCGCCACGGATCTGACCACGGCGGCGCGAATACGCGACGCCGCGATCGAGCTTTTCGGCGACGAGGGTTTTCAGGTCGGCGTGCGGGCCATCGCGAAGGCGGCGGGCGTCTCGCCGGGCCTGGTGAATCATCACTTCGGCTCGAAGGACGGCCTGCGCGCCGCCTGCGACGACCGCGTGCTGAAGCTGATCCGCGACGAGAAGCTCAAGGCGCTCACCGCGAACAGCATGGCCAAGGGCATGTTGTCCGCCCTGGCCGAGATCGAGGTCTACGGCCCGCTGGTCGCCTACATGGTGCGCAGCCTGCAAGCCGGCGGCCCGATGGCGCGGTCGCTGTTCGAGCACATGGTGGAGGACGCCGAGATCTACATCCAGCAGGGTGTGGACGCAGGCTCGATCAAGCCCAGCAGAGACCCGGCGGCCCGGGCCAGATACCTGATAACGCTCAACCTCGGCGCGACGCTGCTCTGGGTGCAGATGCATCAGAAGCCCGGCGAAAAGCTCGATTTCCGTAAGGCCATCCGTGAGCTGACCGAAGAGCTCACACCCCCCGCCCTGGAGTTCTACACGCAGGGCATTCTCACCGACCCCACGCTTTTGGACACCTTCATCAAGGAGCACTGATGTCCGAGATCATTCGAATCAACGATCTCCGCAAGACATTCGGCCATGTGGCCGCGTTGGACGGGCTGGATCTCACCGTCAGCGAAGGGGAAATTCACGGCTTCCTGGGACCGAACGGCGCGGGCAAGTCGACGACCATCCGGGTGCTGCTCGGCATCCTGCGCGCCACCTCCGGCCGGGCCGAACTGTTCGGCCGCGACCCGTGGGCCGACGCGGTCGCGCTGCATCACGAACTCGCTTATGTCCCAGGCGATGTCACGCTGTGGCCGTCACTGTCCGGCGGTGAGACCATCGACCTGCTGGCCCGCATGCGCGGCGGCATCAACGCCGAGCGCCGGGAAGAGCTGATTCAGCGCTTCGATCTGGATCCGCGCAAGAAGGCGCGGACGTACTCGAAGGGCAACCGGCAGAAGGTCGCGCTGATCTCCGCGCTCGCCTCGGACGTGAAGTTGCTCCTGCTCGACGAGCCCACCTCCGGCCTGGATCCGTTGATGGAACAGGTCTTTCGGGAATGCGTCGAAGAGGCCAAGCGGCGCGGGACGACGGTGCTGCTGTCCAGCCATATCCTGTCCGAGGTCGAGGTGCTCTGCGATCGGGTGACCATCATCCGCGCCGGTCGCACCGTGGAAAGCGGCTCGCTGTCCGAGATGCGGCACCTGTCGCGCACCTCGATCACCGCCGAATTGCTCGGTGACCCAGGCGATCTCGGCCGGATCGCGGGTATCGAAGACATCCAGTGGGACGGCAAGACGCTGCGCTGCCAGGTCGAGGGTGAGCACCTCGGCGAGCTGATCCGGCTGCTCGGCGACACCGGCGTGCGCAGCCTGACCAGCGCGCCGCCCACCCTGGAAGAGCTGTTCATGCGGCACTACCACGTCGACGGCGACGCCTCGGACAGCGCGGCGAAGCAAGGGGAGAAGGTGCGCGCATGACCACTGTCACCGCGGGCAGGCGCTATGCCGCCCCGGCCGTGCGCGGCTCGGCCGACTTCGCGGGTACCGGTCAGCTGTTGCGCCTGTACCTACGCCGCGATCGAATCATCTTGCCGCTGTGGGTGATCGCGTTCGGCATGCTGCCCGCGTTCTATGTCGCGAGCACCAAGAGCGTCTACGGCACGCCGGCCGATCTGGCGAACTACGCGAAGACCATCACAGACAGTCCAGCGCTGGTCGCCATGTACGGCCCGGTGTTCAGCACGGATATCGGCTCGATGGCGCTGTGGAAGGCCGGACCGTACTTCGCGATGATCGCGATCGCGGCGATCCTCACGGTCATCCGGCACACCCGGGTCGAGGAGGAGACCGGGCGGGCCGAACTGATCGGCGCCACCAGCATCGGCCGCTTCGCCGGGCTGACCGCCGCGCTGCTGATGACCGCGACGGGCTGCGTGCTGGTCGGGATCCTGTCCACCGCAATGCTGTACAGCAACGACCTGCCGATCGCCGGTTCGGTGGCGTTCTCCGCGGCCCTGGCCTGCTCCGGCCTGGCCTGGGCCGGGGTCGCCGCGGTGGCCGCCCAGGTGAGCACCGGCGCGCGGATCGCCCGCGGCGTCGCGCTCGGCGCACTGGCCGCCGCGTTCGCGGTGCGGGCGATCGGTGACGCGGGAAATGGTGTGCTGACCTGGTTTTCGCCGCTCGGCTGGTGCATTCAGATGCGCGCGTTCGCGCAGGAACGCTGGTGGGTGCTGATTCCGTTGCTCGCCCTCGCGGTGCTCGCGGTGGGCGCGGCGTACGCGTTGCTCAGCCGGCGCGATACCGGGGGCGGGCTGCTCGCCGAACGCCCCGGCCCGCCGGTCGCCGCGCCGGGGCTGTCCGGCCCGACCGGGCTGGCCTGGCGGTTGCAGCGCGGTTCGTTGCTGGTCTGGGCCGTCGGATTCGTGCTGTACGGGTTGCTGATGGGCGGGGCGATCAAGAGCGTCGGCGACATGCTCGACAACAACTCCTCGATCAAGGACATGCTCACCCGGATGGGCGGGTCGGACATGTTGCAGGATTCGTTCGTGACCTTCGCGCTGTCGCTGCTGGCGATGGGTGCGGCCGCGTACTCGCTCTCGGCGGCGCTGCGACTGCACGACGAGGAATCCAGCCAGCGGGCCGAGTCGACGCTGGCCGGTGCGGTCAGCCGCGAGCGGTATGCGTTGAGCCACATCGGTTTCGCGCTGCTCGGTCCCGCGGTGCTCCTGCTGCTGGCCGGTCTGGCGATCGGCATCGTCTACGGCGCGACCGACGGCGACCTGGCGGGCAAGCTGGCCGACTCGCTGGGCGCGGCGGCCGTTCAGGTACCCGCGGTGTGGGTGTTCACCGGCATCGCGGTGGCGATCTACGGGATCGTGCCCCGCTTCACGCCGGTGGTCTGGGGCGTGCTCAGCGTCATGCTCGTGATCTTCTTCGCGGGCTCGCTCGACGGGCTGCCGCAGTGGGTGGTCGACGTGGTGCCGTTCGTCCATCCGCCGAAGCTGCCCGGCGCGGAATTCCAGGCAGCCCCGGTCATTTGGCTGCTGGTGATCGCCGCCGCGCTCCTTGCGGTGGGCATCATCGCGTTCCGTAGACGCGATCTTCGCTGAATCGATGGACAGCGGCCCGTGCGCGAAGATGCGCACGGGCCGCTGTTGTCGTAGGCGCTCAGGCGCTGATGCCGAGCTTTCCGGCGAGCCGCCCGAGGTAGGCGCGCACCTCGTCGGTGGTGCGATCCGGCATCCCGAAAACGGCCTCGGTGACGCCCGCTTCGGCCCACTGCGCCAACTGTTCCGGGTTCGGTTTACCGGCCAGCGCGATGACCTCGGGGGTGCCTTCGCGGCCGTGGTCGCGCCAGACGCGGTGCAGCAGGGCGATCTTGTCGTCGACGCCGTCCTCGGTGGGGGTGGTGATCCAGCCGTCGGCGTGCTTGGCCAGCCAGGCGAAGGACTTCTCGGTGCCCGCCGCGCCGAGCAGCACCGGGATCCGCTTCTGGATCGGCTTGGGCCAGGACCAGCTCGCGCCGAAGTTGACGAATTCGCCGGCGAAGCTGGCCTCCTCGTCGGTCCACAGGGCGCGCATCGCGTCCAGATGCTCACGCAGGACCGTCCGGCGCTTGGCCGGGTTGACGCCGTGGTGGGCGAGTTCGTCGGTGTTCCAACCGAATCCGACGCCGAGGCTGACCCGGCCGCCGGAGAGGTGGTCGAGCGAGGCGATGGTTTTGGCCAGGGTGATCGGGTGGTGTTCGGCGGGCAGCGCGACCGCCGTCGACAAGCCGATCCTGGTCGTGACGGCGGCGATGGTCGCCAGCGCCACCCACGGATCGAGGGTGCGCAGATACCGGTCGTCCGGCAGGCTCGCATCGCCTGTCTGCGGATGCGCGGCCGCCCGGATCACCGGGATATGCGTGTGCTCCGGCACGTAGAACGTGTCGAAACCGGCACCCTCCGCGGCCACCGCCGCATCCGCGGGCGTGATGCCTCGATCGCTGGTGAACAACACAATCCCGTACCGCACCGTACGCGCTCCCATCCAGTAAACTAGAACAAGTTCTACCACCTTTCCTGGTCGGTACCAAGGGTTTGCCGGCCATCGATCCGGCGCGCTGAACTGTTCGTCCGGGGTATTCGTGTCATAGCCGGGGGCGGCAGTGGCAGGAGAATGCGTGTGCGTACCGAGATCGTCCGGTTCGATCCGCTGACCCGAGTGCTGCACTGGCTGATGGCGGCGCTGGTGATCGCCGCGCTGATCGCGGGGGCGGGCATGGTGCATTGGTGGGGTGAGAGCAATGCCCTGCGCACGGTGCACATGACCGTCGGCGTGAGTGTGCTGGCGCTGGCGGTGCTGCGGGTGGTCAATCGGGTGCTGCGGCGCGGGCCGGGGGCGTTCGCGCGGCTCGGGCCGATCGAACGGCGGGTCGCGGTCGGGTCCGAAATCCTCATGTACGCCTTGCTTCTCGCGCAGCCGCTGCTCGGCTGGGCGATGGTGTCCGCGTCCGGGGCGGATGTGCGGCTCGCGGGCGGGGTAGAGCTGCCCGCGCTGGTGTCCGTCGATTGGCAGCTATACGAGCGGCTGCGGTCCCTGCATACCTACTTCGGATATGCGTTGCTCGTGGTGTTCACCGCGCACATCTGCGCGATCGCCTTCCATGCGCTGATCCTGCGTGACGGTCTACTGTGTCGAATGCTGTTCGGCGCGGCGTCGCGGCCGGTCGAATAGCGCTTGCGCCGCCCAGCAGAGCGTGAGCACCGTCGCGATGGCTATCGTGGCACCTCCGACGATGTCGGTGGGTAGGTGGTAGTCGAGCCCGATCATGCCGACGGCCGCCGCGAGCATCGCCACCAGGGCGACCGTGAACGCAATGAGTTGCGCCCGCATCGAATCGACCAGCACGATGAATGCCGTCGCGATCGCGACCAGATGCACCGTATGCCCGCTGGGATAGGCGAGATAGTCGTGTAAGTGCCTGTCCCAGAGCGGCTTCCACAGCAACGCGTTGAGCCCGAGGGCGAGTTCGGGCACCACCACCATGATCGCGGCCCGCCGCCACTGGCCGCGATAGCCGAACCACGCACCCGCGAGCAGCAACAGCGGCAGCAGGATGTAGCCGTTGCTCGGCACCACCAGCGCCTGATAGATACCCGGCCGAGCGTCGAACGCCGAATGGATCGGCCGCGCGACCGCGCGATCGAACGCCGTCGCACCGCCGTCGGGCGGAAACGTCAAGGGCACTAAACCCGTGATCGCGGCGCTGACCACGATGCCGGCGAGCCGGAGCTGGCCCCCGAGCCTGGTGTCTTGCGGTAGTCCGAACACCGGTTGACGATAGCTACTGACAGGTTCTTGCTACCCGACCGCGGGCGGCGGAGAAAGTCAATGGTCATTCGACCGAACATGGTCGGTAACGCGTGACCTACGAAATCTTCGCAGCCCCAGGTCAACTCGGAGAAGTGCTTAACGCCCCGCAGCGTCGCGAGGTCTTGGTAAGGTCGTATTCGATCGGTGAACATTCGGGTTCGCCGATCGATCTCTCGGCTCGGTCGGCCTGGATGCAATGTGGCTCGGGCGTATTTCGTGCGGTCGTCTTAGCCGTGGCAGTGACTGAGAGGTACCCATGGTGGGCGATGACCTCCGGCCTACGCTGGCCGGAACATATCGGCTCCCGACGATTGTCGGGCGGGCGGCCGAGCTCGCGGAACTCGGTCGATTACTCCTGGATCGCCGGGTCCGATTGCTCACTCTCACCGGAACCGCCGGGGTGGGCAAATCAAGGCTAGCTCGAGAGGCGTTGCTGGACAGCGGCTTCCGCGCAGACCGCGATGCGATGGTGGATCTCGGCGACTGCGTCGATCGAACGAGCGCGTGGAACGCGGTGCTGGAGAAGGCAAGTCACCGCTCGCTCGCCGCCGCACCGCGATACTTCGATCCGGTCGAGGCGTTGGCGGCGCTGGCCTCGATGATCGGCCCCGGTCCGGCAATTCTGTTGCTGGACAACTGCGATCGAGTGGTCGAGCAGATCTCCACCGATGTGGCCCGGCTGCTGGACCACTGCCCGAACCTGACCCTCGTGGCGACCAGCCGGATCCCGTTCAACCTGTACCGCGAGTGCGTGCTGTGCGTGCGCCCGTTGGGCACCGGCTGCGACACCGGCGACTACTACCCCGGTTCCGCGCCCGCCGCCCAGCTGTTGCTCGACAGCATCGACAGTCACTACCGGGGAACCGCCGCGGTGGCCGATCGGCTCGTGCTCGACGAGATCGTGCGCGAACTCGACGGCGTGCCGCTGGCCATCGAACTGGCGGCCGGTTCGATCGCCCGGATCGGTCCGGTGCGCACGTTGCACCGCATCGAAGCGGGGGCCGACCTGAAGTCCTCGCCCTATGTCGACGTGCCCGCCCGGCATCGGACGCTGCACGGCGCGGTCGAGTGGGGGCTGGACGACGTCGCCCCCGAGGTGCTCGAGCTGTTGCTGCGCCTGTCGATGTACGAGTCGGTGGTCGATACCGATATGGCCTGCCTCGCGGCCGGCACTACCGACGAGGAAGCGACGACCGCGATGACCGAGCTGGTCAAGCGCAGCCTGCTCGATCATGTCTCCAGCGGCCCGCACGGCAACGGCTACCGGCTCTTCGCCACCGTGCACGCCTACTGCCGGCAGATCCTGGCCGCCGACCCGGCGCGCGCCACCGCGATGCGCGACGACCACGTGGATCGGCTCTGCCGGCTCGCCGAGATCATCGGACCCCAGTTCGACACCCGTGAGCACCGCACGACCGCGCTGGACGCCGCGGGCAAGCGGATCGTGGACTTCATTGCCGCGGTGCACTATCTGATCGACAGCGGACGGCCGGAACGCGCCGTTCGCCTGGCCGCCGATCTGGAATCGGCGTGGATCCAGTTCGGCTACCAGTCCGAGGTGGAGTCGGTGCTGGCCAAGGCGCTGGAGATGAGCGACCGCACCACGCTCTCGCCCGGCGTGACCGCGCCGCTGTGCCTCGAGGTGCTCGGCACCTGGGCGGGGCGGTCCGGGCGATTGCGGCGGGCGGTCGACCTGCTGACGAATTCCATTGCCGCGTATCGGCGTTTCGGCCGGCACGTGGACGCGGCCAGGGTTGCGGTGGTGCTGGGCCCGGTGCTGATCGCGGTCGGCGACCGGGCGGGCGCGAAGGATCGGCTGAGCGTCGCGGCGCGCTACGCCGACGAGCTGACCGGGCCGTGGCCGGGCCGACTACAGGGCTCGATGATGCTGCTGCGGATCCCCGATCCGCCCACCCGCGACCTCGAGATCTGGGGCAAGATGCGCGACCGGGCCAGGTGCCTGGACAGCACGGCGCGCCTGATCGGACTGAATACGCTGGGGCGCACGCAGATCGGACCGCGGACCGCGGATCGCGCCCAGATGCTCTACCGGGAGAACCTGGACGAGGACGGCCTGGAAGAGCATGTGCTGCAAGCGATCGTCGCGCTGGAGGGCTGCGCGATGGCCTACGACGCGGCCGGGGTCGAGCACGCCGAAGCGACGATGACGCTGATGTACGCCGCCCGGCAACTGCGCGCCACGCACGGCATCCCGCAACTGGGCGCGGGTGATCCGGCGCCGCGCGAGGCCGAACACAGAAATGCCCTCGGCGAGGCCAGGTTTCGGGAAATCATGCGCACGGCGGGGGAGATGCCGCTGGCCGAGGCGGTGGCCTACGCGTGCGCGGGCCCGACGCTGCCCAACCCGGACGACTCGCCGCTGGCCGCGCTGACCAACCGGCAGCGCGAGATCGCCAGGCTGGTCGCCACCGGCATGACCAACCGAATGATCGCCACCCAGTTGGGGATCTCGGAATGGACCGTGGTCAATCACGTGCGCCAGGTGATGCTCAAGCTGGGCTGTCCGTCCCGGCTGCACGTCGCGCTGCTGGTGGAACGGGACTCGCAGCCCGCCGCCGATCCGGCCATCGACGAGCCGACGGCCGAGTTGCCGCGAATCACGGTGGCGCGCAAGGCCTGAGCCGGATCAGGGTCCGTAGGTCAGGACCGCGCTGATGACGAACCACAGCACCCAGGCGAACGCGATCAGCATGCCGATCGCCAGGGTGATCCGCATGAACGCGCGACCGAAATCCATGTCCCTGGTCTCCCGCGGATACAGCTTCCACGGGCTGTACCACGGCGGCTCCACCGCGTAGACCGGCTTGTGCGCCTCGCGCTCGGCCTGGGCCAGCTCCTCCGCGTAGGCCTCGGCCTGCGCTTGGGCCGGGCCGCCGTGCCACAGCGTGATGTCGATCGGGCCGAGGAAGCCCTCGTTCAGCAGCTCCTGCGGCGCGGGCAGGTAGGGCAGGATGCCCAGTCCGCGGAACGCGATGGCGACGTCGTTGGCCGTCCAGAGGTGCTTTTCCTCCTCGGCGAGCGCGTCGAAGTAGTGCCGCAACCGGCCCGGGTCGTCGCCCAGGATGACGTCGAAGCTCGGGTCGCTCCACCCCTGCTGGATCTTCAGCTCGGCCCCGCGCAACGGGACCACCAGCGCCAGCCCGTGCACCGCGCGCTGACCGAGGCCGCGCGCGGCCAGCCAGTTCTGCAACGCGAAGGTGTGCTCGCGGGACTTCTCCAACGGGGTGCGCCGGTCCCGGCCCTCCATGGCCGCCGGGTCGCCGTTGATCGTCCACTGACCATTGAGCGGGATCTCCAGCACGCCGTCCTGGCGCGCCACCAGCGCCTCGGCCTCGATCACCACGCAGCTGGTCGGCGTCCACACCACCGCGTCGAACTGGTGCAGCCGATCCTTGTGGAACAGACTGCAGTTGATCGTGGCGACGCCCTTGGGGCTGTCCGCGTCCTTCCAGGTGCGCAGCCAATCGATCAGTGCCCGCTCGGCATTGGTGCCTGCGGCGTTCTGCACTCGCACGAGCATTAACGACCGCCCTTCTCGTCGACACTCGACAGTGCACAGGATACGAGGTGCGCGGCCGAATTCGCCGCGCTCATGGCAACAGTCGGCGTGTTGGTCTCCCGCTCACTCCGGCTCTTCGGCGTCGATCTTGCCCGCCTTCACTGCCTCGACCAGTGTGGCATGGTCGGCCTCGGTGCGGTCGGCATAGCGGACGGCGAAATCGGCGACCGCGTCGTCGAACCGCTCGTCCTCGCCCAGATAGCCCGCCAGCAGGCGCGGATCGAGCGAGCGCGAATGCGCGCGGGCCAGCAGCGCGCCGGCCAGCCTGCCGTAGTCGTCGAGGTCGGAGGCGGACAGCTCGGCCGGGTCGATGCTGCCCTTCAGATTGCGGAATTGCCGCACGATGAACGGCAATTCGGTGCCGTCGCCGGTCGGGTCGACGCTGGTCCAGCCGAGCAGGATGTCGCTCTCGGACTGAACCAGCCTGGCGCCCTGCACGATTCGCTTGCCCTCGTGTTTCGGCGGCGGCGCGGGCAGATACGGCGCGAGCGCGGACGGGTTGGCCTGCTTGACCTGGAGCACCAGGGCCTCGCCCTCGTTGCCGTGCAGCAGCGCGACATAGGTGTGCAGGCCGACGCTGCCGGTGCCGACGATCCGGAAGGCGATGTCGGACACCGCGAATCGGGCCAGCAGGTTGCGCCGGGACCGGCGCAACGTATCGGCGTAACGCTCCAGCCCATCGGTGATCGCCGCCGCGACCTTCTCCTCGACCGGGGTGAGAATCGGTGGGTCACTGATGAATCGGTGCTTCTTGATGCCGGTCTGATGGTCCTCGAGATGCTCGGTCCACTTGGCCACCACCTTCGCGCTGGTGTTCTTGCGCGCCTTCTTCGCGGCCTTCTTGAAGTCGTCGACGAGATCGTGCGCCGCGGCCTGATCCAGCACCGACTCGTCGGGCAGCGCGCTCCACGCTTCGAGGAACGGTTGCTCGGCCAGCTGGGCGATCGCGCGGCGGTAGGCGCGGGCAGCGTCGTGCGCGGCGGCGCGGCAGTCGTTCTCGCCCGCACCGCTTTCCCGGCCCGCGAGCACCAGGCTGGCCGCGAGGCGGTCCAGATCCCACTCCCACGGCCCGACGATGGTCTCGTCGAAATCATTGATGTCCATGATGATTTCGCCGCGTGGCGTGCCGTACAGGCCGAAATTCGCAGCATGCGCGTCGCCGCAGAGCTGCGCGGTGAGCCCGGTGTCCGGTCCGTCGGCCAGATCGGCGGCCATCAGCCCGGCCGCGCCGCGATAGAACGTGAACGGGGACGCGATCATCCGGCCGACCCGCAGCGGCACCAGGTGCGGGAGCCGGCCCGCGTTGCTCGACTCGATGAAGTCGAGCACGCCGGGCCTGCGCGCTCCCTCGGCCGCACGATCGCGCGCGGTGACCGGCACCCGCTCGCGCACGGCCTCGCCGCGCGCCCGTACCTCGGCCGCGGGGAGGTAGGAACGTAGATCGATACCACTGTCTGACACGATGCCGACGCTAGCGGGTATCGGCCCCGGTGCGGGTGTCGGTTTCGCCACGTTCGGTGCCGGTCAGGTATGCCGATCGAGTGGCTCAGGTGGCGGGCACCGGGGGATCGACCGGGGTGATCGGCAGCCGCAAGGCGCCCGGCGCGGCAGCGGGCACCGTCGGCTGGTTCGGCGCCACGGGCGCGATGCGCTGGTACGCCGTCCCGAGTTCCGGTCGCGGATCGGCCTCGTTCTTGTTGGGCCAGAACGCCATTGCCCGCTCGGCCTGCGCGGTGATGGTGAGCGACGGGTTGACGCCCAGGTTCGCGGTCACCGCCGAGCCGTCCGCCACGTGCAGGCCGGGATGGCCGAACACCCGCTGATACGGGTCGACCACGCCGGTCTCCGGGCTGTCGCCGATGACGCAGCCGCCGATGTAGTGCGCGGTCGCCGGAATGTTGAACACGTCCATCACCAGGCCGTGGGTATCGCCCTGCACCTTCTCGCCGAAGCGCCGCCCGATGTCGTGCGCCATCGGGATCCAGGTCGGATTCGGTTCACCGGTGCCCTGTTTCGTCTTGAGCAGCCCGCGCCGGCGGAACGAGGTGAGCGAGTTGTCCAGCGACTGCATGACCAGCAGGATCACCGACTTCTCCGACGCGTGCCTGGCATTGAGGCTGCGCAGGAAGACCAGCGGGTGCACCACCATCGCCAGCAGGAAGCGCAGGAACCGGAATGCGCCGCCGTCCACGATCGGCACCGACATCGGGAACAGCGCGTTCTGCCCCTTGCCGTAGTGGCAGACCTCGATGTGCGTGTCCGCGGCCGGGTGGATCGAGGAGGTGATCGCGATGCCCTCGGCGAAATCGCGGCGGGCGCGGCTGACCACGTTGAGGATCGCCTCGGAGTTGCTGCGGGTCAGCTCGCCGAGCCGCGGCGAGAGATTCGGCAGCACCGCGTCGTCGCGCATCTTGTGCAGCAGTTTCTGGGTGCCGAGCGCGGCGCCGGCGAACACCACCTGCTCGGCGGTGAAGGTCTTGCGCTGCTTGCGGATCCAGCGGTCCGAGCGCTCGGTCTCCACGCGGTACCCGCCGTCGGGCAGCGGGCGCACGGAGGTCGCGGTGGTCAGCGGATGCACCTCGGCGCCCGCCTGTTCGGCCAGGTAGAGGTAGTTCGTGGTGGTCGTGTTCTTGGCATTGTTCGGGCAGCCGGTGAAACATTGCGCGCAGTGCACACAGCCGCGCCTGCGCGGGCCGACGCCGCCGAAGTAGGGGTCGTCGACCTCGGTGCCCGGATCGCTCTCGTTGAAGAACACGCCGACATTGGTCGGGTGGAAGGTGTCGGCGACGCCGAGGTCGTCGGCGATCTCGCGGATCACCTCGTCGGCCGGGGTCATCCGCGGATTCGGCGCCACGCCGAGCATCCGCTGGGCCTGGTCGTAGTACGGGGCCAGCTCGGACCGCCAGTCGGTGATGTGCGCCCACTGTTTGTCGGTGTAGAAGTTCGGCAGGGGCTCGTAGAGGGTGTTGCCGTAGACGAGCGAGCCGCCGCCGACGCCGGCGCCGGAGAACACCGCGCACTTGCCCAGCACGCTGATCCGCTGCGGCCCGGTCAGGCCCAGTCGCGGGGCCCAGATCGACTTGCGCACATTCCAATTCGAGCGCGGGATGTCCTCGGCGTTCCAGCGCCTGCCCGCCTCGAGCACGCCGACCCGATACCCCTTCTCGGTCAACCGCAGGGCGCTCACGCTGCCGCCGAAGCCGGAACCGATCACCACCACGTCGTAGTCGAATGCGGGCATGACTTCCTCTCGCTCACCGGACGCTCACCGTACCGACAGATGAGATAATTTCATACTCATTCTGTCACCGCCGGTCTGTGGCGGAAACCATCCTTGCATGCGGATATCGGGAAAACCGGCGTGCCCGGATGGCGTCGACCGGGGTCGGTGCGGTAAGCACGGGGCGTGACAACCGAATCGGGCACAACGGAACCGGAGGAGCGCGCCGACACCGACGGCGCGACCGGCGGCGTCTTCGACGACCGCATCCTCACGGTCCCGAATGTCCTGAGTTTCGTGCGCCTGCTGGGTGTTCCGGTGTTCCTGTGGCTGCTGCTGGTCGAGCACGCCGACGGCTGGGCGTTCGTGCTGGCCTTCGCCAGCGGACTGACCGACTTCCTGGACGGCAAGCTGGCCCGCCTGCTCGATCAGTCCTCGCGCCTCGGCGCCCTGCTCGACCCGTTCGTGGACCGGTTGTACCTGGTGACGACCTTGGCGGCGTTCGTGATCCGCGGCCTCATCCCGTGGTGGGTCGCGGTGATCCTGGTCGGCCGCGACCTGATCCTCACGCTCACGCTGTCGGTCTACAAACGCCGCGACCTACCCCCGCCCGACGTCATCTATCTGGGCAAGGCGGCCACCTTCGCGCTGATGTCGGCGTTCGTCTGGCTGCTGGCCGGGGAGATGGATTGGGCGCTCGACGGTTTCGGGCGTGCCTTCGGCGGGGCATTACTGGTCTGGGGCACGGCGGTGTATGTATGGACCGGTTTGCTCTACACCGGTAAGGCGATCGCGGTCGCTCGCTCGATACCGGCTGTGGCACACCGCCCGACCTGACCGAGGCGTCGAGTCGAAGATCGGCTCGAGCCTCGCATAGAGTTGCGCCCACACGATCACAATGGAAAGGACGGACGGCCTGTGACCCAGACCCCCGAAGATCTGCGCTACACCGAGGAGCACGAGTGGGTGCAGCGGATCGGCCCTACCCGGGTTCGGGTGGGCATCACCGATTATGCCCAGTCCCAACTCGGTGACGTTGTGTTCGTGCAGCTGCCCGAAACGGACAAGGACGTCGCCGTGGGGGACAGCATCGCGGAGGTCGAGTCGACCAAGAGCGTGTCCGACATCTACGCGCCGATCGCAGCGAAAGTTGTTGCGGTGAACGAGGTTCTGGTGCAGGAGCCGGAGACGCTGAACACCGATCCGTACAGCGACGGATGGCTGTTCGAACTCGAGGTCGCGGACGCCGCCGGCCTCGACAAGACCCTTGATGAACTGTTGGATGCGGCAGGTTATCAAGGAGTTATCGGGGGCTGAATCAGCCTTCCCGGTTCTACCTGCACGGGCACGCCCTGGCAGGGTACGGTCAATGCCAACAGATGCGCCGACAGTCATTGTCGGGAATCTAGGGACTCGACGGCAGGTCGTGGTGCCACAGGTATCACCTGCTTGCATGGATAATCAGGTTCGAGGAGGAGAGAAACGGTGAGCGAGAACAAAGACCCGGGTTACGGGGAGACCGCGGCCGAGACGACGTCGGTCTTCCGCGCGGATTTCCTGAACGAGGTCGACGCGTCGCGCTCCGGAGAGCCGACCGGCGAACAGCCGGTCCAAGGGGTCGAGGGTCTGCCCGTTGGTGCGGCCCTCCTGGTCGTCAAGCGCGGTCCGAACGCGGGCTCGCGGTTCCTGCTGGATCAGCCGACTACGTCGGCGGGCCGCCACCCCGACAGTGACATCTTTCTCGACGACGTCACCGTCAGCCGTCGGCATGCCGAGTTCCGTCAGGACGACGATTCGTTCCAGGTTGTCGATGTCGGCAGCCTGAACGGCACCTATGTGAATCGGGAGCCGGTGGACTCCTCGGAACTCCAGAACGGCGACGAGGTGCAGATCGGCAAGTTCCGCCTGGTGTTCCTCACCGGACCGCGGGCGCAGAACGACTCGGCGGGTGCAGGGAGCCTATGAGCACGCGGCGCTGGGTTCTTTCGCGACATGAAGGGCTCGGGGTCATGAAGACTCACGGTGACTCGAGAGATCGAGCGCTGTGACCGGCGCGGCGCAGTGGGCGCGCGGAGGCATGTCGATCGGCTCCGTACTGGACCTACTGCGCCCGGACTTTCCGGACGTCACCATCTCGAAAATCCGCTTCCTGGAAGCGGAAGGCCTCATTCGGCCGGAGCGCACGCCCTCGGGCTACCGCAGGTTCTCCGTCGCCGATTGTGAACGGCTTCGGTTCGTGCTGACCGCGCAACGCGATCAGTACCTGCCGCTGAAGGTGATCAAGGAACAACTCGAAGCGATCGACAGCGGTGCGGCGACGCTCGGTGTGCGGGAAGCCCGCGCCCGGGCGCATTCCGGCCGTACGGGTGCATCGGAGTCGGCGGCAACCACCGCCGACTCCGAGCACTCGGCCGCGCCCGGCGGGAACAGAAACGGCGCAGCTGCGCCGAGGAGGCTCGGCGTGGTGCCCAGCGAGATTTCCCCGGACGATCTGCGCTTCGATCACGAAATCCGGCTCACCCGCGCGGATCTGCTCGCCCAGGCCGACATCGACGAGACCTTTCTCAACGACCTGATCCGGGCGAGCCTGATCACCCCCGGCGCCGCCGGATTTTTCGACGGCGACGCGGTGACGCTGGCCAAGACCGCCAAGGCGATGGCCGAATTCGGTTTGGAGGCACGGCATTTGCGTGCGTTCAAGCTGGCCGCCGATCGCGAGGCCGCGCTGGTCGCGCAGATCGCCGCCCCGATCGCGAAGAGCCGCGACGCCGGTGCGCGGGCCAGAGCCGAGGAAACGGTGCGCGAACTCGCGGCGCTGTCGCTGACGTTGCACGCCTGTCTGGTGAAGTCGTCGGTGCGGACGTCGCTGGGCGGCTGAACATCCCGTTGAACCGCTGACGCGCAATCCGTGTCATGTTTCGGTCATCCAACACGCCGATTTCGGCTGTGCACACGGACCGCTGCACCCGCGCGGGTTCGCCTAGACTCGTGGTACGGCGAGCTCTGCGGTGGTCGTGCCGGGCGGCCGGCGAGCGGCTGGTGAGTAATGGGAGGCAGTGCGATGAGTGAGCGAAGCGAACGATTCATGTCACAGCGTGCATCGCGCGTGCCGGAGCTGAGCGTTAGCGAGGCAGAGGCATGAGTGAAATGCGTGTGATCGGCATTCGTGTCGAACAGCCACAGAATCAGCCCGTGCTGTTGCTCCGTGAGGTTTCGGGGGATCGGTATCTACCTATCTGGATCGGGCAGGCCGAAGCGACCGCGATCGTGCTGGAGCAGGAGGGGGTGACGCCGATTCGCCCGCTGACCCACGATCTGATCAAGATCCTGATCACCGAGCTCGGGCACACCCTCAAGGAGGTACGCATCGTCGACCTGCAAGAGGGCACGTTCTACGCGGATCTGGTCTTCGAGAACGATCTGCACATCTCGGCGCGGCCGTCGGATTCGGTAGCGATCGCCTTGCGGGTGGGTTGCCCGATCTACGCCGAGGAGCCGGTGCTCGAGGAAGCCGGGCTGGTCATGCCGGACGAGCGCGAGGACGAGGTGGAGAAGTTCAAGGAATTCCTGGAGTCGGTCTCGCCCGACGATTTCAAGGCTACGGACAGCTGAACAGGATCTTTCCGGCAATCCGGCGTTTTCGCGGGATGACCGGGGGATCCGCCCTTAACCAGAGCTTGAGACTTTAACCGCGCGTCGCGTTTGGCCTGACGATGGTGCTCCCTGGACAATCAGGGGGAGTAATCTCGATAGTTGGGCCACGTCCGTTTTGACCAGGTCGTCAGTACAGCGGTGGTCGAAACGGAGCCGGGTCATCGATGAGGCTAGCCGTCGGCGGAGCAAGGGAGTGGTCAGTGGCAGAGGAATCGCAAAATGTGGTGCAGCCAGGCCTGTTCCCGGACGACTCGGTTCCCGACGATCTGGTCGGCTACCGGGTCCCCAGTGCATGCCAGGTAGCCGGGATCACCTACCGGCAGCTCGACTACTGGGCGCGGACCGGATTGGTCGTGCCCTCCATTCGCAGCGCGGCCGGCTCGGGTAGCCAGCGCCTTTACTCGTTCAAGGACATCCTGGTCCTGAAGATCGTGAAGCGGCTGCTCGACGCGGGCATCTCGCTACAGAACATCAGGATCGCGGTCGACCATCTCCGCAGCAGGGGAGTGCAGGACCTCGCCGGGATCACCCTGTTCTCCGACGGCACCTCGGTGTACGAGTGCACCTCGGCCGAGGAGGTAGTCGATTTACTGCAGGGCGGGCAAGGCGTGTTCGGCATCGCGATCAGCGGGGCCATGCACGAGCTCACCGGCGCCATCGCCAACTTCCCGGCCGAACGCGCGTCCGCGGTGACCGAACGGCCGGAGGACGAGCTGTCCTACCGGCGTAAGGCCCGCATGAGCCGCAAGACTGGTTAAACGTAGACAACCGACAACACCCCGCCTCCCCGAGAAACCCAGGGTAGCGGGGTGTTGTGCTGTGTGGCATCTGGTTTTCGGTGGCTCTGGCAAGGCTTGGGTTGAGACATGTTGTTAAGTAGATATGCGCATCTATCGATGCAATCGTCGAGGGCCTCCGCGCACCGACGTGACCAGCGCGACACCGCCGGGATGGGACCAGTGACACGTTCTGGCGTGTCGTCGGCTTAAACTGGTGGCGCGCCAACGCCGTGCGGGAGAGTCCCGGGTTCGACAGAGTCCGGGCGCCGAAGGAGCAGCACCTCCCCGTCAATCTCTCAGGCATCAGGGACCGTGCGGGCTTGGGCGCCTCTGGAAAGCGGTGGCTTCGGGCCGCCCGCCCATGGGGAAAGGGGCTCGACCTTCATTGCGGTCGCGCGTCCGAATCTCTCAGGCAACACGACAGAGGGGGAGGGCTGGTAACCGTCGACAGGTGTCGACCCGCCCGACCCAATGGGAGCTGCCGTGACTCGCTCATTCGCCGACCGCCATATCGGACCCGATCGGGGCGAAATCGCCCGGATCCTGGACGTCGTCGGCGTCGGCTCGCTCGACGAGCTCGCCACGAAGGCCTTGCCCGCCACCATCCTCGACGGTTCCGGACTGGCCGGATTGCCGCCTGCCGCAACCGAACACGAGGTGCTGGCCGAACTCGCCGGGCTCGCCCACTCCAACACCGTGGCCACCTCGATGATCGGGCTCGGCTACTACGACACGCTGACCCCGCCGGTGCTGGTACGCAACCTGCTGGAGAACCCGGCCTGGTACACGGCGTACACGCCCTACCAGCCGGAGATCAGCCAGGGCCGGCTGGAGGCGCTGCTCAACTTCCAGACCATGGTGTCCGAGCTGACCGGCATGGACGTGGCCAACGCGTCCATGCTGGACGAGGCCACCGCCGCCGCCGAGGCGATGACGCTGTTGCAGCGGGCGAGCCGGTCCAAGTCCGTGCGGCTGGTCATCGACGCCGACCTGTTCCCGCAGACGAAGACCGTGCTGACCACCCGCGCGCAGCCGCTCGGCATCGAGCTGGTTCCGGCGGATCTCTCGTCCGGCGAGCTGCCCGAAGGTGAATTCTTCGGGGTGCTGGTGCAGGCGCCGGGCGCGTCCGGCCGGGTAGTGGACTGGACATCGCTGATCAGCGCCGCGCACGAGCGGGGCGCGCTGGTCGCGGTCGGTGCGGACCTGCTGGCCATGACGTTGATCGCGTCCCCGGGCGACCAGGGCGCGGATGTCTGCTTCGGCACCACCCAGCGCTTCGGCGTGCCGCTCGGCTTCGGCGGCCCGCACGCGGGTTATCTGGCCGTGCGCACCGCGTATGCCAGGCAGCTGCCGGGCCGGCTGGTCGGCGTCTCGGTGGACGCGGACGGCGACGTAGCCTACCGGCTCGCGTTGCAGACCCGCGAGCAGCACATCCGCCGGGAGAAGGCCACCTCCAACATCTGTACCGCGCAGGTGCTGCTGGCCATCGTCGCGGCGATGTACGCGAGTTACCACGGCGCCGAGGGCCTGCGCGACATCGCGCGCCGGGTGCATCGGCACGCCGCCACCATCGCCGCGGGGCTGGACGGGGCGGTCGTGCACGACACGTTCTTCGACACCGTGCTGGCGCACGTGCCCGGCGGTGCGGAAGCCGTTGTGGCGAAGGCGAAGTCGCGCGGGATCAACCTGCGCCTGGTGGATGCCGATCACGTCGGCATCGCCTGCGACGAGGCGACCACCGAGGCGCACGTCGCGGCCGTGCTCGAATCCTTCGGCACTACACTGTCGGCCGAGCAGCGCGACCCGGCGCCGGTCGTCGCGATCGAGAACCGGACCTCCGAGTTCCTCGACCACCCGGCGTTCACCAAGTACCACACCGAAACCGCGATGCTGCGCTACCTGCGTTCGCTGTCCGACAAGGACATCGCGTTGGACCGCAGCATGATTCCGCTCGGCTCCTGCACCATGAAGCTGAACGCGACCGCGGAGATGGAGGCCATCACCTGGCCCGGCTTCGCCCGCGTGCATCCGTACGCGCCGGTCGAGGACGCGCCCGGCCTGTTGCAGGTGATCCACGATCTGGAGCAGTGGCTCTCCGACATCACCGGCTACGACTCGGTCAGCTTGCAGCCGAACGCGGGCAGCCAGGGCGAGTACGCCGGTCTGCTGGCGATTCGGCGCTATCACCTGGATCGTGGTGACACACACCGGGATACCTGCCTGATCCCGTCCAGTGCGCACGGCACCAACGCGGCCTCGGCGGCGATGGCCGGGCTGCGCGTCGAGGTGGTCAAGTGCCGCGACAACGGCGACGTCGACCTGGACGACCTGCGGGCCAAGATCGCCGACCACGCCGACCGGCTGGCCTGCATCATGATCACCTACCCGTCCACGCACGGCGTGTACGAGCACGAGGTCGCCGAGCTGTGCGCGCTGGTGCACGACGCGGGCGGTCAGGTGTACGTCGACGGCGCGAACCTGAATGCGCTTGTCGGCCTTGCCCGTCCGGGCCGGTTCGGCGGCGACGTCAGCCACCTGAACCTGCACAAGACGTTCTGCATCCCGCACGGCGGCGGCGGCCCGGGTGTCGGTCCGGTCGCGGTGCGGTCGCACCTCGCGCCCTACCTGCCGGGCGACCCGCTGGTCACCGACTCGCACGCGGTGTCGGCGGCCAACTACGGTTCCGCCTCGATCCTGCCGATCACCTGGGCCTACATCCGGATGATGGGCGCGGACGGCCTGCGCGACGCGACGCTGACGGCGATCGCCTCGGCGAACTACATCGCGCGCCGGCTCGACGAGTACTTCCCGGTGCTCTACACCGGTGAGCACGGGATGGTCGCGCACGAGTGCATCCTGGATCTGCGCGAGATCACCAAGCAGACCGGCGTCACCGTCGACGATGTGGCAAAGCGGCTGGCGGACTACGGGTTCCACGCGCCGACGATGAGCTTCCCGGTCGCGGGCACGCTCATGGTCGAGCCGACCGAGAGCGAAAACCTGGACGAGCTGGACGATTTCATCGAGGCGATGATCGCGATCCGCAAGGAGATCGATCAGGTCGCGGCGGGCGTCTGGCCGGTCACCGACAATCCGCTGCGTGGTGCGCCGCACACCGCGGCGAGCCTGGTCGGCGAGTGGGAGCACCCGTACAGCCGCGAAACCGCCGTGTACCCACGGGGTCTCGGCCACTCGCGGGCCAAGGTCTGGCCGCCGGTTCGCCGGATCGACGGCGCGTACGGCGACCGCAACCTGGTCTGCTCGTGCCCGCCCATCGAGGCCTACGCCGACTGACCACAGACCCGAAGGTGCCCTCCGCTGAGTTAGGCGGAGGGCGCCTTCGTCTGTGCACCCGCCGCACTACTTCTGATTTCCCGCACCTGGAATCGCATGCGAATCTCGGTGCGGGAAATCAAGAATGGTGCGGCTTTACGGGGTGGTTAGCGACTGAACGACCGCGGACCCGAAGCTGAGGTCGTCGGAGGTGGTGACCTTCGTGTACGTGCCGCCGGACTGCTCGGCGATGCTCTTCAGCGTCTGCGTGCCCTGGCCGCCGATGACGATGATGTCCACCCGGACCGGATGGGCCTTGTCGAGCGCGGCGGCCATGTCGGCGGCGAGCTTCGCGCCGGTGACCGTCGAATCGTCCTCGGGGCCGTCGGTGATCAGCAGCACGGAATTGGTTCGGCCGGGGGTGTATCCGTTGACCGCGCTCTTGTAGGCGGCGATCAGCGTCGGGTACGCCTGGTCGGCGCGGACCTCGCCGGCCTTGACGTTGCCGAGCGCGGTGCTGATCTTGGTGCGCTGGTCGTCGGTGAGCGGGCCGGTGGCGGCCTGCACCTTGTACGGCGTTGTGCCGTCGAGGTTCTTGCCGAACGTCCACAGGCCGAGGCCGAAGTCCGGCGGCATCACCGTCAGCGTGGAGCTCAGTGCGCCAACGACATTCGCCAGCCTGGTCATCGAACCGTCGGTGGTCGACATGGACGAGGAGACGTCGACCAGCACGGTGGATTGCACGCCGAGCACCGGATTGGCCAGGGTGGCACGGACTTTGTCGAGCGCGGCGCGCGGCGGTGCGGGAGTGGCGGCGGGTGCGGTGGTGAAGCCGGCCGTGGTGAAGGCCTGCGCCTGCTCGGGTGCGCGCAGGTAGTCCGCGAACAGCCCGCCGACGAGGTTCTGCGTCTTGTCGACCCACGGTCCCGACATCAGCGCGGCCGGGTGATCGGCGACCGGCGCCGCACCGGACGGCCGGAAGACCGTAAGTCCCGCTTGGTTTTTCACCTGCTGCTCGGTGGTGGCGACCGCATGCACGGTGGCCGACTGCGGCGCGCCGGCGATGATGCCGAACGCCGCGGCGGTGTCCGCCGCCTCCGGCGCGTCGGCGGCGAGACCGGAGATCGCCGCGACGGCCTGGCCGGACTGCGCGGCCTGCTCGGTGAGTGGTTCCGCGCCGGACACCGCGGACCCGACCGCTACCGCGGCGGCGAGCGAAGAATCCCCGGGCGGCAACGCCATTCGCAGATTGCCCCATCCGGACAGCCCGACGTCGTTGAGCGAACCTTGTTGCAGCCGTGGCAGATCGGCCCACGTGGTCTTGGCTTGTTCCAGCGCGCCGCGCAATTCGTCCGGCACGGCGAGCACGATCGGGCTCACCGCGATCGGCGCGGGCGTGCCCTCGATCATTCCCGGCACCCGCATGGACTCGATCGAGCGGGTCGAATCGGGGATCCACAGCACCGGCTGCGGGCCGAGATTCTGATCCCACGGCTTGCCGCTGGTGAACGCGGCGACGATCGCCGCGGACGGTTGCGCGGTCACCACTACCTGCGCGCAGTGATCACGCACCTTCGGTTTGGTCGCGTTGTACCGGTCGGCCGCGCCTCTGACCTGCGTGGCAATGTCCGGATCGGCGGTGACGTAGAGCGTCGACGGACCGGAGACGCATTCCGCGGCCGCGGCGCTGTCCTCGTCGGCCGCCCGGTCCCGTAACTGGAACCACGCGAAGACGCCCGCGACGAGCAGCACGATGGCCACCACTGCGATAACCGGACCTTTGCTGACGCCCCGGGATCTGGTTCCGCTGCGATGAGTGCCCACGGTGCACAGTGTATGTTCACCGGCCGTTTGCGGCCGCGCCGAGTCTGCCCTCACCGGCGAGCCTTAGGCCGTGTCCGCCGGCCGCCGGGTCCGGCGCGGACCCGGCGGCCGGATTCACGGGCGGATCAGCTGGCCGCGGTCGAATTCGTGGCCGCCCCACACGCCGGACTGGCCGGTGCGGGCGGCGAATTCACCGCAGGCCGCGCGGATCGGGCAACCCGCGCAGATGCCGCGCGCGTAGTCGAAGTCCTGGGACGGGTACGGGAACCAGGCTTCGTGCTGCGGATCACCCCGGCAGGCGGCCCGATGCCACTCTCGGGAGTCCGAGAGCGGAAGCAGCTCGGCCAGGGTCAGGTCCACGACCGGGCTGGTCTGGGTGCGGATGGTCATTGCGATCCTCTCCTTTCTCGGCTGGGTCAGGTGGCGGCGAGCTGCTTCCAGATCCGCCGCTGTTGCTTGGCCTGGTGGTTGGGCGCCTTGGGCTGCCACAGCAGCCGCATGCCCGCCTCCTCGGGGGTGCGGTCGGCCTTGGTCGTATTGCACGGACCGCAACAGGCGACGAGGTTGCTCCAGGTGTTCGGGCCACCCCGGCTGCGCGGCCGGATGTGGTCGACGGTGTGGGCCCAGGCGGCGCAGTAGCCACACCGGTGGCTGTCCCGGCGCAGCACGCCGGCCAGGGTGGCGCGGCTCTCGTCGTGCACCCGGGCGGTGTGCTCGATGTAGACGTAGCGCAGCAGCCGGATGGTCTCCGGGAGCAGTAGTTCGAAGTGCTGGGACCGGATCAGGAAGTGCGGCGCCCGGTCGGCGATCGACTCCGCGGTACCGGTCATCAGCAGCACGACGGCCCGGTCGGCGCTGATCTCGTCGAGCGCCTCGTAGGAGGCGTTCAGCACCAGCACGCCGGTGTGTATCCAGTTGTCGGCGGTGAGTGCCGCGGGATTGGCGGCATAGCGGAATGTCATGGGAATCACCATGTTTCGAGAGAGGTCGAGCGGGGCGAAGGGGCGGTCAGATACCGGCCGGGAGGTGGCCGTCGTCGTATCCGCTGCACAGCTGTCGGTCGAATGCTGGTTTTACGGTCGACAACCGCTGTGCCGCATCGGCGTTCGCCCGAATCGGGTCGTTCTCGTGCATGGCCACCTCCTCCTTTCCGCGTGCTCGTGGATCACCGCTACCTGGTGATCATCGTCGAATTCCATGGTGACATAACGGACCTACCGCTGTCGGGTCATTTATTTCCGGCGCGGATCAGGCGTTCCGCAACTGAGCGGCGCCGAAGGAAACGTGGAACCGCTGGCACCAGATCGTGACGCTGGTCGTTGCGGTCAGATCGGCGTCGGCGGGGAGGACGTAGTTCTGGCTGCCCTTGTTGCCTTTGAGGCTGCCCAGATCGGTGTATTTGCCGTCGTCGAAGACGAACCAGCCGGCTTTACCCTCGACCACGTCGGCGTCGGTGAGCCATACGTGCAGGTCGGGGCCGTCCGAGGTGTCGAGGTCCTCGAGCCGGAGGATTCGGGTGCCGTCGGGCAGTTGCAGGATCCGCACAGTGCCGGAGGTGTCGTGCTCGTGTGAGATGAGGGTGCCGGTGGCCAGGGTCCGTGGCTGTGCGGGCTCGCCGGGTGCGGCCGCCACGGGTGCGGCCTCGTTGACCGTGGTGTTGGTGAACAGCCGCCACGGTTGGGCCAGCGCCAAGCCGACTCCGAGCCCGGCGACCAAGAGGACGGCCAGTGTCCACGTGATGGGGGATCGGGCGATCTTGCGTGCGGAAACCATGGTGCTCCTCCGGGTGGCGCGACAGCTGGTGTCTCTATTGAACACTGCGAAGCGTCGATTTCCGCGTGCCGAATTGTGACCGAATACTGACAATGACCAGGACTTTTGACTTTCGCCCCCACCGGAGGAATGGGGGCGTCGGACGACCTCAGCCAATCGGCTTGTGTCCCAGCAGAACTCGGCCGGTGAACTGGGTCTGCTTGGCGCGCGGCAGCGGGTGGAACAGGCAGCCGTGGATGTCGCGGTAGCGCATCTCCAGCTCGCAGGCGCGCGAATAGCCCAGGCCGCCAACGGTTTCGATGGCGAGTCGGACGGTGTCGATGAGTGCTTCGGCGGCCGCGGTCTTGCGGCTGAGGGTGCGGCTGGCGTTGCTGTCGGTGTTGTCGAAGCGCAGGTTGTCGGAACCGGTGAACATGGCGTCGATCAGGTCGGTGGCGGTGGTGTGCGCGTTGACCATTTCGCCGGCCAGCTGGAAGGTCGGTGCGTCGGCGCGCTCCGCGACCAGGGTGGCGGCGAGGTCGACCGCGCCGTCGGCGATGCCGAGGTAGGCCGCCATGACCAGCGGCATCGCCGCGCCCATCACGACGTTCAGCAGCGGCGGCCAGGTGTCGGCGCGGCGGAGCAGGGAGACCGCGGCGTCGGGCACGAAGACGTCGTCGAAGACCACGGTGTGCGAGCCGGTGGCCCGCAATCCGAGTGTGTCCCAGGTCTTTTCGATGTGCACCCCGGCGGTGTTCACCGGGATGGCGCAGTGCAGGACGTGCGGGCCGTCGGGTGCGTCATCCCAGCGAATGCTGGTGACCAGGACGGTGCCCGCCTCGACGCCGCTGGCCGGAGCCTTGCGCGCGTGCACCCGGTAACCGCCGTCGACCCGCTCGGCCCGCCCGCTGGAACCGACCCAGTCCGCGGCGCCGGTACTGATCAGGATCGCCCCGTCGACCACCTTGCCGAACAGCGGGGCCGCGTCTATGCCGTGGTTGTGCCGCCACACCTGCGCGGCGACCAGATGGGTGTGCATCGCGAACGCGACCGCGGTCGAGGGATCGTGGCGGCCGAGTTCGCGCAGGATCGCGCCCATCTCGCGGTGGGTGGCGCCGCCGCCGCCGAATTCGGCGGGCACCAGCGCGGCGGACAGCCCGGTGACGCGCAGCATCTCGAAGGCGGTGCGGGAGAACTCGCCGCTGCGGTC
This sequence comes from Nocardia sp. NPDC051756, assembly GCF_040681495.1. Taxonomy (NCBI): domain Bacteria; kingdom Bacillati; phylum Actinomycetota; class Actinomycetes; order Mycobacteriales; family Nocardiaceae; genus Nocardia; species Nocardia sp. NPDC051756. Next base: position 69,100 of record NZ_JBFAYV010000014.1, on the reverse strand, counting down.
GCGGTCAGCCACTTCGGGGCGCAGGGATTCGCCGACCTGCCGCGCGAGGGCGATCCAGCCGGTGGTCAGGTCGGGGGAAATTGTCGTCATGTTTCGAAGGTAGGAACGGCCGCGATAACCGAATAGTCCAGAAAGTGGACCCAGCCGGTCCAGAAACTGGACCCCGATCGCGAGGTGACCCATGACGAGCCCAGGCTACGGCCAATACTGTCCGATCTCCCGGGCGTTGGATGTGCTCGGCGAGCGCTGGTCACTGCTGATCGTGCGCGATCTGATGTTGGGCACCACGCGGTTCAACGATCTCGCGCGCGGGTTGCCCGGTTTGTCGCGCAGCCTGCTGGCCAAGCGGTTGCGGCAGTTCGAGCGGGCCGGACTGGTGGACAAGATCGGGTCCGTGTACCTGCTCACCCCGGCCGGTCAGGAGCTGGAGCCGATCCTGTTCGGTCTCGGCGAGTGGGGCGCGCGGTGGACGTTCGGCGATCCACAGCCGGAGGAACTCGATCCGGCGGTTCTGGTGTGGTGGATGCACACTCGACTCGACACGTCCTCGTTCCCGGGGAAGCGGCAGGTGCTCGCGGTGCGGTTTTCCGATGCGGCGGACCGGTTTTGGATCGTCATCGAATCCGGCGTGCCGTCGGTCTGCGCCGCCGACCCCGGCTACCCGGTAGACGTTTCCATCCTCTCCGACGTCGGCTCGCTCTACTCGGTATGGCTCGGCAGATTACCTCTCGCACAAGCGATTCGGACGGGCCGACTGACCTTCACCGGACCGTCCGCGCTGACCCGCCGCATGCCATCGGTCCTCCGCCTGAGCCCGATGGCCCCCTACACGAACCCAGCCCCGCCCGACTTGATCACCCGTGCCTCGTGACTCGACCCACCACTGTGCTCTTCGCACACCTGGTTCACCTATCGCATACTCAGCAACCTGTTGAGGGGTGTGCGAGGTAGAAGCAGGTCTGTGAAGGCGGCCTCATCTGTCGCTTGGTTGGCAGTGGGGACGGCTCGGGGCCTCGACGTATACCGTCGAGGCCCGGTTGCTCGGTGCTTACAGGTTGCCGACGATGTGTTCGAGGCGGTCTGCGACCAGCTCCCGTGCCTTTTCGCGCAGGGCCGGGCGGTAGCCGCTGGGGTACACCGGATCGCCGGGCGCGTAGTCCTTCAGGACCTCCTTGGCGAGGGTGATCTTGTGTACCTCGGTGGGTCCGTCGGCGATCGCCATCACCTCGGCGTAGTTCATCATGTCGACGAACGGGAGGTCGGTGCTGACGCCGATGGCGCCGTGCAGGTGCAGCGCGCGCTGGGCGATGTCGTGCATGACCTTGGGCATGGCGACCTTGATGGCGGCGATGTCCTTGCGCACCTTCAGGTAGTCCTGTTCCTTGTCGATGCGCCAGGCGGTGCGCAGCACGAGCAGGCGGAACTGCTCCATCTCGATCCAGCTGTCCGCGATGCGTTCCTGGGTCATCTGCAAGCCCGCCAGCGGGCCCTTGCGCATCGGGCGGGAGACCACGCGTTCGGCCATCATGTCGAAGGCCTTGCGTACCAAGGCGACGGTGCGCATCGCGTGGTGCACGCGGCCGCCGCCGAGGCGGGTCTGCGCCACTACGAAGCCCTGGCCCTCGGCCCCGAGCAGGTGATCGGCGGGAACCCGGACGTCGGTGAAGCGCAGGTGTCCCTCGTGCTCGCTGAAGCCGTGCACGTGGAAGTTCTTGACGATCTCCAGGCCCGGTGTGTCGGCGGGCACGATGAACATCGACATGCCCTGGTACGCACTGACTTCGGTGTTGGTAACCACCATGACGATGTGGAAGCTGGCGAACTGCGCGTTGGAGTTGAACCACTTCTCGCCGTTGATCACCCAGTGGTCGCCGTCGCGCACCGCGGTGGTCTTGAACGTGGTCGGGTCCGAGCCGCCGGTGGGTTCGGTCATCACGTAACAGGAGCCGATCTCGCCGGCCAGCAGCGGCTCCAGGTACTTGGCCTTCTGCTCCGGGGTGCCGTAGTGCGCGAGGATCTCGGCGTTGCCGGAATCCGGTGCCTGGCAACCGAATACCGACGGCGCCCAGAACGACGTGCCCAGCACCTCGTTGAGCAGGGCCAGCTTCATCTGCCCGTAGCCCTGGCCGCCGAGCTCCGGACCGAGGTGGCACGCCCACAGTCCCTGCGCCTTGACCTGCTCCTTGAGCGGGCGCATGAGCGCCATCGCCTCTTTGTCGGTGCGGTCGTACGGGTTCGGGTAGAGCAGATCGAGCGGCTCCACCTCGGTGCGGACGAATTCCGCCGCCCAGTCCAGCTTCTTCTGGAAGTCCGGGTCGGTCTCGAAATCCCAAGCCATGGTCAGCCTTTCGTGTGGTTGTCGGTCGTGGTCACCACGCCGTCGAGGAACGTGGTCGCGAGTATGTCGGCGATCTCGGCGGGGGAGTGCCCGCCGTGCGGTCGATACCAGAAGGTCACCATGTTCAGCATGCCGAGCACACTGTTGGTGACCACGTGGTCGTCGGTGCGCAGCAGTCCGGCGGCGTGCCCCGCGTCGATCGTCCGCTGCCAGCAGTGTTGCACGCGATCACGCAGTTCTTGCAGCTGCGCGCCGCGTTCGCCGCTGAGCGCGGTGACGTCGCGGAGCTGGATCGCGACCTCGCGGCGATGATCGATGATCAGGCCGACGTGGCTGTGGATCAGCTTGCGCAGCTTGGTGATCGGGTCGTCGGCGCCGGCCGTGATGCGTTCGGCGTCGACCAGCATCAGCTGGATGTAGTCGTGCAGGATCTGCCAGAGCAGTTCCTCCTTGGAGCCGATGTGGTAGTACAGCGCGCCGCGCTGCACGTCGGCGCGGTCGCCGATCTCCGCGACGCCGGTGCCGTGGAATCCCTTCTCCGCGAACAGTTCCACCGCGGCCTGCACGATGCGCCCGCGGGTATCGCCCGCCGTCGATTCGGCGGCGGGCGGGCGGCCGCGCCTGCGGGCGGGGGCGATATCGGAGCCGCTCGTCATCGGGCCGGGTCCAGGACTACCTTGCTCACGCCATCCGCGCGCTCGGCGAACAGCTGGTAGGCGTCCGCGCCGTCGGACATCGGAAACGGATGGGTGACAACGGCTTCCGGGCGCAGCCGGCCCGCCGCGGTCAGTTTCAGCAGGGTGGGCAGCTCGTATTGGATCGAGCACAGCCCGATATGGAATTCGAGCTCCTTGACCTGCGCCAGCGGCATGTGGAACGGATACGCGCGATTCTGGTTGACGCCGATGACGCTCACCCGGCCGCGGTGCCCGACCGCGCTGATCGCCAGCTTGATGGTGGCATCGGCGCCGACCGCCTCGATCGCCACATCCGCGCCGCCGCCGAGCATTTCGCGGATGGCGAGCTTCGGGTCGTCCGCCTCGATCGGCTCGGCGCCGAACTCGGCGGCCTGCTTGCGGCGTTCGGCGATCAGGTCGACGCCGAGCACGCGCGCCGCGCCCATGGCGAACGCCGACTGGATCGCCATCAGCCCGACCGGTCCGAGTCCGATCACCACCACGGTGTCGCCGGGCGCGATGCGCGCGCGGCGGGCTCCGTACCAGGCGGTCGGCGCGTTGTCGGTGAGCACGACCGCGGCCGCGTCGCTGACGCCCTCGGGCAACCGCACCAGGTTTCCCTCGGCGTGCGGGACCGCCAGCAGTTGCGCCTGGCCGCCGGGCAGCGACCCGCCGAGCCCGTAGCAGGCGTCGATGGCCAGGGGAGTGCGCTCGCAGGCCGCGACGATGCCGACCCGGCATTTCGCGCATCGGTTACAACCCGCCGACGCGGACACCAGCACCCGGTCGCCGATCGAGAGACTGCGCACCTCTGGGCCGAGTTCGACGATCTCGCCGACCGCCTCGTGCCCGACGCTGTAGCCGATCTTGTCGGTGAACCCGTGGCCGCCGTAGATGTGCAGGTCGCTGCCGCAGATGCCGCTCGCGGTGACCCGGATGATCGCGCTGTCCGGCGCGGTGAGGATCGGGTCGGGCACGTCGGAGTACGAGATCTGCCGCGGGCCTTGATAAGTCAGTGCTTTCATCGCCAACCGCCGTCCAGTGCGAGGGTGGCGCCCGTGCAGAAGGCAGAGGCGTCCGTGGCGAAGAATATTGCGGCGCCGACGATCTCGTCGGGTTCGCCGACACGATGCTGGGCGTTGAGCGAGCTGATCTGGGCGCGCATCTCGTCCGGCCAGGCCTTGGAGATATCGGTGGCGAAGGCGCCGCACTGAATCGTGTTGACCCGCACCGTCGGTCCGAAACTCTGCGCGAGACCCGCGGTGAGCGTGTTCAATCCGGCCTTGGCCGCGGCGTAGGGCAGCGCGAACGGCGCGGGGCGGACCGCCTCGATCGAGGAGATGTTGATGATCGATCCGCCGCTGTCGGCGGCCATGCGGGTGCCGATCAGTGACGAAAGCCGGAACGGCCCTTTGAGATTCACGCCGATCACCTTGTCGAACAAGGCCTCGGAGACCTGATCCAGGCTCGGATAGAGCGGGGAGAGGCCTGCGTTGTTCACCAGCACGTCGACCCGGCCGAATTCGGCGTACACGGTCTCCACGAGCGCGTCGCACTGCGCCCAGTCGCTGACATTGCACGCCACCGGCAGCGCACGCCGGCCGTGCGTGTTCTTCACCTCGTCCGCCAGCGCCACGCAATCGTCGAGTTTGCGGCTGGCGATCACCACATCCGCGCCCGCCGCGGCGAACGCGAGCACCATCTCCTTGCCGAGTCCCCGGCTACCGCCGGTGACCACGACGACCTTGTCCGTGAGCGACACACACACTCCTGCCGATCAGAAAATGTTCCGATCAGTACATTAATTCTCCGCGCCGATAGAATCAAGGCGTTGTCCGGCCGACCGCCGACAAAGCGCGACGCGCCGACTGATCGATCCCCTCACGATCGGCGCGCCGGAACATATCGGCGAGACGCCGCGTTTGACCCGCTACACGGTGGTATCACTACCCACGGGTAACATGTATGCGTCTTTCCCACCCGGCTTTCTCAGAAGTGAGGCAGTAGATGACAGAGCGGATTCAGGTCGGCGGGCTTCAGGTGGCCAGCGTTCTCCACGAGTTCATCGAGAACGAGGCGCTCCCCGGAACCGGCGTAGATTCCGCCGCGTTCTGGGCCGGAGCCGAGCAGGTCATCAACGATCTCGCGCCGCGCAACCGCGCGTTGCTCGCCGAGCGCGACGAGATCCAGGGCAAGGTCGACGCGTGGCACGCCGAACATCCCGGCGCGAACTACGACAAGGCCGCCTACAAGAGCTTCCTCGGCGAAATCGGCTACCTCCGTCCGGAGCCCGCCGATTTCCAGATCGCCACCCAGAACGTGGACACCGAGATCGCCACCACCGCGGGCCCGCAGCTCGTGGTGCCGGTGATGAACGCGCGCTTCGCGATCAACGCCGCCAACGCGCGCTGGGGCTCGCTCTACGACGCGCTGTATGGCACCGATGCCATCTCCGAGGCCAACGGCGCGGAAAAGGGCAAGAGCTACAACAAGGTTCGCGGCGACAAGGTCATCGAGTGGGCGCGCAACTTCCTCGACGACTCCGCGACGCTGATCACCGGCTCGCACATCGGCTCGACCTCGTACAAGATCGTCGACGGTGAGCTCGAGGTCGGCCTGGAGGACGGCACCGAGATCGGCCTGGCCGATCCGTCGCAGCTCGTCGGCTACCTGGGCGATCCGGAATCGCCGACCTCGGTGCTGCTGAAGCACAACGGGCTGCACATCGAGATCCAGATCGACCCGTCCTCGCCGGTCGGCAGCACCGATACCGCCGGCGTCAAGGACCTGGTGCTGGAGTCCGCGATCACCACGATCATGGACTTCGAGGATTCGGTCGCCGCGGTGGACGCCGAGGACAAGGTCCTCTGCTACCACAACTGGCTCGGCCTGATGAAGGGCGATCTCACCGAGAAGGTGAGCAAGGGCGACAAGACCTTCACCCGCACCATGAACCCGGACCGCGTCTACACCGCGCTCGACGGCAGTGACCTTGTGCTGCACGGTCGTTCGCTGCTGTTCGTGCGCAACGTCGGTCACCTGATGACCAGCGACGCGATCATCGACAAGGACGGCAACGAGATCCCCGAGGGCATCCTCGACGGCCTCGTCACCTCGCTCATCGCCACGCACGCGCTGCGCGGCGACACCGAGTTGAAGAACAGCCGCACCGGCTCGGTCTACATCGTGAAGCCGAAGATGCACGGTCCCGACGAGGTCGCGTTCACCAGCGAGCTGTTCGGCCGGATCGAGGACGTGCTCGGCGTGCCGCGCAACACGCTCAAGGTCGGCATCATGGACGAGGAGCGCCGCACCACGGTCAACCTCAAGGCCTGTATCCAGGCCGCCGCCGAGCGCGTCGTGTTCATCAACACCGGCTTCCTCGACCGCACCGGCGACGAGATCCACACCTCGATGGAGGCCGGGCCGATGGTCCGCAAGGCGGACATGAAGGCACAGCAGTGGATCAAGTCCTATGAGGACTGGAACGTCGACACCGGCCTGGCCACCGGGCTGCCCGGCAAGGCGCAGATCGGTAAGGGCATGTGGGCCATGCCGGACCTGATGGCCGACATGCTGGTGCAGAAGATCGGGCACCCGAAGGCAGGCGCGAACACCGCGTGGGTGCCCTCGCCGACCGCCGCCACCCTGCACGCGACGCACTACCACCAGGTCAACGTGCTCGAGCGGCAGCAGGAAATCCTCAAGGGCGGCCGGCGCGCCACCGTCGACCAGATCCTGGAGATCCCGCTCGCCGCGGCCCCGAACTGGACCGCCGAGGAGAAGCAGCAGGAACTCGACAACAGCGCGCAGTCGATCCTCGGCTACGTGGTTCGCTGGATCGACCAGGGCGTCGGCTGCTCCAAGGTGCCCGACATCGAGGACGTCGCGCTCATGGAAGACCGTGCGACCCTGCGCATTTCGAGCCAACTCGTGGCCAACTGGCTGCGCCACGGCATCGTCTCCGAAGACGAGGTCGTGGCCAGCCTGGAGCGGATGGCCCCGGTCGTCGACCGGCAGAACGCCGGCGACGCCAGCTACCGCCCGCTGTCCCCGGACTTCGCCGGCAGTATCGCGTTCCAGGCGGCCAAGGAGCTGATCCTGGAAGGCACCAAGCAGCCGAACGGTTACACCGAGCCGATTTTGCACCGTCGTCGTCGTGAGGCGAAGGCAGCCTGCAAGTAGAGCAGTACTTTTCGGCTCGAGGCCCCGCACCGGATACTTCCGGCGCGGGGCCTCTTGCATTCCTGGAGATCAGCTCCAACACCCCGCCGCTGCGGTTGCCGAGGAGAGGTAGTTGCGTACGGTGCCGGGGGACTGTCGCATCCGACGCCGTGTTGCTCCGCGTGCTGACCCCGACGTGGCCAGATCAGCGAGCCGGCTTCGGTTCGGCCTGACCGGCGTTGGTCATCGGATGCCGAAATCACGACTCGAAACGAGGGCGTAGCAACATTCGGAGCCCGGCGGACCGTTGCCGGACTCCGCCCTTTCTCGAACGGCAGACCGGTGTCCGCTCGAACGTCGGATAAACTACGAGAACGTCTATGCGCGATTTGCGCGCTGCCTCGTCGGACACCGTGCCCAATCGTCGGCGGATCGCGGTGCTGGTACCCCTATCTCCGATGACGAGCAGGTCGGCGTTGGTTTCTTCGGCGACCGCGAGTAACGCCTTTACCGGCGGATCTTGGACAGCGCGGCGCACGACACAACCGACCTGGAATCCTGCCGCGCATTCCGCGGCTGTCCGCAGAATTTCATCCGCGGGCGCGGTGCCACGGATCATGTATGCGTCCTTCTTCAGAATGTCCGCTATCGCGTCGGCGTCACGCAGCGGCGATTTGTCGTAGGAACACACCAAAATTAGTTTTGCGCCGTTGACGGCAGCAATGCCGGCCGCCCGTCGCACGGCAATTTCCGATGTGTCTGTGCCGTCGACACCGACGACGATGGTCCGATACGTGCTGTTCATGGATTCTCCCGGCAGCATGATGAAGGCGAGGTTCCGCAGCTCGGTAAAGCGTCGTCGCTCGAACCGGGCTGCGGAATCTTCCCTCCAGCGTCCCCACCCACACCCGCCGTGGCGCGCGAGTGTTCCAACCGGAGGAACACGGGTGGCAATGGCGGCGGACAAACTCATGCGAAGCCGGCTGCGGTGGCAAGGAATCGGCCGGACCCGCCGCAGCGTTTGAGCAGGTCTCGAACCGTTGACGCGTGCCGGCGCATCTCCCGAGCGAGAACCGGTACCGGCGGCTAACGGCAGACGGAATCGACGATTGCTTGCGCGATCGGCCGGATGGGGCTGTTCTGGCCGCCGGTCGCTTCGATCAGGTAGACGAGCGGGTACGCGACGATGGAGCACTGGGGCGACGGGGGTGGCGGGGTGGCCGCCGCGGTCCCGGTTCCGGCCACCAGAGCGCCGGTGGTCAGTGCTCCGGCGATGGCGGCGGTGGCGAATAGTTTGCGCATGTCGATGCCTCGGCTTTCGTAGTCGGTTTCTCTTCGGCACCTTCGGATTCGGCGGTTTGTCGATCACGCGGCCGCCGTAGGTGCACACCTGAATTTATAGGTAGCTGAACATTCGCTGTTACTCCTATGTGGTCGATTCTCGGGAATGTGAGCGCCGCCACCCGCCGGTGGCCCGCCGCTGAGGCATTTGCACGGTGTTCGAGTGATATTTCTGTCGATTCGTCGATGCGGCAACTCGCGATGACTTCGACATTCCCGGACTCATTGAGGCGACCCGCGACATCGCCGGTAGTTGGAATTTTCGGTCGGTCGATTCCTCGGTGTTCTGGGAAACCGCTGCCCGTCACTTGAAACAGTAGGGCTCCGGGTCACGCGTGGAAGGATCCGGCTTTGAGCCGTCGAGCGATGCGCGCCGCCATGAGGGTCGAGATGCCTTGGGGTTCTTGCGGGTCCAGACCGGAGAGGTCGGCGATGCGAGCGAGGCGGTAGGACACCGTATTCCGATGGATATGGAGCCGGCGGGCGGTGGCGTTGTGATTGAACTGGTTGTCGATGTAGGCGTCCAAGGTGCTGAGCATCAGTGGTTGGTCGTCGAGGGGGTCGAGGACGGCGGCCAGGCTCGGTATGGCCGCACCGCCCGCGGCGATCGTGTACTCGAAGACCATGTCCTCCCGGCGGCAGACGACGTCGGGCAGGACGAGGCAGCGCGCGGCATCCGCGACGATCCTGGCATCGGCGTAGGCCTGCGGAATTGCCGCGTGGGTCGGTGCGGCGGCGACGCCGATCCAGAATTGCGGATGGGGTGTATCGCCGCGGAGTGCGAGACTGCTGACCAGCGCGCGCACCGGGTCGGCACGCTCGGGATCGGGCATCGGGATGAGGGCGGTCCAGCCGCCGTGGTCGCGGTGCAGGAAGGAGTTGGGCAGGCTGTTGATCCGGGTGCGCAGGCCGGTCAGGGTGCCGGGCGTCGGTTCGCCGAGCCGGATCGCCGCGACCAGGAAGGCGTCGGCGATCGACAGTTCGGGATCGCGTGCCCACCCGCTGGGGTCTCGCCCGGCGAGCAGGTCGGCCGCGATTTCCCGTCGGCGTTCCAGCAGGTCCCAACTGGGTTGACGGGCCGCGCCGACCAGCGCGCCGGCGATGCGGGACACCACCAGACTCAGATAGGCGGTCACTCGGAGGCTGATCTCCGGGATGAGCAGGTAGTCGTCGTGGTCGAGTGTCGGCAGGAGTTGGGACCAGAAGAAGTTGATCCCCACGCGGTAGTTGGCCAGCGCCTCATCGAGCGGCATGCCGTCGTGCACCAGTCTGACCGCACGGTCGATCAGCGGCCGGGTGTCCGCTTCCGGGAGATCGACGCCATCGGCCAGAAAGCGGAGGAACAGTTCGATATTCAGGCGTGCGCCCGGCACGAAATCGGCGTACACCAGGGAGTGCGGCAGGCTGTCGGCGGGCGCGACATCGGCGGTGAGGCCTTCGGCGAGTGCGGTGGCACGCGAACGGATTCGATCGACCACCGCGGACCAGCGGTCGGCCTCGTGCTCGGCCACTGCGGCGCCTCCTCCAGCATCATTGCTCGATGACGCCTGCCTCGGCGGCGCGGCGATCATGGATCAGCTCACCGCACGCAACGACAATCCGCTATGGGTATACCGCCGACGAATTCCGGTAGCCGTAGTGCATTTGCATAGTCCGGCGCGACCGTAAGGAAACGTGAAGTCGGCCGCCGATCGTCGTCCTGGCTGGTGACCGGGCATGTGCACAACAAGTTCTCTCGTTATTTCTGGGCTCTGTCAGTAGTGGCGGAACAACGGCGCGTGGTGGGATTCATCGGATGCCACCCGTCCCGGGTAGCGCACAGGAGTTTGCAGATGAAGTCCCTATTTCGGAGTTTCCCGCGCGCGCATCGACGGAGCGGAAAGGTTGTGGCGGTAGTCGCCGTGCTGCTGGGCATTGCGCTCACCGTGACGGCGACCTCGGCTGCCGCACCGTCCGCGATCGGGCCGGTTTCGAGCGCTCCCAATGGTTTCGGCTTGCCCGCGGGTTACACACCTAGCGAGAGCAAGTACCAGTCGGGCTACGACATCGCGCAGAACGTCCGGATGAGTGACGGCACCGATCTGCATACGACGATTCGGTTCCCGCTGGATCCGGTTACCCACCAACCCGCGGTCGGTCCGTTCCCCGTGGTGCTGTCGGTGACGCCGTACGGCGCGTATAACGGTGCGCTGGTGGCCGCGATCGGTGGTGTTTTCGAGGAGTACAAGATTCCGGTGCCCGGCGATCTCGGTCCGGTGATCAATTCGGTGCTGCAAGAGGTGAGCGCTCCGGTCGATCTGGTGAATCGCGGCTACATCAACGTCATCGCCGACGTCCGCGGCACCGGCGCGTCCGGCGGCCAGTGGTCTCCGATCAGCGCGCGCAGCGCCAAGGACGTCGCCGAACTCGTCGACTGGAGTGCCGAGCTGCCGAACGCCAACGGCAAGGTCGGCATGTTCGGCTACTCGTTCCCCGGTGTCGAAGCGATGCACGCCGCCACGACGATCGGCGAGAATTCCGCGCTGAAAGCCATCTTCACGATGAATACCGATTACGACGTGGTCCAGTCGGTCTTCGGTGACGGCATCTGGGCGCCGTTGATCTCGCTGTTCGTGGTGATCTGGCCGGGACTGTGGCTCCAATACGCGAACCTGTGGGAGGCCACGCTGGTCGAGCCGCTCCGGCTGCCGGGGTTGGTCATCGACCGGCTGAAGGGACTCATCGGTGACGACGGACAGGGTGTCCTCGGACTGGCCGCCAACTTGTTGACCCAGGGCATCTACACCGACAATCCGGTCGTCGGCAATCGGCTCTTGTCGACCGATATCGCCGCCATCGCCCACAACGACGTCGCGGTCTACGCGGTCGGCGGCGACTCCGACATCTTCCAGGGCGCGGTCTTCCAGATGTACGCGGCGCTACAGAATGCCGCCGCGGGCCGAGATCCCTACGGGCCGATGGATTCCCGGATCAAGCCCGATCCGCGCTTTCAGGTGCTGCAAGGTCCCTGGCAGCACGTCACCACCGGTTTCGCGCCGGTCGGGAAGATCCGCACCGAGGAACTCACCGCGGCCTGGTTCGACCACTGGCTCAAAGACATCGACAACGGTGTCGACCGAAATGACAAGCCGGTCAACGTCATCGACAACAACGGCAACGCGCTGAGCACCGCGAGCTATCCCTTCGCCGAAGCCACACCCACCAAGTTCTACCTGGACGGGAACCAGCTGACCGAAACCCCGGTCGCCGGCGATCAACCCTCGGATCGTTGGGACTACTCCCTGGTCAACAATCCGTGCGGCCGGGAACTGGGCAAAGCGACCGGCGGCGTCTTCGAATTCCTGTTCAACCTGTTGAGCCTCGGCAACGTCCACGAGCCGTGCTCACAGTCGGAAATCGGACCGCAGAACGGATTGACCTACACCACAGCGCCTTTCGACGAATCCAAGGTGCTCGCCGGGCCGATCACCGCGGACCTGTTCGCGAGCTCGACCACCACCAACGCCCTCTTCCAAGTCGCCGTCGAGGATGTCGCCCCCGACGGCACCGTCCGCCAGCTCACCGACGGCTCGTTGATGGCCACCCGGCGCGCCGTCGACGAGGACAAATCGTGGAAGACCGACGACGGAACCATCTACGCGGTGATCCACCCCAACAGCACGACAACGACGCAGCCGATCATCCCCGGCACCGTGAACGAGTACCAGGTGCGGGTCTTCCCGACGTTCCAGAAACTCGAACCGCAACATCGGCTGCGTGTCCGAATCTCGAGCGGCAGCTTTCCCGCCACGATGCCACTACCCCAAGACATTCCCGGCCTGCTCGGATCGTCGGTACAGATCGAACACTCGGCCCGCTACCCCTCGAAAGTGGTTCTGCCACTGGGCTCCTCCGACAAGGCGTCCTGGAAGTAGCCCCGAGTCGCGGCACCGCGCCAGCGAGCGATTACCGGGAGCAGTCGTGCGAACAGCGGATACCGGTCACTGGATGCGGTTGCCACACTGAGTGGTACGCGCAGGGCAGCGCTGCGTGCCGCGAGGCACAGTCATCTGCGGCGACAGATGACGATGGGCCGATCGTGAATCGCGAACAAAACTACTTCGACGCGCTGGTCGCCGATTATGTCGCCGCCCGCGACGACGAGCGTGAACTGAACAACCAGCTGGTCGGTGTGTTCGGTGGCGTGGTGACCACGTTGACCTTGTTCGGCGCCTTCGTGACCTTCGTCAGCGGGAAGGAGCCGCTGACCCGTATCCCCGATGCCGCCGCGGCCGCGGTGCCACTCATTCCGCTGGCGCTGGCCTGCATGATGCAGGTCACCGCCTCACAGGCCACCGTGCGCAGCTTCTATACCCGGGCCCTCGAACGCGAATTGGCGAAATTGCTGCCGCTGGGCATGCCGGACATGGCTGGTTATCCGCTGTTGCGGCCGCTCACCTACCGGGAAATGATCGGCGAACTCAACTCGCTCAGCCGTGGCTACCGGATTCCGCGCATCCTGCAACTCGTCGCCATGCTGTCGTTGGAGTTCATCTTCTTGGGCTTGCTGTGCTACATGGCGCGGGATTTCGCGTTCTATATTCAGTTCACCATGCTGGTGATCTATTTGCCGATCATCGTGTTGCTCGTGGTGGAAGCGGGCAACGGCACCGTCAACGGGCGTTCGTATTTTCTGAAGCTGGTGCGTGACACGCGGATTCGGCGAGCGGCGCCGCTACTGCCGCTGATCCGGCCGGTGACCGGCGAGCGGACGTTGCTGTCGTATCTGTTGCTACCCCGGCCGATGGATTTGAGCAAGGCGTTGTTCTTTCCCATCGGGGCGCTGACCTTGATCATGCTGCGGCCATCGGTGCTGGATGTTCCCTTCTTCGTGCCCAGAGCGCTCGTGCTGTGGTTCATCCTGGAGATTTTGATCTATCAGGGGCGGTACCAGCTCAATGACCTGCGTGGGCTCGACGAGGACCGGGTATCGCCGAACGCCGCACAGCGGGGGCGGATCCCGACCCGGGCGGCCGGGCTTCGAGTAGCGGCGTACGCGACATTGGGGGCCATCGGCGGACGAGTCGTGTTGACCGTCATCCTTTGCGGCTTGCCGTTCGTCTCGTTCTTCCATCACGTGATTCCCATGGCTGCCGGGGTTTTGGTGATCGCGGTGTTGTACGAGTGGATTCGAAGCATCGAGCGCAACAGCTTCGATCTGAGCAATCCGCGCCGCCATGCGCCGGCTGTGATCGGCTGGTCGGTCGTAGCGGCCGTCGGCCTCGGCTATCCGATGCGCGCGTTCCTGGGACTTTCCCTGCCGCCGACCATCGGCGGCGGCAAAGACATTCCGTGGGAATGGAAATGGCCGTGGAACTGGACGTTGCCCTGGCGGTGGAAATGGCCGGGGGAGTGGGTGCTGCCCGGTCAGGACAATGCGATCGCACCGTTCGGTCTGCACATCGAGACCGGATGGTGGGTCGTGATCGAGCTCGCCGCCTATTGCTTCTGGCTCGGTATCGTCTTCGTCTCCATGACCTGGTGCCTCGAAGGTGGAACCTATGTCAGCCACAGTCGAATGGTCTACGGGCGGCGCATCTTCTACGTCGACCGCTTGATCGCCCGAAAGCCACACCTGCTGCTGTTGCTCGGACAGACCCGTTCATCCGTGGAACCGGTACAGCCGGTAATTCCTTCCGGCGCAACCGCTTTCGACGGCAGGGGAGTTCACTGGCTCGACGGTGGTGCCAAGCCCTTCGCGGTGTGGAACCTCGCCCTGCCGATCGCCACGGTGCTCGCCGTTGTCTTGGTGAGCGACCTGTGGGGAAACCTTTGGCAGGCAACGCCATACCGGATCGTCGCGGTTGTCTCGGTGATCGCTCTGATGGTGTGGGCGACGGTGCCGGCCCGGGTCTGCCTGCCGATGCTCGTCCTGCTTAGAGCGATCGACATCATGTGCGCGGTGTCGGTCGTGATCACGCTACTGGTCACGATCGTCGTTGCCTCGGTATCGAGCCCGCTGTCGATGACACCACTGGCCATTGTTCTCGGCGTGATATTGACGCCGCTCGCCTATGCGATGCCCGTCTTGATGTACAAGTACTTCCGCTCGATCTCCTACAACGACCTCCGGCTCCCGGATTTCCTGAGCGCCATCACGCCGCGCAGCGCTCCCCGAAAGATGATGGGGCTCATCGTCGGACGCGGCCTCATCGATCGCATCTGGCCGCTCGGGCCGACTGGACCGTGACGGTACGCCAGTCGACCCCGCGGCTCTGAATTACCGCGAACAGGAGGGAATGGCCGCCCTGGTCGTCGCGCTATCTGGACGGCTGCACTGCGGGGGGCCATTTGTGTGGCAGGACGTTGGGGGGCTGGACTTGTGGGGCGAGGTCCCAGTCGAAGGTCACCCTGGTCCAGGCGGCGGGGCGCTCGAAGGAGATGGTGGGGCCGCCGAATGTTGCGGCGTCGAAGCTTGCGTGGCGGCCGAGGAACGCGGCGCCGATGAAGGACGTGTGTTTGCGGAATTCGGCCTTGTTGAAGGAGATCTCCTCGCCGCTGAAGGTCGCTCCGGCGAAGCTGGTCGCGCCGTCGAGGGTCGCGCCGTCGAACCAGGTGCTCGGTCCCGCGAACTCGGCCTCCGAGAACCGAGTGGTTCCGGCGAAGACGGCGTTGCGGAACGAGACGTCCTCATCGAATCGTACGTTGCCGAAATCGGCGGGCCCGTCGAAGGTCACTCCTTCGAACCAGGTCTTGTCCGAGAATCGCGCATTGTGGAAGGTGGCGTACTTGCCGGCGAAAATCATGTCGTTGAAGGTGTTTCGGCCACGGAACTGCGCCGAACTGAAGTCGGCGTCCGCCAGGAAGGCACCGGTCAGGTCGAAGTCGCGGTCGGACCACGAGTGCTCGGAAGCGGGCGTCACGTGGGCGGCGATGACCCGCACGATGGTCTTGCGCACTTCGAGTCGGGTCTGGCTGCGGGCGCTTTCGGGATCGGGTGTGTAGGGCAGCCGCAGGTAGCCGCACAGCACGTCGACGCACACCTGTACTTCGGCGTGGTTGTCGCGACTATGCCAGTCGTCGGCGAGCGCGGACATCGCGTACACGCCGGCCATCCGGACCGCCGGGGAAGGGTGGGCAAGTTGTTCCGCGGTGGTGGCGAACCTGGCTCGGAGACCGCGGATGATTTCGGCGTCATACTGCGCGGCGGCTAACTCGTATTGCTTGTTGCTGACGGTGAGTGCTTCGGCGGAGGTCTGCTGGGCCATCGCGGCGATCTCTTGGGCCTTGGCGGCGAGCCGGTTCGTTTCCGCGGTCAGGGCAACCGCCTGCGCGGCCGTGTACTGCGTCAAGTCCGCGGTGCGCTGGCGGCGATAGAACAGATATGCGGCGCCGCCGGCCATCGTCAGCGCCACGATCAGCACGGTATCGCGGACGGATTCGTACCACTGCTCGGTGACCAGGTGATGGCCGGTCAGCCACCACGGGCCGCCGCCATCCACCAGACGTACCGCCGCGATCAGCACGGGTAGCGCGAACGCGAACGTCACGACCATCCCGAAGAGCGTCTTCCAGAGCAACTTCCAGCCGGGTTCTGGAACATGGACAGGAACAACCAGATTGGGATCCGCTGACACCCAGCGATCTTCCCGCATCGCCCGAGCGCTGGTTGCGAATCGGTGCTTCTAATTCGTCACACACTCACCCGGATCGGGGAGCAGGTCAGCCGAATGCGAGCACCGGACGGCCGCGCACGCCGCCCTTTTCGAGCAGTCGGTGTGCGTCCGCCGCGTCCCCGAGCTCGAAGACGCCGGCGACGCGCAGGGTGAGCACGCCCGCTGCCGCCTGGTCCCGGAGCTCTTCGAGTAGATCCGTCCGGTGCACATGGTTTTGCACGCCGAAGCACAGGCGACGCACGCCCCGGGCGCTCGGCGGCCCGACCGGCTCGCGCGCCGTCGCGACGATGGCCCCGTCGCGGACCGCGTGCTCGGCGTCCTGATACACCAGTGCGGCATCGATCATGCCGTCCACGCCGGCCGGCGCGATGCGGCGCGTCCGCTCGGCGAATCGGGGTCCGCGCGCCAGGACGTGATCGGCGCCGAACCCGGCGACCACGGCGGTGTCGGCCGCGGAAGCGTCGGCGATGACGGTGAATCCGGCTTGTTTGGCCAGCTCGACGCTGTAACCGCCGAGCGCGCCCGCCGCGCCGGTCACCGCGATCGTCGCGCCCGGCGCCAGATCGAGGGCATCCAGAAAGGTTCGCGCGGTCAGCGCGTTCATCAGCAACGTCGAGGCCTCGGTCAGGTCGACGCCGGTCGGTGCCCGGACCACCGATTCCTGCGCCGCGACAACGAATTCCGCATGAGCGCCCGAGGCCCGCCGGGGAGCCACCAGGGCCAGCGCCGGCATGCCGAGCGCGAGTTCGTCACGCACTCCCTCGCCGATTTGATCGATCACCCCGGCCGCGTCCCAGCCGGTTACGTAAGTCGTTGCGGCCGAGGGATATTCCGGATGATCGCGCAACGCGAAACCGCTCCGGATCAAGATGTCGGAGGGGTTCACGTCCGCGGCGGCCACGCGTATTCGAACCTGTCCCCGCCCGGCCTGCGGCTCGGGCAGCTCCACCACCCGCAGAACTTCCGGGCCGCCGAATTGGGTGAAACCGACAGCCTTCACCGCTCGCTCCGAACCGTGTGTGCCAGGCCGGAATTCGCTGCTGTGGACGAGCGCTGCGCTCCGTCGCGAACCAGTCCGTAGCCGGCGATTCCGGTCAGCAGGAGTCCTTCGGTGAGGTGCACCCAGTTGGCGAAGGTGTCGACCGCCATCATTCCGCACACGCTGGTGCCGCCGATGAAACCGAATGCGGCGGCGGCGATGTACACCAGGGCGGTCACGACCGCATAGCGGATGGCGGTGGATTTCCTTCGGACGCAGAGCAATCCGACGAGGCCGGTCGCCAGGTGGAAGACGCCGTGCCATCCGTTCACGGTGACCGGGATGAACCCGAGCAGGTGGATGGTCTCCGAGTGCATCGGGTGCATCGAGAAGTCCGCGTTGATCGCGAAGGAGGTCACGCCGTTGCCGGTGAACCATGCCGCCATCAGGAAGGCGAACAGTTGGGTCCGGGTGGTTCGGAGGTCATGGAAATAGCGGGTCACCGATGTGCCGAGGGCCGACATAGCGACTCCTTCTCGTAAATGAGACTGATGAGACGTTGATTGTCTATTTGTCTCGAAGGTACTATCGGCGCATCGGAAACGACAAGGAGCGCCGTGACGCGAGTGACCAGCAACACACTGTTGAGCACGTTGACCTCGCCTGATCCGGAGGCGCTGCGTGCCCTCGGGGAGGCGGACGAGGTGACCGAGCGGATCCTCGCGGCCGCATACGAGCAGATGGCCGTCGTGGGCTGGCGGCGCTCGACCGTGGAAGACGTCGCCAAGCGGGCCGGGCTCGGCCGGGCCACGGTGTATCGGAAGTTTCCGAGCAAGACCGCGCTGACCGAGGCGGTGGTGCTGGGCGAGATGCGCAAGTACCTCGCGGGCAGCGCCGTGGCGAGCGGCGGGCAGCGCACGGTCGCGGACCGGATGGCCGAAAGTGCCGCCTACACCGTCGAATTCCTGCGTTCACACCCGCTGGTGCATCGCCTGCTGGAAACCGAACCGGAGACGATCCTGCCCGCCCTCACCGTCGACGCGGGCCCGCTGGTCGAAGCCTTCCGTGAGTTCTGCGTCAACCTGTGGCGGAACGAATTCTATGGCGAGACAGAGCTTTCCGCGCAGACCCTGCAACATCTGCGCACGGTCGCCGAGCTGCATATCCGAATTGCGTTGTCGTTCATTCTCACCAAGTCGAGTGCGATCGAGCTCGACACCCCGGACGGGGCTCGCCATCTTGCGCGCCACTATCTCGCGCCCATGTTGGACGCGCTGTGACTCGGTGCCGCAGTATGTCGTGAGTCACACGGTCTTTCTTTCCTATTGATAGTGACTATCTTAAAGATAGTTGCTGTCAATTCGTGAAAGGGGTCGCGCGATGTCCGATCACCAGTCCCTGTCGTACGCGGTGTTCGTCTCCGAGCAGGTGCCCACCGGTGGCTTGCTACCCGACGGCGTGCCGCGGACCTGGTCGCCGCTGTCGTCGACGTTGATTTCCGGCGACACCGATGCCCTGCTGGTCGACCCGCCGTTCACCCGGGAGCAGACCGACCTGGTCGGGGATTGGATCGAGCAGTCCGGGAAGCGGCTGACCCAGATCTACATCACGCACGGTCATGGTGATCACTGGTTCGGGGCGCCCCGGTTGGTCGAACGTTTCCCAGGGGTCACGGTTTATGCCACCGCGGGCACCATCGCGCAGATGCACGTGGCGGGTTCGCCGGAGCAGCGGAGTTGGTTGTGGGACAAGCTGTTCCCCGATCAGATCGGCGAGACCCCGGTGATCGCACGGCCGGTTCCCGCGGACGGTTGGAACCTCGAGGGGCACGCTCTGGAGGCTGTCGAAGTCGGCCACAGCGATGGCGAAGCCACGACGGTGCTGCATGTGCCCTCGCTCGGGCTGGTGGTCGCGGGCGATGTCGCCTACAACGGGGTGCATCAGTTCCTCGCCGAGGGTGGCCACGGTGGATTGGACGCGTGGCTGCGCGCGCTGGATACGGTCCGGTCGCTGAACCCGCGCGCGGTGATCGCGGGGCACAAGAACCCGAAGCTGCCCGACGACCCGCGAATCCTCGACCAGACGTCGGACTATCTGCGGACGGCACAGCGTCTGCTCGCGCAGGGGCTGTCTGCCGAGACGTTCATCGAGCAATTGCTGAGCAGCTATCCGGACCGGCTCAACGCCACTACCGCCTATCTGGGCGTCCCGTTGCTGCTGCGCAGCGAATCAGCCGCACCGGCCTAGGGCCTTGTCACCGCCTGGCCGTTGTCCAGGCAACCACCTTTCGCACTAGATCATCCCGAGGAGTGAACGCAATGAGGGCAATCCAATTCGACCGGTTCGGCGACTACGACGTACTCCAGTCGGTCGACGCGCCGACCCCGGCGCCGCGCGAAGGTCAGGCCTTGGTGCGTATCAGCGTGGCGGGGATCAATCCGCTCGACGACACGCTGCGGCGCGGAAAGTTGCCGGCGGGCAGCGTCAAGCCGTTCCCGCTCGTTCCGGGCATGAGCGGGGTCGGGCTGCTGGAGGAACCGGGTGCGAGCGGACTCGCGCCCGGCGCCCGGGTCCTGGTCAGTGGCGGACCGTACGGCATCGTGGCCGACGGCACCTGGGCCGAGTTCGTCGCGGTCGATCCGGCGCGGCTGCTGCCGATTCCCGACGCGGTCGACGATCTCGCCGCGACGGCCCTGGTCGCCGGGGCCGGTTACCTCACCGCCTACCTGGCACTGCGCGAATTGGCCGGATTCCATCCTGGGAGAACGGTTCTCGCTCCTGGCGTCGGCGGCGCCGTCGGCCAGGGCGGGGTCGAGATCGCGCGGGTGCTCGGCGCCGCGCAGGCGATCACCACCGCCACCACCACGGCGAAGGCCGAGCGCGGCCGCGCCCTGGGGTGGGAGGTCATCGACCTGTCGCGCGAATCCGTGCCCGAGGGAATCGCCCGCCTGACCGAGGGTAAGGGCGTCGACATCGTTCTCGACGGCGTGGCCGGCCCGTTGACCGGCGATCTCCTGTCGGCGCTCGCGGTCGACGGCACCCTGATCAGCATCGGCTACTCGGCAGGCATGCAGACCACCATCAACGTGACCGATCTGATCTGGAAAAACGCCTACGTTCGTGGCTTCAGGTTTGCCCTCTTCACGCCGCAGACCATCGCCGAGGGCAACCAAGCTCTGCTGGAACTGTTGGCGCACAAGGAAATCAATCCCCAGATCGACCGAACCTACCCCCTGGCCGACGCCGCCGAGGCCACTCGCCACCTCATCGAGGACAGTCCGTTCGGACGAGTGCTGCTCACCATGGCGACCTAGTGGGACTATCGTTTAGATAGTCCGTTTCCCGAGAACCCTCGATGTGAGCCATGACCAGTAACGAGATCGCCGCCAGTTCGCTGCGCCCCTACTGCCCCTACTACGCGGCCGCAACCGAGCTGCTGGGCCGACGCTGGGCATCGACCGTGCTGCGCGCGCTGATCCTCGGTCCGTCGAGGTTCAGCGACATCGCCGCCGCGATCCCCGGCATGACCGACAAACTGCTGTCCCAGCGGCTCAAAGACCTCGAAGGCGCAGGGCTTGTCGAACGCTCGGTAGACCCGGGCCCGCCGGTCCGAATCGACTATCAACTCACCGAGAAGGGAACCGCCCTCGGCAAGGTGCTCCTCGACTTAAACCAATGGGCATTGACCTGGATCGATCTGCCGGAAGACGAGTAAAACAGTCCAGCCATAGCGAGCGGCGTGGACCAACGGCGTGCGGACTCGGGTCTTTCGACACTGTGGCGGGCAGGCATCGGCGCGAGAGTGTGGGGCATCGCCCTCGTGAGGAGTACTCGATGCTTGTGCCGCCGCCGATACTGACGGTCACCTTGAACCCGACCGTGGACATCAGTCTGGAAGTGGATCGGCTGAAGGACGAAGGTAAGAATCGCGCGAGGGTGCGGTCGGTGCAGGGCGGCGGTGGGGGTATCAATGTCGCGCGTTGTGTCGGCAGGCTCGGGGGTTCGGCGCTCGCGCTGCATACGTATGGCCGGGAGGTCGGGCAGCGGTTGAACCGGCTGCTCGACGAGGAGGGGTTGACCCATCAAGGCATCGAGATAGGTTCGGACACAAGAGAAGCCGTGGTTGTCGCCGAGACGTACATCTGGCACAGCTACCACCTGGTGCCGCCGGGTCCCGAACTCTCGGTTTTCGAGCAGGACCGCTGCGCCGACGCGATCGTTTCGGCCGCGCAACGCTTTCCGTACCTGGTTCTGACCGGCAGCGTGCCACCCGGACTGCCGGATGATTTCTGTGCCCGAATAGTGCGGCGCCTCGATCCGTCCAGGACTCGCGTCGTGCTCGATATCGCCGGTGCTCAACTGCGGGAGGTGTTGAACGTGAACGTCTTCGCGATCCGCCTCGACCGCCGCGAGGCGGCCGGCTTGATCGGCCGGCCGATCGAGTGTTTCGCCGATGCCCAGGCCGCCAACGATCTGCTGCTCGACGCCGGGTCCACCGGCCATGCGATCACCACGGTCGCCGCGCTGGGCGCGGTCTACTCGAATACCTTTTTCCACCACCGGATTTCCGGCCCGATACCGCCGTCGCCCGCGCGCAGCGACGCCTGCGCGGGGGACAGCCTGGTCGGCGCGTTCACCTATCGGCTGGTCACGGACGCGGATTGCCTGCGCGCCTGCGAATATGGCGTCGCGGCGGCCGCGGCCACCGTCCTGCGGCCGGGCACCGAGATTTTCGAACCCGCCACGGTCGACGCGTTGCGCAGGGCGGTCCGCACGCGCCGCATCGACCGGCGGGTTCCGGAACACGGCTTCGTCCAGCCCGTGGTTGCCGCCGAAGGTCCTTGAACCCGAGGGGCATTCGGTCCGCGTCCCGGCCAGTGCCGAGCCGCCCCGGGCAGCCGCGCGTGTTTGGGCCTACCGGGTGCGTTGGGGGACCGCGGCCAGCGCGGCCGCCAAGCGAGACCGCGCGTCGTGCGCGATCGAGCTCAGCCCGGGCTGGCCGGCGGTGCGCAGCAGCAGCACCGGATCGGCGGCCTCGACCACGGTGACGTCGTCGTCCGTGCGGACCACCACGTTGCAGGGCAGCAGTTGCCCCACGTGTCGATCGATGTCGAGCGCCTGGCGCGCGAGGTTGGGGTCGCAGGCGCCGAGAATGAGATAGTCCTCCATCTCGACGCCGAGCTTCATCCGCATGGTCGCGCGCACGTCGATTTCGGTGAGCACGCCGAAACCCTGCTCGGACAATGTGTCTCGCACTATCGCGACGGTCTCCGCGAACGGCGTAGGCACCCGCACCGCGAGTTCGGCGAGGGCGACGGGAATCCGGATCTCGGTGAGCAGATCATGGGGATCGAGGGCTTCGTCCGGGGCGATCAGGTACACCTCGGTCGGGGGACCGGTCGGCCGATAGGCCGAGTCACGGATCCATTCGTCGAGGGCCCGGTAGGCGTCGCCGATTCGGTGGTAGTCCCCGCGATGGGTGACGCGTGCGAACGATTGCGGTTCGGTGCGCAGCAGCGTCACCTCCTCGTTCCCGCCGGCGAACGGCGCGGGCGCGACCGGCAGCCCGAATTGGGCGTCGGCGGAGGAGGCGGGACAGAACTCGCCGAGATAGGTCGTGGACGGCGGTCCGGCCGGGGCGAAACCGGTGGCCTCGGCCATCGCGTAGAGCGCGCCCATGCCTGCGCTGATGTCGTCGCCGGCCTGGTCGATGCGCACGGTCCGGCGCAGCCCGAGAACGGTTTGCGGGCTCGAGTGAACGACCGAGACGTGGTAGGGCCTGGTCGGCTCTTCGATGCGGTGCTCGGGACGCGCGGCGGTCATGACCGGGCAGGCGGTCGTGCGGTGGCGGGCGCCGGTACCCGACGTTGCGCGAGCCGTCGCAGGCGTTCGTGCTCCAGCACGAACAGGGTGATGCTCACCAGGAAAGACAACGCGGTGGCGCTCGCGCCGATGGCGACCCATCCGGCGAAGCCGTAGCCCGCGGCCGTGAGCGTGCAGGCCAGGCCGACCACGCCGCCGATGAACAGCACGATGCCGGGGATGTTGTAGGTGTCGGCGAGGCTCTCGCCGGGCTTGCTGTGATACGTCGCGCTGGACGTCATGTCGCTCACGATGGTCCTCCGGTGATGGTCTGGGTGAAGGTTGGACGGCGGACTTTCGATCTCGGCTACGCGTGGATATTGGCCGCCTTGGCGTTCGCGAGACCGAGTGATTGGGCGACCATCGTCGACCAGGTGCGGATCGCGTGCCAGTTGCGCAGATCGCCGTAGCGGGCGCCGCCCAGCAGGCGGTAGATCGTCCTGGCCTGCCAGGACACGCCGACGCGTTCGTAGTGCCCGGCGAACGGGCGATAGTCCCACGGGCTGACCGTTTCGCACAGTGCCGCAATCTTTTTCGGTACGGTATTGCCGACCCGGCGACCGATCGGCCCGCGCAGCGCCGGGCCGAGCCCGACGCTGAACATCCACACATCGGACCTGCGCAGTTCGGCGCGGTGTGTCCGGATGAAAGCCGTTGCGGCGGGCAGGAAGTCCCGGTTGTGCACCGCACTGCCCAGGATGATCCCGTCGAAGCGGGACAGCTCGGGCGCGTGTTCGAAGTCGCTGAGTTCCACGGTGGCGCCACACTCGGTGAGCTCCGCGCCGATGAACTCCGCGATATCGCGGGTCGATCCCTGTGCGGTCGCGTAGATGATCGCGATCCTGGTGGGTTCCGTTTTCATGCCCTCAGCCTGGCTCAGCGACTCCTGCACAGGTCAGGGCCGGGATACCCGCGTTGTAGGGTCCAACGTCCTCAGTTCGGCCCGGCCGGCTCTGTGCGGGTCGGACGCCGCACGAGCGAGCCAGGGAACCCGCGACGCAGCGCATAGAGCGCCGCGCCGCAGGCGACGAGTGCGGCTCCCGCGATGACCGACCCCGGTGGCAGCGTGAATGCCAGTGCCAGACAGCCGATCCCGCCGATGACGGGGATGGCGCGCGGCGGGCGGTTTTCCTCAGCCGTCAATGTCCAGGCGGAGACGTTGGCGATGGCGTAGTACAGCAGCACGCCGAACGAGGAGAAGCCGATCGCGGCGCGCAGATCGGTGACCGCGGCGGCGACCGCCACGGCCAGGCCGACCGCGATCTCGGCGCGATGCGGAACGGCGAAGCGCGGATGTATGGCCGCGAGGAAGCCAGGCAGATGCCGGTCGCGCGCCATG
The DNA here is from genome assembly GCF_040681495.1 of Nocardia sp. NPDC051756. Classification (NCBI taxonomy): domain Bacteria; kingdom Bacillati; phylum Actinomycetota; class Actinomycetes; order Mycobacteriales; family Nocardiaceae; genus Nocardia; species Nocardia sp. NPDC051756. The sequence continues at coordinate 44,745 of NZ_JBFAYV010000014.1, read as the reverse complement.
GCCAACGTGGTGCGGGAAACGCCGAGAATCAAGGCCAGCAACGACCCCAGCGCCGCAATCGCCGCACCGACCCGAACCACCGGGACCAGCCATTCCCGTCCGGCCGCGCGGACCAGCTCGGACAGCGGCGCGGCCACCTCGCCGAGTCGCTGTGGCCCGAGCACGGTCAGCGTCGCGACCGCGACGGCCGCGTACACGGCCAGGGTGATGCCCAGTGCGCGCGGAATCGCGCGCGGGATCGTGCGGGCGGGATCGCGGACCTCTTCGCCCAGCGTGGCGATGCGGGCGTATCCGGCGAAGGCGAAGAACAGCAGACCCGCCGCTTGCAGGACACCGGGGACGGAGATGTCACCGGTGCAGGCCAGTCGCGCGGTGTCGGCCTGTTCACTGGTGCACGCGGCGACGACCACGGCCGCCAGCACCGCGAGCACCATCGCGACGATCGTCCGAGTCAGCCAGGCGGACTTGCGAATTCCGCCGTAGTTCACCGCGGTCAACGCCACCACCGCGGCCACCGCCACGGCGTGCGCGTGGCCCGGCCAGGCATACACGCCGACGGTCAACGCCATCGCTGCACACGACGCGCTCTTGCCGACCACGAAACTCCACCCGGCCAGATACCCCCAGAACTCACCGAGGCGCTCCCGCCCGTAGACATAGGTGCCGCCCGACGACGGATACCGGGCGGCCAGCCGCGCCGACGAGGTCGCGTTGCAGTACGCCACCAGGCCCGCCACCGCCAAACCCGCCAACAGACCGGACCCCGCTGCGTGCGCGGCCGGACCTAGCGATGCGAAGATTCCGGCCCCGAGCATCGCCCCGAGGCCGATCACCACCGCATCGCCGACCCCGATGCGGCGGTCCAGCCCACCGCTCGTCGACGAGGCCGCGGAACTGTCGGGCACGCCCTGCGGCACCGCATCACTCCTCACACTGTCGAACGCACCTGACCATATCGGGTTACTGCCACGAAGGTCGCCGCGATGTGCCGGCAGCAAGCGGGGTCGAAGGTCCCCGCACGAATGGCTTTCGCATCTTCTCCGCGAACGGGCATCGGCGCGACCATGGACCTGTGGTCGCGACCGTCGCCGGCCCCGGCTCGGCGTCCACGTTGTCGGAATGGAACATCAGCGATGTCCGTACTCGGCCCGTTGGACTCGGGATTCATGGAATTGGAAGACAGCGATCGGCACGTGAGCGTCGGGATCGGGGCGGTGGCGATCGTTGCCGGCTCGCCGCCGGCCCGCGCCGAGTTCGCGGCGGAGCTGGCGAAGCGATTGGACGTGGACGGCCGGCTGCACCAGAAAGTGCGCAGGGCCCCATGGGATCTCACCGCGCCGCAGTGGGTGCCGGACCCGAATTTCGATCTGGCGCATCATATTCGGTGGATGGCGTTGCCCGCGCCCGCGGATGAGGGTGCCCTGTGCGAGCTGGTTGCCGAGGTGATGGAGGAGCGGCTCGACCGGGACCACCCGCTGTGGCAGTGCGTGGTCGTCGAGCACCTCGCCGAGGACCGCTGGGCGATGATCGTGAAGGTCCATCACAGCATGGTCGACGGCATTTCCGGGATAACCCTGTTCGAGCGCTTCTGTGACGAGCCGGCCGAGCCCCGGGACGCCGCCGCGGCGGACGGCGCGGCCACCGATTGGGTTGGCCTGCTGGTGAAGTCGCTGCGCCTGCCGATCGACGCGCCGCGGTTCGTGGCGAAGACCGTGCGCGCGGCGGTACCGCTGGCGTTGTCCGCGGTGTGGCCCGCGTCGAACTCGTCGCTGAACGGCTCGATCGGACGGCAGCGCCGGTACGCCGTGGCACGGGCCTCGCTGACCGACGTGCGGGAAATTCGCGCGGCCTTCGGGACCACCGTGAACGACGTAGTGCTCACCGCGGTCGCCGCGGCGTTCCGCACCGTGCTGCTGCACCGGGGCGAAGAGCCGACAGCGGACAAGTTGCGCGTACTCGCGCCGGTCTCGGTCCGCGCCGCCGGTGCGAAAACAGTTCTCGACAACCGGGTTTCGGTGATGCTACCGCTGCTGCCGGTCGAATCCGCCGACCCCGTCGCGCAATTGGCGATCGTGCACCGCAGGTTGGCCGAGCACAAGGCGAGTGGCGAAGCGTCGGCGGCGAATTCGTTCATCTCCCTGGCCCGCTGGCTGCCGTTCGCCCCGCTCGCGTGGACCGTGCGCCTGGCGTCTCGATATCCACAGCGCGGGATCTCCGGGCTGGCGACGAATGTGCCGGGGCCGCGGCGCCGGTTGCATCTCTACGGCGCGGAGGTACTGGAAATCCTGGCCTACGCGCCGATCGCGATGCGCGTGCGCACCGGCATCGCCATTCTCAGCTATGGCGATCAACTGCGGTTCGGTATCACCGGCGACTACGACAGCACGCCGGATCTGCACCTGCTGGCCGAGCGCATCGAGGAGACCATCGATCTGCTGCTGCGCCGCGCTCGGGCCGGCCCGTCGCGCTGATCAGCTCTGCGGTCGGGCGATGATGAGTGGGCAGTCGGTCGCGTGCAGGACGGATTGACTGACCGAGCCGAGGGTCATGCCCGCGAACCCGCCGCGGCCGTGACTACCGACGACCAGCAGCTGTGCGCGATCGCCCTCTTCGAGGAGCCGTTTGGCGGGGCGGTCCTCGGCGACCACCCGCTGCACCTGAAGGTCCGGGTACTGGTCCGCGTAGCCGGCCAGTGCTTCCGCCAGCAGTGTCTCGGCCTCGGCCTGCATTTCCGGGCGCGGAATGTACCGATCGAATTCGGACCAGGCGAGCACCCCGCGCACGGGCACGTTGCGCCGAGCTGCCTCGTCGAAGGCGATCTCGATCGCTCGGGCACTGCACGCCGACCCGTCGACTCCGACCACCACCGGCGCGAGGACGCGCTGCGGCGAGTACCGCTCGGGTTCGGGAATGACCGCGACCGGGCAGTCCGCGTGCCGGGCCATGGCGGTACTCACCGAGCCGAGCAACCCGCGCCGGAAAGCCCCCATACCGCGGGTGCCGACCACCAGCAGGCGCGCGTCCTTGGACCGGTCGCGCAGCGCCGGGATCGGCGGCGCCTCGACCAGGAACGTCTCGATCTCGAGCTCGTCGACGGGTTCGGCCGCGGCAGTGGCGAATCGGCGCGCCGCCGCGAGGGTCGCGGCACAGGTCGTCAGGTACTCATCGTGGTCGACCCGGCGAAAATCGACGCCCGGCCCGAAGTCGGCCGCTGCGCCGACGGCGTAGACGATATGCAACGGCGCCTCGTGGTGCACGGCGTCGACCGCGGCCCAGCGCAGGGCTTCACCGGCGGCGGCCGAGCCGTCGATGCCGACGACAACGGGCGGGTTGATGCTGTTGGTGGGCATGGGCGGAGTCCCTTCGGGTCCAGTGATTCTGGTATCCGTAGGTTATGAATCCGGCCCGCCCGGCCGCGTCTGGCGTTGGTCCCGAATCCGGGGGTCCAAAGGCAGTTTTATGCCGAGGTCGTCAGCCTCGGCGCGGGGGTTGGTCGGGCAGCGGCGCGGACCAGCGCAGCACCGTGCCGCGCTCGGGGCCGCGTTCGATGCCGAAGCTGCCGCCGGACTGTTCGGCGCGGGTGGCCAGATTCGCCAGACCGCTGGTGCGAGAGAAATTCTCGGGAATGCCCGTGCCGTCATCGGAGATCTCGATGATGACGTCGTCGCGAACCGAGAGATTGATCGACACCGTGGTCGCCGACGCGTGCCGCACCACATTGCTGACGGCTTCGCGCAGCACCGCCTCGACGTCCTCGGACAGCGGCGGTGACAACACCGAGACCGGACCGGCCAGCCGGATCGTGGTGCGCAGACCGGTGTCGGCGGTCATCTCGGCAATCACCGCATGCAGCCGTTTGCGCAATGTCGGGGCATCCGCGGCGGTGCTGCTGTGCAGGTCGAAGATCGAGTGCCGGATCTCCTGCACGATCGACTGGATGTCCTGAATGGTCTCGGTGAGGCGGGTCTTGACCTCGGGTGTGCGAGCCCGCTGCGCGGTGCTCTGTAGCGACAACCCAACCGCGAACAAGCGTTGGATGACGTGATCGTGCAGGTCGCGGGCGATGCGGTCGCGGTCGGAAAGGACGTCGAGTTCGCGCATCCGCCGCTGCGTCGCCGCCAATTGCAAGGCCAGCGCGGCCTGATTGGAAAAGGCGGTGATCATCGCCTGCCCGGACTTGTCCAGCGGCTGTGCGTCGACCGGACGCAGGGTGACCAGCACGCCGATGACGGTCTGTTCGGCCCGCAACGGAAGCACGAGCGCGGGGCCGAAATCGGCGGGCCCGTCGAATTGCGGACGGAACATCAGCTTGTCGCTGGCGACCACCCGGCCGGTCCGGAACGCCGTGCCCGAATGGGATTCGGCGACGGGAATGCGTTGTCCGGGAAGCTGTTCCGATCCGGTGCCCGCAGCGGCGACGACCAGGAGTTCGGTGACCTCGTCGTGGGGGATGTCCGGATCCTCGGGGAGCGCGAGGAACGCCACAGTGGACTGTGTGAGGTTCAGTGCCCGGTCGGCAACCAACCCGAGTACGTCGTCCGGTTCGCTGCCCGCCAGCAGTTCGGTCGCGACGTCCTGCGTCGCCTCCAGCCATTGCTGGCGGATCCGGGACTGCTCGTAGAGGCGGGCATTGGCGATCGCGGTGCCCGCTGCCGCGGCGAGGGCTTGGACGATGACCTCGTCGTCCTCGGTGAATTCCTGTCCGCCCGCCTTCTCGGTGAGGTAGAGGTTGCCGAACACCTCGTCACCCACCTTCACCGGAACACCGAGGAACGTATTCATCGGCGGATGATGATCGGGGAAGCCGACCGATGCGGGGTGGGTCGAAAGATCGGTCAGCCGAATGGGTTTCGGTTCCTCGATGAGCACGCCGAGCACGCCGTGGCCGCGCGGCAGGTCACCGATCATGACCCTGGTCCGGTCGTCGATGCCTTCGTAGACGAATTCGGCCAGCTGAAGGCTGGCCCGGTCGGTTTCGCGGACGCCGAGCGCGCCGTATTCGGCATCGACCAGCTCGATCGCGGTGTGCACGATCGTGCGCAGCGTGTTGTCCAGATCGAGCCCCGCCGTCACGACCAGCATCGCCTCGATCAGCCGGTCCATTTGATCGCGCACGCCGACGATCTGGGCTATTCGCTCCTGAACCTCGGCGAGCAGTTCACGCAGTCGCAACTGGGACAGCGTTTCGATCACCGGGCTTTGGCCGGGGCCGGCCGGTGCGGACTGCTTGCCTTCCATATCGGTCATCCTCCCACGCAGAGATGACCGTCACGGCCGAGCGATGATTCGCCCGCATCCCCGCTAGCCGGTAGCGACTCACTCCTTGGGCTGCGGCGTATTGAGCTTGGAGGCGATCACGGCGGCCTGGGTCCGCCGCTCGACGCCGAGCTTGGCCAATAGCCGGGAAACGTAGTTCTTCACGGTCTTCTCGGCGAGGAACATCCGTCCGGCGATCTGCCGGTTGGTCAACCCCTCGCCGAGCAGGTCGAGCAGGGTGCGCTCCTGATCGGTCAGGCTCGCCAGCGGGCCGGTCTTGGCCTCGGTCTCCTCGCGCAGCTTGGCCATGAGGGCGGCGGCGGCGCGATTGTCGAGCAGGGAACGTCCGGCGCCGACCTCGCGGATGGCGTCGACCAGTTCCAGCGTGCCGATGTCTTTGACCACGTAACCGCTGGCTCCGGCCAGGATCGCGTCGAGCATGGCCTGCTCGTCGGTGAACGAGGTCAGGATCAGGCAGCGCAGCTCGGGATGGTGATCGAGCAGATCGCGGCACAGTTCGATGCCGTTGCCATCGGGTAGTCGCACGTCCAGGACGACGACGTCCGGCCGCAATGCGGGGATGCGCGCCATCGCCTGGGACACGTTGCCCGCCTCGCCGATCACCTCGAGGTCGGATTCGGCGTCGATCAGGTCGGCGACTCCGCGTCGCACGATGTGATGGTCGTCCACCAAGAACACTGTGACCATTGGATGCACCTCCCTGAACAGTTGGTTTCAGCCTACGAAGATTTTCTGGTCCGCGTCACGGTGTTGGACTCCGGTTCGGTGACTTAGGTCCCTTGACACCGGATCGGTGACCGATTGCCAGGCGCGATAGGCGGCGTGCACGGTGTCGTGCAGCGGCGATTCGGTGTCGAGCGTCGTCGCGTCGGTCCATTTCGCCGCGGTCTCGGACATGGCGGCGGCGATGCCCGGCGTCGCCTCGGAGTCTCCGGCGGCACGCCGGCCGATCCGGTGCTCGGCCACATCGGGCGGGCACACGCAGTGCAGCTGGATCAGATCGGCGTGGGTGTCGGCGGCGAGATCGCCGGCGCGCTGTCGTTGTTCCGGATCGATCCAACTGGCATCGAGGATCACCGATATCCCCAGTGCGAGCAGCAGGTGCGCGCGGGTCAGCAGCTCGGTGTAGACGCGCGCCTTGTTCGTCGCGGAATACGCTCCCGCACCGAATGTTCCGCCCTCACCCTGGATCTGCCCGGCCGCGCGCAGCTGTGCGCGCAGCTGATCGGCGGCGCAGACCACGGCTCCGGTCAGCTCCGAAAGTTCCTTGGCAACAGTGGATTTACCGGTGCCGGGGAGCCCGCCGACCACGACCAGGCGGACCGCCGCCGCATCGAGATGCCGGGTCGCGATCAGCAGATGCTCGCGCACGCGATCGCGGCCGGCGAGGTCGCCCTGCCCGAACCGGATGGCATCGACCTTCGCCCGGACGAGCGCGCGGTAAGCGACGTAATGATCGCGCAGCGACCGGGGCGCCGGATCGCCGGTGGCCAGCGCGTAGTCCGCCAGCAGCCGGTCGCCCAGGCCGGAGTAGCCGAGGAACTCCAGATCCATTGCCAGAAAAGCGATGTCGTCGAGGCCGTCGACATAACGCAGACGATCGTCGAAGTCCAGGCAGTCCAGCACTCGGAAGCCGTCGGCCAGCTCGAAGATGTCCTCGGCTTGCAGGTCGCCGTGCCCGTCGACGATGCGGCGATCGGCAATCCGGTTCATCAGCAATGGTTCCCGGCCGTCGATGAAGCGCATCGCGAGCCAGTCGATCCGCTCGACCAGGTGCGGATCGGCGAGGTCGGCAGGCTGTTCGGCCAAGCTGCGCAACAGGTTTCGCCATCGATCGCGCAGTGCGTCGGGGGTCCCCTCGGCGTCGATGTCGGGACCGCGGCGGGCCCCGTGGTGGAAGTCCGCGATCAGCCGCACCAGCGCGGACAACTCCGTTCGAGACCGCGCGGGGTCGCCGAGCGTGCTCGACAGCCTGCGCTCCTCCGGCATCCGCCGCATGAGCACGACCGGCTCCGCCGGTCCGCCGGTCGGGTCGCTGAGGTGTGCGACCCCGAGGTACACATCCGGCGCCATGCGGCGGTTCAGCTCGACCTCGCGCGCACAGGCGAGTTCGCGCAGTCGCGGTGTACTGAAGTCGAGGAAGTCGGTACGGAGGGGCTTTTTCACCTTGTACGCCCGGTCTCCGCACAGCACCACGAGCCCGGTGTGTGTTTCCCGCAGCTCGGCGGGGGATCCGTATTCGGGCATGGGACACGGCCTTTCGTGGAGATCCGATTCTCCCACTCAGGATCGCGCACGGCGGGCCGCCCAGGGCATGGCCGAAGGTCATCGTTGCCGAGGGACTTCCGGACCCTTTCCCGAAGTCCCTCCACCAGGGGACGTCCTGCTCTTACCCCGACCTCCGGGTCGGTGGCAGCGTGGACTCCGATGACGAAAAGGACGGTGACGACGATGAACCACGGACAGCCCGACGAACACACCCTGCGGGCCGCATTGGCGCTCGCGGTGCGGGCTCCGTCGGTTCGGAACGGGCAGCCCTGGCGGTTCCGGATCAGTGCGCGTGGCGTGGACTTGTTCCTCGACCCGGCGCGGGTGCGACCGCCGACCCAGTCCGTCCGGCGCGCCGCCGTGCTGAGCTGTGGCGCCGCGCTGCACCATCTGCGGATCGCCCTGGCCGCCGCGGGCTGGTCGGCGGTGGTGCGGCGGTTGCCGGATCCGGCGGAGCCGGACCATTTGGCGTCGGTCGAGCTGGTGCCGCACCGCCCCACTCGGATCGAGCTATCGCTGAGCGACGCGATTGCGCGCCGCCGGACAGACCACAGAAATTTCGGATCGCCGATACCGCAGGGCTATATCGGGCTGGCGAACGAACGAGCTATGACCCTCGGAGCGAATGTTCAGCAGCTCACCGAACTGCCGCGCGTGCGGGTGGCCGAGGCGCTCCGGGATGCGGCGACGGAGCCGCCTGCGGGCACCGAGCTCGATCTCGCCGAATTGCTGGTGTTGAGCACGCCGACCGACGACGAATCGGCCTGGTTGTCCGCCGGAGAGGCGCTGAGCGCGATACTGCTGACCGCCACCAACGTCGACCTGGCCTCCTGCGCGCTGATCGAACCGCTGGAAATCCCCGAACTGCGCCGCCGCATCCGCCGCGGTGTGCTGGCGGACCGGAGTTATCCGCAGTCCGTCATCCGGATCGGTTGGGCGCCCGTGGATTCCATGCCGCTGCCGGTCACGCCGCGTCGGGCGCTCGGCGACGTGCTGGAGCGTACCGAAGCGACGGCCTGCTGACCGGCACCCGGCCCGGCGAGTGTGCGCCGGTGCCGACCCGATCACGAACGGCCGGTGGTGAAATGCGCGGCCCGCCGATGGATGCGATGCCCGGGAATCCGGACACGCTGGGGAGCAACCGGTTTCGGAATACGGAAGAAGAAGTGCTTGCCGATTTCGGCCAGGGCCAGGTAGATCCCGATCATCACCACGAGCGCCACGAAGAAGCCGCCGGGCAGCGGGGAGAAGCCCAGGTCGCGCGCCAACGGGGTAGCGGGCAGTACCGCGCCGATCGTCACCGCCGCGAGCGCGGAGACTAGCAACGGGACGCTCGGATGGCTACGGAAGAACGGTGAGCGCCGGGTGCGGATGACGAAGAGCACCAACGTCTGGGTGGCCAGCGACTCGACGAACCAGCCGGTATGGAACAGCGATTCGCCGGCGTGGAACACCCACAGCATGATCCCGAAGGTGGCGAAATCGAACAGCGAGCTGATCGGCCCGAAGACCAGCATGAAACGACGGATCAGGCCGATATCCCAGCGCGCGGGCCGGGTCAACTGTTCCGGATCGACCGAGTCCGTCGGGATCGCCAGCTGGCTGGCGTCGTAGAGCAGATTGTTCAGCAGGATCTGCGACGGCAGCATCGGCAGGAAGGGGAGGAACACGGAAGCGCCTGCCGCGCTGAACATATTGCCGAAATTGCTCGACGTGCCCATCAGCACGTACTTCATGGTGTTGGCGAAGATTCGCCGGCCTTCGACCACGCCGTCGGCGAGCACCTGGAGATCCTGCTCCAGCAGCACGACGTCGGCGGCGTCCTTGGCGACGTCGGTGGCGGAGTCGACCGAGATGCCGACGTCGGCCGCGTGCAGGGCGAGCGCGTCGTTCACGCCGTCGCCGAGGAAGGCGACGTCGACGCCGGAGGCGCGTTGCGCGCGGACGATCCGAGCCTTTTGCTCGGGGTCAACTCTGGCGAATATTGTTGTGGTCGAAAGGCATTCGCTGAGTTGCCGGTCGTCGAGGCGGTCGATCTCGGGTCCGGTCAGCGCGGCGCCGGCCGGTAGTCCGAGCTCGGCGCACACGTGCGCGGCGACCGCCGGGTTGTCGCCGGTGATCACTTTCACCGCGACGCCGAGGCCGGCCAGCCGTGCGAGCGCCGCCCGGGCGGAGCTCTTGGGTGGGTCGAGGAAGACCAGGAACCCGTGCAGTCGCAGGCCGGTTTCGTCATCGACACCGAGCGTGTCCTGGCCGGTCGCTGGGCGGGTGGCCACGGCGACGATGCGGTGTCCGGCCTGGAATTCATTGTCCAGTAACGCTTTTGCCGCGTCGGGTAGGTCGGCGCAGTGCGCGAGCACCGTCTCTGGTGCGCCTTTGGTGATGACGAGGCGGTTGCCTCGATCGTCCTCGGTGAGCACGGTGACGAGGCGACGCCTGTGGTCGAACGGCAGGACCGCGATGGTCGAATACCGGCCCGCGGATTCGCGCGGCGCGGTCGGGGTGTGCCAGAGCGCGGTGTCGAGCGGATTGCCGTCGACGACAGACCCGTCACGCACAGTGGCATCGGTGCAGACCATTCCGAGCAACAGGGTCTCGTCCGAGGCGGTTCCAGCTGGACCGAGGGCCCGCATGAATTCGATCCGGCCCTCGGTCAACGTCCCGGTCTTGTCGGTGAACAGTACCTCGATATCGCCGAGGTCCTCGATGCACACCAGCCGCTTGACCAGGACCTTGCGGCGGGCGAGCCGCCTGGACCCGGCGGCCAGGCTGGTCGACACCACGGCGGGCAGCAGTTGCGGCGAGATGCCGACCGCGATCGCCAGCGAGAACAGCAGCGCGGTCAGGATCGGCCGGTGCAGCCCTACGTTCACCGCGAAGATGCCGATGGTCAGCACCGCCGCGACACCGACCAGCAGCATGGAGAATTGGCGCAGACCGGTCTGGAATGCCGTGTCGGGCTGACGTTTTCCGAGCCCGAGGGCAAGGCGGCCGAAGACCGTCGAGCCGCCCGTGGACACCACCACGCCGCGTCCCTGCCCGGCGCTGACCACCGTGCCCATGAGCGCGCAGCCGGTCAGCTCGGCCAGTGTGGTTCCGGCGGGCACCGGCTCGACGGATTTCTCGACCGGCATCGACTCGCCGGTGAGCACCGATTCGTCGCATTGCATCGCTGTTGTGGTCAGCAGCCGGAGATCGGCGGGCACGAGCTGGCCGAGCCGCACCTCGACCAGGTCGCCGGGCACCACGTCGGCCACCGCGACGGATCGCGCGGTGCCGTCGCGAATTACGGTGGCGAGGTGCTGGATTCGATCGTGCATCGCCTCGGCCGCCCGCTCGGCGCGATATTCGTTGAACAGGCCGAGGCCGACCGAGGTGGCCAGGATGATGCCGATGATGACGGCGTCGGTGCGTTGGCCGAGGAAGAACGATGCCGTGGCCGTCGTCGCCAGGAGCAGCAACAGCGGAGAGCGCAACTGGCGCAACAACACTGGCAACATCCGGGCGCGATGCGAGCGGATCGCGTTCGCGCCGAAACGGTGTCGCCTGCGGTCGGCCTCCTGCGTCGACAGCCCCGCGTCCGTGACCGCGAGCGCGGACAGCACGGTCTCGGTGGGCATCGCGCCCGCGTTGAGTACGCCGAGTTGTTCGATGCCCGCTTTCCGTTGCGAACCTGTGAGTTTCGCGGAAACACTCGGCGGCGCCGGTGTGCGTATGTGCGTCACGAAATCCGTGCTGGGTCCGCCAGCCGGAAGACGAACACCTCGGACAGCGGCCGTCGTGGCGTCGGATCGGGTTCTTGCTCGTCGGCCGGCGCGACGCCGACGCGGAGCACGATCTGCGGCACGCCCGGCCGGGAGATCAATTCGGCCAGCACCGATCTGGTCGAGGCGAGTTCGGTGACATCGGTGAGTTCGCCCGTGGTGAGGCCGCGCGCGGTGCATTCCAGCAGCACGTCGGACAGGGCCTCCCCGGTGTGCAGCCACTGGCCGGGGGAGTCGCCGACGGTGCTGAGCACGATCAGCCGCGCGTCGTCGTCGAGGTCAGGTCGGCGGTTGGAATACGGTGCGAGCGGAAATGCTCGCCCGATCTTGGTCCTGCGCGCTTCGGTAGCCGAGATCAAGGCCGTCGTCGGGATGCCGTCGGCAGATCCGGAAAATCCACTCCACCAGTGCAGTTCATCCTGATACGCACAATCGGACCGGCGTAGTGCGGCGGCGTGGCGGGCGACCTCGGCCAGTCGGTGGCGGTCGCCCGCGGCGATCTCGTCGATCGTCACGTGGTGCGGCCGCGCGAGCTCGCGCACGGTGCCGAGGAGGTCGGGCCAGTCCTCGGGCGGCGACATCGGCAACCGATCGCTGTGCCGGCGCGGGATGGCCCGGACCCGGGCTGCGGTCCGGTTGAGTGGTCCGTCCCACGGCCGGAACTCGAACACGGCCAGCAGTTCCGGCCGGCGGCGATCGGGTTGCCGGGTGACGTAGCTGAACCAGCCCATCGAGACGAACGCCTGCCGCGCGTGGTCCAGCGCCGCGCCGCAGCTGATGGTCAGCTGGCGGCCCTGCGGGTCGGCTTCCGCGAGTCGCCGGGTCGAATCGCTGTAGAGGAACAGCCAGGTGCCGTCGAAGACCCAGCGCCAGGGTTGGGTGTTGTGCACCGATGGTGCGCGGCAGGCGATCGTCAGCGCCGCCCGCACGGTCGGGAGGTCGGGTGATGAATCGCTCGCTGCATTCATCTACCGAGTGTCGACCACCGGCACCCGTCGTCGGGATGGCCATTTCGCACCGAATCGGAGGCCTAACGTCACCGGGTTCGGGCGTGCGATCCGGGGCGTACTGCGTAAAGGACTTTGTCGGGCACTCGGACCCTGCGCCCGGAGGACCTTCGGCCCTGCCCGGCAGGTCGGCCCGATGGTGGCATGGGGACCGCCGAAAAATGCCGGAGCAACGGAAAGCGGGGCGCTATGACAGTTTCCGAACTGAGGTCTATCCGGGCGGGTGCCACACCGGTCCGGATCTCGACATCCGGCCGGGTGACCGAGACCCAGCGTGCCCAGGCGGCGAACACCATCGAGCGAGTTGTCCGGCGGCACCGGGTCGAGAGCCCGGCGCGGGTGCGGATCAGCGGCGCGCCGTGCGCCGACGGGCCTGCGCTGGTGCAGGTCAACCTGGATTTCGGGGGCGTGCCGGTCCGTGCGCAGGCAATCGGACCGGGTGCGTTCGCGACCACATTCGTCGCCGAGCGGCTGGATCGAATACTCGCCGGTGTGACCGCGGGTGCGGTACGACCGCGCTGGCCGGATCCGTGGCGTCCGCAGTTGGCGGTGCCCACCGAGGCGCGACCGATCGTGCGCCGCAAGGTGTGCGCGGTGCGGAGAGTGACGGTTGCCGAGGCGACCGTGACTTTGGAGGCTATGGATTACGACGCGCACCTGTTCACCGATCGCGAGACCGGGATGGACGCCGTTGTACACCGTGCGGGTCCGTGGGGCGTCCGGCTCGCCAGGCAACACCGGCTGGGACTACCCGCCGGGGAATCGTTGGCGCTCACCGTGAATCCGCTTCCGACAGCGTATCTGAGCGAATCCGAGGCCGCGGAACGGTTGTGCCGCTACGGCTTACCGTTCGTGTTCTGCACCGACCCGCGGGACAACCGTGGGCGGCTGCTCTATCGCCGCTACGACGGCGACCTCGGGCTGATCGCACCCCGCCATTCCATCGACAGTGAAAGGTAGGCACTCAGATTGCCGCGCGACCTGATTCAACGCGAAATCCTGACCGAGCTGGAGCCGATCGCCGAAGACTGTGTGCACCGGCATCTTTCGATGACGAAGGACTGGCATCCGCACGACTACATTCCGTGGGCGGAGGGCCGCAACTTCGCCATGCTCGGCGGAAGCGATTGGGCAGCAGAACAATCGAAGCTCAGCGAGGTGGCCAAGGCGGCCATGATCACCAATCTGCTCACCGAGGACAACCTGCCCTCCTATCACCGGGAGATCGCCGAGAACTTCTCCCGCGACGGCGCGTGGGGGACCTGGGTCGGTCGCTGGACCGCGGAGGAAATGCGGCACAGCACCGTCATCCGGGACTACCTCGTGGTGACCAGGGGCGTGGACCCGGTCGCGCTCGAGGAAGCGCGAATGATCCACATGACCAACGGTTTTGCCTCCGGGGCCACCGCCGCCGAGGTGGACAGCGGCGCGGGGTTCCTGCATTCGGTGGCCTACGTGAGCTTCCAGGAATTGGCCACCCGGGTCACCCACCGCAACACCAGCCGGGTGTGTGCGGACCCGATCGCGGACAAGATGTTGCAGCGCATCGCCGCCGACGAGAACCTGCACATGATCTTCTATCGCACGGTCTGCGGTGCGGCGCTCGATCTCGTGCCCGATCAGGCGGTCGAGGCGATCGACGCGATCGTGCGGAACTTCCAGATGCCCGGCGCGGGCATGCCGAACTTCCGCCGACACGGGGTGCTGATGGCCAAACACGGTGTCTACGATCTCCGTCAGCACCTGGAGGACGTGCTGAGTCCGGTGCTGCGGCAATGGAATATCTTCGGCCGCAACGACTTCAGCGCACGTGGCGAGCAGGTCCGGGAGCGGCTCGCGGCGTATCTCGATGATCTGGAACAGGTGCGCATCCCCAAGTTCGAAGAGCAGCGCGACCGCCTGCTGGCGCGCGAACGCGCCCGGGCCTGAGTACTGAACCCGGGGACGACGGCCAACGGGGGCCGTCGTGCCCGGGTTCCCTGCACCGCTATCCCTGATCGAAAGCAAGGATGTCGGTGACCGGTCGGCGCGGCGAGGCCGGCGGCTCCTCTCCGTCCGGCGCCGAGCCGACGCGGATCACGACCTGCGGGACCACAGTGGGGCAACAGGGTCGCAATGGTCTTGCGGGCAGTGGGCAATTCGGTGATGTGGGACAGTGCGCAGGTCGCTTGCCCGGCCACCGTGCATTCCAGCAGGACCGCGGACAGCGCTTCGCCGGCGTGCAGGCACGCGAGCATCGAGTCGTTCGCGGAGCTGAGCACCATCAGTTGTGCCTGATCCTCGACCTCTTCGCGGCGCGCGGAATGCGGAGCGGACGGGAAGGCTCGGCCCACCGGGACCCGGGAGAACTCCGCGTCCGAGACCAGCGCGCTGCGCGGGATCCCCTCGGACACATGAGAATGCCCGGTCCACCAATGCAATTCGGTCTGGTACTCCATGTCGTAACGGCGTAGCGCGGTCGCGTGCTGCGAGGCGACGGCCAGCCGGGATCCGGCCTCGGCGTCGAGGACGTCGAGTTCGATGTCGTGCGGATTCGCCAGCAACCGCGCCTGGTGTACGAGCGCGGCCCAGTCCCGCGGTGGGAGCATCGGCAGCCGGTCGGTGCGGCGCAGCTCGATCGCGCGGGCGCGGGCGTGCACACCGATCGGCGCGTCCGGCCACGGGCGGAACTCGATGACGGCCAGGTGATCGAGCCGGTCCGGATCGGGCAGCCGCGCCGTGTCGGTGTGCCAGCCGCGCGCGGCGAACGCGGTGCGCAGATGGTGCAGCGCCGCGCCACAGCTGATGATCAGCTGCCTGCCGTGCGGATCGGTCGAGGCCAGCAGCCGTTCGTCGTCGCGATGGAGGTGCAGGCGCGTGCCGTCGAACACCCAGCGCCACGGTTGCGTGTTGTGCACCGAAGGCGCCCGCCCGGCCAGCCGCACGGCGGCCGTAATCGTCGGTCGATCCGGTACGAAGGTCTCGGGAAGTGCATCACTTTCGGTCATACATCGAGTGTCGGCCGCCCTGCGCACGGCAGATATGGGACTTGAGCCCGAGCCGAAGGGCCCAAAGTCACCGCGTCGAGGACGTGCCGGTGCGAAGGGAAGATCAGGGCCGAAGGTGCGAGGTAATGGTGACTTAGCACCCTGGGTGGACGTCTCCGCGCAGCGAATCATGTGCAGGACGCGATGCTCCTGTCGGGGGAGTGGGCCAACCGGGTCAGCACTCGATCGCGCACTCCCCTTCAGTAGCGAGGCACATCATGACCAGCTCACCGCGACACTGCGCAGCCGTCCTCACCCTGATCGCAGCGGTTTCGCTCGGGTCTGCCGCATGCGGCACCGAGGGCAAGCCCACTCCTACGGTCACGCCGTCCTCGACGCTGACCACAAGCAGCCGGCCGACGACCACAGCGCCGACGTTCACCCCGACGCCCACCCCGATGTCGACGACATCCGCGGCACCCGTCGCACCGCCGCCACCCGTCGTGCCATCACCCACCCCGATAGCGGTGCCCCAACCGTTCGTGCCGCAACCGCCGGCCGTCGCGGCCGTGGTGCCGACGACGATCCCGCCGCGACCCACGACCACCGAGCCACCCGCCGCCCCCAGCGCCTACTACCCCAGCTGCGCGGCCGCCCGCGCGGCCGGCGCCGCACCGCTGCACCGTGGCGATCCCGGCTATCGAGCGGGGCTCGACCGCGACAACGACGGAATCGCCTGCGAGTAGCCGGAACCGACGCAGCCGGAGCAGCCCGCACCGCCGAGTGTCGGGGTGTTCAGGCACGGGCGGCGCGGGACAGTGGCTCCGCGAGTAGCCCCAAGGCCTGTGCTACGAACAGCAGCTCGGCCCGCAGCACGGCGCTGCCTGCTCGGCGGATTTCTGCGCCACAGGTTTGACGGCCTTGACGATCGCCGAATGCATTCCGTCGGCGACCGAATGTGTTGGCGTGATGTCGATGTCGGTGAATCCGGCCGCCGCGAGGCCGGCCCGGTACTCGGCGAAGGACAGCGCGCCCGCGATGCAGCCGACGTAATCGCCGCGCTCGCCGCGTTCTTCGGTGGTGAGCGCGTCTTCGGCGACTACGTCGGAGATTCCGATCCGTCCGCCCGGGACCAGCACCCGCGCCATTTCGGCGAATACGGCGGGCTTGTCCACCGAGAGGTTGATCACGCAGTTGGAGATCACCACGTCGATGCTGTTGTCGGGCAACGGGATCGATTCGATGGTGCCCTTCCGGAATTCGACGTTCGCCGCTTCGGCCTTGGCGGCGTTCGCCCAGGCCAGATCGAGCATCTCGTCGGTCATATCGATCCCGTAGGCCATGCCGGTCGGCCCGACCCGGCGCGCCGACAACAGGACATCGATACCGCCGCCGGAGCCCAGATCCAAAACCCGTTCGCCCGCACGGAGATCGGCGACGGCGGTTGGGTTGCCGCAGCCCAGTGAAGCCGTGGTGGCTTGGATGGGGAGTTGGTCGCGATCCTCGGCGCCGTAGAGGCCTGCGCCGAATCCGGCATCGATCTCGATGTCGGCGGTTCCGCAGCAATCGGTGGCGGCCCCGCCGCCTGCGACTGTGGTGGCGGCCGCGGCGTACCGGGCGCGCACGGTCTCGCGAAGGTCGTTCTGTGGCTGTGTCATGGACATACCCCTGACTGGAAGCATCCGGCCGGATGGCTCTCCGACCGGGCTGTATTGATGGATACCGATACAGCTTGCCTCTTTGCATCGACAAGTGTCAATATAGATGTGTGTCGAAACAAGAATTGCCGGTCGTCGCCTCCACCGGCGCCTGCTGCGCGCCGAACCTGACCGCACCGCTCGGGCCGGAAACGGCGCTGGAGTTGGCATCGGCGTTCAAGGCGCTGGGTGACCCGGTCCGCCTGCGACTGCTGTCGCTGATCGCCTCGCGACCCGGCGAGGAGGTGTGTGTCTGTGAGCTGACTCCGCAGTTCGAGCAGTCCCAGCCCACCATCTCCCATCATCTGAAGGTGCTGCGCGAGGCCGGGCTCATCGACTGTGAACGCCGCGGTACCTGGGTCTACTACTGGGTGATCCCGCAAGCGCTGCAACGTCTTTCGGCCGTGCTGCAACCCGGCGTCATCGACTCCGCCGTTACCCCGGTATGAGCGCACCCGCGCTGGGCCGGCGGTTGCTCGCCGAGTTCGTCGGCACCGCGGCGCTCGTCTGCGTCGTGGTCGGATCCGGTATCGCGGCTCGACAGCTGTCCACTGATGCTGGCTTGCAACTGCTGGAGAACTCCACCGCGACCGTGTTCGGGCTCGGTGTGCTGATCCTGGTCTTCGGCCCGGTCTCGGGCGCGCACTTCAACCCCGTTGTCTCCGTGGCCGACTGGTGGGCCGGCCGTCGGCACGGCACCGGGCTGTCCTTGCCGGAGGTCGGCGCATACACCCTCGCTCAGGTCCTCGGCGGCATCGGCGGCGCAGTGCTGGCGAATGTCATGTTCGACCTTCCGGCCGGGCAGATCTCGACCCATGACCGGATCACCACCGGACACCTGATCGGCGAATTCGTTGCCACCGCCGGGCTGATCGTGGTCATCGCCGCGCTGGCCAGGCACGGCCGCATCGGTCTCTCGGCCGCGGCGGTCGCCGCCTACATCGGCGCCGCCTATTGGTTCACCAGCTCCACCAGCTTCGCCAACCCCGCCGTCACCCTCGGCCGCATCTTCTCCGACACCTTCGCCGGAATCGCCCCGTCCTCCGCGCCCGCCTTCGTCGCAGCCCAAATCTTCGGCGCGGCAGCCGGATCGGCGCTGATCGCGATTCTGTACCCGACCGCGGCCGATAACGCGGACTCGGTCGACGTCCCGTACTCCGGTGCCGAACCCGAACGCCCGCAACAACAAACCATCTGATCAGACCGAAAGCCGAGACCAGCTCATGGATTCCACGCCCAGCGTTCTGTTCGTCTGCGTGCACAACGCCGGACGCTCACAAATGGCCCAAGGCTTCCTGACCCACCTCGCCGGCGACACCATCGAGGTCCGTTCCGCCGGATCCGCACCCGGAGAATCCCTCAATCCCGCCGCGGTAGAAGCCATGGCCGAAGCCGGTATCGACATCACCGCACAGACCCCGAAAATCCTGACCCCCGACACCGTCGAATCCTCCACCGTGGTCATCACCATGGGCTGCGGCGACGCCTGCCCCTACTTCCCCGGAGTCGACTACCGAGACTGGAAACTCGACGACCCAGCAGGCAAGGACCTCGACGCCGTACGCTCCATCCGCGACGAAATCCGTTCCCGAGTAGAGCAACTCATCCGAGAGCTCGTGCCGGCCGGACAGTGATCGATGTCGGCGGGGTCACTGAGCGCGCAGGATGCGGACCAGGAACCGGCATAGCCGATAGTCCTTCGGAGGTCGACCCGATCGACCCGATGTCGTGGCTACCGGGGCCGTTGGTCACCGGCGCACTGACGGGTCGGGCTGTCTCAGGCGCTCGAATCTGGCCGTGAGGGCGGCGGTGAGCGCATCCTGGTCGGTGACGATGTCGGGGTCCGCGATAACGGTGACGCCCAGGCTGCCGGCGTAGGACAGGACTGCGAAGGTGACACCGACATTGCCGGGAGTAGCCACCAGCGGGACGAGCGTCGCCACGCGGTGTCCGGCCAGGTGGAGCGCTGTGCCGGGACCGCGCAGATTCGTTTCGAAGGTGTGCACGAGGCGTTGATGGTCGATGAACGCCTGGAACAGGCCCAGCCGATGCAGCAGCCGGAATGTGCCACCCAGCGGAGCCGCTGACGATGCCCGGACGGTCGTTCGCTTCGCCGCGCTCGTCACGGCAACGATGTCGGTGAGTCGCGTCGAGTCGTCGTCGATCGCCGCTACCGCGATCGGCCGGACACCGGTGTCGTTGCCGAGTCTGCGCAAGTCTCCGCCGCGGCGACCGGCGATCGGCACCGATATCACCAGTTGACGCGGTCGCTCGCCGCGCGCCCGCAAGAGGTCGAGCAAGGCGCCGGTGAGCGCGGCGAGCACAACATCGTTCACGGTGCCGTCGGCGTGCCGGGCAATGGCGACGATCTCGGCCAGGTCGACCTCGACTCGGGTGATCCGGCGACGCGGCGACGTCGGCCGGTTCAGCGAGGTTCGTTCGATCGGACGCACACTGGCCCAGCTGAATCCGAGCTCCCGCAGGCCCGAGGCGACACGCTGGAATGCGGTCGGAAGCGTGCGTATCGCGCGAAGCCGTTCGCCCGTCGCATCCGCGGCCAGCGCCCAGCCGTCGGGTGGCGGCTGGGGGAAACCTCGAACCGCCGACACCGGCCCTTCGTCGGTCAGTGCCGACAGCGCGACCAAACCGCCGACACCGTCGGTAAGCACATGGTGCACGATGACGATCAAGCTGCACCGCCCCGGCGCGTGGACCAGGACCGCCCGCCACAGCGGCCGGTCCCGGGCCAGCGGCACACACAACAGGTCGGTGGCGAGAAGGAAGAGCTCTTGTTCGGCAACCGGTTTCGACCGGACGAGCACCGCCAGATGCCGGTCGATGGAGAACTCCGGGTCATCGACCCAGATGGGTCGTCCACAGCCGAAGGGCGTGCGCCGCAATACTTGTCGGAAACGAGGTATGCGAGGTATGCGTTCGACGAGCAGCGCCTGGATGCTCGCCGGAGTCGGTGCGGCCGCACTGTCGAAGAGCAGGATCGCGCCGATCTGCATCGGTATCGAGGCGTGGTCGGTGGCCAGCACGGTCAGATCCATCGGCCCCGCTCGTTCGATCGCGACCGGCACTTGCGCTTGTATCACTGCGAGACCTCCATTGACGCTGCTTACGCGCCGGCGATATCGCGGCGGTCGAAAACGGGGAGCGCGGCGAGTAGACAGACGAGGCCGGCCAGCGCGAGCCAGAGGAAGGCGAGGGGGAGTCCGGCGCCCATCGGTCCGTCGGCTATGGCTTGATGGAACGGCGACCATGGCCCCCACGGGGCGATCGCGGTGACCAGTTGGCTGGCCACGTGCAGCACGTAGGCGGCGACGGCGAGAATCGACGCTCCGGCGATGGCGGTCACGCGTTTGCCGGTGGCGGCGCCGAGTGCGGCGGCGATCAGGCCGAACTCCATGCCCAGCAACGTCATCGACAACGCGCCGGAGGCGGCGAACGCGACCGGGATGCCGAGCCCGAAGATCGCCGAGCACACCGTGATCGAGGCGAACAAGGTGAGCCCGAGCACAGCGACCGAGGTGATCAAGACGGCGGCCTGTTCCAGGGCCAGCCGAATCGGCGAAACGCCGTTGACCAGAAGTACTTCCAGGGTGCCGTCCGCCTCTTCACCGGCGACGCCGCGAGCGCCGCGGCCGATGGCGAATACCAGGAACAGGATCGGCAGCATGAAGGTGAACAGCTCGGCGTTGAGAAACCCGGTGCCGGTGGTGAATTGGTCGAGGTTGAACAGTTTCCGCATGGCTTCGGGGTAGTTCTTCAGGAAGTCCTGCATGCCGGACATGTCCGAAAACGTCGGCCAGATGGCCGATTCCAGCAGGACGATCAGGATGACGCCGATGCTCCAGCCAAGGAGTCCACGGCGCTGGTCACGCAGGGATTTGGTGTAGACGGTGCGCAGCATGGCGATTCAGCCTCGTCCGTAATAGTTGAGGAAGATCTCTTCCAGATCGGGCTCGTGGCTGACGATGTCGGTCACGTCGAATGGTGCGATGGCGCGCAACAGTGCGGCGGTAGAGCCTTCCAGTTCGATATGCATCCCCCGGTTGTTCTGGCGCACCGACCGGACGCCGTCGAGGTACTCGAGCCGGTTCAGATCTGGTGGCGCACCGCCGAATACGAGATCGATGTGGCGCAACGGCCGCGCGGTGAGCGCACCGATCGAACGCACCTCGGCCAATCGGCCTTGGCGGAGGATGCCGACCATGTCGGCCACCTCCTGCACCTCCGAGAGCACGTGCGACGACAAGAACACGGTGCGGCCCGCGTCCTTTGCCTCGTGCACGAGGGTGTGGAATTCGCGCTGTACCAAGGGATCCAGTCCGGTGGTCGGTTCATCGAGGACGAGCAGATCCGGTTCGGACATGAACGCCTGGACGATGCCGACCTTCTGCCGGTTGCCGTGCGACATCGCGCCGATGCGCACCGTGGGGTCCAGTCCGAGCCGCTCGATCAACAGGCGGCGGACCTTGTCGTCGACGCCGCCACGCAGGTGTGCGAGGTAGCTCAGGTACTGCTCCGCGGTGAGGTCGGGGTAGCCGACGAATTCACCGGGGAGATAACCGATATGGCGTTGTGCCTCGGATCGTGCGCGCACGTTGTCGGCTCCGCCGATGGTCGCGCTCCCTCGGGTCGGCCGCATCAGGCCGACCAGCAGCCGAATCGTGGTGGTCTTGCCCGCACCGTTGGGTCCCAGATAGCCGAAAACGACGCCGGCGGGGACTTCGAGATCGAGGTCGGCCAGGGCAGGTTTGCGCCCGTAGACCTTGGTCAAGCCGTTGGTGCTGATAATCGCTGACATTGGGGTGTCTCTTTCTCGCGACCGGAGTGTCTATCGACCCGCGGTGGCACCGCCGTCCAGGACGAATTCCGATCCGGTGGAGAACGTAGCCTCGGTGACGAGGAAACGGACCATCGCGGCAACCTCTTCCGGATCACCGAAACGCGGCAATGGCTCTGTGGCTGCCGTGGATTCGTCGAGCCCGGCCGTCATCGGCGTGTGGATCGGACCGGGATGCACCGAGCAGACGCGGATGTCGTCGGGTCCAAGTTCGATCGCCGCGGCCTTGGTCAGGCCACGCAGGCCCCACTTGCTCGCGACATAGCCGCCGATGCCGGCGTAGCCGATCAAGCCGGCGGTCGAGGACATGTTGACGATCACCCCGCCGCCGCTGGCCCGCAGGTGCGGCACGGCCATGTGCATGCCGAGCCAGGCGCCGTACAGGTTGACCTCGACGACATGGCGGAACATGGCGGGCTGTTCGTCTTCGATGCTGCCGTAATCGAGAATGCCCGCGTTGTTGACCAGGATCGCCAACGGCCCGAAGGTCGCCTCGGTCTGGTCGATGAGGTCGCGCCAATTCTGCTTGTCGGTGACGTCGTGCCGCTGGAACATGGCATTCGGCCCCAGTGAGCGAGCCAGTTCCGTGCCCTCCGGCTCGAGCAGATCGGCGATGACGACCGCGATGTTCTCCTTCACCAGCGCGCGCACGATGGCGGCGCCGATTCCGCGCGCGCCGCCGGTGACGATGGCGCTGCGCCCACTGAAACTGTTCACTGTGACAACCTCCGGAGATGGGGATTCGTGTCACTCGAGCGTGGCCTAGATCGGTGCCCGGCGAGCCTGGCGAAAGACCTCAGTGCGCAGGACTATCCGACTCTGTGTCGAGTATTCGATCGGCAGGAAGGCGTTATCGGACAGCCTGAACGGTGACCGGGCGTTCGGCGACCGGTGTGCTGCCGCGTTCGGCGCGCAGTTTGATGCCGAGCAGCATCTTGCGTTCCATTATCCAGCTCCCCGGTTCCATGATGAGCCGGGTGAACATCCTGGCCGGCGAAGCGGATTCGGGCAGCGCGATGCGGTTTCGGCTGACCAGACGCGTGCCTTCGTCGCTCGGGTAGAGCCCGAACGCCCACACCCAGTGTCCGTCCGTGGACGCGAACACCAACGCCTGCTCGGGTTCGATGATGGCCGCCCGCATTCGCGGTCCATTCTCGCCGAGGGCGAAAGTATCACCGACAGAAAGGGTTTGGAACTGCGGCAGGATCTCGTCGGCGCTGTGCATGTTCAGTCCGAGCAGATTCTCGATCCAGTCGTAGGTGTAGGCGCCGCCCCGGCCCGGTCCCAGTTGGACCAGCCACGGCCAGATCGCGGCCGGGCTCGCGGCGATCGTGATCGCCCTGGTGGCAACGATGTCCGGGTCGGCGAGCAATTCGTCGCCCGGCATCGTGCGCGCGACCTCGTCGGTGCGCGCGCCCCAGGTGAGGCACTTGCGGCGGAGGAGCACCTGGTAGCCCAAGGCCAACCCGGCCAGGTATGTCGCGGTGCCGACCGCGATCGCTGTCATGGTTCTCATCACTACATCCCGGTGGGTTCGGCCAAGAGCATGCGGTGCGCCTCCTGCGCGGCGAATGCTGTTCGGGTGCTGTCGGGTTCGATGTCCGGCCGGAATTCCAATCCCCGCGCGAGTACGCTGACCGCGTCGGAGAGGACCTGCAGCCGGTCGGCCAGATTCGTCAGCCGGTCCTCCACCGTCTCTTCGTCGTTCGGTCCCGGCGAGGCACCGAGCAGGATGCGATTCAGCGCGGCGGGTAGCCGGGCGAACAGATGTTCCAGCAGGCCGGGAGAGCACAGCTCGCGGAACGCGTCGGTGACGATCCACAGCAGGCCGACCGCCTCGTCATCGGTAACGCCTGCCGCGCCGGCGAATTCGGCGAGCATGGCGTTCACGTCGGACGACTTCGGCGTGCGGCCGGGCACCCATCCCTCGAAGAACGCGCCGCGCAACAGGTCGGGAAGCTGTGCGGCCAGGTGCGCCGCGGCGTGCGGTTCGAGGCGATCACGCACGGTGTGCAACCAAGCGCGAGTGGCTCGGTAGGCGAAGACTCGGTCATCGGTGGCCATCGCGTCCGCGACGTGGCGCAGCCAGACGTTGGCGGAGTGGAGTGCGGGGGCGAAGGGATCTCGGGTGTGCGGCATGGTGGGGTCCTCGGTCATTCCTGGTGGGTGACCAGGACGGGGCAATGGGCATGCTGGACAAGGAAATTGCTGGTCGAACCGAGGAGCAGGCCGGTGAACGCGCCGTGTCCGCGGGTGCCGACCACGATCAGTTGCGCTGTGCCGGACAGGTCCATCAACGGCCGGATCGGCCCGCCCGGATGGAGTTGCCGGGTGACCCGAACGTCCGGGTACTTCTCCTGCCAGCCGGCCAGGCGCTCGGCCAGCAGGGCGTCCTCGGCGTTCTCCAGGTCGCCTTCGGTGGCGCCGAGGTCGGGCCTCCCCGCGAATCCGTCGAGATTCCAGTCGATCCAGGCGTGCACGGCGATCAGCTCGGTTCCGCGCTCGGCGGCCTCGGCGAACGCCGCCGCGATCGCGGCGCCGCCGCCGACGCTTGTGTCGGCGCCGACCACGACCGGCCCGGTGCGCCTGACCGGCGTTTCGCCATCGGTGCCGCGGACCACGAGGACGGGTCCATGGCCGTGGCTCGTGACAGCCAGCAGGGTCGAACCCAGATGTGCGAAGGAACCCGCGTTGCCGGTTACACCGAGCGCCACCAGATACGCCGTGCGCGACGCCTGGATCAGCAGTTGGGCCGGTCCCTCTTCCGAAATCTCGGTGCTGACAACGAGTTCCGGGTCGATCTCCAGTGCGAGTCGGCGGGCGTCGGTCACGATCTTGTGTCCGCGCTGGTGGATGGTTTCGATGATCGGACCGGTGAGCACGTCGTGCCGGGCGAGCTTCGCGCGGGCGGCGGCGAGGTCGAGGCCGTGCACGATGAGTAGTTGCCGGCGGCGGTGCAAGGCCGTAGCCGCGGCCCAGCGCACGGCGAGATCGGAGCCATCCGAGCCGTCGACGCCGACGACGATGACCGCCGACGCCAGGCGGTGTGGATCACTGGTCTGTGGGGTGTTCATTTCGGTCTTCCTCCGGACACAGGGGTCGATGGTCGGGCGCGATCGAAGAGGGTCATTGCGGCGCGGTGCGGGACACCATCACTTTGAGCGCCCCGGTCTCGCCGGCGCGGGCGAAAACGTCATAGGCGGTAGGGAATTCGCTCATCGCGTAGCGGTGAGTGATCATCGGCGCCGGGTCGAGCCTGCCGCTGCGGATCAGTTGGATGAGGGTGGGGGTGGAGTTGGTATCGACCAGGCCGGTGGTGATGGTCAGGTCGCGGATCCAGATCCGTTCCAGATGCAGGGTGGCCGGGGCGCCGTGTACGCCGATATTGGCGACGTGGCCGCCGGGGCGGACGAGATCGACTGCTAGCTCGAAGGTTTCGGGCACGCCGACGGCTTCCATCACGACATCGGCGCCGAGGTCGTCGGTGAGTTGCGCGATGCGCGCGCCGATGTCATCGCGGCGGCTGTTGAGCGTGATGTCCGCGCCGAACTTGCTCGCGGCCGCGAGCCGGCTGTCGACCATGTCCACGACCACGATGTGACCGGGGCTGTACAGCTGCGCGGTCATGACCGCGGCCAGGCCGATCGGTCCCGCACCGATGATGACGACGACATCCCCTGGCCGGACCCTGCCGTTGAGCACACCGACCTCATGGCTGGTCGGCAGGATATCGGCGAGCATCAGCATCTGTTCGTCGCTGATGCCGTCGGGAATCGGGTGGGTGGACAGGTCGGCGAAGGGCACCCGCACCGATTCGGCCTGCGTGCCGTCGATCAGGTGGCCGAGAATCCAGCCGCCGCCACCGCGGCACTGACCGTAGCGTCCCTCCTTGCAGAATCGGCACGCACCGCAGGCCGAGATACACGAGATCAGTACGCGGTCACCGACTTCGCGGGTGCGCACGCCGGGGCCGACCGCGGTTATCGTGCCCACCGCTTCGTGACCGAGGATGCGGCCCGGTGTGACCTCGGGGACGTCGCCTTTCAGGATGTGCAGGTCGGTTCCGCAGATCGTCACGGCGTCGACCCGGACGATCGCATCGGTGCTGTGCTGGATCTCGGGGTCGGGCACCTGCTCCCAGCTGGGTTGGCCGGGTCCGCGGAAAGTCATGGCGTACATGGGTTCTCCTCGATTGTGGCGGGTCAGTTCGCCGGACGGGCGATGATGACCGGGCAGTCGGCGCCGTGCAGCACGGCCTGACCGACCGACCCGAGGGTCATCCCCGGGAATCCGCCGTGCCCGTGGCTGCCGACCACGAGCAGCTGGGCGAGCTCGGCCGTGCCGAGCAGGCACTTGGCCGGACGGGCCTCGGTGACGAGCCGGGACACCTGGACATCGGGATATTTCTCCTGATAGCCGGCGATGCTCTCGGCCAGCAGCGTCTCGCCCTCCTTCTGCATGTCGGCGCGCGAGATATAGCGGTTGAATTCCGACCAGGCCAGTACCGCGAGCAGGGGAGCGCCGCGGTGGGACGCTTCGTCGAAAGCGATGTCGAGCGCGAGTTCCCCGCCGACCGAGCCGTCGACGCCGACCACCACCGGACCGTGGGCGCCCACCGATGTTCGCTCGTCCGCCTCGGGGATCACCGCGACCGGGCACCTCGCGTGCCTGGCCAACGACGTGCTCACCGAACCGAGCAGACCGCGGCGGAGCGCGCCGTAGCCATGGGTGCCGACAACGAGCAGGCGCGCGTTCACCGATCGATCGCGGAGCACCGGAATCGGCGGCGCGTCGACGACGAAGGTGCTGATGTCGAGGTCGCCGATCGGCGCGGCGGCGGCCACCGCGGATTCGCGGGCCTTGGCCAGGATGAGCTCACCGGACTGCCGGTAGGTCTCGTAGTCGAATTGTGGAAAGGCGAGGCCGGGACCGAAGTCCATCGGCGCGGCGATCGCGTACACGATGTGTAGCGGTGCGCCGTGGCGCGCCGCTGCGCAGGCGGCCCAGCGGACCGCCTCGGTGGCGGTCGCGGAACCGTCGGTGCCGACGAGAACGGGCGGGTTGATCGGGTTGGCGGACATCTTGATGCCTTTCTGCGAGTAGACGATCGGCTGCGACGGGTCAGTCCGCGTGGACGACCAGCACCGGGCAATGCGCGCGCTGGACCAGCGCATTGCTGGTCGAGCCGAGCAGCAGGCCGCGGAATCCGCCACGACCACGGCTGCCGACGACGAGCAACTGCGCGGCCTTCGACCACTCGATCAAGTAGTGGCGTGGTCCGGACAGGTACACCTCGTGGGTCACCTCGACCTCCGGGTACTTCTCCTGCCAGCCGGCCAGCTGCTCGGCCAGCACCGCCTGCGCCCGCTCCCGGATAGCGGGATCGCTGATGTCGCCCGCGAACTTGTCGAAGTACAGGTCGCTCCAGACGTGCACCGCGACCAGATGGGCGTTGCGGTTGCTCGCTTCGGCAAAGGCGGCGCCGATGGCGGCCTCGCTGACCGAACTGCCGTCGACGCCGACCACAACGGGACCGGCGCTGCTGGTCGACCGCTCGGTGCCGCGGACGACGACGATGGACCCGTGGCCGTGGCTGGTCACCGCGAGCAGGGTGGAGCCGAGATGGCGGATGGTTCCGCCTTCGCCGGACGCGCCGATCGCGACGAGGTTCGCCGATTTCGAGTGCTCGATCAGCAGCCGTGCCGGATTGTCTTCGGAGACTTCGGTTTCCACGGTCAGCGTGGGGTCGACGGTCAAGGCGAGCGTGCGCGCGGCATCGACTCGCTCCGCGCCTTGGTGGCGGATCGCGTCGATGACGGCGGGGACCATCAGGTCGTAGGTGCCCGTAACAGCTTGGGTCGCCGCGAAATTCAGGCCGTTGACGATACGCAGCCGGCGATGGCGGCTGGTCGCCGTCGCCGCGGCCCAGCGGACGGCGAGGTCCGCGGCCGCGGAGCCGTCTACGCCGACGACCACTGCGGCCGTGGCGATTTCGTGTGTGTCGTCGTTGTTGTGCGTAGCCATTGTCCTGGTGCCCTTCGGGTCTGCGGTTCCGGTATCTGTACGTTAGGAATTCGGTGCGGTCCGGCACGCCTGTCGTTGGTCACGAACTCGGGGGCCCAACGGCCGCAATGAGAGACGGGGAGTTCAGTGCAGGTGCGCGATGCGGTCCTGCTCGACGTGGGCGAGTCGTTCGGCCCAGGCCCGCGCCCTGGCCGGCTCGCCCTCGCTGAGCGGCCCGGTCATTCCGTCGACCAGGAAGTCCATCGGCTCGTCGGCGAGCTGGTAACCCAAGCGCCGCAACCGTTTTCCCGCGCTGTGGGCGGCGGATCCGGGCAGCCACGGCGGCTTGGCGACCTTGGTGCCGAACGCCGCGGCCCGGCAACCCGCGGGCACGGGCAACGCGGCGTCGAGCCATTCCCGAATACCGATGTCGACCACGACCGGTGCGTCGGTGCGCCCGGCCGCGTCGAGTCGGGTGCGCTGCCTGCTCAACCCGAACGCATGGGTCGGGCCGCCGACCACCAGCAGATCACAGGACGCTGCCGGCACGTTCGCGGCGGCGGCGATGTTCAGCACCTCCACCGGGCCGTACGCGCGCAACGCCTCCGCGATCGCCGCGGCGATGGCCGCGGTGTTGCCGAACATGGACTCGTAGACGATTCGTGACCGCATCTCGAACTCCTTCACCTGCGGAAACTGTTCAACTCGACGCTATGACCGGGACGCGGCCGCGCACAGTGCCGAACCGCCGCTTACCGAAGGACCTTCGGCCACCATCGGCCCGGCGAGTCAGGGCCGGTCGCGCCACAGCCCCGCGCTGAGCGCGAGGACTACCAGGCCGAGGGCGATGCAGACCGGTTGCAGCCAGCTGAGTTCGCGGATCACCGCCACCTGCACCGCGATCCAGCCGATCAGCGCGGTGCCGGCCGTCATCCCGGCGATCGGTGTTCGTTCGTCGTTTCGCGCCGCCAGCGCGCCCGCGATCGTCATCGGCAGCCCGACGATCACGGCCAGCATGACCGCGCCGAACACCGGACTGTGAAACGGAATTCGGGCATCGATGGTGGCCCCGAGGCGGATCACCCCGGTGCTCAGCCCGAGGGCGCCGGCGAAAGCCCAGGTCGCGACGACACCGGCGATCAGGCCGAGCACGGCTTGACGTGTGCCGATTCTTCGTACATACGTGGTGAGTGCCATTCTCACACTGTTTCCTGCTCAGGTGTGGATGCGGCAGGGCCTGACGTCCCAGGTCCTCGGGCCGTAAGTCGTGATCGGTGACTTTCGGCCGTCTCGCCGAACGGCGGCGCGCACCATGCTGGAACAGTGCTGACGCGTTTCCTGCCGGGTCTCCGGCAATTCGAGGGTTACCAGCGGGCCTGGCTCCGGTCCGACGTGGTCGCCGGGGTCACGGTGGCCGCGTACCTGGTTCCGCAGGTGATGGCGTATGCGACCGTCGCGGGATTGCCGCCGGTGGCCGGGCTGTGGGCCGTCATCGGCCCGCTGGCGGTGTACACGCTGCTGGCCACCTCGCGGCAGCTGTCGGTGGGACCCGAATCCACCACCGCGTTGCTCACCGCGGTCGCGCTGGCGCCGCTCGCGCTCGGCGATCCCGCCCGCTATGCCGCGCTCGCGGCGGTGCTCGCGCTGCTGGTCGGCGGGTTGTGCCTGGCGGCAGCGGTGGCCAGGCTGGGGGTGCTCGCAGACCTGCTGTCCAAACCGGTGCTGATCGGCTATCTCGCGGGCACCGCGGGCATGATGATCGCCGGTCAGCTCGGACGGGTTACCGGGATCCCGGTAACCGGGGAGACCTTGTTCGAGCAACTGCGTTCGTTCGCGGAGCACTCGGCGCAATGGCATCGGCCGACCAGCGTGCTCGCCGCGGCGGTGCTGTGCGGCCTGCTGCTGGCGGCCTGGCGGGCGCCGCGCGTGCCGGGGCCGCTGGTGGCGGTGCTGCTCGCCACCGGCGTGGTCGCGGTATTCTCGTTGCAGCGCTTAGGTATTCGAGTTATCGGTGCGGTGCCCGCGGGCCTTCCGGTACCCGGTGTGTCCGGGGTGTCGGCCGCCGACATCGGGACGCTGATCCTGCCCGCGGTGGGCATCGCCGTCGTCGGGTTCTCCGACAATGCGCTCACCGCAAGGGCTTTCGCCGCACGGCACGGCGCGCAGGTCGACACGAACATCGAGCTGGCGGGATTAGGCGCGACCAACGTGGCAGCCGGGCTGATGCACGGATTCCCCGTGAGCTGTAGCGGCAGCCGGACGACGATCGCGGACGTCATGGGCGCGCGCACGCAGCTGTATTCGGTTGTCGCACTGGGCGGTGTGCTCGCGGTGCTGTTCGGTGCGCGCGGCGTCCTTGCCGCGTTCCCGACGGCCGCGCTCGGCGCGTTGGTGATCTACGCCGCGCTGCGGCTGATCGATGTGACGGAGTTCCGGCGGATCGCCCGATTCCGGCGCAGCGAGCTGATCCTGGCCCTCGGCACTGTGGTTGCGGTGCTCGCGCTCGGCGTGCTGTACGGCGTGCTGGTGGCGATCGCCCTGTCGATCTTCGATCTGCTGCGGCGGATCGCCCGTGGCCACGACGCGATTCTCGGGTTCGTGCCGGGGCTGGCGGGCATGCACGACATCGACGACTATCCGGATGCGAAACCCATTGCCGGACTAGTGATCTACCGTTACGACGCACCGCTGTGCTTCGCCAACGCCGAAGACTTCCACCGCCGGGCGCTGGCGGCCGTCCGGTCCTGGAACGAGCAGGCTGGGGAGCCGGTGCGCTGGTTCGTGCTCAACGCCGAGGCCAACGTCGAAGTGGATCTGACCGCCCTCGACGCCGTCGAGCAGCTGCGCGCGGACCTGGCCGAGCAAGGCGTCGTCTTCGCGATGGCGCGGGTGAAACAGGATCTGCGTCATGATCTCGACGCGTTCGGGCTCACGGCCGCGATCGGGGTGCATCACCTGTATCCGACGTTGCCCACCGCCGTCGCGGCGTTCCAGGCGGACCGGAATCCGGGGCCACACGGCCCGCCCACCGGGTGACCTTCTTCTCTGCCGCCGCACGCGGCCGAGCGGGATGCTCGAAGTCGACAGCGGATGCTGCCGAAACGAGGTGAATGGCGATGCCGGAGAACGTGATCATTCCCATCCACGGATGGTGGACCCGCGTGCTTCGCTGGTGGTCGATTCAACCGTGGAGCCCTAATCCGTTGTTGCGCAATTCGGATCGGCTCGAAGCGATGTTGCGCATCCTCGCGGCGGTCGCCGTGCTGGTGGCGGTGCCTGTCGCGGGTGCGCTCGGTACAGCCGCCTATACCGAGGACGCGGCGCAGATCCGCGCCGAGAATGCGACAAAGCACAGCGTCACAGCGGTGCTCACCGAGGAGCCCGCGAAGTCGGCAGCGCATGAGTATCGGGCGCGCGTGCGATGGGACGACAGCGGTCGTCCTGGCACCGAAGTCGTGGCTATGCGCCGCGGCCTGCAAGCCGGCGATCACGTCGCGGTGTGGCTCGGGCCCGACGGTGCGCCGACGACAGAACCGCGGCCGCCGGCGGCGGCCGCGATGACGGGCATCGGTGTCGGTGTCGTCGTGCTGGTCGGCACCTGGCTCACCGCCTGGTGCCTGGTGCGCGGCAGCGGATGGCTGCTCGACCGGCGTCGGGACGCCCGATGGGCACACGAGTGGCGGCA
This sequence comes from Nocardia sp. NPDC051756, assembly GCF_040681495.1. Taxonomy (NCBI): domain Bacteria; kingdom Bacillati; phylum Actinomycetota; class Actinomycetes; order Mycobacteriales; family Nocardiaceae; genus Nocardia; species Nocardia sp. NPDC051756. The sequence goes on along the minus strand of NZ_JBFAYV010000014.1, from coordinate 13,226 downwards.
GCTCAGCCGTCCGATCAGAGAGGAACGGCAATGATGTACTGGCACGAGGACGGCGCCCAATGGTGGATGTTCGTGCTCCTGATTCTGGTCGCCGTCCCGTTGTGGATCACCGCGGCCGTCGCGATCCTCTCGTTCGATCGACCCGGCCGCGCGCCGGCGCAACCGCAGCGAGCACAACCCCGGTTGTCGCCGGAGGCGCTGCTCGCCGAGCTGTTCGCCAGCGGCGAGGTGGATGAGACCGAATACCGGCACCGCCTGACCGTTCTGCGGCCGACGTCGGTGAAACCCGTTGGCACTCAACACTGATTTCGATATCCGAGCAGGAAGGCGTCCCCATGTCCGTCGAAAGCTTCGCGCAGGCACCACAACTCGACCCGCAGATCCTCGCCGCCGTAGATGGCTCCGTGAGCTCTTACCAGGCTGTGGCCTGGGCCGCGGTCGAAGCCGGACTGCACCACTGCCGACTGCACCTACTGACCTCGATGGGAATCGATACCGGCTACGGACCCGGCATGGCGCTGGGCACGGCCGATCTGGACTGGCTGCGCAAGGACAGCGAGCGAACCTTGGCCGAGGCCACCCGGATCGCGCGCACCGCGGCGCCCGGTGACGATCCGCGGATCAGCACCGAGGTGTCGGCCGAACCGATCATTCCGACGCTGATCGAACGGTCCGCGCACGCGCGGATGCTGGTCGTCGGCAGCCGCGGGATGGGTGCGTTCCGGCGCGGCATGCTCGGCTCGGTCAGCACCGCCACGACCCACCACGCGCATTGCCCGGTCGCGGTGATCCACGGCGACTCGGCCATCGACGCGGTGTCGGCGACCCGGCCGATCCTGGTCGGCGTCGACGGCACCGGCAACAGCGTCGCGGCCCTCGACCTCGCCTTCGAGGAAGCGTCGCGGCGCAAGGTCGGCCTGACCGCGTTGCACGCGTGGAGCGACGTCAGCGGACTCGACGTGCCCGTCGCCGGTTGGGACGGGGCGGAGGAGTCCGCGCAGGCGACCCTGGCCGAAGCCCTCGCCGGTCACGCCGAGCGCTACCCGGACGTCCCGGTACGCCGAATCGTGGTGGCCAACCGGCCGGTTCGTTCGCTACTCGACGAATCCGCCAACGCCCAACTGGTCGTCGTCGGCAGTCACGGGCGCGGCGGGTTCCAGAGCATGGTGCTCGGCTCGACCAGCAATGCCCTGCTGCATTCGGTCGAGGTACCGATGATCGTCGTGCGCGAGCGCCGGTAAGTACCGCCGGCCATCATGACTGTCGTCATGGCTACCTCTGTCGCGATATCGCGAGATAGTGCTCGGCGGTCGTGCCTCGGGCCGATAAATGGTTGCGGCGCGCTGGATTTCGAGGCGGGCGTTGGCCGGTCACCGAGGGCGGCCGGCCCGGCGGTGAAACCTGGATCGGAATGACCGGCCTTGCGTCGAGAACAGGTCGTGATCGAGGTACCGGCGCGGTTATGGCTGCGCGGTGAGGTGATGTCTCGGTGACGGTGCAATGAACAGGGGATTGTTATTCGAGACGAGGGTTGGGGCGGTGGTGTGGAGCCGGGCAGACTGCGGGTATCGGGTGATCGGTTGCTGAGTGGAGGTTTGATGACTTCGCGTGTGCTGATGTCGCGGCGGAGCTTGCTCGGGCTCGGGGCTGGTGTCATGGCCGCGTGGGCGGTCGGCGGTCGTGCGGTCGCCGAGGAGGTGGGGCAGGCGCGGTTCGAGTTGAGTGCGGCGTCGAGTGAGGTGCTGTGGCGTAAGGCGTTGTATGACGAAACCGTGCTGCAATCCTTCGCTTTCGACAACGTGAACAGTCACATCTACGCCGTCCAGGTGCGGAACGGGGCAGATTCGGGGGCTGCGGGCGATTTGTGTCTGACGAAGTTGTCGACGGCGGGTGTGGTGCTGGGGCATATGTATTTGCTGGGTTTCGGGCATGGGGTGCAGATCGGGGTGGAGCCGGTCGGGACCTCGGCGTATCTGTGGACCGAGACCGACGCGGTGCGCGTGGACGGAAGTGCGCGAGGCAGCAGGATCGCTCGATTCGAGTTCGCCGACGGGCGGACGCTGACGGCCTCGTCGGGGGAGTCGCAGAAATACACCCTGGTGCCCGGGGCGACGAATACCACGTGTGCGCTCGACCCGTCGACCAATCGGTTGGTTATGCGCTACGCGCAGGCCAGTGGGTTCCGGTATGCCGTATTCGATCTGAAAGACGTCGAGGCCGGCGGTACGACGCGGCTGTACGACATCGCCACACCGGACGGTCTGGGCACCTTTCAGGGATACTCCGCCTTCGGCAATTACCTCTATCTGCTGACCGGAAACGCCTATGGCGACGGTAATCCCGCACCGGGCAATACGTTCATCACCTGCGTGGATCTGCGGACGGGAGCGCAGGTGCAGCGGGAGCTGACCCAGGCGGGAAAGTCGCTGGATTATCGCGAGCCGGAGGGAATGGCCATCCAGATCGTCGCGGGGCGGCCGCGACTGTGCTTCGGCTTCGCCTCCGGCGTCGAAAAGGCGCGCCTGGCAAGCATCTTCTGCAAATCCGAGCTGGTGTGATCTTCGCCGTATCGGGCGAATTTACGGTTAACTGTTTTCCCGGTCGCCGGACGGGTATGTCACCGCCAGGCAGATGCGTCTGCGGCAGTGGAGTATTCGGCGAGCGAACGGAGGGTAACGGTGAACGCTGTTACGTGGAGTCCGACGCGCGGGGACCACTTGGAGTTCGATCTCGACGCAGTGGGCTTGGGGGAGGTCCGGGCGGCGGCGCGGCGATTGCTGGCGGGTTGTTCCGGCGTGGTGATCGAGGATGCGGTGCAGGTATGCGACGAATTGGCCTGCAACGCCCTGCGTCATGCCCACCCGGCCCGCGCCTGCCGGCTGCTACTGATCGACGCCGCGCGGTTCCGGGTGGAAGTCGACGACGCCTCACCCGTGCGCCCGCGAATCCGGCGGCCCGACCGCACGGGTGGGCGGGGGCTGATCCTGGTCGAGCAACTGGCCGCGTGCTGGGGCGTCGATCCGCGCGGCACCGGAAAGACCATGTGGGCCGAGCTGGGAACCGGCGCCTGCGGTTGACGGGGGGTCGAGGTCGGTGAGCGCGCGTTCGGTGTTGTTGCCCAGGAACGACTTCACCGGGTCGAGCAGGATCAGGCCGGGCCGGTGGGCTGAGTTCGCCACGGCGGCAAGGCTGTGCGCGAGGGCGCCTGTGGGTTCGGTTGCGGTGGCGAAGAGTTGGGCGACCTGGTCCAGGAAACCGGTGTTGTCGCCGAGGTTCTGCAATGTGCAGCCGGCCATATCGAGGAATTGCAGGCTCGGCGCGAAGGCGAGATAGCCTGCGGCGGCGAAGCTTGCGGCGAGGGCGGCCACGTTGTCGTTGGTGCGGGCGAAACCGTGTTGCAGCCAGATAAGTCCGCGCGGGTCCGCAGCGGGCAGATATCAGCTTGCGTTCTGGTGCAGTGTGGTTGCGGCACAGGGATGTCGATCGTGGACGGAATCCCCGCGGGTTCGCCGGCCGTGGCCGTCGCGGCGGTGAGGGTGAGGGCGGTGCAGAGGGTGGCGGCCGCGAAGGCGGTGCGGGCGATGTTCATCGTGACTCCGGCGACTGGGCTCGCTGTTTCGTTCAGCGAAATAGCTTTGTTCCTCATTGGCGCCCAGCGCGGGGCTCTTGTCGGCCGATCGCCGAAGATGCGGCTCGGGCGCGTCATGCATCGAATCTGCATCGTTACTGCGCTACGCTGGGGACGCATCCGATGCGAGGAGGCTCGGCGATGGCTGGCTACGGGCGGTGGCGCGCGGACGAGGATCCGGACGAGCCGCTGGCCGACTACACCGTCGGGATGGCGGCCCGCACGCTGGGGATTCCGGTAGCGACCCTGCGGAGCTGGAATCGGCGCTACGGTCTCGGGCCGTCGCAGCATCGTCCCGGACGGCATCGGCACTACTCGCAGACCGACCTGGCGGTCGCGGCGCGGATGGTCGATCTGGTGCGGGCGGGCGTGAGTCCGGCCAGTGCCGCCGCCACGGTCCGCGCGATGGCCGGATCGGCGCCGGTGCTCGGCGACGTCGCGGCGGTGCTCGGCGCGGCGCAGCGCCTCGAGGCCGCCGAGCTGCTCGGCGTGATCGGCGCTCATATCACCTACCACGGTGTCGTGGCGACCTGGAATCGGTTGTGCCGCCCGGCCTTTGCCGAGATCGTCGACCGACAGGACGTAGGCGGCGGATTGATCGATGTCGAGCACCTGCTGTCCTGGGCGGTGGCCACCGCCCTGCATCGGGTCGTGCCGCCGTTGCGCACCAGGGCGGGCAGGTCGCCGATCGTGCTCGCCTGCACCGCGGGGGAGAACCATGTGCTCCCGCTGGAGGTGCTGCGGGGCGCGCTGGCCGAGCTCGGCCTGCCCGCGCTGCTGCTCGGCGCGTCGGTGCCGGGTACTGCGCTGGCCGACGCGCTGGCCAAGCATGAACGCAGGCCGATCGTGGTGTTGTGGTCCCAGTCGGATGAGACGGCAGTACTGCCCGGCGAACCACGGCGGAGTTGGTCGCGGGTCGTGCTGGCCGGGCCGGGATGGGGGAGCAGCGAGTGGCCACAGGGTGTGGTCCGGGTGCGCACGCTCGAGGAAGCGATTCAAACGCTGCAACAGGCGGTCATCGCGAATCTGCCCTGATGGCGTGGGCTAACCGGCCGTACGGCTGGGCATATGGTTAAGTTTCTGAAATAGTTTGCGCGAAGCGGCTGTCGAAATCACTCGAAGGTGTGCATCGCTTTTGCATCGTTTGAGGTAGCATCGGTCGTAGGCGCGGGCCGCCCTCGCGAGGCGGTCGACCGACGTGGCTGGACCGGCATCGGGGCGGCAAGGCGAACGATCAGCGGAGGAATCTCGGCATGGCTCGATATCTCCTGGCGGCGAGTCCGATACCTGGGCATGTGACGCCCATGCTCGCCGTGGCGGCCGATTTGCAGCGGCGCGGCCATCAGGTGCGCTTGCTCACCGGCGCTCGATTCCGGGAAAGTGCTGTAGCACAAGGTATTCCGTTTTCCGCGCTCGCGACCGACGCGGCCGTCACGCGGGCGGAGTCGCCGCGCTCCGGGGCACCCGGGATGGTCCGTCGATGGCGTACCGGTCGCGCGGAACTGCGCACCGGCTTCCTGGACCCGATCGCCGGCCAGTTCCGTGCGCTGACGGCCGAGTTGGCCCGCACGGAATTCGACGCCGTGTTCGTCGACGTGATGTTCACCGGCGCCGTCCCGCTGCTGCTGGCCGGAACGCCGCGGCCGCCGGTGCTCGCCTGCGGCGTCGTTCCGTTGATGCTGTCCAGCGCGGACACCCCGCCGTTCGGCATGGCCTGGCACCCGCGAGCGGGCCGCGATTACACGGCGATGCACGACGTCGTGCGGCACGTGTTGTTCCGTGGTGGTCAGCGCCGGCTGGACGCGATCCTGCGCGAACTCGGCCTCGGTCCCGCGCCGTGTTCTCCGCTCGATTGGCCGGTGCTCGCCGACCGGCTGTTGCAGTTCACCGTGCCCGAGTTCGAATACCCGCGGCGGGATCTGCCGTCGTCGGTGGTGTTCACCGGGCCCATTCCGATCGATCGCGCCGGCGCGCGGCTGCCGAGTTGGTGGAACGAGCTGTCCACGGCGCGGACGGTCGTCCATGTGACCCAGGGAACCTGGGACAACGGCGATCTCGACCAGCTGATCCGCCCCACGCTGGCGGCGTTGCGCGGGCGATCCGAGCTGGCGGTGGTGGCGTGCACGGGTGGTTCCGCGGCCGCGCTCGGGCCGATCCCCGCCAACGCCTACGTCACCGATTTCGTGCCCTACGCCGACCTGTTGCCCCGGGTCGACGTGATGATCACCAACGGCGGCTACGGCGGTGTGCAACAGGCGCTGCGCCACGGCGTGCCGCTGATCGTCGCCGGGGACACCGCCGACAAGCCGGAGATCGCGGCGCGCGTCGCCTACACCGGCGCGGGCATCGACCTGGGCACCGCGCGGCCCGGCCCGGCCGCGTTGGCCGCGGCGGTGGACCAGGTGTCGAGCAATGGCGAATTCCGCAGCGCGGCAGCAGGGTTGGCGAAGAGCATGACGAAAGTGTCACCGTTCGAAGTGATTTCGGGCGTCCTGGCGGATCTCGACCCGCGGGCCGGCCTGGCCGAGGCGCCGGTCGCAGGAAACGGAGAATCTCGTTGAGCACAGTGTCTTACGGTCCCGCGCGAACTCCGCTCGACTCGTCCCCGCCCGGCCTGGCCGCCGGGTTCGCCGAGTGGCAGGCCGAACTTCGGTCGCAGGTGCTCGATGAGCTCACCGCGTTCCTGCGCCGGGTGCGCGTCGCCGAGCTGGGCGCCGCCGGGGTGGACGAGGTGCTGGCCCAGTACGTCATCGGCGGCAAGTGCCTGCGCTCGAGTTTCATGTACCTGGGCTGGCTGTGCGCCGCGGAGCCGGACCCCGCGGCCGTGCGGGCGTCGGCTGCCCTGGAGTTGCTGCACGCGTTCGCCTTGCTCCAGGACGACGTGATGGACGACGCGATCCTGCGCCGCGGATCCGACGCGGCGCACCTGCGCCTGTCCGCCCGGCACCGGCAGCGTGGCCGGCCCGGTTCGCCGACGCGGTTCGGCGCGTCGGCGGCGACCCTGCTCGGCGATATGTGCCTGGTGTGGGCCGAGCAGATGCTGCGCGAAAGCGGCGTCGGCGCAACGGCGTTGGCGCGACTGTGGCCGCGGTACGACGCGATGCGCATCGAGTTGGCGGTCGGTCAGTTCGCGGACCTGTCCAACGACGTGCGGGAGCGCCCGGCCCTGGACGCGGTGCTCGGCATCGCGCGGGCGAAGTCGGGCAACTACACCGTCCGGCGCCCGCTCGAACTCGGCGCGGCGCTGGCCGGCGGCGCCGAACGCACGCTGAACGCCCTCGGCCACTACGGATCCCGGATCGGCGAGGCCTTCCAGCTGCGTGACGACCTGCTCGGCGTCTTCGGCGCGGCCTCGGTCACCGGAAAACCGCAGGACAGCGATCTCGGACAGCACAAGGCCACCAGCGTGGTGGTCGTCGCACTGGACCTCGCCGACGCCGCCACGCGCCGCGAGCTGACCCGGCTGCTGGACCGGCCGGAGCTGGACGCCGCGACCATCGCCCGCGGTCGCGCGCTGATCGCCGACTCGGGGGCGCCCGAACGCATCGAGGCGATGATCGCCGACCGGGTCCGCGATGCCCTGGGCGCGCTGCGCGACGGTGCGCTCGGCCGGGATCAACGGGCCGCCCTGGAACAGATGGCGCTGCTGTGCACCGCACGGCAGCTGTGACGAGAGGAAGACCATGCGCACGGTGACGGGACGCAGTGACCACGTCGTGGTGGTGGGGGCGGGACTGGCCGGTCTGTCCACCGCCCTGCACCTGGCGGGCCGAGGCCGGGAGGTGACGGTGGTCGAACGAGACGCGGTGCCCGGCGGGCGGATGGGCCGGCTCGACGTGGGTGGCTACCGCATCGATACCGGTCCGACCGTGCTGACCATGCCGGAGTTGATCGATGAGGTCTTCGCCGCGGTCGGCGAGCGGACGAGTGACCGCTTGGACCTGGTCCCGGTCGATCCCGCTTACCACGCGATCTTCGCCGACGGACGCACCCTCGACGTGCACCGCGACGAGGCCGAAATGGTGCGCGCCATCGGCGAATTCGCCGGGCCGGAGCAGGCCGCGGGCTATCGCGGGCTGCGCGCGTGGCTGACCCGGCTGTACGCGGCCGAGTTCGATCGGTTCATCGGCTCGAACTTCGAGTCACCGCTGTCGATGCTGAACCCGGCACTGGCCAGGCTGGCCGCGCTCGGTGGATTCCGCCGCTGGGACGCCAAGGTCGGCGAGTTCATCACCGACCCGGATCTGCGGCGCGTCTTCACCTTTCAGTCGCTGTACGCCGGCGTCGCCCCGGACCGGGCGCTGGCCGCCTACGCGGTGATCGCCTACATGGACACCATGTCGGGCGTCTATTTTCCACGCGGCGGCATGCGGGCGGTCCCGGACGCCCTGGCCGCGGCAGCGGAGGCCGCCGGTGTGCGGTTTCGTTACGGCGCGACCGTGACCCAGTTGGCGCGGACCGGCGGCCGGGTGGTCGCGGTGCAGACCGACAAGGAGCGGATCGACTGTGACGCAGTGGTATTGACCACCGAGCGGCACCGGTCCTACGAGCTGCTGGGGCACCGCTCGCGTCGTCCGCTGGCGGTCCGCGCCGCGCCGTCGGCTGTCGTGGTGCACGTCGGATGCGCGCAGGCCCCGCGAATACCGCACCACTGCTTGCTGTTCGGCGCGGCGTGGCACAGCGCCTTCCGCGACATCATCGAGGACGGCCGGGTCATGTCCGATCCCTCGTTGCTGGTGACCCGGCCGACCGCTGGTGACCCCACGCTGGCGCCGCCGGGACGCGATCTGCTCTACATCTTGGCCCCGGTGCCCAATCTCGAGCAGAGCGACATCGATTGGGCGAGTGCGGGAACCGACTACGCGCAACAGATTCTCGAACTCGCGCAGCGCCGCCTCGGCGGGCAACTGCGCGACTGCGAGGTGCTGCGCGTGGTCACCCCGGCCGACTGGGCGAGCCAGGACATGCTGGCCGGCAGCCCGTTCGCGCTGGCGCACACCTTCGCCCAGACCGGTCCGTTCCGGCCCGCCAACCTGATTCGCGGGATCGACAACGTGGTGCTGGCCGGCGGTTCGACGGTGCCGGGCGTCGGTATTCCGCCGGTGCTGATCTCCGGACGTCTCGCCGCCGACCGGGTCACCGGGGCACGGACCGGGAACGACCCCGCGCGCACAGCGGGCGTCCTGACGGATCGGCGGTCGCGATGACGCGCGCCGAGCTGGACGCGGCAGGCATCACCGATCCACTGCTGCGCGAGTCCTATGCCTGTTGCCGCGCGCTCAACGCCGCCCACGGCAAGACCTTCTTCCTCGCCACCAGGCTGCTCGCGCCGGACCAGCGCCCGGCCGTGCACGCGCTCTACGGCTTCGCCCGGCGCGCCGACGACATCCTGGACGAGTTCGACCCCACGCTCACCCCGGCTGATCGGGCGGCCCGATTACATTCGCTCGCAAAGCAATTCGCGGCTGCCGACGCGGCCGGGGACCCGGTCCTGGCCGCGGTGCTGCACACCGCGCAGACCTATCGGATACCCCAGCACCTGTTCGACGCGTTTCTCGCGTCGATGCGCATGGATCTGTCGGTCACCGACTATCCGGACCGGGCCGCACTGGATCGCTACATCTACGGCTCGGCGGAGGCGATCGGGCTGCAACTGCTGCCGGTGCTCGGCACCATCGAGTCGGTGGCGGCGGCCGCGCCGTACGCGGCCGCGCTCGGAAAAGCCTTCCAGCTGACCAACTTTCTGCGCGACGTCGACGAGGATCTCGCCCGCGATCGGGTCTATCTGCCCGCGGACGAACTCGCCGCGCACGGCGTGGACCGGCAGCTGCTGCTCTGGTGCCGCCGGCATCGCCGAGTGGACCCGCGGGTGCGTCGCGCACTGGCCGAACAGCACGAAATCACCAGGGACATCTACGCTTACGCGCGCGGCGGGCTCGAACTGCTGGCCCCGCGCTCGCGCCCCTGCGTGGCGACGGCGTCGGTGTTGTACGGCGAGATCCTCGATCGCATCGAGGCCGCCGACTTCGAGGTGTTCGGCCGCCGCGCCAGGGTCGGCACCGGGCGACGGATCCGGGTCGGCGCAACGGGTTTGTTGCGCGCCTGGCGGGCCCGCCGGGCGGGCGCCCCGCCCGCACCGCAGGCCGGGACGGATATCCCGTTGCCGCCGTTCGACATCGCCACCTCGCGCGAGCACGGCTGAGGAGCGCACATGGATCGCTGGCACTATCTGCTCGCGCTGGTCTTCTGCCTGGCGCTGACGGCGCCGCTGGAGTTGATCGGCCCCGGGGTCTACCGGCGGCCGCGGTTGCTGCTCGGCGCGCTGTGGCCGGCCGCCGCACTGTTCGTGGTCTGGGACCTGGTGGCGATCGCCACCCACGTGTGGGGCTTCGATCTGCGCTATACCGTCGGGCTGCTGTTGCCGGGCGGCATGCCGTTGGAGGAGCTGCTGTTCTTCTTCGTGGTCCCGGTGTGCGGACTGCTCACCTTCGGCGCGGTCGAAACGTTGCTCGGTGCCGGGCGCAGCCGGCTCGGCCATTCGAGAAAGGTGTCCGGGCAATGAGTTCCATCGGCGTCGGCTACACGTTGCCCGCGGTCGCCGCGGTGGTCCTGGTGTGCGCGACCGAGCGGATGGTGTTGCACACGGGGCTGTTTCGTCGGCCGGCCTATTGGCTGACGATGCTGATCGTGCTGGGCTTCCAGATCCTGGTGGACGGATGGCTCACCATGTCCGCCGCGGCGGTCGTCCTGTACAACCCCGATCACATTCTCGGGCTGCGGTTTCCGTGGAACATCCCGGTCGAGGACTTCTTGTTCGGCTTCGCCCTGGTGACCGCGGTCCTGCTCGGCTGGGAACGTACCCGGCAGCGCCAGGCGGGTGATCGGCGATGAGCACGGTGACCGACGGCTACGGCCGTGATCGCCGGCGCGTGCGTTATCCGGGCGCGCCGGGACACCTGGATCTGGGCCGGGATGCCATCGCGCCGCGGGTGGTGGTGGTCGGCGCCGGGATCGCGGGCCTTTCGGCGGCAACGGGTTTGGCCGAACGCGGCTGTCAGGTGGAGGTCGTCGAACGCGAGCGGTATCTGGGCGGGCGCGTCGGCGGTTGGACCGAACGGCTCGCCGACGGCACCGCGGTGGGCATGAACCGCGGCTTCCACGCGTTCTTCGCGCAGTATTACAACCTGCGAAAACTACTGGGCCGCAGCGACCCTCAGCTGGGGCAGCTGCGCAGGCTGACGGATTACCCCCTGGTCGACGCGCACGGCCGCCGCGATACCTTCCGCGGGCTACCGCGCACACCACCCTGGAACGCGCTGGCCTTCGCGCTGCGCAGTCCCACCTTCCGGGTCCGTGACCTGGTCCGGATGGACGCGCGGGCCGCGTCTCCGCTGGCCGCGGTGTCGGTTCCGGACATCTACACCCAGCTCGATCATCTCGACGCGCAAACGTTCTTGCGCCGGATCAACTTTCCGGAGGCGGCCCGGCATCTGGCGTTCGAGGTGTTCTCCCGCAGCTTCTTCATCGAGCCGGCGCGCATGTCCGCCGCCGAGCTGGCGGCCATGTTCCACATCTACTTCCTCGGCTCCAGCGAAGGGCTGATCTTCGATGTGGCGCAGGACAATTTCGATGTCGGCCTGTGGCAGCCGCTCGCGGACTACCTGACCGCGCCCCGCACCCGCGGGCGGCCGGGCACCGTTCGATTCCATACCGGCGTGGCCGTCGAGCGGATCGACGCCGAGGCGGCCGGATACCGGTTGACCGACGACACCGGCGCGTCCCTGACCGCCGACGCGGTCGTGCTCGCCGCCGACCCCGCGGGCCTGCGCCGCATCGTCGCGGTGTCACCGACGCTCGGCGACGCCGAATGGCGTTCGCGGATAGCCGGATCGGCGAACGCACCGGCATTCGCGGTGCTGCGGTTGTGGCTGGATCGCCCGGTGAACGCCGACCGGCCGGGTTTCCTCGGCACCGGCAATCTGGATCCGCTGGACAACATCAGCGTTGTGGATCGCTACGAACGGCAGGCCGCGGACTGGGCCGCCGAAACCGGCGGCAGCGTCGTCGAACTGCACGCCTACGCGGTCGCCGAGACGACGCCGGGTCCGGGGCAACGCGCGGAGTTACGCCGCAGGCTGCTGGCCCGGCTGCACACGCTCTACCCCGAGACCGCCCACGCGGGCATCGTGGGCGAGCGCACGCTGTGGCGGCAGGACTGCCCGCGGTTCGCGCCCGGCGACTTCGCCGCCCGGCCCACCGTGGTCACCCCCGATCCGCGGTTGGTCCTCGCCGGTGACGGCATCCGCGTCGATCTGCCGGTCGCGCTGATGGAGCGCGCCGCGACCACCGGCTGGCTTGCGGCCAATGCGCTACTGCGCCAATGGAATGCGGCCGGACACACCTTGCACACCGTCCCCGCCCAGGGGCGCTCGGCCCTGCTGCGCGCCTTGGCGACTCGCGAAAGGCAAACCCGGTGAGCCCTGGCCCGTCATTCGGCAACTGGCCGAAAAGTATTCCGCTGCGGCGATTTTCGCCGGAGCAGTGGTCGCGACAGCGGCCGACGTACGCGGACGCCGATCCCGGCCTGATCGCGGCGGCGACGCGCTGGTCGCAGCAGCGTCCGTCGGGCAACTGGTACGCGATCGCGGCGAGCGGCGCGATTCGCGGCGACCGTCCGTTCGCGACCACGATCGGCGGCCGCGAGATGGTCGCCTGGCGGGACGAATCCGGCGTCCTGCACGCCGGTCCCGGGGCGTGCCCGCACCTTGGCGCCCCGCTGGCCTCGGCGCAGATCGAGGACAACGCGCTGATCTGCCGATGGCACGGCCTGCGGGTCGGCCCCGACGACGGCGCCGCGCGCTGGTGTCCCTATCCCACGCACGACGACGGCGTGCTGGCCTGGCTGCGGCTGGATGCGCTCGGCGGCGAAACACCCACCGACGCACCGATACTCGGTCCACGACCGGCCGACACCGCGGTGCACGCGGTGACCCGGCTGGTCGGGGTGTGCGAGCCGCGCGACATCATCGCCAATCGGCTCGATCCGTGGCACGGCTCCTGGTTTCATCCGTATTCGTTCGCGCGGCTGGAGGTGACCGGCACCCCGCCACGGGACGGGATCACCGAGGAGAATCACCGGTTCTCGCTGGCGGTGACCTTCCGGGTGAGCCGGGGCCTGGGGGTGCCGGTCGAGGCTGAGTTCAGTTGCCCGGATCCACGCACCATCGTGATGCGGATCGTGGCCGGCGAGGGGGTGGGCAGCGTGGTCGAAACCCACGCCACGCCACTGGGTCCCGGCCCGGACGGCCGGGCGCGCACGGCGGTGGTCGAGGCGGTCATCGCCAGTTCCGAACGGCCGGGGTTCCGATACGCGCGGCGGGCGCTGCCGCTGTTGCGGCCGTTGATGAATCACGCCGCGACGCGGTTGTGGCGTGACGATCTGGCCTACGCCGAACGCCGATACCGGCTACGCACCCACCAGATCTGAGCGGTGGGGGGGGGGGGGGTGGGGCCCCCCCCCCCCCCCCCCCCCGGAACCAACGCCGACAACCACCCCGCCAGGGCCGGGACGGGCAGGCGCATCCGAAGCCCCCACCCC
>NZ_JBFAYV010000013.1:0-182959 GCF_040681495.1 Nocardia sp. NPDC051756 | reverse complement strand
AACACCCGATCGATCTGGGAATCAGCCCCTGAGCAGCGCGCGGGACATGACCAGACGCTGGATCTGGTTGGTGCCCTCGTAGATCTGGGTGATCTTGGCGTCGCGCATCATGCGCTCCACCGGGAAGTCGGTGGTGTAGCCGGCGCCGCCGAACAGCTGGACGGCGTTGGTGGTCACCTCCATGGCGACGTCGGAGGCGAAACACTTTGCGGCGGCGGAGATGAAGCCGAGGTTCTTCTCGCCGCGCTCGGCGCGGGCGGCCGAGGTGTAGACCATGAGGCGGGCGGCCTCGATCTTCATCGCCATGTCGGCGAGCATGAACTGGGTGTTCTGGAAGTCGGAGATCGCCTTGCCGAACTGCTTGCGGTCCTTGGTGTAGGCGATGGCCGCGTCGAGCGCGCCCTGCGCCAGGCCGACGGCCTGCGCGCCGATGGTCGGGCGGGTGTGGTCCAGGGTCTGCAACGCGGTCTTGAAGCCGGTGCCCGGCTCGCCGACGATGCGGTCACCCGGCACCCGGCAGTTCTCGAAATACAGTTCCGCCGTAGGCGATCCCTTGATGCCGAGCTTGTGCTCGAGCGGGCCGACCACGAAACCCTCGTCGTCCTTGTGCACCAGGAACGCCGAAATACCGTTGGCGCCCTTGTCCGCATCGGTCACCGCCATCACGGTGTACCAGGAAGACTTGCCGCCGTTGGTGATCCAGCACTTGGAGCCGTTGAGGATCCAGTCGTCGCCCTCCTGCTTCGCGCGGGTGCGCATGCTGGCGGCGTCGGAACCGGCCTCGCGCTCGGACAGCGCGTAGGAGGCCATCTCGCCGTTGACGATGTCGGCGAGCACCTTCTGCTTGAGCTCCTCGGAGCCGTTGAGGATCATGCCCATGGTGCCGAGCTTGTTGACCGCGGGGATGAGCGAGGAGGAACCGCAGACGCGGGCGACCTCTTCGATCACGATGCAGGTGGCCACCGAGTCGGCGCCCTGGCCGCCGTAGGCCTCCGGCACGTGCACCGCGTTGAAGCCGGCGGCGTTGAGCGCGGTCAGCGCCTCCTCCGGGAAGCGGGCGTTGCCGTCGACGTCCTTCGCGTGCGGCGCGATCTCCTTCTCCGCCAGACCGCGGATCGCCGCACGCAGTTCGTCGTGGAAGTCCTCGAGCTTGAACAGGTCGAAATCGGGGTTTCCCGCCATGGGGCTCACTCCTGGTCGTCGGTACATGTCGGCACTCAGTGCCACACCGTTCTCAAGTATACGCCCAGGAATGGCCGCAACGTGCGGATACTTCCTGGCACTCAGTGTCAGATTGGTCGCACTGACCTAGATCAAAGACTACCGAGTTTGCGGGCCACGAGATCGGCGACCTGCCGGGGCGGGGTATCGCGCGGGAACACCGCGATCACCAGCTCGTCGACCGGGCGGCGGGGGGTGCCGCGCGGGATCGCGGCCAGTTCGACGCGCAGGTCCGCCGCTCCCGCGTCCGATTCGCCGCGCACCATGCGGCGCAGCAGATAGTTGTGCGTCGCGGTCACCGCGGCGGTGTACTGCACCCGGGCCAGATCCGGCACCTCGGGCAGCCGGTCCCGCAGGTAATCGGTGAACAGCCGCTCGTACCGGAACACCGTGACGATCTCCCGCTCGCGCAACGCCGGCACCCGCCGCACCACCTGATACCGCCGCGCCGCGATCTCCCGCCACTGGGTGAACCGCTCGAACACCTGAACCACGGCCTCGCACACCGTCTCCCACGGATCCCCCGGCTCCCCCGCGAGAAACTCCGCCGCCTGCGCCAGCTGCGACTCGTGATCGGCGAAGATCACGTCCTCTTTCGAGCGAAACTGCCGGAAGAACGTCCGCCGCGATATCCCCGCCGCCTCCGCGATCTCATCGACAGTCGTCGCCTCATACCCCTTCTCGGCAAACAACCGCAACGCCTGATCGACCACCGCCAGCCGAAACCGCGTGTTGTCGTCCCCGCCACGCGCGCGCATGTCACCAGTAGTCACGCCCTCACCGTAGCGAGACCAACCGGCCATCCAGGGCGGCGCGGCTCTCTTTCGAATATTTCGTTTGTTTCGTATACTGCGGATGAGGAGGTGGTGGCGGTGAACATGAAGGCAGCGAAGCGCACCGAGCCCGGGAAGATCGACCCAGAGGTGGCCGCACGCGCAATGCGGAGGATCAAGGACTACCTCATGCGGCACCCCGCCGAGCAGAACATCCGGGTCACGCAGGAACACCCCGGCGAGGAGGCCCTGGTCCTGCCCCGCGAAGCCGTGAGCCTGCTGGCATTCATCCTGGCGCAGGCCGCCGAGGGCCGCGGTGTGTCGGTGGTCCCCTCGCACGCCGAGCTCACCACGCAGCAGGCGGCGGACATGCTGAATGTCTCCCGGCCTTACGTGGTCGCGCTACTGGAGGGCGGTGCGATCCCGTTCCGCCTGGTCGGCAGGCACCGACGAGTCAGGTACGAAGATCTCAAGGAATACCAAAAGCAGCACGAGGCGAAAAGCAAAGCAGCAGCGGACGAGTTGGCCGCCCTCGGCCAAGACCTCGGCATCTGACCATGGCCTTCGTCGTGGTGTACGACGCCAACGTCCTCTACGGAAATGCCCTGCGAGACTTACTGATTCGACTCGCCAGATCGGGTGTCATACAGGCCAAGTGGACCGATCAGATCCTCGACGAGGCCCTGACGAACCTCGCCGCGAAAAGGCCGGACATCCCGGCCGAGAAGCTGGCCAGGCTACGCAAACTCATGAACGACGCTGTCCCGGACTGTCGAGTCGATGGTTACGAACCGCTGATCGAAGGGCTGAAGCTGCCTGATCCCGATGATCGGCATGTATTGGCGGCGGCGATCAAAACAGGCGCACAGGTCATCGTCACCTCGAACCTCACGGACTTCCCAGCAGAAGCGCTGGCCCCCTGGAACATTGAGGCAAAGAGCCCGGACGACTTCGTCCTCGACCAGATCGACCTCGATGATCGTGTGGTCTGGGCGTGCATTCAGCAGATCGCGGACTCGCACACCAATCCGCCCGAGTCTATCGAGGACGTCATCGACGCCCTCGATAGCGCAGGGCTGGTGGAATCCGTTGCGGCGCTGCGGGTGGGTAGCCGCAACCGCTGATCAGCCGAGGAGTTTGGTGCGGAGGGCTTGGTCTTTTTCGAGGACCATTTTTTCCAGGCCGGCTTGGAATTGTTCCATGCGGGTGCGGAGGGTTGGGTTGTGGGAGGCGAGGATTCGGACGGCGAGGAGGCCGGCGTTGCGGGCGCCGCCGATGGAGACGGTGGCCACGGGGACGCCGGCGGGCATCTGGACGATGGAGAGGAGGGAGTCCATGCCGTCGAGGTATTTGAGCGGGACGGGGACGCCGATCACCGGGAGGGGGGTGGCGGAGGCGACCATGCCGGGCAGGTGGGCGGCGCCGCCGGCGCCGGCGATGATGACCTGGAGGCCGCGGCCTGCGGCGTCGCGGGCGTAGTCGAGCATGCGCTGGGGGGTGCGGTGGGCCGAGACGACGCCGACCTCGAAGCGAATGCCGAACTCCGCCAACGCTTCCGCGGCGGCTTCCATGGTGGGCCAGTCGGAGTCGCTGCCCATGATCAGGCCGACCTGCGGGCCGTTTCCGTCGTGCTCACTCATGCGGATCCCATCCGTCGGTCCATACCGCGCGCGACATCCACTGCGCGGCTCGCTCGGCCTTCTCCCGCACCACGGCGACGTCGTCACCGAGGAGGTTGATGTGCCCGATCTTGCGGTCGGGGCGTTCGCCCTTGCCGTACATGTGCACCTTGGCGTCGGGCATCCGCGCGAACAGATGGTGCAGGCGTTCGTCCATCGACATCGCGGGCGCCTCGGCCGCGCCGAGGATGTTGGCCATCACGGTGACCGGGGCCAGCGGGCTGGTGTCGCCGAGCGGGTAGTCGAGGACCGCGCGCAGGTGCTGCTCGAACTGCCCGGTGCGGGCGCCGTCCATGCCCCAGTGCCCGGAGTTGTGCGGGCGCATCGCGAGCTCGTTGATCAGCAAGGTGCCGTCGTGGGTCTCGAACAGCTCCACCGCCATCGCACCGACCACGCCGAGTTCCTTGGCCAGGTTGAGCGCGAGCCCTTCGGCCTCGGCGGCCAGATCGTCGTCGAGGTCCGGCGCGGGCGCGATCACCACGGCGCACTGGCCGTTGCGCTGCACGGTCTCCACCACGGGCCAGGTCGCGGCCTGCCCGAACGGCGAGCGCGCGACCATCGCGGACAGTTCGCGCTTCAGATCGACCTTCGCCTCGGCGAGCAGCTGCACGCCGTGCGCCAGCTGATCGGTCACGATCGTGGTCGCCTCGTCGGCCGACTCCGGCATCCACACGCCACGACCGTCGTAACCACCGCGCACCGCCTTGAGCACGATTCGCCAGTCGTGCTCGTCGCCGAACCGCACCGCGTCGGCCACCTCGGTGACCGGCGTGAACGCGGGAATCGGCAGGCCGAGCTCGCCCAGCTTGACCCGCATGGCCAGCTTGTCCTGCGCGAAGATCAGCGCCCGCGGCGGCGGCTGCACGTTCACGCCCTCGGCGACCAGCGCCTCGAGATGCTCGGTCGGCACGCCCTCGTGATCGAAGGTCAGCGCGTGCGACCCGACCGCGGCCTTGCGCAGCGCGGCCAGATCGTTGTGGCTGCCGAGCACAACCTCGGGACTGACCTGGGCGGCCGGGTCGTCGAGGTGCTCCGCGAGCACGCGTAGCCGCTGGCCGAGCGCGATCGCGGCCTGGTGCGTCATGCGCGCCAACTGGCCACCGCCGATCATGGTGACGGTGGGCATAACGGAGGGATCGAAGGACCGGCCGGGGCTCACGTTCGACAATATTGTCATAACCGGCGGAAATACCCTCAAGCGGGAGCGGCTGACCGAATTGTCCCCACTACCGGCCCGCACGCGCACGACCCGAGGCACCACCACCGGGTAGCGGTACACTCGGCCCCGTGTCATTCGTCGACGACGTGGTGAGCGTCCTTCCCAAGCCGCTCGCGGAGATCGCGTACCGGCATCGGGAACTGATCAAGTTCGCCATCGTCGGTGCGACGACCTTCGTGATCGATAGCGGCATCTTCTACGCGCTGAAATGGACCGTGCTTTCCGAGAAGCCGGTGACCGCGAAGATTATTTCCGGTGTCATCGCGGTGATCGCGTCCTACATCCTGAATCGCGAATGGTCGTTCCGGAATCGTGGCGGCCGCGAACGCCATCACGAAGCACTGCTGTTCTTCGGGGTCAGCGGCGTCGGCGTTGTACTCGCCTTCATTCCGCTGTGGATCTCCAGTTACGTCTTCGACCTGCGCCAACCCGACGTGAGTTTCACCGTCGAGAATATCGCGGACTTCATCAGCGCGTTCATCATCGGCAATCTGTTGCAGATGGCGTTCCGCTTCTGGGCGATGCGCCGCTGGGTTTTCCCGGACGAGATGAACGAGATCGCCGCCGAATTCGAAGACCTGGTCGAAGAGGAATTCCGGCGCAACTGACCGGGCTCATCGCGGCTCGGTGACCACCGCGTTCTGCGTGCGGTACGCCGACGATCCGAGGAACACCGCGAACAACGCCGGCCTGCGCCGCTGCAATTCGAGCCGCCCGCCGTCGGCCTCCACCAATGCCCTGGCCAAGGCCAGACCCACACCGGTCGAGCCGCCCGCGGAGAAACCACGATCGAAGATGTGCGGCGCGAGTTCGTCGCGCACCCCGTCACCCTCGTCGGCGACCTCCACACACACCAGCGGATCCCGATCGACGCCGGGCCGGACGGTGCGCACCGAGACCGTGCAGGTCCCGCCGCCGTGCATCAACGCGTTGTCCACCAGCACCGAAACCGCCTCGCGCAGCCGCGATCCGGTGATCGGCGCGAGCAGCGACTCGTCCCCGATGAGCTTCAACGCGCGGCCCTTCTCGGTGAACGGATGCGTCCATTCGGCGACCACGCCGCGCAATTCCTCCATCACCGGCACCGGATCGAGATCGGCCGCGTCCTCGTCACGAGACGCGCGAACCAGGTCATCGATGGCATCGGTGAGCCGATCGACCTGCGCCATCGCCTCCTCGGCCTCGTGCACCACCTCTTGATCGGCGTGCGTGGACAACTCGTCCAACCGCAACCGCACCGCGGTCAACCGGCTGCGCAGCTGATGCGACACGTCCGCGACCAGGGCATGCTCACGCTGCAACCGCCCGGCGATCTCCACCGTGGCCGAGTCGAGCACGTCGGAAACCCGATCGAGTTCGGAAATGCCGTGCCTGCGCGGATCCGGTCGGAAGTCCCCCATGGCCAGCCGCGCGGCCCGCGCCGCCACGTCACGCAACGGATCGGCCACCCGGCGCGCGGTGATCACCGCGACCGAGACCGCCGCCCCGAGCGAGGCCAGCACCGCCAAGGCCACCACCGCGACCGCCTGACGCTGCCTGGCGTGCATCGGCGCCGAGGGCACCTCCAGGCGCAGCGACCCCTTGGTGCCCATCGACAGCGACTCGACCAGGGGGTCGGAAACCTGGTCCACGCCCACGTCCATGCGCGAGGCGTTGTCGTGCGGCGCCGGATAGATGATGGTGAGCTTGCCGTCCTGCGGTAGCAGCGGCTGCACCGAGCGGGTGTCCAGCTCGCCGAGCACCATGCCGTCGCTCTGTTCCTGCACGATGATCGCGGTGGCGATCCGCTCGAGTTTGCTTTGCAGGTCGTCGCGGGTGATGTCCTCGACCCACAACCAGGCCGTGTAGATCAGCGGCAGGCCGAGCACCACCGTGGTGAGGGTCAGCACGGTGAGCATGGACCGCAGGATTCTGCGTCGCACGTCAGTCGGTATTCAGCCGAAAACCGACACCGCGCACGGTGACGATGCGCCGCTCGGCCATCGGGCCCTCGTCGCCGATCTTGCGCCGCAGCCAGGACATGTGCATGTCGAGGGTCTTGGAACCGCGCAGTTCGGCATCGCCCCAGACCTCGCGCAGGATGGTCTCGCGCGGCACCACCTGGCCCGCCCGGTCGATCAGCACCTTCAGCAACTCGTATTCCTTGTTCGCCAAGCCGATCTCGACGCCGTTCACCAGCACCCGGCGCGCGGCCGGTTCCAGCCGGATGCCGCCGACCTCCACCGTGTCGTCGCCGATCCCGCTGCGCCGCAACAACGCTCGCACCCGGGCGAGCAACTCGGCGAGGCGGAACGGCTTGCCTACGTAATCGTCGGCGCCCGCGTCCAACCCGACCACGAAGTCGACCTCGTCGGTGCGCGCGGTGAGCATCAGCACGGCCAGGTCGGCGCCGCGGGCGCGGACCTGGCGGCACACCTCGAGCCCGTCCATGCCGGGCAGGCCGAGGTCGAGAATGAGCAGATCGTGGTGGCCCTCCAGGGCCCGCTCGAGCACGGCGGGACCGAAGCGCTCGACGGTGACCGAGTACCCCTCGCGCCCCAGCGCGCGCGACAACGGCGCGGCAATCGCCTCGTCGTCTTCAGCTAGCAGTACGGCCGTCATATGCCCAGGTTAACGGGCTTACCCGTCACCCGCTCCCTACCCCTCGTTCGCGCTGCGTCATTCATCGATACTCGCCGCGCTCGCTCCGGTACTCGCCCCGCCCGTTATCTCCGTTTTCCACATCGAACACTTGGTGATACATCAGCGCGTGCACCTTCTGCACGGCCGGGATGTCGTCGAACTCGAGCGGCTCGGACGAGGAAGATTCGATGATCAACGTGCCGGTGCCGAGCATCCGGTCGAACAGCCCGTGCCGGAACTGCACGCTCGAGATGCGGCTCATCGGAATGTCGATGCCGGTGTGCGTGAGCACGCCCTGCCGGACCAGCACCCGCCGGTCGGTGATGATGAAGTGCGTCGACTTCCAGCTGAGAACCGGTGCGACACAACGCCACACGACGATGATCAGCCAGACGGCCAGCACCGCGATCAGCAGTACCGTCCGCGTCGTCCCCTCGGCCTTGCGCGAAGCGAGTCCCCCTGCGAAACCGGCGAGCGCGGTGATGACGATCAACGTCACGATCGGCCAGAACAACATCTTCCAGTGCGGATGACGGTGCAGGATCAGCTGCTCTTCCGGCGCAAGCACATCCTCCGGATAACCCATGGCCGGAACACTACCGCGTGAAGATGCCGAAATGCCGGACACCGAACCGCGTCGTGCTGCACAATCGTCTGCCTGCGTGTGTCCGATCCCGCGCGGCGTTCTCCGCTCCATCTGGCTCGAACGCTCTGTCCGCAAGCAGTTCTGCTCGAACAAAGTCGCCGATTACGACCGTGGAGGAATGTGTGACCAAAGACTTGACTCAGCTGGAAATCCTGACCGAATTGCAGCCAGTGGCCGAGCAGAATCTCAACCGGCATCTGGCGTTGGCCAAGGACTGGCACCCGCACGACTACATCCCGTGGGACGAGGGCTGCAATTTCGCCGCGATGGGCGGGCAGGACTGGGCGCCGGAGCAATCCAAGCTGAGCGAGGTGGCCAAGGTCGCCATGATCACCAACCTGCTCACCGAGGACAACCTCCCCTCCTACCACCGCGAGATCGCCGAGAACTTCTCCCAGGACGGCGCCTGGGGCACCTGGGTCGGCCGCTGGACCGCCGAGGAGAACCGGCACGGCATCGCCATCCGGGACTACCTGGTGGTCACCCGCGGCGTCGATCCGGTCGCCCTCGAAGAGGCGCGGATGATCCACATGACCAACGGGGTTGCCGCGCCGGACAACTGGGGCGGCTTCATGGAAAGCGTCACCTACGTGACCTTCCAGGAGCTGGCAACCCGGGTGTCTCACCGCAACACCGGCCGGGTGTGCAACGACGCGATCGCCGATCGCATGCTGCAACGCATCGCGGCGGACGAGAACCTGCACATGATCTTCTACCGCAACATGTGTGGCGCGGGCCTCGATCTCGCGCCGGATCAGGCGATGATGGCGATCACCAAGATCCTGACCCACTTCATCATGCCCGGCGCGGGCATGCCCAACTTCCGCCGCAACGGCGTGCTGATGGCCAAGCACGGCATCTACGACCTGCGCCAGCACCTGGAAGACGTGGTCGCGCCGGTGCTCAAGCAGTGGAACATCTTCGAGCGCAACGACTTCGGGCCGCGCGGCGAGCAGGCGCGGGAGGAGCTCGGGGTGTTCATCGAGAAGCTGGAACAGGACGTGTTGAAGTTCGAGGAGCAGCGCGACCGGATGTTCGCCCGGGAAGCCGCGAAGGCGGCGCTTCAACCCGCGTAGACGCGAACAGCCGCACAGGAAACTGTGCGGCTGTTTCGTTTTCAGTACTCGGCGCGCAGATGGGTGACGTCACCGGCGGAGACCGGCTGGTCGCCGATCAGCAGGCGGCCCGCGTCGTCGATATCGGTGGCGATGCCGGTAAGCGTTCGGCCGCCGGGCAATTCGGCGCGCACCTGGACGCCCAGCGTCGCGCACCGCTCACGGTAGGCGGCGGCGAGATCGGCTGTCTGCCAGCCCGCGTCGCGCCACGCCGTGAAACGCCGGGCGAATTCGGTCAGCATGGACAGCACGATCTGCGTCCGGTCGGTGTTCTCGGCGCCCGCGATGGTCAGCGAAATGGCATGCGGCACCGGCAGTTCCGCCTCGGTGAGGCTGACGTTGAGCCCCATGCCGATGACCACCGCCGGTGCGTCGTTGCCGGTCGCGACCTCCGCGAGGATGCCCGCCACTTTGCGGCCATCGATCAGCACATCGTTGGGCCACTTGAGGTTCGCGGCCACACCGGCCGTCGCGCGCAGTGCGTCCACCACGGCGATGCCGGTGAGCAGCGGCAGCCAGCCGAGCACCGCGGGTTCGATCCCGTCCAGTCGCACCAGCAGTGACAGGGAGATCTGCGCCCGCGGCGGGCTCACCCAGGTGCGTGCGTGCCTGCCGCGCCCTTGCTCCTGCGCCTCTGCAAGGAGTACCGCGCGGTCGGCGTCTGGTTCGCCGGCGCGCGCGATCAGGTCCGCGTTGGTGGACCCGGTCGACTCCACCACCTCGATGTGGCGGAAGAACGACAGCTCGGGCGATTCGGTGAGACTGCGCCGCAACTGCTCTGCATCCAAAGGAGACCTGGTCACAGGGGCAGGCTACTTGGTGCGCGGCGGCCTGCCGGACGAGGTCGTGGCCGGACTAGCCGACGAGGATGTACATGTCGTCGCTCGGTGCGCGGGCCGCACCGTCGGCGCCTTCGCCGTCCCCATGCGTGGCCTCGCGCCGATAGTCCGGATCGAGGATCGTCGGCTCGGACTCGAACTCGCGACAACTCGTCCAGGACGCCGCGGCCGCGTATTCCGCGACGGTTTTGCTCCATTCCCACATATCTGGGCTCCTCCCCCTGAGCACGAAAACTGGACTCCTCCAGGCTATCCGGCCGCCCAGGTGGATTGATACCGATTTTCTACCGGCGCAAATACGCCAAAAGCCCTGGAGTTTCTTTTCGGCAACCCGATCTAGCTGCGCTTTTTACCCACTGGTAGCCCCTACTGGGTTAGTGGGAAGCACTGTCACTCGTTACACTCCGGAGCCATGACGAGTGTCCAGCAGCAGTCCGCGCAAGATCCAGCGGGCGCCCCCGACATCCACACCACCGCCGGGAAGCTGGCTGACCTGCGGAATCGGCTGGATGAGGCGCAGCACCCGATGGGTGAGGCCGCGGTCGACAAGGTGCACGCCAAGGGCAAGATGACCGCGCGCGAGCGCATCCTTGCGCTGCTGGACGAGGGCTCCTTCGTCGAGCTCGACGCGTTGGCGCGGCACCGCAGCGTGAACTTCGGTCTCGCGGAGAACCGGCCGCTCGGCGACGGCGTGGTGACCGGCTACGGCACCATCGACGGCCGCGACGTGTGCATCTTCAGCCAGGACGTCACCGTGTTCGGCGGCAGCCTCGGCGAGGTCTACGGCGAGAAGATCGTCAAGGTGATGGACCTGGCGCTCAAGACCGGCCGTCCGCTGGTCGGCATCAACGAGGGCGCGGGCGCGCGCATCCAGGAGGGCGTCGTCTCGCTCGGCCTCTACGGCGAGATCTTCCACCGCAACATCCAGGCCTCCGGCGTGATCCCGCAGATCTCGCTGATCATGGGCGCGGCCGCGGGCGGCCACGTGTACTCCCCGGCGCTCACCGACTTCGTGGTGATGGTCGACGGGACCAGCCAAATGTTCGTCACCGGCCCCGACGTGATCAAGACGGTCACCGGCGAGGACGTCACCATGGAGGACCTCGGCGGCGCGCACACGCACATGGTGAAATCCGGTGTGGCGCACTACGTTGCCTCCGGCGAGCAGGACGCGCTCGACTACGTCAAGGACCTGCTGTCCTACCTGCCGAGCAACAACCGCGCCGAGGCGCCGCGGTTCCCGGCCACCGACCCGATCGACGGCGCCATCGAGGACTCGCTCACCGACGAGGACCGCGAGCTGGACTCGATCATCCCGGATTCGCCGAACCAGCCCTACGACATGCACGAGGTGATCCGTCGCCTGCTCGACGACGACGAGTTCCTCGAGGTGCAGGCCGAGCGCGCGATGAACATCATCGTCGGCTTCGGCCGGATCGACGGCCGCAGCGTCGGCATCGTGGCCAACCAGCCCACCCAGTTCGCCGGCTGCCTGGACATCGACGCCTCGGAGAAGGCCGCGCGGTTCGTGCGCACCTGCGACGCGTTCAACATCCCGATCCTCACCCTGGTCGATGTGCCGGGCTTCCTGCCGGGCACCGGCCAGGAGTACAACGGCATCATCCGGCGCGGCGCGAAGCTGCTCTACGCGTACGGCGAGGCGACTGTGGGAAAGATCACGGTGATCACCCGCAAGGCCTACGGCGGCGCCTACGACGTCATGGGTTCCAAGCACATGGGCGCCGATGTGAACCTCGCCTGGCCGACCGCGCAGATCGCCGTGATGGGCGCCTCCGGCGCCGTCGGCTTCGTCTACCGCAAGCAGCTCGCCGATGCCGCGAAGAGCGGCGACGACGTCGATGCGCTGCGGCTTCAGCTGCAGAACGAGTACGAGGACACCTTGGTGAACCCCTACATCGCCGCCGAACGCGGCTATGTGGACGCGGTCATTCCGCCCTCGCACACGCGCGGTCAGATCGTCTCGGCGCTGCGGCTGCTGGAGCGGAAGATGGTAACGCTGCCGCCGAAGAAGCACGGCAACATCCCGCTGTGATTCGGGCCGCAACACCGGGCGTTGATCCAGCGATACGCTCGGTAGGCCGCGCACACTGGATGTAGAGACACACTGAGAACACGCCTGATCAGGCAAAGAAGGGATCTGGCACTGTGACCACCGTGGCAGAAGACGATGTTTTGACCGCCGCCGAACTGGACCTGACCGTCGGCGCGATCACCGACCAGGTCGAGGTGGCCGACGTGGACGCGGCGGTCGCCGAGTCCGCGGTCGCGGCCGCCGCGCCGTTCTTCACCGTGGTGAAGGGCAACCCGAGCGACGAGGAGATCGCGGCACTGGTCTGTGTGCTGTCCGCCGCCGCGGAAAGCGCCGCCGCCCCGTCCGGCCCGGCCGACATGTGGGGCAGGCCCACCTTCATGCACCGGGGCACGTCTCCGTTCTCCCCCTACGCCTTCCCGCAGCTGTCGCACCTGCGCGGGTGACTCGGTTCGTTCTCGCCTCCGCGTCGCCGGCCCGCCGGGAAGTACTCCGTTCGGCGGGCATCGATCCGATCGTCCGGGTGTCCGACGTGGACGAGGACGCGCTCCAGGCCGCGCTGCCCGACGACACCTCGCCCGAGGTGGTCGTCGTCGAGCTGGCCAAGGCCAAAGCCGCGGCGGTCGCCGCGACGATTCCCGAACTCGCCGCCGATTGTGTTGTCGTCGGCTGTGATTCGATGCTGCTGGTGGACGGCGAGCTGCAAGGCAAACCGCATACCGCCGAGGTGGCCAGGGCCCGCTGGGGCGAAATGGCCGGGCGCAGCGCCGATCTGGTGACCGGACACTGCGTCCTGCGGCTCCAGGACGGCCGGATCACCGCCGAGGCGATCGACTGTAGTTCCACCACAGTGCATTTCGCCAAGCCCGAACCCGACGAACTGGACGCCTACATCGCCACCGGCGAGCCGTTGCAGGTCGCGGGCGCGTTCACCCTCGACGGACTGGGCGGCTGGTTCGTCGACCGGATCGACGGCGATCCGTCCAGCGTGATCGGGATCGGTCTACCACTGCTGCGCCGACTGCTTGGCGACGTTGGGGTCGCCGTTACGCAGCTGTGGGGCCACCCGGCCACCTGACGGCGGCGCGATCAGCGGCTCCGACCCGGTCGCATCCCCGGCCACCGGCACCGTGACCACCTCACGCCCGTCCGGCTCGCGCCGCGGCTCCTGCTCGCGCCGCGCCATCATCTCCAGCCGGACCACGCACAATTCCGGCTCGACGAACGGATGCAGGCGCACGTTCATGTCACCGCGCGCGCCGCTGCGGTCGAGTACCTCTTTGATCAGGCCGAGGTGCACACCGCAGACCACCTCGGAGTGCGTGCGCGCGAGTTCGCGCAGCGGGCACGCCGTGAGCCGGATCAGCGCCTGCTCGCTGGTCTCGTTCGGATCGCGTTCCGGCGCGAAGCCCAGCTCCGAAAGCACCGTCATGGCGACGTCTTTGGCGTCTTCCAGCGACTCGACCCGATGATCACCGGCGTCCAGCTTCGCGCCCCAGGAGCGCCCGGCCGCGATGGCCGCCTCGGAACGCCTGCGTGGATCGGGCCCGAGTTGATCGGCGAGCACCTGCGCGAGTTCCTGATAACCGACCGATCGCTGCACCGCGCTGTATCCGATGCGCGGACGTCCGCGACCGCGGGGCGGTTGCTGAAATTGCCGCACCAGGGATTCCCTGGTGAGCACATCCAGATGAAACCGAACCGTGGTGACGTGTTGTCCGGTGATTCTGGCCAGTTCCTGGGCGTCGAGAGGCTCGCTGGCGC
Source organism: Nocardia sp. NPDC051756 (assembly GCF_040681495.1). NCBI lineage: Bacteria > Bacillati > Actinomycetota > Actinomycetes > Mycobacteriales > Nocardiaceae > Nocardia > Nocardia sp. NPDC051756. The sequence goes on along the minus strand of NZ_JBFAYV010000013.1, from coordinate 169,031 downwards.
CACGTAGGATCGCGAGCAGTCGCCGCCGCGGCCAAGAATCGGACATAGCTCACCCCTCCTCCCGGGAGACTTTATCGGATGCAGGTGCGATTTATTCGCTCATTCAGCCGATTTGTGATCTGAAACGAGAGTCACTAACGCCTCACACATACCATCGCTGTGAGACCCGAACCGCTGAAACCACCGTCTACCACGCGTGAAGGACCCACATCGTGCCCGCTGCTCCGGACCCTCATCCCGCATTTGGTTCTTACGCACATCCTCACCGACTAGTAACCACGGAGTGGCTGTCGGCAAACATCGGCACGTCAGGACTCAAGATCGTCGAGTCCAACGAGGACATATTGCTCTATGACATCGGACATGTTCCCGGCGCTACCAAGATCGATTGGCGGGGCGATCTGAACGATCCGGTCACACGTGACTACATCGACGGAGCCCGATTCACCGAGTTGATGCGCGCCAAGGGAATCGAGCGAGACGATACCGTGGTGATCTACGGTGACCGGGGCAACGCGCAGGCGGCGCACACATTGTGGGTTTTCACTTTGTTCGGACACGAAGATGTGCGGTTGCTGGACGGCGGTCGCGGCGCCTGGATTTCCGAGGAACGCGACACCACCTTCGACACCCCGCACCTCACCCCCAGCGACTATCCGGCGGTCAAACGCGACGACAGCAGCGCCCGCGCGTTCCGCGAAGACGTACTCGCCCACCTCGGCAAGCCGCTGATCGATGTGCGTTCGCCGGACGAGTACTCCGGCGAGCTCATCCAGCCGCCGATCAACCCGGAGGACGCGGCGCTGCGCGGCGGGCACATCCCGACCGCCGCGAACATCCCGTGGACCGAGGCGTTCAACAACGACGGACGGTTCCGCTCGCGCGCCGAATTGGACGCGATCTACGGCGCGCTGGGCAGCGAGGACGACCTGGTCGTCTACAGCCGGGTCGGCGAACGCTCCAGCCACACCTGGTTCGTGCTGACCTATCTGCTCGGCTTCGACACGGTGCGCAATTACGACGGCTCCTGGACCGAATGGGGCAACTCGGTGCGCATGCCGATCGCCAAGGGGACTGAACCCGGCGCGGCCCCGGCCGGCGCCGGACGACGGGCCCGCGGCAAGTAACGCACGCAGGTACTTCCATCTGGATGGCCTTGCTGTGATCCGCGACCTACTGTTCAGTAGGACTGGCCGAGTTCGGCGTCTGTTGGCAGACTGCCTACACTCGCCCAGACGTAGTTTCGTCGACCACGGGGCGACTAAAAAAGATTTCACACAGGAGGCTCAGTGCCCAGCCACGCCAGCGCACGGATCACGAAGGTACTCGTAGCCAATCGAGGCGAGATCGCCGTGCGGGTGATTCGGGCGGCCAAGGACGCCGGCTACGGCAGCGTCGCGGTCTACGCGGAGCCCGACGCCGAAGCCCCCTTCGTGCAGCTCGCCGACGAAGCGTTCGCGCTCGGCGGCCAGACCTCGGCCGAGTCGTACCTCGTGTTCGACAAGATCCTCGATGCCGCGTCGCGCTCCGGCGCCGACGCCATCCACCCCGGCTACGGATTCCTTTCCGAGAACGCCGACTTCGCCCAGGCCGTCATCGACGCCGGGCTGATCTGGATCGGCCCCTCGCCGCAGTCCATCCGCGATCTCGGTGACAAGGTCACCGCCCGGCACATCGCCGAGCGGGCCAAGGCGCCGATGGCCGCAGGCACCAAGGACCCGGTGAAGAACGCCGACGAGGTCGTCGCGTTCGCCAAGGAGTACGGCGTGCCCGTCGCGATCAAGGCCGCCTTCGGTGGCGGTGGCCGCGGCATGAAGGTCGCGCACACCGTCGAGGAGATCCCCGAGCTGTTCGAGTCGGCCACCCGCGAGGCGGTCGCCGCCTTCGGTCGTGGCGAGTGCTTCGTCGAGCAGTACCTCGACAAGGCCCGCCACGTCGAGGCGCAGGTCATCGCCGACCAGCACGGCAACGTCGTGGTCGCGGGCACCCGCGACTGCTCGCTGCAGCGCCGGTTCCAGAAGCTCGTCGAGGAGGCGCCCGCGCCGTTCCTGTCCGACGACGTGCGCGCCAAGATCCACGCCTCGGCCAAGGCCATCTGCAAGGAAGCCGGCTACTACGGCGCGGGCACGGTCGAGTACCTGGTGCAGGGCGAGACGGTGTCGTTCCTCGAGGTGAACACCCGCCTGCAGGTCGAGCACCCGGTCACCGAGGAGACCGCGGGCATCGACCTGGTGCGCCAGCAGTTCCGCATCGCCAACGGCGAGGAACTGTCCATCAAGGAAGACCCGACCCCGCGCGGCCACTCGTTCGAGTTCCGGATCAACGGCGAGGACGCCGGTCGCGGCTTCCTGCCCGCCCCCGGCCCGGTCACCGTCTACCAGGAGCCGACCGGCCCCGGCGTGCGCGTCGATTCCGGCGTGGTGCAGGGCAGCGTGATCGGCGGGCAGTTCGACTCGATGCTGGCCAAGCTGATCGTCACCGGCGAGAACCGCACCCAGGCGCTCGAGCGGGCCCGGCGCGCGCTGGCCGAGTACCGGGTCGAGGGGCTGGCCACGGTCATCCCGTTCCACCAGGCGATCGTCGAGGACCCCGCGTTCATCGGTGACGGCACGAAGTTCGACGTCTACACCAAGTGGATCGAGAACGAGTGGAACAACACCGTCGAGCCGTTCACCGCCGGTGCACCGGCCGACGAGGACGAGGATCTGCCCCGGCAGAAGGTCGTCGTCGAGGTCGGCGGGCGTCGCGTCGAGGTGTCGCTGCCCGGGCAGTTCAGCCTCGGTGGCGGCGGCGCGGCCGCGGGTAACGGCGCCGGTGTGGTTCGCAAGAAGCCGAAGCCGCGCACCCGTGGCGGCGCCGGGGCCGGTGCGGCCTCCGGTGACGCGGTCACCGCGCCGATGCAGGGCACCGTGGTGAAGGTGGCCGTCGAAGAGGGCCAGACCGTCGAGGCGGGCGACCTGATCGTGGTGCTCGAGGCCATGAAGATGGAGAACCCGGTCAACGCGCACAAGGCCGGTGTGGTCACCGGGCTGACCGTCGAGGCCGGCGCCGCGATCACTCAGGGAACGGTGCTCGCCGAGATCAAGTAGCCCGCGTAAACGTAGGGCGAACACCGCTCCGAGCGGGCGCAGGACAATGACGTCCGCGCCCGCTCTGTCGTATCGTGGTCCGGTGACCAGTACGCAGATCGTCTCCGTCGTCGCGGAGATGATCCGCGCCCGTCGCGTGGCGGGCAACCGCGCCGACGGGAATCGGCTGGTGCTCGTCGTCGAGGGCGGCGGCAGTCGCGGCGTCTACTCCAGCGGCATGGTGTCGGCCATCGAGGAACTCGGCTTGGGCGCGGTCTTCGACGCGGTCTACGGCACCTCTGCGGGCGCGATCAACGGAGCCTGGCTGCTCGGCGGCCGCGCGCGCTCGGGCATGCGCTCCTGGACCGATCCGGAGATCATGCGCCGGGCCATCGATCCGGCCAGGCTGCTGCGCGGGCGGCCCGCGTTCGACCTGCGTTACCTGGTGCATCAGGTCTACGACGGCGTCGAGGGGATGAACTTCCCGGCGATCCTGGCCAACTCCACCACCTTTCACCCCATCGCCACCGACATCCGCACCGGCCGCGCGGTCGACCTGCACCCGCACATCGTCGACAAACGCACCCTCATGCGTGCGCTACGCGCCTCCGCGGGGCTGCCCATCCTGGCCGGCCCGCCGGTCGCGCTCGGCGACGCGCAGTACTTCGACGGCGGGCTCACCGAGACCGTCCCGATCCGCACCGCCGTCCGCAGCGGTGCCACCCACGCGCTCGTCCTACGCACCCGGCGCATCGACGAACAACGCCCGCCCGCCTCGCTGCTGCACCGCGTAGTCGGCGGCAGCTATCTACGCGCGATCGCGCCCGGCGCCTACCGCGCGTGGGTCCAGCGCCCGCATCAGCAGGCGATCGAGGACAGCGCCCTCGCCGAACTCGGCGACGCCGTCTTGCAGATCCACCCGCCCCTCGGCTCCCCCGACATCGACAGCGCCGCCCGCGACACCACGCTGCTCGCCGCGGCATTGGACATCGGCCGCCGCGCGGTCATGTCGGCGCTGTCCGACACCGCCCGCGTCGCCTGACCAACCCAGGTCTCCCGCGAAAGCCGGGCCTCCCTGACCAGCCGCACCCTGACTCGGGATCCGCACCGAGAATAGGGCCCTAGAGCCAGTGCGGATCCCGAGTCGGAGTGCGGATCTTGCTGTCCGCGTGACTTTTTGGAGCCGACCCTGCTATCCGTGTGGCGGATTGGAGCTGTACGCCCTTTGGCACACCGCGCTGTGCGGATGTGGCTGGCCAGGCTCGGGCCTAGACAGAGTGCGGATCTTGCTGTGCGCGGGATGGTTGGAACAGAACTTGCTGTCCGCGTGAAGGGTTGGAGCCGCACTCTTCATGTGAGCCGCACGCCCGACGAAGGATGTGGCTTATCAGACCAGGCCGGGGAGCTAGTCCAGGCGGACCGAGACGCCGTTGGAGAGGACGAAGTCGTGTAGCTCCAAGTGGGTTGGGGTGGTGTCGGCGGGGACGTCGAAAACCAGTTGGGTTGTGGCGGATTCGCCTGGGGGGAGTTCGAACGAGTAGTTGAAGCTGTGCTGGGCGGACTGCCATATGGTGGCGGTGGCATTGTGCTCGAAGGGGGTGCCCTGTGCGTCGAACAGTCGCTGGCCGACCGGGAGGAACCACTTCGACTCGGCGGAGATGTTGCGGACCTCGAGGGTGACGATCACGAACGAACCCGTCGCCGACTGAAGGCCCACGCGGTGCACACCGGTGTCGACATCGCTGACGACGAACTCGAACTTCCCGTCCCGCACCGGCGTTCCCGCCACCGGAAGTCCCGGCGCCTCAGGCCGATCCGGCGGCGGCGCCGGATTCTCCTCCGCCATCGCCGTCGGCGGCGGCGCACCGGTCCCGCCCGAGTCGCCGGCCCGAGTGCCCGCCAACAACGCCACGCACCCCGCCGCCAACATGAACGGCGTCAGGAACATCACCACCAGCGCCCCGATCACCTTGGACACCACCCCGCCGCGCTTGCGCCGCCGGCGCCGCACCGGCACGATCGGCCGCCGAGTATCCGAATACCGCTGATACTTGGGCGGTTTCGCCGGGGCGGGGAAAACCTTCCGCCCATACCCGACCGGATAACGCTGCTGCGGCACACCCGGGCTCGACTGCACCACCCGAGGGTCCGCCGCCGGACCAACAGACCCCGGCTTCGACGGAGCCGAACGCGAACGCACCAGCGCGCGCAACCCCCGCGCAGCGGCACCGACTTGCTGCGCAACCGAACCCACCTGCGGACCAGACGACGGCGCAAAGTATCCGGCCGGACGACCATCCGGCACCACGGCACCACGCTGTGGAACCACGCCCCCGCGCACTCCCCCGCCCGCCTGGTACCGCTCGACAGCGCGACCTGACCCCGCCGGATACTGCTGCGGCAGAGGATAATTCACCGGCGCGAGCCGAGTCTCCACCCGAGTCGGCGTCGGCCCTGGCTCAGGCATAACCTTCGTCGGCGCAGGCGATTTCGCCCCGGGGTACACCGCAGCCGACTGCCTGCCCAGAGTCGGCATCGGGCCGGATTGTGGAACACCCCACGCAGACCCGACCGGCCGCGCGAGGCGCCCTCGCCCGGCCTCCACGCGGGTGGCAGCGGGGCCGGATCGCGGCAAGCTCTGCCCGAGCCCGACCGGCTGCACATGCTCCGCCCGGCGGGTCTCGACGCGAGTGGGCGTGGGTCCGGACTCCGGTAGAACCTTGGTCAGCGCGGGCGATTTCGGCGGCCGTGCCGACGAAACCGGTGGCCGAGTGCCGATCGCCGCATGCGCGGCGGCGGCGAAATCTCCTGCGGTGGAATAGCGGTCGCCAGGCTGCTTGGCCATGGCCCGCGCAATGACAGCATCCAGCGCGGCCGGAACCGCGGCGTTGCGTGATGCGGCACGAGGCGGATCGGTCATCAGGTGCGCATGCATCTGCTGCGCAGGATCGGTATCACCGTAAGGCCTAGCGGCGGTGAGACATTCGTAGAGAACACAGCCCAGCGAGTAGACATCGGCCCGAGCGTCCGCCTTACCGGTGAACCGCTCCGGCGCCATGTAGGCCAGCGTCCCGATCGCCAATCCGGTTGTCGTGACCGCGGTTTGGCCGATCCCGTGCGCGATGCCGAAGTCGATCAGATACGCGAACCCACTGGAATGCACAACGATGTTGGACGGCTTGACATCTCGATGCACCAGCCCGGCCCGATGCGCCACATCCAGCGCGACCGCCACCTGCCCGACGATCCCGACCGCCGCGGCAGGCGCCAACTTCCCTGCGGCCACCGTGCTCGCCAGGTCGTGCCCCTCGACGAACTCCATATCGATGAACAACCGGCCATCGATCTCCCCGAACCGATGGATCCGCGGAATATGTGGATCGCGCAGCTTGGCCACCACCTCGGCCTCGCGCTCGAATCGCTTGCGATACCCCGCATCCGCCGCCAGCTCACTCGGCAGCAGCTTCAACGCCACCCACCGCGTGCCCGCGTCGTCATACGCCAGCCAGACCTGCCCCATGCCACCCCGGCCGAGTAACCGCTCCAGCCGGTATCCCCCGAATCGCACCTCCCCCATCGCGAACCTCCAGTCGTCGTCGACTTGTCCAGGCCCGGCCCGCCGGTCTCCGATCAACCACGGCGCCACCGGAAAACACCAGCTCACGCCGCGAACACCAAAGAACCCAACCTCCTTCGGAGCCTAACCCCGCCCCGCGTCGGCGGCCAGTGTGTCGTCAACAACACCCTCGTCACGCGAGGCACACGGCCGTTCGCCGAGGTGCGCTACTTGTCGTTGCCGTGCTTGCCATGCCCATTGCCGTTGTTGCCGCCACCGGTGTCATCGCGGCCCGGCTTCGGCGTATTCGGCTTCGGCTTCTCGGCGATCGGCATAGCCGGCATCCAGTTCGCGATCCGGCCGCCGGTGCCGACGCACTGCAACACCGTGCCGTCCCCGGCGAAACCCTGCCCATCCACGCTGGGATCGCACGGTTGCCAAGCGACTGGAACAGCCCTTACCGGCGCAGTCTCCGGTGCCGGTGCGACAGCATCCGAGGTCTGGGCTCGAGGCGGCGGCTGCGCGGACGGAGCCGACTCGGCCGACGTTGTCGGCATGGATATCGCTGCGGCCGAGCCCTTCCCCTCATCGCCGGGCAAATCCAGCCACAGCGCGACGCCCATCGCGCCCAGCAGGGCAACCAGGACGCCGGCCGCGACCCTCCGCCTCGCCTGCGCCGAGTGCGGCGCGGGACGCGGACCTGGATCACCGGTCCGGATCGGCGGCCCCGATTCGGCCACCCGAAACGGCAGAGTCGATCCGGGCCGCGTGGGCAGCACCACAGCGGCCGTCTCTACGGTCGGCACGTCGAGCCCGGTGACCGCGGCGTAGGCGGCCGACGCGAATTCACCTGCGCTGAGACAGCGTTGCTCCGGCACCTTGGCCATGCCCCGGGCGATGACGGCGTCCAAAGCGGCGGGCACCGCGGGGTTCAGCTCGGCGGCCAGCGGTGGGTCCGTCATCAGATGTGCGAGCAGTGACTGCGCCGCGTCGGCATCGCCGAACGGCCTTCGCGCGGTGAGACATTCGTAAAGAACACAGGCCAGCGAGTATTGGTCCGAGCGGGCGTCGCCCGAACCGGAGAAGCGTTCCGGCGCCATGTAGGCCAGGGTGCCGACCACATTGCTGCTCGTCGTGATGGCGGGCTGATCGATCCGATACGCCGTACCGAAGTCGATCAGGCGCACGAGGTGGTCGGTGCCGAGCATGATGTTCGACGGTTTGACGTCACGATGCACCAGCCCGATCCGGTGCGCGGCATCGAGCGCCTGCGCGACCTGCATCACGACGCGGACCGCCCGCGCCGGCGGCATCGGCCCCTCCAACCGGAGCACCGTAGCGAGGTCGGAACCCTCGATGTGCTCCAGTTCGAGATAGAGCCTGCCGTCGAGCTCGCCGAAGGTGTGGATCGCCGCGAGGTGCGGACCGCGCACCTGGGCCGCCAATCGCGCCTCCCTGGTGAACCGCTGACGGTACGTGGAGTCGGCCGCCACCGTGGCGGACAGAACCTTCAATGCGACCACCCGGTCGGCGATGCTGTTGTACGCGAGCCACACCTGCCCGGTGCTACCGCTGCCGAGTGATCGATCGAGGCGAAAGTGGCCGAACCACGTCGCACCCATGGCGTTGAACCTCCCGCTAGCCTTTTCCTCATGGAGGACCTACCCGAAATTCGTATCGGCACCGCAGAGCGTGAAGCAGCCATGCAGCGACTGTCCGATCATTTCGCAGCCGGGCGGCTCAGCGTCGCGGAATTCGATGAGCGCAGTGCGGTTGTCGCGGCCGCGGTCACGCGCGGCGACATCACGCCGGTATTCGCCGATCTGCCGGATCCGCTCGTCAAGGCCGCGGCGGTACCGGCCAAACCGGAGTCCGGATTCCTCTCCGAGTGGCCGGAGCGGGTGATGGCGGTGATCCCGATCCTCGCGGTCATCCTGTTCTTCGTCACCGGCAGCTGGCTGTGGTTCCTGGCCATCCCGCTGATGGGCGCCCTGCTGTTCGGCAGCAGGCACAACCATGACGACCGGGACCGCGATCGCCGACGAGACCGCGGCAACCGCAGGAACCGCGGCCAGGACGCCATCGACTGATCGCCGCGTGCCGGACAGCAGCCGCTAACCTCGGGGCATGGACCTGCTGCCGACGTCACCGATGTACCGCGATGGGCACGGGCGCTGATGGAACCGATCGAGATCAACGCGGGTACTTGGTATCTGCGCGCACTGCGCGCCGACGACCGCATCGACGACCGTCCCGCGCTCGCCGAGGGTGGCATCACCGACCCGGGCTATGTTGCGTTGCGCACGGCCGGATGGGCCGACGAATCGCACTTCTCCTGGGCGGTCTGCGAGCCGACAACGGCGGAAATGGTCGCCGAGGTAGGCGCGCGCCCCACCGGCGACGGCACCGCCGAACTCACCGGCTGGGCGCGTGCGGGCTACGAGCCGGCCCTGGAAGCGGGACTCACCACCGTCCACCGCTTCGTCGAAGGTGCTCTCGACCTGCGCCCCATCGACACCCCGCGCAGCTGATCGACTGCATGATGCCGCGCACGTCTTCGCCAGCTACAGGCGTCTATCGCCGGCAATCTGGGTGCGCAGCGCGCGGAAATGCGCGCTGCGGCAATGCCTACCGCATGACGCCGGTGTGCCCGGTGGAGTAGCGACCGGGCTGCGGCCAGACGGTCAAGCCGTGCGCCCCCTTACCTACGGGGATGCGCGCCAACAGATTCCAGTTGACGATATCTACGGCGTAGACCTCGCCGTGATGCCGCCCGGAAACCCAGAACACACGTCCGTCGGCGGAGATATTGCCCATGTCCGGACTGCCGCCGCCGGGCAGGAACCACTTGTGTACCAGCTGGTTTGCGGCGAAGTCCCAGACCGAGATGCTCCCCTCGTGCCGATTGGTGATGAGCATCTGACTGGAGTCGCGGGTCACGTAAAGTCCATGCGCCCCTTTGCCGGTCGGCACGAACCCACTGTTCTCGAAGGTGCTCGCGTCGACGGTGTAGACGCCGTCGGCGACCATGTCCGCGATGAAGAACGTGCGCCCGTCCGGCGACAGCTTCACGTCCTGCGGCATGCCGGAACGCCCGTCCGGCAGGTCGATCATCTTGACCACCGAGCGCTCGGCAACGTCGAAAACCAGCATCCGGCCGATGAATTCGCAACTGACCAGCGCGAACCGGCCATCGGCGGTGAAGTCCATGTGATCGACACCCGCACAATCCGGCACCGCCATCGAGTGCAGCTTCTCCCAGCTGCGCGGATCGTAGAAGTCCAGCGACTTGTCCGCCTCGGCCATGACCACCGCGAACTGACCGTCTGGCGTGAAATACATGTTGTAGGGATCGCGCACCGGAATCGGTTCGCCCGCTGTGCCGGTGCGCGGATCGATCGGCAGCAGACTGCCCGAGCCGATCGGCAGATCGTTGGTGACATACAGCGTCTGCAGGTCATAGGACGGCACCACGTGCTGCGGTTCCGCACCGCCGGCCGGGAAGTTGTCGATCACCTCGAAGGTGGCCGGATCGATCACCGTCACCGAGTGCGACTGGCTGTTCGGCACGTAGACCAGCGAACGATGTTCCGCCACAGCCGGACTCAGTTCCCGGTTGGCGGCGTAGACATCGGTCGGCGACAGCGGCGGCGGCATCCCGGGTAGCAGATCGGTCAGGTTCGGCGCAGGGGCGGCCGCCGCGACCGTGGATGCGGGAGCGGCAACCGTCCCCGCTTCGCTGGCGGCGCAACCGGTTACGGCGGTCAACACCGCGATCGATACGACGAGGGTATGGGGCGCGCAGTTCGAGTACGTGCGCAGTCGGTTCACGCGCCGCACCGTGCCAGGGGGTGGTGAAGACGAGATGACATGGGTGCGAAGCCTAAGGGCGGACACCAACATTTCCGGGCAGTCCGCGCCGAGGCGGGCGGATTGCCGTAAATATCCGGTTGAACCGGCAAAAACGCGCGGCCTGCCCGTAGGACAGACCGCGCGAAATCACGCAGAACGCGTATCGGCCTACTCGAAGCCGGCCAGCACCCGATCCAGCGCGTCCACCGCCGCGTCCAGCTCGGCAACGCCGACGGTCAGCGGCGGCCGGAAGCGAATGCTCCGCTCGCCGGTGCCGAGGATCAGCACATGCTCCCGCTCGCGCAACGCGGTCAGCACCTCGTCCCGCAGCTGCACCGACGACACGGTGACCGCGCACATCAGCCCGCGTCCACGCGGTTCGGTGATGCTCGGATGCTGCGCCGCCAGGGTCTGCAGCCGCTCGAGCAGGTGCGCGCCGAGCGCCCGCGACCGCTCGATCAGCGAATCCTGCTCGAGCACCTCGAGAATGCGCCGCACCCGCACCATGTCGGTCAGATTGCCGCCCCAGGTCGAGTTGATCCGGGAGTTCACCACGAACACGTTGTCCGGCACCTCGTCCACGCGCCCGCCCGCCATCACGCCGCAGACCTGGGTCTTCTTGCCGAACGCGATGATGTCCGGCTGCACGCCGAGCTGCTGGTAGGCCCAGGTGGTGCCGGTCATGCCGACGCCGGTCTGCACCTCGTCGAGCACGAACAGCGCGTCGTTCTCGTGGCAGAGCTGCTGCATGGCCTGCAGGAACTGCGGCCGCATGTGCCGGTCGCCGCCCTCGCCCTGGATCGGCTCGGCGATGAAACACGCTATGTCGTGCGGGTTTTCGGCGAACGCGCGCCGCGCCTGATCCAGCGCGCGGGCCTCGGCCTCATCGATGTCGAAGTCGTCGCTCAGGTAGGGCGCGTCGATGCGCGGCCAGTCGAACTTGGGGAATCGGGCGGTCTTCACCGGGTCGGTGTTGGTCAGCGACATGGTGTAGCCGGTGCGGCCGTGGAACGCGCCGGTCAGGTGCAGCACCTTGGTGCCGAGTTCCGGTGCGCGGCCGTTGCTTTCGTTGTGCCTGCTCTTCCAGTCGAACGCGATCTTCAGCGCGTTCTCCACGGCGAGCCCGCCGCCGTCGATGAAGAACAGGTGCGGCAGCCGGGGATCGCCGAGCACTCGGACGAACGTCTCGACGAACCGCGCCATTTCCACGGTGTAGATGTCGGAGTTGCTCGGCTTGTTGAGGGCGGCGGTCACCAGCTCTTCGCGGAAGTCGGCGTCCTCGGCCAGCGCGGGGTGATTCATCCCCAGCGCGTTGGACGCGAAGAAGCCGAACATGTCGAGGTAGGAGCTGCCGTCACGTTCGTCGACGAGTGTGCAGCCGCGGGACTCCTGTAAGTCCAGCACTAAATCGAAGCCATCAGCGAGGATGCTGGCCGACAGAATCTCGTGCACCCGGGCGGCGGGGGTGACCGCCGGGCGGGTGCGTTCCAGTTCGATGGTCACGCCATCTAGGATACGAAAATTTACGGTTTCTGTACAGGAAAGCGGATTAATTACACGTAACGGCTACCTGTCATAGAATGTCTGCAGGATGATGGTGCTTCGGGTCCTGACGTTGGCGGTCGCTCTGATCTCCTGCAACAGTTGCTCGAGGTGCCGCGGCGAGGCCACGCGGACCAGCAGCATGTAGCTCTCGTCGCCCGCCACCGAGTGGCACGCCTCGATCCCGGGGATGTGCTGCAACACTGCGGGGGCGTCATCCGGCTGCGATGGGTCGAGAGGAGTGATCGCGACGAATGCCGACAACAGCTGGCCGAGTGCCTCCGGGTCGACATGCGCCGTGTACCCGCGGATCACCCCGCGCGCTTCCAGCCTGCGCACCCGCGATTGCACAGCCGACACCGACAGGCTCGCCTTCTCGGCCAGGTTCGACAAGGTGGCGCGCCCATCGGCCATCAATTCCCGAATCAGCAGGCGATCAATGTCGTCGAGTGCAGGTCGTGCAGGTGTATCCGCCATCAGCGGAGACTAACCCAGGCGGACCCCCTCGTGGCAGAAACCTCACCCCGATCCTCCCAAGACATGGGACAGATATGCCGCATTGCGGCCGAAAGGTACGGCGGAGCAACAGATGACGGATGTACTCGGCGACCAGACCACCCAGGAACTGGCGGAGCGCGCGACGGCCGTGCTGCGCGGGCTCGGCGTGGAACCCCCGGAATCGGGCGATCTGCCCGCCCGTAGCCCCATCACCGGCACCCGGTTGACGACCCTGAAGTCCAGCACATCGGCCGAGGTCGATGCCGCAATCGAGCGCGCGGCCACGGCATTCGGCGCCTGGCGCACGGTGCCCGCGCCGATCCGCGCCGCGGTGGTGCGCCGGCTGGCCGAATTGCTCACCACGCACAAGAGTGAGCTCGCCGAGCTGGTCACGCTGGAGGCCGGCAAGATCGGCCCCGAGGCGGCGGGCGAAGTGCAGGAAATGATCGACGTCTGTGAATTCGCGATCGGCCTGTCGCGCCAGCTTTACGGCCAGACGATGCCCTCGGAGCGACCGGGGCACCGGTTGATGGAGACCTGGCACCCGCTGGGCGTCGTCGGGGTCATCTCGGCGTTCAACTTCCCCGTGGCCGTGTGGGCATGGAACACCGCGATCGCGCTGGTCTGCGGCGACACTGTCGTGTGGAAGCCGTCGGAGACGACGCCGCTGACCGCGCTGGCGTGTCACTCCCTGCTGCGCCGCGCGGCGACCGATGTCGGCGCGGATCCCGAAGTGCACCAACTGATTCAGGGTGGCGCGGAGATCGGGTCCCAGCTGGTGGACGACGAGCGGGTGGCGCTGGTGAGCGCGACCGGCTCGGTGCGGATGGGCAAGATCGTGGCGCCGCGGGTGGCCGAGCGGTTCGGCCGCTGCCTGCTCGAGCTGGGCGGCAACAACGGCGCGATCGTCACGCCCTCAGCGGATTTGGAGCTCGCGGCGCGCGGCATCGTGTTCGCCGCGGCGGGTACCGCCGGGCAGCGGTGTACCTCGCTGCGCCGGCTGATCGTGCACGCCGACGTGGTCGGGCCGCTGGTCGAACGGATCGAGAGCGCGTATCAGCAACTGCGCGTCGGCAATCCGCTCGAGGACGGGGTGCTGGTCGGCCCGCTGATCGACGGCCGGGCCTACCAGGGCATGCGTGCCGCGCTGGACAAGGCGCTCGCCGACGGCGGCGAATTGATCTGCGGCGGTGAGCGAGTCGACGGTTTCGGCGACGACGCGTACTACGTGCGGCCCGCGATCGTGCGGATGCCCGCCCAGACCGCGGTGGTGCGCGAGGAGACCTTCGCACCGATCCTGTACGTGCTGACCTATCACGACTTCGACACCGCGATCGCCCTGCACAACGAAGTGCCGCAGGGACTCTCGTCCGCGGTCTTCACCTCCGATCAGCGCGAGGCGGAGCGCTTCCTGGCCGCCGACGGCTCCGACTGCGGCATCGCCAACGTCAACATCGGCACCTCCGGCGCCGAGATCGGCGGCGCGTTCGGCGGCGAGAAGCAGACCGGCGGCGGCCGCGAATCCGGTTCGGATTCGTGGAAGGCGTACATGCGCCGGGCCACCAACACGATCAACTACTCCGCCGAACTGCCACTGGCACAGGGCATCAAGTTCGGCTGATCGAAGACTCGAGGGCCCAGATCGCGACCGATCTGGGCCCTCGGTCGGTCAATCGATCACGGTCGGCAGGGTTTGCAGGCCACGCAGGAAGGTACTGGGCCGCCACTGCACCTCGTCGGCCATCTTCATGTTCGGGTAGCGGGCCAGGATCTTCTCGAACGCGACCTTGGCCTCCAGCCTGGCCAGCGGAGCGCCGACGCAGTAGTGGATGCCGTGCCCGAAGGCCAGGTGCCCGCCCTTACTCTGGCCGGCCTTGCCGATCTCGATGGCGTGCGGGTTCACGAACTGACTCGGATCGTGATCGGCCGCGGCCAGCGACACCGACACCAGCTCCTCGGCCGGAATATCGATGCCCGCCAAGGTGATCGGCTCCGAGGTGTAGCGCAGCGTGGCCAGGTGGACCGGCCCCTCGTGCCGCAGGAACTCCTCGATCGCCGCCGGGATCTGTTCCGGAGTCCGGATCAGCTCCTCGTACAGCACCCGATCGCGCAGCATCGCGTAGAGCCCGTTGCCGATCAGGTTGACCGTCGTCTCGTGACCGGCCACCAGGATCAGGAACAGCATCGCGATCAGTTCGCGGTCGCTGAGCTTGTCCCCTTCGTGATTGGCCATGATCAGCTGGGACAGCAGGTCCTCGCCGAGGTCCTTCGCGCGCTCGGCGACCAGTCCGATCAGATACGTGGCCAGCTCGATGCTCGCCGCGCCGCGCTCGGCCGCCGTCGCGTAGAACGGCGAATCTGCCGCCGCCACTTGATCTTCGGCGTTCTCCGCGGACGAGGCCGTCATGGTGGTGGACAGCTCGCGGAACCGCGCGCGATCGGCCTCCGGCACGCCGAAGAGCTCGCAGATGACCGTCATCGGGATCGGCAGCGCGTAGTCGGCGATCAGGTCGACCTCCGATGTGCCCGCCATCTCGTCGAGCAGCTGATCGGCGAGCGCGTCGATGCGTGGATGCAGCCGCTCCACGGTGCGCGCGGTGAACGCCTTGGTCACCAGCCTGCGCAGGCGGGTGTGGTCCGGCGGGTCGGAGCTGAGCATGTGCTCCCACAGGTCCGTGCTCACCGTCGTGTACGAATCGCCGGGCCGCAGCCGGGTGGTGATCGGCGCCAGCGCGGCCGCGCCCTTCTTGATCCGGCCGTCGGCGAGCACCTCACGGGCCAGCTGATAGTCGACTACCAGCCAGGAGGTCAGCCCGTTGGGCAGCAGAACGTGATGGATCGGACCCTGCTTGCGCAGTTCGTCGTACACCGGGTGCGGGTCGTAGACGAAGTCGGTGCCCAGTTTGATCAGTGGCTTGGTCATGAGAACTCCCTGGCTGTCTTGCTCGTACTGCCGCCGCCGGTGCTGACTTGCAGCGGGGTCAATCCCCAGGCCTCGGCGATCAATCGCGCCAGGAAGCCCAGTTCTTCGTCGGTGTGCGCCATTTCGGGTTTGAGGCTCTCCAGGACCCACTGGATCTTCCCGTCGAACTCCGAGAGCCAGGTCGCCAGCGCGATCGGCTGCCGGCCCGCCTGTTCGGTGTCGATGCCCTGGAACACACCGCGCATCACGAACGTCGACGGCTCCGCGCCGTGGCGCATCACCGTCGGCACGAACGGGTCGAGAACGCCCATGTTGGAACACATTCCGACGGTGATCGGCGGGGTGTCGACGAGGCGTTCGACCACGCCCTCGGGGAGCACGTCGATCAGCTCGGGCGGCATGTTCCGCGGGCGGGAGATACCGCCGGCGCCCACGCCGTGCACCGTGCTGAACCCGGCCTTGCTGGCCGCGCGCAGCGGGCCGAGGTCGAAACGATCGAGCCACTCCCGTTGCACCATGATCGGCACGCGGGCAAAGGAATTCGAATCGATCTGGTCTTGCTCCCGGAGGATTCGGACGGCGGTCATCAACACCAATGGCGTGGTGTCGCCGACCGATCCGCAGTGCCGGAGCAGATCGGCGACCAGGGCGAGGTACAACGTGTTGGGGGAACCGCCGCGTTGGGCCGCGAGCTCCTTCCAGTGCGCCGCGTCGAAGGTGGCGATCACCGAGCCCTCGCGCCAGCCGAGCGGTGGCGGCTCTTGTGCTCCTTCGCCTTTGGCCAACGCCTGGCGTATCGCCTTGCGGTGCGACGGATCTCGATAGGCCCGGCGCGCCTCCGAAACCACTTCTCGCGCAACGGCGATGCCGCGATTCAGGCCGTCCTTCAGCTCGTCGCGGAGCCGGACGACATCGTCGAGACCTTCCGTCGTGGCGAGTTCGGGTTGGACCAGTCCGATGGCCGCCATCAGTCCAGCGTGGCCATCGGCGATGGCATGCGAAGCGACACAGGAACAGACCATGCCGCCGGATCGGGTGGGTACCGCCGAAAGCCGCCACCCGTAGCCGTTTTCCGGATCCAGCGGGTACTGCGCCTGATCGTTTGCCCAGGCCAGCGCGGCGGCGTCGTCAATCGCGGCGCGCTCCAGGCGCAACGGCAAGGCGGTGTCCGCCAGTACCCAGCGCCAGCGGGCGAACGGTACCCGCGGTCGCCGCACCCGCCGCATGAACGGGCCGGAGCGCAGCTGGGCGTACATCTCGCTCAGCTGATCGTCGGTGAGCCGGTTCGCCATGATGGTCACCGTCTGGCTGATGACCGGCGCGCCGTAACCGTGGTGCAGTCGTAGAAAAGCCTTGTCGGTGAGGCCGACATACACGGGGGTCATCAGGAGGCCTCCCGATCCAGCAGGTCCGCGGCGTCGGACAGGAAGGCGGGCTCGGCCAGCCGCAGCATCCGTTCCTGCGCGACCATCGCCACCAAATCGCCGTTGCGGCTGAAGATCCGGCCCTGGGTGAAGGCCCGGCCGCCGGCCGCGGACGGCGATATCTCGTCGTAGAGCAACCAGTCGTCCACCCGGAACGGGCGCATGAACCAGATCGAATAGTCCAGTGCGGCGGTCTGGATGGCGATGCCGGGGTGCGCCGCGACGGCCGCGCCCAGCAGCGTCATGTCGCTGGCGTAGGTCAGCGCGCAGCTGTGCGTAACCGGGCAGTCCGGCAGCTCACCGGTGTATCGGAGCCAAACCTGTTGGCGGGCAGCGCAGATCGCGCCGTCCGGTACGCGGCGGATATCCCAGCCGTCCCATTCGTTGCCCGTGTCGCCCATCCCGATCGGGACGAGGTCTTCCGGTTCGGGAGCCGACGGACACGGGTCGGCGTGCCGCACGCCGTGGCCGCCGACATGGAACGAGGCGACCATCAGGAAGGTCTCCCGGCCGTGCTGCAACGCCCGGATTCGGCGCACCGCGAACGATCGGCCGAGCTTGACGGTGTCGACCAGATAGTCGATCGGGATCTCCGGCGTCGTCGGCCGGACGAAGTACCCGTGGATCGAATGGACCGAGAATCCGGCGTGCATCCCGGACGAACCCGCCGCCAGCGCCCGCGCGGCCACCTCGCCGCCGAACGTCCGGACCAACGCGGTTCGGTGCTGGAGCTTGCCACGAAAGAAGTTCGTGTCGATTTGCTCCACCGCCATTGCGTCGAGTAGTTCAACCATGGTCAACCTTCTTTGCCGTGTTCCGATATCGGCGACCACGCTGTCGCGCTGACCAAGCCCTGCGGCAGAGCGGTGGGTCGGACCACATCGCGCGCCGGTGGGTAGGTTTTGTCGCAATTCGATGACTTTTTCATCTCATCATGCGACATCTTGTATCAGATACAGTGAACCTCTAGCTAATACACTTCAAGCTGCTGTAATTCATTTCACAGACTAGGCCTGTCGTCTTTACGGAAATCCTTCAGCCTGGAACTACTCGAATCGCCCATACCGTCGCTAGCTGGGAGAATGTGACTGTTCAGATCCCTACGAATAAGAGCCGTCGGCCGATCCAGAGTGTTGCCACGCGAATCGGAGAACTACGCGAATCGGTCACTCCGGCGGCGATTTACCATTCTTTTACCGGTGGCTTCAACCGTCCTCCAGGCCCGCAGGAATCGCCATCAATTAATAAGCAGTTAACAGTTTGCAACACGGATTTCAAACTGTCCGATTCCTGCCTATTCCGATGATTCTCCCTATTCGGGAACGCTTCCGTCCGCGCGCGCATCGGCATCGATCCCGCCGGATTCCCGCAGCGGAATCTCCTTCCAGAACAGCACCATCACCAATGCCACCAGCGCGAGTATCGACGCCACGACATACACCGTCGACATGGCCTCGGCGAAGCCCGTCTGCAACGGCCCGGCCAGCGTCGGGTTCAGCTGCTGGATCACCGAACTGTCGTCGAGCACCTTCTGGACCGCGGCGGTGTCGTGATGGACCAGCCCCTGCGCGAAGGCGACATCCGCCGGATTGCCGCTGTGCAGCCCGGCGATGACCGCCTGCTGATACGCGGGGTGCGTCGAGGCCGACTCGATCGCGCCGGTCACCTTGGTCGGCAACAACCCGAACAGCGTCGACAGCAGCGCCGCGACGCCGAGCGTGCCACCGACCTGACGGAAGAACGTGGCGGCCGCACTCGACACCCCCATATCCGCGGGCGCGGCGGCATTCTGGATCGCTAAAGTTATGGGCTGCAACAGATTTCCCAGTCCGATCCCGGTGATCGCCATGAAGATCATGGTGCGCCACAGTGGCGTGTCCGGCGTCAGATAGTGGAACAGGAACAAGCCCACCGCGACCGTCGCGGTGCCGATGATCGGGAACGCCCGATACCGCCCGCTCCGCGCGATGAGCCGATTCGACACGATCGACCCCACCATCAGACCGCCGACCATAGGCAGCAGTTGCAGCCCTGCCGCGATCGGGCTGGCGCCCCGCACCACTTGCAGATACTGCGGCACCAGAATGATCCCGCCGAACAGCGACGCCCCGACCACCATCGCGATCGCGACACCGAGCGCGAACGTCCGATTCCGGAAGAGCCGCAACGGAATCAGCGCCGCGTCACCCATCCTCGCCTCGATCCCGACGAACGCGAGCACCCCGACCACGCCGATCGAATAGCAGAGCACCGCGCCGACGCTGGTCCACCCCCAACTGCGCCCCTGCTCGGCCACGATCAGCAACGGCGTGATGCCGGCCGCGAACGCGACCGTGCCGAGCCAGTCGACCGGCACCCGCGCCGGGTCGCGCCTCGGCATCCGCACCACCCGATACACCACCACCAACGCGATCAAGCCGACCGGCACGTTGATCAGGAACACCCAGCGCCACCCGGTGATCCCCAAAATCATGTGCTGACTGGCGAATAGGCCGCCCAGCACCGGTCCGATCACACTGGCCATCGCCCAGGTCGCCAGAAAATGCCCCTGGTACTTCGCCCGCTCGCGCGGACTCACGATGTCCCCGAGGATCGCCGAGGCCAGCGACATCAGCCCACCCGCACCCACGCCTTGAATCGCCCGGAACACCGCCAGCTGATACATCGACTGCGCCACCGTGCACAGCAGCGATCCGCCGACGAATATCACGATGGCGGCGAGCAGAAATGGCCTGCGGCCGTACATATCCGACAATTTGCCGTACAGCGGCGTCGTCAAGGTCGCGGTGATCAGATACGCCGTGGTGACCCACGCCTGCAACGAATAACCGGACAGATCGTCGGCGATGGTCCGCACCGCGGTCGCCGTGATCGTCTGATCCAGCGCCGCCATGAACATGCCCAGGACCAGGCCACTCAGAATCACCAGCACCTGCCGATGAGTGAAGCCCGCCGGACCACCCGCCTGCACCGCGGGCGCGTCGACCCGCTCGGTCCGATGTCCGCGATGAGTCAACGCCATCAGCAACTCCTGAAATAAGAAAATCGCACATCAGTTGTTGAACTGCGGCCATTCCCATCCCCGGACCGCGGCGACCAAGCGCCCACAAACTAAGCAGCAACGATAAACCTCGGTCACGATTCGGGAAACGTCGAGTGATGTCTATCTCGAGCGCCAGGTAATAGTGACCCAGGCCACACGTCTGCTCCGCTGCCCGTCGCCCGGCAACCGACTCCCCCACCTCCGCTACGACACGCCCCACCAGGCGTTTTCGCATCCAGCCAATGTGTGTGTAGGGTTGGGGAACACCCGACGCGGGGTGGAGCAGCTCGGTAGCTCGCTGGGCTCATAACCCAGAGGTCGCAGGTTCAAATCCTGTCCCCGCTACAACGAAAAGCGGCTCGGAACAACACGTTCCGAGCCGCTTTTCCGTTTCCCGACCACCTCCGGCCGGCCGCCGCGCTACCGAGCCGGCGAACGTAGATATCACGCTCCGCGCGCAAAGTACCGCGGACACTTGTCTCCCGGCGCCACAGCGACCACCCTCGAATTCGTCACGTCCAGTACGAAATACGCGTGTATACCCCCGACACAAGGAGTCCGGGATGTCTGTCCACGAACACTGGTACCTCACCTACGAGCGCGACGTACTCGGCGCACCCGGCAAACCATGGCCGACAAAGCGCCACTCGACGCCGCGGTCCGGGCCGCCGACGGCACCCGAACCACCCGACGCCGACAAGAAGGCGCGCCACGGGTCGCTACTCGACACAATCCGTGCCGCCTGTCGCACCGCCACCCAGATAGCCCACAGCAAGTACTGACACCGAACGCAGCAGTCCTACCCCCCGAACTCACACAACCGCAACGCCCTACTACGCACCGCCCCAAGACTGACCCTGTCACCCCCAGCCCCCTTGGCGCGCAACGGTTCAACGCCCGCCACCCCGGCCTCCTCGGCCTTGTCGTTGAGCGCATACGCCTTCCCATCCGGCGCAACGAACACCGCCTGCACCCCCGGCCGGCACTCGAGGGTGCCGTGATCAACCGTGAACGGCCATAAAGAGCCAAGGTTTTCACTCGCCACAGCCTGACTACTGGCCGTCGGCTCAGGCAACGCCACCGAACTCGACTGCGCCGCCTCCTTCGTGCCGGACCCACCGCCACACGCGCTGATCGTCAACGCGCCGCATACGATTCCGACCAGCAGCAACCCGCGAACCTTCGAGGTCATCTCTTCCTCCAACAGCATCGGCATTCATTCGTCTACCGATGTTGTTGCGCATGGTCGTGTTTCGGTTCACGGCTGAGGGCGTGCCGCCGGATCTCACCGCACGTTGGCGCGGGAGGCGCGCAGCAGCGCGATGTAGCCGTCGTCCAATGTCGGTGACACCTGGCGCGATTCGGGCGGAGGCGTCGGGCCGACAACCCGGTACTCGATTCCCTCGACGGTGCTGGTGACGTTGACGACGGTGAAATCGCCCTGTGGCTCGCCAGTAGCGCGCACCACGTGAGTTTGTCCCTCCGCCATGG
Organism: Nocardia sp. NPDC051756; assembly: GCF_040681495.1. Lineage (NCBI taxonomy): Bacteria > Bacillati > Actinomycetota > Actinomycetes > Mycobacteriales > Nocardiaceae > Nocardia > Nocardia sp. NPDC051756. The sequence goes on along the minus strand of NZ_JBFAYV010000013.1, from coordinate 147,634 downwards.
CGACCAATCCACCTGTCGTGCCGTGGTAGGCCAGCGTGCCCTCGGTCAGCACGGCGGCCATCGGGCAGCTCTGGGCGACATCGTCGAGGATGTGCGTCGAGAGCACGACGATCCGGTCGCCGCCGAGTTGACCGAGCAGCGTGCGGAAGCGGATCCGTTCCTCCGGGTCGAGGCCTGCCGTCGGCTCGTCGACGATGATCAGCTTCGGGTCGCCCAGCAGGGTCTGGGCAATGCCGAGTCTGCGTTTCATGCCACCCGAGTACCGCCCGATCCGTTGCGTACCAACGGAGTCCAGCCCGGCACGGTCCAGCAGATTGTCGATCTGCGACCACCGGAGACGTTTGTCATCGATGCCCTTGAGCAGGGCCACATAGTCGAGGAACTCACGTCCGGTGAGGTCCGGGTAGAGCGCGAGTTCCTGCGGCAGATAGCCGAGCAGCCGCTTCACCGCGGTCCGTCCCGCGCTGGTGGCCATGTCGTGCCCGCAGACCGACACGGTGCCCGAGGTCGGCCGGATCGTTCCGGTCAGGATCCGCAGGAGCGTGGTCTTGCCCGCGCCGTTCGTGCCGAGCAACCCGGTCATGCCTTCGGTCACGGTCAGATCGATCTCGTTCAGCGCGACGGTCGGCCCGCGATAGACCTTGGTCAGCTTGCGCAGCGTGATAGTCATACGAACTCCGTTCCAAACCAACGGTTCTCGGTCAGGACGAGGTGGCCGAGCAGAAAGGCGAGCACCGTCGTCAAGAGGGTGAACCCGAGAGCCGCTATCGCGGAAGCATTTCCGACCACCGGATGCAGCCAGCCACCGCCCTGCTCGGCAACCGGGTAGTGGAGCCATTGCGTCGCTTGATATTCGCCGAATGGGGACAGCACCGTCCTCGATATCGTCGGGACCGGGAACGGGATCAGCGTGGTCAACACCGTCGCCCAATACCAGAACGGCATGACGAGCACGCGTACGACAGCGCTGGGCAACAACAGGCTCGCGACATTGGCGAGCACCGTCAGCAGCAAGGATCCCGGTGCGACGATCGTCAGCCATCCGGTCGCCGCCGCACCGAGCGGCCCCGGCCCGCCGGACGTGCTGGTCAGCCATCCGCCGGTGACCAGCAGGATCAACGCACCGGGCACCGACGCGATCAGCCAGGGGCCGAGAATCAGGCCGGCCGTCCGCGACCAGCCGTTGTTCGGCGTAGCCCCGAACAATTCGCGCAGGCCCGGTCTGCGTTGTCCGGCAAGCCGGTCCGCGAGCGCGACGGCGACGCCGAAGGAACCGAGGAAATTGATCAGCAGCGCGGTGTCGGCGATCGAGGCGATCGCGTCGGTCCGATTCCGGCCACGCGGGAAACCGCCGAGGAACATGATCAACGCGCAGAGCGGGAGCACCGACAGCCACACCACGCGACGCCGGATCGCCAGCAACGCCTCGTAACGGACGGTCGCGCCGAATGCGCTCGCGGGCAGGCGCGGCACCGTGATTCGGTTCATCCCACCACGACGCTGTACTGCGGCCTGCGCATCCCGGCCACCGCGACGACGAGCAGAACCGCGGCAAGCGCGAGCGTGACCGCCGACGTGGACCACAGCGGTTCGACAAACGCGCCGATCCGGCGTGCGGGCCCACTGTCCGAAGATGCCGCGACACCGAGCAGCCACACGACCGCACCCGCGATGGACCCGACTTGCGGGGAGCGCCAGACCGCACACGCGACGCCGACCCCCGAGGCCAGCAACGCGGGCCCGAGCCAGCCCGCGACCATCGCGGAAAAACCGGCCGTCGCGCCGGACTCGCTCGTCGGCAGTGAGGCCAGCAAGGCCAGCGCGGTGTCGGCGGCGAGGACCAGGACCAGCCTGCAGGCGAAGACCACCGTGGGCGGAATCGGCAAGGCGGCGAACAACTCCAGCCGGGGATCCGTGTGCGGTAGGCAGATCGCCAGCGTGCCGAGCTGGAACACGAGGGTGACCGCGAGACCGAAAACCGCTGCGGTGGAACCACTGTGCGGCATGCGCAGGGCGAGCAGGACACACCCGGCGAAGCCAAGCGCACTCAGCGGGATCAGCGCCCGAGGCAGCAAGCGCAGCTGCATCCGCGCCAGCGCCGCGGTCAAGACGAGCGACTCGCGCCATGCTCGGCGAGGCACCTCCGCCGGTGCGGCCCAGGGCATTCCGGCCACATCGCCGAGCAGCGCATCGAAGGAGGGGGTACGAAATTCGCCCGCCAACTCCGCGGAAACCTGCCGCGCCGCAACCGCTGTGTTCCGCCAACCTTCGGCGCGTACCTGGCATTCGGCACAGGTGCTCAGATGCGCTCGGGTGCCGGGGTCTCGTTCGCCGATCAGCTGGTCTTCCGAGAGGTGGGCGCCGTGGGAATTCGGGGTGATCATTTCTCGCCTCCGGGTCGGGCGGACAGATCGGCGCTGGTTCCGGCCAACGCCAGCGCGAGTCGTTTGCGTGCGTGCGACATTCGGCTCTTCACCGTGCCGACCGGGATATCGAGGATGACGGCGACGTCGGGATAGGCCAGGTCGTCGACCAGCACGAGCAGCAGGACCTCGCGCAGGTGCTCGGGCAGGTCCCGAATGCCTGCGGCGAGATCGGTACGGGCCGCATTGGCGAGCACGATGTCCTCCACGGCGGCCGCGTGGTCGGAGATTTCCGCGATCTCATCGAGGTCGACCGTCGCGATCACCGACTTTCGCAGATGATTGTGCGCTTGCCGTTTGGCGACACCGAACAGCCAACCGCGCGCGGATGATTCGCCACGAAAGCTGTCCGCCGAGCGCCACACGGCCAGCCAGGTCTCCTGCAGGATCTCTTCGGCCACTCCGCTCTGCGCGGTCATCCGGCGCACGACCCGCAGCATCGCCGGTGCGTGCCGCTGGTACAGCACACGGAGGCATGCCTGGTCGCCTTTGGCGACCGCAGCCAGCAATGCCTCGTCCGAGTCCACACCGTTGTGTTTAGCGTGCGCGGGGCGAACGGTTCAACTGGTACTCGAGAATGCGGAAGAACCCCTCGTCGAAGTGCCCTTCACCGGCGACGCCCTGAAGATCCCCCTCGTACCGTGTCTGGCCCGCGACCAGCACGGCGACGCGGTCGCATATCTGCGCGACCTCCGACAGCTGGTGGCTGGAGAGCACGACGGTGGTCCCGTTGTCGGCGAAAGATCTGATCATGCCCCGCATCTCGCGGATGCCCACCGGATCGAGGCCGTTGGTCGGTTCATCGAGCAGCAGGAGCCTCGGCCGGGGCAGCAGGGCGATGGCGATGCCAAGACGCCAGCGCATGCCCAGTGAGAAGGCCTGCACCTTGCGGTTGCGAACGTCGGTCAGCCGCACCGCGGCCAGCGTCTCGTCGATCCATGCTTCGGGGACGCCGCGCAGCCTCGCGTGAATCCGCAAGTGTGTCACTGCGTCGAGCTTGGGCCACAGCCCCGGGGTCTCGATCAACGCGCCGACATCGACGAGATGGGCCCGTGCGTGCGGTCGGCCGAACAGCCGAATGGTGCCGCTGGTCGGCTGTTGTAGTCCCAGAACGGTTTTCAGCACGGTCGACTTGCCCGCGCCGTTCGGGCCGAGCAGTCCGTACACCTCACCCTCGCGAACCGATAGTTCGATGCCATCGAGCGCGCGGTGTCGTCCGTAGTGTTTGTGCAGCTGCGACACTTCCAGTGCGAGCACGATCAGATCTCCTTGCGCTTGATATGGAACGAGCCGAGCGCGAGAACGAGCACCGCCAGCCCGATCGACAGCGCTATGGCGGGCACGATGACGCCCCGGTCTCGGATCGGGCTGTCCGCGGGCAACGGAACGCCGTTGGGTCCGATTCCGGCCAACGGCAGGATGACGCGCATCGGCCAGGCGAACGGCACCGCCATCCACCAACTCTTGTCGGCGATGAGCATTCCGCTCATCATCCCGACGACACCGACCGCGATGGTCGGGCCGAGCCCCCAGACCATCGAGACGACCAGAGCCACCGCGGCACAGCCCAATCCGGCCAGCCACGGCAGGAAGCAGGCGGCCGCGATGGTCGAGAGGCCGGTGCCGAGCCGACCGCTCAGTGCCGCACCGCAACACAGCAGCACTGCCAGCAGCGCCGTCGACGCGGCGGACAACGCGGCCAGGGCGAGATACTTGCCGAGCAGATATCGGGTACGCGGCACCGAGTAGGAGAACAGCACCCGCCAGGCGTCCTGGTCTGCCCGTACGGACAGCGCGGCCAGCAGCGCCGCCGTCATCGGGATCAGCACGCCCCAACCCTCGAGCGCGACATCGCGGAACACCGTCCAGGTGTGGCCGGACTGCCCTTCGGGCGAGGTCAGCGACATCGGATAGAGCGGAACGGTGATCCCGACGGGCACCAGCACGGCGAACCAGCCGATGAAACCTCGACGCATCCTGGACAGCTCGGTAGCGGTGACGTCCGCCAGGGACGGATTGTCTCTAGCGCGAACATCGATGCCCGGACGTGCTGCGGTGGTGGCCATATCGCTCCTCGAGTCAGATGGTCTCCTCGAGTACGTAGCCGTCGAACGCGTTGCGGTTCACGGTGAAACGACGACCGGCGCCGTCCGGGTTCAGCCGTGCAGCATGACGACCGGCGCAGACGAGTCGTCACGAGGCGCCGCTCGCACGAGTTCGGCACGGCTGCGGACGCCCATGGTGTCGTAGAGGTTTCGGATGCGGCGGTACATGGAGCGTTCGGAAAGGTAGTTGTGGCGGGCTATTTCGGCGACGGTCATCGAGGTGCGCAGCATGCTCAGGAGGCGGGTGTCGAAGTCGTCCAATGTGGGGGTGGCGGGGCGGCGGATCTCTCTGGTGGGTGCGAGGTTTCGGGGGCGCGGGGGTTCCTGGGGGCGGCGGGGCGTCATGACGTCGCGTGGTGGGCGGCGGGTGTCGCGGGCGGAATGCAGGTGGTCGAGTAGTTGGGTGCGCAGGAGTTCGGCTTGGCGCTCGATCGAGATCGCTATGTTGACCACGAAGTTGGCGCCGGAACGGATGGCGAAGTAGGTCGAGTGGCCGGTGACGTCGTTGGTGACGGCGACGATCAGGCCCATGGCGTGCGTAGCCCGGACGGCGCGCAGGCGTTCGGCCTGGTGCTCGGTGTTGACCGGGAGCACGATCGGCGCGCCGTCGATGTCCCCGCGCGCGGTGAGCTCGTCGTAGTCGGCGAACTCCAGGTCGAAGGCGGGCGCCAGCAGGCTCCCGCAGGGTCCGTTGGCCGGATCGAGGTAGTCGCGCAGACTCGGATGTGCGAATGCGTTGGGCTTGGTCATCGTTTCGATGCCCCGGCTCAGTTGCGCAGTGTTCATGGATGCCCCCCACTTACTGTTCCTAATTAACTCCTTGGACGTGCGAACCGCCCGATCGGTTCCATATCGAGGCAAACGTTTTGCGAGTCACTACATTCGGCCGGTCATCCGACGATGATCTCGTCCAGGAACGCGTCGAGCCGGTCGATCACTTCGGGGGAGGTGAGGTGGCCCGCCAAGCGTTGCAGACTGAGCCCGTCGATCAGCGCGTGCAACCGTTGCGCGACCAGGTCGTGGTCGGAAACCTGTTCGGCCAGTGCGTCTCTCACCGACAGATCCGCGATGAGGCCGCGGCACAGGTCGTACATCTGGCCGAAGTGCCTGCGCTGGACCTCGGCGAGCTGGGGGTTGGCCAGGCCGAGGACGACGAAGGAAAAGGCGATGGAGCACTCGGTGATTCGGCGTTCGTCCAGCGGCATGGTCTCGTGCAGGATGGTGCGCACGATGTCGCGGACGGAACCGGTGCGCGGCAGGGCGGCGATCCGGGCGGTGACCCGGGTGATCACGTCCTCGCAGGTGAAGGCGAGCAGTTCGGCGCGAGTGGCGAAGTAGTGACGCAAGGCGCCGGAGGACCAGCCGGCCTCGGCGGCGACCGAGCGGATGGAGATCTCGTCGACGCCGTCGCGGGCGATCACCCGCCAGACCGCCTCGGCGAGCTCCACGCGGCGGGCTTGGTGGTCCACGATCTTCGGCATGTGCCCATTTTCGCACAGTCGTGTTATCTTTTATTCAACTCGACTGTGCGAAAAAGGAGAAGTTCCAGTGATTGCGCTGATCATCGGCTGTGAGGTCGGGTTCTGGGTGTTGCTCCTGCTCGGGCTCGCGGTCCGCTACCTGACCTCGGCACGGCGGCTGAGCAACGTGTTGCTCGCCAGCGTTCCGCTGGTGGATGTCGTACTGCTGGCCGCGTCGGTGATCGACCTGCGCCGCGGCGGTGAGGCGTCGCTCACGCACGGGCTGGCGGCGATCTACATCGGAGTGTCGATCGCCTTCGGCCCGCAGATGATCGACTGGGCCGATCAGCGGTTCGCGCATCGGTTCGCCGGCGGACCGGCGCCGGTGCGGCCGCCGAAGGCGGGGCGTGAGCATGCCGCGCGGGAGCGGGTGCAGTGGTTCAAGCATCTGCTCGCCTACACGGTGGCGGCCATCGTGCTCGGCCTGTTCACACTGCTGGTCGGCGACCTCGATCGGACCGCGCCGCTGTGGGGCGTGCTGGCGCCGTGGGGATTGATCCTCGCGATCGATTTCGTCGTGTCGTTCAGCTACACCGTGATGCCTCGACGGTCGTAAACCCTTCCCCGCCAATGCGAAAGCGGCCCGCAACCGATGGTTGCGGGCCGCTTCCCATGTGCCCGGGAGCGTGGCCTTACGCTCGACCAAGCGCGCGGTCTACTGCCCAGCCGCGCCGTTCGTCTCCACCGCAGGCGGCTCGATGCCGAGGTCGCGCAGGCTGTTTCGATAGATCTCCACGTTGGCCAGCTTGATGTCCTCGTAGCCACGGACGTTGTCGGCGAGGGCGGCGGCCTGGACCGCACGGTCGTAACCCGCCTCGTCGAGCGTGTCCGCGAGGGTCGTCACCATGTCGGTGTAGTGCGCGAGCAGGGCCCGCTCGACCCGGCGGACGTGCGCGTAACCGAAGAAGTCGAACTTGGTGCCGCGCAACCGCTTTCCCTTGGCGAGCAGCTTGAGCGCGAGATGCCCGCGCGGTCCGATGCCGATCTTCTTCTTGCGGCCCATGGCCCGCAGCACCGGCGGGTGCAGCTTGTAGGTGAGGTTCGCACCCTCGGGCAGCTGACCCGCGACCTCGTCCAGGAAGGCCGGATCGACCAGGCGGCGGGCCACCTCGTACTCGTCCTTGTAGGCGGTGAACTTGTACAGGCCGCGCGCGACCTGCTCGCTGAACTCGGTGCGCTCGGTCACGCGCAGCTGCGCAGCCCAAATGTGTTGCACCGTCCGGACATAGTCACGCGCGACGCGGACACCCTGGAACCCGATCAGCTCCCCGGCTCGCAGTTCGACGAGCCGCTTGGTCTCACCCGTCGCGGTCAGGCCGTCGAAAAGATCTGCCGGAACCTGGATTTCGGCGCGCTTGCGCTCCGGGCGGCCCGCCGCGGCGGCGAACTCGTCCGGTCGGGCGACCGCGACCCGGCCCCAGCGGAACGCCGCGATATTGGCGTTCACGGCGACCCCGTTGATCTCGATGGCCTCCTCGATCGACGCCGCGGGAATGCGCAGGCCACCGAGTTCGTATGCGGCGCCGACCATCAGGAAGTTGGCGGCCGCGGTATTGCCGAACAGCACCTCGGCGGCGGCGAGCGCGTCGAACGAGCGCACCTCACGCGAGGCCTGCTCGAGCCGCGCCAGCAGCGCGGGCGTCTCCGGGTACTCGACGGCCTTGTCGTACACCATGTCCCCGGTCGGGGTCTGGCTGGTGGACGCGACGGACAGGGTGTTCGTCTGCGAGCCGTAGGCCAGGTTCTTGTTGTCGGTGGCGGTCAGCAGGTCGAACGCCACGATGCAGTCCGCCGAACCCGGGGTCAGCCGGTTCGCGGGCTCCAATTCCCCACTGGCGAAACGCAAGTGCGAGACCACCGGTCCGGCCTTCTGGCTCAGGCCGATCTGGTCCAGGCTGGCCACCTCGTAGCCGGCCCGCAGCGCGGCGGTGGCCAGCACCTGATTCACGGTGACGATGCCGGTGCCGCCGATGCCGGCCAGGAAGACGTTCTGCGTCGTGGTCAGCGCGGGCTGCGCGAGATCGGGCAGCACCGGCGGGGCCGGCCGCTGCATCGTCTTGCGCTTCTTGGCCTTTGCCGGATCCGGCAGTTCCACCGTGACAAAGGACGGGCAGTCGCCGTCCATGCAGGTGTAGTCGGTGTTGCAGGAGGTCTGATCGATCCGGGTCTTGCGGCCGAATTCGGTGTCCACCGGCTGCACGGACAGGCAGTTGCTCTTGACGCCGCAGTCACCGCAGCCCTCGCACACCGCCTCGTTGATCACGACGCGGGTCCGGCGGGTCGGCAGGGTGCCGCGCTTGCGCTGCCTGCGCGCGTCGGCGGCGCAGTGCTGGTCGTAGATGAGGACGGTGACGCCGGGTACCTCGCGCAGGGCACGCTGGGCCTCGTCGAGGCGATCGCGGTGCCACAGGCGGGTGCCGGGGGCGAGGTCGCGCTTGCGGTACTTCTTCGGCTCGTCGGCGCAGATGATGATCTGCGCGACGCCCTCGGTGGTGAGCTTGTGGGTCAGCATCGGCACGGCGAGCGCGCCCTCCGCGTCCTGCGCGCCGGTCATCGCGACGACGTCGTTGTAGAGCAGCTTGTAGGTGATGTTCACGCCGGCGGCGACGCACGCCTGCACGGCGAGCTGGCCGGAGTGGAAAAACGTTCCGTCGCCGATGTTCTGGAACAGGTGCGGCACATCGGTGAACGGCGCCTGGCCGATCCACTGCGCGCCCTCGCCGCCCATCTGCGTGAGGCCGGTGACCTGGCTGTCTTCCCGGCCGGACATGGTCACCATGGTGTGGCAGCCGATACCGCCGCCGGCCAGCGAACCCTCCGGCACCGCGGTGGAGCGGTTGTGCGGGCAGCCGCTGCAGAAGTAGGCGGCGCGCTTGGCGGGCAGTACGGACAGCGTCAGCGGCTGCGGCAGTGGACGTTTCGTGTCCAGGTGGCCGTGCAGCGCGCGGCTCAGCGGCTTGGTGATGCGGCCGGTGGTGAGCTCGCCGTCCTGCCCGAACAGCGGGCGCCCCGCGGCGTCGCGCTTGCCGATGATCTCCGGGGCGTCGGCGGTGCCGTACAGGATCTCCCGGATCTGGGTCTCGATGAACGCGGTCTTGTCCTCGACCACGACGAGGCGGGTCAGGCCCTTGGCGAACTGCCGAACCCGTTCGGGCGCAATCGGAAACGGCATGCCGATGCGCAGCAGCCGCACGCCCGCGCGGATCAGGGCGTCGTCGTCCACGCCGAGGTCGATCAGCGCCTGCCGGACCGCATCGAAAGTGGTTCCGGTAGCGGCGATTCCGATAGTGGCGTGCGGCGGGTCCAGCTCGATGACGTCGAGGTCGTTGAGCGTGCTGTAGGCCTTGACCATCTCCCAGCGCGGGCCGTACAGGTCGGCCTCGGCGATCACGCTGTCCGTCGGCGCCGCCATCGGGCGCTGCAGGTAGCGGAACGGGCGTCCCTCCCAGGTGATCTCGGGGACGATGATGTCGATGTCGCCCGCGTCGCCGTCCACCGACCAGGCGCCGTCGGCGACGTCGGCCACGATCTTCAGCGCGACCAAGCACCCCGAGGCGCGCGAGAGCGCGACGCCGTGCAGACCCATGGTGATGATCTCGCGCGCGTTGCGCGGGAACAGGACCGGGATGTTCATCGCGGCCAGCGAGCGCTCGCTCACCGCGGGCACCGTCGAGGACTTCGACGCCGGGTCGTCGCCGACCAGCAGCAGCACGCCGCCGTTGGCATTCGCGCCGTACATATTGGCGTGCCGCAACGCATCCGTGGCGCGGTCGAGGCCTGGCCCCTTGCCGTACCAGACGCCGACGACCCCGTCGTGCGTGGCGCTGCCCTTGGGCAGATCGGCCTGGCTCCCCCACACCGAGGTCGCGGCGAGTTCCTCGTTCAACCCAGGGACGAACGAAATATCGTGCTCGGACAGCACGTTCGGCATCCCGGCCAGCATCTTGTCCACGCCGCCGAGCGGACTGCCCTGATACCCCGACACGAAGGTGCCGACGCGCCGACCGGCGCGCAGGTCACGTACGTGCTGTTCGACCAGTTGACGCGCGATCGCTTGGACCCCGGTGAGGACGACGGTGCCAGCGCCGACGCGGTAGCGGTCGGCAAGGTCATACGGCGCCGGAATCAGATCGTGATCGGCGAGCTCGGTCATACATCCACCCGTCCGGCCGGCACCGATCGGGCGCCGCCTTAGTTGAGCACTTGATGCCCTTAACCCTGCCCTTGAAGCGCGAATTGAACAATAGTCGCTCTAGAAATTGAGCATACTGCGCAATTTGGTTCCATGTGAATGGGCACACACTATGCATGATGTGAGGTTTACTGTGACCGCCACCACCGCGCCGCGGACCGGTCGGTTCGCCGATCTTGTCCAGCAAACGGGACCGGGCCGAGGCAAACGCCGAGTGACGGCTCCGGGAGGCCCCGTTCGACGGCTACGCCGCAGTGGGACCAGCCCAACTTCGAGAGCGTTCGGCTATGACACGCCGTAGGCGGGGTGCTGTCGCTAGTGATCTTGGTCAAACGCACAGGAAATGCGTTGTGAATTGTCCAATATGCCGGACCCGGTTGCGCGGAGCCGAAGCCGCGACGCTACGTTCGCTGCGGACGGTGCCACTTTTTGTGGCAGCCCACAGTCGTCGAGCCGAAAGGTGGTGTGCCGGTCCGACCTTCGGTTCGACTGTGAGTTCAGGTCCCGCCGTCCGCGTGGCGAACGATGACGTTCGCCGCGATTTCCAGTGCAGTGGTGGTCCGTTCGAGTTGCCGAGGCGTGTCGGGGTCGGCAAGTCGATAACGGCCGAGATTCGAAGGAAAACCGTGCAGAGAGTTCCATTCAGGATCGCGATCCTGTTGTTGAGCGTCGTCTCGGTCGGCCTGCTTGGCCTGCCCGCGAACGCCCAACCGCTCTATCCCACCCCGGATCCGGATGTGTTCTACGCACCGCCCGCCAATCTAGCCGAGCTGAAGCCGGGCGACGTCGTGCGCGCCCGCAAGATCGACACCGGCATGTATGTCGGCACCACCGGCTGGCAGGTCGCCTTCCGGTCCACCAATTCGCAGAACAAGCCGGTGATGGGCGTGACCACCGTCTTGCTGCCCAACGGCGTCCAGAACCCGCCGCTCGTCTCCTACCAGGCGCTGATCAATTCCCTGGGCACCCAGTGCAATCCGTCGCGCTCGCTGTTCAACGGCGAATTGCAGGACGCGGTCGGCGCGATGCTGCCGATCGGGCGCGGCTGGGCGGTTTCGCTGCCCGACTATCTCGGCCCCACCTCGGCCTACGGCGCGGCGCGGCTCAGCGGCATGATGACGCTGGACAGCGTCAAAGCCGTGCAGAAGGTGACCGAACTCGGTCTCACCAATTCGCCTGTCGCACTGGCCGGTTACTCCGGCGGCGGGATGGCCACCGCCTGGGCGGCCGCGTTGCAGCCGACCTACGCGCCCGATCTGAAGATCACCGCGTCGATCGCCGGCGGCATCCCCGCCGATCTCGAGGAGATGGCGATGGCGCTCGGCTTCGCGCCGCACCCCGGTTTCGGGCTGGCGTTCGCCGCCGCGATGGGCCTGGAACGCGAATACCCGGACCGGCTGCCGGTCTCGGACCAGCTCAACGAAAACGGTTTGTGGTTCCGCGAATTCACCCATGACGCCTGCCGCCGGTTCCTGCTGTTCCACGGCGCGTTCCGCAACGCCGAGCAGATGGCCGCGACAAAGAGCCTGATGGACAGCCCGATCGCCCATCAGGTGCTGCGGGAGAACAGCCTGCGCTACTTCGACGGCGTACCGACCGTGCCCACCTACATCTGGCAGGGACGCTTCGACGAGATGACCTTCTTCCCGCCGGTGGAGGAAGTGGTCGACCGCTATTGCAAGGCGGGAGCCAAAGTCGAGTTCCACCCCTACGAGATAGCGGAGCACTTGACCACGGCCGCCGCGGGTTTCGTCCAGGCCTGGAACTACGTGGAGGCTCGCTTCCGCGGCGAACCGGCCCCGACCACCTGCTGACCCACGACTGACAGTGGCCCCGGAGATCTTCTCCGGGGCCACTTTTCGTCGAGCATCAGCTGATGGAACGGACCTGCTCTTCGTATTCGGCGCGGGTCTTCTCGTCGGCGGGGTGCAGGGCGCGATCGCCGTCGATAAGACGGCGGACCAGGCGCATGGCGCGCTCGGGAGTGGCCGCCACGGCCAGGTCGATCGGGCCGAGGTAGCCGGGCACGGCCACCTCACCCTTGCGGGTGGAGACCGTGCGAAGGATCGCCGCGGCAACGTCTTCGGGGTCGACGGTGGGCATACCGTGGCCGAGGGTGAGACCGGAGGACAGGCGGGTGCGCACGGCCGACGGCATGACGCAGCTGACGCTGACCCCCTGCGGCGCGAACTCCAAACGGGTTGCGGCGGACAGGCCTACGGCGGCGAACTTGCTCGCGTTGTAGACGGCGAGGCCGGCGATCGGGATCTTGCCCGCCAGCGAGGCCACGTTGACGATGTGGCCGCGGCCGCGCTCGATCATGCCGGGCGCGACCGAGCGCATGCCGTGGATGAGGCCCCAGACGTTGATGTCGATCGTGGCCTGCCCCACCACATCCGGCTCGTCGAGGAACGAACCCGCCGGCATCACGCCGGCGTTGTTGACCAGGATGTCGACGTGGCCGAGATCGGCGATCACCTTGTCCCACTGGCCGCGTGAGCGCACGTCGAGCTCATAGGACTTTGCACCGATTGCCGCCGCGGCGGTTTCGGCGGCGACCGTGTCGACGTCGGCGATCACCACCTCGGATCCCTTGGCCGCGAACAGTTCCGCGGTGGACTGGCCGATGCCGCGACCGGCGCCGGTGATCAGGACGCGCGCGCCCTTCAGGTCGACGTCGGGGTATCCGTGACCGAGAATTCTCATGCGAAGGCTCCTTGTTCGAGCGCACGGCGAGTGCTGCGCAGACTGTGCTGGAAGGTGTCGGGGCGGCGGCGGCCGTCCATGAAGTTCGGGCCCATCACCGCGAGGTCCTCGGCGGTGGCGTCGAGGCGCAGGACCTTGGTTCCGGTCGCGCGCAACTGGGCGATCTCGGCATCGAGCTTGGCGCTCATGCGGTTTCGCAGCTGCCGTTCGAGGAAGTGACCGGCGCTGGTGGCGGGGATCTTCCCGGTCGAGGCCATCGGCGCGAGCACCACGACCTCGTCCAGCTGTTCCGGAATCAGCAGGTCTACCGAGGCGGTCGAACCGGCGCCGCCGTCGATGAAGCGCCGTCCGGCGATGGGGACCGGCGGGAACCAGCCGGGTACTGCCCAGGAGGCGCGCAAGGCGGCGCCGAGGGGTGCGGGCGGCGCGTCGGGCGAACCGAACGCAATCCGTTCTCCCGTCGCGTAATCCATGCTGACCAGCCAGGTAGCCGGGTGGGAGACCCAGGAGCGGCCGGGGTTGAGCCGCTCGGCCAGCTGCGCCAACCAGCCCGCGTCACCACTGCCGATCGGCAGCAGCCCACTGCCCGCGGTGAGCAGTGCCTGCCCGGAGCCGGTGCGGTGCAACGGAAGCCGCAACGATCCGAGCCGCGGCCGCGGGACCGGCGGAAAGCGTCCGGGTCCGGACCGCATATGCGCCGACAGGACCGGATCGGTGGATGTGCCGTCCTGCATGGCGATCAGCTCGTCCACCGAGACGCCGCTGCCGAGCATGGTCACGTGCTCCGCGCCCGCCGACGTTCCGATCAGCACGTCGGCCTCGCGGGGATCCCAGTCGAGCGCGTCCCGGACCGCGGCCAGCGCCGCGACGATCCAGGCCGCGCCGAGCGTGCCACCACAACCGATGGCCAGGCCGCGTCGCTGCGCCCCGTTGTTGTTACCCATGGTTCCAAACACTAACAGAATTCAAATACCCGTGGTATCCCAAATCTGACGGTACGTAGAATCACGGCATGGCACGACTGACCCGGTCCGAGAGCCAGGCCCGCACCCGCGCTGACCTGATCGCCACGGCACGCGACCTCTTCCTGGCCGACGGCTACGCGAGCACCAGCCTGGAGCGGGTGGCCGAGGAGGCCGGCTACTCCAAGGGCGCCGTGTACTCGAACTTCCGCACCAAGAAGGAGCTCGGCCTCGAGGTGATCGAGCTCATCCACGCGACCAAGTTCGGCGAGGTGACCGACCTGCTCGCGGCCGGTGACAGCTTCGAGGAACAGCTCGAGCGGTTTCAGGAGTGGGCCGAGCGGACGGTCGGCGACGTCGGCTGGACCATGCTCGAATTCGAATTCGCGACCGTCTCGCGCGACGATCCGGCGTTGCAGGCGGCGCTGGTGTCCAGCCTGAGCGTGGTGCGCGGCGCGGTGGCCGCGCAGGTGCAGACGCTGGCCGACACGATGGGCATCGAGCTGCCGGTGGCGCCCGAGGACGCCGCGACGGGCATCCTCAGCATGGGCATCGGCCTCGGCATGCAGCGCGCCATCGACCCGTCCATCCCGGCGCGGCTGATCACCGACGCGGTTCGGTTGCTGGTCACCCTCGGCGCGGGACCGCTCGCCGCGAAGAGCGCGGTCACGCCGTGAAGTGCAGGGTCCATTCGCCGCGGTAGTGCAGGCGGGTGACGCTGCCCGGCGGAATGTCGATCCGCCAGAACGATTTCGGCGGCGCGTCCAGCGTCACCAGCAGGGCCGCGCGAATGACGGCGGGATGGGTGACCGCGATGGTCGACTTCCCCTCCGACGCGATCTCGGCCATCCAGTACCTGGTCCGCTCGATCACGTCCACCACCGATTCGCCGCCGTGGCCGCGGAACATCGGGTCGGTGAGCCAGGCGTAGAGCTCGTCCTGCGGCACCGACATCAGCGCCCCGCCCCGCCACGCGCCCGCGTCGAGGTCACGTAGTCGGGTGTCCTCGTCGCCAGGCAGGCCTAACAGCGCCGCCGTCTCGACGGTCCGGCGCTCGGGTCCGGTGAGCACCCGGGGCGCGGCGAGCGGCGTGCATCCGGAAATGGCCCGGCGGCCGGCTTCGGTCAGCGATTCGTCGACTGGAAAACGTGCCTTCCGCATCGCCTCGGTCATGCCATGGCTGACCAGGTCGAGTCTGAGCACCTTTTGCACGCACGAAGCGTACGACTATGCGCATGTGAACGTTCCACCTCTCCGGGAATTCAGGCCAGATTGACGTTCGCTAGTTCCCGGCAACGCCGATCGGCTTGTCGGTGCCCCGGTGCACACTGATGCCATGGCTCAGTTCTCCCCCGCTACCCAGGAGTGGTTCGACGGCGCCTTCCCGGCGCCGACCTCCGCTCAGTTGGGTGCGTGGGCGGCGATCGCGGCGGGCGAGCACACGCTGGTGATCGCGCCGACCGGGTCGGGCAAGACGTTGTCGGCGTTCCTGTGGGCGATCGATCAGCTGGCCACCCGGCAGAAATCGCCGGAGCGGCCCGGGACCGCCGTGTTGTACGTCTCGCCGCTCAAGGCGCTCGCGGTGGACGTGGAGCGCAATCTGCGGGCCCCGCTGGTGGGTGTGACGCAGACGGCCAAGCGGCTCGGGCTGGATCCGCCGGAGATCACCGTCGGGGTGCGGTCCGGGGATACCAGCGCGGCCGAGCGCCGGACGATGCAGCGCACGCCGCCGGACATTCTGATCACCACACCCGAGTCTCTGTTCCTCATGCTCACCTCCGCGGCCAAGGAGACGCTGCGCAACGTGGGCACGGTGATCGTGGACGAGGTGCACGCGATCGCCGGATCGAAGCGCGGCTCGCATCTGGCGCTGTCCTTGGCGAGATTGGATCTGCTCACCGAGCGCCCGGCGCAACGGATCGGCTTGTCGGCGACGGTCCGGCCGCCGGACGAGGTCGGCCGGTTCCTGGTCGGCAACGCGCCGATCACCATCGTCTCGCCGCCCGCGCCGAAGACCTTCGACCTGTCCGTCCGGGTACCGGTGGCGGACATGACCGAACCCGGCGATTCCGACCAGCCCGGCTCGATCTGGCCGCACGTGGACGAGGCCATCGTGGATCTGGTGCTGGAGCACCGATCCTCGATCGTGTTCGCGAACTCGCGCAGGCTGGCCGAACGGCTCACCGCGCGGCTCAACGAGAACTACGCGGCGCGGCTCGGCGAAGCGGTGGAGACCGAGCACAAGCCGCCGACTCAGCTCGGTGCGTCGACCGAAGTGATCCACGGTGCGAGCCCGCTGCTGGCCAGGGCGCACCACGGATCCGTGAGCAAGGAGCAGCGCGCCTACATCGAGGACGACCTGAAGAGCGGGCGGCTGCGCTGCGTGGTCGCGACCAGCAGCCTCGAGCTCGGGATCGACATGGGCGCGGTCGATCTGGTGGTGCAGGTGGAGGCGCCGCCGTCGGTGGCGAGCGGATTGCAGCGGGTCGGGCGGGCCGGGCATCAGGTCGGCGAGATCTCGCGCGGGGTGCTGTTCCCGAAGCATCGCACCGATGTCATCCACTGTGCGGTGGCCGCGCAGCGGATGACCGCCGGGCAGATCGAGGCGATCCAGATTCCGGCGCATCCGCTGGATGTCCTGGCGCAGCAGACGGTTGCCGCGTGCGCGCTCGAGCCGATCGATGTGGACGCCTGGTTCGACATCGTGCGCGGCACCGGAAGTTATGCGGCGCTGCCGCGTTCGGCGTACGAGTCGGTGCTCGACCTGTTGGCCGGGCGGTATCCGTCGGACGAATTCGCCGAGCTGCGACCGCGATTGGTGTGGGATCGGGACGCGGGCACGCTCACCGGGCGGCCCGGCGCACAGCGGCTCGCGGTGACCTCGGGCGGCGCGATCCCCGACCGTGGCTTGTTCGCGGTCTACATGGTCGGCGAAAAGGCTTCCCGAGTAGGCGAACTCGATGAGGAGATGGTCTACGAGTCGCGGGTCGGCGACGTGTTCGCGCTCGGCGCGACCAGCTGGCGGATCGAGGAGATCACCTTCGACCGGGTGCTGGTGACGCCCGCGTTCGGGCAACCGGGCCGGCTGCCCTTCTGGCACGGCGACGGCTTGGGCCGTCCCGCCGAACTCGGCGGCGCGCTCGGCGAATTCGTGCGCAAGGCCGGCCAGCATCCGGAGAACCTGGAAAAGCTCACCTCGGCAGCCGGTTTGGACGCGTTCGCCACCGCGAACCTCGGCAGCCTGCTGGACGAACAACGGACCGCGACCGGGCACCTGCCCACCGACAAAACGCTGGTGGTGGAGCGCTTCCGGGATGAGCTCGGCGACTGGCGGTTGGTGCTGCACTCGCCGTACGGGCTGCCCGTGCACGCGCCGTGGGCGCTGGCCATCGGCGCGCGGCTGCGCGAACGGTTCGGTGTGGATGTCGCGCCGAACGCCTCCGACGACGGCATCGTGGTGCGGCTGCCGGACACCACCGACGACCCGCCCGGTGCGGAGCTGTTCGTCTTCGAACCCGATGAGATCGACGACATCGTCACCGAACAGGTCGGCGGCTCCTCGCTTTTCGCGTCCCGCTTCCGCGAGTGCGCCGCGCGCGCATTGCTGCTGCCGCGGCGCGATCCCGGCAAGCGCGCCCCGCTGTGGCAGCAGCGGCAACGGTCGGCGCAGCTGCTCGACGTGGCGCGGAAGTTCCCCGACTTCCCGATCCTGCTGGAGACGGTGCGCGAATGCCTGCGTGACGTCTACGACCTGCCGTCGCTGCGCGACCTGCTCGGCCGGGTGGCGCGCCGCCAGCTGCGGCTCGTCGAGGTGGAGACCGCGACGCCGTCGCCGTTCGCGAATTCCCTGCTGTTCGACTACATCGGGCAGTTCATGTACGACGGGGACAGCCCGCTGGCCGAACGCCGCGCGGCCGCGCTGTCGCTCGACTCGGGACTGCTCGCCGAGTTGCTCGGGCGGGTGGAGCTGCGCGAGCTGCTGGATGGCTCGGTCATCGAGCAGACCGAGCTGGAACTTCAGCGGCTCACCCCCGAACGCCACGCGCGCGATGCCGAAGGTCTGGCCGATCTACTGCGGTTGCTCGGACCGCTGACCGCGGCCGAGGCGGCCGAGCGCTGCGTCGACGATCCGACCGGCTGGTGTGCCGAGCTGGTGAAATCGCGCCGCGCCCTGGAGGTTACGTTCGCCGGCCAGAGCTGGTGGGTGGCCGTGGAGGACGCGTCCCGGCTGCGCGACGCGCTCGGCGTCCCGCTGCCGATCGGCACGCCCGCCGCCTTCATCGAACCCGTCGCCGACCCGCTCGGCGACCTGGTCGGCCGGTTCGCCCGCACGCACGGACCGTTCGATACCGAGGCGGTGGCCGCCCGCTTCGGCCTCGGCACCGCCGTGGTCGCCACCGCACTGCACCGGCTGATCACCGAAAAGCGCATCGTGGAGGGCGAATTCACGCCGGGCACGGTGGGCTCGGAGTGGTGCGACGCGCAGGTGCTGCGCCGGTTGCGCCGCCGCTCGCTCGCCGCCGCGCGGCACGAGGTCGAGCCGGTGTCGACGGCCACCTTCGGCCGGTTCCTGCCGTCCTGGCAGCACATCGGCAGCGGCGAACTGCGCGGCGTCGACGGCGTCGCCACCGTCGTGGAACAGCTTGCGGGCGTGCCGATTCCGGCTTCCGCGTGGGAGTCGCTCATCCTGCCCGCGCGGGTTCGCGACTACTCCCCCGCCATGCTGGACGAACTGATGGCCACCGGCGAGGTCCTCTGGTCCGGCCACGGGTCGATCACCACCAAGGACGGCTGGGTCGCGCTCCACCTGACCGACCAGGCCCCGTTCACGCTGGCGCCGCCCGACGACATCGAACTGTCCGAGGTGCAACTGAACCTGCTCACCGCACTCGGCGCTTCCCTCACTCTTCCGGCCGCCGCGGAGACCGCGATACCGGTGCCACACGGCGGCGGCGCGTACTTCTTCCGGCAGCTCTCCGATGCGACCGGCTTGCTCGACGACACCCAGGTGGCGGCGGCACTGTGGGAATTGGTCTGGGCCGGAATGGTTTCCGGCGACACATTCGCGCCGGTGCGCGCCATGCTCTCGGGTACCGCGCGAACCACCACCGCTCATCGGACGCCGCGCCGGGCACCGCGCGGGCGGGCCTATCTGCCCCGCCCGAGCATGCCCAGCCGATCCGGTCCGCCCGCGGTGGCGGGGCGCTGGTCGCTGCTACCGGAACGGGTGGCGGACAACACCGTCCGGGCGCACGCGACGGCGGACATGCTGCTGGAACGGTACGGCGTGCTGACCCGCGGGTCGGTGCAGAACGAGGGCGTCCCCGGCGGTTTCGCGCTGATGTATCGCGTGCTCACCGAGTTCGAGGACCGGGGCCGTTGCCGCCGTGGCTATTTCATCGACTCGCTCGGCGGCGCCCAGTTCTCCACCACCGATGTGGTGGATCGGCTGCGGTCCTTCGACGCCGAGCGCAGCCGTCCCGGCGACACCAGGCCCCAGACCGGGAAGGCGCTCGCGTTGGCGGCCTGCGATCCGGCCAATCCGTATGGCGCCGGCCTGACCTGGCCGAAGGGTGACGGCGAAGGCGGACATCGACCCGGTCGAAAGGCCGGTGCGCTGGTCGTTCTGGTCGACGGCGAGCTGGTGCTCTACCTCGAACGCGGCGGCAAGACCCTGCTCACCTTCACCGAGGACCCCGACGCCCGCCGATCCGCCGCCCGCGCGCTGGCCGATCTGGTGCACCACCGCCGCGTCGACTCCCTGGTCATCGACCGCGTCGACGGGGAAACCGTGCACGGCAACACCTTCGCGGGCTTCCTGACCGAAGCGGGCTTCTCCGCGACACCCCGCGGCCTGCGCCTCCGGAGCCGCCCATGAACCGCGCCCGTTCGACGAGCCCCGGGATGCGCCATGCCTGAGGGTGACACCGTCTACCTGGCCGCCGCGCGACTCCGCGCCGCGCTGGCGGGTAAGACGTTGACCGCCAGCGACTTCCGCGTGCCACGCTACGCGACCGTCGACCTGCGCGACCAGGTCGTGGAGAGCGTCGGCAGCTACGGCAAGCATCTGTTCATCCGGACGCCGACGGTGACCATCCACACCCACCTGAAAATGGAGGGCACCTGGCGGATCTTCCACTGCGGCCAGCGCTGGACCAAGCCGCGGGTGACCGCCCGGCTGGTACTGCGCACGGACGACGTGGAGGCCGTGGGGTTTTCGCTCGGCAAGGTGGAGGTGCTGCGTCTCGCCGACGAGCACACGGTCATCGATCACCTCGGGCCCGACCTACTCGGCCCGGAGTGGGATGTGGCCGAGGCGGTCCGGCGGCTGGAGCGATATCCGGACCAGCCGATCGGCGGCGCACTCCTGGATCAGCGGAACCTGGCCGGCGTCGGGAATGTGTTCCGCAGCGAGATCTGCTTCCTGCGCCGCGTCCATCCGCTCACCCCGGTGGGCCACGTCCCCGATCTGCTCGCGCTGGTGAACGAGGCCCACCGGGTGCTGACCGAATCGGTCCGGAAACCACCGCGGCGCGAACTGATCTACGGCCGCGCCCGCCGCCCCTGCCAGCGCTGTGGCACCACCATCGTGCGACAGTTGGTCGGCGATCCCGCGCCCGCCTCGGACCGGATCGCCTATAGCGAACGCGGTATCTACTTCTGCCCCAGGTGCCAGCCGCCGCCCGGCAACTGAACACCGGATCACCCCGGCGGCCGAATCCCGCGAGAAAGTCCGCCGCGCGACCAAGCCGTTTGGTTCGCCGCACCGAATCAGTTGTGCAACCGAACCAACCGCTCGGCGTGCCCACCGGCTATTACCCGCCCACCACTGTAATTTGCCACTCAGTTGCTAATGATCGGCGCGCTCGGCACGACTACATCCGTGGCAGTCACGACACAGCACAGGAGCAGGCCATGACGACGGTATCGAGATCGGGCAGACGACCGCTCCTCGCGATCGCCAACCGCCTCTTCTTCGCGGCACTGGCCACCATGGCCACCGTGCTGTTCAGTTACCTGCTGCTGCATCCGAATTCGAACGCCCACACGCCGAAGGCGCCGCACCCGGCGATCTCCACGGAGTCGCCGCGCCCTTGACGAACTGACCCCTCCCACCTAACTTACAAGTCGTAAGTTAGTGAGGAGTGCGGCATGAGCGATCCCCGGCAGTATGTGGTCATCGGCGGCGGATTGGCCGGCCTCGCGGCCGCGGTCTGGCTGGCCGAGGCAGGCAAGCAGGTCACCCTGCTGGAACGCCGCGGCCGCCTCGGTGGTCGCACGCACGCCATGCAGGTCGACGTGGTCGACGACCTGCCGGACAACGGCCAGCACGTGATCGCCAGCGGCTACGACCACCTGTTCCGCTACCTCACCAGCATCGGCACCCGCCAGTACGTCGCCTTCCCGCACCATGCGACGCTGCGCTGGCCCGACGGCCGCAGCGTCACCATGAGCACCAAGGGCCTCGGCGCACTACGCACCCTGTCCGGCGCGCACCCCGACGCCAACCCGGTCGAACGCATCCGCGCCACCATCGCCACCCTCCGGCTCGACTGGCAATGCCTGCACCAGCCGGCCGACCTGCCCGACCTGACCACCGAGCAATGGTTCAACCGCGTCGGCATGCCCGCGAAAGCCCGTGAGGCACTGTGGGATTGGCTGGCCCTCGGCGTCGCCGCGGAACCGGTGCAGCAGGAGTCGGCGAAGGTGCTTGCCGACGTGATGGCCACCGGCATCCGCCTCGGCATCAAACACCGGCGGCCCGCCACCATCGGCTATCCGACCACGGACTTGGACACGCTCTACGTCACCGGCGCGCTGAAAGTCTTTGCGCGGCACGGGGTCAAGGTGCAGCATCGCGCGGTGGCCCGCCGGATCAACATCCTCGACGGGCGGGTCACCGGGGTGGCGCTGGCCGACGGCACCACCGTCCCCGCGGACGCGGTGGTCTGCGCCGTGCCCAACTCCAACGTCGACGGCCTGCTCGACGACCTGCCCGAGCATCCCGAAATCTATTCCGCCGCAGACAAACTCGGCTACACCCCGATCGTCAGCACCAACCTGTACCTGGACCGCCCGCTCGGCACCACGGCCGAATTCGAGGCGCTGATCGGCGGCACCGGCGTGATCGACGAGGTCTTCGATCGGCAGCGGATGACCGGCCGCAAGACTGACCAGGCCTGGCTCTACTGCCTGACCACCAGCGGCGCCTACGAGCAGATCCACAAGACCAGCGAGGAGATCGTCGCCGAGCAGGTCGAGCTGCTCCACCGCTACTACCCCGCCGCCAAAACCGCGAAAGTGATTCAGGGACAAGTGGTTCGGATGCCGAAGGCGACCTTCTCCCAGGTCGTCGGCACCCACGCACTGCGCCCCGCTCAGCGCACCTCGGTGCCGACGCTGGTGCTGGCCGGCGACTGGACCGCCACCGACTGGTCCGCGACCATGGAAAGCGCAGTCCAGAGCGCGGCCAAAGCGGTCGATCTGCTGCTTGCGCTACCGTCGGTGCGGTGAGCACGGATCGCGCCACGTCCCCGTATGTTGCCCCGCCCTCGACGGACCGGCCGGCGACCGGCCAGCCGACGCCCAAGCGGCGGATGTCGGCGGCGGACCGGCGGGCCCAGTTGCTCGACGTCGCGCGCGACATCGTGGCCGCCGACGGCTTCGGCGCGGTCAGCATCGACCGGGTGGCGCGCGAGTCCCAGGTTGCCCGCGCGCTGGTGTATCAGCAGTTCACCGATCTGTCCGGGCTGATGACCGCGCTGCTCGACCGCGAATCGGCGATCGCGCTGGCCGGCATCGGCAGCGTCGACTGGTCGGGCACGGTCGAGGTGGATCAGGTCGGCCGCGGCATCCTCGCCTATTTGCATGCCGCCCCGACCAGTTGGCGCATCATCCTCAGCCCGCCCGACGGCGGCCCGCCCGATCTGCGGGACCGGCTCGAGCTCGGCCGGTCCTACGCGCGGGCGATCGGCGCCCGGCATCTATCTCGCTACGCGGGCGTCACCGTCGACCCGGACGGCCCGACCGAGCGAATCCTGCTCGCGGCCATGGAGGAACTGGCCAGACTGCACCTCACCGATCCGGAGCAGTACCCGGACGAGATGGTGCTGCGCTACCTGCGCTCGCTGGTCGGCTGGGCGATGCGGCTGGAAGCACCGCACTGAGCTGCGGCGTGCCCCGGCCTCACGAAAATCTCACGGACAGTGCGGTTTTCTACTCACCAGGCGCGGATCCCGCGCCGGGGAGAGAGGAAACATCATGAAGATCAGCACCCTGCTCGCCGCCGTGGCGCTCTCGGCAGGCCTCGTCGCCGGAGGGTCGGCGGTGGCCAACGCGGAGACGATCTACGTCGGCACCTACGGCACCGAGGCGGCCTGCCGGGCGGACGGCTCGAATGCGCCCGCGCACCCGGACTGGAAGTGGTGGGAGTGCCAGCAGACGCCGACCGGTGAGTGGGATCTGTACTACTCCACCAACTGATCGCAGCCGCGGCGCCGGACCGCCATCCGGCCCGCGCCGATCCGTCATCCTGACGGTCGCCCGGGATGACGGATCGGTCCTGTCTGAAATGACCTATTCTCTGATCTCGTGCGTGTGCTGGTGGTCGAGGACGATGAAGGTCTGGGCAATGAGGTCGTCGCCGGGCTGCGCTCGGCGGGCTTCGCCGTCGATCTGGCGCACCGGCTCGCCGACGCGGACCTGAAGATCGCGGTCAACACCTACGACGTGCTCGTAGTCGACCGCGGCCTGCCGGACGGCGACGGCCTGCACCTGGTCGCCGCGCATCGCGCCGCAGGACAACGGGTGCCGGTGCTCATGCTCACCGCGCGGGACGGATTGGCCGACCGCATCGCCGGATTCGAGCACGGCGCCGACGACTATCTGGTCAAACCGTTCGCCCTGCCCGAGCTCGCCGCCAGGGTGCGCGCGCTGAGCCGCCGTCGCGAACATCCGGCGCCGGCCCGCCTGGTGCTCGGCGACATCGATATCGACCTGCCCCGCCGCCGCGTGCAACGCGCCGGCATCCTGCGCTCGCTGACCCCCAAGGAATTCGCCGTGCTCGAGCTGCTCGCCACCCGCGCGGGCAGCGTGGTCTCGCGCACCGTGCTCATCGAGTGCTGCTGGGACGAGATGGCCGAGCCCGCCTCGAACGTGGTGGACGCGGTGATCGCGCAGCTGCGGCGCAAACTCGGGCCGCCGCAGGTGATCGAGACCGTGCGGGGCACCGGCTTCATGATCGGAAGTGCACCATCCGCCCGCTGATCCCCGGGTCCACCGCGTCGCCCGGCCGTTCCGCGAGCTTCGCGAACGCCCAGCCCGCCGTGGCCCGGCTGCGCCGCACCCGCCGGCTGCTGACCGCCCTCATCACCGTGATCACCGCGACCTGCCTGATCATCCTGGGCGTGCTCGCCGCGACCATCGACGCGCGCTCGCGCCACAACGCCGTCGACAACAGCCTCGACCGGGTGGTGACCGGGCTGTGGCGCAGCATCGACTTCGACCTCGACGCCCAGGCCATCGACCTCGGCCCGGTCGAACGCGACGACCTGGCCAACGGCGAGACCGCGGTCTTGATCGTCACCAACGACGACAACGGGCACTGGCGCGAGATCTACGGGCACCTGCGTTCCTGGCTGCCACCGAACAACGGCGCGGAGGCCCTGGCCGACGACGCCGTGCGCGCGGGGGGAATCGTCTTCCAGGACAGCTACGACAGTGCCGGCCGTCCGGCGCGGCTGGCGGCCACGCCGATCTTCTGGGACGACACGACCACCCGGGCGGTCGTCATCGCGGGAACGAATCCCGGTCTGGTGGATCGCGATCGGGCGTTGCTGCTGTGGGCACTGGTCGTCGGCGGGCTCACCCTGGTCGTGCTGTCCGCCCTTGCCGCACATGCGCTTTCGGGGCGCAGCATGCGCCAGGCGCTGGTGCTCGTCGAGGAGCAGGAACGGTTCCTCGGCGATGCCGCGCACGAATTGCGTACGCCACTGACCACTTTGGGCCTGGTCACCGCGCCACGCCGGCGCAACCCGCACGAGGTGGAACGCGCGCTGGCCGACGCGGGTGAGCTGGGGGCGCGGATGGAGCGGATCGTGGCGGGGCTGCTCGCCCGGGCCAGGATGCAGGCGGGGGTGACGACGATGGAGCGGGTGCAGTTGCTGCTGGATCAGCTCACCGAATCGGTCACCGAGGAGTTCAAGGCGAATGTCGTTGTGCACAGCAGTCCCACGGTGGTCGTCGGCGACCCGAACCTGTTGAGCCTCGCGGTGCGCAACCTGATCGAGAACGCGATCACGCACGGCGCGATCAATCCCGACGCACCGGTGGAGGTGCACGTCGCGGACGGCCGGGTCACCGTGCGCGATCACGGTGCGGGATTGCACCCGCAGCTGTCGAGTAATCCGTTCGCGCGCGGCGTCACCGGCGGGCGCGGCAGCGGGATCGGGCTGGCCCTGGTCGCGTGGATCGCCGAATTGCACGGCGGCACCGCGACTATGGAACCCGCACCGGGCGGCGGCACCCTCGCGACCATCGCGCTGCCACCGCCCGGGCTGTCCTGAGCTACCGGTTCGCCTGCCGCACTTCCTTGTTCGGCACACCGTCGGCCGGCACCGGCTCCAGTATCTCCGGGCGCGGTTCCGGGGCAGCGATGCGCAGCGCGTCGGCGGAGTCGTCGTCGGGCTGGGTCTGCGAACGGATCTCCGCCTCGACCCGGGCGCGGTAAGTCGTGACCTCGCGCTCGATTTCGGCGGCGTCCCAGCCGAGGATCGGCGCGACCAGCTCGGCCACCTCCGCGGCGCAGTCGGCGCCGCGGTCCGGGAACTCGATGGAGATGCGGGTGCGGCGGGCCAGGATGTCGTCCAGGTGCAGCGCGCCCTCGGCCGCGGCCGCGTACAGGGCCTCCACCTGCAAGTACGACGGCGCCGCGGTAATGGGTTGCAGCAGTTCGGGTTTGCCGTCCGCCATGGCCATCACCTCGTCGATCAGCGCGCCGTAGCGATCCAGCAGGTGCTTGATCCGGTAGGGGTGTACGCCGTATTCCTCGGCCAGCTGCACCGTCTGATTGACCAGCGCGAAGTAGCCGTCGGCGCCGAGCAGCGGCACCTTCTGGGTGATCGACGGCGATACGCGGGCCGGAATGTCCTGTGCCGCTTCGTCTACCGCGTCGTAGGCCATCACCCGGTAGGTGGTGTACTTGCCACCCGCGATGCTGACCAGGCCCGGCGCGACCCGCGCGACGGCGTGCTCGCGGGACAGCTTGGAGGTCTCGTCGCTCTCCCCCGCCAGCAGCGGGCGCAGGCCCGCGTAGACGCCGTCGATGTCGTCGTGGGTGAGCGGGGTGACCAGCACGTCGTTGACCCGGTCGAGCAGATAGTCGATATCGGCCTTGGTCGCCGCGGGGTGCGCGAGGTCGAGGTTCCAGTCGGTGTCGGTGGTGCCGATGATCCAGTGCGTGCCCCACGGGATGACGAACAGCACCGAGGTCGGGGTGCGCAGGATGATCGCGGCGTCGCTGACGATGCGGTCGCGCGGCACCACGATGTGCACGCCCTTCGAGGCCCGCACGTGGAAGCGGCCGCGCTGGTGGGCCAGCGCCTGCACCTCGTCGGTCCACACGCCGGTCGAGTTGATCACCACGTGCGCGCGGATGTCGGCGGTGCGGCCGTCCTCGCTGTCGCGCACCTGCACGCCGACCACCCGGTCCGCCTCGCGCAGGAAGCCGACCACCTGGGTGGACGTGCGGATCACCGCGCCGTAGTGCGCGGCGGTGCGGGCGACGGTCATGGTGTGGCGGGCGTCGTCGACGACCGTGTCGTAATAGCTGATGCCGCCGATCAGCGAGCTGCGCTTCAGGCCGGGAGCCAGCCGCAGGGCGCCCATCCGCGACAGATGCCGTTGGCCGGGAACGGATTTGGCCCCGCCCATGGTGTCGTAGAGCATCAGCCCGGCCGCGACATACGGGCGCTCCCACGCGCGGTGCGTGAGCGGGTAGAGGAAGCGCAGCGGTTTCACCAGGTGCGGCGCCAGCGCGGACATCGCCAGCTCGCGCTCCTTCAGCGCCTCCCGGACCAGGCCGAACTCCAGCTGCTCCAGGTAGCGCAGGCCGCCGTGGAACATCTTCGACGACCGGCTCGACGTGCCGGAGGCGAGGTCACGGGCCTCGACCAGCGCGACCTTCAGCCCGCGGGTCGCGGCGTCGAGCGCGATGCCCGCGCCGACCACGCCGCCGCCGATCACGACCACATCGAAGTGATCCTTGCCGAACCGCTCCCAGGCCGTCCTGCGCTGCTCCGGACCGAGGAACTGGGATTCCGGTTTCTTGGTCATGCTCGAACTCCTCCAGCCGCGTGTCGACGACGTAGTGGTCTTAATCGGGCATTCGATCGAGCTGCTCTGGCTACAGGCTATGCCAGTGGCCTCGGATCTCTTCGACCACGGCGTCGCTCGTGTCGTGCCGCACTACTCACCGGTAACTGATACCGACCCTAATCGAGCGGCCCGCGGACGGCGATGTGATCCGCGTCCAGGACCCGCGAAGCCGCAATCGGACACAGCGGGCTCTGTGTTTAGTAACCTGCACCAATGCGTCGCTATGTGGCCGCCATCGACCAGGGCACGACTTCGAGTCGGTGCATCGTCTTCGATCGGCAGGGGCGCGTCGTCGGCGTGGCCCAGCGGGAACACGAACAGATCTTTCCGCGTCGGGGCTGGGTCGAGCACGACGCCGAAACCATCTGGAAAAACACCGAATTCGTGCTCGGCGAGGTGCTGAAGCAGAACAAGCTCAGCAGCGACGACATCGCGGCGGTCGGCGTCACCAATCAGCGCGAGACCACCGTGGTGTGGGATCGCGCCAGCGGCAAGCCGATTCACCACGCCATCGTCTGGCAGGACACCCGCACCGACCGGCTGACCACCGAACTCGGCGGCGACATCGGACCGACCCGCTACCAGGAACGCACCGGGCTGCCGCTGTCCACCTACTTCGCCGGGCCGAAGCTGCGCTGGATCCTCGACAACGTCGAGGGCGCGCGCAAGCGGGCCGAGGCGGGCGAGCTGTGTTTCGGCACCATGGACAGCTGGGTGCTGTGGAACCTGACCGGCGAGCACATCACCGACGTCACCAACGCCTCGCGCACCATGCTGATGGATCTGAATACCCGGCAATGGGATTCGGAGATCTGCGCGGAGTTCGGCGTGCCGGAGTCGCTGCTGCCCGAGATCCGTAGCTCCTCCGAGGTTTACGCGGAGATCACCTCCGGACCGCTGAAGGGCATCCCGGTCGCGGGCATCCTCGGCGACCAGCAGGCGGCCACCTTCGGTCAGGCCTGCCTGTCCCCCGGCGAGGCCAAGAACACTTACGGCACCGGCAATTTCATGCTGCTCAACACCGGCACCACGCCCGTGGTCAGCAAGCACGGGCTGCTCACCACCGTCTGCTATCAGCTCGGCGACGAGCCCGCGGTGTACGCGCTGGAAGGTTCGATCGCGGTCACCGGCTCACTGGTGCAATGGTTCCGGGACAACCTGGGCATCATCTCCTCGGCCGACGACATCGAACCGCTGGCCCGCAGCGTCGAGGACAACGGCGGCGCCTACTTCGTGCCCGCGTTCTCCGGGCTGTTCGCGCCGCGCTGGCGCCCGGACGCGCGTGGCGTCATCGCCGGGCTCACCCGGTTCGTGAACAAGGCCCATCTGGCGCGAGCCATATTGGAGTCCACCGCTTTTCAGACGCGTGAGGTGGTCGACGCGATGCGCGCCGACGCCGAATCCGAGCACCTCGATCTCGAACTGACCACCCTGAAGGTGGACGGCGGCATGGTCGGCAACGACCTGCTCATGCAGTTCCAGTCCGACATCCTCGACGTGCCCGTCGTGCGTCCCGTGGTCAACGAGACCACCGCGCTCGGCGCGGCCTACGCCGCCGGTCTCGCGGTCGACTACTGGTCCGGCACCGACGACATCCGGGAGAACTGGGCCGCCGACAAGACCTGGGAGCCGACGATGTCCGCCGAAGACCGCGACGAACACCTGAAGGCGTGGAACAAGGCGGTCGAGCGCACCTACAACTGGGCCGACTGACGACTATCCGGCGGCTCGGGCCAAACGATCGACTGCCTCGGTCAGGATCGCTGCGTCGGATGTGGTGAAGCACATGCGCATCGAGTTGCGGTAGCCGCCGTCGACGGCGAACGCGGAACCGGGGACGTAGGCGACGCCGGCGTCGAGGGCCCGCGGGAGCAGGGCCTGGGTGTCGGTGCCGTCGGTGAAGTCGGCCCAGACGAACATGCCGCCGGTCGCGTCGGTGCACTGGATGCGGTCGCCGAATCGGCTGCGCACCGCGTGCACCAAAGCCTTTGCGCGAGTGCCGTAGACGGTGCGGACGTGGTCGACGTGCGCGGTCAGCCAGGCCTCGTCGGCGAGCAGGTCGGCGGCGATCTGGTGGGTCAGCGCCGAACCGCAAAGGTCCGCACCCTGTTTCAGCAATTCCACCGCGCGGCACACCGGGTCGGGGGCGACCATCCAGCCGACACGCAGCGCGGGGGCGAGGATCTTCGAGGCGCTCGACAGCCGAATCACGTTGCGGGAGTAGGTCGCCACCGGCGCGGGCGCGGGGGTGTCGAACCACAGCTCGCCGTACGGGTCGTCTTCGATCACCCAGAAGCCGTGTGCGTCAGCGAGTTCGGCGAGCTGGGCGCGGCGTTGCGGGGTCATGGTGACGCCGCCGGGATTGTGGAAGTTGCTCACCGTGTGCACCACGGCAGGGCGCTCGCCCTGGGCGAGCAGGTCGGCGAGCACATCGGTGCGCATGCCCTCGGCATCCAAGGGCACCGCGACGATTCGCGCACCTGCGGCCCGAAAGACCTGGAGCGCACCGACATACGCCGGATCCTCGACCACGACCAGCGCACCGGGGTCGAGCAGCACCTCGGCCAGCAGCGACAGCGCCTGCTGCGAGCCGTGGGTCACGAAGACCTCGTCGAGGTCCACCGGCCGGCCCAGCCGAGCCGATTCGCGTTCGGTGAGCACCGCGCGCAGCGGCCGCCAGCCGGGCGACTCGGTGTATTGCAGGCAGCCCGCGCTGCTCAGCGCCGCGTCCGCGGCGACGGCGATCCGCTCGCGGGGCATCAGCTCGGCGTCGGGCAACCCGCCGGCTAAGCCGATGATCTCGGCGCGCGTGGTGAGCTTCAGCAGGTCACGGATCGCCGAGCTCTGCAGACCGCCGAGCTTGGCCGCGAGCGGTGGGATGGTCGGCGACATGGAAACCTCCGAACGGACGCCACGATATGCGAGAGTCTACTTTCGCATATCGCCGACCAATATATGAAACATTAATTCCACATACTGAGATCGGTCACTGTTCCCGCGGCTTGATCGAGTAGACGAGCACCTTTCCGTCCCGGACAACGGTGGTGATGATCTGGTGATAGACGGTTTCCGTGCCGTCCGGCTTGCGCTGGGTCAGGTCCACGTTGAACGTGTCGGTGGACACCTCGGCGATCCGCAGGCAGTGCTTGGTGCCGACCGGAACCTCCGTGTCGATGCCGGTCTGGATGATGTCGGCCGGTGACACGTTCTCCGCGTCGGGGGCGACGAACCGGCGGGCTCGCTCGCCGCTGCGCTCGACGTAGAAGGCGTACTGGAAGCCGAGGATCGCGCTGGCCCCGCTGCTGGTGTCGCCGTTGCCGTTGCCGATGGTCACCTTGCCGGTCTTGTCGGCCGGGCAGCTCTTCTCCGCGCTGCTGCTCGCGGCGGGCGGCACCGGGTTGTCGTTGCCGCTGCCCTTGGACACCATGATGACGGTCACCGTCAGCCCGACCAGGATGACGACCGCCAGGATGCCCGCGAGCACGTTGCGCCCGGTGTGCGAGCCGGACTTGCGCGGCGGAGGCGGCGGCGCGACCGGGGTGGCCGGCGTCAGCATCTTCGCGATCGGATCGTCGGACCAGGACAGGCTCGGCGAGGTCAGCGGCGGCGGCTTCGGCACGCTGCCGGTATCGGTCGGGCGGGTCCACCACGAGTCCTTGTCCGCGTCGGCGGCCTGCTCCCGGTCGACCGGCGGCACCCGCGGCGGAACCGGCGGGGTGGGCCGCGGTTCGGGGAACGACGTCGAGTCCGGCGCCCGGTACTGCGGGGCCGGCGGCGGGGTCGGGCCCGCATCGGCGGCGGGTCGCCAGACCAGTTCGGGATGGTCACCCGTCTGTTCCGTCACCTGCCAGCGCGGACCCGTATCCCCCATGGGCGGACCGAATTCCGAGACCGGCGGACCGAATTCCGAGACGGGAGGTCCGAATTCTGAGACAGGCGGGCCGAATTCACCCACCGGGGGGCCGAAATCCGACGTGGACTGGTCGTCGGATTCCTTCTCCCTCGGATCACCCTCGGAGGTCACACCCAATCCTTTCCCCAAGACACGCGTATGGGGCGGTCGTGAACGACCGCCCCACCCGTCGAATCAGCCCCAGTCAGTCTCAGTACTGGAGTGAACCACCCCACTGGGTGGTGACACCACCCACGTCGACCGTTTGCGGAGCGAGATCGCCCGGCTGCAGCGGAAGTTTAACCTGCGCGGCCGCTTCGAGCGCTGCGGCACCGCCCGGCTGTTCCTTGATCCAGTCCTCGACCGCCGCCTTGGCCAGGTTGGCCTGGGTGGTGTCGAAAACGGAGATCGTCTTGTTGTCGGCCAGGCCGACGCCGCCGGTGTAGGTGGTCACCTTGACCGTGTTGGCGTCGACGTATTCGACCGACACACCGGCCTCACCGGCACCGGCCGGGGTGCGGTACCCGATGGTGCCGACATAGCCGGACTCGTTGTTGAAGTGATGCGTGTTGGCCACGTAGCCCGGCAGCACCGCGCCACCGTCGACGTTCGCACCGATTTCCTGGTGCGGGCCGGTCATCTCGACGACCGGGGCCGGCGGGGCGGCCTGCAACTGCGGGGACTGCCAGCGCGGCTGCTGCTGCGGCTGGACCAGGGTCTCCGGCTGCTGGGCCTGGTTGTTCTGATCGCCAGGGGTGCT
The DNA here is from genome assembly GCF_040681495.1 of Nocardia sp. NPDC051756. Taxonomy (NCBI): domain Bacteria; kingdom Bacillati; phylum Actinomycetota; class Actinomycetes; order Mycobacteriales; family Nocardiaceae; genus Nocardia; species Nocardia sp. NPDC051756. The sequence goes on along the minus strand of NZ_JBFAYV010000013.1, from coordinate 115,700 downwards.
CGGCGTGGTCTGCGTACCCGGGGTGCCCGGCGTGGTCTGGGTGCCCGGCGTACCCGGCTGCTGCGGCGGCGTGGCCGCACCCGGCTGGCCCGGCTTCTGGTCACCCGGCGCATCCGGCACAACCGCGGGTTGCGGCTGATTCGACTGGCCCGGCACCGGCAGCGGCGCGACCCGCGGGGTGGTGACACCCGGCTGCGTCGGCTGGGCCAGCTTCGGATCCTTGTTCGGATTCGGCATGACCGGATCCGGCGTATTCACGCCCGGCTGACCCGGCGTGGTGACACCTGGCTGGCTCGGCGGCTGCTGCGGATTGGTCGGACCCGGCGTCGCGGTGCCCGGACTCGGTGGCGTCTCCGGGTTCACGACCCCCGGCTGGGCCGGCGAAGGACTCGGCGGCGCCGTAGTGGGTGGAATGCTCGGATCACCAGGAGCGGCCCCCGCCGGCGCTGCCAAGAGAGAGGCCACAGCGGCCGCGGCGGCCAGTGGCAACGAGGTGCTCGCCATCGCTCGCTGCGCCCGACTCGGCTTACGATGTTTCACTTTTCGTATTCCCTTTCCCGGGTGTGACCTGGAGTTCAGCCACACTCAGTTGTCTCTGACGAGACGCCCGGTCGTCGAACGACGCGAAGGTCGTTCGACGTGTCGACTGGGAAAAGAACCATCCCCCCGAACACCGAACCACGCGACCGCCCGCCGATCGCATCTCTGCGGGAAGTGAACCATATGTAGGCCTGATGAGCAATGTGAATCAAAACTTCAGACTGCACGAACGGCGCTGAACCGCAAGACCATTCACCCCGGGCCGACGCGGCACATTCGCTGACGCGTCGATCCCGATCCCGGATCACCTCGGCCGGGGCATCAATCCAGGTCGTCGTGCCGCATCAGCTGCCGGGCCGCCTCGGTCACCGAACCGGTCAGCGACGGGTACACCGAGAACGTCTGCGCGAGATCGTTGACGGTCAGATTGTTCTGCACGGCAAGGGCGATCGGCAAGATCAGCTCGGACGCGATCGGCGCCACCACCACGCCGCCGATGACCACGCCGGTGGCCGGGCGGCAGAAGATCTTCACGAAACCCCGGCGCAGGCCCGACATCTTGGCCCGCGGGTTGGTGTTCAGCGGCAGCATCACCGTGCGGGCCGGCGTCTCACCGTTGTCGATCGCGGTCTGGCTGACGCCGACCGTGGCGATCTCCGGGCGGGTGAACACCGCGGACGCCACCGTCTTCAGCCGGATCGGGCTGACGCCCTCGCCGAGCGCGTGGTACATCGCGATCCGGCCCTGCATCGCGGCCACCGAGGCCAGCGGCAGCAGGCCGGTGCAGTCGCCGGCCGCGTAGATGCCGGGCACCGAGGTGCGCGACACCCGGTCGACCCGCAGGTAACCGCCGCGGTCGAGTTCGATGCCGACCCGCTCCAGGCCGAGGCCATCGGTGTTCGGGGTGGAGCCGACGGTCATCAGCGCGTGCGAGCCGGCCACGGTCCGGCCGTCGGACAGCTTGACCACCACGCCCTCGGCGGTGCGCTCCACCGCGTCGGCGCGCGCGTGCTTCACCAGCTCGACGCCGCGTTCGGCGAGCGCGTCCTCCAGCACGAGCGCCGCGTCGGCGTCCTCGCCGGGCAGCACCCGGTCGCGGCTGGAGACCAGCCGCACCCGCACGCCCATTTCGGTGTACGCGGAGACGAACTCGGCGCCGGTGACGCCGGAACCGACGACCACCAGGGTCTCCGGGAGTTCTTCCAAGTCGTAGAGCTGACGCCAGTTGAGGATCCGCTCACCGTCCGGCTCGGCGCCCGGCAACACGCGCGGGCTCGCACCAGTGGCGATCAACACAACCTCGGCCTCGATGGTCGCCTCGGTGCCGTCGGCCAGCTTGGCCAGGATCTGATGCGCGGCCAGCCCCGTGGACGCGTCGGTCAGCTCCGCGCGACCGGCCAGCACGGTCACGCCGACGGTCTGCAATTTAGACCGGATGTCGGAGGACTGGGCCAGCGCCAGCGCCTTCACACGGCCGTTCACCTCGGCCAGCTGCACGGTCGCCTGGTTCGGGTCGAGGGTGATGCCGAGATCGCGGGCGCGGCGCAGGTCGGTGCGCACGCCGGTGGACGCGATGAACGTCTTCGAAGGGACGCAGTCCCAGAGGACACAAGCCCCGCCGATGCCGTCGCTATCGATCAGCGTCACCGACGCACCGTGCTGGGCTGCCACCAGCGCCGCCTCGTAACCGGCCGGTCCGCCACCGATGATCGCTATGCGGGTCATTGATACCTCCGCTTCTGGTTGCGCACCGGGATCTCCGGTACCTGTCAACGTTATCGGGCGACGCTGGTCACACGGTCGCCGCGCCCGGAACGCGCCACAGGAATACCGCATCTGGCCGGGATAGAGTCGATCCCTCGATGTTATTGGCTACCCTTCTCTGGTGCCGATCTACGCCGCCTATGGGTCCAACATGGACTCAACCCAGATGCTCGAGCGCTGTCCGCACTCGCCCATGTCCGGAACGGGCTGGTTGGAGGGCTGGCGGCTCACCTTCGCAGGTGACGACATCGGCTGGGAGGGGCCGCTGGCGACGGTGGTCGAGGAGCCCGGCTCCCGAGTTTTCGTCGTCCTCTACGACGTGTCGCCGGAAGACGAACAGCGACTGGATCGCTGGGAGGGTTCGGACTTCGGGATCCACAAGAAGATCCGGCTGCGCGTCACCCGCAGTGAGAGCGGCGCCGATCCCACGCTGTCCTGGTTGTACGTGCTCGACGCGTACGAGGGCGGCCTGCCCTCGGCCCGCTACATCGGGGTAATCGCGGACGCCGCCGAAAAGGCCGGTGCGCCCGAGGATTACGTGCATTCGCTGCGTACCCGGAACAGCCGCAACGTAGGCCCCGGCAACTTCGGCTGACCGACGAACGACGTGGCCGACCCGAAAGGGCCGACCACGTCGCAGGTTTCGAGATCAGCGCGGCCTCGCGCAAGCGCGCTAAGCGTTGAGCACGATGTTCGTCAGCACCCGCACGCCCACCGCGAGCGCCCGCTCGTCCAGGTCGAAGGTGGGCTGGTGCAGATCGAGCTGCTCGCCGTGCCCGGACCAGACGCCCAGGCGCGCCATCGCACCGGGCACCTCCTCCAGGTACCACGAGAAGTCTTCGCCGCCACCGGATTGCATGGTGTCGGCCAGCGCGTCCGGGCCGATCTTGCGGATCGCGTCCTCGAACATCCGGGTGGACTGTTCGTCGTTGACCACCGGCGGCACGCCACGACGGTAGTTCAGCTGGTACCGCACGCCGGTGGGCGCGAGCAGGCCGTCGACGATCTCGCGGACCATCGGCTCGAGCAGCGACCAGGTCGCGTGATCGCCGGTGCGGACGGTGCCGGTGAGCATGCCGGTCTGCGGAATCGCGTTGGGCGCCTTGCCCGCACTGACCGCGCCCCACACCATGACCGTGCTGGTGCGCGGATCGATGCGGCGGCTGAGCAGACCGGGCAGGCCGGTGATCACGGTGCCGATGGCGTAGACCAGATCGCTGGTCAGATGCGGGCGCGAGGTGTGCCCGCCCGGCGAATCCAGCACCAGCTCGACGGTGTCGGCGGCCGAGGTGATCGCGCCGACCCGGATGCCGACCCGGCCCACCTCCAGGCGCGGATCGCAGTGCAGCGCGAAGATCCGCTCCACACCCTCCATCGCACCGGTGGCGACCACGTCGATCGCGCCGCCCGGCATGACTTCCTCGGCGGGCTGGAACACCAGCCGCACGCCGACCGGCAGTTCCGGCACCTCGGCCAGCGCGAGCGCGGTGCCGAGCAGGATCGTGGTGTGCGCGTCGTGTCCGCAGGCGTGCGAGACGCCGGGCACAGTAGAGGCGAAGCTCAGGCCGGTGAATTCCTGCAACGGCAGCGCGTCCATGTCGGCGCGCAGGCCGATCCGCGGGCCCTCCGGACCGATGTCGCAGATCAGACCGGTGCCACCGGGCAGCGGCTGCGGCGTTAAACCGGCCTTGATCAGCCAGGACGAGATGAATTCGGTGGTGGCGAACTCGGTGCGGGACAGTTCCGGGTTGGCGTGGATGTGTCGGCGAAACTGCACGAGGTCTAACGCGTGCTCGGCCAGCCAGCCCTCTACTGATCCCAAACCTGTTCCTACGGTGTTCGGCAATACGATGTCCGCCGGGTCTTCGGCCAGGGCGCATGCCCCGGCGTCGATTCCCGTCGCCCGCTCAGCCGAACGGCCGGTAGTGCTCACGCCTGCGCCTCGCTGTCGCTCGGCTCCGCCGTGCGCACCGGGCGCACTGTGCCCCCGGTTCGCTCGCTGCGCTCCCTCACCTGAATTTCCTCCTGTCGTTGAACGAGCCGTTGCAACAACCTGTCCCTGTGTTCTACATCGCCGGCAGCGGTGATCGCGGTACGCGCGAGTGCGAGCGCACCATCGACAACCGCACGATCCGCCGAGGCGTTGACGCTCGCCGCGGCGAAGCCGGGCTGGTGCGTCACCGCGCCACCGGCATCAATGCCGATGACCGGGTGGATGCCCGGAATGACGTTGGTGACGTTGCCCATGTCCGTGCTTCCGAGCGGCCGCTGTGCCTCGAGCTCGGGTGCGATCGGCACTCGTCCCAAACCGGTTATCTGCTCGCGGTAGGCAAACAGTAACTCCGGATCGGGTGTCAGCTCGGTATATGTCGGCGCGACAGTCCGGATTTCCTGGGTGCAGCCGGTCGCAAGGGCACCCGCCTCGAAACACGCCGACGCTCGTCGCATCAGATTGTCGAGAGATGCGGAGTCGACTGCGCGTAGGTAATACAGCAGTTCCGCACGTCCAGGCACGATGTTGGGGGCCACGCCACCATCGCCGACTATACCGTGAAGTTGCTGGCCAGGCTGGAGATGCTGACGCAGCAATCCGAGAGCTACCTGGGTGACGGTGATGGCGTCGCCGGCGTTTCGGCCCAGTTCCGGCGCGGCGCTGGCGTGTGCCTCCCGGCCGTGGAACACGATGGACAGGTCGGCCATCGCCAGCGAGCGCGCGCCCACGATGTCGAACGGACCGGGGTGCACCATCATCGCCATCGCCACGTCGTCGAACACGCCGCGCTCCAGCATCAGCACCTTGCCGCCGCCGCTCTCCTCGGCGGGCGTGCCCAGCACCAGCACGGTCAGGCCGAGCGCGTCGGCGACCTCGGCCAGACCGAGCGCCGCGCCGACCGCCGAGGCGGCAATGATGTTGTGCCCGCAGGCATGTCCCATGCCGGGCAGCGCGTCGTACTCCGCGCAGATGCCGACGGTGAGCGGCCCGCTGCCGAAGCTCGCGCGAAACGCGGTCGGTAATTCGGCCACGCCGGTGGCGACCTCGAAGCCGCGTTCGGCGAGCGGCGCGATGATCTTCGCGACGCTCCTGGTCTCTTCGAACGCGAGCTCCGGTTCGGCGTGGATCGAGTGCGAGAGATCGATCAGCTGGTCGCGCGCGGCCTTGATCGCCGCGTCCGACTGCTGCATGGCATCGGCGCGCGCGACGTCATCGTCGATGCGCGATTCCTGGTGCCCGCTGCGCGGTGGTGGCATGGCACACAGTGTTGCACTCGGCCGCAAACCGGGCGCAGCGCATATCCGTCCAGCGGATCACGCGGCGCCGGTTTCCGGGGTGCGGAACCGACCGAACGGCCGTCCGGCTAGCCCGTGGCGAAGGCGAGGTTTTCCGGGGTGGTCTGCACCGCGAGACCGGCCAGCGCCTTGGCGTGCAGGGCGCGCTTGATCACCGGCAGGTTCGGCTTGCGGTTGCTCGCCAATGCCGCGGCCTTGGCCACCGCGGTCGCCAGCAACGACTCCGCGTCGGCCTTGCCGTCGACGATGCCCGCGGCGATCGCCTCGTCGGCCGGGTAGCGGTGGCCGGTGGTCATCGCCTGCACGCAGACCTGGTTGCTCAGCCGCTCGGTGAGCAGGGCGTTCATCCCGACGGTGAACGGCATGCCGAGGTGCACCTCGGGCAGGCAGTAGAAGCCGCGGTCGGCGCGCATCACCCGGAAGTCGTGCGCGGTGGCCAGCATGGCGCCCGCGCCGAAGGCGTGGCCGTTCATCGCGGCGACGGTCGGCATCGGGAACTGCAGCAACCGGGTGTAGAGCGAGTGCACGCGGTCGAGGTAGCCGTGCGACTTGTCCAGGTTGCCGAACAGCCAGTCGGTGTCGAGGCCGTTGCTGTAGAACTTGCCGGTCGCCACGGTGACCAGCGCGGCCGGGCCGTCGGAGTCCTCGACCTTGTCCAGCAGGCCGTGGAACTCGTCGATCCAGTCCGGGTGGAAGCGGTTCTCGCTGTCCGTCTGTCCCTCGCTTCCGAGGTAGACGACGAACACATCCCCATCACGTTCCAGATACGGCATGCGTGCAGAATATCCGGCGCCCGGCCGCACCCCTACTCGCGGGTAGCAATCTTGCGCACAGGGTGCCTACCTCCGGTTCGGCCGCCGCGTCCGCGGACCGCAACCACCGCGCACGACGCGCTCGAAGGCTGTTCGCGGCTCATTCGCCGACCGCTCGGACCTGGCTACAGCCGGCGACGCGGGTCGCGAACACGCGGGGCCCCCGGCGGCGCAATCCAATACAGTGATCTACATGCTTGCCGAACAGGCCGCCGAGGCGATCGCCGAACGTACTGGAGTGCCGCGTCACCGGGTTGCGGTGGTGCTCGGCTCGGGCTGGCAGGAGGCGGCCGCGGAGATCGGCACGCCGGTCGCGTCGGTGCCGATGCCGGAGCTGCCCGGGTTCGGCACGCCGAGCGCGCAGGGACACGGCGGCATGGTCCACTCGGTCACCGTCGGCGACACGCCCGCGCTGCTGCTCATGGGTCGTCAACATCTGTACGAGGGCTACCAGCCCGCCGATGTGGTGCACCCGGTCGCCGCGGCCATCGCGGCGGGCGCCGAGATCGTGCTGCTCACCAATGCCGCCGGCGGCATCCGCGAGGGCCTGCGGGTCGGCGAGCCGGTGCTGATCAACGATCACCTGAACCTTACCGGGCGCACCCCGCTGACCGGCGCCACCTTCGTCGACCTGGTCGACGCCTGGGATCCCGAATTACGTTCCCTGGCAAAGGAAATCGATCCCAGCCTGACCGAGGGCGTGTACGCGGGCCTGACCGGGCCGCAGTACGAGACCCCGGCCGAGATCCGGATGCTGCGCACCATGGGCGCCGACCTGGTCGGCATGTCCACGGTGCTGGAGGCCATCGCCTGTCGCGCGCTCGGCGCACGGGTGCTGGGCATCTCGCTGGTCACCAACCTGGCCGCGGGCGTCACCGGCGGGCATCTCTCGCACGCCGAGGTGCTCGCCGAAGGGCACGCCGCCGCACCGCGATTGGGCAAACTGCTGCGCGGCGTGCTGGAACGGGTGTAGATGCTGCGCTTCGGCACCGCCGGTCTGCGTGGACCGTTGCAGGACGGTCCGGACGGCATGAACGTGACGACGGTGACCAAGGCCACCGCCGGCCTGGTCGAATGGCTGCGCGGGCGGTGCCTAGGCGGCGGGGCGGTGATCGTCGGCCGCGACGCCAGGCACGGGTCCGCCGAATTCGCCACCGCGACCGCGGAAATCTTTGCCGCGGCGGGCTTTCCGGTGACGTTGCTGCCGCGTCCGCTGCCCACGCCGGTGGTCGCGTACGCGGTTCGGGAACTGGGCGCGGTGGCGGGCGTGCAGATCACCGCGTCGCACAATCCGGCCACCGACAACGGCTACAAGGTCTATCTCGACGGCGGCTCGCAACTGCTGGCGCCGGCCGACACCGAGATCGAGCGCTGCATCGACGCGGTCACCGAGCCCGTCGCCCGCACTCCGGTCGACCCGGCCGGCGACGACGTGGTGCAGCGCTATCTGAACCGGGTGTCGTCGTTGCCCTCGGTGATCGGCGGCGAGGGTGCGCGCTCCGCGATCCGGATCGCCCTGACCCCGCTGCACGGCGTCGGCGGCGACCTGGTCGTGAAGGCGCTGGCCGCGGCCGGATTCACCGACGTGCACGTGGTCGAGGAGCAGTTCGAACCCGACCCCGACTTCCCCACCGTCGCGTTCCCGAACCCGGAGGAGCCCGGCGCGACCGATCTGCTGCTGGCGCTCGCCACTCGAATCGGCGCGGACGTGGCCATCGCGGTCGACCCGGACGCCGACCGCTGCGCCGTCGGAATTCCGTTGCCGGACAACTCCTGGCGAATGTTGCGCGGCGACGAGACCGGCGTGCTGCTCGGCGACTGCGTGCTGCGCACCGCACCGCCGGACGCGCTGGTGGCCACCACGATCGTGTCCTCGCGGCTGCTGTCCAAGCTCGCCCCCGCCCGCGGCGCCCGATACGCGGAGACGCTCACCGGCTTCAAATGGCTGGCCCGCGCCGGTGACGGCCTGGTCTACGCCTACGAGGAGGCGATCGGGCACTGCGTCGACCCGGCCACCGTCCGGGACAAGGACGGCATCTCGGCCACCGTGCTGACCGCCGACCTGGTCGCCCGGCTGAAGTCGGCGGGCCGCACCCTCACCGACCAGCTCGACGATTACGCGATCGAGTTCGGCCTGCACAGCACCGATCAGGTGTCGCTGCGGCTGGATTCGGCGGCGGCCGCCGCGGACGTGGTGGCCCGGCTGCGCGCGAACCCGCCGGACGCGATCGCCGGCGAGGCGGTCAAGTACAGCGACCTGCTCCAGGTGCGCGGCCGCATGCGCACCGACGCACTGATTTTCGAGGGCGCCACCTCGCGCATCGTGGTCCGCCCGTCCGGCACCGAGCCCAAACTCAAGTGCTATCTTGAGGTGCTGACCCCGGTCGAGTCCGCCGCCGGGCTGCCCGCCGCCAGGACAACTGCGGGACAACACCTTTCCGCATTGCGCGAATACTGCCAGGGGCTCTGAACAGCCAGGCATCATCAGATGATGACGGCGATGCACTGTACCCACTGCGGCAGCGAGGGCTTGTTGCCCGGCTATATCGAGGACTCCGGCGACAGTTCACGCGGCCATGCCCGCTGGGTCGAGGGTCCGCTGGAAATCGGCTTCTGGGGCGCGAAACGAACCGGCCGCACCCACTGGCTGGTCGACGCCTACCGCTGCGCGGAATGCTCCCACCTGGAGCTGTTCACCCGCTCGAAGGACGGGTGAGAGCCCCGGCGGGAGCCGGTCGCGTCGCCGCCTAGCGCGGGCCGAATTGGCGGTCGCCCGCGTCGCCGAGGCCGGGGACGATGTAGGCGTTCTCGTTCAGGCCCGCGTCGACGGCGGCGGTGACGAGGTTCACCGGATGTCCCGAATCAGCCAGTGCGGCAACACCTTCCGGTGCCGCCACGACGCAGACCGCGGTGATGTCGGTGGCGCCGCGGGCGATCAGGAGTTCGAGGGTGTGCAGCATCGAGCCGCCGGTGGCCAGCATCGGGTCGAGCACGTAGACGGGCAGGCCGGCCAGGTCGGCGGGCAGCGATTCCATGTACGGGACCGGCTGATGGGTCTCCTCGTCGCGGGCGATGCCGACGAAGCCGATCCGGGCGTCGGGGATCAGCTCGGCGGCCACGTCGAGCATGCCGAGGCCGGCCCGCAGCACCGGCACCAGCAGCGGCGGCTGTGCCAGCCGGGTGCCCTCGGTCGTCTGCACCGGGGTGGTGATCTCGAAGTGCTGGACGGGTGCGTCGCGCAGCGCTTCGTAGATGAGGATCCGGGTGAGATCGCGCAGGGCCGAGCGGAAGGCGGAATTGTCGGTTCGCTCGTCTCGCATCGTGGTCAACAGGGCGGCGGCGAGCGGATGGTCCACGGTGTGAGTACGCATGAGGGAACGATAAAGTGACCGGTGGACCCACCGCCGAGGCTCCACCCGAAAGTTTTTTCGCATCGGTGGGAACCGAACGGGAAGAGGGCGCGTCGAACCAAGTGAATGACGTACTCTGCCTGGGAACAACAGATGGGGGAAGCTCTGATGCGGAAGATGTCGGCGGACACCGAGGGCATCGCAGCCTATGGCGCGACCGCCCATGTGATGGCCGGGGAAATGGCTACGGCCGGGGCCAGCGCGGTCGCGGCTGAACCGGCGCTGCTCGGTCCGATCATGGGGTTGATCGGCGGTGATTTCATGGCCGCCTACGCTGCCGCGCACGCGGGGCACGTCGCCTCGATCGGCCAGCTGTCGGCGGTGCTGACCAGCATGGGCGTCGCCACCACCGGCGCGGCCACGGTGCTCACCGAGACCGACCTGAACCACGCCGGATCGCTGCAGAGCGTGGCCACCGAATTGGACGGGTGAGCCGGTGATCGATCTGACCGCGCTGGCCCAGCCGATCTTCGACCTGCTCGAGAGCTTCGGCTCGGGCGTGCTGCCGACCGGCGGTCCCTCCGACGCGCTGCGCAGCACCTCGACCGCCGTCGACCAGATCCATCAGCTGGGTCGCGACGGCATCAACAGCATGAACACCGCGTGGGACGGCCAGGCCGCCGACGCCGCGACCGCGAAGGCGCTGCGGGTGCAGACCTCCGCGGCCACCATCTCCGACCGCGGCAACGACATGGCTACCGTGGTGAACCAGGCCGCGGCCGAGGTCGAATCGGGCCAGAAGGACCTGGCCGGCATCGCCCAGTCGTTCGTGAACACCGCGGCGAGCGCGGGCCCCGCACTGGCCACGCCGGCCGGGCTGACGATGATCGTCGGTTCCGCGATCGACCACCTCGGCCAGGCGCTCAACGTGGTCGGCCGGGTGCAGAACGAACTCGGCACGCACACCGCCTCGATGACCGATCTCACCCCGGCGCCGCCCACCACCTCGCTGGCCGGCACCCCCGCCACCACCACCGCCGGTGTGCAGCAGCTGACCTCCACCGCGACCAGCGCGCTCAGCGGCGCCGGTTCGATGGCCAGCAGCCTGATGAGCACCGCGATGTCGGCGATCCCGTCGACCACCTCGACCGCGACGAAATCCACCTCCGGCACCCCGAGCTCGCCGAGCACCCCGAAGATCGACACCGGTTCCTCCGGCATGCCGAGCGACGGCAAGGGCGTGAAGATCACCCTGCCCGACGGCAGCACGGTGGAGGCGCCCAACGAGAAGGCGGCCACCGCGGTCCGCTCGGCGATCAGCGCGGTCGGCACTCCATACGTGTGGGGCGGCAATACGCCCGGCGCCGGCCTGGATTGCAGCGGCCTGACCAAATACGCGTACGGCGAGGCGGGCGTCGACCTGCCCCGGCTGGCCTCCGATCAGGCCACCGGCACCTCGGTCTCCCCCGGCGACCTCATGCCCGGCGATCTGGCCATCTGGGACGGCCATGTCGCCATGGTGATCGGCAACGGACAATTCGTCGAAGCCGGTGATCCGGTCCAGATCAGCTCGATTCGAACGGAGAACTCAGGGATGGGCTTCCACGGCTTCTACAGGCCGACAACATGAGCGAGCGCAGCGAGCGAATCAACAACACAGCGACGCTTGTCATGACGGAGCCGAGCGCTAGCGAGGCGCAGTCATGACTAACCCGCAGCAACCGACGGTTCCCAACGTCACGGTCGCGGGCAGCACGAACCGGTCGGGCACCATCTCGGTGCGCGCCACGGATCAGGGCATGCCGGTGGAAATCAAGTTCGAGCGCAGCGAATATCGGTACGGCGCACAGGGTCTCGCGAACGAGATCCTGCGGCTGACCAAGCGCTCCACCGTCGCCGCGAAGGCGCGCCGGCGCGAGCTGCTGGCCGAGGCGGGCATGCCCGCCGACATCCTGGACCGGCTCGGCCTGCCCACCCGCCAGGCCGCGGTGGACGAGCTGGACCGGATCGATGACGCGGACACGGGACCGACGACCTGGATGAGGCCGGTATGAGTGCGGAGATGGACGCTCTCGTCGCGAACGCGACGCAGAAGCTGGAGGCACTCGAGGCCGCGCTGTACGGCCTCAAGCAGGTGCGTGGGCGCCACACCACCGAGGACGGCTCGGTCACCGTCGAGGTGGACAGCGACGGCGCACTGGTCGCGCTGAGCCTCGCGGAGACGGTCACCTCGCTGGCCCCGGCCGAGGTCGGACAGCTGATCGTCTGGGCGTGCAGGCAGGCCGCGGAGGACGCGGGCAACCAGCGCTCGAAGGTCGTTGCGACACTGAACGAGTCATTCGTTCCCGGGGCGGACGACGCCAAAGGAACCATTGGGGGCGGGCCGGATAGTGCCTGACGCGGAAGGTCGATAGGCTTCCGCTCATGGCTTCTGGAGACATCGTCCCGATCGAGCTCGGCCTGACCGACGGCGATCTCGTCACCCTGTGGGCACCGCGCTGGCGAGACGGTGACGACGAGTGGGAGGCGTTCCTCGGACACGAGGACTCCCTCTATGGTTTCGAGACCGTTGCTGAGCTGGCCGCGTTCATCCGGACCAACTCCGACAACGACCTCGTCGAGCATCCGGCATGGAAGGTCGTCGCCGGGCTGTCGGCGGTGGAACTGGAGCCGGAGGAGAACTTCTCCTTCGATCTGGTCGCGGTGCCGGAGCTGGCCGCGGGTGAGCCCGAGGTGGACGCCATTGCCGAGCTGGAAGACACCCTCGGCATGGTGCGCAACATCGGCGAGGTGTGCGAGCTGGAGACGGTGACCAAGTTCTTCGGGTCGCATCCGGTGCTCGGCGCGCTGCCCGGCGGGATCAACGCGTTCATCGGGCGCGACGGCGAGGAACTCTGGGACCAGATCGGCGCGGCCATCGCCAAGGGCTGGGACGATGTCCTCGACGCCATCGACTCCGTCGTGCACACCCCCGAGGTCGACGCGGAAGCCGTCGCCGTCGCCGAGGCGGAGCTGCTGGCCGCCGAGGAGAACGTGGTCGACGCCGACGACGCCGCGGACAACGAGGAGGACGAGTTCGAGCCCGTCGACCTCGACGCGGACGACGAGGACGAGGAAGAGGACGATTCGTTCTGGCACGAGGTCGGCATCGACCCGGTCAAGATCATCGCCTCGGACGGCACCTACTTCACGCTGCGCTGCTACCTCGATGACGAGCCGATCTTCCTCGGCACCGACAACACCATCACGGTGTTCACCTCGGAGCGCGCGCTGGCCAGGTACCTGGCCGACGACCACGAACACGATCTGTCCCGGGTGAGCACCTTCGCCGACGTGCAGACCGCCGCGGTGGACGGTTCGCTCGAGGTCGAGGTCACCGACGAGAACGTCTACGTGCTGCCCGGTCTCGCCGACGATCTGGCCGAGGGCCCGGAGGCGGTCGACATCGAGCAGCTCGACCTGGCGGTCGAACTGTTCACCGACGCGTCCGACTACGCCGGCGACGACACCGTGGAACAGGCACTGGCCCAATCGAATCCGCTCGGCTGGTACGTCTCGTACCTGCTCAACCCGGACCCGAGCCGGATGGCCCCGAACCCGCCGTTCACCGCGGAGGCGCAGTCCTGGCGGGACCTGGAGCGCAACTTCGAGGCCCGGCTCAACCAGCAGTAGTTACTTCAGCCGGATCCAGATCTGCTCGGCCCGGCCGAGCAGACGGTCGTCGGCGCCGTAGACGGCGGTGGACGAGAACGCCTTGCGCCCTTGTTCGCCGTGGTTCTCGCCGATGACCACGCACTGCTCGCCGACCTCGGGCAGGTCGTGCACGGCGGCGGTCATCGAGCCGAGCAGGGCGGGCCGGTCGAACATGTCGGGCAGCGACCAGCCGCCGGGGCAGTCCATCGCGGCCCAGAGGACGGCGGGGCCGAGCGGAAGCGAGTCGTCGGGGACCCACGGTGCGGCCACCCGGCCGTCGCCGACCGCGCCCGCCTCGATGCGCAGCCCGTCGGTGCGGCCGGTGCCGCAGACGAAGCAGGACGCGAACATCTCGTTGCTCTGGTAGGAACTCGCCGCCGCGGACGCGGTCGGGAACGGCACGGATTGCGGTGCGCCCCGGTCGAATTCGCCGGTGCGAGACTCCGCGACCAAGGTGTCGCCGTCGTAGAGGCTGCCTGCCCGAACCTCCAGCGGAGTATCCAGCGGCGGCGGGCTGCGCAGGATCACCGTCACGGCGGCGTCCCCGTGCTGCTCGGCGAGCAGACCGCCGACGTAGCCGCCGTTACCCGAGTTGGGCGGGCCGTTGAACCGACTGGGGATCTGCAATGTCGCCATAGTCAGCCACGCTAGCGAATCCGCCCGCCGGCCCTTTCGGCCCGCCCCTGGGTTATCCGAGCAGGACCGCGTACCCGGGCTTGATGATGTTGTCGATGATGCGCAGCCGCTCCGGGAACGGGATGAACGCGGACTTCATCGCGTTGATGGTGAAGCGCTCCAGATCGCTCCAGCCGTAGCCGAACGTGTCGGCCAGCTTGAGCATCTCCTGGCTCATGCTGGTATCGCTCATCAGCCGGTTGTCGGTGTTCACCGTGACCCGGAAGCGCAGCCGGGCCAGCAGGTCGAACGGATGCTTGTCCAGCGACGGCACCGCGCCGGTCTGCACATTCGACGACGGACAGAGCTCGAGCGGAATTCGCATGTCCCGCACGTAGTTCGCGACCAGCCCGAGGCGCGCGTCCTCGATCGCGCCGGGCACACTGATGTCGTCGGTGATCCGCACGCCGTGCCCGAGCCGGTCGCAGCCGCAGAAGGCCAGCGCCTCGTGGATCGACGGCAGGCCGAACGCCTCGCCCGCGTGAATGGTGAAGTGCGCGCTGTTGGCGCGCATGTATTCGAACGCGTCCAGGTGTCGGCTGGGCGGGTAGCCGGCCTCCGCGCCGGCGATGTCGAAGCCGCCGACGCCGCGATCGCGGAAGCGCACGGTCAGCTCGGCGATCTCGCGGGAGCGGGCCGCGTGCCGCATGGCGGTGAGCAGGCAGGTGACCACGATCGGGCGGCCCGCCGCGGCGGCCGCGGCCTCACCCTCGCGGAAACCTTCCAGGGTGTGCTCGACCACTTCGTCGAGGGTGAGTCCGCGTTCGAGATGCTGTTCCGGGGCGAAGCGCACCTCGGCGTACACCACGCCGTCCAGGGACAGGTCCTCCGCGCATTCGCGGGCGACCCGGCGCAGGCCCTCCGGCGTCTGCATGACGGCCACGGTGTGCGCGAAGGTCTCCAAATACAGTTCCAGCGATCCACTGTCGGCCGCGTCCCGGAACCAGGCGGCCAGTGCCGCTTCGTCGTTGGCGGGTAGGTCCTCGTAGCCGCACTCGGCGGCCAGCTCCAGCACCGTCGCGGGCCGTAGACCACCGTCGAGGTGGTCGTGCAGCAGCGCTTTTGGCGCCTGTCGGATCGAGGCAAGGGTCAATGCGGTCGGTCCAGTCATGTAACGACGGTAGCCGCACCGAGCTCGAACGGCACCCGACTGCGGAAGTGGCAACCATCTCGTTGCCGAGTCGCCCTGTCCCGGCCCACAGCTGGACCTTCGGGCACCCCGCTGACCCGCGCCTACGACGGTTCTGTGCGCTGCCGCACACCGCGAAATCGCCGTGCCGATCGGCACACAATTCTGCTCGCCCGCGCTGATTCGTACGCGGACCCGGTCTCGCGCAGCACAGAACTCACGAGCTGTTCGACCTCACGTGCGGCACGGTCTCCCGGGTACGGGTCAACTGGCGATTCGATGTGCCCCAAGCACATTCGTGCGCGGCATTCGGTCGGCCGGAGGTCAGGCTTCGATGCGTCCGAGTACCAGTGGGGTGGCGGGCTTTTCGGTGGCATCGCCGATCGCGAACGCATCGACGAGTGCCGCCTGGGCACCGGCGAACGCGTCCGGGGTGTCGGTGTGCAAGGTGAGCAGCGGCTGCCCCGCGGTGACGGAATCGCCTGGCTTGGCGTGCATTTCGATGCCGGCGCCGGCCTGGACCGGATCGCCCTGTCTGGCCCGGCCCGCGCCGAGACGCCAGGCCGCGATGCCGACGCCCATCGCGTCGAGGTGGGTCAGCACGCCGTCGCGCTCGGCCCGCACGATCTCGGTGTGCTGCGCGACCGGCAGCGGCGCGTCCGGGTCGCCGCCCTGCGCATGGATCATCGCGCGCCACTGGTCCATCGCCCGGCCGTCGGCGAGCACGTCGGCCGGATCGATGTCGAGCCCGGCCAGGGCGACCATCTCGCGGGCCAGCGTGACCGTCAGCTCCACGATGTCCGCGGGTCCGCCGCCGGCCAGCACCTCGACCGACTCGGCGACCTCCAGCGCGTTGCCCGCGGTGCGGCCGAGCGGGGTGTCCATCGCGGTCAGCAGCGCGACCGTGCGCACCCCGGCGTCGGTGCCCAATTCGACCATGGCCGTGGCCAATTCGCGGGCGCCGTCGAGGGTCTTCAGGAACGCGCCCGCGCCGACCTTCACATCGAGCAGCAGCGCCGCGGTGCCCTCGGCGATCTTCTTGCTCATGATCGAGCTGGCGATCAGCGGGATGGATTCGACGGTGCCGGTGACGTCGCGCAGCGCGTAGAGCCGCTTGTCGGCCGGCGCGAGATCGGCGCCCGCCGCGCACACCACCGCGCCGATCGCGGGGTCGGCGAGGATCTCCCGCATCCGCGGCACCGAAACATCCGCCTGCCAGCCGGGAATGGCCTCGAGCTTGTCCAGCGTGCCGCCGGTGTGCCCGAGTCCGCGCCCGGACAGCTGCGGCACCGCGGCACCGCACGCGGCGACCAAGGGCGCCAACGGCAGCGTGATCTTGTCCCCCACCCCGCCGGTCGAGTGCTTGTCCACGGTCGGTCGGGGCAGATCGGTGAAGTCCAGCCGGCTACCCGAGGCGATCATCGCGCCGGTCCACCGCGCCGTCTCCCGCCGCGTCATCCCGCGCCACACGATCGCCATCGCCAGCGCCGACATCTGCTCGTCGGCCACCGCCCCCCGGGTGAATCCATCTACCACCCAGTCGATCTGCGCGTCCGACAGCTCGCCGCCGTCCCGCTTGGTCGTGATGATCGAAACCGCGTCCAGTGCCGTCACATTCGCCAGTCTGGCACGAGATCGCCATCGAGTCCGGTTCTTGTCGGTAGGGTCCGATAGCCTCTCCACATCAATCGTTCGAGGGGCTAGGGGGCAGCAATGACATCCATCCACATCGACCGCCGCGTCACCAGACTCGAAACGCGGGTCACCGACATCGAGGACACGCACAGCGAGTCGCTGTACAAGCTCACGTGTGGCGATGCCCGCGGCCGGATCGAGACCGGTCGGCTGATCGACTGGACCGACAGCGCGAGTCGCGCTTTCACGCTGATCATGGAACGGCTGGGGATCGCGCCGATCGAGTTCCCGCCGGCGGCCCGCGCCACCGAGGCCGAGATCGACGCGGCGCTCGAAGCGGGGCTGTGAGCGTTCGGTCAGATCTGTCCGGCGCCTAGGTCATCCGGGCCGAAGGCGTCCGGCAGCAAGGCACTCAGCGGGACGGGTCCGTCCTTGTGATCGACCAGCAGGTCGGGCCCGCCGTGTTCATAGAGGAGTTGGCGGCAGCGTCCGCAGGGCATCAGGATTTCGCCGCGGGAATCGGTGACCGAGATGGCCACCAAGCGTCCGCCACCATCCGAATGCAAGTTACCGACGAGTACACATTCGGCGCACAGGCCCAAACCGTATGAGACATTTTCCACATTGCACCCGCGCACAATTCGGCCGTCGGCGCTGAGAGCTGCCGCGCCGACCGGAAACCGCGAGTACGGCGCATAGGCATTGCGCATAACTTGAATCGCGTTGTCGTGCAGGGATTTCCAGTCGATTTGCGACATCGGGAACCTCTTCTGGAACAAGCCGAAACTGGCCGCGCGGGACCCTCGAAGGAACCCTTCACGTATCAAGAAAGGTAAACCTAACCCGCCAGACTGTAGCGCAACGCACGGCACGCCGAATTAGTTCCGGCAAACCTAGAGGATTAGAGTCCAGAACAGATCGGTTCAGGTTCCCGGCAGCGGGCCGCAGCGCAGCCACCTGGGCATTTGCGCCCAACGCAGCCGGCCTCGGATCAATGAACCGGGTCCATCAACGACGTTGGAGGCACCGCACTCTATGACCACGATAGAAGCTCCGGCCCAGCCGAAGCGGAAGACGCTGTACCGAGGCGACCCCGGGATGTGGTCCTGGGCGCTGCACCGGATCACCGGTGTCACCATTTTCTTCTTCCTCTTCGTGCACGTCTTGGACACCGCACTGGTCCGGGTCAGCCCGGACACCTACAACCGGGCGATCGAGACCTACAAGAGCCCCATCGTCGCGCTGATGGAAATGGGCCTGGTCGTCTGCGTGCTTTTCCACGCGCTCAACGGCGTCCGGGTCATCCTGGTCGACTTCTGGGCCAAGGGCCCGAAGTACCAGCGCCTGATGCTCTGGATCATTCTCGCGATCTGGTTCCTGCTGGCCGTTCCCGCGATCGGGCGCCAGTTCTTCTACCTGTTCACGGAGCACTGAGATGACCGCACCTGTCCTCGGTAAGTCCTACGACCGGCCCGCGAGCCTGGACAACCCGCGCTCGCCGCGCCTGCGCGCGAACAGCAACTTCGAGAAGTACGCGTGGCTGTTCATGCGCGCCTCCGGCCTGCTGCTGATCGTGCTGGTCCTCGGCCACATGTCGATCATGCTGCTGCTCGACGGCGGCGTGAAGCGGCTCAACTTCGGCTTCGTGGCCGGCCGCTGGGCCAGCCCGTTCTGGCAGCTGTGGGACCTGAGCATGCTCTGGCTGGCTCAGCTGCACGGCGGCAACGGCCTGCGCACGGTCATCGCGGACTACTCCCGCAAGGACTCGACCCGGTTCTGGCTGAACACGCTGCTGGCCATCTCGATGATCCTGATCCTGGCCGTCGGCACCTACGTCATTTTCACCTTCGACCCCAACATCAGTTAGGAACAGGTCAACTCGATGAGTGACTCGCGGATTCAGGAGCATCGCTACGATGTCGTGATCGTCGGCGCCGGTGGCGCCGGCATGCGCGCGGCGATCGAGGCCGGGCCCCGGGCGCGTACCGCCGTGCTGACCAAGCTGTACCCGACCCGCAGCCACACCGGCGCGGCGCAGGGTGGCATGTGCGCCGCGCTGGCGAACGTCGAAGAAGACAACTGGGAATGGCACACCTTCGACACCGTCAAGGGTGGCGACTACCTGGTCGACCAGGATGCCGCGGAGATCATGGCCAAGGAGGCCATCGACGCGGTGATGGACCTGGAGAAGATGGGCCTGCCGTTCAACCGGACGCCCGAGGGCAAGATCGACCAGCGCCGCTTCGGCGGGCACACCCGCGACCACGGCAAGGCGCCGGTGCGCCGCGCGTGTTACGCCGCCGACCGCACCGGTCACATGATCCTGCAGACGCTGTACCAGAACTGCGTCAAGCACGACGTGGAGTTCTACAACGAGTTCTACGTGCTCGACCTGGTGATGACCGAGACCGACCGCGGCCAGGTCGCGACCGGCGTGGTCGCCTATGAGCTGGCCACCGGCGACATCCACGTCTTCCACGCGAAGTCGATCGTGTTCGCCACCGGTGGCTCGGGCCGGATGTACAAGACCACCTCGAACGCGCACACGCTGACCGGCGACGGCATGGCGATCGTGTTCCGCAAGGGTCTGCCGCTGGAGGACATGGAGTTCCACCAGTTCCATCCGACAGGCCTGGCCGGGCTCGGCATCCTGATCTCGGAGGCCGTCCGCGGTGAGGGCGGCATCCTGCGCAACGCCAGCGGCGAGCGGTTCATGGAGCGTTACGCGCCGACCATCAAGGACCTCGCGCCGCGGGACATCGTCGCCCGCTCGATGGTGCTCGAGGTGCTGGAGGGCCGCGGCGCCGGGCCGAACAAGGACTACGTCTACATCGACGTGACCCACCTCGGCGCGGACGTGCTCGAGGAGAAGCTGCCCGACATCACCGAATTCGCCCGCACCTACCTCGGTGTCGACCCGGTGACCGAGCTGGTCCCGGTCATGCCGACCTGTCACTACGTGATGGGCGGCATCCCCACCAAAATTCGCGGCGAGGTGCTGCGCAACAACACCGACGTGGTGCCCGGTCTCTACGCGGCCGGCGAATGCGCGTGCGTCTCGGTGCACGGCTCCAACCGCCTCGGCACCAACTCGCTACTGGACATCAACGTGTTCGGCCGCCGCGCCGGCATCGCCGCCGCCGAGTACGCGCACCGCACCGAGTTCGTGGAGATGCCGGAGAACCCGGCGCGGATGGTGCAGGACTGGCTGGCGCTGATCCTGTCCGACCACGGCAACGAGCGAGTCGCCGACATCCGCACCGAGCTGCAGTACACGATGGACATGAATGCCGCCGTGTTCCGCACCGAGGACACCCTGAAGCAAGCCCTCACCGATATCCACGTGCTCAAGGAGCGCTACAGCCGGATCACGGTGCAGGACAAGGGCAAGCGCTACAACAGCGACCTGCTCGAGGCCGTCGAGCTCGGCTTCCTGCTCGAGCTGGCCGAGGTCACCGTCGTCGGGGCGCTCAACCGCAAGGAATCGCGCGGCGGCCACGCCCGCGAGGACTACCCGGACCGCGACGACGTGAACTTCATGCGGCACACGATGGCCTACAAGGAGAGCCCGGATCTCATCTCGGATATCCGCCTCGACTTCAAGCCGGTGGTGCAGACCCGTTACGAGCCGATGGAGCGTAAGTACTGATGACTGCTGTACTCGAGACACCCCCGGCCAAGCCGGCGCCGATCCCCGAGGGCTCGGTCATGGTCACGGTCAAGGTCGCCCGGTTCAACCCGGAGGACGACAAGGGCGCGCACTGGGAGTCGTTCCAGGTGCCGGTCCTGACCACGGACCGTTTCCTCAACGTGCTCATCTACATCAAGTCCTACCTGGACGGCACGCTCACCTTCCGGCGCTCCTGTGCGCACGGGGTGTGTGGTTCCGACGCCATGCGGATCAACGGGGTGAACCGGCTGGCCTGCAAGGTGCTGATGAAGGACATGCTGCCCAAGGGCGACAAGTCCCTCACGATCACCGTCGAGCCGATCCGCGGCCTGCCCGTGGAGAAGGACCTCGTGGTGAACATGGAGCCGTTCTTCGACGCGTTCCGCGCGGTGAAGCCCTACCTGATGACCTCGGGTAACGAGCCGACCCGCGAGCGCATCCAGAGCCAGGCCGACCGGGCCCGCTTCGACGACACCACCAAGTGCATCCTGTGCGCCTGCTGCACCACCTCCTGCCCCGTGTACTGGAGCGACGGCAGCTACTTCGGCCCGGCCGCGATCGTGAACGCGCACCGCTTCATCTTCGACAGCCGCGACGAAGGCGCCCGCGAGCGTCTCGACATCCTCAACGACGTCGAGGGCGTCTGGCGCTGCCGCACCACCTTCAACTGCACCGACGCCTGCCCCCGCGGCATCGAAGTCACCAAGGCCATCCAAGAAGTCAAGCGCGCCCTGCTCTTCGCCCGCTGACCTCCCCGGCCCACCGAAGGCCGCCTCCATCGAAAGATGCAGGCGGCCTTCGCCGTTCGCGGGGTATCGCGCCGCGCTAGTTGTCGTAGGAGGCTACGCCGACTGGGCCGGCGCCTAGGCAGAGGGTGAGTTCTGGTGTGCGGGAGGCGATTCGGAGGGTGGAGCCGCTGCCTACTATGCGGACGAAGACTGTGGCGAGGCCCTTGTGGACGGGGACGATGACGGATTTGCCGTGTTCCATGGCGACGGACAGGTGGCCGTCGGTGCTGGCCAGGTAGTTGAGTTGGGCGGTCCATTCGTGGTCGAGCATGGGGCCGTCGAGGGGGATCAGGAGTGGGTCGCGAGCTTGGATTCGGTAGCCGCAGTTGAGGTCTGGGCCGGGGAGGATGCGGCGGTTCCACCAGACCTGGGCTTCGACGATGGCGCCGGTGTCGGTGATCATGCGCAGGTGCGGGGTCGAGTCGGCGAAGGTGCCCGGTGGCGCGATCGGGGCGAGCACCTGGGGGGTCAGGTTTTGCGGGTAGGCCAGGGGGTTCAGGACGTCCCAGGGGACCTCCTGCTCCAGTAGTGGCGCGCCGTCCCAATGCGCGAGGGCCGGTTTCACGTTCGCGAGATAGGTTTTGGTCGGGCTCGGGCTCCAGGAGCGGACGAAGGTGTACGTGGAGCACAGGCTGCTCACGACGAACAGCGCCAGCACCGGTATCGCCGCACGACGACCGAACAGCGGACTCGTCTTTCGTGGGCTCGCCCGCAGGATCAACGCACCCACCACGGACAACGTCACGCCGAGGTCGGCGAAGTAGCGCAGCGACTGCATGAGTTCGGCCGCGGTATTCGGACCGCCGCGCACCAGCGCCACCGGCAGCTGCATTACCAGCACGTAGGCGACCGCGAGCACCCAGACCGGCCACACTCGCCGCCGCGCGTAAATCGACAGTGCCACAACGGAAATCAGCAGAATCCAGGCGACGACCACCGCCGCGCCGGGCGGGTCGGCCCACGGCGCGGCAGGCAACCATCGCTCCCACCGCCACGGCCCACCGGCCAGCGCGGGCACCACACCGAGCGAGGTCGCGTTGGGCAGCCAGTCCCGCATGCCCTGCGGATTGTTGTGCACGCCGGCGAAACCGACCACCGCGAGATACGCCGCCAGCCAGCAGAGCAGCACCAGCCCCGACCCCACCCACAACCGCACACCACGCCGCGCCACCACACGAACGGCGGATTCCCGCCCGTCGACATAGTGCGCAAGCACCGCGACGGCGAACGCGACGAACGGGATGATCACCGATTTCTCGAAGAACAACAGCGCCACCGCGAGCATGACCGTCCCGGACAGCACATACCGCTGCCGTCCGGTGCGCACCAGAAGCAGCGCGTCACCGATCACCCAGGCGAGCGCGAATTGCAAGGGCAGCGCGTTCAACGCGGCCGACCACCAGGCGAACGCCGGCAACGTCACCGGCGAGAACAGAAAGAATGTCAGCGGAATGAGCAGCGCCCACCGGTCGCCGAGCAGCACGCGCAACATGCGCAGCACCGAAAACGACACCGCGAGCTGCCCCACCAGCAACGAGACCGCGGGCACCGCCCAGACCAGCGGCGCCGTTTTCGTCGTCACCCAGGCGATGGCGAAGGCGAGCGGCATGAAATGCCCGTCGTGATCGTGCAACAGCAGATCCGCGGAGAACAGCGGATATCTGCCGGCGCGGCCGACCAGGATCAGATCGTCCCAATAGAAATATCCGCTGCCCGCCACCCAGCCGCGCAGCGCCAGTTGCAGCATGATCAAGCAGGCCGCCGCGACGACAACCGGCGACAAGCCGAGCCGGCGTCGGACGGAGACCGCATCCGGCCGCAGAGTAGGCACGGCCGTCGACGGTGCGATCGCAGCGGTGTCCATGCCGAGCCACCCTAGTGGCGACCCCGCTACGCCCAGGTGCGACGCCGCACCCGAACGGTCAGGCCGCGTACCCGGTCGCCTTCTCCACTTCGACCCGAACCGCGACCCGAACCTGGCCTTCGGCGGGCAGGGCGTGATCCTTGCCGTCGTACTTCCACGACAGTCGGTGGCCCACCTCGAGATCGACATCGTGGACGATCGTCGCCTTGCCACGCAACTCGACGTAGCTCTCGCCGTCGGCGGAGTCGATCACGGTCACGCTGACGCGCGGGTCGCGCACCATGTTCCGGTGCTTGAGCCGGCCTTCCAGGGTGGAGAACAGCAGGTCGTCACCGTCCCTGAGTACCCACATCGCGGAGGTCTGCGGGCTGCCGTCGGCGTTGATCGTGGCGAGCACCGCGTAGTTCTTGGCGTCGAGCAGGGCGATGGTGGCTTGGCTGAGCGTGATTCCCATGCGGTGGACAGTAGTGGGCACGCCGGAAAACCGGCCGACAGATTAGCGATAGCCAATTGCCATCAATACCGGAGCGTTGCCGGTAAGTTGATCTTGGACGTGCTCTCCCGGTTGCCGCACACATCGTCGGCCGCGCCACGACAACCCGTCGCGCGTGGCTCGAGAGGAAGGCGCTAACCCCATGTACGTGTTCCGAACGGCCCTCGCCGCGACCGTGCTGACCTGCCCCGCACTGATCGCCGCGGCCGCGACGGCATCGGCGCCGACCAGCGCCGCGCCACACCACAATTGCGCGACGGCACAGGTGACCTCGGCCGTCGTCGCCACGAACGCCCGCGGTCAGGCCGGTCCGCACCGCACCGTGCTCAACACGTTGCTCTACCCGGGCCTCGTCGATACCGCGGGCCCGCTCGGCATGAGCGGCGCGGCCTTCGGCCTCGGCCTGGCCGGACTGATCGGCACCGGCAGCGCACTGCTGGGCACCGGCAGCGTCGCCGCCGCGCCCTGGGCGGCGTTCCTCGGTAGCGGCAGCGCGGCGGCCGGAACCGGCAGCGCCGCACTCGCGCCGCTCGGCGTGGTCCTGGGTGCGGGTGCCGCGTTCCTCGGCACCGGTAGCGCCGCGGCCGGAGCCTCGGGCAGCGTCGCCACCGGCGGCCTCGGCACACCATTGGCGATGCTCGGTGCGGGTAGCGCCGCCGCGGGTACCGGCAGCGCGAGCCTCGCCGGCGCGGGTGCGGCCGCCGCCCCCTTCGCCGCGATGGCCGGCACCGGCAGCGCGATGCTCGGCTCGGGCAGCGTCGCCGCGGTCCCCTTCGGTGTCGCGCTCGGTGCCGGGGTCGCCGCCGGAATAGCAACCGGCAGTGCGGGAATGGCATCACTGAGCGCGGCGTCACCGGTCGCTGGCGAGGAAACCACTCGCGCCGGTACCGCCAAGGCAGACAGCACCAGCACCGAGAACAGCACCACGAAGGGCAAAGGCACGAACAGTGAGTCGGCCGATCCCGGGTACCACCCGCTGAAGCTGGGACCACCGACCCGCTGATCAATGACACGAATCCGGCTCACTTCGAGGCGGTGCGCGTCCACCGCGAAGGACACCGCATGGCGACCCCGGTCAGGATCGGCTCGACGGAACCGATCCCACGCCCGTCGATGTCGGCGATCACGCCGCTTCGGGGAACACCCGCAGCGCCCTCGCGAGCGCATCTCCCACACACCCGCAGCGCCCTGGCGAGCGCGTCGCCAACCGCAGCATCCCGTGCACCTCGATCGGCACGGCCTCAGCCCGGAACTGTTTCGCCCTCAACGGGACATGACCGTGCCACTCCTCGCGAATTGCCTCAGCCATGTCCCGCCGGACGCGGATCTACAGCGCCGCGCGAACTTTCGCGGCGAACTCGTAACCACGCTGCCAGTCGACGCCCGTCGGCAGGGTAACAACCCGCGAAACACCTTGTGCCGCATAAGCGGACACCTGCGCGGCAGCCTCGCCGACGTCCGACGACAAACCGACCGCCAGAACCGTGACCGAGAGCGGCGCACGTTCACGCTGCGCGGCGAACTCTTGAAGTTCCGCGATGTCCTTGGCCAGCTGCTCCGGATCGGCCTGGATGGTGATCCATCCGTCGGCATAGGTGGCCGCCCGACGCCGAGCACGAGTGCTGTTGCCCCCGACCAGCATCGGCGGCATCGCCGAACCAGGAGCGAGCGTCACCGCGAGTCCGTCCGGCAGCGTGGTCGGCTGTCCGGTGACGAGACCGGGCAGCACCCGCAATGCCTCGTCGGTGCGCCGACCCCGACCCTCGAACGAGGCACCGGCCGCGCGCCATCCGATGTCGCCGTGCGCCGGATTCCCGGTCCCGACCCCGACGATGAGCCGATTCCCGGACAGGGTTTGCAGCGTGCTGATCTGCTTCGCCGCCCAGGCGACCGGACGCAGGGCCAGCAATAACACGTTGTAGCCGATGCCGATCCGGTCGGTCACCGCGGCGGCGGTGGCCAGCGTGACGGTGCTGTCCAGCATCGGCGCGCTCGCGATCAGGTGATCGGTGGACCAGATCGAATCGAGCCCGAGCTCTTCGGCGAATCGGGCGCTGGCCCGCACATCGCCCAGGATCGGCTGCGCGGGATCGGGGGTCGAGGTCGGCAGGATAACGCCTATCTCCATGGTCATTTCGGTCCAATCACTCGCTATCGGCTGCTCGACAGCAACGCTACGGCCCGATTGCGAGCGTTCCAATCTCCTGTTCGCTCACGCTGATGTCGCAAACGCTCACCGCGGAGGCGCACGCGCAGACCGCCGGTTCCGGATCGCCTGCCGATATACCCTGACGTATGGGTCTGTCTCGTCGGCAATTGCTGAGATTCGGTGGCGCCGGTTCCGCTGCCGTGCTGGCGGGGGCGGCCACGGCGAGCAGCGGGCAGTTCCGGGTGCCGCGCTGGTCCGACGATCCGTTCAGCCTCGGGGTCGCGTCCGGCGACCCGACCGCGGACGGGGTGGTGCTGTGGACGCGGCTGGCACCGGACCCGTTCGCGCCGGATGGCTTCGGCGGCATGCCATTACGCCCGGTTACCGTGGAATACGAAGTCGCACATGACGAGAACTTCCGACAGGTGGTGACCCGCGGGTCGGCGGTCGCGACGCGGGAACTGGCGCACAGCGTGCACCCGGAGGTCAGCGGGCTGGACCCGGATCGCTGGTATTTCTATCGATTCCGGGCCGGATCGGTTCTGTCGCCGGTCGGCCGGACGCACACGGCTCCGCTACCCGGACAGCCCACCGCGCGAATGCGGTTCGCGTTCGCCTCCTGTCAATCGTGGAGTTCCGGCTACTACACCGCCTACCAGCACATGAGCGCCGAGGACCTCGATCTCGTCGTGCACCTCGGGGACTACATCTACGAACGCAGCTGGACGCAAGGCCGCGCGGGCGTGGTGGAGGAGCCCCAGTTCCATGCCGAAGCCGTCGACCTCGCCGGCTATCGGCTTCGCTACGCACAGGCCAAGGCCGAACGGCCGCTGCAGGACGCGCACGCCGCCTTTCCCTGGCTGGTCACCATGGACGATCACGAGATCGACAACAACTGGGCGGGCGACTCCCCCGGGCTCGGATTCGACATCTACCGCATTCCCGCGCTCTTCCGCCGCCGCAAAGCCGCCGCCTTCCAGGCGATGTACGAACACCAGCCGCTGCGCATCGCGCAACTGCCGTCCGGGCCGAGCATTCACCTGCACCGCCGCTACGCCTTCGGCGACCTGGCCGAGATCACCATGCTCGACACCAGGCAGTACCGCGACAAGCAGGCCTGCGGCGACGGCAACACGGTCATCGACTGCACCGCCCGGCTCGATCCCGCTCGCACGATATTGGGTGCAAGACAACGCGATTGGCTGATCGACGGCTTCGCCAACTCCCCCGCCCGCTGGCAGATCGTCGGCAACCAGGTGTCGATGGGCCAGTCCGACCAGGACGCGGGCCCGGTCCTCGCCGTCGGCACCGACTCCTGGGACGGCTACGTCGCCGACCGCAACGCCGTGCTCGGCGCGGCCGCCGACCGCGACGTGCCCAACCTCGTCGTGATCACCGGCGACCGCCACCAGAACCTCGCCGGCGACCTGCGCCGCGACTTCGCCGACCCCGAGTCACCAGTCGTGGCAGCGGAATTCATCGGCACCTCGATCTCCAGCGCGGGCGACGGCGCCGACACCACCGCGTCCGGCCGCAATCTGCTCGCCGCCAACCCCGACCTCAAATTCTTCAACGCCCAACGCGGCTACGTCCGCGTCGAACTAGACCACACTTTGATGCGCAACGACTTCCGCGTCGTCCCCTACATCCGCCGCCCCGGCGCCCCCATCCACACCCGAGCCAGTTTCGTTGTCCAGGAAGGAATCCCGGGCACCACGCCGGTCACCCAACCCGACAAACCAGCAGACCCGAGCGCCACCGCCGGTCCGGCCGACAGCGGCCCGCGCTAGCCGACCTTCGAAAGCCGAAGACAGCCAACGCCATTACGTCTCAAGACAGCACCGGCTCCGCCGCCAACCCACGGTCGGCGGACTGCCTGAACCCTTTGACGACCAAATACACCGCAAGGCTGACCTCCCAAGCGAACACCGGCAGCGCGGCGACGGACCCCCACGCCGAAAGTTGGTCATAGACACCGAACAGCACGG
Organism: Nocardia sp. NPDC051756; assembly: GCF_040681495.1. Classification (NCBI taxonomy): domain Bacteria; kingdom Bacillati; phylum Actinomycetota; class Actinomycetes; order Mycobacteriales; family Nocardiaceae; genus Nocardia; species Nocardia sp. NPDC051756. The sequence goes on along the minus strand of NZ_JBFAYV010000013.1, from coordinate 87,862 downwards.
CGGTCGCCGACACACAAATAATCGGGCCGCCGATCAACCCGAGAACCGCGATCGACCTGGGCACCAGCCGGGACCGGTACATCAGCACGGCCAGCAACAGACTGTTCCCGCCGAGGATGAAGTTCGGTCCGAGCAGAAACGTCCAATCATGCACAGCGACAAGTGATCTCCCGACCGCAATCAGTGCCGGATCCGCTAGGCCCGCCCGGTCGCCACGCAACGTGACGACCGACAGAACACTGACAATGCCGACCGCGATGACCGCGCCCTCGAGCAACCGGCCGCAGAGATAGCCGAGCGCCAGGCTCTTGCCGTGCCGTTCCAGCACCGGATACAGCGTGGTCGCCGTACCGATAACGGCGACAACGAGAACCAACTCGAAGAGCCCGCCGGTCAGCACCCGGCCATCGGACCCCGCGCCGACGATGTAGTCGGCGTCGCGCAACACCGGCCGATACAGCGCGAGGCCCACCATCGCGGCGACCTCCGTCACCAGGAAGAGCACGCCCGCGACCACCGCAGTCGTTCGCATCGAGTTCATGATGTCTCCTCATCGCACTGAGGTGTACGACGTACACCTCATGTGCCGGGAACCCTAGGGCGTACGCTGTACACCCGTCAAGAGGGAGGGATCAATGGCCAACCGGGACAACACCGCGCCCCGCACCCCGCTGAACCGGGATCGGGTGCTGCGCGCCGCGATCGCGCTGGCCGACGACGCCGGCCTCGACTCGCTCAGCATGCGCAACCTGGCCCAGCGGCTCGGCGTCGTGCCGATGGCGCTCTACAAGCACGTCGCGAACAAGGACGAGTTGCTCGACGGCATGGTCGATGTGCTCGTCGCCGAGATCGAGCCGCCCGACGCCGGCCTCGACTGGAAGCCCGCGGTCCGGCGGCGCATCCTGGCGGCGCGGCGAACGCTCCAGCGGCATGCGTGGGCCGCCCGGGTGATCGAATCCCGTCCGCTCCCCACACCGGCCGTGCTGGCCTACGCGGATTCGATGATCGGGATGTTCCGCGTCGGCGGGCTGTCGGTCGACCTCACCCACCATGTGATGCACGCACTCGGCAGCCGCATGCTCGGCTTCACCCAGGAGCTGTTCGACAGCTCGCCGGGCCCGGACCCGCAATCGGCTGCGCCGCACGACATGTCGGCCAGGTACCCGCACATCGTGGAGATCGCGACCAGGGCCGTGCACGACGAGCACTCCGTCGTCGGATCGGGTTGCGACGATCAATTCGAGTTCGAATTCTCGCTCGACCTGCTCCTCGACGGCATCGAACGACTGTGGCGACAGGGGTGGAGTTCCACCGCTCCCGCGCACGCCCCGGCGGCCGCCGCCGAACACTGACGCCGCCGCCGAGGACCGCGCCGGGTCAATAGTGGCTGGTGCTGGCCGGTGCGCTGGACCAGGCCTCGCCCGCGATCACCACGTGGTCGAGGAAGCGCAGGCCGACGGTGCGGGCGGCCTCGGCGAGCAGGGTGGTGGCGCGGCGGTCGTCCAGGCTCGGAGTCGGATCGCCGGAGGGGTGGTTGTGCACGACGGCGAACGCGCGACCGTCGTTGCGCAGCACGGTATTCAGGATTTCGCGGATCGGGACCGCGACCTGATCGACCGCGCCCTCGGCGACGAACACCTTGCGCCGCAACTGATTCTGCGCGTCGCACACCAGCACCAGCAGCCGCTCGACCCGGGCGCCGGTGAACAGCGGCCTGGCCGCGGCGGCGACATCCGACGCGGCGCCGAGGCGCACAGGGGTGCCGGTGTCGCCGCGGGCCCGGGAACCGAGGTGGAACGCGGCGATCAGCGCCGCCGCCTTCGCCACCCCGACGCCGGACCGGCGGGACAGCTCCTCGGGCCGGGCCGCCGCCAATCCGGCCAGCCCGCCGTGTTCGACGAGTAGCTCCACCGCGAGGTCGAGCGCGCTGGCGCCGGGCCTGCCGTGCCGTAACAGCAAGGCCAGCAATTCGACATCGCTGAGCGCTTGCGGACCGAGCGCGAGCAGCCGCTCGCGCGGCCGTTGCTCGACGGGTACATCGATCAGCGAAACCGGCATCGTTCCACCCCTTGGTCACGGCGACAGTGTCACGGAGTGTGCCAGGCCCTACCGACATGTTGCCCGCGGCCGCGGGGCCGCCCGAGTTGTCCGATCCTGCCGATTGCGAATCGGCGCGGGTCGGGCACACTGAGAGCGTCGATCGAGTACAGGGGCAGCTGAATGTTCAAACCGCGCAAGGCAACCGCGGCACCCAGGCGCGTCGCTCTGCTACCCGCGGTGTTCGCCGCGGTCACGCTGCTGATGACGGCGTGCACCAGCGACAAGGACGCCGTGGCGCCGCCGGTCCCGACCCTCGATCGCTACTACCAGCAAACCCTGGCCTGGGGTGCGTGCTCGGACTATCCGGGCGGTGAGGAGCTCGGCGCGGCCGGCATCGAATGCGCGCGGGTGACGGTGCCGATCGACTACGCGAGACCCGACGGCGACACCGCCCGGATCGCCATCTCCCGGCTGCGCGCCACCGGCACCAGGGTCGCGTCGATGCTGACCAACCCCGGCGGCCCCGGCGCGCCGGGGCTGAGTTTGCCACGGGCGCTGGCGAAGTCGCCGGTGACCGAGCATCTGGACGTGATCGGGATGGACGTGCGCGGGCTCGGCGCCTCGACCCCGCGGGTCAGCTGCCGCTCGGCCGCCGAGTACGCGACAGGTCAGCGGGTGCTCGGCCGGACCGACCCGCTCGCCGAGATCGACCAGATCGAGGAGGAGAACGAGGACTACGCCAACTCGTGCGCGCGCCGCACCGGGCTGACGCTGCTCGGGCACGTCGGCACGGTCGACGTCGCCCGCGACATGGACGTGGTCCGGGCCGTGCTCGGTGAGCAGAAGCTGACCTACTTCGGCGGGTCCTACGGCACCCGCCTCGGCTCGACCTATGCCGAGCTGTTTCCGGAGCGGGTGCGCGCGATGGTCCTAGACGCGCCGGTCGACCCGACCACGAACATCGGCGACGAGGTGATCACCGCCGCCGGTTTCCAGCAGGCCTTCGACGCCTACGCCGCCGACTGCGCGAAAGCGCCGGACTGCCCGCTCGGCACCGATCCGAAGAAGGCGAACGAGAACTACCGCGCGCTGGTCAACCCGCTGATCCAGCGCCCGGTTCACGGGCTCGACTACGGCACCGTCACCACCGCGACCATCGCCTCGCTCTACCATCCCTCGTCCTGGCCGGACCTGACCAAGGGTCTGACCGACCTGGCCAAGGGCCGCAGCGAAGCGCTGCTCGGCGACGCGGGCGCCTACCAGGACGCCTCCTCCGACGACGTGCACCGCGCGGTGCTCTGCCTAGAGGAGATCCGGGTGACCGACCGGGCGGTGGCGGCCGATATCGTCCGCCGATCCCGTACCGCCGCACCGGCTTTCGACGACGGTGTCGGCGACGCAGACACCAAGGCCCCGCTGGATGCCTGCGCGTTCTGGCCGGTCCCGCCGACCGCGCAACCGCACGTGCCCAAGGTGACCGGACTGCCGAAGATCGTGATCGTGGCGGCGACCGGGGATCCGGCGACGCCGTATCCCGGTGGCGTCACCCTCGCCAAAACCCTTGGCGCGGCGTTGATCACCTACGAGGGCACCCAGCACGGCGCGGCGTTCGAGGGCATCGCCTGCGTCGACGAACCCGTGCTGAAGTATCTGATCGATCTGACCCCGCCGGCCGACGGCCTGCGGTGCGCGAAGTCGTGAGCCGCTGAGCTACCCGTCGACGACTACGACCTCCGGCGCGGGTAACGCGAACAACGAGTTGGCGGCCAGCTTTTCGAGATGGCGCAGCTGACGCTCGTGCACGACGATCCGGCGCAGTGCCTCGTTGATCGTGGCATTGCTCGTCGAGGTGCCCATCACGGCGGCCGCGGCGGCGAGCAACTTCTGGTCGAGATCGATCCGCACGGATTTCATGCGTCCTCCTAAGTACATTCGCCATTTTGCGCCATCGCGCTCGCTCATGTCCGGCAAATCGGGACAGAGTCGGCGAATTCACGGCAGCGGTCGGCGGGCGCTGGTCAGCTCGTCGCCGGAATCCGTCGTCGGATGCCGGTAATTGCACAGCAAAGGACGGTCAGCTAGACAGTTTGCCAAGCTGCGAGGGCTTTTGTTGTCGACAGGCTCGAGCGGTGCTTGCATCGACGTATGTTCACCGAAGCGCAGCTGTACTCACCGGTGACCCGGTCCGGCGACGGCGATGTGACCGTCCACCTCAGCGACGAGCACCCCGGCGTGCACGACGCGGACTACCGGGCCCGTCGCAATGCCATCGCCGCGCTCGCGCTCGATTACGCACCGGGCAAACCCGTCCCGCAGATCGACTACACCGCCGAGGAGCAGCAGGTCTGGCGGATCGCCTCGGCCGAGCTGGCGCGCAAGCACCAGACCTACGCCTGCGCCGAGGTGCTGGAGGCCGCGACCCGGCTCGCCCTGCCCGAGGACCATATTCCGCAGTTGAACGAGGTGTCGGCGGCGCTGGTCCCGCTGAGCGGATTCCGCTACGCCCCGGCCGCCGGGCTGGTGCCGCTGCGCCAGTTCTTCGGCTCGTTCGCCGACCGTACTTTCCACTCCACCCAGTACATTCGGCATCACTCGGCGCCGCTCTACACCCCCGAGCCGGATGCCATCCACGAGATCATCGGCCATGCCAACCAGATCGCCAGCCCCCGCTTCGCCGCCATCTACGAGGCGGTCGGCGCGGCGGTCGGCCGGCTGGAGACCGAACCGGCGCTGAAGTTCCTCGCGAATGTCTTCTGGTTCTCGATGGAGTTCGGCGTGGTCCGGGAGGCGGGCGAAGCCCGTTGTTACGGTGCGGGATTGCTGTCCTCCTACGGTGAGATCGAGGAGTTCCGCACGGCCGATCTGCGCCCGCTCGACGTCGCCGCGATGGGCACCGCGGTCTACGACATCACCCACTACCAGCCGATCCTGTACTGCGCCGAGTCGGTCGCGGAGATCGAGGACGTGGTCGGCGGCTTCTTCGCCGCCATGGACGACGAGACGCCGGACCGGCTGCGGCATTCGAGTGCGGCCGGGGCGCAGTAGCTTTCGCCGGCGAGCAGGACGGTCAGTCCGGCTCGCCGGCCCGTTCCCGGCCGAGCGGCAACCCGGCTTCCAGCAGGTCCAGCATCCGGCCGATGTTTTCGGGATTCATCGGCGTGATTCGCGCGACGGCCAGACCCGCGCCGGTCAACGCGCCGGCGAGTACCCGGATATCGAAATCGCGGGCGGCGCCGCCGATTCGTTCGGCCATCATGGTGGCGACCATCTCGATGTTGCGTTCCATCTCCCGGCCGATGGCCGAACGCAGCTCGGGCACGTGATAGACCAGCGCCTGTCGTTCCTGCTCGAAGGCCAGCGCCTGCGCGGGCAGATTGGCGAAAACCTCCGTGATCGCGTTGCGGAACGCGGTCAGCGGCGCGAGGTCGAGCGGCTGTGCCCGGACCGCCTCGATCAGCAACGGGTCCATGTCGTCGGCGAGCACCAGCTGTTCCTTGGTCGGGAAGTAGCGGAAGAAGGTGCTCGGCGACACGTCGGCGGCGTCCGCGATCTGCTCGACCGTGGTGTCGCTGTATCCCTGCTCGCGGAACAGCCGGAACGCTTCTTCGCGAATCGTCCGGCGGGTCCGCTCCTTCTTCCGCTCGCGCAGGCCGTGCACAGCAGGCTCTTCTCCGGACAGCTCAACCGACATAGGTCGATTCTGGCGCATCGGCGGACCGGGCGGTGCCACCGGCGATATCCGTCACCTGCTCGACGGGTCGCCGCGCTCGAACGATGACGGCGGCGGCCGCCGCGGCCAGCGCGCACAGGCCCGCGCAGACCCAGAGCATCGCGGCCATGCCTCCGACGAACGCGCTCTGCACCTGATGCAGCACCGCCGAATCGCCGAGCTGGTGCGCCGTCGCGACGCCCGCGTTCACCCCGTCGGAGATCGGATCGCGGTTCAGCGAGCCGAGGTCCGACCGGTACCGGGTGGCCAGCACCGTGCCGAGAATCGCGACGCCGATGGTGCCGCCGGCTTGGCGCAGCGCCTGGATCAACGCCGAACCCGAACCCGCACGCTCCGCGGTGAGCTCGCCCATCGCCAGGCCCATCGCCGTCGGCATCGCCAGGCCCATGCCGGCACCGAGCAGGGTCGTCCACAGCGCGGTGAAGCCGTAGCCGCTGTCCACGCTGGTCAGCGCGCCCAGTCCGAGGGCACCGGCCAGCATCGTGAAGCCGAGCGCGAGCAGCCATCGGGTGCCCAGCCTCGGCAGGATCTTGTCGCCCACCCTGCTGCCGACGATCAGCCCGCCGATCAGCGGCAGCAGCCGCAGACCGCTGCCCAGCGCGTCCACCCCGAGCACCGCCTGGAAGTACTGCGGCACGGTGAAGAACATGCCGAACATGGCGAAGTTGACCACGATGGAAAGCCCGGTGCCCCAGCGGAATCCGGCGTTCTCGAACAGCCCGAGATCGATCAGCGGATGTGCCGACCTGCGCTGCCAGAGCACGAACCCGCCGAGCAGCAGCACACCGGCGACGACGGTGGCCCAGGCCGACAGATCGCCCCAGCCGAGGTCGCCGATCCGGATGAAGCCGTAGGTGAGACCGAGCATGCCCGCGGCCGAGAGCAGCACACCGGGGACGTCGACGCGAAGTTGGTTCGCACTGCGCGATTCCGGCACCAGCGCGAAGACCGCCAGCGCACCGATGATCACCATCGGCACATTGATCAGGAAGACCGAGCCCCACCAGAAGTTCCGCAGCAGCCAGCCGCCGAGGATCGGGCCCAGCGGCAGACCGAGCGCCGTCGAGGTCACCCAGATGGTCAGCGCGCGTTGACGTTGCGCGGGCTCGGGGAACAGCGACGGCAGCACCGACATGGACAACGGCATCATCGCCGCGGCCCCGACGCCGAGCACCACCCGCGCGGCGATGAGCTGGCCGGACGAAGTGGCAAACGCACAGGCCAGCGATGCCGCGCCGAAGATCAGCAACGCGCCGAGCAGGAACTTCTTGCGGCCGTAGCGGTCGCCGAGCGCACCCGCGGGCAGCATCAGCGCCGCCAGCGCGAGCGTGTACGCGCCGGTGAACCATTGCAGCGCAGCGGTATTCGCGTGCAGATCGACGGCGAGCGTGGGCAGCGCCACGGTCAGCACCGTGGTGTCGAGCCCGATGGTCAGCATGGCCAGCGCCAGCGCGCCGAGCGCCAGCCAGCGCCGAGTCGCGTCTGTTTTCATGACCCCTCCGAAAATGATAGAAGCTACTTTTTGATAGTAGCTCTCATTTAGTAGCTTCTGTCAATACCCCGCTCCGGCGTGCATTCGGCCGACCCGCCGTGAAATCGCTAGGCTCGCGAACGATGAAGATCCGGGACTCGCGCCGCCGCGCCACACTCCGCCTCGGTTCCGCGCTGGCCGCCCTGGCGGTGATCGCGGGGACGGCCGTTCCGGCGCTCGCCGCGCCGGCGCCGAGCACACCGACGACGCCGTTCACCACCCCCAATACCGACGGCTGCCCGCAGAAGACGCGGCCGCCCGCGCCGATCGACGAATCCGAGGTGCCCGCGCCCGGCGAGCCGACGCCGACCGCGCTGCCCATCCCTACGCCGCCGGTCGGCGGGGGCCGGCTCGGCGAGTGCGGCGCGGTGCTGCCCAAGGGCGCACCCCCTGCGCCGCAAGACATTTCGGCGACCGCCTGGCAGCTGTCGGATCTGGACACCGGTGAGGTGCTCGCGGCCAAGGACCCGCACGGCCGCTATCGGCCGGCCAGCACCATCAAGGTGCTGCTCGCCACGATCGCGCTGCGCACCCTGGACCTGAACAAGACGGTCATCGGCACCGAGGACGACGCGAACGCCGACGGCACCCGGGTCGGCATCGGCCCCGGCGGCCGCTACACCAACCGCCAGCTCATGCAGGGCCTGATCATGGCCTCCGGCAACGACGCGGCGCACGCCATCGCCACCCAGCTCGGCGGCGAGGCGGCCACCGTCGCGAAGATGAACGAACTCGCGAAGTCGTTGGGCGCCTTGGACACTCGCACCGCCAGCCCGTCCGGCCTGGACGGGCCGGGCATGAGCACCTCGGCCTACGACCTGTCCGTGCTGTTCCGCGAGGCCATGACCATTCCGCTGTTCGCCGAATTCATCCACACCGAACAGATCGACTTCCCCGGCTATCCCGCGAACCCGAAGATCGAGGGTGACAAAGACCACCCCGGCTTCCCCATCGGCAACGACAACCACCTGCTCTACGACTACGACGGCGCCATCGGCGGCAAGACCGGTTTCACCGACGACGCCAGGCAGACCTTCGTCGCCGCCGCCGAACGCGACGGGCGCCGCCTGTCGGTCACCCTGCTCAAGGCCGACGTCCGGCCGTTGCGCCCGTCCGATCAGGCGGCCCGGCTGCTCGACTACGGCTTCGCCCTCCCCCGCGGCGCCGCCGTCGGGAAACTCCCCGAGCCCGATCGCAAGCAATCGAAAACCGGTGCGGCCCTTGCCTCCCCGCCGCCCAAGGAGCAGGACTCGCGTCCGCTGGCGGAGGACGGGCACGGCGACAACCGCACCGTCTGGATCGTCGGCGGGGTCATCCTGGTGCTCGCGCTGTTGCTCGGCGCGCGGCGGATGAACCGGCGGCGGTAGTACCGGATCCTCCCGAACCCCGCACCGTGCAATGTTCGCGGCGAGGGAACCGTTTCGCGCGGCGCTGCGTCTATGGCTTGTGTAGGCGATTTCCGTCGACCGGGTGCGGTCGCTGTGGGCGAAGGGGTGCGTTGACTTGGCTGGAATTCTCGGCGTGGACATCGAGGTGCTCGGCAAGACCGTCCAATCGCTGCGCGGCGCCGAACAGGTGCTCAACGACGCGATGCAGGCGATGACCAAGGACGGTCACGGCGATATCGGCACCAAGGTGCTCAACGACGCGGCCGACAGTTTCCAACGGCGCTGGCATTTCGGGATCGAGCGGATCGGCGAATCGGCCAAGGTCACCGCGGAGGGCGTGAGCAAGTGCCACGACGCCTACCGGGACGTCGACACCGCCATCGCCGCGGCGCTCGACCAGGTCGCCGGTGTCATCGACGGAAAGCCGCAGGCCGAGGCATGAGCGACAACCCGTACCCCAACCTCGGTTTCAACCCGGTCCCCGGCGCCCCCACCGACGTGGCCGGCCTGCGCGGGCAGATCAACACCTCGGCCGACGCGGTCCGCGAAACCAACGACCTGCTCACCCGCCTGCGCAACAGCAACGACAACGTGTGGAAGGGCGACGCGGGCGACGCGTTCCGCGCCAACTTCGACGCCACCCTCGCCCAAGACCTCGGCTACGCGCAGAAGTCCCTCGAACGCGCCGTCAGCCTGCTCGACGGCTGGCACACCGATCTCGTCGGTTACCAGGAAACCGCCAAGGGGCTGGAGGCCGAGGCCGCCGACGCCAAAGGCCAACACACCCAAGCCGTCGCCACTCTGCACACCGCCAAGGCCAACCCGGACCTCGCGCTGGCGAACGTGATGTTCACCGACCAGAGCGAACTACAGGCCGCACAATCCCGCCTCGATGCCGCCACCGCCCAAGTCCGTTCGGCAAGCACCGCGGTCGACAACTGGCAAGGAAAAATCGACTCCATCCTCCAGCGCGCCCGCGACCTGGAAACCCAGCACGACAGCACAGCCCGCCGCACCGCCACCGAATTGGATGCCGCCGCAAAGGATTTCGCCCCGAGCCCGCCGGACAAGAGCATCTGGGATCGTATCGCCGACGCGGTGCAAGGTGTCGGGAAGTGGATCGAAGAGCACCGGCAGCAAATCCACGACATCCTGTCGGGCATATCCGCCGTCACCGGGCTCCTCGCACTCGTGACGCCGCCGCCCGCCGACGCGATCTTCGCCGGCATCGCGCTGGTGAGCGGTCTCGGCGCATTGGCGACGGACGCCTTGGATCCGGAGGTGCGCAGCGCGTTCAGCGATGTGCTGCACGGCGACTTCAACAGCGATGCGCTGAAGAAGATCGGCAGCACGGTGGTCGTCGACTCGCTCGGCGTCATTCCCGGCGTCGGCGGGGCATACAAGGGCGCCCAGGCGTTGCGCGAGGTCGGCGAATTCGGCCCGGCCGTGCGGGCTTTCGCGGAGGGAGCGCAGTCACCCACGATTTCGTCCAAGGCGCTCAACTGGATTCCCCGGCCCGGCGAGGCCACCGTGCTGTTGCAGGACTTCGGTGCCGCGAGCAAGTTGGCGCCGGGCACCGCGCTGGCCGGTATCGAACTGTTCTCCCGGTCGGCGAAGGCCGGGCTGGGCCTGGAGAAGATAGGGAGCGTGTTCGGCAACCATGAGTAACACGACCCTGGATATGTGGATTCCCGACGGGTATTCGGAAATGCCGCTCTCCGGCATCGACGAACGCATCAGCGTGGTCCGAGACCTGGTCGATGAAATGCCGCCCTCCCCGGTGACCGCGATGGCGCACGCGGTACTGCCCGCCGCGTCCACGCTGCTCACCGAACTGGCCGAGCGGGACGCGCGATACTGCGGCATCGGACGCCACGCGTCGTCGGCCGGCGACGTCGTCACCTCGTGCCTCACGGTGTGTGTCTACGAAACCGATGGCGCGCAGACCAACCCGCGACTGGCGCTGACCAACCTGGTCGAGTCGCGGATCGAGGCCGGCGACGACCTCGGCGCGACCGAACTCATGGACGTCGACGGCAGGCCGATGTTGTTCTCCGAGCGGATAACCGAGCTGCCGACGCCGGAGATTCCCGGGCGGCCATACCTGAATGATGCGACGGCGACATACCAACTCGAGGCGGTCGTACCGTCTGCGGACGGGTCCGCGATCGCGGCGGTCGAGATGTCCACCGCTTACGTCGATCATGGGCCCGAATTCCGGAAGATGATCGTGGATATGGCGCGGTCCATTGTCTTTCGGCCGAGCAGCCGGCCGCCTGGCCGCTCGTCGTCGCTCGACCTGTGAGGATGGCGATCATCCACACCCCGTCGGCTTCCCCGGCCAATACCTGCCCGGAGACGCGAGCGGCCCTGCGCCGGACGGCCGCCATTCGATGGCCGCTGTTCCTCGCCGTAATCGCTTGCGGGCCATTGGCATTCGTGCTGAGCAGTACGGTCGGTCACTCGAATGTGCACGTCGTCAGCAGAATCGGTGCGCAGCTGGCCGGCGTCGCCGGCATCGTGTTCGTCATCGGGACCATCGTCGGTTGCGTGTTCGGCTGGATCGGTCATCGGAAGCGGAAGGCGCTGCGCCGCTTTCCGTGGGTGGCCTGGCCGATCCGATACATCAGCGTGGGCGGCGACGAATGGGTCGAATTGATCGGGCCGGACGGCGTATCCGTTTCCGCGCTTCAGCTCAGCACTTGGCCGGGCGAGCGCGGAAAGCTGGTGAATCACCGAACCACCGAAGCCTGGTTCGCCGGTGATCCGAGCAAATACGGCGTGATCTCCAGGCCCGGTGGCGGCGACCTCCGCCACGCCTATCTTGCCACCCCGAAAACCCCGCCCGAACTGACCTTTCGCGATGACTCGACCGATCGACCCGGTCGGCCTGCGTCGACCAAACCCGCATACGAGCTGAGCCGAGAACGCGGACACGCGGCGATGAAGCCGGTCGAGGGACCACCGGAGACACGGAAACCGTTCGGCCGGAGGGACGATTCCAGATACCCGTCACCACGCACGCTGCGGCGAGTCCTTGCCTTCGTCATCGACTGGCTCATTCACGCGGGATGCGGCATCGGCGCAGCCATCGCCGTGAGCCCAGGGTTCTCCCCCGACGCGATAACTCGCCACGACTGGCAGCACATCGGGGTGAATCCGGTTGTGGCGGTGGGCTTCTTTCTCGCCGCATCCGCATTCGACCGGATCATCATCCAGTCGATATTCCATACAACGATCGGCAAAGCGCTGTTCGGCCTGGTCGTCATTCGCCCCCAGGACGGCAAGTACCCGTCATTCGGCCGACTACTGGCGGTGTGGTTGTTCCATGTGTACCTGCCGCTCGGCCTCTTCGGCGGCGGCCCGGACCAGATCGGGGATTATTTCCTACCCGCGGTGCGACGACGAGATGTGCTGCGGGACAACGATCCAGCGAAATCCGAGGAGCGGTGATGGCAGGAACGCGCGGTGTGGCGACGATGCGGACCGGGCGCTCCCGGGTCGCGGTGCTTCGCGCCGATTCAGCGGCGGCGTGGGCGGCGCAGACCGGAAAGGGCAAGGGCCGCAAGGGCTCCTGCGCCGAAAAACGTTGCTCCCGCGCCGACGGAGAGTTCGCGGGCTGACGTGCGCGGGGCGATGATCGCGGCGGGCGGTGCGGGGATTTCGGCTTCGGGTTCGTTGTCGGAGGCGGTGGCGGCCCAGGCGGTGGCGAACAGGATGATGCGGTAGGTGACGTAGCTGAAGACCATCAGGCCGATGATCGAACCGAACGCCGCGCCCGCGGGACTGCTCAGCACCTTTTGCAGATAGATCGACGCGACGAACTTGAACACCTCGAAGACCACGGCGGCGAGGGCGGCGGCCTTGGCGGCGCTGGCCAGCGTGACCGGTTCGCGGGGCAGCCGGGCGATGATCCAGGCGAAGACCGCCCAGGAGGCGAGGAAGCCGAGCAGGATCGACGCCAGCGCCAGCAGCAGCCGGGCGCCGGGCAGGTGCGACAAGCCGAGGCTGATCAGCAGCCGGGCGCCGAGGGTGCTGGACGCCAGCGCGGAAAGCCCGAGGGAGACAACGAAGGCCAGGCCGAGACCGAGCAGCGCGCCGAGGTCGGACAGCTTGGCCATGAACCAGTTCTGGTCCTCGCTCTTCTGCTCCCACTGCTCGGTCAGCGCCGCCCGCAGGTTGGCCATCCAGCCGAGCCCGGACCAGATCCCGGCCAGCAGGCCGATGACGCCGACGGTGCCGCGCGACTCGATCGCCTTGTCGATCAACTCGTTCAGTTGCTCACCGAGCGAGCCGGGAATGTTGTCGACGATCTTGGTCTGCACCTCGCTGAGCAGATCCGGATTGCTGGACAGCACGAAGCCCGCGATCGCGAAGGCCACCATCAGCAGCGGAAACAGCGACAGCACGGTGAAATACGTGATGCCGGCCGCGTAGTAGTCGCCGCGCTGACGCTGATACCGTCCGCCCGCGCGCACCAGATGGTCCAGCCATGGCAGCGCCTGGATCCGTCGTTCGATCCCGGCCTTGATGTTGTCGATCACCTGCACCAGTTCGCCCCTTCAGGAGAGATCTCGCAGGTGCCGCCGTCAGCGGGCCAGCAGGCCCACTCGGTCGTATACCTGTGCGAGGGTGTTGCCGGCGATCTCTCGCGCACGCTCGGCACCGGCGGCGAGGATACGGTCGAGTTCGCCCTGATCCGACAAGTACTCTCGCACCTTCGCCTGCAAAGGCGTGACAAATTCGACCAGCGCGTCGGCCACATCGGATTTCAGGTCGCCGTAGCCCTTGCCTTCGTAATCCTTTTCGAGCGTGACGATCGGGCTGCCGGACAGCGAGCTCAGGATCACCAGCAGGTTGCTCACACCCGGCTTCTGCTCCGGGTCGTAGCGGATCTCCCGCTCGGTGTCGGTCACCGCGGAACGGACCCGCTTCGCGGTGATCTTCGGATCGTCGAGCAGGTTGATCAGGCCCGCGTCGCTGGACGCCGACTTGCTCATCTTCGAGGTCGGATCCTGCAGGTCGTAGATCTTGGCGGTGCCCTTCTCGATGTGCGCCTCGGGCACCACGAAGGTCTTCTTGAACCGGGTATTGAAGCGCTGCGCCAGGTTTCGGGTCAGCTCCAGATGCTGGCGCTGATCCTCGCCGACCGGCACCTGGTGCGGGCGGTAGAGCAGGATGTCCGAGGCCATCAGCACCGGGTAGGTGAACAGCCCGACCGACGCGTTGTCCGAGCCCTGCTTGACCGACTTGTCCTTGAACTGGGTCATCCGGCTGGCCTCGCCGAAACCGGTGATGCAGCTGAGCACCCAGGCCAGCTCGGCGTGCTCGGGCACCTGGCTCTGCACGAACAGCGTCGACTTCTTCGGGTCGATGCCCAGCGCGAGCAGCTGCGCGGCGGCGGCCTTGGTCTGTGCCTTGAGCGCCTTCGGATCCTGCGGCACGGTGATCGCGTGCAGGTTCGGGATGAAGTAGAGCGCGTCGTAGTCGTCCTGCATGGTCACCCAGTACTGCAGCGCCCCAAGGTAGTTGCCGAGGTGGAACGAGGTACCGGTGGGCTGGATCCCGGAAAGGACGCGCTGCTTACGTTCAGCGGCCGGGGCTTCTGCAGGAACGGACATACCCCGATCTTTCCATGCCCTTCAAGCGGAATTTCGCTCCACCCAGTTGCGCGGGTCGACCCCCGGCATACTCGGCCGCCCCTTGGTGACCAGCTGATGCTCACGCCGGGAAACGAGCTTGTAGACCGGCGCGCTCGGCCCGGCCAGGGTGCTGCGCAGCACCGGCGGTACCAGCGGCGTCGCCACATGCGCGGTGCGCACGGCCTGCGCGAGCGCCCGGTAGGCGACCTGATCGGCGAGCCCCCAGCGCATGCCGTACATCTGCCGGATCCGCGGCGGCAGGCTGCCCTGCACCAGCAGGAAGAACGCGGAGGTGACCTGCTGCATCGGCATCCGCTGCGGATACGGCACACGCTGGCCGGCCAGGTAGGAGCCGACCAGCCGGGCCTCGTCGGTGAGGAACAGTTCGTCGGAGGCGAGGTAGGCGTCGAAGGACGCGCGGAACTCCGGGTAGCTGCCCGGCGCCGCGTCCGCGGGCATGCCGAACAACTCGGCCCAGCGCACGTAGTCCTGATACAGGCCCTCGCGCTCGCCGTCGGTCAGGGTGCGGACCAGCAGGTCGTACATCACCTCGGCGGAGTCGAAGGTGAACGCCATCGTCATGTACATCAGGTGCGGGTCGAGCGCGGAGTAGCCGGTGCCCGCCGGGTGGTGCGGGCCGGCGTCCTCCGGCAACGCGCCGCGCACCTTGGCGTGTTTGTTCGTGGTGAAGGCGAGCGCGCGATCCGCCTCGGCCTTGCTGCCGAGGAATACGGCCTCGAACAGGTGACCGGTGAGCGAGAGCCGGGTGTACGGCGTCATCCGATGCTCGGTGTTCTCCGCGGTGCCGACGTAGAGCAGCGGGTGGACCGCGCCGACGACCAGGGCGCGCTGGCCGTAGGTCAGGCCGACGGCCCGCTTGCGCATCACCCGCCGAGCCATGGAGTGGTCGCTGAAATAGCCGGGCTCGGACATTGCTGCCTCCTCATCGAGAGCATCTGGCAACAGCATCCGCCAGATTCGGCAATCTGGCAATACTCTCTGCCAGAATTAGGCGTGCCAGAATCGAGTTGTGAGTGCCCAGCGGACGTATGGAGGGATCACCGCCGAAGAGCGGCGGGCGCAGCGGCGCTCGGCGTTGCTCGAGGCGGCACTCGAGATCATCGGCAGCCAGGGGTTGGCCAAGCTGACGGTGTCGGGACTGTGCGCCCAGGCGGGGCTCAACGAGCGGTACTACTACGAGAGTTTCGACAGTCGGGATGCCGTGCTGACCGCGCTGGTCGACACGATCGCCGAGGAACTCGCGGTCGCGATCGTGGCGGCGGTGAGCACCGCGCCGAAGGACTCGCGGGCCACCGCGCGGGCCGCGATCGCGGCGGGTATCCACCTGCTCACCGACGATCCGCGCAAGGCCAAGGTCACGCTGGTCGCCGGTATGGCGACGCCGGAATTGCGGGCGCGCACAACGGAAACGGTGCGGGTGTTCGCGCGGATGGTCGCGGCCGAGGGCATCGACTTCTACGGGATCGACGACCCGGACTCCGATCCGGCGATCGACTTCCGGGCCAACTACCTGGTCGGCGGCCTGGTGCAGACGCTCACCGCGTGGTTACAGGGCGAACTGACCATGACCCGCGACGAACTGATCGAGCACACCACCGACGTGTTCGTCTTGCTCGGTGAGGATTTGGCGCACCGCTTGGCGTGAGGTTCAGAGCTCCAGCGTGACGTCGTGCAACCCGGGCGATTCCCCTTGCAGGACAACGCGGAACGGGATGCCCTTGCGCGACCAGTACTCGGCGCAGTCCCGCATCGCCTCGGCGAACCAGTCCCGCTCGGTCGGCTCCTCGGCCAGCAGGTGGACCGAATCACGCACAACGACAACGTATCCCGTGGCCTCGCCGACGAAATCGTCCAGGTCGCGCAGACATTCGTCGAAGGCGTCCTTGTTCTCGCCGAAGTAGTACGGGAATTGCAGCGCCGAGGCGACCTCGTCGAACACCCGCCCGACCGTGCGCATCTTGGTGCCGCGCAGTTCGCGCACCAGGTAGCCGGACGGCGCGCGGTAGCGCACGCCGCTCAGCTCGGCCGCGTCGACGACGGCGGCACCGAGCGCGGGCGCGGCGCTGCGCTGCGTGCGCGATTCGGTCTCGATCGGGCGAGCAAGGAACTGCGACAACGGAATTACCTTGGACATCAGCGCATCCTCGTGAAGGTCTCGTAGTGGTCCCCGGTGTACCAGGCCGATCCGTCGCTGCCGGTGACGATGCGCTCGGCGTCCCTGGATCGGCCACGCTGCTTGGGATTCACATCCCACTCCTGATAGGTGATCGGTTTGCCCGCAACGTCTTTGGCGGCCAGCGTGCCCGCGCGATTCATCCAGCGGTCGCCGCCCTTGGTGCCGGGGGCGTTGGCCGAATCGGGCCAGCGGCCCGCGTCGATCTCACGCAGGGTGTCGTAGGCCTTGCCGGGTACGCCCGGTGCGCGGCTGGTCGGCGAGGCCGGTTCCGATGCCCGCGGCGCGCCGGGGATCGGTGCGCTGCTGGTAGCGCGCGCGGTGGTGGCGGCCGTGCCGGTGTCGTTGCCGCCGCGCAGTCCGAGGACCGCGACGACGACCAGCGCGACCGCCACCACGCCCAACCCCGCGAGTGTCCGAATTGCCTTCGGCGACAGGTTCATCGGTACTGCACCGTGACCGGCGCGTGGTCGGACCAGCGCTGGTCGTAGGCGGCGGCGCGTTCCACCACGGCCTGCTTGGCGCGGGCCGCGAGATCACCGCGGGCGAGTTGGTAGTCGATGCGCCAGCCGGTGTCGTTGTCGAAGGCGCGGCCGCGGTAGGACCACCAGCTGTACGGGCCGGGGACCGCCGGATGCAGTTGGCGCACCACGTCGACGTAGCCGGCGGCGAGCAGTTCGTCGATCCAGGCGCGCTCCTCGGGGAGGAATCCGGCCGACTTCAGGTTGCCCTTCCAGTTCTTCAGGTCGAGTTCGGTGTGCGCGATGTTCCAGTCGCCGCTGACCACGAAATCGCCGGTGCGGGCGGTCAGATAGGCGCCGAGTTCGGCCATGTACCGGTACTTTTCGTCCTGGCGCGGGGTGCCCTCCTCACCGGAATGCACGTACACGCTGGCGACCGTGACGTCGCCGAAGTCGGCCTCGATATACCGGCCGGACGCGCCGAACTCGCTGCTGCCGAAGCCGATTCGGACCGCGTCCGGTTCCCGCCTGGACAGGATCGCGACACCGGCCCGGCCCTTGGACTCCGGCTCGGCCTGCGCCAGCCACCAGCCGTCGGCCAGCGCGGGCGCGAGCGCCGCTCTGGTCTGCTCGTCGGTGGCCCTTGTCTCCTGGACACAGACGATGTCGGCCTCCGTCGCGGCGAGCCAGGCCAGCATGCCTTTGCCCGCGGCCGCGCGGACGCCATTTACGTTCACAGTCGAAATGATGTAGGCCACGGCACGACCGTACAATGCTGGTCAGATGAACTCCCTCGGACACCGCCGTCCAGGAAAGGGTGATGACGATGCCGTCTGACACCGCCAAGCCCGCCGGCGCCACCAGCGCCGCGCGGACGCCGGTCACAACCAAGGCCAAGCCGGAGCTGCCCAAGGCGGTCAAAGCATTGCATCTGGGTTCCGGGGACCCGCTGCTCCTGTTGCACGGCTTCATGATGTCGCCGCACTGCTGGGAGCAGACCGCGACGCGGCTGGCCAGCCAGTGTGAGGTGTACGCGCCAGCCTTCGCCGGGCACTGGGGTGGCGAGCGCGCGGACGGCTGGTCGGTCGACGTGCACGCGCTGGCCGACCGCATCGAGGATCAGCTCGACGAACTCGGCTGGCGTACCTGCCATATCGCGGGCAACTCGCTCGGCGGCTGGGTCGGGGTCGAACTCGCGCGGCGCGGCCGGGCCCGCACGCTCACGCTGGTCGCCCCCGCCGGTGGCTGGCATGCGCCGTCGCTCACTCAGCTGCGGATCAATCTGAAATTCCTGTCGCTGGTGCCGATCGTCGAAATCGGCAAGCGGCTCGGCGGTTTCGCGATCAACAACCCGATCGCGCAGCGGTTCACCCTGCTGTGGCTGAGCAAGAACGCCGCCGCGGTCTCCCGGCGCGACACCGCCGCCGCGATCATGGCCGCCCTGCACTGCCCGTCCATGTTGCCGTTCCTCGTCAGCAGTCTGCGCGGGCCCGAGCAGGAAGACCTGTCCACGCTGCGGACGCCGGTCCGGCTGCTGCTGTCCGAATACGACCGCGTCATCCCCAATCGCGTGTACGCCCGTCGCTATCTGAAGGAACTCCCCGAGTCCGCCGACCGCATCGTCGTGCACGGCGTCGGACACGTGCCGATGCTCGAGGCGCCGGACCGCATCGCCACCCTCATCGCCGAGCACGTGTACGCCAGCCGCAACCGCCTCCGCGCGGTGTGAGACACGGGATTTCCACAGGTCAGGAAGTTATCCACAGTTCGTAGAAAGGTCTCGATCCGGCGCGCGCCCGCGCCTACTGTTTCGAGGCATGGGGAGCACACAAACCGACCGCGCAGTACACAGACTCCGCGGCGACGTCGACGGCCTGTACGAGCTGAACAGCAAGATGAGCCGTGAGGCCAAAGAAACCGACACCGTGATTCGCGACACCAACCTAAGACTCCGGCGATTGTCGCGAACGTCCGGCCGCCAGTTCGGCGTGCTCCTCGCCGCCCACCGCCAACACGGCCACCGCCTGGATCGAGTGGACTCGCTACTCGGAGAAGTGGCAACACAGGTGAACCACCTGATGCCACTACCGGCACGGATGGACGAGCTCACGGAACAAATGAGCTGTCTCGCACCGCTGCCAGCACGAGTGGACGAGCTCACAGAGCAAATGGGCCGCATGGCACCACAAGTGGGCGAACTGGCGGAGCAAGTGAGCTGCCTGGCACCGCTGCCTGCGCGTGTGGGTGAGCTCGCAGACCACATGAGCCGCATGGCACCACAAGTCGATGAACTGGCGGAGCAAGTGAGCTGCCTGGCACCGCTGCCTGCGCGTGTGGGTGAGCTCGCAGACCACATGAGCCGCATGGCACCACAAGTCGATGAACTGGCTGAGCAAGTGAGCTGCCTGGCACCGCTGCCTGCGCGTGTGGGTGAGCTCGCAGACCACATGAGCCGCATGGCACCACAAGTCGATGAACTGGCGGAACAAGTCAGCTGCCTCACACCACTACCAGCGCGTGTAGATGAACTCACGGAACAAGTGAGTCACCTCGCACCGCTGCCAGCGCGAGTAGACGAACTCACGGAACAAGTGAGCTACCTCGCACCGCTGCCGGCGCGGGTGGATGAGCTTGCGGGACAGGTGGATTACCTGACTGAGCAAGTCGATCGGCTTGCACCGCTGCCGCAGCAGGTGGACGGGCTCGCGGGACGGGTGGATGCAGTCGCGGGGCGAGTGGACGGGCTCGTTGTACAAATGGACGGGTTGTCGGGGCGAGTGGACGGACTCACCGGGCAAGTGGACGGGTTGTCGGGGCGGGTGGATGGGCTCACCGGGCAAGTGGACGGGCTGTCAGGGCGAGTGGATGGGCTCGCTGGGCATGTGGACGTTCTTACCGGGCATGTGAATGACCTGACTGGGCACCTGAACGATCTCACTGGGCATGTGGATGATCTGACGGGACATCTGAATCAATTGACCGAGCGCGTGGATCATCTGACGGGGCGGGTGGATTACCTCGCGGAGCATGTGGATCGGCTTGTGGAGTTGCCGGGACGGGTGGCCGGGCTCGAGGGGCAGGTGGATGAGTTGGCAGTGGTGGTGCGGCAGAACTCGCAGACGTTGGAAGTGGTGGTCGATTTGCTGCGGAAGCAGCAGCCTGCGTCACTGGAGGGTGAGGGCTAGCCGGCGGCCAGGGCGCGGGCGCTTCCTCTTCCCACTTCATTTTAGCCTGGGCGACACTCGCAATACATCGGCCTGCGGGTCGATGTATTGCGGGCATCGGGCTTTTACTCTGTGGACCGGTCTTGGTCGAGGCACAGGGTGGAGCACATGGATGAATTGACGGGCAAGGTCGCGGTTGTCACGGGGGCGGCCAGCGGAATCGGCCGGGGTATGGCCGAGGCATTCCTGGATGCGGGGATGCGGGTTGTGCTGAGTGATGTGGAAGTGGATGCGCTGCATTCCACGGCTGCCGAATTGCACGACCACGGGGCGAACGTGCATGCCGTGGTGGCGGATGTTTCCGCGCCGGATGATGTCACAGAGTTGGCCGAGGCGACGCTGGAAAAGTATGGGGCGGTGCATGTTCTGTGCAATAACGCGGGAGTTCACTCCGGTGGGCGGCCGTCCTGGGACAGCACGCTGGATGACTGGGAGTGGATCCTGGGTGTGAATCTGATGGGGGTTGTGCACGGGCACAGCATCTTTCTGCCGATCATGATCGAGCAGGACGAGCCCGCGCATATCGTCAATACGGCGTCGCTGGCGGCCTTGGTCGGCGGAAGCTCGCTATACGGCGCGACGAAAGCGGCGGTTGTCGCGCTGTCGGAAACTATTCATCACGAACTGGTCGACGGTGGTTTCAAGCCACGAATATCGGTCCTTTGTCCCGGCTTGGTCGCCACGAATATCTTTGATTCAGAACGGAATCGGCCGACCCGCTATGCCGAGACCGGCCCACGCCCGGCCGGCTGGGATGTCGAGGCCGCGCGGACGGCATTCGCACTCGGCACCAGCCCGCGAACAATCGGCGAACAGGTCGTCCAGGCCATTCACGAAGAGCGTTTCTACGTTCTCACGCACCCGGAATGGAAAGGACATATCGAACATCGAATGAAACAGATCCTCAACGGCGACAACCCGACTCGATTGCCGCCGCCAGATATGTGATCGACGCTCAGGACGCTACGTCGGACTGCTTGCGATCGGTTCGGGGAAAGCCCAGCACCAGTCGGCAGACCTCGTCGGGTACGTCCAACTGCGGGCAGTGGCCGACACCGGGCAGTGCGACGAACTCGCTGCCGGGCAGCATTGCGTGCAACGCGCGGGCGGCGGAGATCGGAATAATGCGGTCCTTGGTGCCGTGGACGACGAGGACCGGACAGCTGACTACGAGATCGACATGACCGGCCGGGTGTTCGCGGGCGTAGCGGGCCGCATCCTGGCCGCGGGCGGCCACCGCCGCCATGTCGGGCACCGAACGTATTGCGGTGGTGAGGAATTCAGCGTCGGCGACAACGCCGGGTCCGTAGACGAACAGCGCTACCGCGCGGCGCACACTCCAGCGCACCAGCGCGGTCGGAATGGGCAGGAGGCCGATCAGACGGAAGAACATTCGGTATTCACGCAGGCGACCGACGCGGGCCAGCCAATGACGGGCCAAGAGCGGCTCGTCGAGGGAGACCACCGAGACGACCTCGCCACCCTGGTGCCGAGCGGCAGCGTGCAACGCGGTGGCGGCACCGAGGGAATTGCCGACGAGGGCCAGTGGACCGCGCTCGGCGATGATCGCATCGACGAAGCTGTTGAACTGCGAGGTCATCGGACCCGGTCGGCGCCGATCCGCCAAGCCGAAACCGGGAAGGTCGACGGCGAAAGCCGCACGGCCGGCGGCTGCCAAAGCGGTGAGAACACCGCGCCAGGTGTCCGCACTGTCGGCGTACCCATGCAGTAGCAGGATCGGAGTGCCGGCCCCGGCGACGGAGAGGACGCGAGTGCTGACGCCGTCGTAGCGCGCGGTGGTTTCAGTGATCATCGGCCGGTTGCTCCTCAATGAGCACGCACCAGCACGGTGCGTAGGACCAGCGGCGTTTCGATTGCGCGACAGTCGATCCCGGGCGCGCACGCCGTTGTAGCGCACCCGGGATCGGTAGAACTGTCAGGCCAGCAGACCCTTGGCGATGTGCGTCACCTGGATCTCGTTGCTGCCCGCGTAGATCATCAGCGACTTGGCGTCGCGGGCGAGCTGTTCCACCCGGTACTCGGTCATGTACCCGTTGCCGCCGAACAGCTGCACCGCTTCCATGGCGACCTCGGTGGCCGCCTCGGACGCGTACAGCTTCATGGCGGACGCCTCGGCGAGCGTCGGTGGCTTACCCGCGCGACCCCGCTCCAGCGTGTTGAACACCATGTTCTGCACGTTGATCCGGGCGATCTCCATCTTGGCCAGCTTGAGCTGGACAAGCTGGAAGCGGCCGATCTCCTGGCCCCAGAGCTTGCGGTTCTTCGCGTAATCCAGGCAGAGCCGGTGACATTCGTTGATGATGCCCAGCGCCATGAAGGCCACGCCGACGCGCTCGGCGGTGAAGCTGGACCGCGCGCTCTCCCGGCCGTCGCCGCCCTTGTGCTCCTCGGTCTCGCCGAGCAGGCGGTCCTTGCCGAGCCGGACGTTGTCGAAGAACAGCTCGCCGGTGGGCGAGGCGTGCAGGCCCATCTTCTTGAACGGCTTGCCCTGGGTGAGCCCCTCCATGCCCTTGTCCAGGACGAAGGTGAGCACCTTGCGCTCGCGCTTGTCGCCGCCGTCGCCTTCGTCGACCTTGGCGTAGACGATCATCACGTCGGCGAACGGGCCGTTGGTGATGAAGGTCTTCTGGCCGTTGAGCAGGTAGTCGTCCCCGTCGCGGCGGACGTAGGTCTTCATGCCGCCGAACGCGTCGGAGCCGGAGTCGGGCTCGGTGATCGCCCACGCCGCAACCTTTTTCATGGTCACGATGTCGGCGAGCCAGCGCTGCTTCTGCGCCAGCGTGCCGCGCGACATGATGGTGGTCGCGCCGAGACCGATGCTGACGCCCATCGCGGTGACCAAACCCATGCAGACACCGGACAGTTCGCCGATCACCACCGCCATCAGCGATTCCTGCCCGGCGAACGGGCTACCGCCGGAGGACTTTTCCTTCTTCTTCTCCGGCAGCGGCTCGCCCGCGGCGATCGCCTCTTCTTTGGCGCGCTGCTTCGAGAGCAGCTTCTCCACCGCCTCGCCGCCCATGGCGTCGATCCCGAACTCGCTGAACAGCTTCCGGATGATCGGATACGGCGAGAGTTCGCCGCTGTCGAGGGCGTCCAGGTTGGGCCGGATCTCCTTGTCGATGAATGTCCGCACGGCATCGCGGATCATGACATCGGTCTCGGACCATTCGAACATCGTTGTTCTCCTTAACGTTGCGGCGAGCTCAGGGCAGCCGAGCGGAGATGTCGTCGATCAGCCATGGTCCCTCGGTCTCGATCGTCTTCACATCGTGCCAACCGGCCAGCTCGGAGATGGCGCCGCCCTGCACCGCGAACACCTTGCCGGTGATCGGGCACTTGTCCGAGGCGAGGTAGGCCACCAGCGGCGAGATGTTGGCGGGGCTGAAGGCATCGAATTCGCCGTCTTCGACCTCGTCGGCCTCGGCCGCCATCATGGCGCCCATGCCGGGCGTGGCCAGGGTGAGCCGGGTGCGCGCGATCGGCGCGATGGCGTTGACCCGCACGCCGTAGCGGGCGAGTTCGTCGGCGGCGACCAGGGTGAGCGCGGCAATCCCCGCCTTGGCCGCGCCGTAATTGGCCTGGCCCGCGTTCGGCACCGTGGTGCCGGAGGCGGACGCGGTGTTGATCACCGCGGCGTTCGGCTGATTGCCCGCCTTGCTCTGGTCTTTCCAGAAGGCGGCGGCGTGGTGCAGCACGGCGGCGTGGCCCTTCAGGTGCACGGCGATCACCGCGTCCCACTGTGCCTCGTCCAGGCCCGCGATGAACGCGTCGCGCAGGATGCCGGCGTTGTTGACCACGATGTCGAGGCCGCCGAGCTCGGAAATCGCCTGGTCGACCACGTTCTTCGCGCCGTCCCAGGTGGCGATGTTCGCGGTATTGGCGATCGCGGTGCCGCCGGCGGCGATGATCTCGTTCGCGACCTCCTGCGCGGGCGTGGTGTCGGTGCCCTCGCCGGCGTTGCTGCCACCGAGGTCGTTGACGACCACGGCCGCGCCCTCCCGGGCGAACAGCAGGGCGTGCTCGCGACCGATGCCGCGACCGGCGCCGGTGATGATGGCTACTCGACCTTCGAGTGCACCCATCGATGTCTCCTCTTCCTCAAGTCTGTGCTGAATGTCAATCCGCGATCTCGGCGAGCCCGTCGCTGAGGACGACGTCCTCGCCGCGCACGGTCTCGAAGGCGTAGGTGGTGACGCCGTCGGCGGAGCCGACCTTCCAGACGCGGGTCTCCAGATCGTCGCCGGGGAACACCATCTTGGCGAAGCGCACGGCAAATCGCTTGAGCCGGTTGACATCCGACCCGCCGACCTCGGTGAGCACCGCCCAGGACGCGAACGCCATGGTGCACAGCCCGTGCGCGATCATGCCGGGCAGCCCGGCGTCCTTGGCCACCTGCTCGTCCAGGTGCAGCGGCACCGGATCGCCGGAAGCCGGTGAGTACCTGAAGGTCTGGTCGTCGTCCACGTGCTGCGGCACGACCGCCACCGGCGGCTGCGCGCGCAGGTTCTCGTCGAACTTGTGCGCCGGCGCCGCGGCGCCGACCGTCTTGCCCGCGTCGATATTGCGGAAGAAGGCGGTCAGATACTGCTCGTTGACCAATTCCCCTTCCTCGGTGCGGCATTCGATGAGGATGGTGATCGCCGTGCCGTTGGGCCTGCTGGTGTAGCCGGTCGCCTTGGCCCGCGAGACCAGCTGGTCGCCGGGCTGGATGGCCCGGTGGAAGTGGAAGTCCTGCTCGCCGTGCACAACCCGGCCGAAGATGTCCATCGGCGCGACCTCGATCACCGGCATCATCATCGCCTCGAAGACGGGGACGATGGCGAAGACGGGCGAGGCGACCTTGCCCGCGAGGTGCGCCTCGATCGGATCGTTGGTGGCCGCGGCGTATTCGCCGATCCGCTCGCCGGTCACCTCGAAACGTTCGTCGTCACACCAGGTTTCGAGACCGGCGTCGTCGAACTCGACGAGCCGGGCGGTGCTGGTCTCCGAGGTCATGCGGAAGCCAGGGCGTCGAGCTGCTCGAGCGACTTGTCCAGCTGCTTGAGGCCGTCCTTCTCGACCGCCTTGCCGAGCGCGCCCTTGATCAGCGCGCCCTCGAAGTCACCGGAGACCAGGATGGTGCTGCCGCCGTCGCCCTTGGGCTGGATGTCGAAGGTGAATTCGGTCTTCACCCCGGCCATTCCGGTGCCGCCGAGGGTGAGCTTGGTCGGCTGCTCGACCGAGACCACGGTCCACTCCAGCTTGTTCGCCATGCCCAGCATGACGATCTTGGCGACCAGCTTGGCGCCCTCGGTCAGCACGGCCGGCGGCTCCTCCATGAAGCGCTCGTGGATGGTGAACCACTTCTCCCAGGTGTTCGGGTCGGAGACGACCGTCCACAGCGCCTCGGGGGTGGCGTTGACGTCCTTGGTGGCTTCGATGTGTCCCATTGAGATGACTCCTCGTCGAATTTCGGTGTGCGAGTTCAGCGGTCAGCGAGTTTGGCGAATCAGCGGTCGGCGCGCCGGTACGCGGTCACGACCGCGGCGCCGCCGAGGCCGATGTTGTGCTGCAGGCAGGCGGTGACGTCGTCGACCTGACGCTTGTCCGCGGTGCCGCGCAGCTGCCAGGTGAGTTCGGAGCACTGCGCCAAACCCGTTGCGCCGAGCGGATGTCCCTTGGAGATGAGGCCGCCGGACGGGTTCACCACCCACTTGCCGCCGTAGGTGGTCAGGTTCTCGTCGATCAGCTTTCCGGCCTCGCCCGGACCGCAGAGGCCGAGCGCCTCATAGGTCAGCAGTTCGTTGGCCGAGAAGCAGTCGTGCAGCTCGATGACCTGGAAGTCCTCGGCGCCGAGACCGGCCTGCTCGTAGACCTTCCGCGCGGCCTGCACGGTCATGTCGTAGCCGACCAGGTTCTTGGCGGTCTCGTCGAAGGTGGACTTGTAGTCGGTGGTCATCGCCTGTCCGACGATCTCCACCGCCTGCGCGGCCAGGTTGTGCTTGTCCACGAACGCCTCGCTGGCCAGGATCACCGCGCCCGAACCGTCGGAGGTCGGCGAGCACTGCAGCTTGGTGAGCGGGTCGTAGATCATCCGCGAACCGAGGATGTCGTCCATCGAATACGCGTCCTGGAACTGCGAATACGGGTTGTTCACCGAGTGTTTGTGGTTCTTGTAGCCGATCTTGGCGAAGTGTTCGGCGGTGGTGCCGTACTGCTTCATGTGCTCGCGGCCGGCCGCGCCGAACATCCACGGCGCCACCGGGAACAGCACCTCGGAGATCTCGGCGAGCGCCATGATGTGCCTGGCCATCGGCTGCTCGCGGTCGTCCCAGGTGGAGCCGAGCGAGCCCGGCTGCATCTTCTCGAAGCCGAGGGCCAGCGTGCACTCGGCCAGCCCGCCCCGAATCGACTGTGCCGCAAGGTAAAGCGCGGTCGAGCCGGTGGAACAATTGTTGTTGACGTTGACCACCGGGATGCCGGTCATACCGAGCTCGTAGACCGCGCGCTGGCCGGAGGTGGATTCGCCGTAGACGTAACCGACGTAGGCCTGCTCGACCAGGTCGTAGGCGATGCCCGCGTCGGCGAGCGCCTTGGTCCCGGACTCGCGAGCCATATCCGGGTAGTCCCAATCGGTGCCGTCTTCGTTCTTGCGGCGGCCCGGCTTCTCGAACTTCGTCATGCCGACGCCGACGACGTAGACCTTGTTCGCCATCGAACTCCCTCAGGTTGTGCCTGTGCCGCCGCGTGTGGGCAGCGGTGAACCGATCCGTCCGGATCCAGCTGAAAACAAACATACAGAGATGTATGTAAGTACGCAAGGTTGTCAGCGTTACCGCAGGTTGCGGATACCGAATAGCCAGGTGGTAACGCCTGGTCCAACACATACAGCCAGAGGTGTATGTATCGCCAGTTTGCGCTGGTACGCAGCAATTTCCCGAGCCGGGAACCGCCCTCGACGCCATCGCTGTGACGTGCCTCACCGCCCCCGATGCCGTAACAGCCGCGTAATCGTTCGGAAATTCCCCGTCCACAACCGTGTACGACCGTCGAATGGTTGCAGTTATCGATGCGGGGATGAGGAGTAAACGTGGTCGAGCTCGATACCCGGTCGTCGAATTCCGACGGGATCGCCGCAGCGAAGGAAACACTCGAGGACTACACGCTGCGGTTCGCGCCACGGAGCTACCGGAAATGGAGCCCGGCCGTGGTCGGCATCTCCGCCCTCGGCGGCATCGCCTACCTGGCCGACTTCGCCATCGGCGCGAATATCGGCATCGCGCACGGCACCGGGAACGCGCTGCTCGGCATCGGTTTCTTCGCGATCGTCATCATGGTCACCGGATTTCCGCTCGCCTATTACGCGGCGCGCTACAACCTCGATCTCGACTTGATCACGCGTGGTAGCGGATTCGGTTATTTCGGCTCGGTGCTCACCAATGTGGTGTTCGCCTCGTTCACCTTCATCTTCTTCGCGCTGGAGGGGTCGATCATGGCCCAGGGGCTGGAACTCGGCCTGGGCGTACCGCTTTGGCTCGGTTATCTGGCCTCGACCGTGCTCATCTTCCCGCTGGTCATCTACGGCATGAATACGCTGGCCAAGTTGCAGGTCTGGACCACGCCGCTGTGGCTGCTGCTGATGGTGCTGCCGTTCGGGTTCCTGCTGGTGCGGCATCCGGATTCGGTGTCGTCGTTCTTCGCCTACGGCGGCGAGAACGGTTCCGGGGTAAGCGTTTCCGGCACGCTGCTGGCCGCGGGCGTGTGCCTGTCGCTGATCGCGCAGATCGCCGAGCAGATCGATTACCTGCGCTTCATGCCACCGCGCACGCCGGAGAACGCGCGTAAGTGGTGGGGCTGGATGCTGCTGGCCGGTCCGGGCTGGGTGGTGTTCGGCGCGCTCAAGCAGGTGGTCGGGCTGTTCCTCGCGGTGTATCTGATCGCGAATCTGCCTGCCGCGCAGGGCATCGCGAACCAGCCGGTGCACCAGTTCCTGGAGATCTACCGGGACATGGTGCCGGGCTGGCTGGCCATGACGCTGGCCGTGGTGCTCGTGGTGATCAGCCAGATCAAAATCAATGTCACCAACGCGTATTCGGGCTCGCTGGCCTGGACCAACTCCTACACCCGAGTGACCAAGTCCTACCCGGGCCGGCTGATCTTCCTCGCGGTGAACCTGGTGATCGCGCTGATCCTGATGGAAGCCAACATGTTCGACTTCCTGAACAACATCCTCGGCTTCTACGCCAACTGTGGCATCGCCTGGATCGTCACCGTCGCAACGGATATCGCGGTCAACAAGTATCTGCTGAAGATCTCGCCGAAGCAGCCGGAGTTCCGCCGCGGCATGCTCTACGACTTCAACCCGGTGGGGCTGGTCGGATTCGGACTCTCGGCGGTGCTGTCGATCATGACGTTCTTCGGGGTCTTCGGCGAGCTGCTGAAGCCGTACTCACCGATCGTCGCGCTGGTGGTCGCGTTCGTCGCCACCCCGCTCACCGCGATCGCCACCAAGGGCAAGTACTACCTGCGCCGCACCGACGACGGCATCGACCTGCCGATGTTCGACGAGCACGGCAACCCGTCCGGCGAGACGCTGACCTGCCACGTCACCGGGCTGGAATTCGAACGCCCGGACATGATCGCCTCGGCGGTGCCCGGCCCGGCGGGCGAGATCCAGTACATCAGCTCGCTCGCCCTCTCCACCGACAAGGCCGGCGACCACCTACTCCCCCGGCAGCGCTGATCCCGAGCGGGACATGGCGAACGACTCCGCCATGTCCCGCTCGATCAGTCGGTAGCGCGGACGTCGGCCAGCGCCGCCTCGGCGATGTTGCGCAGGTGGGCCGTGGCGCGACGCCAACGGCGTTGGGCGCGTTCGTTGTCCGGGTCGACGAAGTTGGAGACGAGGATGCCGCGCAGGGCGTCCATCGCGGTGTAGATGAAGTCGCGGGCCTCTTTGCGGCGGATCTCGTCGGGGACGAAGCGGGCGACGGCCATCAGGACGGCGTTGTTGACGAACGGCTCGACCTTCTCCATCGCGGCGGCCAGCACCGGGTCGGTGCGCCCGGCCACCCACAGTTCGACGGTCGCGATGAACAGCGGCCCCTGATGCAGCTCCCACAGGAATTCCAGCGCGGCGGCGACCGGATCGTCGCCGCGCTCGACCTTGGCCATCTCCCGCATCGCGGTCTCGGCACGCAACTGGGCCAGGTGGCTGATCGCGGCGACGACCAGATCGGTCTTGGAACCGAAGTGGTGCACCTGGGCGCCGCGGGTGACGCCGGCGCGTTCGGCAACCCGCGGTGTCGTGGTGCCCGCGTAGCCGTATTCGACCAGACAGTCGATGGTCGCGTCGAGCAGCCGGGTGCGCATCTCGGTGCTGCGCTGCTCCTGGGTGCGGCGCTGCGGTTTCGCGACTTCGATCCTGGCCATCCGGCGATTCTACACTTACATACAGCTCTGTATGTTGCCGAAGCGCCGGGTCAGGCGACCAGGGCCGCCGCCGCGACGAGGCGGGCGTCGCGCCTGGCGACCCGGACGGTGATCGCGAACAACACCACGCCGACCACGGCGAGGCCGGCCCCGACCACGGCGGGCGCGGTGTAACCGAGCCCGGCAGCGATCACAGCGCCGCCGAGCCACGCGCCGCCGGCGTTGGCGATGTTCAGCGCGGCGTGGTTGAGCGCGGCGGCCAGCGTCTGCGCCTCGTGTGCCACGTCCATCAGCCGGGTCTGCAAGCCGGGCGCCAGCGACGCACCGGTCGCGCCGACCAGGAACGCGCCGATCGCGGCGGTGTACGGATTGTGCGCCGCCGCAACGAAGACCGCGAGGATGACGGCCATGCCGATCATCGAGGCGTAGATCGCCCGATCCACACCGCGGTCGGCGAGCACGCCGCCGACGATATTGCCGACCACCATGCCGACGCCGAACAGCATCAGCACGATCGGCACCAGGCCGGCGGACATGCCCGCCACGCTGGTGAGAGTCGTGGTGATGTAGGTGTAGACGGCGAACATGCCGCCGAAGCCGATCGCGCCGACCAGCAGGGTCAGCAGCACCTGGGGACGGCGCAGGGCGCCGAGTTCGGTCATCGGGTTGGTCATGGTGATGCCGGTGAGCTCCGGCACGAAGCGGATCAGCGCGGCTACCGTCGCCAGCCCGATCACCGCGACCACCACGTACGCGTCGCGCCAGCCGAGATGCTGGCCGAGCCAGGTGGCTGCGGGAACGCCGACAACATTGGCGGCGCTCAAACCGAGCATAACCGCGGCAACCGCTTTCGCGCGCTGACCCACCGGGGCGAGGGTGGCGGCGGCCAGCGAGGCCACGCCGAAGTAGGCGCCGTGCGGCAGGCCGGAGACGAAGCGGGCGAGCACCAGGGTGTGGAAGGTCGGGGCGAGCACGGTCGCCACGTTGCCCAGGGTGAACGCCGCCATCAAGGCGATGAGCAACTTCTTGCGCGAAGCCCGGGCGAACACGGCGGCAATGACCGGAGCGCCGATCACCACGCCGAGCGCGTACGCCGACACCGCGTGTCCCGCAGTCGGCTCGGAAACACCCATGGCGCGCGCGATGTCCGGCAGCAAACCCATGGTGACGAATTCTGTTGTGCCGATACCGAACCCGCCGAGCGCCAGCGCGAGCATGGCAGGCATATGCCAAGTCGTCCGCGCGGCCTCGGGGCGTGCGGGGGCCTGGGAGGCGAGGGGTGTGGTCACGTATCCATGAAACGCTTGAATGGGCCGTTTCGCTTCCCGAGTAAACGTGAGTTGAGACACGCTGACATCAAGAAAACGTGCAGGTCAGAATGTAAAACCGCGCATTAGGGACACCGCGGGCACTCGACCTGGCAAATTCCATTCGGAAACAATCGCGTACCCCACGCCGGTCGGACACCCGGACCACCGGATGTGGGCAGCGTCATCCCGGCCGCGGATTCGCTTCCCGTTCCAGGAAATTCAGGCCGAGCGTCGCTCGAAGGTGCGGCGGTATTCGACCGGCGTGACCCCGACGACCGCGGCGAAGTGCCTGCGCAGGTTGGCGGCGGTGCCGAGGCCGCACATCCGGCTGATCCGATCGATGCCGAAATCGGTGGACTCGAGCAGGGATTGCGCGCGGGCCAGGCGCTGGGTGAGCAGCCACTGTTTGGGCGTCGAGCCGATCGACTCCCGCAGCCGGCGATGGAAGGTGCGCGGACTCATAGTGGCGCGCGCGGCGAGCAGCTCGACGGTGAGCAGCTCGTCGAGGTGCGCGACGGCCCATTCCAGCGCCGGGCCGAGGTCGGCCGCGGCCCGCGCCGAGACGGACAGATCGACGAACTGGGCCTGCCCACCGGCCCGGTTCGGCGGCGCCACCAGCCGCCGGGCCAGCCGGTTCGCCACGGCGGCGCCGAAGTCGCGGCGGACCAGGTGCAGCGAAAGATCCAGCGCGGCGGTCATTCCCGAGCTGGTGAGGATGTCGCCGTCGTCGACATAGAGCGCGGACTCGTCCACCTCGGCGGCGGGAAAGCGACGGGCCAGCACCGCCGCGTGCTCCCAGTGCGCGGTGACCCGGCGGCCGTTCAGCAGGCCCGCCGCGCCGAGCACGAAGGCGCCGTTGCACAGCGCGACCATCCGCGCGCCCCGGCGATGCGCCTCGACTAGGGCGTCGAGCAGTTCGGGCGGCACCTCGCGATCGTCGGTGGTGCAGTCGTAGGCGATCGACGGCACGAAAACGGTGTCGGCCGAGACCAGTTCGGCCACGCCGTACTCGGCGCGCAGGAACGCGCCGTGCCCGATGGCCGACTCGCCGACCTCCGGCCGCACCGAGCAGATCCGCAGGTCGTACCAGGGGTCGGCGATGTCGGGCTGGGGCGTGCCGAAGATCGCGCCGACCACGCCGAGTTCGTAGAGGTCCCAGGGATGCAGCGCGCCGGGGGTGACGGCGATGGCGACGGTATGGCCGGTCATGCCCGCCAGGATATGGCGGGAACCGTTCGCCGCTGGTCGGTCCTGCCACTCGCGCGGTCCGCTTCGCCGGCGAAAACTGAGCAGCGGGCGCCCACCCGACGAACTCACGGATCTACGGAGGAACGCATGACCAGCGATCACACGGCCGACACGCGCGTGACGGTGCTCGGGCTCGGGCGGATGGGTTCGGCGATCACCGAGCGCTACCTGCGCGCCGGCTACCCGACGACGGTGTGGAATCGGACGCCGGGCCGGGCGGCGCACCTGGACGAGCTCGGTGCCGGACGCGCCGAATCCCTCGCCGGCGCAATCACGGCGGGTGACCTGATCGTCCTCTCGCACATCGACACCGCGGGCGTGGCGGCCCTGCTCGAAACCGTCCCCGACGCGATGACCGGACGCACGGTACTGAACGTCTCGACCGGTCGCCCCGACGACGCACGCGCCCTCGCAACCTGGATAGCCGCGCGCGGCGGGCGATTCCTGGACGGCGCGATCCTCGGCATGCCCGCGACCCTGGGCACACCCGACGCGCTGATTCCGTACAGCGGGTCGGTGGAGGCGGCGGCCGAGCACCGCGCGGCGATCGCGGAGCTGGGCGCCGCGACCTACCTCGGCACCGACGCCGGACTGGCGGCTCTGCACGACATGGCGGTGCTGGCCGGCATGTACGGCATGTTCGGCGGCTTCTTCCAGGCGACGGCAATGCTCGGCGGCGAGCCGACCACCGCGCACCGGCTCACCGCCGAGTTCCTGGTGCCGTGGCTGCGCGCACTGCTCGACGTCCTGCCCACCCTGGCCGCCGAACTCGACGCGGACGAGTTCGCGCCGACGTTCGCGAGCATCGCGGAGATGGGTGCGGTGCTGGAGACGATCCGCGGCGTGAGCCGCGAGCAAGGCGTCCCCACCGACCTGCTCGATCCGATGCAGCGACTGCTGGCGGCCGGCGTGCAGCACGGACTCGGTGCGGACAACTTCACCCGCGCAGTGCGAGTGGTCCGCGACCACACGGTTCCGGCCTGACCGGAAAAACAGTCCGGGCACCCGTACCACCAAGTGGTGCGGGTGCCCGTAAGGTCATCCCCCGGCGCCGGATTCTGTTCCAGCGCCGGGTTGTTCGCTGGTCAGCGCAGGGCGCGGGCCAGGTTGGCGTCCAGGGCGCCGAGGAATTCCTCGGTGCTCAGGTAGCCCTGATCGCCACCGACGAGCGAGGCGAGGTCCTTGGTCATCTGGCCGCCTTCGACGGTCTTGATGACGACATCCTCGAGGGTCTGCGCGAAGCCGATGACCTCGGGGGTGTTGTCCAGCTTGCCGCGGTGCTCGAGCCCGCGCGTCCAGGCGAAGATCGACGCGATCGGGTTGGTGGAGGTCGGCTTGCCCTGCTGATGCTGGCGGTAGTGCCGGGTGACGGTGCCGTGCGCGGCCTCCGCCTCACAGGTCTTGCCGTCCGGGGTCAGCAGCACCGACGTCATCAGGCCGAGCGAGCCGAAGCCCTGCGCCACGGTGTCGGACTGCACGTCACCGTCGTAGTTCTTACAGGCCCAGACGTAGCCGCCCTCCCATTTCATGGAGGAGGCGACCATGTCGTCGATCAGGCGGTGCTCGTAGGTCAGGCCCGCCGCGTCGAACTGGGTCTTGAACTCGGCATCGAACACCTCCTGGAAGGTGTCCTTGAACATGCCGTCGTAGGCCTTGAGGATGGTGTTCTTCGTGGAGAGATACACCGGGTAGTTCTGCTGCAGGCCGTAGTTGAACGAGGCCCGCGCGAAATCGATGATCGAAGCCTTGAAGTTGTACATGCCCATGACGACGCCGCCGTCTTCCGGCATCTTCACGACTTCGTGCTGGATCGGCTCGCTGCCGTCCTCCGGCGTGAAGGTGATCGTGACCGAACCGGCCTGATACACCTTGAAGTCGGTGGCGCGGTACTGGTCGCCGAAGGCGTGACGGCCGATGATGATCGGCTTGGTCCAGCCCGGCACCAGGCGCGGGACATTGGAGATGATGATCGGCGCACGGAAAATGGTGCCGCCGAGGATGTTGCGGATGGTGCCGTTGGGCGACCGCCACATCTTCTTCAGGCCGAATTCCTCGACGCGTGCCTCATCCGGCGTGATGGTGGCGCACTTGACGCCGACGCCGTGGCGCTTGATCGCCTCGGCCGCGTCGACGGTGACCTGGTCGTCCGTCTTATCCCGGTACTCGATGCCCAGGTCGTAGTACTCGAGATTCACATCGAGATACGGGTGGATCAGCTTGTCCTTGATGAACTGCCAGATGATCCGGGTCATCTCGTCGCCGTCGAGTTCGACGACGGTACCTTCAACCTTGATTTTGGACATGGATCTTCGTGTCCTCCTAGGATGGTGCCCTCATTGCACGGCCAGGTGAACACGCTTGTGAGCGGACCCCAGCTGTTCCAACAGACAACGTATATGCCCCGCGTTGTCCGCGAGACGTGTGGTGCAAACAAGACAAGCGTACTGCTGCCGATGATCGTGGTGTGCGGGCAGCCCCCCGAGTGAGAAACCCCACGAACTTACTGGCTGGTAGGTCATTCTGCAATTCGCAGGTCACCCACGCAACGACCTCGGTCCGCGCAGCGCCGAGCTGGCGATACGCGGACCGAGGGGTGAAGCAGGAAAATTTCAGACGCCGACGTGGACCGGGCGCGCCCCGTCCTCGGAACCTTCGATGAGGTTCTCCGGCCGGTCCCGGATCATGAACGCGATCACCGGAACGGCGGCGAGGAAGAATCCGGCGCCGACGTAGAACGCCACGTCGTAACTGTGGATCGAGGCGCGAGCGATCAAGTTGTCGATCGTCGCGTGGCTCTCCGCGTAGGACTTGGCGGTCTGCACCGAGATGGTGGTCAGCAGGGCCGTGCCGACCGCGCCGCCGACCTGCTGCGCCGCGTTCAGCAGCGCACTGGCCACACCGGAGTCCGCCTCCTCGACCTGGTGCAGCGCGACGGTCTGCATGCCGACGAACAGCGGACCCATGCCGAGCGCGATCAGCACCTGCGCGGGCAGCACGCTGGCGGCGTAGCTGTCGCCGAAGCCGAGCTGGGCCAGCCACAGCAGGCCGAGCACGCCGAGCACGGCGCCGGCCACCATCAGCGGCCGCGGGCCGAGCTTCGGCAGCAGCGCACTGGTGACACCCGCGGAGATCGCGATGCCGGCCGGGAAGGGCAGGAACGCGAAGCCGGCCTTGAGCGAGGAGTAGCCCAGGGTGATCTGGAAGTAGTAGCTCAGGAACAGGAACATCGCGAACATGGCGATCGGCACCAGCAACGCCGCGAGGAACGCGCCGCCACGGTTGATCTCCCCCGGAATGTGCAGCGGCAACAGCGGATTCGCCGAGCGCCGTTCGATCACGACGAAGGCGATCAGCAGCGCGGCGCCGGCGATGAGCAGGCCGAGGGTGCTGCCGGAGAGCCAGCCGTCCTCGGCCGCGCGGCTGAAGCCGTAGACGATCGAGATCAGGCCGAGCGTCACGGTGACCGCGCCGGGCACGTCGTAGCCACCGGTCCGCGGCGCAGGCACGTCCTTGACCACCCAGGCCAGCGCGCCGACCAGGGCGAGCAGCGCGATCGGGGTATTCACCAGCAGGCACCAGCGCCACGAGGCGTACTCGGTGAGCGCGCCGCCGGCGATCAGGCCGAGCGCGGCGCCACCGGCAGAGATGCCGGCGAACACGCCGAACGCGGTGGCCCGCTCGCGCGCCTCGGTGAAGGTCACCGACAACAGCGACAACGCCGCGGGCGCGAGCAACGCCGCGAACGCACCCTGCAGCGCACGTCCGGCGAACATCTCCGCGCCGTTCTGCGCGAGACCGGCAAGTGCCGACGCGGCGGCGAAACCGACCAGGCCGACGATGAACATCCGGCGCCGGCCGAGGTAGTCGGCCAGCCGGCCGCCGAGCAGCAGCAGGCCGCCGAAGATCAGCGTGTAAGCGGTCAGCATCCACTGCTTGTTGCCGTCGCTGATGCCGAGATCCTGCTGGGCAAAGGGCAGCGAAATGGTCACGATGGTGGCGTCCAAGACCACCATGAGCTGGGCCAATGCGATCACGCCGAGGGCGAACCAGCGTGCCGAACTGCCTTGTTTCTGGGGAACTTCTACCGCTTGCGCAGTGTCGGTCACGGTCATCTCCTCGTCTTCGGAACTCGGTGGCTATCCTGTCAGTAGACGACATTTGGCGTCAAGCGAAAAATGTCGTGATGCGACATTTGGCGGTTACGGACACGAAAACACTAGGTTGCGTTAGGGTGGGAGCATGCTCGAGTCACCGACGCCGACGGGCGCGAGTGCCGCAGCGCAGACCCCTGCGAGCGCCGCGCCGCACGCCCATACCGGCCTGCGCGAACGCAAGAAGCAGCAGACCCGGCTGCGGATCATCGAGATCGGCCTGAACCTGTGCGACACACAGGGTTTCGACGCGACGACGGTCGAGCAGATCGCCAACGCCGCGGACGTCTCGCCGCGCACGATCAACCGGTATTTCGACAGTAAAGAGGACATCGTCCTCGGGCCGGTGCAGGACTTCGGCCAGGCCGTGGCGCAGACGCTGCGCGAACTGCCGGCCAGTGACAACGAACTGGAATCGCTGCGTACCGCGTTCTTGCAGGTGATCGACCGAGCCGTGCACGAACCCGGCGGCGGGCCGGTCTCCTTCCGGCAGTTCCAGCAGATGCAGCGGATCGTGCGCAGCAGTCCCGCGGTCAGCGCGCGCAGCATCGAGCACGCGGACAACAAGAACATCGCCATCGCCGCGGTGGTCGCCGAACGACTCGGCACCACGCCCTGCGCGCTGCCGGTGCGGCTGATCCTCGGCTCCTGGCAGCTCATCGGTCATCTCGCGATGGAATGCGGCGAGAGCATGTTCGACTACGACGATCTGCACGACGCCGCGACCGCGGGCCGCAACTCGTTCTGTGCGGCGTTCGACGAGTTCGTCCGGGTCTGCGGCGGCGCGCGGACCAGCACTTCCGGCTGAGTTCGCGGATAGGTTTCGGCCGTCGCGGGACGGCCGGTTATGATGCCCTCAGGTCATGAGTGCCAGCGCGAAGCCCCGGCTTGCTGGACGGCAACCCTCCAGCAGCGGTGGGGTGCTCCGGGTGATGACCGGGCTCTCGAAGGTCGAGAGCAAGCGCGCTTTCAGGAGGTTCCCGAAATGTGTTGTTGTCCTTCGCCCACATCCCGATAACCCTTGTAGTTCTGGCGAACAACCCTTTTCTTTGGAGCAAAGCTCATGAGTGATTCCACCGTGCCCGCGGCCGATATCGATCCCACCGCGCAGTGGTCCTTCGAGACCAAGCAGGTGCACGCGGGCCAGGCCCCCGACAGCACCACCGGCGCCCGGGCCCTGCCCATCTACCAGACCACCTCGTACGCCTTCCGCGACACCGATCACGCCGCGGCGCTGTTCGGGCTCGCCGAGCCGGGCAACATCTACACCCGGATCATGAACCCCACCCAGGACGTGGTCGAGCAGCGCGTCGCCGCGCTCGAAGGCGGCGTCGCGGCCCTGCTGCTGGCCTCCGGGCAGGCCGCGGAGACGTTCGCGATCCTGAACCTGGCGTCCGCCGGCGATCACATCGTGTCCAGCCCGCATCTCTACGGCGGCACCTACAACCTCTTCCACTACTCGCTGCCCAAGCTCGGCATCGAGGTGTCCTTCGTCGACGATCCCGACGACCTGGACCAGTGGCGGGCCGCGATTCGCCCGAACACCAAGGCGTTCTACGGCGAGACCATCGCCAACCCGAGCAGCGCCATCTTCGACATCCCCGGCATCTCCGCGATCGCGCACGAGGCCGGGCTGCCGCTCATCGTGGACAACACGGTGGCCACCCCGTATCTGATCCAGCCGCTGGCGCACGGCGCCGACATCGTCGTGCACTCGGCGACCAAGTACCTCGGCGGGCACGGCTCGGCGGTGGCCGGCGTGATCGTCGACGGCGGCAACTTCGACTGGACGGTGACCGACGCGCAAGGACAGCCGCGCTTCCCCGGCTTCACCACCCCGGACCCGAGCTACCACGGTGCGGTGTTCGCCGATCTCGGCGCGCCCGCCTTCGCGCTCAAGGCCCGCGTGCAGTTGCTGCGCGACCTCGGCTCGGCCATCTCGCCGTTCAACGCGTTCCTGATCAGCCAGGGCATCGAGACGCTGAGCCTGCGGGTCGAGCGGCACGTGGCCAACGCCAAGGCGGTCGCCGCATTCCTGACCGAGCAGCCGGAGGTCACCAAGGTGATCTACGCGGGTCTGCCGGACTCGCCGTGGTACGAGCGCGCGCAGCAGCTGGCGCCGAAGGGTCCCGGCGCGATCGTCGCCTTCGAGCTGCGCGGCGGTGTCGATGCGGGCAAGAAGTTCGTGGACGGATTAGCCCTGCACAGCCATGTGGCTAACATCGGAGATGTGCGCTCCCTCGTGATTCACCCCGCGTCGACCACACATTCGCAGCTGACGCCCGAAGAGCAACTGCTCGCCGGCGTCACTCCGGGTCTGGTCCGGTTGGCGGTGGGCATCGAGGGAATCGAGGACATCCTGAGCGACCTGCGGGCCGGTTTCGCGGCGGCGGCGACGTGACCTTGAGTACCGAACCGAGTTTCGCCCGTTCGTCCGGGGTGGCCCTGCCACCCCCGGACGGGCGGCTCGGCATCATCGCCGTCGGGGACGTCAAGCTGGAGAGCGGCGCGGTCATTCCGCAGGTCCATCTCGCGGTGCAGCGCTGGGGCGAGCTCTCCCCCACGCTGGACAACGTGGTGCTGGTCGAGCACGCGCTGACCGGTGACTCGCACGTGGTCGGTCACCCCGACGACATCCACCAGCTGCCCGGCTGGTGGGACGGGATGGTCGGACCTGGCTGTCCGCTGGACACCGACGAGTGGTGTGTGATCGCGACGAACGTGCTCGGCGGCTGCCAGGGCAGCACCGGGCCGTCGACCCTGGCGCCGGACGGAAAGCCTTGGGGCGCAAGGTTCCCGGAGATCTCCATCCGCGACCAGGTGGCTGCGGAAGAGGCGCTGGTTGACCTGCTCGGCATCGAGCGGCTGGCCGCCGTGGTCGGCGGGTCGATGGGCGGCATGCGGGTGCTGGAGTGGATGGTCGGCGCGCCGGACCGGGTCGGCTCCGCGCTGGTGCTGGCCGTCGGCGCGCGCGCCACCGCCGATCAGATCGGCACCCAGACCACCCAGATCGCGGCGATCAAGGCCGATCCGGACTGGCAGGGCGGCGACTATCACGACACCGACCGCGCGCCGATGACCGGCATGGGCATCGCCCGGCGCATCGCGCACCTGACCTACCGCACCGAGGACGAGCTGGATCACCGGTTCGAGAACGGCGCGCAGGGCGCCGAGGATCCGTGGCGCGGTGGCCGGTACGCGGTGCAGAGCTACCTGGACCATCAGGCCGACAAGC
This sequence comes from Nocardia sp. NPDC051756, assembly GCF_040681495.1. Lineage (NCBI taxonomy): Bacteria > Bacillati > Actinomycetota > Actinomycetes > Mycobacteriales > Nocardiaceae > Nocardia > Nocardia sp. NPDC051756. The sequence continues at coordinate 48,273 of NZ_JBFAYV010000013.1, read as the reverse complement.
TGTGCGGGCGTTTCGATCCCGGCACCTACGTGCTGCTGACCGAGGCGATGAACCGGCACGACATCGGGCGTGGACGCGGCGGAGTGCGCGCGGCGCTGGCCGCTACGCCGGTGCCGTGCGTGGTCGGCGGCGTCGACTCCGATCGGCTGTACCCGCTGCGCACGCAGCAGGAACTCGCCGAGGGACTGCCGGGATGCGACGGGCTCGAGGTCGTGCACTCGCGCGACGGGCACGACGGGTTCCTCACCGAGGCGGCCGCGGTGTCCAAGCTGCTGACCGAGACGATGCGGCTAGCTCAGCAGAGCCGTCAGCCCACCAGCTGATATCTGGTCGGAAGCGCTACGCGCCAACGTCTTTCGGTGGTGCGCCGACCAATAGGCCGACGATGGCGTGCACGAAACCCTGGAGCCGTTCGCGCGGGTATTCGTCGGGCTCGCTGACCGCCAGCCGGCCGAGCATCTCGGCGACCTGGAGCAGCGAGTTGGTCAGCAGCGCGGAATCCACTCCGGCCCACCGGGGTTCGAGCGCGGTGCCGATGCGGACCAGCGCTTCGGCCTGATCGAAGATGCCCGCGCGCGAATTGCGCAGGGCCTCACGGTATTCGTCGGGCGCGTTGCCCGGCCCGGCCAGGATCAGTCGCCAGCGGGTCGGATTCTCCAGTGCCACACCGACGAACGCCTCGACCGTGGCCGAGGCCGCGACCACGGGGTCGGCGCCCATCAGGTCGGTCGGCAGGGTCTCGGCGACCTGTTCGAGGCCGCGCTCGCGCTCGCGTTCCAGCAGCGCCGCAACGAGTTCCGCGCGGGTCTTGAACACGGTGTAGAGCACCGGCTTGCCGACGCCCGCTTCCTGCGCGACCGCCTCCATGCTCAGCTCGTGCAGCTCCACCCGGCTCAGCACTGCGAAGGCGGCGTCGAGCAGCTGGGCCCGGCGCTGCTCCGGCGGCAGGCGTGGCGCATAGCGCCGGCGCGGCCGGTCCGCCGCGGCGCGCGATGTGGTCACTGCCGTTCCACCTCCATGCGGTCCATCCTGACAGCATCCCGGCTCGATCCCGAATCCTTCCGGACACAAATGCTACGCAACCGTTGTATTCATTGCAGGCAATTGCTACGGTTGCGTTGTATTCACCCCCGGTGCCGGGGCGATCACCGCAAAGGAGCACGTGATGCACTTCGATCCGACCACTCTGCGCCGGGACGACTACGGGTTCTTCGGCCCCGATTCGCCGAGCTGGAAGGTCTGGACCGCGCCGACCGCGGTCATCGGCTTCCAGCGCGCCGTCGTGCTCGAGCACTTCGACCCGTTCCTCACCGCGGCCGTGGCCGACTCGCGCGGCATCTACAGTGACCCGCGCAAGCGCCTCGACCACACCTTCTCCTACTTCCTGATCGCCGCGATCGCCGACGGCCGCACCGCCATCCAGGCGGCCGAGCACCTGATGCAGATCCACGCGCCGATGACCGGCATCGAACCGATCAGCGGCAACCGCTACAGCGCGAACAGCCCGGACACCCAGCTGTGGATCCACATCACCGGCTGGCACTCGGTGCTCAAGGCCTACGAGATGTTCGGCCCGGGGCTGACGCCGGAAGAAGAAACGCGGTTCTGGCAGGAGTGCGCGATCGCCGCCGAGTTGCAGACCTGCAAGCCGGAGGACGTGCCGCGTTCGCGCGCGGAGGTGCGCGCGTACTACGAGCGGGTGCGACCGCGGCTGTGCACCTCCGAACGCGCCGAGGAGGGCATGCACCATCTGCTGTGGACCTCGCCGCGCAACGGTGCCGGCCTCTCGTATTTCGTTGGCAGCAGGCTGCTTTCGCTGGCCTCGGTGGCGACGCTGCCGAAGTGGATGCGCAAGCTCGGGCGCTTCGATCGCTGGGGCATCGTCGATCTCGCGATGAAGCTGCCCGCCAAGGTGCTGGTCTGGGGCTTCAGCCGGTTCAACTCGTTCGGGCTGCTGGTCGCCGCGCCGTTCATCGCGCCGATGGCGGGGCAGATCCTGAAGGAACACATCAACGCGGCGCCGCCGGCCCGGCCGGAGACGGTCAGCCCGAGCGAGGCGCGCGCCCTGTACGGCAGTCGATCCGGGCGCGCGGCACTGGTCGCCGAGCCGGCCTGAGTTTCGGGATTCGCCCGCCGCATCGAGGGGTGCGGCGGGTGATTCACCGAATTGGTTTACGCCACAGCGGAATCCACGGCGGAGTCAGCGATTGCCTGCGGCCGCGCGGCGGGCCTGTTCGATCAGGTTGATGTTGGTTTCGATCCAATCGCGCAGGGCCGCAATGGGTGTGCGCAGGCTGTGCCCGAGTTCGGTGAGCGCGTAGTCGACCCGCGGCGGCACGGTGGGATGCACCGTGCGCGTGAGGAATCCGTCCGCCTCCAGTTCGCGGAGGGTCTGGGTCAACATCTTCTGCGAGATGCCGTCGATGCGCTTGTGCAGATCGGTGTAGCGCATGGTGCCCTCGGCCAGGGCGTCGACGATCAGCACCGTCCACTTGCCCGCGATGTGGTCGAGCACCTGGCGGGTGGGACATTTGGCCGAGTAGATGTCGGCGGGCAGGTCGGTGCCTTCGATCAGCGTGCGCACCTGTCCGAGTGTAACGCACTATTTAGTGCCCTCTTCCTATCAGAGCGCCACTCTCCGATAGTAAGAATTATGGAAACACAGACACTTTCGGTTCCCGCCGCGATCCGCGCCCGCCGGACCACCCGCCACTTCCAGCCCGAAACCGTTCCACCGGAGCTGATCGATGAACTGCTCGACCTGGCGGTACAGGCACCGAGTGCATGGAACATGCAGGACCGGTCGATCGTCGTGGTCACCAGCGAATCCGGGCGGGAGGCGTTGTCGAAGGCCGCATTCGGCCAGCCGCAGCCGTTGGAGGCACCAGTCGTCTTGGTCTTCGTCGCCGATCCGACGGCCTGGCAGGACAGCAATGCCGACATCGCCGAACTGGCCGGGCGCAACGGCGCGTGGAACGCGGAGTTCACCGCGATGTTCAACTCGCGCAACGAGTTCCGCGCGCTGCGGGAACGCGGGCTGCTCCGGGAGAACGCGGTCAAGAACGCGATGATCGCGGCCACCTACGTGATGCTCGCCGCCACCAGCCTCGGCCTGTCCTCGGCCCCGATGAACGGCTGGGACCCCGACCTGGTCAAACAGGCCATCGGCATCGGCGACCGCGCCGACCTGGCCATCGCGGTCCTGGTCGCCGTCGGCTACAGCAACACCACCCCGCCCCACCCCGGCCGCCGCCCTCGCAAACAGACGGTCTTCACCGAGCAGTACGCGGTAACCCGCTGAACCCCCTGCGCGTCAACGGCTCCGCCGCACACCTCTTGATTTCCCGCACACGGAATCGCATGCGATTCGGTGTGCGGGAAGTCGGAAGGTGTGCGGCTAGCCGACGCCGAGGGTGTTGATGGTCGCGGCGATGAAGACGATGGCGGAGCCGAGCAGGGTGAGGGCGCCGACGTCGAAGGGTTTGCTGCGCACGGCGAGGAGGCCGACCCGCGCGGTCGGCAGGCACAGCCGGAACGCGGCGGCCAGCAGCGTGGCCCCGCCGAAGAACAGCGCCCCGCGCCGCCACCGATCCTGCGCCACGAACACGATCGCCACCGCGATGACCAGCGTCACGACCACCATCGGCAGGTGGCTGCGCAGGAACTGGGAGCCCAGGTTGCTGCCTGCCCGCTGGTCCGCGGTGGACGTGTCGGCTTCGGTCACCCCCCGATTCTTACAGACTCCCCGTATTGCGCGCCCCCGACGGCCTCACTCGGCGATCGCGACGGATCCCCACCCTCTGGCCGACAGGCAACGGCAGGCCCGCGCGGCGGCGGCAGGCGCGCCTGACTGGCTGCTGCCCTACACGGCAATCAAAATTCGCAATCGCGGCCCCGGTACTTGCCGCCATCCTCCTCACAGCGCTTCTTATCGGCGTCTCTGGCGGCCTGGTCATAGTCCTTCGCGTCTTGGTAGCAACTCTTGAAGGCTTCAAACGTCTTCGACTGCGCGATGCAGCTGTCTACGTGGTCTATGCGATCGGCTGAGGCCACTGGAGCGGCAGCTACCCAGGCCCCTGCCGTCAGAACAGCAGCAGCGAGCAGGGCTGTGGTTCGAGCGCGATCAATACGCATGTAGTTCCCGTCTGTTGAAGGTGGACCAGCCAATCCGGTTCACGGTATCCCCACGTATTCGGACCAGAGACGATTCCGGATGGGAGTGTCACGAAACCCGTGGGCGGCAGTACCGGACAAAGACCAGAACCAATAGACGTGCTGCCCAGTTACTTCCAGCAGGGCGAACTGAGCTGCTGCGATGCCGCAGCTGACCTTGAGCCGGCTATCGATTCGTTACCCCCGATGTGGCTTCGCGGACTAAGTAACGAAGACTCGGTTCCGCGAACTGGAGCGCCATTCCATCGCCACCCCGGACCACGTCTCCGTTGTGGTGTACAAACCCACGAATGGCAGGGCTCTGGAGCATGTTCCTGATTGGTGTCTGAGTCCACCGGGGAGGCCGCTGCTTCCGCTGTCTGGATGTCTCCGGAGGCGTCAACAACTCCGTGGGCAAATCCTCCCGGAGCAACGTTGGCACACCAGCTTTCAACGCTCGGTGGTACTCCGCCGGAGTGACGACACCTTCGTCGTTGAACTCTCGGGCCGGCTGCGTGAGCGACCCACCAGAAACGATCCCATCCACCATGCGCCGCCCCAGCTGTGCGGCGATTGGGTCGATCTCCAATCGCCAGCCCGCTCCATCTGGCTGCTTCGACGCGACGTAGCCGAATGGAGCCTTGCCACCGGGCCAACGCGCCTCGGTACGAAGCCTCTGGCGCGACCCGCGCTGACGCTCCTTGATTGCTTCAGTTCACCCTCTGCGAGTCCTGCGATGACGCTGGCCAGCATCCGCCCCGCCCAGGTACCGAGGTCGATGGACTCGGAGCAGGAGACCAACGTCTTCTCGTGGTCGATGCACCAGCCGAATAGCTTGTTCAGCTGGATAGCATTTCGGCCGAGCCGGTCCAACTTCCAGGCCGCGATGATGTCCCACTCGGGAAGTCGATTGTTCAGCCATGGCCCGAGGTTCGGGGGTTTCGAATGGATCTATCGAGCCGGACACATCTACGTCCTCGGCCCAGCCAATGACCACATGCCCGTGGCTGTCGGCCCATTGCTGGATAGTCTCTCTCTGCCGTTCTATAGATGTTGACTCGTCCGTTGCCCGGGACAGCTGTAGCCGTCCAAGCACCCGGAGGGGTACGCCCGGTACTGACACCATCGAAAGGTAACCCATCTGTTGTGCTAAGACTGATGTTTCATGAGCCCGCGATCCCCGGGAATACCGGTAATGCGATTCGGCTGGTTGCGGGGACGGGGTGTGAGCTGCACCTGGTCGAGCCGTTGGGGTTCGATCTCTCGGAGGCGAAGTTGCGGCGGGCCGGGTTGGATTACCACGATCTGGCGTCGGTGACGGTGCACCGGGATCTCGCGGCGGCGTGGGCGTCGATTCAGCCGGAGCGGGTGTTCGCGTTCACCACGCAGGCGACGACGAGTTACGCGGAGGTGGCGTACCGCGAGGGTGACGTGCTGCTGTTCGGCACCGAGCCGACGGGGCTGCCCGCGACGGTGCTCGAGGACCCGCATGTCACCGCTCAGCTGCGCATTCCGATGCTGCCGGGCCGCCGTTCGATGAATCTCTCGAACGCCGCGGCGGTCGCGACCTATGAAGCCTGGCGGCAGCTCGGCTTTCCCGGCGGAGTGTGAGAAGGCTTGCCACGCAGGCCGTTCAGTGATCGATATCGAAGCGTTTGAAGCGCGAAGTAGCGCCGGCCGACAGGCGGACGGCGCTCTTCGGTACTCCGTAGTGCTCGGCGAGCAGTTCGATGGCGGCCCGGTTGGCCTTGCCTTCGACGGCCGGGGCGCGCACGTACAGCTGGAGGGTGCCGTCGTCGAGGGTTTCGACGAGCGGGCCCTTACGGCTGTTCGGTTTTATGATCGCCCGGACCGTTTCCGGCACTCTGCTCTCCTGTCGCCGCGCTGCCCGCGGGTGCCGTAACCGGCGCGGCCCCTGCGCTTTCCGCGGGCGCGGGCCGCGGACCCACCGGCGTCGATTCTGCCCGATCGCGCTTGCCGCGCCGCAGCACCGCGCGCACGATGCCCCAGATCACGGCGGCCAGCACCACCAGGAAGCCGAGCCACGGCAGCGCCTTGCCGGTGAACACGACCGCGTCCTTCAGCCAATCCACCAGCGAGTTCCAGCCGGTGACGATGCCCTCCCAGAAGTTGTCGGCGCGATCCTCCTGGGCCTTGGTGGTCGTGGTGGTGATGTCGATATTGAGCGTGGACAGCGAGACCTCGTCGTCGAGGTGCTTCTTCTGCGCGGTCAGGCTGTCGAGTTCGCCCTGGCGGCTGGACAGCGCCTGCTCGGCATTGAGCAGGTCGGCGGTATTGGTCGCGCCGGCGATCAGCCCGCGCAGCCGGTCGACGGAGGCCTGCAGCGCCTTGATCCTGGCGTCCAGGTCTTCCCACTGCATGGTCACGTCGTCGCGGTTGGTGTGCACCCGGGTGATCCGGCCGAGGCCGCCGAGCCCGTCGATGAACGCGTCGGTCTTGTCCGCGGGTACCCGGACGGTGAGCGTGGCGCTGGGATCGTTGTCGTCGGTGCCGGGCTGTTCGGTGCGGCTGTCCACCCGGCCGCCGGCCTCGCGCACCCGGTCGGCGATCTGGCCCGCCACGTCGATCGGCTTGCCTGCCGTCATCTCGACGCTGCCGGTGACGACTTCCTTACGCGTGGTGACGGTTTCACCGCCGGTGTTGTTCTCCTTGCGCGCCGGCCCCTGGTCACGCAGCCCCGGTGGCGTCGCCGCGGGGGCGGGCTCCACGGTGGCGTAGGTCTCGGGCCGTCCCGGTGGCGGCGGGACCCGCTTGGCATTGTCGTTGTTGCTGCCACAGCCGACGAGCAACGTCAGACCGAGCAGACCGATGCACAGCACAGCAAGCTTCCGCATGATTCGCACAGTAGCCGCTCGAACTGCGCGAACAGCCCGACATAACCGTTCTCTAGAGGGCTTCTAACACTTCTCTAAAAGTGTGGGCGGCCAGGTCATTCGCGGAGCCTGAGCTTGATCTTCCGGATCCGTGCGGCCAGGGACGGATGCGTCCCGTAGAGGCTGAGTCGCAGCGCGACCGGCGGGGGTAGCGGCTGGTCGTCCCAGCGTCGCAGGGCGGCGGCCAGTGCGCGGCCGTAACCGAGGTCGACCGAGACCCGGTCGGCGGCGAATTCGTCCCGCCGCTGCTGCGCGCTCCTGGTCAGCGGTTCCACCACCAGCAGGACAACGATCAGGAGCGCGGCGGGGAGTCCCACGATCGGCGTCAGCACGAGGGCGACGACGGGCAGCGACCCGACTGCCGCGACCATGCGGACGTACAGCGCCAGCGAACCGAAGATGCCCGCTATCCGACCGACCATTCGGCACAACGCCCACATGGCGCGGCCAGGCACCGCAAGCCAGGTGTCGAACAGGCGCACCCGGGGGTCGACGTTGATGTGGTGTCCGAGTTCGTGCGCGAGAACGGCTTCGAGGTGCCGGGGTTTGAGCCCGGCGAGTGCCGAACTCGTCACCGCGACAATGCGACTCGGCACGGCATAGGCATTCGGCTCGTCGGATTGCTCCACCCACAGCGAGTACGGCCACCCGTCCACGCCGGGCGCGCTGGTGACCTTCGCCCAGGCGGCGGCAAGGCGTTCGTCTTCGGGTGGGATCGGGCGCCGGAACTTGAAGGTCTTGGCGAATCGCGCGCGGTTGGGGGTGAACCAGGCCAGGTCGAAGAGCATGATCCCGAAGAACACCCATACCACCGCGGCGGTGATCGCCAACCAGATTCCCGCCCATGCCCCGAGGGTGAGAATGATTGCGACACTGAGCAATACCGTGGGCAGCGCCAGCATCAGCGTCAACCCCACCGCCAGGTAGTCGGTCGAGCGGGTGGTGGCGCGCTGTGGCGAGTCGGCGGTTGACGGCGCAGGCATGGCAGCTCCCCGATTGTGTCGAACGGGCCCGCGCTGGGCAGAACTCCTGATCGTACGACGCCAACGATCCGGTGAAAACCGAGTTTGTTCAGCGCTCAGCGGAAGTCGCGCGACTTCGAATCGACGCGCAGATCCATCCGTTGCAGATGTTCGGCGACGACACTGACCGCCCCCTCGGCGTTCTGCACGCGACCGCGGATGAGCAGGGCGGGAGCGCTCTGCGCCAGGCGGCGGAAGCGCGCCCACAGGCCGACCGAGCAGACGACGTTCACCATGCCGGTCTCGTCCTCCAGATTGATGAAGGTGACGCCCGCGGCCGTGGCCGGACGTTGACGGTGAGTCACCGCGCCGCCCACCAGAACTCGCGACCCGTCGCGCACGGCGAGCAACCCGGCGGCGGGGATCACGCCGAGCGCGTCGAGCTGCGGGCGCAGGAATTCGGTGGGATAGCTGCCCGGGGAGACGCCGGTGGCCCAGACGTCGGCGGCGGCCAGCTCGAGATCGCTCATGCCGGGCAGCACGGGGGCGGTGGTGGCGGCTCCGGTGCCGGGCAATCGATCCGGGCGTTCGCCCGCGGCGGCGCCGGCCGCCCACAGCGCTTCCCTGCGGGTGCTGCCCAGACCGCCGAGCGCGCCCGCGGTGGCGAGCGATTCCGCTTGGACGACCGTGAGTTCCACGCGTCCGGTCAGGTCGAGGAAGGAGGTGTACGGGCCCTGATCCCGTGCGACGATGATCTTTTCGGCGAGATCGTCGCCGATGTGCCGGATCGCGGCCAGGCCGAGACGCACCTGGGTGCCCGCGTGTTCAAGGGTGGGTTCGGCGCGGCTGGCGTTGATGTCGGGGCCGTGCACCAGGACGCCGTGCCTGCGCGCGTCGGCGACCAGGGACTGCGGGGAGTAGAAGCCCATCGGTTGCGCGCGCAGCAGACCGGCGCAGAAGGCCGCGGGGTGATGCAGCTTGAACCACGACGAGTAGAACACGATCGAGGCGAAGCTCTGCGAATGGCTTTCCGGGAAGCCGAAATTGGCGAAGGCGTAGAGCTTCTCGTAGATGCGGTCGGCGATCTCGCCGGTGATGCCGTGCAGGTCGCGCATGCCTTGGTAGAGACGTTCTTTCAGCCCCTCCATGCGTTCCGGGGAACGTTTGGAGCCCATCGCGCGGCGCAACTGGTCGGCCTCGGTGGCGGTGAAACCGGCGATGTCGACAGCCATCTGCATGAGCTGTTCCTGGAACAGCGGGACGCCGAGCGTGCGGGACAGCGAATTCTCCAGCGCCGGATGGTCGTAGGTCACCTCCTCGCTCCCATTGCGCCGCCGGATGTAGGGGTGCACCGAACCGCCCTGGATCGGGCCGGGCCGGATCAGCGCCACCTCCACCACCAGGTCGTAGAATTCGCGCGGCCGCAGCCGGGGCAGCGTGGCCATCTGCGCGCGCGACTCCACCTGGAAGACGCCCACCGAGTCGGCGCGGCAGAGCATGTCGTAGACGGCGGCTTCGCGCAGGTCGAGCTTGTGCAGTTCGACAATCTCGCCGGTGTGCTCGCGCACCAGGTCGATCATGTAGTGCAGCGCGGAGAGCATGCCGAGGCCGAGCAGGTCGAACTTCACCAAATCGATGGCGGCGCAATCGTCCTTGTCCCACTGCAACACGCTGCGGCCGGGCATGCGCGCCCATTCCACCGGGCAGACGTCGGCGATCGGGCGGTCGCAGATCACCATGCCGCCGGAGTGGATGCCGAGATGTCTTGGTAGTCCTTCGATTTCGGCGGCCAGCTCCAGCACCTCGGTGGGGATGTCGGTGCCGGTCTCGCCGCCGACGCCGTTCCACCGGCTCACCTGCTTGCTCCACGCGTCCTGCTGCCCCGGCGAAAAGCCCAGTGCGCGTGCGGCATCGCGGACGGCGGACTTGCCGCGATAGGTGATCACATTGGCGACCTGGGCGGCGTACGCGCGGCCGTACTTGGCGTAGACGTGCTGGATGGCCTCTTCGCGGCGGTCGGATTCGATGTCGACGTCGATATCGGGCGGGCCGTCGCGTTCCGGCGAGAGGAAGCGTTCGAACAGCAGGTTGTTGGTGACCGGGTCGACGTTGGTGATGCCGATCGCGTAGCAGACCGCCGAGTTGGCCGCCGAACCCCGGCCCTGGCAGAGGATGTCGTGGTCCTTGCAGAAGGTGATGATGTCGTGCACCACCAGGAAGTAGCCGGGGAAGTCCAGCTCGTCGATCACCGCGAGCTCGTGCTCGATCTGCCGGTACGCCTGCGGGTTTCGCTCCGGCGGGCCGTAGCGGGCGGCGGCGCCGCGGCGGGTGAGCTCACGCAGCCAGGACTTCTCGTCGTATCCGGCGGGCACCTCGAACGGCGGCAGTTTCGGCGCGATCAGCTTCAGGTCGAACGCGCATTCGCGGGCCAGCGCGGCCGCGTTGCGCACCGCCTGCGGGCAGTCGGCGAACAGCCGCGCCATCTCCGCGCCGGAACGCAGGTGCGCGCCACCGGCCGGGGCCAGCCAGCCGGCGATCTCGTCCAGGCTCTGCCTGGCCCGGATCGCGGCGAGCGCCATGGCCCGGCGGCGCTGCCGCGGTGCGGCGAAATGCGCTCCGGTGGTGGCGATTACGGGCAGGCCGAGGCGGTCGGCCAGGGCGATGAGGTAGGTGTTGCGCTCGTCGTCCTCCGGGATGCCATGGTGGGTCAGCTCCACGCTCACCCGGTCGGCGCCGAACCGTTCGGTCAGGTCGCGCAGCGCGGCCTCGGCGCGCACGAGACGGGTACTGCCCGCATGGAGATCGTCCGCAAGCGCTTGCCGCAGATGGCCTTTCCGGCAGCCGGTCAGGATCTGCCACTGTCCCTCGGCGGCCGCGGTGAGCACGTCGAGGTCGTAGCGCAGGATGCCCTTCTCCCCCGCCGCCATGTGGGCGGCCGCGATCTCCCGCGACAGCCTGCGGTAGCCCTCCTGCCCGCGGGCCAGCACCAGCAGGTGCGGTCCGGCGGGATCGGGAGATCCGGTGCGCGGCATGGAATCCGGCGCATCTGCGTGCCCGGTGCCCAGCGACAGCTCGGACCCGAAGACCGTCGGCATGCCCAGCTCTCGGGCCGCCTCCGCGAAGCGCACGGTTCCGTAGAAGCCGTCGTGATCGGTGAGCGCGATCGCCTCCAGGCCGAGCCGTACGGCCTCCTCCACCAGTTCCTCGGGCTGGCTCGCGCCGTCGAGGAAGCTGTAGGCCGAGTGCGCGTGCAGTTCCGCGTACGGCACCGTCGGCCCGTCGGCGGGCGGCGCGGGCTCGGCCAGGTAGTCACCGCGCTTGCGGGACCAGGCCGGGCTGTCGCCGCCGTCGCCGGGGTACATGGCTTCGGGGTCGGTCCGGCCGGTCCGGCCGGACCGGCCGGACAGCACCCGCTCCAGTTCCGACCAGGTAGGCGGCCCGTTGCTCCAGCCCACCGCGGCTCACCTCCTCCGGACGGGTCAGTTGGTCGGTAGCGGGGCCGTGGAGCCCTCGGCGAGCGCCGCGTCGACCTGGTCGAGCCCGGCGCGGATCAGGGCGCCGTAGGCGTCGTTGGCGAGGACGTCGAGGTGGCCGCGGGCGATGGCCAGCTGCATGCGGGCGGCCTCGAAGTCGCCGACTCGGCGGTGGCTGTCGGCCAGGTTGAGATACAGCGACGGCAGGAAGCTGCGCAGGCCCTCGTCCAGCGGGATGCCGGGGCCGAACACCGCGGCGAGCGCGCGGCGATCCCAGAGCAGCGCGGCGGCCGGCGTGTCCTGTAGGTCGGCGAGGTGATGCGCAATCACGCAGCGGTGCAAGGGATCACCGCCCTCACCGATCTCGTCCCACAACTTCTCCAGCGCCTGTCGCGCCGCCGCTTGGTCCCCGCCACCGAGCCGCACCGCGGCAAAGATTTCCGCCATCCGATCGTCCGCCATGCGCAGAGTATCGCACATATGTTCGATGGATTTCGAGAGGTTGTTCGGCCCGTGTTCACCACCTCGACCTCGGCCCCGAAAAGTGACGCGTTCCACTTGGCGAGTAAACTTACTTCGGAGTAAGTTCATGCCCACCAACCCTGCAAAGGAGCAGCGATGAGTGCAGCATCCGCTGACGCCGGCCTGCCCGAGGCCCGGCGCGGCCGCCGCAACCGGGACATCTCCGGGCGGCATGTCCTGATCACCGGCGCTTCCTCCGGCATCGGCAAGGCGGCGGCGATCGCCGTCGCAGGCAAGGGCGCCACCGTGTTCCTGCTCGCGCGCCGGGCCGACGAGCTCGCGTCCGTGGTCGAGGAGATCAAGGCGGCGGGCGGCAGCGCGTACGGATACCAGTGTGACGTCACCGATTCCGACTCGGTCGACCACGCGGTGAAGACCATCCTGGACGAGCACGGCCACGTCGACATGCTGGTGAACAACGCGGGCCGGTCCATCCGCCGCGCCATCCACCGCTCCACCGACCGGCTGCACGACTTCGAACGCACCATGGCGGTCAACTACTTCGGCGCGCTGCGCATGACGCTGGCCCTGCTCCCGCAGATGCGCGAACGCAAGTTCGGCCACATCGTCAACATCAGTAGCGCGGGCGTGCAGGTGGCGACCCCGCGTTTCGCCGCCTACCTGGCCAGCAAGGCGGCCCTGGACAAGTTCGCCGAGGTGGCCTCGGTCGAGACCATGGCCGACGGCGTCACCTTCACCACCATCCACATGCCGCTGGTGCGCACCCCGATGATCACCCCCAGCGGCGATCAGGGCCAGCCTGCCGAATCCCCCGAATGGGCCGCGGCCACGATCGTGCGCGCCCTGACCGAACGCCCCAAACGCATCGACGTGCCGATCGGCACCTTCGCCGAATACGGCGCCCTGCTCACCCCGAAGTTCCGCGACCGCATCCTGCACCGCTACTACCGCGCGCTGCCGGACTCCCCCGCCGCCAAGGGCGAACGGGTCGAAGAAGCCGAGGACACCGCGGAACCCGTTGTGCCCGAACGCGAACCACGCCCCCGCTCGGCCGCGCGCCGAGCCACCGGCACCGCCCTCCGCCGCGCCGCCCGCTGGGTCCCGGGAACTCATTGGTAAGCCGGGCATAACCACACCCCGCTCGTGTCTGCTCAGTCGGCGGGTAGCTGGTAGATGGTGTCGACGGCTAGGGCGGTTACGGGTTTGGGGGTGGCGCCGCAGCTGGCTTGGCGGGGTGGGAAGGCGATGGTGCGGGTGGTTACTCGCCAGCGGCGGCCGTCGCGGTGGGTGACGAGGGCGGCGGCGGTCGAGGTGGGGTGGCCGGGGTCGGGGGTGACTACGAGGTCGGTGGTGGCGGCGGAAATCTGTTCGCGCACAGCGACTTCTGCGATCTGCTCGTGGGGCGCGTAGCAGCTGCGGCCGCGGAGGCCGGTCAGCGATACTGCGCCGCGGCGGGCGGCTTCGACCATCTCTTCGGCGGTGGTGGCGTCGAGGCGGCCGTAGGTCAGGCCGGAGGGCAGGAGGACCAGGGCGGGGGCGAAGCGGTGGCCGCCGGTGTGCGAGCACTCCCACACTTGCCCTGGGTATTTCGTGGCCAGCTCGGCGGCGACGGGGCGGCCGAGCAGGGCGCAGCACTGGTCGCGTTTTCCATGTGCGCACACCAGCACCAGCGGATCATGTACGGGCACACCGATTCCCGGTGGCGGGCCGTTCAGCAGGCGCAGGTCGAAGTCGAGCAGCTGGTTCAGGTCGGTGATCTCGAAGCGTTCACACCAGGAGCCCTCGGGGCGCGAGCTGGCGAGCAAAACCGTTCGGGTGCCGGTGAATTCGTTGCGGCCGGGGCGACGGATCAGAGTCGGTCGGACACGGGCGGCGGCGGTGCGGGCGGCCAGCTCGGGGGTGAGTTCCGGGCCGAGCACCTCGTCGCCGATCACGTCGCGACCCCACGCGCCGGGGTGTTCGACGCACAGCCAGCCGGTCACTCGGGTGGCGGTGCCGGGCAACGGAATCTCCGCCGCGGCAGCCGAACAGGGCATTCCCGCGAAAGCACCCGCAGCCTGGTGCGCGCTCGGCCCGGCCGCGCGCAGGACGTCGCTCACGCCGCGAGGAACGGGTGTACGACGGCCGCGAACGCGCGATAGCGGTCGCGGTGGATGCTGTGCCCGGAGGAGAAGGCGGTGACCGCGCAGTCGGGGATGGCGGCGCGCATGAGCGCGAGTTTGGCCGGGTCGACCATGCCGCCCGGGCCGCCGCGCAGCACCAGCGTGCGCGCGGTGATGTCGGGCAGCCGGTCCCACCACTCCGGGTTCGGCTTGCGGAACTGTTCCAGCGCGGTCCTGGTCATGGATCGGTCGAAGGCGAGCACCGCGCGCGGATGCCGGGCCAGGCTGCTGGTGGCGTGCCAGAGTTCCGGCACGCTCGGGAAGCGGCGGGTCAGCCGCAGTTCCTCGGCGCCGGACTGCAACGGCAGCGGGCACTCCTCGATGACCAGCCGACGGACCAGCTCCGGGCGCTCCTGCGCGACGCAGGACACCGCGTAGCCGCCGAGCGAATGGCCGACCAGATCCACCGTGGACAGCTCCAGGCTTTCGCACAGCTTCCGCACGTCGGCGCCGAATTCGTCGAACCGATACGAATCGGTGTGTGAGCTGCGGCCGTGTCCGCGCAGGTCGGGGATGATGACGCGGCGACCGGCCTGGACCAGTTCGCGGGCGAATCGGTCCCAGGTGTGGCCGTCCCCGCCCATGCCGTGCACGAGGACCACGGGCACGCCGGAACCCGCGGTCGCCCCGGAATCCCGGTAGGCGATCCGCACGTCACCGAAGTCGAGTCTGGTCACCGTGAGATCCACGATCTTCGAGAATACTGGGGATATTGGCCAACGGCCTGGAACTTGTTGCAGGGATCACCTGAGCCGAGCGCCACAGCGCAGGTCAACCGCCTGTCCCGGAAGAAATCCGCTGGCGATTCCGATCGCGCCGCGAAATACTCCGCGCATGCCGTCATTCGCGGACTACGACCGCCGAAACTATCCCACCGTCGATGTCGCCACCGGATACGACGGATGGGCGCCGACCTACGAGCAGACCGTCATGGACGAGATGGATCTCGCGCTGCTGGCCCGGCTGCGGCGACCGGAGTGGGCGCGGGTGCGGCGGGCCGCCGACCTCGGCTGCGGGACCGGCCGGACCGGGACTTGGCTACGCGCGCAAGGGGTTTCGCATATCGACGGGGTCGATATGAGCGCGGGCATGCTGGCCAGGGCCGAGGCGCGCGGCGCGCACACCACGCTCATCCAGGCGGACGTACGCGACACCGGACTCGATGGCGGCGCTTACGACTTGGTGATCGCGTCATTGATCGACGAGCATCTGCCCGAGCTGGCGTCGTTCTACGCCGAGGCCTGGCGGCTGGCCGCGCCCGGCGCGCGCTGCGTCCTGGTCAGCTTCCACCCGCAGTTCATGATGACGACCGGGATGCCGACGCACTACACGCCACAGGGCGGCGAGCCGGTGGCGATCAGCACGAACCTGCACCTGCTCAGCGAGCACGTGACGGCGGCGCTGGACGCGGGCTGGGTGCTCAGCGAACTCACCGAGACGCTCATCGACGACACCTGGCTCACCGCCAAGCCGAAGTGGAAAGAGCTACGCGGGCAACCGTTCACGATGGCGACGGTGTGGTCGCGGCCTCAATCGTAAAGCCCTTCCGCGCGCCAGATCGCGTCGTGATAGACAAGCAGCAGCACCCGGACGTCGGACGATTCGCCGTCGAGCTGAACCTGCGCGCGTGCGGTGAAAGTGATTGGGGCGTCACTGTTCTCGGCCGGTTCCGGCATCCACCAGCGTTCGTCCACCGGCCACGGACCCGCCCAGCCGGTCAGCCGCCACTGCCTGCTGCCCCAGCGCAGCCGCGACGGGTCGGCGTTGAACAGGGAACGCTCGGTGACCTGGATCGGCGCGCCGTCCACCGCTTCCAGATGGACCAGCGGAAGGCTGAGCAGCAGCAGCGCGGGCGCGGGTTCGGGCAGCCGGCCCGGCCACGGCAAGGCCGGGTCGGCGGCGGGGACGGGTTCGTCGCCCAGCGCGACCAGGGTGATCCGCTCGGCGGGCCCGCGCCCGCCGCTGAGCACGCCGACCCGCACCGCTTCGCCGCCGAGCAGGCCCTGCACCCGGACCAGCGCGCGCCGGGCCCGCTCGTCCTGCTCGCCGACGCCGCCCCACAGTCCGAGCTGGAGCGCGCCGGCCGCCACCACCTCCACGGGTTCCAGGCGCAGCAGGGTGACCGGCGCGGTGGGGCGGTCGCGCCGGGTGAGCCAGCCGTCCAACTGCCAGCGCACCCGGTCCGCGGTGCCGTCCGGGGTCAGCGGTTCCGCGCACCGCCAGATGCGGGAAAGCTCCTCCCCCGCATCGGTTTCCGCGAAGATCGATAATCGAGTGCAGGCCAGTCCGGCGTCCGACAGCTCGGCATGCAGCTTGGTGGCGAGCATGCGGCCGGCGAAGGCGGCGGCATCGACCCGCTCGATCGGCGGGTCACAGCGGTACTCCACGGTCAGGTCTTTGGGCGGCGGCTGCGCGGAGGGCGGGCGCTCGGGTTGCGCCTGCGCGCAGCGATGCGCGAGCACGGCATCGGCACCGAACCGGGAGGCGACCTCACCCGGGGTCAGCGCGGCGAAATCGCCGATCCGGCGTAAACCCAAGCGGTGCAACAGATCCACCAGGTCGGCGCGCTCCGGCGCGGCCAGGCTCGGCTCGACCGCGAGCTCGCGCACCGGCATCGGCGCGAGAAACTTCGCGCCCGCCCCGGCGGGCACGATCGCGCCGCGCCGGGCGGCGATCACCGCCGTGGACAGCTCGTCGGCGATGCCGATCTGCGCCTCCACCCCGGTGGCGGCCGCCGCGTCGACCAGCCGCTCGGCCGCCTCTTCTTCGGAACCGAAAAACCTTGCGGCGCCGCGCGCCCCGAGCACCAGCAGTCCCGGCCGCAGCACCTCGACCCCGGGCACCGTCGCGTCGACGGCCGCGACCACCGGCTCGAACAGCCGCGCGTCCCGGTCCGGATCCGCCTGCGCGAGAAACAGATCCGGGCACCGTGCCTGCGCCTCCCGCCGCTTCAGCCCACGCCGCACCCCGTCGCCTCGCGCGATCGCCGAACACGCGATCACCCGATTGCCGAAGAGCACCGCCACCGGCTGCGTCGCGGGCAACCGCGCCACCGCGGCGGCCGCCACGGCAGGCCAATCCGGACACCACAGCGCCAATACCCGGGCCGCGCCGTTCTCTCGGCTGGGCGCGATCACGATGCCGCGCGGCCCATCATGACGCGGTCTCCCTGGCCTCGACCGGCGCGGCGGCGCGCGAAACCGGTTCGTGTCGCGCCCATTCGACTCGGCCGGCGTTCGAGCGCAGGTCCAGCCGCCCACGACGCGGCGGGCCAGCCTTGCCGCGCACCTCGACCTCGAGCCCGAGCGAACGCAGCCGGCCGCGGCCGTGACCGAGGCCCGAGTAACCGGCGATCCGGGCGTCGAGGTGCAGGGCGGCGCCGGGCCAGCGGCCGTCGGTGACCACGAGGGTGGCGCCCTTGTTGCGGGCGCGGGCGGCGATCACCCGGGTGCGGGCGGGCGCGACGGCGCCGCCGCCGAGGCCGAGCACGACCAGGTCGAGCCCGTCGAGCAACACGGCGGCCACCTCCACCGGGTCCGGGCCGGGATCGGGAATCACCGCCAACCGCTCCAACTGAGCGCCCATCTCCACCGCGGCGAGCAGGCCCAGCCGGGGCACGCCGACCACCGCGGCATGCCCGCCGTCCTCGGTCACCGCGGCGAGCAGGCCGGCCAGCAGCGAACGCGCACCCGTGTAGGACACGACGGAACCCTTGGCCAGGCCGCCGCCGGGCAACAGTCCAGCGAGCGCGGCGGGCACCGCGAGCGACTCCCGCCGCAGCCCGGCGTCGAGCGGAATGCGCTCGGCCGCCGCCTCGCCGCGACCGGGGATGGCCGCCATTCTTCTGCGCAGCTCAGCCACCGTCGGCGGACTCTGCCGGCCTACCTCGGGCGGACTCGCATGCGGTTGTGCCCCCTCCTGTGGTTTCACATCCGAACCCATCCCTACCACCTACTTCCCACGATGGACCCGAGGCGAGCACCGGTTCAGCTATCGATCCGTATCGAATATACGTTCGATACCTGCTCAGTAGAAACCGACCCCCGGGTTCCGTCAAGTGCCCACTCCCGCCACCGCGATTTCGAAACGATGCCGTTGTAAACCGACGCCCGGTCTGTGCGCAGTCGTTATCCCGGCAGGTAAGAAAGAAAACCGGTGTCACAGTGACGAACACAGCCGACCGAGACACCGCCCCGTCGTATCTGTGCGGCGGGCTCAGCGGGCGGAGCGACAGCGCGCAGCCGCGCCGAAACGGCAACCGTTCGTGTCAGCAAACCCCGTAGGCCACCCTGTTTTCCGCTACCCTCGCACCGTGACCGAACGCGCTCGTCCCATTGTCGGCCCCGACTATCTGGTTGCCGGCCGCTACCGGCTGCAGTCGAAGCTGGGTGGCGGTGGCATGGGCGCGGTGTGGCTCGCGCACGACCGCCTGCTGGACCGCGATGTCGCGATCAAGCAGGTCATCTCGACGGCCGGGCTGGACGAGGCCGAGGCCAACGAGATCCGCAGCCAGATCATGCACGAGGGCCGGGTCGCGGCCAAGCTCTCGCACGAGCACGCGATCGCCGTCTACGACGTGGTACTGGAGGCCGGCGAGCCCTGGCTGGTGATGGAGCATCTGCCCTCGCGCAATGTGGCCAAGGCGCTCGCGCTGGTGGACACGCTGCCGCCGATCGAGGTGGCCCAGATCGGCGCGCAGGTCGCCGACGCGCTGGCCGCCGCGCACGCCGCGGGCATCACCCACCGCGACATCAAGCCGGGCAACATCCTGGTGGCCGACCGCGGTCCGATCGTCGGCATGGCCAAGCTCAGCGACTTCGGCATCTCGCGCGGCGCGGGCGAGCACTCCGACGAACCCGACGGCGTGATCACCGGCACCCCCGCCTACTTACCGCCGGAGGTGGCGCGCGGCGCGCAGCCGACCAAGGCGAGCGACGTGTTCTCCCTCGGCGCCACGCTGTACACCGCGATCGAGGGGCAGCCGCCGTTCGGTCTCGACGAGGACAGCGATGTGCTGGTGCACCGCGCGGCGATGGCGCAGATCATTCCGCCGACCCGCAGCGGCATGCTGACCGAGGCGCTGCTGCACATGCTCGAGCCCGCACCGCAGCGGCGGCCGACCATGGCCGAGGCCAGGGACGAAATCCTCACCGCGGCATTCGGTCCCGGGACCGGGCCGTACATCCTCGGCGCGCCGGTGCGCACCGAGGACGGCACGATTCCGGCCTGGGCGGCCCGCAATTCGGCCTCCGGCCTGCGCAGTCCGCACTCGACCCCGCTGCCTCGACGACCGCAGCGCGCGCCCGCGGGCGCCACCGCAGCGCCCGCGCCGCAGCGGAGCAAGCCGCCGCAGGCGAGCAACGCGCCGCTGGCGATCGCCGTCGGCCTGCTGATCGGCCTGATCATCATCATCGCGATCATCATCGCGGTGATGTGAACCGCGTCAGTCGATTCGGCGGCGGTGCGCCCACCGGGTGAGCGCGTTGCGGTTGGACTGCTGGGTCTTGCGGAGCACGTTGGAGGCGTGGGTCTCCACGGTTTTCACCGAGATGAACAGGTTTTCGGCGATTTCGCGGTAGGTGTAGCCGCGGGCGAGCAGGCGCAGCACCTCGAGTTCGCGCGGGGTCAGCGAGTCCAGTTCCGGATCGAGCGGCGGCTCGGGCACCTGCGACTTGCCGGTGAACGAATCGAGCACGAAACCCGCCAGCCGCGGGCTGAACACCGCGTCGCCGCCGGACACCCGGCGGATGCCGTCGGCCAGCTCGGCGCCCGAAATCGTCTTGGTCACATAGCCTCTGGCGCCCGCCCGGATCACCGCGATCACGTCCTCGGCGGCATCGGACACGCTCAGCGCCAGGCACACCGGTCCCTCTTCGATGCCGGCCAGCACCGCGACGCCGCCACCGTCGGGCATGTGCACATCGAGCAGCACGACATCGGGGTTCGTCGCCTTGATTCCCGCGATCGCCTCGGCCACGCCACCGGCCTCGCCGACGACCTCCATGTCGGTCTCCCGGCTCAACTCCGCCCGCACACCCGACCGGAACACTGCGTGATCGTCAACCAGAAAGACCCGCACGGCCACACTCATCCGCCTCTCCGCGTATTCAGGCCAGACCTAGGTGCCGCGTTGGTAACGTTGGCGGCTGGCGGTGATGTAGTGGCTAGGTTAGCCCGTACCCCACAAGTTACCCATGTCCGCACGAAATCAGCTGTCCGGCTTGCTCTATCAACTGCCGGCACAAGCTGTCCCGCGCTGCCGGAAGGGTGTCATGTTGCCGGAACCTCGTCGCCGCTCGGCACCCGCGCGGCATGGGGCGCAGCGGAATCCGCTGGCTCCGCCCCGTCCTGACCACCGGAATCCGTGCGCGGCATGATGATTCGCACCTCGGTGCCGCGGCCTGTGGTGGACAGGATCTCCACCTGGCCGCCGCGACGTTCGATCCGGCCGCGGATGGACTTCGCCAGGCCCTGCCGGTCCTGCGGCACCGCGGTGGTGTCGAAGCCGGCGCCGCGGTCGCGCACGAAGATGCTCACCTGGTGCGACTCGGTCTCGGCGAACAGGTCGATCTCCGGGACGCCCGCGTGCTTGGCGGCATTGACCAGTGCCTCCCGGCTGGCCCCGAGCAGCGCGGTGAAGTGTTCCTTCGGCAGGCCGGCCCCGGTCTCGCCGATGTCCATCGATACGTCGCCGACGGTCACCGGGGTCACCTTCACGCCGTGCTGATCCTCCACCTCGCCCGCGATGGTGCGCAGCGCGGCGGCCAGACTCGACTGGGCCGGACCGGAATCCTCGAACAGCCACTTGCGCAGTTCGCGCTCCTGGCTGCGGGCCAGCCGCAGCACCTCCTGCGGGTCCTCGGCCTGGCGCTGGATCAGGGCCAGCGTTTGCAGCACCGAATCGTGCAGGTGCGAGGCGATCTCCTCGCGCTCCTCATTACGGATACGCGCGGAGCGTTCCGCGTTCAGCGCCCGCATCATGCGCAGCCACAGCGGAACCGTCAGCAGCCCCGCGCCGACCAGCGTGACCGCCACCGCGATCAACGCCGACCCGAGCGAACTCAGATCGATCCTGGCCAGCACCACCACGCCGAGCCCGGCCACGATCAGCGTGCCGCCGGCCACGATGCGCGCCCAGGTCACCACCGACGGCCGCGCGGGCAGGCCGAGCAGCGACCGCGGGCCGTCCGCGTCGTACTCCCGCCACACCAGCGCCGCGCCGATGGCGACCACGATGATGGGCGCGATCACGCTCGCCGCGGTGCCGCTGAACAGCCACGACACCCCGACGGCCAGGCCGATGCCGAGCAACGCGAGCCCGATCGCCTGCCGCCGTTCGGAGCCGGACGCCTTGGCCACATCCGTGCCGCCCGGGGTGAAGATCCACAGCAACCCGTAGGTGACGATGCCCGCCCCGAACGCGGACAGCAGCACGAACGCCATCCGCACCTTGAATACGTCGACCCCGAGGTGATCGGCGAGCCCGCCCGCCACCCCGCCGACGATCCGCCCGCCCGAACGCCGGGCCATCCGCGCATACGGCGGCCGTCCCTGGTCCAACACCGGCGCGGGGCCGAAGCCGCGCGCGGCGTCGAACCCCCGCGTGGCATCGAACCCTCGGGTGTCGAACGAGGGCGCAGACGGGTACATGCTCTCGATAGTGGCACGACCCGGCGACAGCTAGCCATCAGGAATCTCCCTGATCTTCGGCCAATCAGCGGATGATGGTCTGACCAGGCGGCTCCAAAAGGATCAGGAGAATCTTCAGGGTTCTCCCCGATGTGCGGATGTGCTGGTCAGGCACAGGATGGGAACCATGACGAAAACGAGCTTCGGGGATCAGCTCCAGCAGATCTGGCGGACACGGCCGGTGCGGTTGCCTCGGCAGGGGCCGATCGCTGGCGTGGCGGCCGGGTTCGCGCAGCGATACAACGTCGATCCGGTGCTGGTGCGGGTGGCCTTCGTGGTCTCGGCCATCTTCGGCGGATCCGGGGTCGTGCTCTACCTGCTGGCCTGGCTGCTGTTCAGCGCCGCCGGTGACGAGTCGTCGGCGGCCGAGTCGCTGGTCGGCAAGGGACACAGCTCCCAATCACAGACCAAAACGATCGTGTTGATCGTCGCGCTCGCCATCGCGGTGAGCACGATGGGTCCGGTCGGCGTCGGTCTCGGCGGCTCGGGGCTGATCAGCATGGTCCTGATGCTGGCGGGCTGGTGGATGCTGCACCTGCGCAATCCGGAACCGCCGCCGGGCACCACGAGCGAGTTCAGCGGGCTCGTCGCGGACAGCGGGATCATGGCGACCGGTTACCCCGGCGCGGTCTTCCCGCAGGGCGCACAGCGACCCGCCGGCGACATGTATATGCCGCCGACCAGCGTGTACACCCCGTACACGAAACTGCCGGAGACCTACACACCGGAAACACCGAGTGCCGAACCGGTACCGCCGCAACGGGATTCCGGACCGGTCGATCAGGCACCGCAGGTCGACGCGGCGACCGTGCAGCTGCGCAAGGACGAAAAGGACGACGCGCCAGGCGAATCCGTCCCGCTCGACCAGACCACCGAGGTACTCGACCCGCGCCCGGCGGCCGCCGCCCCCTCGCTCGGCAAAGACCCGGCACCGCGCAGTACCTCCGCGCTGAAGCCGCCGACCCCGGCCACCATCGGCCGCCCGACCCCGCCGTCCTGGGATCCGCTCGGCGTCGCGCCGCTGGCCTGGGGCCTGCCCGAACCGACCCCGGTCCGCACCGTCGTCGCGCCGCCGCCGAAGCGCCCGCGCTCCCGGCTGACCCCGGTGGTGATCGGCCTGGCCATCCTCGCCGCCGCCGGTGCGGGCGCGCTGGCCGCCTCCGGCGTCGAGTGGATGACGCCCGGCCGGATCGCGGCGGTAGCGCTGGCGGTGATCGGGCTCGGCCTGGTGCTCGGCGCGTTCCTGCGGCGCGGCTACGGCCTGCTGGTGCTGACCGCGCCGCTGGCCGGGTTCGTCCTGCTGGCCTCGGCGATCGGCCCGGTCGACTTCAACCGCGGCGCGATGGGCGAGCACAACTGGAAGCCCACCTCGGCCAGCGAGCTCGCGCCGACCTATCGGGTGTCGATGGGTTCGGGCACATTGGACCTGCGGCAGCTGAACCTGACCGCGAATCGCACCGTCGACGTCGACGTGCAGATGGGCGACTTCCAGGTGTGGGTGCCGCCGGGCCTCACGGTGCGCGCCAACTGCACTGCGACCATGGGTGAAGCCAAGTGCGACAAGGGCATCACCGGACCGAACACACCGGGTGCTCCGGTGCTCGACCTGAACATCGACGTCCGAGCCGGAAACGCGGAGGTGCACCGTGGCTGACAAGTCCAGCGAAACCACCGAGACCCGGCGCGGCCCGTCCGCCTCGCTGCTGATCATCGGACTGCTCGCCCTCGGCGTGAGCGCGTGGGCCTTCGTCGGCCCGGAATCGTGGCCCTCGACCAGCGCGGTCCCGATCGGCTGGATCGTGGTGCTCGCCGCGATCATCATCGGCATCGTGCTGGTGGTCTCCCCGCGCCGGCGACGCTGACCCTTCCGGACAAGAAATGGCCCCGTCCACGCGGACGGGGCCATTCTCGTTGCGCCTATCGGGGATTCACTCCCACTCGATGGTGCCCGGCGGCTTGCTGGTCACGTCGAGGACGACCCGGTTGACCTCCGCCACCTCGTTGGTGATCCGGGTAGAGATCCGCTCGAGCACCTCGTAGGGCAGCCGGGTCCAGTCCGCGGTCATCGCGTCCTCGCTGGAGACCGGGCGCAGCACGATCGGGTGGCCGTAGGTGCGGCCGTCGCCCTGCACGCCGACGCTGCGCACATCGGCGAGCAGCACCACGGGGCACTGCCAGATCTGCTTGTCCAGCCCGGCCGCGGTGAGCTCCTCGCGCGCGATGGCGTCCGCCTGCCGCAGCGTGACCAGCCGGTCCTCGGTGACCTCGCCGACGATGCGGATGGCCAGGCCGGGGCCGGGGAACGGTTGGCGGCCGACGATCTCCTCCGGCAGCCCGAGTTCGCGGCCGACGGCGCGCACCTCGTCCTTGAACAGCAGGCGCAGCGGCTCGACCAGATCGAATTCCAGGTCGTCCGGCAGGCCGCCGACGTTGTGGTGGCTCTTGATGTTCGCGGTGCCGCTGCCGCCGCCGGACTCGACGACGTCCGGGTAGAGGGTGCCCTGCACCAGGAACTCGACCTTCGGCGTCTCGCCACCGCTCTGCTCGATCACCACCTCGGAGACCGCGTCCTCGAAGGACCGGATGAACTCCCGGCCGATGATCTTGCGCTTCTCCTCCGGGTCGGTGACGCCCTTCAGCTCGCCGAGGAACTTGTCCACCGCGTCGACGGTGACCAGCTTGGCGCCGGTCGCGGCGACGAAGTCCTGCTGCACCTGCTCGCGCTCCCCCGCCCGCAACAGGCCGTGGTCGACGAACACACAGGTCAGCCGGTCGCCGATGGCGCGCTGCACTAGCGCGGCGGCGACCGCGGAGTCGACCCCGCCGGACAGCCCGCAGATCGCGTGCCCGTCACCGATCTGCTCGCGCACCGCGGTGATCAGCGATTCGGCGATATTGGCGGGGGTCCAGGTGGCGCGGATGCCCGCGATCTCGTGCAGGAAGCGGCTGAGCACCTGCTGCCCGTGCGGCGAATGCAGCACCTCCGGGTGGTACTGCACGCCGGCCAGGCGGCGGGCCCGATGCTCGAACGCGGCGACCGGAGCGCCCGCGGACGTGCCGGTGACCTCGAAGCCCTCGGGCGCGTCGGTGACCGCGTCGCCGTGACTCATCCAGACCGGCTGGATGGTCGGCAGGCCGCCGTGCAGCACGCCACCGTCGACGTTGAGCTCGGTGCGGCCGTATTCGCGGGTGCCGGTGTGCGTGACCGTGCCGCCGAGCGCCTGGGCCATTGCCTGGAAGCCGTAGCAGATGCCGAAGACGGGGATGTCGAGATCGAACAGCCGCGCGTCCAATTGCGGTGCGCCGTCGGCATACACGCTGGACGGGCCGCCGGACAGGATCACCGCGAGCGGCTGCTTCTCGGCGATCTCCTCGACCGTGGTGGTATGCGGGATCACCTCCGAGAACACACTCGACTCACGAACCCGCCGGGCGATCAGCTGTGCGTATTGCGCGCCGAAGTCGACGACGAGGACCGGTCTCTGTGTATCTGCCACCAGCACAGTTTAGTGACGCGGCAACACGGGCGAACCATCGGCACAGCACCTTCGCCGAGCCCAGCTCCAGCAAGCAAAAAGGCGAGCCAGCAAATCGCCCCACCCGCCCCCGCACCGCTGGCTATCCTCGTGCTCGTGCCATTCGCCCGCGCGATCGACGCCGACATCCACTACGAGGACAGCGGCGGGAGCGGCCCGGTGGTGCTGCTAGCACACGAATTCTTCATGGACCGGACGATGTTCGCGGCGCAGATGGCCGCGCTGGCACCGGAATTCCGGATCGTCTCATGGGACGCGCGCGGTCACGGCCGCACCAGGGACGAGGGTCTGCCGTTCACCTACTGGACCGCCGCCCGCGACGCCTTGACCGTGCTGGATCACCTCGGCGCCGAGCGCGCGGTGGTCGGCGGCACCGCGCAGGGCGGCTTCACCGCGCTACGCACCGCGCTCATCGCACCGGAACGGGTGTCGGCGCTCATCCTGATCAGCACCGAGGCCAACGGCCCGACCGCCGAGCAATCCGATGCCACCCAGCAGTTCCTGGCGCAGTGGTACGACGACGGCTCGCGCCAGCAGGCGGCCAATCAGCTGGCGTCCTGGCTGATCGGCGACGATAACTGGTATCGCACGGTCTGGACCACCCGCTGGTTGCTGCGCGACTGCCGCGGCATCGAGGTCGCCGCGGGCTGCCTGCTCAGCCGGGACTCGGTGCTGGAGCGGTTGTCCGAAATCACCTGCCCCGCCTTGGTGATCCACGCCACCGACAGCGGCATCCCGCCCGACCGGGCGCGGCAACTGACGCAGGGCATCACCGGCGCGAGCTATGTGGAGATCGCGGGCGCGCGCCTCGCGGTCACCATGACCCACCCCGAACCGGTGAACATCGCCATGCGTCAGTTCCTGCGCGAGCGGATCACGCCCTCACACGCGCGGTAGGGATCAGCCGCGGACGCTGAGGCCGACCTTCTGGAACTCCTTGAGGTCGGAGTAGCCGGCCTTTGCCATCGAACGGCGGAGGCCGCCAACCAGATTCAGCGAGCCGAACGGGTCGTCGGAGGGGCCGTAGAGGACCTGTTCGAGGCTGGGGCGCACGACATCGCCGTTGCCCTCGTCCAGTTCCCACTCGACGCCGAGCAGCGAGCCACGCGGCACCGAGGGGTGCGCGGCGGCGGACGGCCAGTACCAGCCGCGGCCGGGAGCCTCGGCGGCCACCGCGAGCGGCACGCCGAGCATCGCGGCGTCCGCGCCGCAGGCGATGGTCTTGGCCAGCTGGCCGGAGGTCTCCACGTCGCCGTCGGCGATGACGTGCACGTAGCGCCCGCCGGTCTCGTCGAGGTAGTCGCGGCGCGCGGCCGCGGCGTCGGCGATCGCGGTGGCCATCGGCACGCCGATGCCGAGCACCTCGCGGGTGGTGGTCGCGCCCTGGAACGAGCCGTAGCCGACGATGACGCCGGCCGCGCCGGTGCGCATCAGATGCAGCGCGGTGCGGTGGTCGCTGACCCCGCCTGCCACCACGGGCACGTCGAGTTCGGCGATGAAGGTCTTGAGGTTCAGCGGCTCACCGTCGCCGACGTGTTCGGCGGAGATGATGGTGCCGTGCACGACCAGCAGGTCGACGCCGGCCTGCACCAGCGCGGGCGTGAGCGCGCGGGCGTTCTGCGGGCTGACCCGCACCGCGACGGTCACCCCGGCCGCCTTGACCTGCGCGACGGCGGCGGCGAGCAGCTCCGGCTGCATCGGCGCGGCGTGCAGCTCCTGGAGCATCGAGACGGCCCGCTCGTAACCGCCCTTACCGACGAGCTCGAGCAGCTGGTCGATCTTCGCGGCGACATCGGCGTGCCTGGCCCACAGCCCCTCACCGTTGATCACCCCGAGGCCGCCGAGCCGGCCGAGCTCGATGGCGAACTCCGGCGACACCAGGGCGTCGGTGGGGTGCGTGAGGAACGGGATCTCGAAGCGGTAGGCGTCGAGCTGCCAGGACAGCGACACCTGCTTCGACGAGCGGGTCCGGCGCGAGGGAACGATGTCGATATCGTCCAGCTCATAGGTACGCCGGGCGGTCCGGCCCATGCCGATCTCGACCATGTCGCGCACGTGTCTTCTCCTATCTATTGGCCGCGCGGGCGCGGCGTGTTCGTGGCCCCTGGGTGTCTCGCGTCCGAGCTGTCGAGACTCGCGCCTGCGGCGCATGCGCTTCGACAGCTCGGACGCGAGACGGGCCACGAACGGCGCTCGCAGAACTCGCGCTTCCGGTGGTTTGCCTATGGGCAGCAGAAGCCGGACCGTAGGGGTCCGCCACTCCGCTAGACCATCGGTGCGTACCCAGGTCAGCTGTTGGCACGCTCAATCATGCACGGACCAAGCGGTCTCGTACACGATCATCGAGCGGCTAGCCGCGACCAGTGTAGTTAGGGGCCTCGACGGTCATCGTGATGTCGTGCGGGTGGCTCTCCTTGAGTCCGGCCGCGGTGATCTGCACGAACTGCGCGTCCTGCAGGTGCGCGATGGACTGCGAGCCGGTGTAGCCCATGGCCGCGCGCAGGCCGCCGACGAGCTGGTGGATGACCTGGTTGACCGGTCCACGGAACGGCACCCGGCCCTCGATGCCCTCGGGCACCAGCTTGTCCTCGGCGAGCACGTCGTCCTGGAAGTAGCGGTCCTTGGAGAAGGACTTGGCCTGGCCGCGTCCCTGCATCGCGCCGAGCGAACCCATGCCGCGGTAGCTCTTGAACTGCTTGCCGCCCACCAAGATCAGCTCTCCGGGCGATTCGGCGGTGCCGGCCAGCAACGAGCCGAGCATCACGGTGGACGCCCCCGCGGCGATCGCCTTGGCGATGTCGCCGGAGAACTGGATGCCGCCATCGGCGATCACCGGAACACCGTGCGGCTTGCACGCGGCGACGGCCTCCAGGATCGCGGTGATCTGCGGCGCGCCGACACCGGCGACCACGCGGGTGGTGCAGATGGAGCCGGGACCGACGCCGACCTTCACCGCGTCCGCGCCCGCCTCGACCAGCGCGAGCGCGCCGGCCCTGGTCGCGACGTTGCCGCCGACGATCTGGATCCGGTCGCCGACCTCGGCCTTGATCTTGGTGACCATCTGCAGCACCTGGGCCTGATGGCCGTGCGCGGTGTCCACGATGAGCACGTCGACGCCCGCGTCGGACAGCGTCATGGCGCGCGACCAGGCGTCGTCGCCGACGCCGACCGCGGCGCCGACCAGCAGGCGGCCGTCGCGGTCCTTGGTGGCGTTCGGGTACTGATCGGTCTTGACGAAGTCCTTGACCGTGATGAGCCCGCGCAGCTTGCCGTTGCCGTCGACGATGGGCAGCTTCTCGATCTTGTGCCGGCGCAGCAGGCCGAGCGCGGCCTCCGCGGTGACGCCCTCCTGCGCGGTGATCAGCGGCGCCTTGGTCATCACCTCTTCGACCCGGCGGTTCTGATCGACCTCGAAGCGCATGTCGCGGTTGGTGATGATGCCCACAAGGCTGCCGACCTCGTCCACCACCGGCAGGCCGGAGATGCGGAAGCGGGCGCACATGGCGTCGACCTCGGCCAGGGTGTCGGACGGACGGCAGGTGACCGGATCGGTGACCATGCCTGCCTCGGACCGCTTCACGGTCTCCACCTGGGCGGCCTGATCGGCGCCGGACAGGTTGCGGTGCAGCACGCCCATGCCGCCGGCCCTGGCCATCGAGATGGCCATCCGCGCCTCGGTCACCGTGTCCATCGCCGAACTGACCAGCGGGGTCCGCAGGCGGATGTCCCTGGTCAATTGGCTGGAGGTCTCCACAGAGCTGGGGATGAGATCCGAGGCGGCGGGCAGCAACAGCACATCGTCGAATGTGAGGCCGAGCATGGCGATCTTGTTCGGATCGTCACCACCCGTAGATGGGCGGACAGCGGTGCGTTCGCCCGATACGGGATTACTCATTCGGATCGACCCCTCCTGGACGTCGACAGCGACCGGCGCCGGGATTACCGGCGCCGCGCGCAGCTGATGGGATGGACTGGTGGCTCCGGGAATCGTGTCGGGTGCTCGCCGGGGCCTGACACCATGGTATCTGTCCCGCAAACTCGTCGGCGAAGTGAGCCCACCGGGGACGGGCGGGGACCGGGGGCGGTGCGCATCGGGGGATGGCAGGGAGCGGGGGCGGGTACGCGCCGACGAAACTTGCGGCCGACATAGCTGGCGCAGACCACCCTGTTCTGCGTACCGTGGGGATGTGCGTGACCATCTACCACCTGGCTTGCCGCCGGATCCGTTCGCCGGAGACCCCTCCGACCCGTCCGCCGCGCTCGACGCCATCGAGCCCGGTGAGCCGCTGGATCCCCACGAGCGCCTTGCGGTCGAGGAAGATCTCGCCGATCTGGCCGTCTACGAGGCGCTACTAGCGCACCGCGGAATCCGCGGACTCGTGGTGAGCTGCGAAGACTGTCGGCAGGATCACTACCACGACTGGGACATGTTGCGCGCCAACCTACTTCAGCTGTTGGTGGACGGCACCGTGCGCCCGCACGAGCCCGCCTATGATCCGACCCCGGAAGCGTATGTCACCTGGGATTACTGCCGGGGATACGCGGACGCCTCGATGAACGAGGCCTTCCACGGCGACGGATTCGACGGATTCGACAACTGAGGTTCGGCCCGCCGAACCGATGACGCGCCCCTTCCGGGAGTTCGCGTACCGCGGCATATAGCGCTGTGATCTTCACCGCATCACCACTGGGGCGCGACACCCCGAACGACAGAAAACCGACCGCCATTCGGCAATCGGTTCTTGTCTGGTTCGAGTTTCTCGGGGGTTGCTGACGCCGACTAGCTCGGAGTCGCCGAACCACCTGCGCCGGGCGGGATCACGAACGTGGTGCCCGGATTGTTCTGTGTCGGTGCTCGAGTCGGCACCACCGGCGGCGAGCCGCCGTTGTCCGCGGTCGGCTCGACCACCGTCGGCTTGGAGATCGTGGTCGGCGTCGCCGGCGGTTGGGTGGTCGGCTCCACCGTCGGCGGCGGAGTCGTCACCGTCGGCGGAGTCGGCTTGTCATCGGTCGGCGGTGTGGTCGGGTCGGTCGGCTCAGTGGGCTTGTCGCTCGGCTGAGTCGGCTTCGTCTGCATGATCGTCGGGTCGACCGGCGGCTTCGGCTTCGGCGTCACGCTGACATCCGTCGACGGGTCGGTCGGCTTCGTCGAGGTGCCCTGATCCAGCTGATCGGCCAGATCGCCGTAGCCCCTGTCCCGCAGCTCAGCGACGAGTCGCCTCCACTGAGCCATCAGCTTGTCGTGCCGTTCCGGGCTGTCGACCTGGTCGGCGTTCACCTTGGCCTGCTCCAGGCGTTCCTTGGCTTGCACCGGGTTCTGGGTGATGAGCTTCCCCGCTTCATCCAGATCGGTGTCAGCCCGTTGCGCCACGGTGCTCTGTGCCGCCTGATTGAAGACGACTTCCTTGACCTTCCACAGCGGATCGCCGGGTTCGGACTGATACGAGAACGCCGTCATGCCGCCGAAGACCAGGGCGAGTGCCGCCGCGGTTCCGAGCAACGGGCGAACCAACTTCAGTCGGGTGCTGCCCATGCCGGTCCGCGCCTGACGCGCCGCACCGATCTCCTGATTGACCGCCGCGACGATCTCATCCAGATCCGGTCCCGCGGTCATCGGCGGAGCGATGAGCTCCGCTCGCCAGTCCGCGAGCATGGTCGCGAGCTGATATTCCTCCGCGCTGTCGGTCCGTACCGGGCCATCGCTTGCGATCGCGTCGATCAACGCGTCGTCGCGGCGTACCGCGGCGATGTCGACCGGCCCCGTGTCTCCGGACGCGTCGGCGTAGGGACCGCTGTTTCGCGATCCAAGCCGCGCTTTCCAGTCACCCCGACCGCGCTCGCCATCCCTAGCCATACATTTCACCTGCCCTCGCCACTTGAGACTTCAGTTTCGCGAGTGCCCTGTGCTGGGCCACTCGTATCGCCCCCGCCGTACTGCCCACGGCGACTGCGGTTTCTTCGGCTGACAAACCCATGACCAATCGCAGGATCAGGATCTCTCGATGTTTCTCGGGGAGTGTCGCGAGCAGACGGTTCATCTGCCTGCTCGTCTCCGATTCGAGAGCTCGTTGTTCCGGACCATGGTCGGTGGATATGACATCTGGTACTTCGGCCATTGCCTCCGCCTTGTTACGGGCGGCGTTGCGATGGGCGTCGGCGACCTTGTGCGAAGCGATTCCGTAAACGAAGGCCATGAAGGGCCTGCCCTGGTCTTGATACCTGGGCAAGGCGGTCATCACGGCCAAACAGACCTCCTGCGCAACATCATCCGCGGAGAGCTGCCCACGCTCCGCGGCTCCGATCCGCGCGCGGCAATAACGCACCACGAGCGGGCGGATCATCTCCAGTACCTGAGCTAAAGCGGATCTGTCGCCCTGCGCAGCCGCAGAGACGGCGAGGTCCAACTCTTCGCCCATGTTCGTCATCGTCAGAGAGATTCCCGGCGTTACAAGTGGCACGGTCGGTGATGACCAGTGCTTCCGCCGAAGGGGCGGAACGGAACTAACAATAGCGATACAGCGCGCAGAACAAGCCAACACGGTCGCTCTTACCCGCTTTGACCCAACGCAACCAGATGTAGTCCCGCTTAACGGCTAGGCCACCGCCGGCGGACGAAACCGACCGCCACGTCGGGCGATGGTCGCGGCACAGTCCGCGGCCTCCGCCGCGGCGCCCTCGACCGCCAAGCCCGACCGCAGCATCGCACTGGCCCAGCCCAACGGGAGCAGCCCGTGTTCGCGACACTCCTCGGCGACCTGATCGGCAAGCGCGCGCGACCGATCGTGCTCCCCCGCCACCGCGGCGGCAGCGGCGGCCAGCAGCCGGGATTTGACCAGATGCCGCACCGACGGCCCGCGCTCGGCGAGGTCGAGCGCGGCCGCCGCGTGGGTCAGCGCGGGCTCGACAGTGCCTGCGGCAAGCGAGGTTTCGGCGCTGACCCACTGCCTGCGAATGGCCGGCCGCCAGCCGAGCCGCTCGTCCGGCACCAGGTCGGCGCAGCGGTGCAGCAGTCGCCAGGCCAGCGCCACCCGGCCGAGGCCGAGCGCGTCGGCGGCGAGACCGGTCAGCGCGTCACAGATCGCGTCGCTGCGATCGAACGGGTAGCCGGTCGACTCCGGCGCCAGGCCGGGATCGACCGCGCGATCGCCTATGGATTTCGTAGAGACCAGGGCGACCGCCCGGCCGTCGAGGACGGCGGCCCGGGCATGCCAGCCGAGCTGGCGCAGCAGCGAACCCTCGGCACTCGCGGCCAGCGAAAGCACAATCGGATCGGTGCCGCGGGCCCGCACAATTCGCAATTCGGCGCGGGCCGCGGCATAACGGCCCTGACCGCCCAGAATCACCGCTCGATACCAGGAACCCAGCGCGTCGGGCGCGGTCGGCAACTCGGCAGCGGCACGGCCGGGGCGCGGGCCGAAGGCGCTCTCGGCGAGTATCTCGAATCGGGTATCTCCGAGCGGAGCAGGTGCGAACACGGCCGAAACTGTATCCCGGCCCGGTCCGAGATGGCCGGGAGAAAGACCTGGCCCGACCAACCGGCAACTACTCAGCATTTCTGATCTCTATCCGATGTTTCCATCAGGTAAATCTCGTACCGGCAATCACCGGGCGCCCGCGATCGGAATTCACATGCGTTTCGCGCAATTAACCTCGATGCCCCGTTTCCGCCATCTCGGATCTGCTCGCCGGACCCGCCGCCGAGCGGCGCTGTGACCGCCCCCACCCGACCCCCGTTGGGCTCTGATCGCGGCCCTGCCCCTAAAAATGGGGTCTACCAGCGGAAATGCTTCCTGATCCAGAGCAGCGAGTACCCAGCTGCCACTGGTCAACCGATCAGTATCCCTGGAACCAATGCGAAAAGTAAACAGCTCAAAGGTTAAATTTCGCGGCCTAAGATTTGGGAAACTGCTGCGTCGAACTATTGACGGAATTTCGCGGCTGGACCTAACGTAGCTCATCGCCACGGACGGCGCCGCGCGAAATTGCAGCGACCGCAACGGGCGAACACAGGGGCACCCGCCGACACAGCGCCGTGGCCTACCACACTTTGCAGAACAACTGCTCGACAACGCTGACGAGCTCGCACCACGAGGAGTTCACACAATGCCCATGCCGACCCACCTCCCCGGGCCGAACGCCGATGTCTGGGATTGGCAGATGCGAGGGTCCTGCCGCGGGCAGGACTCCGCCGTGTTCTTCCATCCCGACGGCGAACGTGGCCGAGCCCGTACCGCGCGCGAGATGCGCGCCAAAGAGATCTGCCGGGCCTGCCCGGTGCTGATGCAGTGCCGCAGCCACGCCCTCAAAGTCAGCGAGCCTTACGGCATCTGGGGCGGCATGTCCGAGACCGAGCGCGAGATGCACGCCAGACGCAATCGGCGGCGCATGGCGGTTTAGTTGAAATTTGTTCCCATCCGCGGGGGGCGGCGCGCCGAATCCCTAGCAAACAACCGGCAGGCAACAAGCGGTCACCTCCGCCACGCCTGCAGCGGCGACCACCCGAAGCCGCACACCCTGTCGAGCCCTGCGTTTCGCGGTTAGCTATCGGCGTGTCACGGCGTGTCTCTGATTAGAGCCACCTGGCGTGTCGAAGTTTTCCGCAAAGTCGCTGGGCCACAGGTGGTTTGCCGACACCCCAGCCGAAGGGAGGTCATAGCGACCCGCTACGGTGGTGACCGATGACACAGAATGGAGCGTTGTGACAACGCGGCAGCCGGCCGCAGAGGGCGACTCGTTCCGAAGAGATGCCTTCCCACCCGGTGTGGATTCTGCGGTTACGGCCCGCGCCGCCGAGAGCATCGAACTCGCCGACCTGCTACATCGGTGCGGCGAGTCCGACCAGGAAGCCTTTGCCGAGCTATACGACCGGACGTCCGCGCGCGTCTTCGGTCTGGTGCTGCGCGTCCTGCACGACCCCGGCTACGCCGAGGAGACAACGCAGGAGGTGTACCTGCAAATCTGGCGTACCGCAGCCAGTTTCGACGCCGACAAGGGATCGGCCGTGACCTGGCTGATGACGCTCGCGCACCGGCGGGCGGTCGACCGGGTTCGTGCCGAGCAGGCGCACACCCAACGCGAGGTCGCATACGGAATCCGGGTTCTCGGTAACGAATTCGATGAAGTGACCGAAGAAGTAGAGCGAAGGCTCGAACAGCAGGCCGTCCTCGACGGGCTCGCCACTTTGACCGAGACCCAGCGTGAGGCCATCTCGCTCGCCTACTACGGCGGGCGAACCTACGCGGAGGTCGCGCTGTACCTCGGAGTAGGGTTACCGACCGTTAAGTCCCGAATTCGGGACGGATTGACACGACTCAAAAGAAGTTTGGGGGTGACGTGAGATGAACGAACGCCAGGTCGATCTCGCGCACACCGTCGCGCTCGGATCGATCGACGACGTAGATCACCATGAGGTGCAGGACCTGCTCGATACCGAAGACCCCGCCCTACGTGCGGAGTTCATGAGGGAGATAAGGCAGACGAGAGAAGCACTCGCCACGCTCGCCAGTGCGACGGCGACCCCGCCGCCAGCCACGCTGCGCAGCCAATTGCTCGCGGCCATCGCCGCCGAACAGCCGCCCGTCGCTTCTTGACCTAGGCAAACCGAAGGCCCCCGGACAGTCGTCCGAGGGCCTTCTCTGGTTTCCAGCTCAGTGGCTGTGACCGTGGTGGCTGTGGTCGTGCGCCTCTTCGGCGGGCTTCTCCACAATCGCGCTCTCGGTGGTCAGGATCATCCGCGCCACCGACGCCGCGTTCACGACGGCCGAGCGGGTCACCTTCACCGGGTCGACGACACCGTCGGCCAGCAGGTCTCCGTAGGTGAGGGTGGCCGCGTTGAAGCCATCCTTGCCGTCGGCGACCTTGCTGACCACCACGGAGCCGTCCACGCCCGCGTTGGTGGCGATCCAGAACAGCGGCGCCGACAGTGCGGACCGCACCACCTCGACGCCGACCGCCTCGTCGCCGGACAGCGAGTCGCGCAGCTCGATCAGCGTCGCGGCCGCCTGCACCAGCGCGGAGCCGCCACCGGGCACAATGCCCTCCTCGACGGCGGCCTTGGCCGCGCTGACCGCGTCCTCGACCCGGTACTTGCGCTCCTTGAGCGCGGTCTCGGTGGCCGCGCCGACCTTGATCACCGCGACGCCGCCGGACAGCTTCGCCAGGCGCTCCTCGAGCTTCTCCCGATCCCAGTCGGAATCGGTGGCCTCGATCTCGCGCCGCAGCTGCGCGCCGCGGGCCGCGATGTCTTCCTTGATGCCGACGCCGTCGACGATGGTGGTGTCGTCCTTGGTGACGACGATGCGCCGCGCCTGGCCCAGCACGTCCAGGCCGGCCTCGCGCAGGTTGATGCCGAGGTCCGGGTTGATCACGGTGCCCGCGGTGACCACGGCCAGGTCGTCCAGGAACGCCTTGCGCCGGTCACCGAAGAACGGCGCCTTGACCGCGACGGCCTTGATCGTCTTGCGGATCGAGTTGACCACCAGGGTGGACAGCGCCTCGCCCTCGACGTCCTCGGCGATGATCAGCACCGGCTTGCCGGATTCGGCGATCTTCTCCAGCAGCGGCAGGAAGTCCGGCAGCGAGCTGATCTTCTCGCGGTGCAGCAGGATGAGCGCATCCTCCAGCACGGCCTGCTGGCTGTCGGTGTCGGTGACGAAGTAGGGCGAGAGGTAGCCCTTGTCGAACTGAACACCCTCGGTGACGACGAGTTCGGTCTGCGTGGTCGAGGACTCCTCGACCGTCACGACGCCGTCCTTGCCGACCACGGTCAGGGCCTTGCCGACCATCTCGCCGATTTCCTCGTCCCGCGAGGACACGGTGGCGACCTGGGCGATCGCCTTCTCGCCGGACACCGGGGTGGCCGCGGCGAGCAGCGCCGCGGCGACCGCGTCGGCGGCCTTGGCGATGCCGAGGCCGAGCGAGATCGGATTCGCGCCGGCCGCAACGTTCTTCAGGCCGGCCCGAACCAGCGCCTGGGCCAGCACGGTGGCGGTGGTGGTGCCGTCGCCCGCGACGTCGTTGGTCTTGGTGGCGACGCTCTTGACCAGCTGCGCGCCCAGGTTCTCGAACGGATCTTCCAGGTCGATCTCGCGCGCGATGGTGACACCGTCGTTGGTCACGGTCGGCCCGCCGAAGGCCTTCGCGAGCACCACGTGCCGGCCGCGCGGGCCGAGGGTGACCTTGACGGCGTCGGCGAGCTTGTCGACGCCGCGTTCCAGAGCCCGGCGAGCCTTCTCGTCGAACTCGATCTGCTTTGGCATAAGTCCTATTCCTTGGATTGAGACGAGACTGCCCCGGTCCCCGCTCAGGGGAACCGGGGCAGTGTCATGACGACTCGATCCCGGCGGTCGGGTGAGCGTTCATCACTCGATTGCGGCTCGCGCCGCAACGACCGCGCGGAGCGCGGGTCACTTGGTGACGACGGCCAGCACGTCGCGCGCCGACAGGATGAGGTATTCCTCGCCCTGGTACTTGATCTCGGTGCCGCCGTACTTGCTGTAGATGACGGTGTCACCCTCCTTGACGTCGACCGGGATGCGGTCACCCTTGTCGGTGACGCGTCCTTCGCCGACGGCGATGACGGTGCCCTCCTGCGGCTTTTCCTTCGCCGTGTCGGGGATGACCAGGCCGGAGGCCGTCGTCGTCTCGGCCTCGTTGGCCTGGACGAGGATCTTGTCCTCGAGCGGCTTGATGTTCACGCTCGCCACGTTGAGCCCTCCACTTTCAGGGGATGTCGTCCGCAACTGTTGTTCCGGACCATCGGTATCAGGTTTTGATGCTGACCCTGTCGCATAGCCCCGTCGTCGCGGGTGCCGGGACCCCTGCTCAGTAGTCAAAATGCCTGGCACACGCCCAGTGCGTAGAACGGAGAAAACTCCGGCCGCGCACATCAGCAGTACCGACTAGCACTCTATACATGAGAGTGCCAGCGCTCAAGGCCGGGATGTGCCAATTTCGGATCGCGCGACCCCCGGACCGTCGCGCTGCCGAGCGCTCCGGCGCACGCCCGTGGTCGCCGACACGCCCAACGCACGCCCGGAGGGGTTTTCAAGAGATCCGGAAAACTGTAACGTTCGGATAACGGATTGTGACAGTATTGACGACGGTCGCTGTCCGACCGCTGTGTTCGTCACGAACCAGTGCCGTCGGAGACCAGGGGTTGTCACAGAACGTACGTCGCTACACCGCTCGGCGTCACCGAATACCTCAGCGTGATCCGAAGTTCCGGCGTCATCGAACACCCAGCGTCAGAGAAGAACCAGCGCCAATCGAGCTGCATCAGAGAGCTAGCCACACGTGATCCATCGCCGGTCCCCGCGACCCATCCGGATAACGGGACCGCACGGGTTTCGAAGCCGGATCGTCCGTCGACCACAGGCGGTTCGGCAGTCCAATCGAGATGGTCAGCGGCACTTGATCATCCGCTCGAAGGGAGGTGAATGAACATGCGAACATCCCTCGGTATCTCGGCCGGGTCCGAGGTCGTGTGCTCCGCGCTCGTCGCCACCGCGTCGAACGGCGCGCAGAGCTTCGACTACCGCGTCGTCTCCGCCGACGCGGCCCACTCCGACCTCGGTGACCTCGTCGCGTCCTCGATCGAGCTGATGACCACCCAGCTACCCACCACGCAGCTGCACGACGCCGGCTATCCGGTCGGCGCGCGCTTCGCCGGCGCGCAGCCGCGCAACCTGGAATCGCCGACCAGTCGCCCGCCGACCAGCGTCGCCGTCGCCTACCGCAGCAAGGAACAGGCGCAGGCGATCCGCTCGGCCACCGGCAAGCAGCGCGACCTCCGGCTCGTCCCGGAGGGCACCGCGGCGCTCACCTACCTGCGGCACACCGGCCTGCTGGACCGCTACGACACCGTCGCCATCGTCGACCTCGGCGCGACCGGACTCACCGTGACCGTGGCCGACCAGGCCGACGGCACCGTGCTCCGGTCCGAGCGCACGATCACGGTCAGCGGCAACGCCATCGACGATCTCATCTACCACCACCTGGTCGACCTGCACTACGCCCGGCGCGGCACCCGCCCCAACCGCGGCATGCTGACCAATCGCGGCCGCGCGGCCAAGGAACATCTGTCCATCGCGCCCGCCGTCACCATCGACCACGTGGCCGGCCAGCCGCTCAAGCTGACCCGCGCCGACTTCGAGGAGCTCATCGCCGACCTGCTGCGCGAGACCGCCGTCTTCGCCGCCGCGGTGTTCGCCCGGGCGCCCAAGTTCCCGCAGGCGGTGACGGTGATCGGCGGCGGAGCCAACATTCCCGCCGTGGTCGACACGCTCGGCGCGAAGCTGGACGTCCCGGTGTTCACCGTCGAAGATCCCGACGCCGTGATCGCCAAAGGCGCCGCGCTGGTGGCCGATTCGGTGCAGCCGTCGGTGTTCCCGGTGGCCGCGCTCGGCGCCGACGCGCCGGTCGGCACGTTCACCAAGGTGGTCGGCACGCTGGCCGGCGCGATCGTGGTGGTCGGCCTGATCATCGGCTACGGCGTGAAGACCTTCGCGCCCACCTCCGACGACGAGGTCTCCCCCGCCGGCACCACCAGCAGCGTCTCGCAGCTGCCGCCGTCGCCGGGCAGCATCGTCGCGCCGACCGGCGCGGGCACCTCGACCAGCGGCCGGAATCAGGAAAGCACCAATCGTCCACCGACCGGCAACATTCCGCCGATCACCCAGGACCGCGGCCAGCCGTCGAGCACCGCGACCCCAACCCCGGCCACCCCGCCGACCCAGCCGACGCTGCGCCCCGACCCGAACCTGCCGGTGATCCCGTTCCCGGAGCTGCTCGGTCCGTTGTTCGGCAATTCCGCGGGCCCGCAGGGTGGTTCGTCCGGCCAGGACAAGAACCGGCCCACC
Source organism: Nocardia sp. NPDC051756 (assembly GCF_040681495.1). Lineage (NCBI taxonomy): Bacteria > Bacillati > Actinomycetota > Actinomycetes > Mycobacteriales > Nocardiaceae > Nocardia > Nocardia sp. NPDC051756. The sequence continues at coordinate 9,063 of NZ_JBFAYV010000013.1, read as the reverse complement.
ACCCCGAATCAGCGATCCGCGCCGACGCAGGCGCCCGCGCAGTCACACCTGCCGCTGCCGCCTCGGCAGAATTCGGGTTCGGCGAATCCGGGCGCGGGAAACCCCTGGCAGTTCGGCGAAAACGACTGACCTGTACGGAGACCGGGCGGCCACTACCCGGAGATCGTGAGTCGGCTAGGACTCTCAGACCACCCGGCTGATCGAAACCGGCAGCCCCGGATCGGTCGCCACCGTCAACGGCGAAGGCTTCGCGCCACCCGCGATCACATGCGCGCCGAGCGCCGCGATCATCACCCCGTTGTCCGTGCACAGCCGCGGCTTCGGCACCCGCAGCGTCAATCCGGCCGCCGTGCAACGCTCTTCGGCCATCGACCGGATCCGGGAGTTGGCCGTCGCGCCGCCGCCGAGCACCAGCGTGTCCACGCCGACGTCCTGGGCCGCCCGCACCGCCTTCATGGTGAGCACGTCCGCGACCGCCTCCTGGAACGACGCCGCGATGTCCGGGATCGGCAGATCCTCGGCGGTCAGCCCACTGCGCTGCGCCGACTCGACATAACGCGCCACCGAGGTCTTCAACCCGGAGAACGAGAAGTCGTAGCGCGCGTCCCGCGGCCCGGTCATTCCGCGCGGGAACGCGATCGCCCGCGGATCGCCCTGCCGTGCAGCGGCATCCAGCGCCGGACCGCCCGGAAACCCGAGCCCGAGCAGCCGGGCCACCTTGTCGAACGCCTCGCCCGCCGCGTCATCGATGGTGCTGCCGAGCTCGATGATCGGCTCGGCCAGATCGGTGACGTGCAGCAGATGCGTGTGACCGCCGGAGACCAGCAGCGCGACGCACGGCGGCATCGGTCCGTGCTCCAGCGTGTCCACCGCGACATGCCCGCCGAGATGGTTCAACGCGTAGAACGGCACATCCCACGCCGCCGCATAGGCTTTCGCGGCCGCGGCGCCGACCAGCAGCGCACCGGCCAGGCCGGGTCCGATGGTCACGCACAGCGCGTCCGGCTTCGCGATCCCCGCCGCGGCGAGCGCCCGCCGCATGGCGGGCACGATCGCCTCCAGATGCGCGCGCGACGCGATCTCCGGCACCACGCCGCCGAACCGCGCGTGCTGATCGACGCTGGAGGCGACCTCGTCGGCGAGCAGCTCGCAGCTGCCGTCGTCGTGCCTGCGCACGATGCCGACTCCGGTTTCGTCGCAGGAACTTTCGATGCCCATGATGATCACGAAAGAACCTCGTCCGGGAGGGGCAGCGCGCTCAGCGCGGGCCTGCGCATGGTGTAGGCGTCGGCGCCGCTGGGGTGGTAGTAGTTCTTCCGCAACCCGATGATGTGGAAACCGTGCTTGGCGTACAGCGCGATCGCGGGCGTGTTGTCGGTGCGCACCTCGAGGAACACCGGCCCGCCGCGGTTGCCCGCCACGTCCAGCAGCGCCTCCAGCAGCAGCGTGCCGATGCCCGCCCGCAGGCAGGTCGGGTCGACACCGATGGTGTGCACCTCGGCCTCGGGGTGTTCGTCATCACCGAGCAGCGCGACGCCGGCGTAGCCGACCATTCGCCCGTCGTCGTCGCGGGCGGTGATGTAGCGATTGTGCGGCGCGGCCAGCTCCGATTGGAAGGCCACCGCGTGCCAGGGATCATCCTCCGGGAACAGCAGCTGCTCGAGTTCGACGCAGCGGTCGATGTCCGCGGTGACCATCGGCTCGATTCGGATCGTCATCCGCCTCACGCTCCTGTCCGGTCCAGCGCGCGATAGCTCTTCTCCACGGCGTCGGGCCTGCGCAGATACAGCGGCACCAACGCGTCCGGCACGGTACGCGCAAGCAGCTCGGCCGCGGCCACCCGCACCAGCCCGGCCGGCGACGGCGTCTCCACCGGCAGCACCGGCAGGTCGAAGAAGTCGACATGCGAGGCGGATCCGGCGATCACCGTGGCCTGCGCCATATCCACCTCGCTCGGCTTGGCCACGTCCGGCCCGGCCACGCGCGCGCCGTCGCGGTAGCGCGCCCAGTACACCTCCCGGCGGCGCGCGTCGGTGACCACCAGCAGCTCGCTGCCGGGTGTGAGGTCCGACACCGTGTCCGCGGCGATCGCGTCCAGGCTGCACACGCCGTACACCGGAATGCCCAGCGCGTCACCGAAGGCGGCGGCCGTCGCCATGCCGACGCGCAGCCCGGTGAACGGGCCCGGCCCGATGCCGACCACGACCGCGTCGAGGTCGGCCCTGGAACGTCGCGCCTCCGTGAGGCATTCGAGAATCTGCGGGGTGAGCACCTCGGCATGCGCGCGCGGATCGACCCGAACCCGGGAGGCGAGGGTGCGCGTGTCCGCGCCCTGTGCGGCCTGCTCCAGTTCCACCAATCCCGCTGTCACGGCGGGTGTCGCGGTGTCGACACTTAATACCAGCATGATTGATCCAACGATACCGGTTGGTAGCTGCCGTCGGTGCGGAGCTACCGAGTAGTTAATCCACCCATTCCCATTCGGCGGTGCGCACGTCGGAATCCGGTTCGCGTGACAGCAGCACCCGCAGGTGCCGATCGCTGAGGTGTTCCACGACCCCGCGGCCCCACTCCACCACGACCACCGCCTGATGCAGATCGGTGTCGAGGTCCAGGGCATCCAGCTCGTCCAGATCGCCGCCGAGTCGATAGGCGTCCACGTGCACCAGCGGCACCGCGCCCTCGTCGGTGCCGGCCCGGTGCTGGCGGGCGATGATGAACGTCGGCGAGCTGACCCGCCCCTGCACGCCGAGCCCCGCCGCGATGCCCCGGGTCAGCGCGGTCTTGCCCGCGCCGAGCGGGCCGTCGAGCACCACCAGGTCGCCCGCGCCGAGCCCCGCCGCGAGTTCCCGGCCGAGCGCCTCGGTGTCGGCGACGGTGGGCAGAGTCCGCTGCTGCCGGTCAGCCACTGGTCACCTCCGAGGCCTGGGTCGGTTCACGCACGCCGGCGCGGACCAGCAATCGATCCAGCGCGTCGTTGACGATATCCGGGTATTGCAGGTGCGCCATGTGCGCGGCGCCGATGAGCCGGATCAGTTCGCTGCTCGGCAGCTCGTGCGACAGCGCGCGAGAGTTGCGGAACGGGATCACCAGATCGTTGGTGCCGCCGAGCACCAGCACCGGCAGGTGCGCGAGGGTCGGCAGCGCGGCCGATTCATCGTGCAGCTCGATGGCTTTCAGGAATTTGACTATGGTCTCGACCGGCGTCCGATCGATCATCATGGTGGTGAACCGGGACAGGGTGGGACTCACCGGGCCGTGATACGAGCTGACGTGCAGGATCGGCGTGATCACATGCCGGGCCGTGGACCGGCCGGCCTGCACCAGCGCGGGCGCGGTGTGCACCGCCATCCGGAACCCGTCGATCGCCGGGCTGCGCAGCAGCTGGGTGATGCCCGCCGCGGTGACCTCGGCGGCCGCGGTGGACAGCAGCGCGACCCCGATCACCCTGGCCGCGAACAGCTCCGGGAACTGCGCCGCGGCCGCGAGCACCGCCATCCCGCCCAGCGAATGCCCGACCAGCACCACCTGACCCGTCGGCGCGCTCGCCGTGATCACCGCGGCGAGGTCGCGGCCGAGCTGGGCGACGGTGCAGCTCTCCGTCTCCGGCGTGCCCGAGCGGCCGTGCCCGCGCAGGTCGAACAGCACGAGGCGCGCGCTTGCGCCCCACCGCTTTTCGAGGTCGCGGCGCTGAAAGTGGAAGGACTCCATGGTGTTGCAGAAGCCGTGCACGAAGATCACGGTGACCGGCGCGTCCGCGGGACCGCATTCGCGGGTGGCCAGGCGCACGCCGTCCTCGGTCAGTACCGCGCCCGAGCGGTCCTCATCGATGAGATCGAAGTTCTCGTCGCGGTATTCGTCGCGCCGGGCCGGCCACAGCACGCGGGCGCCCGCGCGGCGCAGCGCGTGCACCCCGGCCAGCGCACCGACCACACCCGCGGTGGCGAGGCCGCCGCGCAGCATGGTGATCCGGCGGCTCACCGGGAACCGCCCACGTAGCGGCGCGTCGCGCGGCCGCGCGGCGAGCAGACGACCTCGTAGTTGATCGTGTCGAGCCGGGCCGCCCAGTCCTCGGCGCGCGGCGCGCCGTCCGCGCCGCCGAACAGCACCGCGACATCGCCCTCCTGGACGTTCGCGGCGTTGTCGCCGAGGTCGACGACGAACTGGTCCATACAGACCCGGCCGACGCTCGGCTGCCGTGCGCCGCCGAGCCACACCTCGAAACGTCCACTCAGCGGCCGGAATACGCCGTCGGCGTAGCCCGCGGGGATGAGCGCGATCGTGGTGTCGCGCGGGGCGACCCAGGTGTGCCCGTAGGAGACCCCCTCCCCGGCCGCGATCCGTTTGACCTGAACGACGCGGGCCTGAAAGGTCATCGCCGGGCGCAGGCCGAAGTCACCGAGTTCGGGAACCGGGGACAGGCCGTACATCGCGATGCCCGCGCGGACCAGGTCGAAGGCGAGGTCGGGGCGGGTCAGCGTGGCGGGCGAGTTGGCCAGGTGCACCAATTCCGGTTCCAGGCCGTGCTCTTTGGCGGTGGCGATGGCGTCCAGCAGGCGGTCGCGTTGCAGGTTGTTGGTCGGATGCTCGGGCTCGTCGCCGCGGGCGAGGTGGGAGAAGATCGCCCGGAAGCGCACCGCCTGCTCGTCGACCAGGGATCGCAGTTCGGTGAGCGCCTGTGGATATTCGACCGCCGACAGGCCGTTGCGGTTGAGGCCGGTGTCCACCTTGAAGGTGACCGTCGCGGTGCGGCCGGTTTCCCTGGCCGCCGCTTCCACCGCGCGCAGCTGACTGAGCGAGGAGACGCCGATCTCGAGGTCGGCATCGATCGCGGCGGCATAGTCCGCGCCGGAGTCGTTGAGCCAGCTCAGGATCGGCGCGGTGATCCCCGCCGCGCGCAGTTCCACGCCTTCGGCGATCGCGGTGACGCCGAGTTCCGCGGCACCCGCGGCCAACGCCGCCTTCGCGACTTCGACCGCGCCGTGGTTGTAGCCGTCGGCCTTGACCACCGCCATCACCGCGGCATCGCCCGCGAATTCCCGCAGAATGCGCACGTTCTGGGCAATGGCATCCAGATCGACGACCGTCTCCACTTGCGTGTACATGCCCGCCTCTCCGGGAATCAGGCCAGCTGCCGACGCCACGGCAGTGGCCTCGGCGGCTGGCGGTGACGCGGCGGGCTGTGCTCAGCCCGTACCCGACGAGTTACCCACGTGCCGTCGGAGTAAGTCGTCACGTTCTGCTGAAGTCTATTGGGGCGGCCAGGTCTGATCGAAGTGAGTTGCCGCGGCCGTGTCCTGCGGCACAGATCATAGGGCGTGCCTATGACTGAATCCGACTGCACGCAGGGTTCGGATGGCCGGACGGAGGTGCTCGAGCAGCGGGGTCGCCGAAATCGGCGCGGCTTCGGGCTGCCCGGCATGCGCGGCGAGATTGGCGGCGAGGGAGTGCGCCCTGGCGGCGGCCGCGGCGGACCAGGCGGGGGTGTGGCCCGCGGCGAGCAGCGCGCCGATGATGCCGGAGAGGACGTCGCCCGCGCCGGCGGTGGCGGCCCAGGACGCGCCCGCCTCGTTGACCAGGACCGGTGCACCAGGTGCCGCGACGAGGGTGGCGCGGCCCTTCAGCAGGACGGTGAGTTGCCAGTCGTCGGCGAGCGCGCGAACCGCGGCCACTCGGTCATCGCCGACCTCTGCCCCGGTGAGTCGCGCGAATTCGCCTGCGTGCGGGGTCAATACGGTCGGTGCGGTGCGGCCACGAACCAGCTCGGGTTCGGCGGCAAGCAAGGTGAGGCCGTCGGCGTCCACCACGACGGGCAGGTCGGTGGCGAGGATCTCGACGAGCCGCTTGTGCGCGTCCGCGTCGGTGCCCGCACCGGGACCGAACACCCAGGCCTGGACCCGCCCGACCGCCGAGACCTGCTCGGTGGCAATGACTTCGGGGAAATGCGCGAGGACCTCGTCGGCGCCGGTTCCGGCGTACCGGACCAGGCCCGACGTCGCCGCGACGGCAGCGCCGGTGCACAACACCGCCGCGCCCGGGTATTCCGCGCTGCCCGCGCACACACCGGTGACACCCTGGGAGTACTTGTCGTCGGTGGCATTCGGCACCGGCCAGCTCGCGCCGATCGAAGCGGGTTCCAGCGCCGCCAGATTCGGCTCCGGCAGGCGTAACCCGATGGGCACCAGTTCGATTCGCCCGCAGTGCGGCGCGGCGAGCACGTGCACCGGCTTGTACGCGCCGAACGCGACCGTGACATCGGCCTGCACGGCGGGCCCGGCGATCGCGCCGGTATCCGGATCCACGCCGCTCGGCAAATCCGCGGCAATGATCGGGACCCGCAGCGACGCAACGAGTTCCGCGGCATCCGGCCGCAGCGCGCCACGCCCGGAAATGCCCACGATGCCGTCGATGACCAGGTCGGGGTCGCCGACCTCCGTGGATAATCGACCGCCCGCCTTGCCCAGCGCCGCAAGACCTTTCGCATGGGCGCGCGCCGGATTCAACAGCACCGCGGTCACGGCGACGCCCCGCCGCCGCAGCATCGATCCGGCCCACAGCGCGTCACCGCCGTTGTCGCCCGAACCGACCAGCAAGGTCACCGAACGTCCGGCGACCCCGCCGGTGCGCGCCCGCAGCTCACCCGCGACGACGGTGGCCAGACCGTAGGCCGCGCGCTGCATGGGAACGCCGTCCGGGACCCGGGTGAACAGCTCGGCCTCGGCCGCGCGTACTTCGTCGGCGGTGTAATAACCCCGCTGCGTGGACATGAATGAATCCTCCACTTCGGCACTACTCGTTCGCAGACTACGCTTGGCCATCATGTCAATGGTCAAGCCCCGTGCAAGGTCCACGCAGGTTGTCACCGGGTTCGCGGTGGCAGCGGCGCTGCTGGTCGCCGGGTGCGGGGGCAGCGACTCCGGCGCCGCCGCGACCAGCACGAAGCGGCCGCACCCGACCACCACGACGGCCCAGCCCACCGGCGACGCGAAACCCGCCGACGCCACCGTCGAGGTGAGCAACATGAAGTTCGCCCCGGCCGAGCTCACGGTCAAGGCCGGCGACACCGTCACCTGGCACTTCAAGGACAAGGCCCCGCACACCGTGCAGGGCATCGGCGACAAGGCCATGGGCCTCAACAGCCCGATCATCGACAAGGGCGACTGGAGCTACACCTTCACCGTCCCCGGCACCTACCGCTACCTCTGCTCCCTGCACCCGGAAATGCGCGGCACCATCACCGTGCAGTAGTCGCCGCAACCGGGACATCACAGCACCATATGTCGCGAGGTGCCTCCGCCACGTCCCGCCGGCCACGGCGAGCAGACCCATTCACGCACCGAACGGGACATGGCCGTGCCAACAGACGAGGAGGCGCGGCATCAGGTCCCGTTCGATGACGCCGTTGGTCAGACCGGACGGTACTGGCGGGCTCGAGGACTGCGGGCGGAGCTGGTGTTGAGGGCTTCCACGGCCGCCACGAGCGGGGCCAGTTCGGGGTCGGCAGCTGCTTGGCCGAGCGCGCTGGACAGGGCGTCGTCGTGGGTGGGGCGGGCCTGGGCCAGCAGGGCCAAGCCCGGCGGGGTGACGTCGGTGTAGATGCCACGACGATCGTCGGGGCACAGGTAGCGCTGAAGCAGGCCGCGGTCCTCCAGCCGGGTGACCAGCCGGGTCGTCGCGCTCTGGCTCAACACCACCGCCTCGGCCACCTGGTTCATCCGCAGATGCCCGCCCGGTCCGTCGTGCTGACGGCTGAGCACGACCAGCAGCGAGTACTCGCGGACGCTCAGGTCGTGCCCGGTCTGTAGCGCCCGTTCGATGTGCGCCTCGATCCGATCGTGCAGCAGCGACAGTGCGTACCAGCCATCGGCCAGGCCGGTCAGGGCGGCATCCGCGGTCATCGCGTTCCTTCCGCGTAGAGGGTGTCCCTCCAGGATAGATGAGCTTCGCAATAGCCCGCGCTTGCAATTATCACGCGCCTGCAATTATTGTTTACGCCTGTAAGGATCAGGCGCAACTTATCGTGGAGGCTCTCGCTCATGCCGCTCGCACTCCTCGCCCTGACGCTCGGGGCATTCGGAATCGGCACCACCGAATTCGTCGTCGTCGGGTTACTCCCCGACATCGCCAGTACCTACGCGGTGTCCATCCCCACCGCGGGACTGCTGGTCACCGGGTACGCGCTCGGTGTGGTGGTCGGCGCACCGCTGATGACCGGGCTCGGCACGCGGGTCTCGCGCAAGCGCATGCTGCTCGGCATGCTGCTGCTCCTGGTCGCGGGCAACGTATTGTCCGCTGTCGCACCGACTTTCGGCCTGATGCTGACCGGACGGATCGTCGCCTCGCTGGCGCACGGCGCGTTCTTCGGCATCGGCGCGGTCGTCGCGGGCGCCGTGGTTCGCCCGGACAAACGCGCCGGCGCGATCGCGATCATGTTCACCGGACTGACCGTCGCCACCATGGTCGGCGTCCCGTTCGGCACCCTGCTCGGCCAGCAATTCGGCTGGCGGCTCACGTTTTTGATCGTCGCGCTGGTCGGCCTGATCGGCCTGGTCGGCATCGCCCTGCTGGTCCCGGAGCAGCCCGCCCCGCAGGACGCGCGGCTGCGCACCGAGCTCGCCGTGTTCCGCAACCCGCAGGTGCTGCTCGCGATGGCCATGACCGTGCTCGGCTTCGGCGGCGTGTTCGCGGCGATCACCTATCTCGCGCCGATGATGACCGAGGTCACCGGCTTCGCGGACAGCTCGGTCACCTGGCTGCTCGTGCTGTTCGGCGTCGGCTTCTTCGCGGGCAACCTGATCGGCGGCAAGTTCGCCGATCGGCACCTGATGCCGATGCTCTACCTGTCCCTCGGCGGTCTGGCCGTGGTGCTCGCGCTGTTCACCCTCACCGCGCACAACAAGATCGCCGCCGCCATCACCGTCGTGCTGATCGGCGCGCTCGGCTTCGCCACCGTGCCGCCGCTCCAGAAGCGCGTGCTCGATCAGGCCTCAGGCGCACCAACTTTGGCCTCCGCCGTCAACATCGGCGCCTTCAACCTCGGCAACGCCATCTCCGCCTGGCTAG